>NZ_GL732487.1:49277-275284 GCF_000187745.1 Streptococcus sp. M334 | reverse complement strand
GAAAGACGAACCAGCCAATGAAAATAACCGCAGTCGTCAAAACCAAGAACCACCAAACTTCCAGAATTAGTTTCACCGCCCAATTAATAAGCCAAGCACAAGCAACAAATCCAAGAATATATGCCATTAGTTTTCTCATAGCTGGTCTCCTTTCTGCCTCCATTTATACAAGAAAATTGGTGAAAAGTTAAATTTCATTACCTTCAGTTTTTAGAGCGATTGGAATGAATTTTAAGTAATGAAACAGTAGTATATTTCAACATATTTTTTACTTTTGTCTAGTCCAATCAAGGCTTTTATTTTCTTTCGAATTTTCTCAATTCGGATTTTGCAGCCAAGAAAAGTTCATTGATTTCTTGCCGTTTTTCCAGAAATTCTGCCAGGGCGATTTCTTCTTCACTATAGTGCTTTTTATCTGCTTGTTTTGGTTTTTCGAACCAATCCCAAAGAAATACAACAACAATGATAATTATAAAAGCTATAAAGTAGTCCATCATAAAGCTACCTCATTTCATCTTTTCAGTAGCGTAATAAGTGAATGCTTTTAGAATATAATCGGTGTAGGCTTTAGCTTCTGGTGTATTTTTGAGTATTTCAGTCTGAGTAAGCGCCAGATTACCCACTTTATATAAAATATCGCTAGCGAGAAGCTCCAAGGCTTGATTATCCGCCATCGATTTGCTTAGTCTTTTAGCAACTTCAAGCTGAAAAGTATTTGACAGTTGAGGGTTAACATAAATTTGATTTTGATTATTTTGTTGAAGCATAGTTTTTCTCCTTAGTAGCCCCAGAGAGGCAGGTTTATATTAGTGGGGCTTACACAACCTAATATAAACCTGTAGGCGGTTATTTCCTAGACCTTTTATTTATGAAATATATCGCAGCAGCTGAGGTTAGAAGATACGGTAAAAAGATAAGTAATGTTAGCAAGAGAATTTTCCTCCTTCCTAACCACATTTACTCGAGTTGTGTGGTATACTTAAGCTATATATGAATTGTACCAGAGGTTTTTGTTATTGAAAATTGGCATAAAACAAGTCAAGTAGACTCAAAAACTTGATTTTTATGTCCTAAAACTTGACTTTTATGCTGGAGGTATCATTATGGTAAGACAGAAAAGCAAGCAGTCACCGTATTTTGCAAAGTTACTTAATATTCTTATTGAAAGTAAAGGTGATTTTAACAATAGTTGGAACGCTAACTACAAGATACTAAATAACTTAATAGCCATACTAGTAAAAAGTAGTGATGGTCATATAGAAGAGATTAAAAAATATGACGATCAAGTAACTTGGAGATTTACAAAAGGAAAAAGGCAGATTCCTCAACAAATATTAAAATATTATAGGTCTGTTAATATTGATCTTGCTTGTACTGCTATAGAAAAAACTATCAAAGACGATATAAATATAAAATCTTTTTTAGATAAAGAACTCTGTTTGAAGATTTTAAAGATTTTTACAGATAATAGTAATTTAAATAGTCATAGTCTTGTCAGGGGGCTTGAACTTTATGTGTCTAATAATGAGTTTATTATATTCTTTACATATGTTCTTTACTATATTGCATCTGATTTAAAAAATTTTGATATAGATATAGATAATATAAAGAGTGGAGAGAGTCAAGATATATCTGTTATACATGAATTGAGAGCTTCTTATAATAATGGATTATTTTTTGATTCTATTGATAGAGATGTGGTGATTACCCCTAATCCTAAAGAAAATGTTATTGAAACGGTAACCACCACAAAAATCGTAACTAGATTCTTAAACGCTAAAAAGCCTAAGGCTGATTATTTTGAATTTGTTGTCGGTTTTGAATATGAAAATTTTAGGGAGCGTCATCGTATTGAATGTTTGAAAATAAATGGCGAAGTCTTCCAAGATAATCAGATAATTGAAAAAGAGTGGGAAAAACCTGATTCAAAACAAGCATACAAGAAAACATATAGAGTTGAAGGAATTAAAGATAGTTCAAATTATGCTATTGAAGTTGTTCAAAAATCTATTTTGAATTTTCCTGTCGGAGAAATAATTTATCGTCTAAAGGAATCTGCAAGTAAATTTAAATTTGTAGCGAAATTAAGTGAACTAAATAAGGAAGATAAGCATAATTTTAAAATTGCAGGTCATTTCTTTGGGTCTTTTAAGCATGATGATAGGATTCGTTTCGTTAAGTCTAATAACCAATATTTTGAAGTTGAAATAGATAGGTATACCTTAGTAGGTTCAGGAGTTAAAATTGATATTCGACCTCATAACAAATTATTAAAATACACACCGCCTGAATAGATATTGACAAACCTAAAATAAAAAAGTATAATATTTAATATAAAATTTATAATTTTCGCAACTTTAATCTTCTTGATTAATGAAAGTTGTTCACAGCTCTATAGAAAATTAGCCCTTCTACTGACTGTGAACGGTAGATTTTTATTATTTGAGAGGAAAAAATATGAAATATCCGTTTTATCATGATAGCAAAGAAACTGTCGAAAAAATTATTTGGAATGATACTTTGTGCGACCCGTTTTCAAAAGAAAATATAGCTCGAAGAATGCTAGCTAAAGATATTCCTTCTCTTGGGATTGAGCAGATTGCTTGTTTATTAGGAATGGAAATTGAAGAAGTTGAGACCGCCTACGGTAAAAATTTGAGAACTTTAACTAAAGTCAGAGATATAGTACAAGATACACTAAGTAATTTTATGACTAATGAGGAGATCTTACCATCTAATTTAGACCCAGTTTTTACCAATTATCTGATAGAATGTCTCGATTTAACTTTTGAAGAGTATAACTCAATTGTAGTTCATGATAACTATAAGGAGGATGAAAATTATCGCTATCGTTCAAAGTAACTTATTTAAGACCCGCCTTGTGGGTCTTTTTCATTTCGTTAATTTTTCTCTAAAATATAACTACCTGCTACAATAGTAAAGAAAGGAGAAATTTTGACAAATCATCACAAGAACAAATTAGAAAATATCAAAACCATAACTATCGGCTATGCTCGCGTTAGCTCAACAGATAATCGGCAAGAATTAGGGTTATCTGTTCAAAAAGAGGCGCTCAGCTTTTGCAACAAGCTCTATATTGAAAAAGATTCAGGCGGAAATCAGGAGCGAAAACAACTTGACAAAGCTTTAAAAATGGCGAAAAAATATGCCCAGCAAGGTGTTAAAACAAATTTTGTTGTGTATAAATTGGATAGACTTACCAGAAAAATGCTTCACCTCTCTGCTATTATTGAAGATTTAACTAAAAATGGTATTCATCTTCAATCAATTCATGAAAATATTGAAACAGATTCTTTAACTGGAAAATTCTTTTGTTTGATGTTGGGTTATGTGGCAGAATGGGAGCTTCAAGCTATTTCTGAACGCACTAAAGACGGACTCCGCAAAGCGAAAGAAAAAGGTGTAAAACTTGGCAATAAAGGAATAGCGAAAGATAAAGAAAAGCAAATTATTGCACAATACCAGCAAAAAGAAATGTCCGTTCGAAATATTGCGAATCAGCTAAACATTTCCACCGCAACCATATATAATGTATTAAGGCGCAATAGTATTCAAATAAATAGAAAAAATCACCTATAATTGATTGACAAATCCTTAGAAAAATAGTACATTAAACCTATCAACAGTTTTAGCGAACGGTCGTTTGTTAAAACAATCAAAGTTATCAATAAAAATATTTTAAAATGCTGATTTAATAAGGTTTTAGTTGCCTTGTTGAATTGGCATTTTTATTTTTTCATTGTTTTAGTTGACGACCGTTAACTAAAACAAGCTCAACCCCTATTGTAGCAGGGATTTTTAAGATTGGGTAAAACAGAACGAGGTGATTTATGGAGAAGATAATCAAAAATATTACTAAAATTGTAATACTTTTATTTACTTTCATTATTTTAACTGCCTGTACTCCAGAAAAAAAATTTATAGGCATTTGGACTACAGATATATTTAACCAAGGAAATACAAGAGAAGATGCCAAAAGTATAGTAAATTCATTATCTGGTAATAATCTAAGTGGTAATATATTATCTATACTCATGAATGAATTACATTTTAACGCTACTATGGAAATTAAGGAAGACGGAACTTTAGTTATGGATAGCGGAATGCTATTTAATGCAAATTGGAAAAAAGATGGCAATAAGATAACAATTGATGGTGCTAATATTTATGGTATTGCTACACTTTCTGAAGACCAAAATACATTATATTTCGAAAATATCATAGATAAAAATTCAAAGCCTACTAATGGCATTACAATTGGAAGTAAATCGATAACTTTTGAGTTTAAACGAGTTAAATAGAATGGAGTAATGTTGTATGGAAAGTAGTTGGAGTATTCTACTAGGTTTAGCAGTCATAAACTTACCGTTCCTACTTATTGTAATTATTGGAGATAGGATTTCAGGACAATCAATAAAAAATCTACACCCTAAAGATAATAAAATAATATCAGAAAGCGAGTTAAACAGTACTAATATGAATAATATTAGCCCAAGACTAAAACCTAGATTAGTAATTTTAGTTCTTTGTGTTATATCTTTCCTATTCTTTGGTTTTAAAGGAAATGGTGAAGTGATTTACTATGGAGCAAATTTTGAAGCAGGTTCGGTATTTTATCCTGAGTCGTATACTTCTTATGGTTTATTTAAGGGATTATCAAATGAGCTAAATAAGTTGGTAGCAAAAAAGAGACATTCTAGTTTAATGGGTGTAATAGTTTCTTTTTCTATAGGCGGAATAGTCTCTTATTCTCTATGGAAAGATGATGAATTTAAGGAGCTACTCATTGAGTTGCGAAAATATTAGATAGGAGAATATGATGGAAATTATTATTGGATTTGTCGTGCTTTTCATACTTGCTTACTTTTATGGAAAGTTTGTAGATTTATTGGATTCTATTTTTAGTGGTATCTTTGAATTTTTCACAGGAAAATATAATGATAGTTTAGATGAGTACGAAAGGAAGAAAAATAATAAATAAGATAGTTTAAAAAGCTAAGACTGATTTTGTCTTAGCTTTTTATTATAAGATGTGTGAACTTAGATTATTTTAGAGTGCTGAGTGTCAAGTCGCCGAAAACGGGGCTGTTTTGTTGACTTGTACTCAATGAAAATCAAAGAGCAAACTAGGAAGCTAGCTGAAGACTGTACTTGAGTACGGCAAGGCGAAGCTGACGTGGTTTGAAGAGATTTTCGAAGAGTATTATTCTTCATCTGGTGTGAGGATCATAGGGATGATAATCGGCTCACGTTCTGTATTTTCATAGAGGAAGGGGCGAATAGCGTTGACAATGGCACCATTGACAGATTGAACGCTAGCATCCTTGTTTTTCAGTGCAATACGAATAGCATTGAAGAGGATGCGTTGGCTTTGGCGAATCAAGTCGCCAGACTCTCTCATGTAGACAAAGCCTCGACTGAGGATGTCTGGACCAGACAGAATCATCTGCGATTTGAAGTCAACAGTTGCGACTGCCAGAACGACACCGTCTTCAGATAGATCACGACGATCTTTGAGAACAGCAGCACCGATTTCACCGATACGATTTCCATCGACATAGATATCTTGGGCGTTGAAATGGCCTGCGATACGAGCAGAATCTGCGGTAAGGGCAAGCACATCACCATTGCTCATGATAAAGATATTGTCCTTCTCAACACCAGTATCCACCGCTAGTCCAGCGTGGACTTTTTGCATGCGGTATTCACCGTGGACAGGCATGAAGTATTTTGGCTTAATCAAGCGGAGCATAAGTTTTTGCTCTTGCTGGCCACCGTGTCCAGATGTATGGATATTGTTAACCTTACCGTGGATAACTTCGACACCAGCTTCTGAAATGATGTTAATCAGCTTGTTGACGCTAGTCGTGTTTCCAGGGATTGGACTAGAAGAGAAGATAACAGTATCGCCTGGTTGGAGTTGTACCTGACGGTGAGTTCCGTTAGCGATGCGAGAGAGGGCAGCCATTGGCTCGCCCTGACTACCTGTACAGAGGATCAGAACCTCGCCTGCAGGGTAGTCTTTGATTTCATTTGGCTCGATAAAGGTTCCCTTAGGAGCTTTGATGTAGCCAAGCTCGATTCCGTTGACAATGGCCTTTTCCATAGAACGACCAAAGACAGCGATCTTGCGCCCAGTCTTAACAGCAGCTTCTGTTGCTTGCTGGAGACGGAAGATATTTGAGGCAAAGGATGCAAAGATGATACGTCCCTCTATGCCTTGGATAATCTTCATGATGGACTGGCCAACGACTTTTTCAGAGTTGGTAAAGGTTGGAATTTCTGCATTTGTCGAGTCAGACAGGAGACAGAGTACACCTTCTTCACCAAGAGCTGCCATACGGTGCAAATCTGCTGGTTCACCAACTGGTGTTAAGTCAAACTTGAAGTCACCCGTACAGACAATTTTCCCTTGAGGAGTATGAATGACAATCCCCAAAGGCTCTGGAATAGAGTGAGTCGTTCTAAAGAAAGTTGCCTTGAGATTTTTAAAGGTCAACTCAGTGTTGTGGTTGATTTCGTAAAGTTTGGCGTTGCGCAAGAGACCGTGTTCTTCGAGTTTCCCACGGATCAAAGCCAAGGCAAGTGGTCCAGCATAGATTGGGACATTTGCTTGCTTGAGTAGGAAAGGAATCCCACCGATGTGGTCCTCGTGTCCGTGTGTGATCAAGACAGCCTTGACGCGGTCGATATTGTCTACTATGTAAGAGTAGTCAGGGATAACATAGTCGATACCCAGTAAGTCATCTTCTGGGAATTTAATCCCAGCATCGACGATGATAATCTCATCTTGGTATTCAATTC
Organism: Streptococcus sp. M334; assembly: GCF_000187745.1. Lineage (GTDB taxonomy): Bacteria > Bacillota > Bacilli > Lactobacillales > Streptococcaceae > Streptococcus. The sequence goes on along the minus strand of NZ_GL732487.1, from coordinate 268,459 downwards.
CGTATGTATTTTTCCCGATTTCTCCCAGACCACCGATGGCAAAAACGCCGACTTCTTCAGGTTTAAGAGTATAGGCCATATTAGAACTCCGTGATTTCGAAGGCGCCAGTTTCTTTTTCGTAATCTAGCAATTTGTCAGACAAGCGTTCGATATACTCGATATTATACTCTGGGCGATTTTCTTCGACAAGTTGGCGAGCAGCGATACGGCCCTCAAGTTCTGAGCTGGCATCGATGTCTAGGTAAAGTGCGCGTGTAGTTTCACGACGTGGGCTACGTTCTTTTGTTTCTTGATAAAAAACTTTGTAAATCATATAGTTCCTTTCTATTTTACAGGTCAGCTTATTCCAAACTTTTAGCAGAGATTTGCTTGATTTCATTCCATTTTGTGTCTAGATTGACCTTGATTCGTTACAATTATTTCAATTATAACATAAAATGAAAAATTAGTAAAAGACGGAAACGAGAAAGTCGTGAGGGGAAGAGGGAGCAAAAGATAGATAGGATTTGTTCGGAGAGCGCTTAGGTGTTATAATTAAAGGGGAAATCTAAAGAGATAGTAGATTTAAGGGAGAATATAGTTTTAGTTTCATTAATCGTTGGTGTAGATGGTTGGGACAGAATGATATCTTTGAAAAAAGAAAAAGCTCTTGAGAAATCTCAAGAGCAAATAAAAAGGCTGAGACAAAATTAAGGGATCTTTCTGAGCAAGCTCAAGGGGCAGCACCATTACCTGAAGTGATTGAATCACAACCTTTGAAAGACTTGTCACCAAGTCAGACCAAATCTCAACCTTTACTCCATTTTATCATTTATGAGGTTAAGAAGTCAATCTATAAGTATAACGATGTAGAAATAGAAATAGCAAGATGGAGTGGAGTGCTTACTAAAAGGCAAAGACAAGAACTTAATTTAAGAGTAAGCAAAAAGAGAGGACCAATGGTAGTCAGGGGTCTTTACAGCTCAAAGCTGAAGGCAGTCCCACACCCGTACCAGAAGTTGGTACCTTTGAACGCTCTGTTACCAGTCGCCCTACGTTATCCTCTCGATATCTATATTTTAATATAATTTACTGAAGAAATCAACTTTAAAAGTATCAAAAAGCTCCTGACCGAAGTCAAGAGCCATCTAACACTGGGGGCGAACTAATCAATCGCAATTCCAGTTCTTTAGAAACCAAAGTTTCAGGGATAGCACCGCAACCCGAAGAGTCAACGACTCAACCTGATTTTCCTGCCAGTGTTGAATTACATTTTAACATTGATAGACCAACATTGTCAACAGTTTATATGAAAATAGGAATACAAAAGGAGGATTAAGAATGTTTAGTTTGTTTGAATTTGCGATAGGGGTTCGCCTCTTGGTGTTTTATAGTCTTTCTAGCTTGTGTTTATGGAGGGAATCTTCTATTTGCCAAACTGGAACGACGACAAACCAAGTTCTTGTGGAAGATTACCTTTGTGACTCTCTATTCGCTTTTTCTCTTCCTTGTAACCTATGTCGTTTGGTTTGTATTTTTCTTTGGATTAAATGCTTAGATGCCCTGCTGATGCTAGGGCATTTTTGTTTGGGGATATAGAGATAGTAGATTTACGACACGAAAATTCCACCCCATCTATCAAGATGAGGTGGTCTTTGCATTTTTCTAAAATGACATGACAATGGAATTTTCAGAGCTTATTAGTTTTATGTTAAGAATTCTTCTGTTCAAAAATAGAGTTGAAACATAAAAATAAAACAATACAAACAGATAAATCGAATGGTAAAGGGATAGTAGTAATGTTTAAATCATTGAGAATACTGAGCAAACTGTAAGAGATAAAGATAATAAAATTTATCTTTCTAAAAATGTGTTTCTTATCTAGCATGACTTACCAAACTTTTTACGAAGATCCTTTCAATTTTCTTGTTCACTTTTATATTCGGAAAAGAAAAGGAAAAGTGAAGATTTTTTTGAATTTTATTTGCGAATTGTTTTTGGGCTAAATATAGGCATTTTTGTTTGGGGGCAAAGAAAATTCCCATGTGCCAGCTTTTGTAGTATAATAGTAAGCAGACAAAAAGATAGGAATGTGTTATGAAAGTATTAGCTTTTGATACGTCCAGCAAGGCTCTTTCTCTCGCTATTTTAGAGGACAAGCAGGTTCTTGCCGAGACGACGATTAATATTAAGAAAAATCACAGTATCACCCTCATGCCAGCCATCGACTTTTTGATGGCGAGTTTGGACTGGACGCCCAAGGATTTGGACAGAATCGTGGTGGCGGAAGGACCAGGTAGCTACACAGGCTTGCGAATTGCGGTAGCGACTGCCAAAACCTTAGCTCACACTCTGAACATCGAGTTGGTTGGTATGTCGAGTCTCTTAGCTCTGGTTCCATACCAACAAGAAGGCTTGTTCGTTCCTTTGATGGATGCACGTCGCAACAATGTTTATGCAGGATTTTATGAAAATGCCAAACCTATCATGCCAGAAGCACACCTGCCTTTTGAGCGAGTCATCGAGCTAATCAAGGGTGCTAGTCAGGTAACCTTTGTCGGAGAAGTTGGCCCCTTTGTGGAGCAAATGCAAGAACACTTGCCAAGGACTAATTTCAAAGAGACCTTACCTAACGCAGCCAATCTGGCACTTTTAGCCTGGGATAAGGAAGCCGATTCCTTGCATGATTTTGTACCGAATTATCTTAAACGTGTTGAGGCTGAGGAAAATTGGCTCAAGAACCATACTGAGTCTGGCGAGTCTTACATTAAACGCCTATGATAGAAATCAAACGAATCCAACAGCAGCCTGACTTGGCTCAAGCCATCTACGCTGTCATGGCGGATGTTTACTCGGTTAGCCCTTGGACACTGGAACAAATCCAAGCAGACCTGTCCCAAGACCAGACTTGGTATGCTCTAGCTTATGATGGGGCGGAAGTGATTGCCTTTCTAGCTGTTCAGGAGAATCTCTTTGAAGCAGAAGTCTTGCAAATCGCTGTTAAACAAACTTATCAGGGTCAGGGAATTGCATCCGCCTTGTTTGCAACACTGCCGACAGACAAGGAGATTTTCCTAGAAGTTAGAAAGTCAAATCATCGAGCGCAAGCATTTTACAAGAAAGAAAAGATGGCAGTCATCGCTGAGCGAAAGGCCTACTACCATGACCCAGTCGAGGACGCCATTATCATGAAGAGAGAAATAGATGAAGGATAGATATATTTTAGCATTTGAGACATCCTGTGATGAGACCAGTGTCGCCGTCTTGAAAAACGACGATGAGCTCTTGTCCAATGTCATTGCTAGTCAAATTGAAAGCCACAAACGTTTTGGGGGCGTAGTGCCTGAAGTAGCCAGTCGTCACCATGTCGAGGTCATTACAGCCTGCATCGAGGAGGCGTTGGCAGAAGCAGGGATTACCGAAGACGATGTGACAGCTGTTGCAGTCACCTATGGGCCAGGATTAGTTGGAGCCTTACTCGTTGGTTTGTCAGCTGCCAAGGCCTTTGCTTGGGCACATGGACTTCCACTTATCCCTGTTAACCATATGGCTGGTCACCTCATGGCAGCTCAGAGCGTGGAGCCGTTGGACTTTCCCTTACTAGCCCTCTTAGTCAGCGGTGGACACACAGAGTTGGTTTATGTTTCGGAAGCTGGTGACTACAAGATTGTTGGAGAAACGCGAGATGACGCAGTGGGTGAGGCCTATGATAAGGTTGGCCGTGTCATGGGTTTGACCTATCCTGCAGGTCGTGAGATTGACGAGCTGGCTCATCAGGGGCAGGATATTTATGATTTTCCCCGTGCCATGATTAAGGAGGATAATCTGGAGTTTTCATTCTCAGGTTTGAAATCTGCCTTTATCAATCTTCACCACAATGCCGAGCAAAAGGGAGAGAGCTTGTCTACAGCGGACTTGTGTGCGTCCTTCCAAGCTGCTGTCTTGGATATTCTCATGGCTAAAACCAAGAAAGCCTTGGAGAAATACCCTGTTAAAACTCTAGTCGTGGCAGGTGGTGTGGCAGCCAATAAAGGTCTCAGAGAACGCCTAGCAACTGAAATCACAGATGTCAAGGTTATCATCCCACCTCTGCGCCTCTGTGGAGACAATGCAGGTATGATTGCCTATGCCAGCGTCAGCGAGTGGAACAAAGAAAACTTCTCAGGCTTGGACCTCAATGCCAAACCAAGTCTCGCTTTTGATACGATGGAATAAGGAGTCAGCTTAAGGCTGGCTTTTTTGCTCTCTTAAATGTCAGAATATTTTGACAAAACTGTAGAAATAATGATATACTATATAAAAAATAGGAGGTGGTCAGATGATTGAGAGAATGGAATTGGGAGAATTTTACAAGGAATTGCGCTTGGCTAGAAAGCTCAAGCAGTCAGATGTGGCTTGTGCTGGACTAACAGCTTCTCAGTTGTCTAAGTTTGAACTAGGGCAGTCTATGTTATCTGCGGACAAGTTAATTCTAGCTATTCAAGGAATCAATATGAATTTTGATGAGTTTGGGCATAAGCTCAACAACTATCAAGAATCTCCACATATGCGAATGGGTAGAAGGGTTGTGGATCGCTTTGCCCACCAAGATATAGCTGGTTTAGAGCAACTGTTGGAGGAAGTCGAGCAAGAACAGATGGCGCAGACCTATCGTCGTTTGAATGCTATTGTAATCAAAGATGCCATCCATTCACTAGATAAAAGCTACCCACTAGAAGAGGAGGATAGGGAGTTTTTGACGACCTACCTCTATGCTATCGAATCTTGGACCTGGTTTGAACTCTATCTTTTTTGCAATACTATGCCTTTCCTAAGCAATCAAGATTTGATATTTTTATCAACCTCCTTACTCGAAAAATCCAAGGAATTTAAAGAGTTGGTACATAATAGACTGTATATGAAACAAGGGCTGTTAAATATCATCTCAGAGCTCATGGAGCGCAAATTTTTTTCTTATATCCCAATCTTTGAAGCCGAGCTGGAGAGTATGCTCCGTCCATACGATGTTTTTGAGAAATTATTGTGGCAGTTTTTAAAGAAGATGAGCATTTTCCTTCAAACTAAGGGAAGCAATCAAAAAGAGATTGAACACTTTATCCAATCTCTGCAAGTATTAGAAAATCCACAATTAACAGCCCTTTTTGAATTGCGTTTTCAGCAATACAAAGAACTTATCGATTAGTTAGAAACGGGAAAATGATAATAATCTCAGCAACGATTTTCAATAATGTTAAAATTTGTTTCTTCATATTTCTCCACTCCTCATTAGTAATAACTTTATTATACCAGTGAAATAATTAAATCTACTAAAATCGCAAATGTGAAATTTCTATAAGAAAAAATATCAAATATGCGATTTTCTAAAATAGGCTAATTTCCGTGTTATACTGTCCTTGTAAGACATTTGAAGCAAATCCTAGGTCGCATAAGTGGATTACAAATAAAATTTCAAACTTGTTAAGTAAGAGTGTAGGATTGTTGTTGAAAATCTAATTGATTTTTATGGCATTCAATACATAGGTGTTTTATGAAATTCCTTAGTAACTTTTTTACTTACAGGATTGAAATATAAAATAGAAAAGGAGAAGCGTATGACAGCATTTGTACATGAATTAACACGTGAATCAGATAGATTCAATCAGTCTGCAGATGTGACAATAACTATCATTTGTACAGTATTGTAAAAGATACTCAATTATTAAGTTTATTTTTAGACTTATAATGGTTTTGGAATTTTAATGTAGGAAATACCAACTTAGGTAATTGCTAAAGAAAAAATCATCATAACAATAGGAGAAAAGAATGTATAAATATAAAATTGTAAACGAAGAAAGTTTGCCTATTTATGGTTATAAAATTCATATATCAGCAACGTTTGATAATTATAAGGATATGTATAATCTTCTTTCTCCTTTGTTAGATGCTAGAAAGATATCTTATAAGTATATATATAGAGAAGAAGATGTAGCCTATAATTTTTCTGTTAGAGAATCTCCTGTTAATTCGGGGAAATATTTTACGATTTATCCTGAAAATGACCATGTTTTTCTTGATCTATTAGAGCTTCTTTACCAAACTATTCCTAAAAATATGGAGGGAATTTATATTCTAAGTGATCGTGCCTATAAAGATTCCAATACGATTTTTTATAGATATGGCTTCTTTAGAGAAGATTTGGAGTATTTAGAAAAAGGCATTCCGACTTTGCTGGGACCAAATGGAGAAAAATGGCAAGACTATCAAAAACCATATTTTAACTTACCAGAATGGATTCAAGATATTCAAGAGAATACGTTTATAAAGGATTCATATTTATCAAGAAATTATAGATTGAAAGCCATGCTATCACAGTCAAGTGGAGGAAACGTCTATCAAGTAGATTCAGTGATAGAAGGTAAAAAGTATATTTTGAAGGAATGTCGGCCTCATGTTATTTCTTTTAGAGGGGTAGAGACTCAAACACTTAGAAAAAATGAATATGAAATTTCAAAAAAATTATTAGATCATACTCCAGTTGTGCGTGAAACTGTTACAGAGTGGATTAACCAATATTATATTTATGAGTTTATAGATGGTAGTGATTTATTAAAATACACAAAAGCATACTCTATTGTCAGCTATAAGAAGCCTAATAAGGAGTTAAACACTAAGAAATTTAAAAGTTTTTTATTGATTACTAGGGAACTATTAGAATTGGTTGAATATTTTCATAGTCGAAATATTATTTTAAATGATATACATCCCGGAAATTTTATAAAATCAGAGAATAAACTTTACTTTGTAGATTTAGAAAATAGTTATGAGTATGATAATAAACCAGCTATTGGTTTGTATAGCGTAATTAGCTTAAAGGAATGGAACTCTATAGATGGCAAAGTATCTGATTGCCATAAAGTTGGGAATTTACTACTATTTTTGTTGGCTAGATTGCATATAAAATCAATGGACGATTTATCACAATCATATCATATTTTAAATTCTTTATTGGCTGAATTTGGTTTAAGAACAAATTTTACAAGTATTATAGAAAAACTATTTTCTAAGGATGCAACAGTATCTGATATCCTGAAAGATTTAAATGAAATTTATGTTTATCAAATTGAATCCCTGCATAGTTTAGATGAGGTTCTAACTGATCAACCAGAAAGATCTTTTACTATTACTGAGATTATTAATAAAGAACTAGTCAATTTTCAACGATATGAGAATGCTAAAAATAATCAGCGATTACTGCAACATCTGATGCATAGAGAAAAAAATTTAGGACTAGATGGATTGTCTGGCTTACTTATTTTGATGAAAATATATGACTTTGATTGCGATATTATTGATTATGGAATTAATATCATTATTGAAAAATTAATTGTGGCAGATAATGGTAGGATGGTTCCGATAGAATCAAATTTAGTTTCACCTTATCTAAATAACGGGACAGCAGGATTTATTCGTGCTTTGATTTTTATAGATTTTGAAAAGTATACAGATCTAATCAAAGAATTATCTGAAGGATTAATTACAGAATTTGCTCAATATGCAGATTTCTGGAATGGTATGCTAGGGATAGCTGATACATTGTTAGAACTGTATTGTTATTTTAAAGTAAGAAAATATAAAGAAGTTGCATTGTCTTTGTTAAATACAGTAGAGTGCTATGTGAAGTATTCTAAAGCAGATAAGCAAGAGTACCTTTATGTGTTATCTAAGTACATGGATATGAAGGAGTTGTGATGAAAGTATTTCTTCAAAATAGAGATTTTAGGCAATTAACCATCAACCAGTGGATTTCGACGCTTGGGGATACGATTTTTTATCTGGCCTTTTTGAATTATGTGGCAGATGCTTCTTTTGCTCCTTTGGCGATTTTACTGATCACGATTTCAGAAACCCTTCCTCAAGTTCTGCAAATCTTTCTGGGAGTTTTGGCGGATTTTCAACATCATCGTGTCCTAAAATATACAATGATTAGTTTTGCAAAATTTTTGCTTTACTCTATCGTTTCTTTATCACTTTCAGGGCAGTCCTTTTCCTTGTTATTAGTAGCATTTATTTGTCTGATTAACCTCTTATCTGACACATTGAGTTATTTTTCAGGCGCCATGCTCACTCCGATTTTCATTAGAATTATTGGGCAAGACCATCTGGCAGAAGCTATTGGATTTAAACAGTCAACTGTTAGTTTAGTGAAAACAATCAGTAATATTCTAGGAGGAGTCTTACTAGGTATTCTATCTATCCAGTCTATTTCCTTACTGAATGCTCTGACCTTTTTAATCGCATTTTTAGGTATTCTTTTCATAAAAACAGACCTCTTGAAAGTAGAAAAAACGATTAGCTATCAAGAAGGACTCTCTGTAAAATCCTTTTGCCAGCATCTGCTCCAATCATCAAAATTGATATGGAATATGAATAAGGTGCTCTTGGTTTTGTTTATTATCTCTATTAGTCAAGCAGTGATAAATGTTACAGTTCCTGTTTCTACTCTGTTTTTGAGGAATCAGCCCTTTTTGAATTTACAAACAGGTCAATCTCTTGCCTTGTTATCCACCCTTGAATTGTCAGCCCTTATTGTCGGAAGCCTTGTGAGTGGCTATCTGAAGAATACAATCTCCATAAAACTAGCCCTATATGCCTCGCTTATTATCCAATTACTCCTTTTAGTTGGCTTTGTGGCAGTTCGTTTTGACTGGATTCTTATCTTTAGTGCCTTGGATGCCTTTTTCGCAGGTATCCTCTCTCCTCGATTACAGGAACTCATTTTTAAACAAATACCTGAGGAGTCAATGGGAGCAGTTCAATCCTCTATCGGCGCCATTACAGTTGTTTTACCTAGCTTATTTACAATAGCTTTGGTAACCATTGCTACTAGCTTTGGAACTCTGGCAGTTAGCTTTGTTTTATTGCTATTTCTTCTAGCTGCCTTTATCATACTCTTGAATATCCGTGAAAACATTTAGCGAAGAATGTGTATATTATATGTTTGAGACTGGATTCCAGTCTGTTTATGATGGCTACAATCAGCAGACTGTTAAATTTTTGAGAAAGTTGCTTGACATTTTAGACCAATCGGTTTATAATTAAAAAATGTAGAGGTAAATACATGAGAAAAGAAGAAAAAACAAGACTACGAAGAGAGAAAATCATTACCGCTGCTTTGTTTGAATTTGCTACAAAAGGCTATCAAGGTTTTGTCATCAATGAACTTTGTAAAGTGGATGGTATTGCCAAAGGAGTTTTGTATCATAATTTTTCAGGGAAATCAGACCTCTATCTAACTTGGTTTCAGGATATGAACATCAATTATCACAGGTTTTGGATATGATGATTTATGGAATACTAGAGGAAGATTCCTCTAAAAAAGGAGAAAAATAATGTCGAAAATTTGGAAATGGTTGTTACTAATTGCGGGTATTTTTGCAGTTTTTGCAGGTTTTAATATGTTTGCACATCCTCTTATTAGCTTGGCTTCCATGACTTTCTTGTTTGCACTTGTATTTGCAGTTCAAGGGATTTCTGAGATTGTACAATACTTCAAATCAGAAGAAAAGCATGGCTGGAATTTATTTGGAGGAATTGTTACCCTCATCCTCGCTCTTACCTTATTCTCAGGTAGCTTTATTGAAATGGTAACATTTGTACCATTTATCATTTCTTTATGGGTCTTGACAAATGGTATTACAAAAACTATCGTTGGTTTCAAGGTTCGTAAGACGGATAAATCGGTAGGTACCCCTCTAGTTTGGATGGGGATTTTAGGAATCGTAGCAGGTTTAATCATGATGGGATACCCATTGATGACCGGTCTCTATATTAGTTACACCATTGCCTTTGTCTTTATTTATCAAGGTATTGTGGCAATTGTTCAATTCTTCAAGATTAAATAAGAATAAAATGGAGTCTGTCTGATTACAATCAGCAGACTTTTTTCTCTTTCCTGAATGTGTTATAATAGTCCATGCTGTGGCTGGAACTGATTCAGCCCATTTATTAAGACGATATGAGGAGAAAGATGAAAGAAAAAGGATTTTGGGAGGGGGCGCAGGCAGCCATGCCAACAGCCCTTGGTTATGTCAGTATCGGCCTGGCCTGTGGGATTATCGGTGCGCCCTATGTGACACCTGTTGAGATGGGCTTGATGAGCCTCTTTGTTTATGCTGGGAGCGCCCAGTTTGCCATGTTGGCCTTGATTGCGGTTCAGGCGCCCGTGGCAGCTATTGCTATGACGGTCTTTTTGATTAATTTGCGTCTCTTTTTGCTGAGCTTACACGCATCGACCTATTTCCGTCATACCAGTCTCTGGCAAAATATTGGTATGTCTAGTCTCTTGACAGATGAGACCTACGGCGTTTTGATGGGCGAATTGGCCCATACAGACAAGGTCAATCCGATGTGGATGCACGGAAACAATCTCAACAGCTATGTGGCTTGGTTTGTGGGAACAGTGGTTGGAACGGCTCTAGGTGGTCTGCTACCAAATCCAGAAATCTTTGGGCTAGACTTTGCTTTGGTTGGGATGTTTATCGGAATTTTTGCTTCGCAATTCCAGATTATGCAAAGACGGATTCCAGTCCGCAATCTGCTCATTATCCTAGCAGTTGTTGCGGTATCCTTCTTTTTACTCTTGACAGTGGTGTCTCAGTCTCTAGCTGTTCTGTTTGCGACGCTACTTGGTTGTAGCATGGGGGTGGTGTTAGATGGTCAGTAAGTATCTTTTGTTAGCAGTTATTTTCTCTGGCTTGGTGACCTGGATTCCCCGTATCATTCCCTTCATCTTGGTCAAGTATAAGGGCTTGCCTGCTATCGTTGAGCGTTTTTTGAAATTCTTGCCCGTTTCTATTATCTTTGCCTTGATTCTTTCAAGTGTAGTGACAGGTAAGGTTGGGAGCCTTCCTCAAATCAAATGGCTGGATTTCTTAGCAGTCTTTCCAACAGCTTGGGTAGCCTTTCGTTATCGCAATCTAGTCGGAACAGTTCTCTTTGGAGTGGTCTTAATTGCACTCTTGCGTTTGGTCTTTTAATACTCTTCGAAAATCTCTTCAAACCACGTCAGCGTCGCCTTACCGTACTCAAGTACAGCCTGCGGCTAGCTTTCTAGTTTGCTCTTTGATTTTCATTGAGTATAAATCAGCCATAAAGAAAACCTATCACAGATATAGATATCATATAATGGCGCAAATGGTCTTTTTCTGTTAAGATTATAAGGTATTCTATTTTGGAGGAAATGACATGAAAAAAATCGTTAAATACTCATCTCTTGCTGCCCTAGGGCTTGTTGCTGCAGGTGTACTAGCAGCTTGCTCAGGTGGTGCTAAGAAAGAAGGAGAAGTAGCTAGCAAGAAAGAAATTATCGTTGCAACTAATGCTACACCAAAACCATTCAACTATGAAGAAAATGGCGAATTGACTGGTTACGAAATTGAAGTGGTTCGCGCTATCTTTAAAGATTCTGACAAATATGATGTCAAGTTTGAGAAGACAGAGTGGTCAGGAGTCTTTGCAGGACTTGATGCTGACCGTTACAATATGGCTGTTAGCAACATCAGCTACACTAAAGAACGTGCTGAAAAATACCTTTATGCAGCTCCAACTGCTAAAAACCCTAACGTTCTTGTAGTGAAAAAAGATGACCCTAGCATTAAATCGCTTGATGATATCGGTGGAAAATCAACAGAAGTTGTTCAAGGGACAACATCTGCTAAACAGCTAGAAGACTACAACAAACAACATTCAGATAATCCAACTGTCCTAAAGTATACTAAAGCGGACTTCCAACAAATCATGGGACGCTTGAGCGATGGCCAGTTTGACTATAAGATTTTTGATAAAATCGGTGTTGAAACAGTCATCAAAGACCAAGGTTTGGACAACTTGAAAGTTATTGAACTTCCAAGCGACCAACAACCTTACGTTTACCCACTTCTTGCTAAAGGTCAAGATGAGTTGAAATCATTTGTAGATAAACGTATCCAAGAACTCTACAAAGACGGAACGCTTGAAAAGTTGTCTAAACAATTCTTCGGAGACACTTACCTACCAGCAGAAGCTGATATTAAATAATTTTTTGAAATCATCCATTCTGAATAAGGTGGATGATTTCTCAGTTTTTAAGGATATAGTTTTAAACTATATATCTGACTATCTAATAACAATTTGTGAAATCAAATAAATTGTGAGATACTAGTACGGTATTATTTTTAAGGAGAAAGAATCATGAAAATCAAAAAATGGCTTGGTGTAGCAGCTCTTGCTACAGTCGCAGGTTTGGCTCTTGCAGCTTGCGGAAACTCAGAAAAGAAAGCAGACAATGCAACAACTATCAAAATCGCAACTGTTAACCGTAGCGGTTCTGAAGAAAAACGTTGGGACAAAATCCAAGAATTGGTTAAAAAAGATGGTATTACCTTGGAATTTACAGAGTTCACAGACTACTCACAACCAAACAAGGCAACTGCTGATGGCGAAGTAGATTTGAACGCTTTCCAACACTATAACTTCTTGAACAACTGGAACAAAGAAAACGGAAAAGACCTTGTAGCGATTGCAGATACTTACATCTCTCCAATCCGTCTTTACTCAGGTTTGAATGGAAGTGACAACAAGTACACTAAAGTAGAAGACATCCCAGCAAACGGAGAAATCGCTGTACCAAACGACGCTACAAACGAAAGTCGTGCACTTTACTTGCTTCAATCAGCTGGCTTGATTAAATTGGATGTTTCTGGAACTGCTCTTGCAACAGTTGCTAACATCAAAGAAAATCCAAAGAACTTGAAAATCACTGAATTGGATGCTAGCCAAACAGCTCGTTCATTGTCATCAGTTGACGCTGCCGTTGTAAACAATACCTTCGTTACAGAAGCAAAATTGGACTACAAGAAAGCACTTTTCAAAGAACAAGCTGATGAAAATTCAAAACAATGGTACAACATCATCGTTGCGAAAAAAGATTGGGAAACATCACCAAAAGCTGATGCTATCAAGAAAGTGATCGCAGCTTACCACACAGATGACGTGAAAAAAGTTATCGAAGAAACATCAGACGGTTTGGATCAACCAGTTTGGTAATAAGAAACAGGGAGGTGGGAGAGAAAATTCCACCTCTTGCTTTTGTATAGAGCATGGATTGTAAAGAAGACTATAGGTTCATAGAAAGGTAGAGAGAATATGGTTTTTCCTAGCGAACAAGAACAGATTGAAAAATTTGAAAAGGATCATGTAGCCCAGCATTATTTTGAGGTTTTGCGTACCTTGATTTCTAAGAAGTCGGTCTTTGCCCAACAGGTTGGACTTAAGGAAGTTGCCAACTATCTGGGTGAGATTTTCAAGCGTGTTGGGGCTGAAGTGGAGATTGATGAGACTTATACGGCGCCCTTTGTCATGGCACATTTCAAGAGTTCGCGTCCAGATGCCAAGACCCTGATTTTCTATAACCACTATGACACTGTGCCAGCGGATGGGGATCAGGTGTGGACAGAGGATCCCTTTACGCTTTCGGTCCGCAATGGCTTTATGTATGGGCGTGGGGTTGATGACGACAAGGGTCATATCACGGCTCGTTTGAGTGCTTTGAGAAAATACATGCAGCACCATGATGACCTGCCTGTCAATATCAGTTTTATCATGGAGGGAGCGGAGGAATCCGCTTCGACAGACCTAGATAAGTATCTAGAAAAGCATGCGGATAAACTCCGTGGTGCAGATTTGTTGGTCTGGGAACAAGGAACCAAAAATGCCTTGGAACAGCTGGAAATTTCTGGTGGAAATAAGGGGATTGTGACCTTTGATGCCAAGGTGAAAAGCGCTGATGTGGATATCCATTCTAGTTATGGTGGGGTTGTGGAATCAGCTCCCTGGTATCTCCTTCAAGCCATACAGTCTCTTCGTGCAGCAGATGGCCGTATCTTGGTTGAAGGTTTGTACGAAGAAGTTCAAGAGCCAAATGAACGTGAATTGGCCTTGGTGGGTACCTATGCCCAACGAAATCCAGGGGAAATCAGCCAGATTTATGGTTTGGAATTACCCCTTTTACAAGAGGACCGCGCAGCCTTTCTGAAACGTTTCTTTTTCGAGCCAGCCCTTAATATCGAAGGGATTCAGTCAGGTTACCAAGGACAAGGGGTTAAAACGATTTTACCAGCAGAAGCCAGTGCTAAGCTAGAGGTTCGTTTGGTTCCTGGTCTAGAACCGCATGATGTTCTGGAAAAAATTCGGAAACAGCTAGACAAAAATGGCTTTGATAAGGTAGAATTATACTATACCTTGGGAGAGATGAGCTATCGAAGCGATATGAGCGCACCAGCCATTCTCAATGTAATCGAGTTGGCCAAGAAATTCTATCCACAGGGCGTTTCAGTCTTGCCGACAACAGCGGGGACAGGGCCTATGCATACGGTCTTTGATGCCCTAGAGGTACCAATGGTGGCCTTCGGTCTAGGAAATGCTAATAGTCGAGACCACGGTGGGGATGAAAATGTGCGAATCGCCGATTATTACACCCATATTGAATTAGTAGAGGAGCTGATTAGAAGCTATGAGTAGAGATATTATCAAGTTAGATCAGATCGATGTGACTTTTCACCAAAAGAAGAGAACCATCACAGCGGTCAAGGATGTGACCATTCACATCCAAGAAGGGGCTATCTACGGAATCGTTGGATATTCTGGAGCAGGGAAATCAACCCTTGTACGGGTGATTAACCTCTTGCAAAAACCATCTGCAGGGAAAATTACCATTGACGACGATGTGATTTTTGATGGCAAGGTGACCTTGACGGCCGAGCAGTTGCGTCGTAAACGTCAAGATATTGGAATGATTTTCCAGCATTTTAACCTGATGAGCCAAAAGACAGCAGAGGAGAATGTAGCCTTTGCCCTTAAACACTCTGGACTCAGCAAGGAAGAAAAGAAGGCTAAAGTAGCCAAGTTGTTGGACTTGGTTGGCTTGGCAGACCGTGCTGAAAACTACCCTTCACAACTATCTGGAGGGCAAAAACAGCGTGTAGCCATTGCGCGTGCCTTGGCCAATGATCCAAAAATCTTGATTTCAGACGAGTCAACTTCTGCCCTTGACCCTAAGACAACCAAGCAGATTTTGGCCTTGTTGCAAGATTTGAACCAAAAATTAGGCTTGACGGTTGTCTTGATTACGCATGAAATGCAGATTGTCAAAGACATTGCCAACCGTGTGGCAGTTATGCAGGATGGGCATTTGATTGAAGAGGGCAGTGTTCTTGAAATCTTCTCAGACCCTAAACAACCTTTGACCCAGGACTTTATCTCAACAGCCACTGGCATTGATGAAGCCATGGTTAAGATTGAGAAGCAGGAAATCGTGGAACATTTGTCTGAAAACAGTCTCTTGGTGCAACTCAAGTATGCGGGTGCTTCAACAGACGAGCCACTTTTGAATGAATTGTACAAGCATTACCAAGTAACGGCTAATATCCTCTATGGAAATATCGAAATTCTCGATGGTACTCCTGTTGGAGAATTAGTTGTGGTCTTGTCAGGTGAAAAAGCAGCGTTGGCAGGTGCCCAAGAAGCCATTCGTCAAGCAGGCGTACAACTAAAAGTATTGAAGGGAGGACAGTAAGATGGAATCATTGATTCAAACCTATTTGCCAAATGTCTATAAAATGGGTTGGGCTGGTCAGGCAGGCTGGGGAACAGCCATCTATCTAACCCTTTATATGACAGTTCTTTCTTTCATCATCGGAGGGTTCTTGGGGCTAGTGGCAGGTCTTTTCCTTGTTTTGACAGCGCCAGGTGGTGTCTTGGAAAATAAGGTCGTTTTCTGGATTTTAGATAAGATTACCTCTATTTTCCGTGCGGTACCATTTATCATTCTCTTGGCAGTCTTGTCACCCTTCTCTCATCTAATCGTAGGAACAAGCATTGGTCCAAATGCGGCTATCGTACCGCTATCTTTTGCAGTCTTTGCCTTCTTTGCCCGTCAAGTACAGGTGGTATTGGCTGAACTGGATGGTGGTGTCATTGAGGCGGCTCAAGCGAGCGGAGCGACATTCTGGGATATCGTGGGTGTCTACCTATCAGAAGGTCTGCCAGATTTGATCCGTGTGACGACTGTGACCTTGATTTCTCTTGTTGGAGAAACAGCTATGGCTGGTGCGGTTGGAGCTGGCGGTATTGGTAACGTAGCCATCGCTTATGGATTTAACCGTTACAATCACGATGTAACCATCTTGGCAACCATCATTATCATTTTGATTATCTTTGCAATCCAATTCTTGGGAGATTTCTTGACCAAGAAATTGAGTCATAAATAAAAATAGCTAGGACATCTGTACATCATTCATAAGAGTTGTCGTTATAGTCAAGACTTAAAATTCTCTGTACTGGTTGCTATCAATCGTCGCTTCTATGAGTTAGAGAGTTAAGAATTGTGGGGAGTCAATATGCAAAATCTGGGAGAAGTTTTTAAAGAATTGAGAAAGAGTCGAAATGTATCTCTCCAGGAGGCGACGGGAGGAGAGTTTACTTATTCCATGCTGAGCAAATTTGAGCGTGGAGAAGCAGACTTATCATCTATGAAATTGATTACTGCCTTAGATAACATCCACTCTGATTTGAACGAATTTATGTACTTGGTACGTGGTTTTTCTCAGAAACAGGTTTTGGCTTTTCAAGAAAATCTCTGGGAACTATATGACAGAGAAGGGATTGATTCTCTCCAATCCTTGTATGAAGAGACGACTAAAAAGTACAGATCAAGTGCTAAAACAAGCTATCTTTTACAAATGATTCGTATCAAAAGCCTTCTTGTGTTTTTTGATTCAGAAATACGAGCAACGGATGAAGAACTGACTTTTCTCTATGACTATTTTTTTACTATTGATATCTGGGGAAATTATGAATTGGAACTATTTTCAACGATTTCTACTTTGTTCCCTCTGCCCCTCTATTTTAAATATTCTAGGGAGATGTTACAAAAGACGGATTTATTAGGCTCTTTACCTAGTAACAAAGTCGGTATTGATACCATTTTGATTAATGGACTCTTTAAAGCGATAGAGGAAAAGGATAAATTAAAAGCAGACTATTTTACCTTTCAGATTGAAAACCGCGATTTACCAGAATCTGAAGCTTATCTTAAAATCATTTATATGATTGCTAAAGGGTATTATGATACTATTTTTAATGTAGAAAATAAGGGTCTTGAAAAAATCCAGAGAGGCATTACAATCTTACAAGATTTAGAGTATGTAGGTGGTGCAAGATACTATGAAAACTATTTTGCAAATCAGCTTTCAAATAAAGATTTGTAATATATTCTCGTTACATCGACTGATGAAAAATAAATAGCCTTGTAGATGGATTGATAATTAGTAGTTTCTAGGCGCTAGAGTTTCTATTTTCAGAAAAAATATATTACAAAAAAGTGGGGAGCCCCGCTTTTTTTGTTAGACTGGATTCAATAGAATACTCTTTGAAATGTGAGAAAGGCCTGTTATGAAACTATTCTTAAGACATCATTTATTTAGAATACTGACCTTATCAAGGTTTTTGAGCTCAAGTGGAGCTTATATTTATAATCTGGTATTTATCGTTTACGCTGCGAGTCTACCCTTTAAAAATATAGCTGTATTTATGGCGAATATAATTACGATTTTACCTTTCCTATTTACTTTTTATGTTGGGATTAAGGCTGATCATACTCGAAATAAAGCAGGAACAATTATCTGGGTTGGTTGTGTGCAAAGTCTACTATTTCTTTTGGTTGCTAGTGTGATTCAAGACCAGAACTTCGTAACATTTGCTCTTATCTGTATGGTTAATATCTGTTCGGATATTTTATCAGATTATACAGCAGGCCTTCGTATGCCGATTATCCAGCATAATATTTCGGAAGATAAGCTCTATGAAGCTTATTCCTTTACTCAGTTTGTTTCCTATTTATCAAATCTAGGAGGTCAAGCCTTAGGAGTGTGGTTACTCACAACAAGCCACCAAAATTTTTCTTTTGTTGCAATTGTGAATGCTGGCTTCTTTTTACTATCTTCTCTTATTTTGTTCAAAAATAGAAGAGAATTGACGTATTTGTCTGTAATGGTAGAGAATGAGTCGATTAGTTTATTTCAACAAGTTAAGGCAATCTATGCGGACATGGATGATATCTTTAGGCAGAAAGAAAGTAAATCCTTGTTTAAAATGATTCTTGTCATTTTAGTGATGAATACTTTGGGAGGAGCTGTTGGAGGTATTTATCACTTTTACTTATTAGACCATACTATCTATCATCTCAGCTATGCTCAAGCTCTATTTTTAATTGAATGTGTCAGCTTGGGAGGAGCTATTCTTGGTAGCCTAACTCCCCATGATTATTTTGGGAAATTGTCGTTTTCAAGTTTGCTATCGCTCAATGCAAGTCTGTTTGTCTTGCTTGCTACTGCTAATATTTTAGATTTTTCTCCTCTAGTAGGTGTTGCCTGCTTAGCCTTTGTCATGTATTTGATGTCGAAATCAATGCCTAAATTAGATACTCTGTTATTGTCTAATTTGAGCGCGGATGTATTAGCTCGAAGTAATAATCTTTTGAGTATGATTTTTTCCCTAACATTACCCTTGGGGATGTCTATATTTTCCTTCTTAGCTTTACAAGATATCAGGCTTTGTTGGTGGGTCTTTTTAGCAGGGAGTGTGATAGGGTTGATTTTATCACTAGAAAAAAGAAGTTTTTCAGGTAAAAAAGTTTAGCCTAGAAAGCTCAGGATTACTAGAAGGTCTGCCAGATTTGATCCGTGTGACGACTGTGACCTTGATTTCCCTTGTTGGGGAAACAGCTATGGCTGGTGCGGTTGGAGCTGGTGGTATTGGTAACGTGGCCATCGCTTATGGATTTATACTCTTCGAAAATCTCTTCAAACCACGTCAGCGTTGCCTTGCCGTAGGTATATGTAACTGACTTCGTCAGTTTTATCTCCAACCTCAAAACAGTGTTTTGAGCAACCTGCGGCTAGCTTCCTAGTTTGCTCTTTGATTTTCATTGAGTATTAACCGCTATAATCACGATGTGACTATCTTGGCAACCATCATTATCATTTTGATTATCTTTGCAATCCAATTCTTGGGAGATTTCTTGACTAAAAAATTGAGTCATAAATAAAAAAGAGCCGTGTGGCTCTTTTTTAGTAATCAGATTTTTTGTGCCAATTTTTTACTCAAGGCTTGTCCAATCAAAGCACCCACTAGGGCTCCGATGACAATACTTGCGATAAATAGAAGGACGGTTCCAGGGTTTGGTGCGACCATGATACGGTCGATATATTCTTGCGATTTTCCTCTTGCCAGAAGAGTAGCCATATAGGTTTTGGGAGCAATCCACATGAGTAGAATTGGTCCAGATGTGCTAAAAGCGAAAATAACGAAAGAAAGGAAATTCTTTGTTTGGTTCTTGTATTTTCCGAGGCTAGCTACGGCATCTGCTAGCAGACCACAGATAATTCCAGGAAGGAAGGCACCAGCACCGTGTTTAGTCCCCAAGAAAAAGAGGGCGATGACAAGGCCGATAGTGGTAATGGCTCCAAAGCGCGGAACTTTTGCGACTAGGATCATATAGACGCTACCGCCGACAAGGGCAGTAAAGGCAGGCGCATAAAACATGTTTCCAGTTTGGTCAAAGAGATTGCCCAAAAGGACACCAATCCCCATGCAGAGGAAGTAAAGAACTGCAAAAAGAAGTGTAGTTAAGATAGACTTTTTCATGAATTGTCTCCTGATAATTTTTTCACAATTCTCATTGTACCATGGTTTGATGGGATTGTAAATGGGGAGAAAGTGTTATTGTTTGCTTGCCAAACTAAATTTTTTATAGATTTGTTAATAGTAGATGGTTAGATTGTTTTACTGTAAGGCTTAAACAAATTCTATCTTCGCATATCTACTAAACAAACAACGCATTAAGGCTGCCCAGCAACTCTTACTTTCAACTAGTGACAGCATCGAAGATATTTGTTATGCGGTTGGCTACAGTAACGTTGGATATTTCTATAAAGTGTTCCGAAAATTGTGCGGAAAGTCTCCCAAAGCCTACCGAAAACAGGTAGAAACTATACTATAAGACTTGTATTCCCTTACAAAAGGTGCTATAATATCAATAATAACATCAGGAGGTTCTATCATGAAAAAGAAACCGATTTATCTATGGGTCTTGCTAATCTTGTCTGCTCTTATTTCAGCTATGTCTCTGTTTGGAATGTTGAGTCCCTTACCTAGCAAAGAAGCTCTTCGTGCCGCTCAGAAACAAGTTGCAGGGGTCAGTGCTCAGCAATTAGAAGACCAGCTTAATTACAACTATAGAGTAGCAGAAGCATATCATTCTATTTTTAATATGGCCTTGATTGTGCTATCTGCTATTTTAGTGGTCGTAGCGATTGTCTTCCTTATTCGTAAGAATTTGCAATATGCAAACTATACTTACGTTGGCTATGTTTTGTTAGCTATTATCGGTTCGATTTATGGCTATGTTGGTTTACAGGACGCTGTGCAGTTGGTTCAAGATGAAAGCATGCGTTTGACAATGAGTATTGGTTCAAAAGCTGTCAGCATTTTCTATATCGTCATCAATATTCTCTTCCTAGCTCTTGTCTTCTATAAGATTTGGCGTCAACAGAAAGCCTTGGCTGAAGAAGAGGAAACAGAAGAACTTGCTTAAGTATTGACAAAAAAGAGCTATCAAGTTACAATCTTGGTAGTTCTTTTTCGATTAAAAATAAAATCATGGAGGAAAATATGAAGACAATTTCTTTAGTTTATATTAGTTTGAGTGGCAATACTGAGAGTTTTGTGACGCGCTTGAAAGACTATCTCTTGTCCCAGTACGAGGGAATTGAGGTTCAAAAGATTCATATCAAGGATTTGGTCAAGGAAGGTCACGATTTCTATGAAATGGACCACCCTTACGTCGCCTTTCTACCGACCTACCTTGAAGGTGGGAATGGCGTGGATAATGGAGATGTAGAGATTTTGACGACACCAGTGGGGGATTTTATCGCCTATGGTGACAATGCTAGTAAGTGTTTTGGCGTGGTTGGCTCAGGAAATCGTAACTTTAATAACCAATACTGCCTGACAGCTAAGCAATACAGCCAACGCTTTGGTTTCCCTGTCTTGGCTGACTTTGAAATGCGAGGCATGCTGGAAGATATCAAACGTGTCGCAGCTATTATCGCAGATTTGTATGAGTTGGAAAGGGAGAATTAAGGTAGTTATAAGAGGCGTTTGGGATTTTTCAACTGTTTTTTGGAGTATAAACAGTCTTTGAGAACGTAAAAAAGCATAAGTTCAAGTCTTTAAAACCTTGTTCTTATGCTTTTTATCATAGAAATATTTGCTGAATTTTCTCTTGAAATGAAACCTTATCTTTATCTCGCACTTTGTCGATTATCCTGCTTTTCCGATTGCGAGTGCGTAGATAAAGAAGATGGCGAAACCAAAGAGGAAAATCAATCCTGCAATGGCAAGATGTTTGAGCCAAGAAGGAAGATTTTTGTTTCCACGCGTTACCAAGGCGTAGTTTAAAAGAGCGAAGAATGGTGTTGTCAGGAAAGAACCAATCATAGCAAAGCGGAGCATGGTTGAAACCTGACCAGCGAAGAACTTGATAATGACGATACCGATGATAGCAGTGATGGTCATCCAGATGTTCAAAGATTTACTACTGTCTTCTTTTTGACTGATTAGCAGTCGGAGAGATTCCTGATTGACACGAGAATAGCCATCAATAACAGTGATAACTGTTCCAAAGATACACAGGAAGGCAATAAAGGTAATCAAGTAACGGGACCATTCGCCAAGAACAGAGGCATACATGCCCACGAATTGAGAGATGTATTTGGCTGAAGCAGCTTCAACTGCTTGCCCTGTAGGATATTGAATCAATGCTCCCAGTGCTACAAAGAACACAGCTAGGATAGCTGTTCCAATGTAACCAACGTTAAAGTCAAATAGAGCGTCCTCGGTGTTAAAGTTGACGGTCTTTTTCTTTTCAGCAGACCAAAGTGAGTTGATAGCTGAAATTTCAATAGGAGCTGGCATCCACCCTAAGAGGGAAACGATGAAGGGAAGAGCTGCCATTTGCCAAGGTGTTTTCTCGACAAAATTAGAACTGTATTCTGGATGTTTGACCGCTGCGATGATAACTGCAAGAACAGTTGCAATGGTCAAAGCAGACATTATCCATTTTGCCATGCCGTCTAAGAGTTTGTAGCCTCCAAAGAGTAACATAGCCCAAATGATTGCAACGAGAATGAGGGACCACTGAGTGATGCTAAGTCCAATCATTGGGAAGGCACTGGCGATGATAGCTGAGCACAGAATAGCAACACCAGCTGTGTTGACCATAGCCGAAAAGACATTGATAATAAAGAAAATCCAGAGATAGAGTTTTCCTTTTTCGGCATAACCTTCAACCAAAGTCTTTCCAGTATCAGCTGTGTATTCAGCACCAAAACGGAAAAATGGATATTTAAAGACATTGGCTAAGATGACCAAGAGAAGTAGAGACCAACCGTAAGAACCGCCAGCTTGAGTTGAGGATACAATATGGGAACCTCCAACAGCGGCAGAAGCCATTAGGATTCCCGGTCCCATTGCTTTTAGTTTACTTGCCCAGGTGGATTGATTTAACGAAATAGCTTGTGACATGATAGATACTCCTTTTTGAATTTTCAGAATAATCTGGATATATAATCTATATTCTACAAAAAACTTTGAGAAAATGCAAGATTATTTTGAAAAAAGATAGAAAATTTACAAAGAAAATCTGAAAATAACTACTATGATAGCAAGGTACAGTAGGGGAAAGAAAAACCGAGAAGTTTCTTTCTCGGATTTGCTTATTATGAGGTTCCTATTGTCTATGCTCCAAGAGTTGATTGATATGGTCTACTTTTTTTGATGCTCTTTTATAGGAAATAGTCCAAATGATGAGGTAGACAATCGCAAACTCGATAATGAGTTGGAGATAGAAAATCCAGTGGAAGGGGAACCAACCTGCTAGGGTTGCTAATGGGATAAATCCTACTAGCATAAGGAAGAAATGGGTCAGAGTTGCACGGAGCAAGCTCCAGTCACGACTGAATAATCGCTTGCCAAAGTTGAAGAGAATACCGATGGCTGCCCAGATCAGTGTGCAGTAGAGCAAGACCAAGGCACCGTGAACTTGATGTTGAGTCATCACTTGTCCGATGAGAGAGTCGGGACTTAACGGGGCGTAGGTACTTGGTGCATAAATGAGTGAAAAGATGATAGAGAGGATGAGACCGATGAGGACACCAGTAGCTGCGTCGTGGAAGATTTGTTTTTTCATAGTTCTAATTTCTCCTTGATGGTTTTTAGATAACGGCGTGAAGAGTAGGTGAAGCTTTCGTTTTTCAAGAAAATTTCTACTAGGCCGTTGGGGGTGAGCTTGAGATGAGAGATGGAATCGATATTGATGATTTCTGATTGGGAAATTTGGATAAAATTGGTTGGCAGAATTTCAAGGACCTGATAGAGTCGCAAATCAATGCTGTAGGTCTGACTCGCGGTTTCTGCTAGAACCTTCCGATTCTCGATATAGAAGCGTTGAATCTTGCCAACCTTAACTAGATAGACCTGATTATCGATTTTCCCTTTGATTTTTTCTGTTAGATCCAGATTTTCTGCGAACTCGATGACTTTCTGGATTTTATCTGTCGGCTGAGGTGCTTGAACAATCAGCTTTTCCTCTTCGTAAGTTTCACTAATCTGTAGTTCTACTTTCATAAATTTCTCTCCTTGTTTTTCATACAAAATTGTGATCACTTCTTGTATACCTTTATTAAACACTATTTTACGACACCTGGCAAGGGACTTTGTCTATGTGGAGGGATTTGGCTTCTATGTGGTGCTTGTTTCTCTGTCCCATCTGAAATATGGTATAATAGCACTAATCAATTTCTAGGAAAATAGATACGGAAAGGGGCTGAAAGATGTCTCATATTATTGAATTACCAGAGGTGCTGGCAAACCAGATTGCCGCTGGAGAGGTTATCGAGCGTCCAGCTAGCGTTGTTAAGGAGCTGGTAGAAAACGCCATTGACGCGGGTTCTAGTCAGATTATCATTGAGATTGAGGAAGCAGGTCTCAAGAAAATTCAAATCACAGATAATGGTCATGGAATTGCCCACGATGAGGTGGGATTGGCTCTGCGTCGTCATGCGACCAGTAAGATAAAAAATCAAGCAGACCTCTTTCGAATTCGCACGCTTGGTTTTCGTGGTGAAGCTCTGCCTTCTATCGCATCCGTCAGCGTTTTAACTCTTTTGACAGCAGTTGAGGGCGCAAGTCACGGAACCAAGTTAGTCGCGCGTGGGGGAGAAGTTGAAGAAGTCATCCCAGCGACTAGTCCTGTGGGAACCAAGGTTTGTGTGGAGGATCTCTTTTTCAATACGCCTGCCCGCCTCAAGTATATGAAGAGCCAGCAAGCAGAGTTGTCTCATATCATTGATATTGTCAACCGTCTGGGCTTGGCCCATCATGAGATTTCTTTTAGCTTGATTAGTGATGGTAAGGAAATGACGCGGACAGCTGGGACTGGTCAACTGCGCCAAGCAATCGCAGGGATTTACGGTTTGGCGAGTGCAAAGAAGATGATTGAAATTGAGAATTCTGACCTTGATTTCGAAATTTCTGGCTTTGTGTCCTTGCCTGAGTTAACTCGAGCCAACCGTAACTATATCAGTCTCTTCATCAATGGCCGTTATATCAAGAACTTTTTGCTTAACCGTGCAATTCTAGACGGCTATGGAAGTAAGCTCATGGTGGGACGTTTTCCACTGGCTGTCATTCACATTCATATCGACCCTTATCTAGCGGATGTCAATGTGCATCCAAGCAAGCAAGAGGTGCGGATTTCTAAGGAAAAAGAACTGATGACGCTGGTCTCAGAAGCTATTTCTAATAGTCTCAAGGAACAAACCTTGATCCCAGATGCTTTGGAAAATCTTGCCAAATCGACTGTGCGTAATCGTCAAAAGGTGGAGCAGACCATTCTCCCGCTCAAAGAAAATACGCTCTACTATGAGAATACTGAGCCGACAAGACCTAGTCAAGCTGAGGTGGCTGATTATCAGGTAGAATTGACTGATGAAGGACAGGATTTGACTTTATTTGCCAAGGAAACCTTGGATCAGCTAACCAAGCCAGCAAAACTGCATTTTGCAGAGAGAAAGCCTGTTAATTATGACCAACTAGACCATCCAGAGCTAGATTTAGCCAGTTTGGATAAGGCCTATGACAAGCTGGAGCGAGAAGAATCATCCAGCTTCCCAGAGTTGGAATTTTTCGGACAAATGCATGGAACCTATCTCTTTGCCCAAGGGCGAGATGGGCTCTACATCATAGACCAACATGCGGCTCAGGAACGGGTCAAGTACGAGGAGTATCGTGAAAGCATTGGCAATGTTGACCAGAGCCAGCAGCAACTCCTAGTGCCCTATATCTTTGAATTTCCAGCGGATGATGCCCTTCGTCTCAAGGAAAGAATGGCACTTTTAGAGGAAGTGGGCGTCTTTCTAGCAGAGTACGGAGAAAATCAATTCATCTTACGTGAGCATCCTATTTGGATGGCAGAGGAGGAGATTGAGTCAGGCATCTATGAGATGTGCGACATGCTCCTTTTGACCAAGGAAGTTTCTATCAAGAAATACCGAGCAGAGCTGGCTATTATGATGTCCTGCAAACGGTCTATCAAGGCCAACCATCGTATTGACGATCATTCGGCCAGACAGCTCCTCTATCAGCTCTCTCAATGTGATAATCCCTACAACTGTCCCCACGGACGTCCTGTTTTAGTGCATTTTACCAAGTCGGATATGGAAAAGATGTTCCGACGTATTCAGGAAAATCACACTAGTCTTCGTGAATTGGGGAAATATTAAAAGCACAAAAAGTCTGGGAAAAATTTTCAAAATCAGAAAAACGCATAAAATCAGGTGTTCACAAAAAACCTTGATTCTATGCGTTTTATTATAGAAATATTTACTTTTTCCGAATAATCGTCAAAAATCTCTTTAAACTACGTCAGTTTTATCAGTAATCTTAAAGCTGTGTTTTGAATACTTGCTGTTACCTTCCTAGTTTGCCCTATGACTTTCATAGAGTATTAAATTGCGATTTTGCTTAGTTTCCTTATTCGTTTAAAAGTAGAGTCTGTTCTATGCGTCCAATGTGCGAATTAGGTTGACCATTTCAATAGCTCCTTGTGCACACTCAGAACCCTTATTTCCTGCTTTAGTGCCAGCTCGCTCTATGGCTTGTTCAATTGTATCTGTCGTTAGCACACCAAACATAACTGGGATTTCGCTATTTAAACTGATTTGGGCGATTCCCTTAGATACCTCGCTACATACATAATCATAATGACTTGTACTACCTCTAATGACAGCTCCCAAGCAGATAATTGCATCATATTTTTTACTTTTTGCCATTTTTGATGCAATCAGTGGTATTTCAAAAGCTCCTGGAACCCAGGCTACCTCGATATCTTTCTCGTTTACATTCTCTCTTTTGAGATTATCCAGTGCTCCAGATAATAATTTTGACGTTATAAATTCATTAAATCTCGCTACAACAATACCGATTTTAATATCGTTCGCTACTAAATTACCTTCATAAGTGTTCATTTATTTTTCCTCCATATTTAAAATGTGACCCATTCGATTTTTCTTTGTTTCTAAATAAAAACTGTCGTAAGGATTGGCTTCTATTTCGATTGGTATTCTACTGGAAATGGTAATTCCATATTTTTCTAACTGTTCAACCTTGTCAGGATTATTTGTCAGTAAATGTAGTGACTGTAGTCCCAGGTCTTTAAGCATTTGTGCTCCAATATAATATTCTCTTAAATCACCTTCAAAGCCTAACGCAAGATTGGCATCAAGCGTATCCATTCCTTGATCTTGTAAATGATAGGCTTTTAATTTATTGATAAGTCCAATTCCTCGTCCTTCCTGTCGCAAGTAAAGTAAGACACCTGAACCATTCTCAGCAATCATTTTCATAGCTTTATCGAATTGCTGTCCACAATCGCACCGTAAAGAGCCTAAAACATCTCCTGTTAAACATTCAGAGTGGACCCGACATAATACATTGGTTCCATCCTCTATATTTCCCATAATAAGAGCAAGATGATGTTCCCCATTTAGTTTATCTATGTAGCTAATTGCTTTAAAATTACCGTATCTAGTAGGCATATTGACAGTTGAAACTCGTTCTACCAGCTTATCATATACTTTTCTATATTCTTGTAATTCTTTGATGGTGATTAGTGGGATGTTGTGTTTCTTAGAGAACTGAATTAAATCATCTGTTCTCATCATTTTGCCATCATGATTCATTATTTCACAACATAGGCCACACTCTTTTAGTCCTGCTAATTTTAATAGATCAACAGTTGCTTCAGTGTGTCCATTTCTTTCTAGAACACCACCGTTTTTCGCAATTAAAGGAAACATATGTCCTGGCCTGCGAAAATCAGAGGGTCTTATATCTTCGGCTACACACATACGTGCGGTCAGTCCTCTTTCCTCGGCAGAAATACCTGTGGTCGTTTCTTTATAATCAATTGAAACGGTAAAAGCAGTCTTATGATTATCTGTATTGTTTTCAACCATAGGTGAAAGCATTAATTGATTAGCTAAACTTTCGCTCATAGGCATACAAATTAATCCTTTGGCATAAGTAGCCATGAAATTAACATTTTCAGTTGTAGCTGCTTGTGCAGAACAAATTAAGTCTCCTTCGTTTTCTCTATCCTTGTCGTCTATAACAAGAACAAGTCGTCCTTTCTGCAATGTTTCTAATGCTTCTTGTATTTTTCGATATTCCATTGACTGATCATCCTTTCTACTAAAATCCATTTTGATATAATAGTTCCTTAGATATTTCTGATTTTGGAGAGTTATCCATCAGTTTTTGCACATATTTACCTAAGATATCATTTTCAAGATTTACTGTACTCCCGACTTGTTTACTCTTAAGAATGGTTTGTTCCAAGGTATGAGGGATAACAGATACTGAAAAGTTTAGTTTGGAGACTTTAGCGACAGTCAGACTAATGCCGTCAATTGTAATAGATCCTTTTTCAACTATTAAATCTAAAATTTCTTTTTGTGTGTTGATTTGATACCATACAGCATTATCATCTTTTTTTATTGACGAGATTTTTCCTGTACCATCAATGTGTCCTGTAACGACGTGACCTCCAAGTCGACCGTTGACAGATAAGGCTCTTTCTAGATTTACCTCACTCCCATGTTTTAATAGGGTAAGAGCTGTTCGACTCCATGTTTCATTCATTACATCAACTGTAAAGGCTTGATGATTGAAATGAGTAACTGTAAGACAGATACCATTTACTGCTATACTATCGCCTAAATGGATATCCGTTAATATTTTTGATGCTTTAATTGATAGTTTACAATTACGAGAGTCTTTCTGTATTCTTTCAACTTTTCCGATTTCTTCAATTATTCCTGTGAACATGGATAAATCACTTCACTTTCTATGAGATAGTCATCTCCTATTTGAGAAAAAGCATAAGGTTTCAATCTAATAGCGTCATTTGGCAAAGAAATACCTTCACCTCCGACAGGAAACTTGGCACTGCCTCCAAAAATTTTTGGTGCAATATATATTTTCAGCTCATCAACAATTTGTTGTTCCAAAGCACTCCAATTCATTAGACTGCCCCCTTCTAGAAGTAGGCTATCAATCTGCATGTTTCCTAGATGTTGCATTAAATCTGATAAGTCTATATGATTGCCTTTTTTCTTTATGGAAAGTATTTCACAGCCATGATTTTTATATAGCTTCATTTTATTTTTGTCTTCCGAGGAAGTGGCAATGTAAGTTTTAATATCATTTGCTGTTTTTACGATTTTAGAGGTAAGAGGAGTTCGTAAATGTGTATCGCATATGATACGGATAGGATTTTTCCCTTCCTCCAATCTACATGTCAGCAAAGGATCGTCTTGAATAACAGTATTGACACCTACCATAATCGCACTGACCTGGTGTCGTAACTGATGCACATGCTTTCTTGCCTCTTCTCCAGTAATCCATTTGGAATGATTTGTTTTAGTGGCTATTTTTCCATCCATTGTCATTGCATATTTCATAAAAACATAGGGTACATGCTGGGTAATGTACTTTCTAAAACTTTTTATTAAGTTAAGACACTCATTTTCTAAAACTCCAACAGTAACTTGAAGATTATTTTCCTCAAGTATCTTTACTCCTTTTCCAGATACAATAGGATTACAGTCTAAACTTCCAATGACTACTCTTGTAATACCACTATCGATTATAGCATCTATACAAGGTGGTGTTTTCCCGAAGTGACAACAGGGTTCAAGTGTTACATAAAGCGTCGCTCCTACAGGGGATTCTCTACAATTTTTAAGAGCATTTCTCTCAGCATGTGGGCCACCAAAAAACTCATGATATCCTTGTCCGATAATGTGATTATCTTTTACAATAACTGCGCCGACCATAGGATTGGGATTGACGTAACCAGCTCCTTTTTGTGCCAGTTTTATTGCTAATTGCATATATTTTGAGTCGCTCATCTCACTACCTCCAAAAAAATATACCTTGAATAGGGAACTACTCAAGGCATACAAAAGAAAACTTATGCGATTAACAAAAATGCTCTGAAATGACAAGTAATCATTTCAGAGCACGCAAAAAGCACAAATATACTTTTATCTTCTTTCATCCAGACTATACTGTCGGCTTTGGAATTTCACCAAATCATGCCTTTCGGCTCGTGGGCTATACCACCGGTAGGGAATTGCACCCTGCCCTGAAGATAGTTATTCAATTACAGATGATTATAGTACTTAATTTTAAATATGTCAACAGATAAACATAAATTATTTTTGATATACTGTATTTGTGATAATCGATTCTCGCTCCTCGGATAAAGAAAATATGATATACTAGATAAACGAAATAAGAGAAAAGGAAAACTATGTACGAATATTTAAAAGGAATCATTACTAGAATTACTGCTAAATACATTGTTCTTGAAGTCAACGGTATCGGTTATATCCTGCATGTAGCCAATCCCTATGCCTACTCAGGTCAGGTTAATCAGGAGGCTCAAATTTATGTGCATCAAGTTGTACGTGAGGATGCTCATCTGCTTTATGGATTTCGCTCAGAAGACGAGAAAAAGCTCTTTCTTAGTCTGATTTCGGTCTCTGGGATTGGTCCTGTATCAGCTCTTGCTATTATCGCTGCCGATGACAATGCTGGCTTGGTTCAAGCAATTGAAACCAAGAACATCAACTACTTGACCAAGTTCCCTAAAATTGGCAAGAAAACAGCCCAACAGATGGTGTTGGACTTGGAAGGCAAGGTAGTAGTTGCAGGAGATGACCTGCCTGCCAAGGTGGCAGTGCAAACCAGCGCTGAAAACCAAGAATTGGAAGAAGCTATGGAAGCTATGTTGGCACTGGGCTACAAGGCGACCGAACTCAAGAAAATCAAAAAATTCTTTGAAGGAACGACAGATACAGCTGAGAACTATATCAAGTCGGCCCTTAAAATGTTGGTCAAATAGGAGCAGAGCATGACAAAACGTTGTTCGTGGGTCAAGATGACCAATCCGCTCTACATTGCCTATCATGATGAGGAGTGGGGCCAGCCCCTCCATGATGACCAAGCATTGTTTGAGTTGTTGTGTATGGAAACCTATCAGGCAGGCCTGTCTTGGGAAACGGTACTCAACAAACGCCAAGCTTTCCGAGAAGCCTTTCATAGCTATCAAATTCAAGCGGTCGCAGAGATGACCGACACTGAATTGGAAGCCTTGCTGGATAATCCATCCATCATTCGAAATAGAGCCAAGATTTTTGCTACACGCACTAACGCCCAAGCCTTTTTACGACTACAGGAAGACTATGGCTCTTTTGATGCCTATCTTTGGTCCTTTGTTGAGGGGAAAACGATCGTTAACGATGTTCCCGATTACCGCCAAGCCCCAGCTAAAACCCCCTTATCTGAGAAATTAGCCAAAGATCTCAAAAAACGAGGCTTCAAGTTCACAGGCCCAGTCGCCGTCTTGTCTTTTCTACAGGCTGCAGGCCTGGTTGATGACCATGAGAACGATTGTGAGTGGAAAAGCGGTCATTAGTGTGTACAGGTAACTCGCATATCTGAGAATAGAATATAGAAAAAAGCTGAGAAACTTTTCCCAGCTTTTTATATATACTATTAGATTTGTTAGAGTGAAGTCAAAAAAGTGATTCCACCTAAAATAACACCAGCTGAATTTGGAATGATTAGTATCCAATCCTTCTTAGGTTCCTTTGTCCATCCATAAATAACCCAGATTAAGCAAGATATAGCAGCTGATAAAGGTTGAAATGGTTGAGCTTTATTTCCCTGTAAATTAGCGATAATTTGAGGTATGTAGGCAATAAATACTATAATTCCAATAAAGGCACCAATAGAACCTACGATTCGATTAATTTTTTGTTTTGTCATATACACCTCCTTCAAAAGGATAACATAGAAATTAGCGAAATGCAATAAATTCAGATACAAATTGTAACGAAAACCAATACAAAAGCACAAAAATAGAGAAACTATTTATTTTTTGTTATAGTCAAAGCGAATGATTTGCTCCTTTGCATCTACATAGGCGTGGACTCCGAAGGGGACAATTGCTCTTGGAGTTGCGTGGCCGACATTCAAATTATAGACAATCGGGATATTGCTATCAATGATATCCAATAGTGCCTCTTTATAGTCGTCATAGAAAGTTTCATCCATAGGTTTCCCGACCAAGAGTCCGCTGATGACCTCGAATATGCCAGTGTTCTTTAAAGTCCGCAACATCTTTTTGAAGTATTTCGGCTCAGGCTTTTCTTCGCTTGTTTCTAGCAAGAGGATCTTTCCTTCCCAGTCTGATAAGTCAGGGAAAAGTTTGTACTTTTGGCAGAGCTCCGTGCTATCTGCGTATCGAGAGTTGTCAAAGATATCGTAGAGGGATTCGAGGCAACCACCGAGGATTTTTCCCTCAAACTGTGTATTTCCTTGCAACAACTCAAAACCGGTATTTGCATGACTGACACGAGGTGTCCCCAGAGCTTTGGGACTAAAATCAGTTCGTTCATCATACCAAACGTCGCTAGGGCGGATTTCTGAGATTCTAACGGTCTCAATCAATTCTTTAAAGTAGTGAAGGCTATAGGCTAGCATTTCTTTGTCCAATTCACAAATGTCTGCTAAGAAGGATTGACCATAAAAAGTCTTGATTCCTAATTTATGCAACATGAGATGGTTCATGGTTGTATCCGAGAAGCCAAGAAAAATTTTTTGTTTGATAACCTTTTGGAGTTGGTCATTTTCAAAAAGATAAGGTAGCAAGCGATAGGTATCGTCTCCACCAATGGCGCATAGGATTATGTCGATGCTATCATCAGAAAAGGCATGAATCAAATCCTCTGCACGAGCTTCAGGATGATCCTTGATAAAGTCTAATCCTTTTTGCGAATGGGGCAAAAAGATAGGATTGAGTCCTAAGTCCTTGAGACGTTGGACACCCAAGTCCACTTCGTGTTTGACAAAGTCCTCTCCGATAATGCCACTAGATAAACTAACAATACCAATAGTAGAAATCATATTTTATCCTCCTAGAAATAGATTGAGCCTATTTTATCACAAAAGATTAGATAGAGCTATGTGGAATGTCAGAAGAATTCTTTAAAATCAAAAAAGTAAGTGAAAAAGCAACCGCACCTGCAGTTGCTTTTATCATTCTTCTTAATAACGTGTTGGTCCTGCACTTGCGCTTCGGATGTTCAAGCGTTTCTTGAGATAGAAGCGAAGGGCTAGGAGGATTGCTCCGATAATAGCCAGCGGCAATGGAGCAAGTACTGGGTTAAGGCTAGCTGGTAGGAAGCTTGTTGCAAAGAAGACAAGCAACCAAAGGAACATAGATGCTAGGATAACCAGTACAGATTTCCAGAAAGGTGGACGTTGACTGCGGTCCATATCTGGTCCATAATATTGGTAAACAAAGTAGTACATCAAGTAGAAGGCAAATCCACCAACCAGTCCAACTAATAGGAGAGTGACAAATCCATAGCCAAAGGCTTGATCTGCCGCAAAGAAGGTTGTTAGGGCGCTGACAAGGGCAAAGAGGCTAGTGATGAAAAGAGCTGAGTCCATAATCATGAGTTTTGGATCATCATTTTCTTTTGGATGCTCTTTTTCGTATTGTTCCTTGACAGTGAAGCTGTGAGCCCAATGAGTTGGTGCGCCGTAGAGGGAACGAGCAGTCGTACCCTTGGCTTGCTCTTCAAGGATTTGGGGAATAATTTCCTCAAAAATAGCCTTGATTTCAGCGTCTGTTTTTCCATCTTTGATGAATTGTTGGGTAGCGATGTGGATAAACTCTTGGTTTTTCTTAGTTAATTTTTGTAGATCAATCTGAGACATAGGAACTCCTCTTAGAACCATTTTTTATGGATGAGATAGAGAGTGAGCGAGACACTCATAGCAAAGGCGATAAAGACGATTAACCAGAAGGCATTTGGCTCGCCGTTTAGGGGGATTTCATTATCCTTAAAGTTCATCCCGTAGGCAGAAAAGACCATGGTTGGGATGGACATGACGATGGTCACAAGGGCCAAGGTTTTCATGATGTTGTTCTGATTGTTGGAAATGATAGAGGCAAAGGTCTCTGTCATAGAATGCAAGACATTTCCATAAATGTCTGCCATCTCGATGGCCTGTTGGGTTTCAATCAGGGTATCTTCAAGCAGGTCTTCGTCCTCAAGGTATTTCTTGATATTGCTGGTTGAGCTGGTCAATTTCTTAATCACGCGCTCATTTGTTTTGAGGGAGGCCTTGAAATAGACGATGGTTTTTTCCAATTCCATGAGCTCGATCAATTCTTCATTACGAGTTGATTGATGCAGTTGACTTTCGATTTGCTCACTCTTGCGGTCAATCGAACGAAGGGCTGTTAGGTAAAGCTCTGCATTGCGATAAAGAATCTGGAAGATAAAACGCGAACGCATGAAGGTATAGAAATTACGCAAACGACGGTTGATAAAGACATCAAGGACAGGTAGTGGTTCCAAACACGTAGTGATAATGGTTTCCTCGGTGATGATAATACCAAGCGGGATGGTTACGTAGTAGGTGCGGTTATTTCTTTCTTCTGTGACCGGCACGTCTACGATGATCAGGGTGTACTCATCTTCAATGGTAATACGGGACATTTCTTCCGCATCGAGCGGTGCTCGGAGGTCGGCAATATCGATATCGAAGGCGTTGGCGATTTCGAGTGATTCATTTTGAGTCGGATTGACGAGATTGATCCAAGTACCCGGTTCAAGCGTATCGATCTCTTTAAATTCAGTTGTTGTAGAGAGAAAAACTTGTTTCATATCCCTTATCCTTTCTCATTTTTCAGATTTTTTCACACCGTACTATTATACTACAAAATCGGCCTTTTTCAAAATAAATCTAACAAAAAACCTGTTGCTATTGGATTTTTACTTTGTCTTGAAATGTTGATTTTTAAATTTGCTCCCCTTTTTGCTCCCCTTATAGTGCTTTTAGTGCAGTTTCGTAGAATGTGACTGCTTTTTTTGCGTTCTCTTTTGAGAGGTGGCTATATATATCCATGGTCATTGATAAAGTGGAATGACCTAGGCGGTACTGGAGTTCCTTGTATGGTATTCCAGAGTTAAGCAAGAGACTAGCGTGAGTGTGACGGAATCCGTGAAAGCCAATGTTAGGAACGTCAGCACGCTTAAAATGTGTTTGCAATCTTCTTTTAAGTCTTGAACTGCTAGGATACTCATGAATGAAATCAGAAAATACCACGCTTTCACGTTGCCCTATCTTCCAGGCCTCTTTAGATTGGCGTAGTTTGTACTGCTTTAGCATGCTAACAGTCTCTTGATCTATATCTATATCCCGATAACTAGACTTTGACTTTGGGCTGTTAATTTCTAAATACCGATTTAGTGTTTTGGTGATGTGTACAATGGCACCGTCTAAGTCAATGTCAGACCAGCTAAGCGCTAGAGCCTCATTGATACGGCAACCAGTAGCCAGTAGGAACTTATAGAGCGTCGTCTCATAGTAGTAACGATATCTATCGCTATCTAAATTATCGAGATAACCAAGAAACTTTTTTAGTTCTTGATTTTCAAAGTGTTTTACCTTTTGGCGCTTTGCTTTCTGAGTGTTACGAGGTAAAACAACATCACGCGCAGGATTGGACGGTATAGCTTGCATGGTTACGCCATACTGTAAGATACGTTTGTTTAAAGCGTGTATCTTGTCATAATGTAGAAAAGCCCCTTTTTCCTCTCTATTAGTCTTGTCAGCAAGTTTGTTGATAATAGACTGGATAAGTGGAGTAGTGAGCTTATCGAGCTTGTAAGCCCCGAAAATGGGCAATATATGATTATCAATTAACTTTCTAACATTGCCTTGAGTGTTTGGCTTAACCGTATTCTTATAACTTTCTAACCAGAGATTGGCTAATTCTTGATAGTTTTTTATGGTGCTAGCCTTTTGTCTAGTGGATCCTGCTTTTTGAAAAGCTATTTTTTCTTGATTGGCTTTCTGTTTTACTTCCTTTTGTGTCCGACCTGTTACTTTGGTTTTAACTTTCTTTCCTGTTACCTGGTCAACTCCTAGATATACATTAGCACGATAGACTTTACTACCGTCTTTTTTTATAACTTCAGTTATTTTCATGATGATAAACCTTTCTAAAATACATCAGCAGGCAAGCCATTATCAAAAAGGTTTTATATCATGCTAGGGGCTTCATAGTTTGCCCCGTATTCGATTTTAAAGAGTCAGACGGTAAATAAATACCAGAATAAAAAACAAGGCGGATATGGGGCTAATATTGCCCACTATTACATATCATCAAAGAGCGAAAGTTGGTTATTATCGGCTTGTTTTTCAAGTTCTTTCTGTTTATTTTTTAACTCTTGTATACTTTCACGAGGAGTAGGGAGATTCTCCGGCATGGTTGTTCCAAGTTCTTTCATGGTATTTCTAATGGTTCGCCCTACGTTGAAATGGGTATCATTTGCGAGATCTTCGCCTTTTATGTTTCTACGTCGTAGAACTTCGTCGGTCTGAGTGGCACGGAATAAATTAGCAGCTAATTCAGCACTCCCCATAAAATCCAGAATATGCTCCCCTTCGTTTAGTTCTTTGAGGTTATGAATATCCTGCATAGTTAGCCCACCATATAACCCCTTGTATCCTGAGTTGTGAAATCGGCCAAAGTTCTTAACGCCAGCATTGCCAGCAGATTCAGATAATGATTTATTGTGATGTTTTATTTCATCACGGATAGCAATGCGTTTCTGATCTTCAGTAAGTTGATTAAAATCATCGTGTAGTTCTTGCTGACGGGTTTTAATAGCAAAATATGATTGCCCTAGTGCAATGACCTCTTTTCTAGGGTCGCCATTTTGGACAATCAAATAGCAGGCATAGCGAGAGAGTTTAATATCTGCAATTTCTCGGGTTCCAAAGTTAAGTTGTACAGTTTTGTTGACGTCAACAAAATTGGCAACCACGCGCTTTCCGGAGTTTTCACAGGCTATTTTTGCTTTGTCTATAACTTGGTTAAAGTTACGCCACTCCATATATTCTAGAATGGTTTGTAGTTCTCTGGCGTACCAAAATTCTACTCCATTTTCGTCTATGTGTTTGATATTTTCAAAAGTTAATTCATCGTACTGTTGGAGTTCCATAATAAAGTATCCTTTCTAAAATATTGAAAGTGGTTGACATTTGTTGACATCAACAAAATTAGTAGATATGGGGCTAATATTTGGTTGAAGCACTCGCACACGCATTCGCACACGCGCTTCAGGATTGTTGGACATTGTGGCGCGTGTGTTAACGCGGAAAATCTAAATCTATGTCCGATAGTCCCTCTAAAATATTTATTATGCTTTCCCTTTCTTTTTTGGGGAGTAAAGAAAAGGAAAAAATGAGCTTTTTAAAAACGTCTGGTGTATCCCCACCATAAATAAATTCAATAAATTTCTTTGTATGCAGTTCCCACATATCACTAAGTTGCTGGTCAGTAATACCGATTTTCCAAGGTTCGGATTCTTCAAAATAATGACCAAAACTGTTTTTTAACTCAACAGATATAGTATTTTTAATCTTTTCAAGTTTATCAGTACCTAGAACCTCAGAAAGAGCTGTATAAGTATCATATTCAAATTTGTCATCACTATCTTCCTCAATTGTATATGGTGCTAATGCTACTAGCATATTGTCACGACTTAGACTATAACCGAGTAAATAACCAATATGTACACCGAAAAAGTCAGCTAACATTTGAGCTTTTTCTGGTTTAATTTGGCTTTCTCCGTTTTCCCAGCGTGATAGAGTCTTTTCTGATATGCTCATTTCTTTTGCTATTTCCTTTTGAGATAGCTTTTTTTCTTTACGTAACTCTTTTAATCTATTCATTTATATCAACACCTTTCAAATGTATTATATCATTCTTTTTATCGAACCAGACAAAAAAAGTCCAATAAAATAAAAAATATCCTTGACAAAGACAAAAAGTGTCTGTATAATAAAAATCAATCAGACAAAAAGTGTCTGAATAGAGCCTCCGGCACAACACTTTTCAATCTATTCTGCTGGAGGTTGATTTTAAAAATAATAGAAAGAGGTAAGACATTTGAAAAATAATATGCGTGTTATTTTAGCAAAGAAGCGCTTGAAGGTGGCGGATGTTGCAAGAGAAACAGGGCTATCAAAAAGCACTTTGACGGCATTGTATTATGAGCGTTCAAAAAATCCGACTTTTGAGACATTGCAGAAAGTAGCTGACTTTTTAGAAGTTACGATTGATGACTTGTTAAAGGTTGGATAAATAGAAAGGCAGGCAAGCAATGAAGAGGAACTATACAAGGGTCATCGATGAAATGCGAACCACTCACGGGCTGAACTTGGTAGCTATTGGCCAACGAATAGGCATAGATCCCCGAACAGTTGGCAAGTGGGCACAGGGCAAGCATAAGCCCAACAAGGAAAGCAGAAAAAGACTAAACAAATTATACAGAGAGGTTAAGCAAGACATGACAACACAAGTAAGTATTTTTGAAGAAACAACAGACCAAGGGCAACTATTGCAGGTTGTCACTACTACTATTATTCACGGTCAACCATTGGACATCTACGGCAGTGAACAAGAACCGCTATTTTTAGCTAGGGCGATTGCTGAGATGATTGATTATACTAAGACATCACAAGGCTATTATGATGTACAAGCAATGTTAAGAAAAGTTGATGAAGATGAAAAGGTAAAAGGGACGCCTTTAGACGGTACTACGAAAACTTTTCGTAGTGGTCAACAAGTCTGGTTTTTAACTGAGCATGGACTCTATGAGGTGCTTATGAGGTCAACCAAACCAAAAGCTAAAGAGTTTAAAAAAGTAATCAAGCACATTCTGAAAGAAATCCGACTAAATGGCTACTACATGGATGGGGAACTGGTGGAAGAACCACAGACCACTATAAAAGCCCCTGACACGTTGGCAGAGGCAGAGCGGTATTATATCGATACACTAGCCAAAGCCATTGCAGAGGCTAAAAATATGGACGAGAAGAGCCGTCTGACAAGCAAGCTAACCCGATTCATGCAGGAGGTAGAACCACAATGGAACTAGTCTACATGGACGGTAAGAAAGAGCCGTATACACTGAGCAGTATTGTGGCAGAGTGTACAGGATTGCAACATCACACTATAACCAAGACAATTCGCAAACATCAAGCAAGGTTTGAACAGTTCGGAAAGGTTGGATTTAAAATCCAAGCTATGGAAAGTGGCCAGAATACTAAGGACTATATTTTGAATGAGCAACAAGCGACCTTGTTAGTTACATTCTTAAAGAATACCGAGCCAGTGGCCAACT
The DNA here is from genome assembly GCF_000187745.1 of Streptococcus sp. M334. Taxonomy (GTDB): domain Bacteria; phylum Bacillota; class Bacilli; order Lactobacillales; family Streptococcaceae; genus Streptococcus. The sequence continues at coordinate 229,501 of NZ_GL732487.1, read as the reverse complement.
TCAAAACCAACCTAGTCAAAGCCTTCTTTGAAATGCGTGAGGAACTTTCTAAGTTTCGTATGCAGAGGGCGCTAGAAAAGCCAAAAAGAAAAACACTGCATGACAGTATAGAAACATGGACTAATGCACCCAAGCGCGCGCATAGCACCATGAACAACCTGCTACTGAAGGCAGTAACTGACAGGAACGCTAAGCAGTTAAGGGAAGAGCGTGGAGGCTACAATGGCATTGATAGCTTGACCAGTGACGAGCTGGAGCAATACCAGGCATTTGAAGATATGGTAATAGCCATGATTGGCTTGAATATGAGTTACCAAGAAATCAAGGCTATGGCATTCAGAAATAAAAATACACGCCAAAGAAGCGCGTGATTGCAACAAAAAAAGGCTTACCGAGACCAATCAGCAAAGCCTTTCACACTAACACTAAAACGAATTTAACAAAAAGCAGGCAAGCTATTATCAAAGAGGTTTTAGTAAAGATTTATACCTAGATTATAGCATATTTAGGGCAATTTGACCATACGGAGAGCGCCAACTCTTAAAACTGGTACTTTCTCACGCTTTCAATTTGGCGACCGAGAGCGTGAGGAACTTCTGTACAAGAAAAAAGCATTAAAAAGCCATCAGGGCAATTACACAACATAGAAACAGAGGTAAAAAACATGACAACAAAAAAAGCAACATCAAGCCAACAAGTTCTATTATCGGCTAAGAAACTAGCAGAATTAGGGAACGAATTAACCGACATCATGAATGTTTTAGAAATGAATAACCTAGCTCTTGAAGGGCTTGAGTTTGCACTACAGAAAGATACAACCACGTTCTTATGGCTTGCTAAAAAATACACTGCTACAGCATACGCCCAGAATGAAAAGCTATACGATCGTCTAAATGAAATAGCCTTTTTGCTTTTGAACAATGACAACGCTAAAGAGCTGGAGGCATACCATGACTAAAGATATTAAAGAAATGGCACAAGCCGAAGACGACTTGCTGAATATGGAACAACCTAAACAAGAGGAATTTATCAATAACTATAAGGTGAGGGCATAACATGAATGAACTAGATTTAAGCAACACACAGGCGGTTTTTGTTAGCGTGGTACTGATTGGCATATTGCTTTATCTAAACCACCGAGACCGCAAAAAAAGCGCCCAATTTGAGCGAGAAAACGAAACACCTAGCGAGGATTTAAACCCTGAATATGGGCGATATATCCAGCTTGCAGGGGTCAACGTATGGGGAGGAACTGAATGAGTCTATCAGAGAATGACAAACGAGTATTAAGACTAATCAAGGTAGGGGCTGAGAACTCCATAACAGGGGCAGAAATTAGCCTGATCACTAAGCTGGCAGAAAGAACCGTGCAAGATATTATCAGCCGTCTAATCACGCGCCATAGCGTTCCTATTGTTGGGGTTCGACACGGAACATTTAGAGGGTATTTTATCCCTGCTAACAAAGATGAACTATTAGACGGTGCAAAAACATTTTACAATCAGATACGAGAAGAAGAAAAGCGCCTAGCGGTGTTGATGAATAGCGATTTAGAAAGCTACAAAGAAACCTTGAAGGAGGTGTGCGGATATGTTTAGCCTAAGCCGAGAAAGTGAGCAAGACCTAGCGCATGGCATTCTGGAGGTAGTGGAAAGATACCTGGAAGCGCGTGATACAGTCAAACCACGACTGACAGGTTTAATATCAGCCCAGGAAGTCATGGACGAGTTAGATATAAAATATATGACACTCCAAAAGTGGGAAAAAGCAGGGCTAAGGCGATACCAGCCCCCACTAGAAGATACTAGGAAAATCTATTACAAAGTTACGGACATCTGGAAGTTTATGGGGGTGGAGAATGGCAAAAACTAAAATATATTTTTGGCTAAAAATTGATAAGAAATTTTTTGATAATATTTTTATCAAGAGACTAAAAACGGTACCTGGTGGGTACACTATGACGGTGATTTATATTAGGCTCATGCTAGAGAGCTTAGAAAGTGACTGTATTTTATACTATGAGGGTTACTTTGACAATCTCAAGGAAGAGTTAGCCCTAAAATTAGACGTATCGGAAGATGATATAGATATGACCATGGCATACTTTACTAAGTGTGGTCTAATACAAGTTGATGAAGATAAAAACGCAGAACTACCGCAGGCAAAAGCCTTGGTTGAGAGTGAAACAAACTGGGCAAACTATAAACGTGAGCAACGAAAAAAAGCAAAATTGGAAGAAGTCCAACCATCTTTGACAATTTCCAACTTGTGTCCAACAGAGATAGAGATAGAGAAAGAGAAAGAGATAGAAGAAGAGATAGAGAAAAAAACTTCTTCTGCTCCTACTGCTGAAATCTCTAACTATTACCAAAAGCGTATAGGGGTTATGGATGGGCAACAATATCAAATACTGACTGACTATCTCACTCTTGATGGTATGGAGCTAGAGGTTATCAAGATTGCCATAGACAAGGCTGCAGATAACGGCAAGCGATCTTTTAGCTATATCAATTCAATACTCAAGAACTGGCGACAGAATGGTATTAGAACCATGGTACAAGTCGAAGATGAACAGAGACTGTTTCAGCAAAAGAAACAAGGTCAGTCTGACGATGATATTCAAGACCCGTTTATCTACTGACGGAGAGGAGAAACAATGGAATTACTGAATACAGACCAGCTCAATGAAAAAATAAAGGTCACTGATGAGCTTTGCCCAACTCATCAGATTAACCTAGTACAATTCAAAAAGCCAGATGGTTATACATCACCCTACTGTATGGAATGTACTAGGGAGAACATCAAACAGACGGAACTAGAGGGCATAGAAAAAGCCCTAGGCCATGATCTGGACTCTTCAACCTATGATGTGCTAGCGCGTGAAAGTACGGTGTCAAATGAGCTGAGAGAGGCCTCTTTTAGCACTTTCAAAGCCGAGACAAAAGAGGAGCACGAGGCCAAGGAGTTTGCTATCAAACAAGCTAAGGAGTACCTAAACGGTATGACAGGAAACACGCTAATTATGGGCAATCCAGGTACTGGAAAAAGTCATTTAAGCTATTCTATGGCCAAAGCCATTAACGAGGGCTATAAGTCTAGGAATGAGCCTAAGAGTGTGCTTTTTGTCAGTATTACTGAGATTATCACTCGCATTCAGTCAGGTTGGCAGTATAGGCAGAGTGATTTTACAGAGTATGACGCCTTGAAGTTGCTGACTGAGGTTGACTATCTCTTTATTGATGATTTAGGAACAGAAAGCGTTATGAACAACCAAAAAAATGAAGCTAATAATTGGGTACAGGCCTTTCTTTTCAAGATTTTTGATAAGCGAGACACAACTATCATCAACACCAATCACAACGGAAAAGAGCTGGCCAGAATCTATAATGATAAGCTAGTCAGTCGCATTGGAAAACGATCAGAGGGGAACGTATTTATTATCACAGACATTAAAGACAAGAGGATGAAGCGAAATTTTTAACCAAATAAAAAAAGGAGGAATCCCATGATAGAACCAGCATACTTTGAACAGGCAGATCAGGAACTGGAGGAACTCAATCGCAAACGTGACGATTTTATGGCGGATGCAACACCAGTATGTCTTGAAGATACGCCTAAACTGATTGAACTAGGTGAGAAGTTTCGGACGGAAGACACCAGCATAAATGCCTATGAGTTATACAGACACCCTGAAGCGCGTGCAAAGTTATTCGCCCAAATCGCGGAAGCCTGCTTCTTGCTGATTGCAGATAGCTCACCAGTACCAGTGCAGCCGACACAAGCACAGCGGATACATTTTTGCGAGTACTTGGAAGGACAATTCCAGAATATCATTAAGAAGTTGATTGCAGGAACTGACAAGCAAGTTCTAGAGTCTTTACTTGAAGCTTTGCAACTACCCAAAGAAAAACAAGCTCAATTTGTCCGTGATGTGGTAGTAAGTGGCTTACTCAGTGAAGAATAGTAGCAAAGGGGCATTGCCTCTTTTTGTGGTTTCACTACTACTGAACCCAATAGTTTTGGGTTTTTCCATATAGGGGGAAATAATGAAGCGGTTAGCAATAGAAACAATCACTAAACCAATGAAGCTGAGAGGAATATCTAAGGGTATAGCTGAGTTGGACGGTCAACGTTTAGAGATTGATTTGGATAATTTAATGATTGATTTTGGTGGAGAGTCATTTGAATTAGACAGAATAGCAGGAACTAAGGGAGGTAATCGATATTTCTTTCTTTGCCCTGATTGTGGGAGACGGTGCAGGTTGCTTTATAAACGGTATTTATATTTTAGTTGCGGTACTTGTCTAGATATCCACAAGAGCACTCTGAACCGCAGTAAAACGGATTGCCAATACTACTGGGAGCTTGCACTAAAAGAAGCCAGAAAGGTAGAACCAGGGTGGAGTCCTAGACGTGGTGGATATATGTTTGATGGTTTCCCTGAAAGACCAAAGTATATGAAGCGTGACAGGTATCATAAGCACTATAAGAAGTTTTTGAAGTATACTAAAAAAGGGGATAGATTTTGGCTGAATGGTTCGAGATTGTAGGACAATATGAAGTAGTGTGTAATTTACCAAACGAACAAATACTACATATTAGACGGTTTGAATGTTAAAAAAGCTAGATATATCAAGGATTTAAGTAAGTAGAGCGTTCCACAAAAGGGTGCGGTAAGCGTTCCAAAAAATGGTAAGGTTTTGGTTAGGTAGTGGCAGTAAATATGCCTGACAAATGGCAGGGTTATGTGTGTTGAACTCCGAGCGAACGCCGAGAAAGTGGATATATCCCCCTATCATTTATCAAGCAGATAAGAGCAATAAAAACCCTCCTTAACTCCCTGAGAAACGATAAGCAGATAAGGACGACAACAAACCTTCTTAATTGCTTACAAAACGATAGGGAGTTAAGACAAATTTAAAAGCTCCTTATTTTCGTTTTTCTCCTTGTCAAACGGTAAGGGAATAGGACAGGAAATAACATCGCTTATTTTGATTTTGCTCTCTGAAGAACTGTAAGGAGATAAGGAGACTTTTTATCTTCCTTAATTTGGATTTTCTCCTTACAAAATGATAGGGAAATAAGAACTAAAACAACTCCCCTTATTTTCCTACCAAATGATAAGGAGATAAGAGCAATTTAAAAGTCTGTTATTTTGGATTTGTTGCTTACCAAATGATAAGCAAAGAAATAACTTGCCTTAATTGCTTATCAAACCATAAGGAGATATGGGGGCTATCTCCCTCCCCACGCGCTTCTATGAGCTTCACACCGTCATTGTACATTTTTTCTCGCGGGAAAGCATTTGAAGCTAGAGCGAACATAGAGAAATAGCAAAAAAAGCCAGCACAGGGCTGACTCCTTTGTGATATATCCGATAAAAATATTATATCATAGAGGAGGCCGAGGCATGACACCAGAGCAGGTAAAAGAAAAACTAGAGGGCGTTAAGTGGATAAGCAAGGAAATCAAAGGCTTATATTTGGAATTGGAGGCCCTGGAAGGTGGTATTATCAAAAAGCCAACACTAAGCCATAGCAGGGTACAGACAAGCAGAGAGAACAAGACAGAGAACAATCTTATAAGTGTTCTAAAACTAAAAGAGGATACGCTTCAGAGGATTGAGCGACTTACTGAAGAGAGAATGGAAATATCTAGGCTGATTGATAAGTTGGTCAATCCGCTTGAGCGTTCTGTTCTAAGACTTTTTTATTTGAATAATCTAGACGCTTGGCAGGTTGCTGAGGAAATAGATAAATCAAAGACTACAGTATATCGAGTAAAGCAGGAAGCTATAGAACACTTGAGCAAGGTGGAAGGAGCGAACTAATGGAGCTGGATAAGTTTAAAACGATGATGAACGTCAGAAAGCGGATGACTTACTTTCTACGATTCCAGAGGATGGCAGGAAGTGAAAACCAAGTTACGATAGATGAAGAGGCTTGGGAACTTATCTTACCTGATCAGTGGAATTTGAGCGGTGAGCATGAAAAAGCAATCCGTGAGGGATTGGAGATATTCGCCCAAGACATCAACAGTATAGAGAACAAACGAGCCAGAAAATACTTTATTATCCATTATTGCTACATGAGGAAGAAAACAATGAGTGAATGCGTAGAGATGGCAGGTACTAGCTCCACTAGCTACCACCGATACAAACAGATAGCCGTCTTAAACTTTGCGAGAATCCACCAGAACGGAGAACTAGAAGTATATAGGTAGGCGTTTGTGGTGTTTTGTTGAGAAATGTTGAGATTTAAGTGAGGGGGATGACATGATTGAAGATTTTTTGATTGATTTGGAGAATATCCAATTAGAGGATATGGAGATAGATTTAAACATAGATTTTGACCTTGATGGTTTAGATTTAATCTTACTACAAGAGTTAGAAGCATAAATGTTGGCAAATGTAGGCGTAGGCTTCATATTCGCCCCCTATTTTGCTTTGTTTCGTACTGGACAACTAAAACACCACGGACAAACTACAAGCCCTTAGAAACGAATCTGGGGGCTTTTGTGAGGTCATAATCTTATAAATCACGCGCTTCATGGTATAATATACCTATCAGCAACCAGCAATAAAAAAAGCACGTTTGACCGTGCTAGTTTCTTGCCTGCTGAACTCGTCAAATCTTAGCCCTTTTGTGGGGCTTTTTTGCTCCCCTTTTTGCGTACTTTGGGGGAGCAAGTAGTAAACAGTAATATTAGTGATTTTTGTTCAAAAGCGCGTGATATAAGGATTAGGAAGCCCTAAGGAAATATAAAATAAGCGATTGTTGATTATACTACAAAATCAGCCTTTTGGGTAATAGAATCTCACATTTTTTGGTATAATGGTAAGCAATAATGGACTAGAAAGAACAAAGATGCAAGATAAAATTATCATTCATGGGGCGCGTGCCCATAATTTAAAAAATATTGATGTGGAGATTCCACGTGACAAGCTGGTTGTCGTGACTGGTTTGTCAGGTTCAGGGAAATCCAGTCTGGCCTTTGACACCCTCTATGCTGAGGGACAACGTCGCTATGTGGAGAGTTTGTCAGCCTACGCTCGTCAATTTTTGGGGAACATGGAGAAACCTGATGTAGATGCCATTGATGGTCTAAGCCCAGCTATTTCCATCGACCAGAAAACGACTAGCAAAAACCCTCGCTCGACGGTGGGAACAACGACTGAAATCAATGACTATCTGCGTCTCCTCTACGCACGTGTGGGGACACCTTACTGTATCAACGGGCATGGAGCTATCAAGGCCTCTTCTGTGGAGCAAATTGTGGATAAGGTTTTGGAGTTACCTGAACGCCAGCGTCTGCAAATCTTAGCTCCTGTCATCCGCAAGAAAAAAGGGCAACATAAGACTGTTATTGAGAAGGTTCAGAAAGACGGTTATGTTCGTGTCCGTGTGGATGGGGAAGTCTATGATGTGACTGAAGTGCCAGACTTGTCTAAGAGCAAGCAACACAATATTGATGTCGTAGTTGACCGTATTGTTATCAAGGAGGGCATTCGTAGCCGTCTCTTTGATTCCATTGAGGCAGCCCTTCGCATCGCAGAAGGCTATGTCATTATCGATACTATGGACGACTCTGAGTTGTTGTTCTCTGAGCATTATGCCTGTCCAGTTTGTGGTTTTACTGTCCCTGAGTTAGAGCCTCGTCTCTTCTCTTTCAATGCTCCTTTTGGCTCTTGTAGTGAGTGTGATGGATTGGGCATCAAGCTGGAGGTGGATACTGATTTGGTAGTTCCAGATGCCAGCAAAACCTTACGTGAGGGGGCGCTAGCACCTTGGAATCCTATCTCATCCAACTACTATCCAAACATGCTAGAGCAGGCCATGACAGCCTTTGGAGTGGATATGGATAAGCCTTTTGAGGACTTGTCAGAAGAAGATAAAAACTTGATTCTATACGGGTCAGATGGCAAGGAATTCCATTTCCACTATGAGAATGAATTTGGTGGCGTGCGCGATATCGATATTCCTTTTGAAGGAGTTGTCAATAATATCAAACGTCGTTACCATGAAACCAATAGCGACTACACTCGCACCCAGATGCGCCTCTACATGAATGAGCTGAGCTGCGGAACCTGTCACGGCTATCGCCTAAATGATCAGGCCTTGTCTGTCCGTGTGGGTGGCGAGCAAGGGCCACATATCGGAGAAATTTCAGACCTGTCTATTGCAGATCACTTGGAATTGGTGAGTCAGCTGACCTTGTCTGAAAATGAAGCCATCATTGCTCGACCTATTCTCAAGGAAATCAAGGATCGTTTGACCTTCCTTAATAACGTGGGTCTTAATTATCTGACTCTGTCTCGTTCAGCAGGAACCCTTTCAGGTGGGGAAAGTCAGCGTATTCGTTTGGCAACCCAGATTGGTTCTAACCTATCAGGTGTCCTCTATATATTGGATGAGCCGTCAATCGGTCTTCACCAGAGGGATAATGATCGCCTGATTGCCAGTCTCAAAAAGATGCGTGACTTGGGCAATACTCTCATAGTAGTAGAACATGACGAAGATACCATGCGTGAGGCGGATTATCTGATTGACGTTGGTCCCGGTGCCGGTGTTTTTGGTGGGGAGATTGTCGCCGCAGGTACGCCCAAGCAGGTTGCTCGCAATAGCAAGTCTATCACAGGCCAGTATTTATCAGGTAAACGTGCCATTCCAGTACCAGAAGAACGCCGTGTCGGTAATGGTCGTTTTATCGAAGTGACAGGAGCGCGTGAGAACAACTTGCAAAATGTTACTGCTCGCTTCCCACTAGGGAAATTCATCGCGGTGACTGGTGTATCAGGTTCAGGGAAATCGACCCTCATCAACAGCATCCTCAAAAAAGCCATTGCTCAAAAACTCAACCGCAATTCAGACAAACCTGGTAAATTTAAAACCATTACGGGGATTGAGCATGTAGACCGCTTGATTGATATTGACCAGAGTCCAATCGGACGAACGCCGAGGTCCAACCCAGCTACCTATACAGGAGTTTTTGACGATATACGTGACCTTTTTGCTCAGACTAATGAAGCCAAGATTCGTGGTTACAAGAAGGGACGTTTCAGTTTCAACGTTAAGGGAGGTCGCTGTGAAGCCTGCTCAGGTGACGGGATTATCAAGATTGAGATGCACTTCTTGCCAGATGTTTATGTGGCTTGTGAAGTCTGTCATGGAACCCGCTACAATAGTGAAACCCTAGAAGTTCACTACAAGGAGAAGAATATTTCGCAGGTCTTGGATATGACCGTCAACGATGCGGTGGAGTTCTTCCAACACATTCCAAAAATTCAACGTAAACTTCAGACCATCAAGGATGTGGGACTGGGATATGTGACGCTAGGACAACCAGCTACCACCCTTTCTGGGGGAGAAGCCCAGCGTATGAAGCTGGCTAGTGAACTCCACAAACGATCGACAGGAAAATCTTTCTACATTCTGGATGAGCCGACGACAGGACTCCATACAGAGGATATCGCTCGCTTGCTTACAGTCTTGGCTCGATTTGTTGACGATGGCAATACAGTCCTCGTTATTGAGCACAATCTAGATGTTATCAAGACGGCAGACCATATCATTGATTTGGGACCTGAGGGCGGAGTCGGTGGTGGAACCATTATCGCGACAGGAACTCCAGAAGAAGTAGCGGCCAACGAAGCCAGCTACACAGGACACTATTTGAAAGGAAAATTAAAACATGAATAAACGTGTACAAGCATTTCTAGATAAAATGCAAGCAAAAGAATTGGATGGCATCATCATCAATAACCTCAAAAACGTCTATTATTTGACTGGTTTTTGGGGTTCGAACGGAACCGTTTTTATCAGCCGTGACCGTCAGATATTGGTGACAGACTCTCGCTATATTATCGCAGCCAAGCAAGAAACTAGTGGCTTTGAGATTGTAGCAGACCGTGATGAATTGGCTGTCATTGCCGGCATTGTCAAGGACATGGGCTTGTCTCGAATCGGTTTTGAGGATGAGATTTCGGTCTCTTATTATCACCGTATGCAGGCAGCCTTTGAAGGAATTGACTTGTTTCCACAGACACAGTTTGTTGAAGGCCTTCGAATGATTAAAGATGAGGCGGAGATTGCAGCGATTCGCAAGGCTTGTTCTATCTCTGACCAAGCTTTTCGCGATGCGCTTGACTTTATCAAACCTGGAAAAACTGAAATTGAAATTGCCAACTTCCTTGACTTCCGCATGCGTGAGTTGGGAGCATCTGGCTTGTCTTTTGACACTATCCTAGCTAGCGGTATCAACTCTTCCAAACCTCATGCTCATCCTATGCACAAACCAGTGGAGCTGGGAGAAGCCATTACTATGGACTTCGGTTGCCTCTATGACCACTATGTCAGCGATATGACACGGACTATCTATCTGGGGCATGTCAGTGACGAGCAGGCGGAGATTTACAATACGGTTCTCAAAGCCAATCAAGCTTTGATTGACCAGGCTAAGGCAGGATTAGGTTTCCGAGACTTTGACAAAATTCCTCGTGATATTATCATCGAGGCAGGCTATGGCGACTACTTTACCCACGGTATCGGACACGGTATTGGACTGGATATCCATGAAGAGCCTTACTTTAGCCAGACTTCTACAGAAACTATTAAGGCAGGTATGGCATTGACAGATGAGCCAGGTATCTATATCGAAGGCAAATATGGCGTTCGTATCGAGGATGATATCCTGATTACAGAGACAGGTTGTGAATTATTGACCCTTGCTCCAAAAGAGTTGATAGTCATTTAGTTATTTGTCAAGAAAAAAGTACGAAAATGACGAAAAAAGTCAAAAAAATTTAAAAATAGGTCGCAAGTCGGATGTTTTTTATGGTATAATAGACTAAACTGATAGTAACATGTAGCGAAAGGGGTAGGTACATGATTAAAATTTATACAGTCTCAAGTTGTACTAGCTGTAAAAAAGCAAAAACCTGGCTCAATGCCCACCAGTTAAGTTATAAGGAACAAAACCTTGGTAAAGAAGGAATTACGAGAGAAGAATTACTGGATATTCTAACCAAAACAGATAACGGAATAGCCAGCATTGTTTCGTCTAAAAATCGCTATGCCAAAGCCCTTGGAGTGGATATTGAAGATTTGAGTGTCAATGAAGTCCTCAATCTGATTATGGAAACACCGAGAATTTTAAAGAGCCCAATTCTTGTGGATGAAAAACGCCTACAAGTTGGCTACAAGGAAGACGATATTCGTGCCTTCCTACCACGCTCTGTCCGTAATGTAGAAAATGCAGAAGCACGTTTGCGTGCAGCTCTATAAACATCAAGGCTGGGAGCAACTCCCAGTCTTATTCTATTTTAATTTCAAAAAGAAAGAAGAAAGAAATGAAAAAATAGTTCTTGTTAGTCTAGCTTTCCTTTTTGTCCTGGTTGGTTGCGGACAGAAAAAAGAAACTGGACCAGCTACAAAAACAGAAAAGGATACGCTTCAGTCGGCATTGCCAGTTATTGAAAATGCTGAGAAGAATACAGTTGTAACCAAGACTTTAGTCTTGCCTAAGTCAGATGATGGTAGCCAGCAAACCCAAACCATTACTTATAAAGACAAGACTTTTTTGAACCTAACCATCCAACAAAAGCGTCCAGTATCAGATGATTTGAAGACCTATATTGACCAACATGGAGTGGAAGAAACTCAAAAAGCTCTTCTCGAGGCGGAGGAGAAGGATGAATCCATCATAGAAGCTCGTAAATTGGCAGGTTTTAAGCTTGAAACAAAACTATTGAGCGCAAAGGAACTTCAAACAACGACTAGTTATGATTTTCAAGTTCTGGATGTCAAGAAGGCTTCTCAGTTAGAATATTTGAAGAACATTGGCTTGGAAAATCTTTTGAAAAATGAACCAAGCAAATATATTTCAGACAGATTGGCAAATGGTGCGACAGAACAATAGAAAATCCAAATAAATAGACTGCCTGAATTGTAGAACGTAAGGAATTATGCTATAATGGTACTATTCTAAGGAAAGAGGGTGTTAGAATGGGATTTACTGAAGAAACAGTACGTTTTAAATTGGACGATTCCAATAAAAAAGAAATTAGCGAAACTTTGACTGATGTCTATGCTTCGTTGAACGATAAGGGCTACAACCCAATTAACCAAATCGTAGGCTACGTATTGAGTGGAGACCCTGCCTACGTTCCTCGTTATAATAATGCACGAAATCAAATCCGTAAGTATGAGCGTGATGAAATCGTTGAGGAATTGGTCCGCTACTACCTTAAAGGACAAGGAGTCGATCTATAACCTATGAGAATTATGGGATTGGACGTCGGTTCAAAAACGGTAGGGGTGGCGATTAGCGATCCGCTCGGTTTTACAGCTCAAGGGCTTGAAATCATCCAAATCAATGAGGAACAAGGCCAATTTGGTTTTGACCGCGTTAAGGAGTTGGTTGATACTTATAAGGTGGAACGATTTGTAGTGGGCTTGCCTAAAAACATGAACAATACAAGCGGACCGCGCGTGGAAGCTAGTCAAGCCTACGGAGCAAAGCTAGAAGAGCTTTTTGGTTTACCAGTAGACTATCAAGATGAACGCTTGACAACAGTGGCTGCTGAGCGCATGTTGATTGAACAAGCAGATATCAGCCGTAACAAGCGCAAGAAAGTCATTGATAAGTTAGCAGCTCAGCTGATTTTACAAAATTATTTAGATAGAAAATTTTAATATAAAGGAGAGGCTATGTCACACGATCATAACCACGACCACGAAGAACGTGAACTAATCACACTAGTAGATGAGCAAGGAAATGAAACCTTGTTTGAAATCCTTTTGACGATTGACGGAAAAGAAGAATTTGGTAAAAATTATGTTCTTCTAGTACCAGTTAACGCAGAAGAAGATGAAGACGGACAAGTTGAAATCCAAGCTTACTCATTCATCGAAAATGAAGATGGAACAGAAGGCGAATTGCAACCAATACCAGAAGACTCAGAAGACGAATGGAACATGATTGAAGAAGTCTTCAACAGCTTTATGGAGGAGTAAAAACGTCCGGGGGACGTTTTTAGCCTGACGCTAAAAATAAAAACCGTCAGTAAGTTAGGGGGATATTTTTACCCCAACTCCTAGAAATTGGGAAGAGTTGGAACATCCGGGGAGAATTTTTACCCCACATTAAAATTTATAGTGGCTAGTTATTAGCTAACCAGGTAAGAGGTCGGGACGAAAATCCTGACCTCATTTTTTGTTATCTACGGAATTTTGCTAGATAATTGATTAGACTTTTGTCAAGGAGATGTGTATGTTTGAAGTAGAAGAATGGCTCCATAGTCGGATTGGTTTGAATTTTCGATCAGGCTTGGGCCGAATGCAAGAAGCGGTGGATTTGTTAGGAAATCCCGAGAAGTCTTACCCTATTATCCACGTAACAGGAACTAATGGGAAAGGCTCTACCATTGCTTTTATGAGGGAGTTATTTATGGGGCATGGCAAAAAAGTTGCGACCTTTACCTCTCCTCATATCGTCTCCATCAATGACCGAATCTGCATTAATGGACAACCTATAGCAGACGCAGACTTTATCCGTTTAGCTGAGCAGGTCAAGGAAATGGAGAAAACGCTTCTGCAAACCCATGATCAGTTGTCTTTTTTTGAATTGCTGACCTTGATTGCTTTTCTCTATTTTAGGGAGCAAGAGGTGGATTTGGTTTTACTAGAAGTGGGAATTGGTGGCTTACTTGATACGACCAATGTGGTAACTGGAGAGCTTGCTGTCATCACCTCCATCGGACTTGACCATCAGGAGACTCTGGGCGATAGTCTAGAAGCAATTGCAGAGCAGAAAGCTGGTATTTTTAAGGCTGGTAAAAAGGCAGTGATTGCCAAGTTGCCTTCAGAAGCTAGGCTTGTTTGTCAGAAAAAAGCAGAATCTTTAGCTGTTGTCCTTTATCAGGCAGATCAAGATTTTTCAATGCTGAATGGCGGTTTTTCAAGTTCTTTGGGGAATTTTCCACAGCTGAAAATAGGATTGGAAGGAGCCTATCAGCAGGAGAATGCGGCCTTGGCGTTGCAAACGTTTCTTCTTTTTATGGGAGAAGGAAAGGAAGTTGTTGATGAACAGGCTGTAAGACAGGCTTTGAAGCAGACCCATTGGGCTGGTCGCTTGGAGTGTATTCGTCCTCGGATTTACTTGGATGGTGCTCATAACCTCCCTGCCTTGACTCGCTTGGTTGAGTTTATCAAAGAAAAAGAGCAGGAAGGCTATCGTCCTCAAATCCTCTTTGGAGCCTTGAAACGTAAGGATTATCAAGGGATGTTGGGGTATCTGAATGAGAATTTGCCTCAGGTGGAACTCAAGGTGACCGGCTTTGACTATCAAGGGGCTCTTGAGGAGACAGATGTAATAGGTTACGATGTGATTCCTTCTTACCGAGAATTTATTAGCAGTTTTGAAGCAAGGGCAGACGCGCAGGACTTGTTGTTCATTACAGGGTCTCTCTATTTTATATCAGAAGTACGGAGTCACCTACAGGAGCATGAGCAGATAAATTGACCTCCTTTTTTGAACTTGTTATACTAGGGGAACTGCCAGTTAGAAAGGAATACTCTTGTAAATTGGTAGAAGAAAGGAAATTCATCATGAAATTAAAAACATTCACACTTTCTCTTGCTTCTCTAGCAAGTTTTGGTCTCTTAGTAGCTTGTTCACAAAGAGTTCAACAGGTTCAACAACCAGCAGCTCAAGCGCAAACACAACAAACTCAACAATCACAAGCAGCTTCATCTTCTACAGAAAATAGCAACCAGGCAGCAACAAGTTCTTCACAAAATGCGCCTGTTGCTCAACCGACCGATATTGATGGGACTTATACAGGCCAAGATGACGGAGACCGTATCACTTTGGTAGTGACTGGTACGACTGGTACATGGACTGAGCTCGAATCTGACGGGGATCAGAAAGTCAAACAGGTCACATTTGATGCAGCAAATCAACGCATGATTATTGGCGATGATGTCAAGATTTATACAATCAATGGCAATCAGATGATTATCGACGATATGGATAGAGACGCTTCAGATCGTATCGTTTTATCAAAATAAACTAGAAGGAGACTGGATTTTTCGGTCTCTTTTATGATTACTCAGAAAATGACCATAAATACTTGCCTTCTATCGAATACCTGCGTTATACTAGTATCATACTCAATGAAAATCAAAGAGCAAACTAGGAAGCTAGCCGCAGGCTGTACTTAAGTACGGCAAGGTGAAGCTGACGTGGTTTGAATTTGATTTTCGAAGAGTATCAAATACCTGTTTTTAGCATTCAAACTATCAAGGAGGGGATATGGAATATAGGAAATTTCAATTATTAATGTCCAAGTATGGCTTTAGTCTTTCGATTATGCTACTTGAACTTTCTCTTGTTTTTGGTCTCTTTCTTTATTTAGGGCGGATGGCTCCCATTCTATGGATTATTGTCTTAATCTTTATGAGTATGGCGACCATTGTCGCTATTGTTAATCGTTCCATGGCGCCTGAAAGCAAGGTAATGTGGCTAGTGGTGACTTTTGTTCCTGTCATTGGTCCTTTGCTCTATCTAATGTTTGGTGAAAGGCGATTGTCCAAAAAAGAAATTAAGCAGTTGAACAGACTTGATTCCATGCATTTTCGGGAGGATAACAGTAAAGCACTCCGCCAGAAATTGAAGGAAGATGATAAGGCGGCTTACGGAGTTATCAAATCTTTGTTGAGTATGGATAACAATGCCGATGTATATGATCGAACGGCCTCACAATTCTTTCCTTCAGGTGAAAGCATGTGGCAACATATGCTGGAAGATCTTAAGAAAGCTGAAAAGTTTATCTTTCTAGAGTATTATATTGTCGAAGAAGGTCTGATGTGGAATAGCATACTAGATATACTAGAGCAAAAGGCAGCTCAGGGTGTAGAGGTCAAGATGCTCTATGATGATATCGGCTGTATGGCGACTTTACCTGGAGATTATACTATTCAGCTTCGTAGTCGTGGAATTGAAGCCCATAAGTTTAACAAGGTGATTCCTCGTTTGACAGTAGCTTACAATAATCGAGACCATCGTAAAATCCTTGTTATAGATGGTCAGATAGCGTATACAGGAGGGATTAACTTAGCTGATGAGTACATCAACCATGTAGAACGCTTTGGTTATTGGAAGGATAGTGGGATTCGCTTAGATGGTCCTGGTGTCAAGGCTCTAACCCGTCTCTTTTTGATGACCTGGTACATCAATCGTGGGCAAATCAGCGATTTTGACCAGTATCACTTGGAAAATCAGCCTTGTTCTAGTCAAGGTCTCTGCATTCCTTACGGTAGTGGACCCAAGCCCATCTTCCGTACTCAGGTAGGGAAAAAAGTCTATCAAAGTTTGATTAATCAGGCTACTGATTCAGTCTATATCACAACACCCTATTTTATTATTGACTATGATTTAACAGAGAGTATTAAAAACGCGGCCATGAGAGGTGTTGATGTCCGCATCGTGACTCCGTTCATTCCGGATAAAAAATTAATCCAACTCATCACGAGAGGGGCCTATCCGGATTTGTTGTCAGCAGGAGTAAGGATTTTTGAGTATAGTCCAGGCTTTATCCACAGTAAACAAATCCTAGTGGATAAGGACTTTGCTGCAGTTGGAACCATTAACTTAGATTACAGAAGTTTGCTTCACCACTATGAAAATGCAGTTTTGCTATATAAAACGAAATCAATCACAGAGATTCAAAAAGATTTTGAGGAGATTTTTTCAGTATCGCAAGAAATTTTTGCTCATACGATAAAAAATAGCTGGTATCAAAAATTGATTAAGGAAATTGCCCAGTTATTTGCCCCTATCTTATAAGAAATCTAGGACTGAGGACACAAATCAGTCCTATTTTTCTTGTCTTTTACGAATAAGAAGATATAGGGGGAAGGATGCTGACTCAGAAAGAATTGAACTATATCACGACATTTAAACAGACACATTTACACCGATTTCGAGAAATTGAAACCTTTGTGAAACTATGTAAAAAATCACTCAAACAGCCATCGCAAGCTGACAATTCTAGGTCTTTTTGATATACTAAGACAGATAAATTGAATAGGAGAAACGACATGGCTGTATATGGCAAAATAGAAGAAGTATCCGAAATGATACAGAGTAATGAAATTGAAAATAGATTGGATAGGAACCTTGAATCTCATGTAGAAAAAGAAGAGCAGGTAGCTTTCCCGTTTTTCAGACTCATCATTGGAAGTACGATTGCGACAATTTTTTCTGTGGTGCTTCCTTTACTTTTAGATATGGTAAGTCCTTCTCAGGCGCAGGATTTGTATATTGGGTGGGCTTTGCATCAGGGAGGACAGCTATACAGTAGTTATTATGCTGGTCAAGGTCTTCTTTATTATTTACTACTTTACATTACCCAAGGAGGCATTCTTTTTGCCTTAGTAGAATGGTTAGCTTTCTTAGGAGGGGGTTATTTCCTTCTTTCTGCAACTGACTATTTGACGGGACAAAGGGATCAAGCTAAGCAACTTCTAACGATATTTTATATTTTGGTGTCTGGTCTTGGTTTTGGAGGAGGCTATGCTACGATTTTAGCTCTTCCATTCTTAATTGCAGGCTTTTCTTTAGTAGCAGGCTATCTGGCAAATCCTAATCACGATAAAGGATTTTTACGTCTGGGGATTTTCTTGGCCCTAGCATTTTTTATAGAGCCCCTTACAAGTCTTCTCTTTACTGTTGTAGTAACGATTGGTTTATTTGTTTTTAATGTTGGACATGGACGCTTTATACATGGAATTTATCAATTTTTTGCGACAGCACTTGGTTTTTCTCTCCTATTTTATCCTTTAGGCTACTATGTCATCATTTCAGGAGGTTTTGGAGAGGCTCAGGAGAGTCTTTTATATCCAATTACTTCCCTTCAGATATTTACCAACTCCCAACTAATGGATCATCTTTTATTCTATGGTTTATTGACCTTTGGTTTAGGTGCTCTCGTCCTTATTTTTCTAGGCTTGTTCCAATCTAAAGCATCTAGATTATATGTCATCTCAGTGCCAGCTAGCTTTGTTTTCTTATTTGGACTGGTCTTGCTGATTTTTTCTCAAGAACCTCTTCACGGTTCACATTTAATTCTGATTCTTCCATTTTTGCTCCTTCTTTTGATGACTAGTATTCGTGGGGAACACTCGGGAAGGATGGCACGTCGTCGGAGAAGAGAGGAAGTTCCAACTTTATGGAAAAAATTTATGAGGGGAAATCTCTACTTACCGATTCTAGTAGTGGTTTATCTAATTGCAGTTCCTTTTGTAGCTCGTTTTGTCTTGCATCCAGCTTCTTATAGTGAACAACATCAAGTAGTAGATAGAATCAAACAAGAGACGAGTGAGGGAGACCGAATCTATATCTGGGATTCCCATGTTCAAATCTATAAAGAAAGCCAGCGTTTGGCTGGTTCCATGTTCTTATCACCTCTTCTCTACACGAATACAGAAGAAAATAAAACTAGTTTGATTAATGATTTAAAAGAAAATCAACCCAAGATGATTCTTGTGAATGACAAGGTGCCAGTCTGGTCTGAAGTAGAAACAATCTTGAAAGAGAATTACCAACAAGTAAAGACTGATTACTCAGAGTTTAAAGTCTATAAAATTAAATAACGAAATCAATATCTTGTGTATTTTTAAAAAATTTAGGATTTTTAACACAAGATATTGATTTTTATTTTTAGAGTGGTATAATACTTTTTAGAAAGAACATTTTAGAAAAGAGCATGCATATGATTGCACTAGAAGAAAAAATTACAATTTTGCCAACTCTCTTCGTCGAGAAACGAGATGGGAGACGTGTTGTATTTGATGTGGATAAGATTGACAAGGCTCTCCACAAGGCGGCAGACAAGGTTATGGATGTGACACCCTTAGTCGAAAAACGCCTAAATGCTCTGACCGAGCGAATTGTCACAGAAATTCATAGTCGCTTTCCAAAGGGAGTTAAGATTTACGAAATTCAAAATATCGTAGAACATGAACTGCTTGAAGCCAAAGAATATGCGCTAGCTGAGGAATATATCACTTATCGGACACAGAGGGATTTTGAGCGCTCAAAAGCGACAGATATCAACTTTAGCATCCATAAACTTCTCAACAAAGACCAGGCCGTTGTTAATGAAAATGCGAACAAAGACAGTGATGTCTTTAACACCCAGCGCGATTTGACAGCAGGGATTGTTGGAAAGTCAATCGGACTGCAAATGCTTCCTAAGCACGTAGCCAATGCCCACCAAAAGGGGGATATCCACTATCATGATTTGGACTACAGCCCCTATACACCTATGACCAACTGCTGTTTGATTGATTTTAAAAGCATGTTGGAAAATGGTTTTAAGATTGGAAATGCAGAAGTAGAGAGTCCTAAGTCTATCCAGACTGCGACAGCTCAGATTTCCCAAATCATCGCCAACGTTGCTTCTAGCCAGTATGGTGGCTGTTCAGCTGATCGTATCGATGAAGTTTTGGCACCTTATGCAGAGAAGAATTACCAAAAACACCTCAAGGATGCGGAAGAATGGGTTTTGCCTGAAAAACGGGAAGATTACGCTTGGAAGAAAGCACAAAAAGACATCTATGATGCCATGCAATCTCTCGAGTATGAAATCAATACTCTCTTCACTTCAAATGGACAAACACCTTTTACTTCGCTAGGTTTTGGTCTAGGAACCAATCGTTTTGAACGAGAAATTCAAAAGGCAATTTTAAACATTCGCATCAAGGGGCTTGGTTCGGAGCATCGTACGGCTATCTTTCCTAAACTTATTTTTACGCTAAAAAGAGGACTCAATTTAGAGGAAGGAACTCCCAACTACGACATCAAGCAGTTGGCTCTCGAGTGTGCAACCAAGCGGATGTATCCCGATGTTTTATCTTACGATAAGATTGTTGATTTGACAGGCTCCTTCAAGGTGCCTATGGGTTGTCGTTCGTTCCTTCAAGGATGGAAGGATGAAAATGGTGTCGAGGTCAATTCAGGCCGTATGAATCTGGGTGTTGTGACGGTTAACATACCTCGTATCGCCCTTGAATCTGAAGGAGATATGAACAAGTTCTGGGAAATCTTCAACGAGCGTATGAATATCGCAGAAGATGCTTTGGTTTATCGTGTCGAACGGACCAAGGAAGCTACACCAGCAAATGCTCCTATCCTCTATCAATACGGTGCTTTTGGCCATCGTCTAGGTAAAGAAGAAAGTGTTGACCAGCTCTTTAAGAATCGTCGTGCGACAGTTTCACTAGGCTATATCGGTTTGTATGAAGTAGCGACTGTTTTCTTTGGTAATAGCTGGGAAAGTAATCCAGATGCTAAGGAATTCACGCTAGACATCATTCGCGATATGAAACGTCGTGTAGAAGAGTGGTCTGACCAATATGGCTACCACTTCTCTATCTACTCAACACCATCTGAAAGTTTGACAGATCGTTTCTGTCGACTAGATACAGACAAGTTTGGCTCTATTCCTGATATCACAGACAAGGAATACTACACAAATTCTTTCCACTATGATGTTCGTAAAAATCCAACCCCGTTTGAAAAATTGGACTTTGAGAAAGTCTATCCAGAAGCAGGTGCGTCAGGTGGTTTTATCCATTATTGTGAGTATCCAGTCCTTCAGCAAAATCCAAAGGCCTTGGAAGCTGTCTGGGATTATGCCTATGACCGTGTGGGTTATCTGGGGACCAATACACCAATTGACCGTTGCTACAAGTGTGATTTTGAAGGAGATTTTGAACCAAGTGAGAGAGGGTTTGCTTGTCCAAACTGTGGAAATAGCGACCCTAAAACAGTAGACGTTGTTAAACGGACTTGTGGCTATTTAGGCAATCCTCAAGCGAGACCTATGGTCAATGGGCGTCACAAGGAAATCGCAGCGCGTGTCAAACATATGAATGGCTCAACGATTAAAATAGCTGGCCATCAAGTAACAAATTAGAAAGAACTGAAATGGGAAAGTATCAATTAGATGATAAGGGGCGTGCACAAGTGACCCGTTATCATGAAAAGCATTCGAAAGGTGGAGTGAGCAAAAAAGAACGCTTGCTCAACCTCAGAGAACAATTTTTAAATAAGAATAAGAAAAAATAAAAGTGAGAGTTGCCTCTCACTTTTCTCTTAATTGGAGGTAAAAATGATACTACGCAGACCAACATTGGCAGATAAAGAAACAGTTTTAGAGATGATGGCAGAGTTTGAAAAATATCAGTCGCCTCACGAAGGTGGTTTCTGGGATACAGAAAATTTTTCTTATGAGGAATGGTTGGAAAGTAACCAGAATCAGGAAATGGGGATTAATCTGCCTGAAGGATGGGTTCCTGCAATTCAGTTAGTGGCTTTTTCTGAGAAAGGTCAAGCAGTTGGATTTCTTAATCTCCGGTTGCGCCTCAGTAACTTTCTACTAGAAGAAGGTGGCCACATTGGCTACTCCATCCGTCCTTCTGAAAGAGGCAAAGGTTATGCTAAAGAAACTCTCCGTCAGGGCTTGCAAGTTGCTCAGGAAAAGAACATCAAGAGAACTCTTGTGACCTGTAGCGTGAATAATCCTGCTAGCAGAGCAGTCATTCTAGCAAATGGAGGAATTCTTGAAGATGTTCGTGCTGGAGTTGAGCGTTATTGGATAGAGGTAGTGAATGAATAATCCAAAACCACAAGAATGGAAAAGCGAGGAACTCAGTCAAGGTCGGATTATTGATTACAAGGCCTTTAACTTTGTGGATGGAGAAGGCGTGCGTAACTCTCTCTATGTATCAGGCTGTATGTTTCACTGCGAGGGTTGCTATAATGTTGCGACTTGGTCTTTCAATGCTGGCATTCCCTATACAGCAGAGTTAGAAGAACAGATTGTGACAGACCTTGCCCGACCCTATGTTCAAGGTTTGACTTTGCTGGGAGGGGAGCCTTTTCTAAACACGGGTATTCTCTTGCCACTCGTTAAGCGGATTCGAAAGGAATTGCCAGAAAAAGACATCTGGTCCTGGACGGGCTACACTTGGGAAGAAATGATGCTGGAGACTCCAGACAAATTGGAACTTTTATCACTGATTGACATTCTTGTCGATGGAAGATACGATCGAACTAAGAGAAATCTCATGCTCCAGTTTCGAGGATCGTCCAACCAACGAATCATCGATGTGCAAAAATCCCTCACAAGTGGGCAAGTAGTGATTTGGGACAAGCTCAATGACGGAAAAGAAAGCTATGAACAGGTGAAGAGAGAATGAAGAGAAAAGACTTAATAGACCAGCTTGTTTCAGAAATAGAAAAGGGAAAAGTCAAGACACTGGGAATATACGGTCATGGAGCTTCAGGTAAATCAACCTTTGCAGAGGAATTGTACCAAGCTTTAGATTCTACTACAGTAAATTTACTAGAAACAGATCCTTATATAACCTCAGAACGCCATCTGGTAGTGCCAAAGCAAGCGACAGAGCAAAAGGTGACAGCTTGTCTACCGGTGGCACATGAATTGGCAAGTTTACAGAGAGATATCTTAGCCTTGCAGGCGGGTATGGATGTCTTGACAATTGAAGAGCCTTGGAAGGCTAGTGAGGTCTTGTCAGGAGTCAAACCAATTCTGATTGTCGAAGGGATGTCTGTGGGCTTTTTACCCAAGGAACTCTTTGACAAAACCATCTGTTTTTACACAGATGAAGAGACCGAATTAAAGCGACGCCTAGCTCGAGATACGACGGTGAGAAATCGCGATGCATCCTTTATATTGACTAGCCATCAGATGAGACGGGAGCAGTATCTGCAATACTATAAAGAAGCTGAGTCTAAGGCGGATATTTTAGTGGACCAATCAGAAGATAAATTTGAGGTCAAGAGGACTTAACTTATATAGAAGAAAATCCCTAATTTTAGAAAGAAAAAATAGGAAAACAGTTTCATAGTAAAAAACGAAAAAACAGCAACAAATCCCTTGCAATCGCAGGGGCTTTGTGTTATTCTATTATGGTGCTGTAAATCACAGCTTTAGCTTTGATGCAAGAGGTTGCGACACGCTCGGTTGCATTGCCACGCAACGCCGCGTCGGTTTTCTTGTGGAGCTAGCCTATTATCTTAAATAGACGAAAAGGAGAAAAAGATGGCAAACAAAAAAATCCGTATCCGTTTGAAAGCTTACGAACACCGTACGCTTGACACAGCGGCTGCAAAAATCGTAGAATCAGCTACTCGTACAGGTGCACAAGTTGCGGGTCCAATCCCACTTCCAACTGAACGTAGCCTCTACACAATCATTCGTGCGACCCACAAATACAAAGACTCTCGCGAACAATTTGAAATGCGTACACACAAACGTTTGATCGATATCGTTAACCCAACTCAAAAAACAGTTGATGCTTTGATGAAATTGGATCTTCCAAGTGGTGTAAACGTAGAAATCAAACTTTAATCTAAAATATAAAAGAGCAGAGGCTAGTGTTTCAATCTAATTGAACACGGGCTAAACTCGGTGTGAAAAAAGATAAACTTCCTAGTGTCTGCTAGACACTGCATCAGTTTCCTATTTTCACTTTGAGTTTGACGCCCTTTGTATCTTAGACTTGAGCATAAAAAACGCTCGTTAAAAACTTTTTGAATAAAAAATATAGAAAAGGAACTATTTTCTCATGACAAAAGGAATCTTAGGGAAAAAAGTGGGAATGACTCAAATCTTCACTGAAGCTGGCGAATTGATCCCTGTAACAGTTATTGAAGCAACTCCAAACGTTGTTCTTCAAGTTAAAACTGTTGAAACAGACGGATACAACGCTATCCAAGTTGGTTTCGATGACAAACGCGAAGTATTGAGCAACAAACCTGCTAAAGGACATGTAGCGAAAGCTAACACGGCTCCTAAGCGCTTCATTCGTGAATTCAAAAACGTTGAAGGCTTGGAAGTTGGTGCTGAAATTACAGTTGAAACATTCGCAGCTGGAGACGTTGTTGACGTAACTGGTACTTCTAAAGGTAAAGGTTTCCAAGGTGTTATCAAGCGCCACGGACAATCACGTGGACCAATGGCTCACGGTTCTCGTTACCACCGTCGCCCAGGTTCTATGGGACCTGTTGCACCTAACCGTGTATTCAAAGGTAAAAACCTTGCAGGGCGTATGGGTGGCGACCGCGTGACAATTCAAAATCTTGAAGTTGTACAAGTTGTTCCAGAAAAGAACGTTATCCTTATCAAAGGTAACGTACCAGGTGCTAAGAAATCTCTTATCACTATCAAATCAGCAGTTAAAGCTGGTAAATAATAAAGAAAGGGGAAATCAGTCACAATGGCAAACGTAACATTATTTGACCAAACTGGTAAAGAAGCTGGCCAAGTTGTTCTTAACGATGCAGTATTTGGTATTGAACCAAATGAATCAGTTGTGTTTGATGTGATCATCAGCCAACGCGCAAGCCTTCGTCAAGGAACACACGCTGTTAAAAACCGCTCTGCAGTATCAGGTGGTGGACGCAAACCATGGCGTCAAAAAGGAACTGGACGTGCTCGTCAAGGTTCTATCCGCTCACCACAATGGCGTGGTGGTGGTGTTGTCTTCGGACCAACTCCACGTTCATACGGCTACAAACTTCCACAAAAAGTTCGTCGCCTAGCTCTTAAATCAGTTTACTCTGAAAAAGTTGCTGAAAACAAATTCGTAGCTGTAGACGCTCTTTCATTTACAGCTCCAAAAACTGCTGAATTTGCAAAAGTTCTTGCAGCATTGAGCATCGATTCTAAAGTTCTTGTTATCCTTGAAGAAGGAAATGAATTCGCAGCTCTTTCAGCTCGTAACCTTCCAAACGTGAAAGTTGCAACTGCTACAACTGCAAGTGTTCTTGACATCGCAAATAGCGACAAACTTCTTGTCACACAAGCAGCTATCTCTAAAATCGAGGAGGTTCTTGCATAATGAATTTGTATGATGTTATCAAAAAACCTGTCATCACTGAAAGCTCAATGGCTCAACTTGAAGCAGGGAAATATGTATTTGAAGTTGACACTCGTGCACACAAACTTTTGATCAAGCAAGCTGTTGAAGCTGCTTTCGAAGGTGTTAAAGTTGCCAATGTTAACACAATCAACGTAAAACCAAAAGCTAAACGTGTTGGACGTTACACTGGTTTTACTAACAAAACTAAAAAAGCTATCATCACACTTACAGCTGATTCTAAAGCAATCGAGTTGTTTGCTGCTGAAGCTGAATAATCTAAGGAGGAAATATCGTGGGAATTCGTGTTTATAAACCAACAACAAACGGTCGCCGTAATATGACTTCTTTGGATTTCGCTGAAATCACAACAAGCACTCCTGAAAAATCATTGCTTGTTGCATTGAAGAGCAAGGCTGGTCGTAACAACAACGGTCGTATCACAGTTCGTCACCAAGGTGGTGGACACAAACGTTTCTACCGTTTGGTTGACTTCAAACGTAACAAAGACAACGTTGAAGCAGTTGTTAAAACAATCGAGTACGATCCAAACCGTTCTGCAAACATCGCTCTTGTACACTACACTGACGGTGTGAAAGCATACATCATCGCTCCAAAAGGTCTTGAAGTAGGTCAACGTATCGTTTCAGGTCCAGAAGCAGATATCAAAGTCGGAAACGCTCTTCCACTTGCTAACATCCCAGTTGGTACTTTGATCCACAACATCGAGTTGAAACCAGGTCGTGGTGGTGAATTGGTACGTGCTGCTGGAGCATCTGCTCAAGTATTGGGTTCTGAAGGTAAATACGTTCTTGTTCGTCTTCAGTCAGGTGAAGTTCGTATGATTCTTGGAACTTGCCGTGCTACAGTTGGTGTTGTCGGAAACGAACAACATGGACTTGTAAATCTTGGTAAAGCAGGACGTAGCCGTTGGAAAGGTATCCGCCCAACAGTTCGTGGTTCTGTAATGAACCCTAACGATCACCCACACGGTGGTGGTGAAGGTAAAGCACCAGTTGGTCGTAAAGCACCATCTACTCCATGGGGCAAACCTGCTCTTGGTCTTAAAACTCGTAACAAGAAAGCGAAATCTGACAAACTTATCGTTCGTCGTCGCAACGAGAAATAATATTAAACTAGTCGCTTAAGCAACTAGTAAATCCGCCAGCTCGGTAGCGCTCCATGTGAGCGCAAGCCGCTGTGGTACAACATTTAAAGGAGAAAATATAAAAATGGGACGCAGTCTTAAAAAAGGACCTTTCGTCGATGAGCATTTGATGAAAAAAGTTGAAGCTCAAGCTAACGACGAAAAGAAAAAAGTTATTAAAACTTGGTCACGTCGTTCAACGATCTTCCCAAGTTTCATTGGTTACACTATCGCAGTTTATGACGGACGTAAACACGTACCTGTTTACATCCAAGAAGACATGGTAGGTCACAAACTTGGTGAATTTGCACCAACTCGTACTTACAAAGGTCACGCTGCAGACGACAAGAAAACACGTAGAAAATAAGGAGAACATAAATGGCAGAAATTACTTCAGCTAAAGCAATGGCTCGTACAGTACGTGTTTCACCTCGTAAATCACGTCTTGTTCTTGATAACATCCGTGGTAAAAGCGTAGCCGATGCAATCGCAATCTTGACATTCACTCCAAACAAAGCTGCTGAAATCATCTTGAAAGTTTTGAACTCAGCTGTAGCTAACGCTGAAAACAACTTTGGTTTGGATAAAGCTAACTTGGTAGTATCTGAAGCATTCGCAAACGAAGGACCAACTATGAAACGTTTCCGTCCACGTGCGAAAGGTTCAGCTTCACCAATCAACAAACGTACAGCTCACATCACTGTAGCTGTTGCAGAAAAATAAGGAGGTAAAATCGTGGGTCAAAAAGTACATCCAATTGGTATGCGTGTCGGCATCATCCGTGATTGGGATGCCAAATGGTATGCTGAAAAAGAATACGCGGATTACCTTCATGAAGATCTTGCAATCCGTAAATTCGTTCAAAAAGAACTTGCTGACGCAGCAGTTTCAACTATCGAAATCGAACGCGCAGTAAACAAAGTTAACGTTTCACTTCACACTGCTAAACCAGGTATGGTTATCGGTAAAGGTGGTGCTAATGTTGATGCACTCCGTGCAAAACTTAACAAATTGACTGGAAAACAAGTACACATCAACATCATCGAAATCAAACAACCTGATTTGGATGCTCACCTTGTAGGTGAAGGAATTGCTCGTCAATTGGAGCAACGTGTTGCTTTCCGTCGTGCACAAAAACAAGCAATCCAACGTGCAATGCGTGCTGGAGCTAAAGGAATCAAAACTCAAGTATCAGGTCGTTTGAACGGAGCAGATATCGCCCGTGCTGAAGGATACTCTGAAGGAACTGTTCCACTTCACACACTTCGTGCAGATATCGATTACGCTTGGGAAGAAGCAGATACTACATACGGTAAACTTGGTGTTAAAGTATGGATCTACCGTGGTGAAGTTCTTCCAGCTCGCAAAAACACTAAAGGAGGTAAATAACCAATGTTAGTACCTAAACGTGTTAAACACCGTCGTGAATTCCGTGGAAAAATGCGCGGTGAAGCAAAAGGTGGAAAAGAAGTAGCATTCGGTGAATACGGTCTTCAAGCTACAACTAGCCACTGGATCACTAACCGCCAAATCGAAGCTGCTCGTATCGCCATGACTCGTTACATGAAACGTGGTGGTAAAGTTTGGATTAAAATCTTCCCACACAAATCATACACTGCTAAAGCTATCGGTGTGCGTATGGGATCTGGTAAAGGGGCACCTGAAGGTTGGGTAGCACCAGTTAAACGTGGTAAAGTGATGTTCGAAATCGCTGGTGTATCTGAAGAAATCGCTCGCGAAGCGCTTCGTCTTGCTAGCCACAAATTGCCAGTTAAATGTAAATTCGTAAAACGTGAAGCAGAATAAGGAGAAGGCATGAAACTTAATGAAGTAAAAGAATTTGTTAAAGAACTTCGTGGTCTTTCTCAAGAAGAACTCGCGAAGCGCGAAAACGAATTGAAAAAAGAATTGTTTGAACTTCGTTTCCAAGCTGCTACTGGTCAATTGGAACAAACAGCTCGCTTGAAAGAAGTTAAAAAACAAATCGCTCGTATCAAAACAGTTCAATCTGAAGCGAAATAATAGACTAGGGAAGGAGAAATTTCAATGGAACGCAATAATCGTAAAGTTCTTGTTGGACGTGTTGTATCTGACAAAATGGACAAGACAATCACAGTTGTAGTTGAAACAAAACGTAACCACCCAGTCTATGGTAAACGTATTAACTACTCTAAAAAATACAAAGCTCATGATGAAAACAATGTTGCCAAAGAAGGCGATATCGTACGTATCATGGAAACTCGTCCGCTTTCAGCTACAAAACGTTTCCGTCTTGTAGAAGTTGTTGAAGAAGCGGTCATCATCTAATCAAACCTGAAAGGAGAAAACTGAAATGATTCAAACAGAAACTCGTTTGAAAGTCGCAGACAACAGCGGTGCTCGCGAAATCTTGACTATCAAAGTTCTTGGTGGTTCAGGACGTAAATTTGCAAACATCGGTGATGTTATCGTGGCATCTGTAAAACAAGCTACTCCTGGTGGTGCGGTTAAAAAAGGTGACGTTGTAAAAGCAGTTATCGTTCGTACTAAATCAGGTGCTCGTCGTGCTGATGGTTCATACATCAAATTTGACGAAAACGCAGCAGTTATCATCCGTGAAGACAAAACTCCTCGCGGAACACGTATCTTTGGCCCAGTTGCACGTGAATTGCGTGAAGGTGGATTCATGAAGATCGTGTCACTTGCTCCAGAAGTACTTTAATTTTTAGAAACAAACTAGTCCCCTAGCTTCAAGCTAGGGTGCCCTTATGGGCGTAAGAAAAATCAAGGAGAAACCTAATGTTTGTAAAAAAAGGCGACAAAGTTCGCGTAATCGCTGGTAAAGATAAGGGAACAGAAGCTGTTGTCCTTACTGCCCTTCCAAAAGTAAACAAAGTTATCGTTGAAGGTGTTAACATCGTTAAGAAACACCAACGTCCAACTAACGAGCTTCCTCAAGGTGGTATCATCGAGAAAGAAGCAGCTATCCACGTATCAAACGTTCAAGTTTTGGACAAAAATGGTGTAGCTGGTCGTGTTGGTTACAAATTTGTAGACGGTAAAAAAGTTCGCTACAACAAAAAATCAGGCGAAGTGCTTGATTAATCACGAAGGAAAGGAGAAGTATAATGGCAAATCGTTTAAAAGAAAAATATCTTAATGAAGTAGTTCCTGCTTTGACAGAACAATTCAACTACTCATCAGTGATGGCTGTGCCTAAAGTAGATAAGATCGTTTTGAACATGGGTGTTGGTGAAGCTGTATCAAACGCTAAAAGCCTTGAAAAAGCTGCTGAAGAATTGGCACTTATCTCAGGTCAAAAACCACTTATCACTAAAGCTAAAAAATCAATCGCCGGCTTCCGTCTTCGTGAAGGTGTTGCGATCGGTGCAAAAGTTACCCTTCGTGGTGAACGTATGTACGAATTCTTGGATAAATTGGTTTCAGTTTCACTTCCACGTGTACGTGACTTCCACGGTGTTCCAACAAAATCATTTGACGGACGCGGAAACTACACACTTGGTGTGAAAGAACAATTGATCTTCCCAGAAATCAACTTTGATGACGTTGACAAAACTCGTGGTCTTGACATCGTTATCGTAACAACTGCTAACACTGACGAAGAGTCACGTGCATTGCTTACAGGCCTTGGAATGCCTTTTGCAAAATAATATAGGAGGTAAATCTAATGGCTAAAAAATCAATGATTGCTAAGAACAAACGTCCAGCGAAGTTCTCTACTCAAGCTTATACTCGTTGTGAAAAATGTGGTCGTCCACATTCAGTTTACCGCAAATTTAAACTTTGCCGTGTTTGCTTCCGTGAATTAGCTTACAAAGGACAAATCCCTGGTGTAACAAAAGCATCTTGGTAATTTAAGTTATCAAGGGCGTCAAAACTCCAAGTGAAAATAGGAAACTTGACGAAGAAACTGAAGTTTCTAGAAAAGTTTATCTTTTTCACACAGAGTTTAGCCCGGGTTCAGTTGGGCTTGCCAATTTGAACACGAGCTACAGCTTTGGCAAAAAAGACCAATTTTCTTTGGAGCATCGCTCCTGCATCAAATTGCCTATTTTTGCTCGTGCTGTTACGCTCTTTGTATCATGTATTAACTAGCAAGTGCAACTTGCAAACTACTAGTAAGAGGAGAAAAACAAAATGGTTATGACTGACCCAATCGCAGACTTCCTAACTCGTATTCGTAACGCTAACCAAGCAAAACACGAAGTACTTGAAGTACCTGCATCAAACATCAAAAAAGGGATTGCTGAAATCCTTAAACGCGAAGGTTTTGTAAAAAACGTTGAAATCATCGAAGATGACAAACAAGGCATCATCCGTGTATTCCTTAAATACGGACCAAACGGTGAAAAAGTTATCACTAACTTGAAACGTGTTTCTAAACCAGGACTTCGTGTCTACAAAAAACGTGAAGACCTTCCAAAAGTTCTTAACGGACTTGGAATTGCTATCCTTTCAACTTCTGAAGGTTTGCTTACTGATAAAGAAGCACGCCAAAAGAATGTTGGTGGTGAGGTTATCGCTTACGTTTGGTAATTGATGATGTGAGAGCGTTAAAAGAATGTAGTGAAAATAGGAAGTTTGTAGTAGGAGCGATGCTCCAAGACAAACTTATCTTTTTCACCAAATTCTTAGCTCGAACTCAAATCAAGATACAAAGCTCGTTAGAGCGTGTTCAGTTCAGCTCTTGAACTAAATAAGTATCTTACCCCGTGAAAACTGGCCGTTCTGGCCTGACAATTTAACAGGAGAAAATAAACATGTCACGTATTGGTAATAAAGTTATCGTGTTGCCTGCTGGTGTTGAACTCACTAACAATGACAACGTTGTAACTGTAAAAGGACCTAAAGGAGAACTTACTCGTGAGTTCTCAAAAGATATTGAAATCCGTGTGGAAGGTACTGAAGTAACTCTTCACCGTCCAAACGATTCAAAAGAAATGAAAACTATCCACGGAACTACTCGTGCCCTTTTGAACAACATGGTTGTTGGTGTATCAGAAGGATTCAAGAAAGAACTTGAAATGCGCGGGGTTGGTTACCGTGCACAACTTCAAGGATCTAAACTTGTTTTGGCTGTTGGTAAATCTCATCCAGACGAAGTTGAAGCTCCAGAAGGAATTACTTTTGAACTTCCAAACCCAACAACAATCGTTGTTAGCGGAATTTCAAAAGAAGTAGTTGGTCAAACAGCTGCTTACGTACGTAGCCTTCGTTCACCAGAACCATATAAAGGTAAAGGTATCCGTTACGTTGGTGAATTCGTTCGCCGTAAAGAAGGTAAAACAGGTAAATAATGTTGAGTGGTTGAGTCTCAACCACCAACCTATTTTCCAACTTTGTGCATAGCACACGATTTAAAACTAAAGAGGTGAAAACTGTGATTTCAAAACCAGATAAAAACAAACTCCGCCAAAAACGCCACCGTCGCGTTCGCGGAAAACTCTCTGGAACTGCTGATCGCCCACGTTTGAACGTATTCCGTTCTAATACAGGCATCTACGCTCAAGTGATTGATGACGTAGCGGGTGTAACGCTCGCAAGTGCTTCAACTCTTGACAAAGAAGTTTCAAAAGGAACTAAAACTGAACAAGCCGTTGCTGTCGGTAAACTCGTTGCAGAACGTGCAAACGCTAAAGGTATTTCAGAAGTGGTGTTCGACCGCGGTGGATATCTATATCACGGACGTGTGAAAGCTTTGGCTGATGCAGCTCGTGAAAACGGATTGAAATTCTAATAGGAGGACACTAGAAAATGGCATTTAAAGACAATGCAGTTGAATTAGAAGAACGCGTAGTTGCTGTCAACCGTGTTACAAAAGTTGTTAAAGGTGGACGTCGTCTTCGTTTCGCAGCTCTTGTTGTTGTTGGTGACCACAACGGTCGCGTAGGATTTGGTACTGGTAAAGCTCAAGAAGTTCCAGAAGCAATCCGTAAAGCAGTAGACGATGCTAAGAAAAACTTGATCGAAGTTCCTATGGTTGGAACAACAATCCCACACGAAGTACTTTCAGAATTCGGTGGAGCTAAAGTATTGTTGAAACCTGCTGTAGAAGGTTCTGGAGTTGCCGCTGGTGGTGCAGTTCGTGCCGTTGTGGAATTGGCAGGTGTGGCAGATATTACATCTAAATCACTTGGTTCTAACACTCCAATCAACATTGTTCGTGCAACTGTTGAAGGTTTGAAACAATTGAAACGCGCTGAAGAAGTTGCTGCACTTCGTGGTATTTCAGTTTCTGATTTAGCATAAGAAAGGGGATAAAATGGCTCAAATTAAAATTACTTTGACTAAGTCTCCAATCGGACGCATTCCATCACAACGTAAAACTGTTGTAGCACTTGGACTTGGCAAATTGAACAGCTCTGTTATTAAAGAAGATAACGCTGCTATCCGTGGTATGATCACTGCAGTATCTCACTTGGTAACAGTTGAAGAAGTAAACTAATGAATTTTTAGGGGATGTGGAGTATACCATCCCCTAAAACTAGATATAGTCATCTATGATGACGTTGTATAGGCGAGTTGATGGGGGAGACAACCTTTTCTCCCTTATCGGCGCTAGCATTTTACAAAAGAGGAGAAAATAAAAATGAAACTTCATGAATTGAAACCTGCAGAAGGTTCTCGTAAACTACGTAACCGCGTTGGTCGTGGTACTTCATCAGGTAACGGTAAAACATCTGGTCGTGGTCAAAAAGGTCAAAAAGCTCGTAGCGGTGGCGGAGTTCGCCTTGGTTTTGAAGGTGGACAAACTCCATTGTTCCGTCGTCTTCCAAAACGTGGATTCACTAACATCAACGCTAAAGAATACGCAATTGTGAACCTTGACCAATTGAACGTCTTTGAAGATGGTGCTGAAGTAACTCCAGTTGTTCTTATCGAAGCAGGAATTGTTAAAGCTGAAAAATCAGGTATTAAAATTCTTGGTAACGGTGAGTTGACTAAGAAATTGACTGTGAAAGCAGCTAAATTCTCTAAATCAGCTGAAGAAGCTATCACTGCTAAAGGTGGTTCAGTAGAAGTCATCTAAGAGAGGTGACCTATGTTTTTTAAATTATTAAGAGAAGCTCTTAAAGTCAAGCAGGTTCGATCAAAAATTTTATTTACAATTTTTTGTCGTTTTGGTCTTTCGTATCGGAACTAGCATTACAGTTCCTGGTGTGAATGCTAATAGCTTGAATGCTTTAAGTGGATTATCCTTCTTAAACATGTTGAGCTTGGTGTCAGGGAATGCCATGAAAAACTTCTCAGTTTTTGCTCTTGGTGTTAGCCCCTACATTACGGCCTCTATCGTTGTCCAACTCTTGCAAATGGATATTTTACCCAAGTTTGTAGAGTGGGGTAAACAAGGGGAAGTAGGTCGAAGAAAATTGAATCAAGCTACTCGTTATATTGCTCTTGTTTTAGCCTTTGTGCAATCTATCGGGATTACAGCTGGTTTTAATACTTTGGCTGGAGCTCAATTGTTGAAAACAGCTCTTACACCACAAGTCTTTATCATGATTGGTATCATCTTAACAGCTGGTAGCATGATTGTTACTTGGTTGGGAGAGCAAATTACAGATAAGGGATACGGAAATGGTGTTTCTATGATTATCTTCGCCGGGATTGTTGCCTCAATTCCAGAGATGATTCAGGGCATCTATGTGGACTACTTTGTGAACGTCCCAAGTAGCCGTATTAACTCATCTATCATTTTCGTAATCATTTTGATTATTACTGTATTGTTGATCATTTACTTTACAACTTATGTTCAACAAGCAGAATACAAAATTCCAATCCAATATACTAAGGTTGCACAAGGTGCTCCATCTAGCTCTTACCTTCCATTGAAGGTAAACCCTGCTGGAGTTATCCCTGTTATCTTTGCAAGTTCGATTACTGCGGCGCCAGCAGCTATTCTACAGTTTTTAAGCGCTACAGGTCATGATTGGGCTTGGGTAAGAACGGCACAAGAAATGTTGGCAACAACTTCACCAACTGGTATTGCCATGTATGCTTTGTTGATTATTCTCTTTACATTCTTCTATACGTTTGTACAGATTAATCCTGAAAAAGCGGCAGAAAACCTACAAAAGAGCGGTGCCTATATCCACGGAGTTCGTCCTGGTAAAGGTACAGAAGAATATATGTCTAAACTTCTTCGTCGTCTTGCAACGGTTGGTTCTCTCTTCCTTGGTGTAATTTCTATTTTACCGATTGTAGCAAAAGATGTTTTCGGACTTTCAGAAGCAGTTGCTTTTGGAGGAACCAGTCTTTTGATTATTATCTCTACAGGTATCGAAGGAATTAAGCAATTGGAAGGTTACCTATTGAAACGTAAGTATGTTGGTTTCATGGACAGAACAGAATAAAAGTATTTACATAATCAGTAAATGCTGAGGGAGTGGAGGTTTAAACTCTGATATTTGTGAGAGTTTGGTCTCCCCTCTTCTATTTTGTTTTTAAATAGGGGTGAAAAGACTTTTTGCTTCTATTTAAAAATAAAATAAGGAGATCAAATCATGAATCTTTTGATTATGGGCTTACCTGGTGCAGGTAAGGGAACTCAAGCAGCAAAAATCGTAGAACAATTCCATGTTGCACATATCTCAACAGGTGATATGTTCCGAGCTGCTATGGCAAATCAAACTGAAATGGGTATTCTTGCTAAGTCATACATTGACAAGGGTGAATTGGTTCCTGACGAAGTTACAAATGGAATCGTAAAAGAACGTCTTTCACAAGATGATATTAAAGAAACAGGATTCTTGTTGGATGGTTACCCACGTACAATCGAACAAGCTCATGCCTTGGACAAAACATTGGCTGAACTTGGCATTGAACTAGAAGGTGTTATCAACATTGAAGTAAATCCAGACAGCCTCTTGGAACGTTTGAGTGGCCGTATCATCCACCGCGTAACTGGAGAAACTTTCCACAAGGTCTTTAACCCACCAGTTAACTATAAAGAAGAAGATTACTACCAACGTGAAGATGATAAACCTGAGACAGTGAAGCGTCGTTTGGATGTGAATATTGCTCAAGGAGAACCAATCATTGCTCACTACCGTGCCAAAGGTTTGGTTCATGACATCGAAGGTAATCAAGATATCAATGATGTCTTCTCAGATATCGAAAAAGTATTGACAAATTTGAAATAAAGCGTTTTTCATACTTGCAAAAATTCGCTACAAATGTTATACTGAGATAGTCTGACTTATAATTGTTGTCTCTGTGTCTAGAGGCATCGAATCGAAATTTATGGAGGTGCTTTTGCGTGGCAAAAGACGATGTGATTGAAGTTGAAGGCAAAGTAGTTGATACAATGCCGAATGCAATGTTTACGGTTGAACTTGAAAATGGACATCAGATTTTAGCAACAGTTTCTGGTAAAATTCGTAAAAACTATATTCGTATTTTAGCGGGAGATCGTGTTACTGTCGAAATGAGTCCATATGACTTGACACGTGGACGTATCACTTACCGCTTTAAATAATCGAAAAACTTGGAGGGATAAGAAATGAAAGTAAGACCATCGGTCAAACCAATTTGCGAATACTGTAAAGTTATTCGTCGTAATGGTCGTGTTATGGTAATTTGCCCAGCAAATCCAAAACACAAACAACGTCAAGGATAAGATAGAAAGGAGAAAACATGGCTCGTATTGCTGGAGTTGACATTCCAAATGACAAACGCGTAGTAATCTCATTGACTTATGTTTATGGTATCGGACTTGCAACATCTAAGAAAATTTTGGCTGCTGCTGGAATCTCAGAAGATGTTCGTGTACGTGATCTTACATCAGATCAAGAAGATGCTATCCGTCGTGAAGTGGATGCAATCAAAGTTGAAGGTGACCTTCGTCGTGAAGTAAACTTGAACATCAAACGTTTGATGGAAATCGGTTCATACCGTGGTATCCGTCACCGTCGTGGACTTCCTGTCCGTGGACAAAACACTAAAAACAACGCTCGCACTCGTAAAGGTAAAGCTGTTGCGATCGCTGGTAAGAAAAAATAATATAGGAGGTAAAAGTCTTGGCTAAACCAACACGTAAACGTCGTGTGAAAAAGAATATCGAATCTGGTATTGCTCATATTCACGCTACATTTAATAACACTATTGTTATGATTACTGATGTGCATGGTAATGCAATTGCTTGGTCATCAGCTGGTGCTCTTGGTTTCAAAGGTTCTCGTAAATCTACACCATTCGCTGCTCAAATGGCTTCTGAAGCTGCTGCTAAATCTGCACAAGAACACGGTCTTAAATCAGTTGAAGTTACTGTAAAAGGTCCAGGTTCTGGTCGTGAGTCAGCTATTCGTGCGCTTGCTGCCGCTGGTCTTGAAGTAACAGCAATTCGTGATGTGACTCCAGTGCCACACAATGGTGCTCGTCCTCCAAAACGTCGCCGTGTATAATCATCGCATTACACTGCTTTTCGTTTAAGAGGGAGTAACTAAATGATCGAGTTTGAAAAACCAAATATAACAAAAATTGATGAAAATAAAGATTATGGCAAGTTTGTAATCGAACCACTTGAACGTGGCTACGGTACAACTCTTGGTAACTCTCTTCGTCGTGTACTTCTAGCTTCTCTACCAGGAGCAGCTGTGACATCTATCAATATTGATGGTGTGTTACATGAGTTTGACACAGTTCCAGGTGTTCGTGAAGACGTGATGCAAATCATTCTGAACATTAAAGGAATTGCAGTGAAATCGTACGTTGAAGACGAAAAAATCATCGAACTAGATGTTGAAGGTCCTGCTGAAGTAACAGCTGGTGACATTTTGACAGATAGCGATATTGAAATTGTAAATCCAGATCATTATCTCTTTACAATCGGTGAAGGTTCTTCTCTAAAAGCGACGATGACTGTTAACAGTGGTCGTGGATATGTACCTGCTGATGAAAATAAAAAGGATAATGCACCAGTTGGAACACTTGCTGTAGATTCTATTTATACACCAGTTACAAAAGTCAACTATCAAGTGGAGCCTGCTCGTGTAGGTAGCAATGATGGTTTTGACAAATTAACCCTTGAAATCTTGACAAATGGAACAATTATTCCAGAAGATGCTTTAGGGCTTTCAGCACGTATTTTGACAGAACATCTTGATTTGTTTACAAATCTTACTGAGATTGCTAAGTCAACTGAAGTGATGAAAGAAGCTGATACTGAATCTGACGACCGTATCTTGGATCGTACGATTGAGGAACTGGACTTGTCTGTGCGTTCATACAACTGTTTGAAACGTGCCGGTATCAATACTGTGCATGACTTGACAGAAAAATCTGAAGCAGAGATGATGAAAGTACGAAATCTTGGACGCAAGAGTTTGGAAGAAGTGAAATTCAAACTTATTGATTTGGGTCTTGGATTAAAAGATAAATAAAGGAGGAATAAATGGCTTACCGTAAACTAGGACGCACTAGCTCACAACGTAAAGCAATGCTTCGCGATTTGACAACTGACCTTTTGATCAACGAATCAATCGTGACAACTGAAGCTCGTGCTAAAGAAATTCGTAAAACTGTTGAAAAAATGATTACTCTAGGTAAACGTGGTGATTTGCATGCACGTCGTCAAGCAGCTGCTTTCGTACGTAATGAAATCGCATCTGAAAACTATGATGAAGCAACTGATAAGTACACTTCTACTACAGCACTTCAAAAATTGTTCTCAGAAATCGCACCTCGTTATGCTGAACGTAACGGTGGATACACTCGTATCCTTAAAACTGAACCACGTCGTGGTGATGCAGCGCCAATGGCGATCATTGAATTAGTATAAAATCATCAATTTTGTTGAGTGTTATGATGATGGAGTCTTGTGCTCTTAGTCTAGCTCTGGTCTACCGCTAGGATCTCGGTCCTAGCGGGAACACTCATCATAAGTTGGGATAGTAGACGCTTGTTTACGAAATTGTTTTTTTCCTAAGAACAACTTCGTAAGCAGGCGTTTTTGAGTATTTTCGTTAGAATTATGCTATACTATTTGAAAAGAATCCTGTTTAATGTTCAGGTTTCCTATTAAAAGAAGAATTGGAGTTTGCTTATGAAAGCGATTATAACTGTTGTTGGTAAAGATAAATCTGGAATTGTTGCAGGTGTTTCTGGTAAAATTGCAGAATTGGGTTTGAATATTGACGATATCTCTCAAACTGTTTTGGATGAATATTTCACGATGATGGCTGTCGTCTCTAGTGATGAAAAGCAAGATTTTACACGTCTTCGTAATGAATTTGAAGCTTTTGGGCAAACTTTGAATGTAAAAATCAATATTCAGAGTGCAGCGATTTTCGAAGCTATGTATAATATCTAGGAGGTTATCATGGATATTAGACAAGTTACTGAAACCATCGCCATGATTGAGGAGCAAAACTTTGATATTAGAACCATTACCATGGGGATTTCCCTTTTGGACTGTATCGATCCAGATATCAATCGTGCTGCGGAGAAAATTTATCAAAAGATTACGACCAAGGCAGCAAATCTAGTAGCTGTTGGTGATGAAATTGCAGCTGAGTTGGGAATTCCTATCGTTAATAAGCGTGTATCGGTGACTCCTATTTCTCTGATTGGAGCAGCGACAGATGCGACAGACTACGTGGTTCTGGCAAAAGCGCTTGATAAGGCTGCGAAAGAAATCGGTGTGGACTTTATAGGTGGGTTCTCTGCCTTGGTACAAAAGGGGTACCAAAAGGGAGATGAGATTCTCATCAATTCTATTCCTCGTGCTTTGGCTGAAACGGACAAGGTCTGCTCGTCAGTCAATATCGGCTCAACCAAGTCTGGTATTAATATGACGGCTGTGGCAGATATGGGACGTGTTATCAAGGAAACGGCTAATCTATCAGATATGGGAGCAGCTAAGTTGGTTGTATTCGCTAATGCTGTTGAGGATAATCCATTTATGGCGGGTGCCTTCCATGGTGTTGGGGAAGCAGATGTTATCATCAATGTCGGAGTTTCCGGTCCTGGTGTGGTGAAACGTGCCTTGGAAAAAGTTCGTGGACAGAGCTTTGACGTAGTAGCCGAAACGGTCAAGAAGACTGCCTTTAAAATCACTCGTATCGGTCAATTGGTTGGTCAGATGGCTAGTGAAAGACTGGGTGTGGAGTTTGGTATTGTGGACTTGAGTTTGGCGCCAACTCCTGCGGTTGGAGATTCTGTAGCACGTGTCCTAGAAGAAATGGGACTAGAGACAGTTGGTACGCATGGAACGACGGCTGCCTTGGCTCTCTTGAACGACCAAGTTAAGAAGGGCGGAGTTATGGCCTGCAACCAAGTTGGTGGTTTGTCTGGTGCCTTTATCCCTGTTTCTGAGGATGAGGGAATGATTGCTGCAGTGCAAAATGGCTCTCTTAATTTGGAAAAACTAGAAGCCATGACGGCTATCTGTTCTGTTGGTTTGGATATGATTGCCATTCCAGAGGATACACCAGCTGAAACCATTGCGGCCATGATTGCAGATGAGGCTGCAATTGGTGTTATTAACATGAAAACAACAGCTGTTCGTATCATTCCAAAAGGAAAAGAGGGCGATATGATTGAATTTGGTGGCCTATTAGGTACTGCACCTGTTATGAAGGTCAATGGAGCTTCATCTGTTGATTTCATCTCTCGTGGAGGACAGATCCCAGCACCAATTCATAGTTTTAAAAATTAAGAAAATAAGAGAAATTTTAAGTTCTATTTAAGGTTGGATGTGTATACTATAATCATTAAATAAAGACCTCCTAATATTATTTGAAACAGATAACTCTGATTTAGTTTGAATTTGATTTTCATCTAATATCTTTATTTAATAGAACTCCTAAACTTTTTCATAATAATCTCCTGCAAAAGTCGCCTGTATGGGTGGCTTTTGTTTTATCATCCATGATATAATAGAAGCAAACGGAGGACGGAAAATGGTAAAAGTACGATTGTATTTGGTACGTCATGGAAAGACTATGTTTAACACGATTGGTCGCGCGCAAGGTTGGAGCGATACTCCCTTAACAGCTGAAGGTGAGAGAGGGATTCAAGAATTAGGAATCGGTTTGCGAGAATCTGGTTTGCAGTTTGAGCGCGCTTATTCCAGTGATTCTGGTCGCACCATTCAGACAATGGGAATTATCCTTGATGAACTTGGCTTGCAGGGGAAAATCCCTTATCGTATGGACAAGCGTATCAGAGAATGGTGTTTTGGTAGCTTTGATGGAGCCTACGATGGCGATCTTTTCATGGGTATTATTCCTCGTATCTTTAATGTGGACCATGTTCACCAATTGTCTTATGCTGAACTGGCTGAGGGCTTGGTAGAGGTTGATACAGCTGGTTGGGCTGAAGGCTGGGAAAAACTCAGTGGCCGAATCAAGGAAGGTTTTGAAGCGATTGCCAAAGAAATGGAAGAACAAGGCGGAGGCAATGCCCTTGTCGTCAGCCACGGAATGACCATTGGAACCATTGTTTATCTAATTAATGGTATGCATCCGCATGGTCTAGATAATGGTAGCGTGACGATACTTGAATATGAGGACGGCCAGTTTAGCGTAGAAGTTGTCGGCGACCGTAGTTACCGAGAACTAGGACGGGAGAAGATGCAAGAGACAAATAATCAATAGAAGTTAGCTCCAAATGGGAGCTAATTTTTTATACTGCTACATAAGCTGGATTTGCGATTCAGTCTTTCTTGTTATACAAGCTTAAAAGAACATTTCTCGTCTTTCAAATTCCCTCAAAAATGGTATAATAGTAACATCACAAAATTGGAGAGAGACCATGAGTTTTTACAATCATAAAGAAATTGAGCCTAAGTGGCAGGGCTACTGGGCGGAACATCATACATTTAAGACAGGAACAGATGCATCAAAACCGAAGTTTTATGCGCTTGACATGTTCCCTTATCCGTCTGGAGCTGGTCTGCACGTAGGACACCCAGAAGGCTACACAGCGACAGATATCCTCAGCCGTTACAAACGTGCGCAAGGCTATAATGTCCTTCACCCAATGGGTTGGGATGCTTTTGGTTTGCCTGCAGAGCAATATGCTATGGATACAGGTAATGACCCAGCAGAATTTACGGCGGAGAACATTGCCAACTTCAAACGCCAAATTAATGCGCTTGGATTTTCTTATGACTGGGATCGTGAAGTCAATACAACAGATCCAAACTACTACAAGTGGACGCAATGGATTTTCACTAAGCTTTACGAAAAAGGCTTGGCCTATGAAGCGGAAGTGCCAGTAAACTGGGTTGAGGAATTGGGAACTGCCATCGCCAACGAAGAAGTTCTTCCTGACGGAACTTCTGAGCGTGGAGGCTATCCAGTTGTCCGCAAACCAATGCGCCAATGGATGCTTAAAATCACTGCCTATGCGGAACGCTTGCTTAATGACTTAGATGACCTGGACTGGCCAGAGTCTATCAAGGACATGCAACGCAACTGGATTGGGAAATCAACTGGTGCTAATGTAACCTTCAAGGTTAAGGGAACTGATAAGGAATTCACAGTCTTTACCACTCGTCCTGATACTCTTTTCGGTGCGACTTTCACCGTTTTGGCTCCTGAGCATGACTTGGTTGATGCTATCACAAGCACAGAGCAAGCAGAAGCCGTAGCAGACTACAAACACCAAGCTAGTCTCAAGTCTGACTTGGCTCGTACAGATCTTGCCAAAGAAAAAACAGGGGTTTGGACTGGTGCTTATGCCATCAACCCTGTCAATGGTAAGGAAATTCCAATCTGGATTGCAGACTATGTTCTTGCTAGCTATGGAACAGGTGCTGTCATGGCTGTGCCAGCCCATGACCAACGTGACTGGGAATTTGCCAAACAATTTGCCCTTCCAATCGTAGAAGTCCTTGAAGGTGGAAACGTAGCAGAAGCTGCCTACACAGAAGATGGCCTTCACGTTAATTCAGACTTCCTAGATGGACTCAACAAAGAAGACGCTATTGCCAAGATTGTGGCTTGGTTGGAAGAAAAAGACTGTGGACAAGAGAAGGTTACCTACCGTCTCCGCGACTGGCTCTTTAGCCGTCAACGTTACTGGGGTGAACCAATTCCAATCATTCATTGGGAAGACGGAACTTCAACAGCTGTTCCTGAAAGTGAATTGCCACTTGTCTTGCCTGTAACCAAGGATATCCGCCCTTCAGGTACAGGGGAAAGTCCATTGGCTAACTTGACAGATTGGCTTGAAGTGACTCGTGAAGATGGTGTTAAAGGTCGTCGTGAAACAAATACTATGCCACAATGGGCAGGTTCAAGTTGGTATTACCTCCGCTATATTGATCCACACAACACTGAGAAATTGGCTGATGAGGATCTTCTCAAACAATGGTTGCCAGTAGATATCTACGTGGGTGGTGCAGAGCATGCTGTTCTTCACTTGCTTTACGCTCGTTTCTGGCACAAATTCCTCTATGATCTCGGTGTTGTTCCGACTAAGGAACCATTCCAAAAACTCTTTAACCAAGGAATGATTTTGGGAACCAGCTACCGTGACCATCGTGGCGCGCTTGTGGCGACTGATAAGGTTGAAAAACGTGACGGTTCCTTCTTCCATATGGAAACAGGAGAAGAGTT
Source organism: Streptococcus sp. M334 (assembly GCF_000187745.1). Classification (GTDB taxonomy): domain Bacteria; phylum Bacillota; class Bacilli; order Lactobacillales; family Streptococcaceae; genus Streptococcus. Next base: position 186,839 of record NZ_GL732487.1, on the reverse strand, counting down.
GGAGCAAGCACCAGCCAAGATGTCTAAATCTCTTAAGAACGTTGTCAACCCAGACGATGTGGTGGAACAATACGGTGCCGATACTCTTCGTGTCTATGAAATGTTCATGGGGCCACTTGATGCTTCAATCGCTTGGTCAGAAGAAGGTCTGGAAGGAAGCCGTAAGTTCCTTGACCGTGTTTACCGTTTGATTACAAGCAAGGAAATTGTTGCAGAAAACAATGGTGCTCTTGACAAGGTTTATAACGAAACGGTTAAAGCTGTTACTGAACAAATCGAATCATTGAAATTCAACACAGCCATTGCCCAACTTATGGTCTTTGTCAACGCTGCCAACAAGGAAGACAAACTTTATGTAGACTACGCCAAAGGCTTCGTTCAGTTGATTGCACCATTTGCTCCTCACTTGGCAGAAGAACTCTGGCAAACTGTTGCAGCAACAGGTGAGTCAATCTCTTACGTAGCTTGGCCAACATGGGATGAAAGCAAATTGGTTGAAGACGAAATCGAAATCGTTGTCCAAATCAAAGGTAAAGTTCGTGCCAAACTCATGGTCGCTAAAGACCTATCACGTGAGGAATTGCAAGAAATTGCTCTCGCTGATGAAAAAGTCAAAGCAGAAATTGACGGTAAGGAAATCGTGAAAGTGATTGCGGTACCGAATAAATTGGTTAATATTGTTGTGAAATAAGATAGGAATCCTTCAGAGTAGAATCTGGAGGATTTTTTGAAGGAAAAATATAATTCTGTTTCCATCATCTCACCACTTAACCTCTCATTTTAACCACTTATCTCAAAAGTCGATTTTTCTTTCATACTTTTTGTTAAACTGGTGAGGTAAAGAGGAGGAAATAAATATGATTTTACAAGTTAAACATTTGACTAAACGGTACGGCGATTATATGGCTGTTGACGATATTCAGTTAGAGTTTGAAAAAGGGAGTTTTAATGCTATTTTGGGTCCCAATGGTGCAGGAAAATCAACCACCATTTCCATGTTAATCGGTTTGAAAAAGCCTACAAAAGGTCAGATTCGATATGCGCCAAATACGAAAATAGGAGTTGTTTTTCAAGCTAGTGTACTGGATGAGATGTTGACGGTTAGGGAAAATCTCACGATTCGTGCTCAACAGTATAAGGGAATGGGAGCAAGTCGTGTGGATGATTTGATCCATCAACTGGGTTTGACTGCTTTCCAGAAGCAACTATATGGGACTTTGTCAGGTGGGCAAAAACGTAGGGTTGATATTGCGCGTGCTCTTCTTTCACAGCCAGATATTCTTTTCTTAGATGAACCAACGACAGGTCTAGATATTCAGACTCGCAAAGCCATTTGGGATTTACTGTCTCGGCTACAAAAGGATGAAGGGATGACTATTATCTTAACGACTCATTATCTGGATGAAGCGGATGAAGCTGATCAGATTTATATCGTTGATCATGGGAAAGTGATTGCGCAAGGTTCTGCGACGGCTATTAAAAGTCAGTATGCATCTAATATTCTAAAAATTCGTTTTAAAGAAATGAAGGATTTAGAAAAGTTGCTACAGACTGGAATGACCGTAAAGGAAGAAAATGAGTTGGAATATCTTTTTTATCCAAGGACATCACTGGAAGCTATTGAATATTTGGCAAAAGTACGAGAAGAAATTGATTCTTTTGAGTTTCGTCCAGGTACCATGGATGATGCCTTTATTGCACTTACAGGAAGAGAGGTTCGCTAATGTTAGCTTTATTGAAACGGAATTTTATCTTATATTTTCGTAATCGTTCAGGAGTATTTTTCTCATTATTGGGGGCATTGATTTCCTTCCTCCTTTATATCATTTTTTTGCAGAAGAACTTGACAGACGCTTGGTCTCAACTCCCTGATAATACGAATCTTTTAAATAACTGGCTGATGGGTGGGACCTTGGCTGTGACTGGGATTACAACCAGTTTTACGGCTCTTACACAAATGGTACAGGATCGTGAAAATCAAGTGGATCAAGATCTCTTCTTGACAGATTTAGGTAGCTGGGGTTTACAGGTGTCCTATCTAATCAGTAGTATTGCCATCTCTTTTGTCATGCAGGTGTTTATGTTTGCTGTTATGGGGCTTTATTTTAAAGAAAGTCCAGTTATCAGTCATTTACCGGAAATTGCTTTGATTATGTTGTTAAGTAGTCTGCTTTCAAGTTTGATAAATATTCTCTTGATTTATCGTTTTCAATCTGTAGATAGTCTTGGCAAACTGGCAACTATAGTGGGAACTGCTTCTGGATTTTTAGTAGGAACTTATGCCCCTATTGGAGTTTTACCTGATTTTGCACAGATTATCATGAAGTGTACCCCTGCAACTTATATTGCTTCTCTTTATCGACAAATTTTAATGAAAGAGCACTTAGAGACCGCATTTACAGGAAATAGCAGCTTGTTAAAGGAATTTCAAGAAAAAATGGGAATCCAAATCAACTGGCAAGAACTATTGACAAAGGAAGAGACATACTTTATAGTGGTTATTATCAGTCTCGTCGCTATTCTTCTTTGGCTTTTATTTGTTAAAGTGTTTAGCAGGAGAAAATAAAAGTATATTGGAGAGAAAATGAAGATTCGTTTTGAAATGAAGACAGAGTTTTCCGAAAAGGACCCACAGATTGTAATTCAGGCAGCTCAGTTAACTGACCAAGCAAGGGAAATCATGGAGTATTTAGAACAATTTTCAACGACCAATCAGGTGACCATTCCTATTCGAACGGATGATTATCTGGTCATGGTGAAGAGTGAGGATCTTATTCTAGCTGATATTGACAAGAATTTATTAACCATTTATACGGTAGATGGGATTTATAAAACTAAGGAAACATTGATAAATTTTCAGAATCGGATTAATCGGCGTAACTTTATACAGATATCACGCCATTCAATTATAAACATTGACCACTTAGAATCGTTATCAGATAGTTTTTCAGGGAACATGATGGCTAAAATGACTCGGGGCATCAAATCTAGTGTGAGTCGGAAATACGTTAAGTCCTTAATGAATTATCTAGGTTTATAGGAGAAAATCATGAAACGATTAATTGATTATTTTGTATCGGGAATGCGCACGGCTTCCTTCTTTTATTTGAGTATGATGTTATTAGCTCAGTGCTATCCAAGCATTACCTATCCTGTCCCAATGGTAAAAAATATTCTAGCTCTTTTTTTAATGGGTGGAATTATGGGGGTATTGACTTTAATCCTTGAAAAGCTAGAGTTTCTTTCTTTTAGCATACGTGTAGGAGTTCATTTATTAGTGACAGCTACTGTTTTAGTATTGATCTCTCTATTTTTTGGCTGGGATTCAGCCTTGTGGAGTCCCTTGCTTTGGTTCTTTTTCTTGTTAATTTATGGATTGATATGGTTGTATCAAATCTGGCAAACTCACAAACTCACCCAACGAATTAATCAAGCCTTAGAGGATAAAAGAAAGAAAAAGGATAAATAGTGAAGTGTTTAGTATGAAGTTGGAGGAGAGTGCTAGTTTCCATTTAGAGTAATTTATGATATAGTATTTTCAGTGTAAAAACAAGGAGAAAGCTATGCCAGTAAATGAATATGGTCAGATGATTGGTGAGTCAATGGAAGGTTATACACCCGGTGCACTGCCTTCTATTGATTTCTTAGAAGGGCGTTATGCTAGGATAGAGGCTCTTTCAGTGGAAAAGCATGCGGAGGATTTATTAGCTGTTTATGGCTCTGATACGCCTCGGGAGATGTGGACCTACCTCTTTCAGGAACCAGTGACAGACAGAGAGGAACTGGTTACTCTTTTAAATCAGATGTTGGCTCGTAAGGACCGTTTTTACTATGCAATCATAGACAGGTCAACTGGTAAGGCTTTGGGAACTTTTTCTCTTATGCGCATTGACCAGAATAACCGAGCAATAGAAGTGGGGGCGGTCACTTTTTCTCCAGAGCTTAGGGGAACACGGATAGGAACTGAAGCCCAGTATCTCCTCGCTCGCTATGTTTTTGAAGAACTCCACTATCGTCGCTATGAGTGGAAATGCGATGCTCTTAACCTGTCATCAAGACGAGCTGCGGAGCGTTTGGGATTTGTCTACGAAGGAACCTTCCGTCAGGCAGTGGTTTATAAGGGGCGTACGAGGGATACGGATTGGTTGTCTATGATTGATAAGGACTGGCCCAAAGTCAAAGATCGTTTGGAAACATGGTTGCGTCCTGAAAATTTTGATAAAAATGGACAGCAGTACAAGAGCTTGAGAGAACTTTAAGAGGTGTTGACATGATAACAATTAGAAAGCAAGAAATCGTCAAGCTCGAGGATGTTTTGCATCTCTATCAGGCTGTCGGTTGGACAAATTATACCCATCAACCAGAGATGCTGGAGCAGGCCTTATCTCATTCATTAGTGATTTATGTGGCACTTGATGGCGATGCTGTGGTGGGCTTGATTCGTTTGGTTGGAGACGGTTTTTCATCAGTTTTTGTACAGGATTTGATTGTTTTACCAATCTATCAGCGTCAAGGGATTGGTAGTGCCTTGATGAAAGAGGCTTTAGAGGATTACAAAGATGCCTATCAAGTCCAGCTGGTGACAGAACAGACAGAAAAAAACGTGGGATTTTATCGTTCTTTGGGTTTTGAAGACTTATCTACCTATGATTGTACAGGAATGATTTGGGTAAACAGAGAAAAATAACAAAACTTGTTTTTCTTAAGCAAAGTTTAAGGATGGTCTAGTATGATATAACCATTAAATAAAGACCTCCTAACTTTATTTAATGAAATCCTAAAACTTTTTTTCATCATAATCTCCTAATGAAGTCACCCAATCAGGTGACTTTTTTGTGGGGTGAGGTGATGGTAATAGAAATTTTTTTGAAAAGTGGTAGAATCTGCGAAAAGTTAAGCTAGTTTTAAGCTTCGTCTTGTATCATATAGTTATTAAATAAAGACCTCCTAACTTTATTTAATAAAATCCTAAACTTTTCTTTTTCATAATAATCTCCCTTAACTCCACCGAAACAGGTGGAGTTTTTTGGCTCTATTTCAGGCTTTTTGGGACTATTCTAAAAATCATTTTTTGATATTTTTCGGTATTTTTCGGATTTTGGTCGGGGAATTGGCGGGGACTTTTTTAGGAAATATGACTAAGAAATAGGTTTGTTGTTACTTCAGCTACTTCAAACTCAATTTGATTGTAAGTGACTGTTAATTGAAGGACTGGAACTACTGTAATAATGATTTTGCTTGTCTAGTAGTGGCGTATTAAATGAGAAGTGACATGTAAGATTGTCTCTTCGTTTACGAAATCAAAATTTCTATGAAAATGATAGAATCCCTAACTTCTCTTAAAATTGAAAGTCTTGTTGTAAAGCGGTTAAAGCTTGAGAAGCTGAGGATGTAAAGTTTTGACAAATTTTATGAACTGTGGGATAATGGAGAGGAATTAAGGATTAGTTCTATATCATGGACTAGAAAAGACCCCAAGCTAACTTCCACATTAAGCTTGGGGTCTTTTTTGACACTATCTATCTTTGTTTAGCCATTTATCGACTAAGCGAAGAACAACACCGACCGCGATTGGTCCGATGATAGTTTTAAGGATTAGTTCCATCATGGGCTATCTCACCTCCTTTCGTAGGCGGTGTAGCAGTGCCGTAGAATATTATACCACATAAGTGCTAAACTCGGGAGTCACCCAATCAGGTGGAGTTTTTTGGCTCTATTTCAGGCTTTTAGAGACTATTTTAAACATCATTTTCCGATAACTTTTACTTAATCTTATAAACTTTATTGGACAGATTCTAAAGTTGGAGAAGCTGAGTAGATGAGAATGTAAACTTTTGACAAAATGTGTGAACTGTGGGATAATAAAAGGGAATTAAGTATTGTGTCTATATCATAGGCTAGAAAAGACCCCAAGCTAACTTCCACATTAAGCTTAGGGTCTTTTTTGACACTATTTGTCCTTGTTTAGCCATTTATCGACTAATCGAAGAACGACACCGATCACAATTGGTCCGATGATAGTTTTGAGTACTAATTCCATCATGGGCTATCTTACCTCCTTTCGTAGGCGGTGTAGAAGTGCCGTATAATATTATACAACCAACATAAGTGCTAAACTCAGGAGTCACCCAATCGGGTGGCTTTTTTGTTTGTGGCTTGGATTTTTGATATAATAGAGCCATGAGTAGAATTTTAGATAATGAGATAATGGGGGATGAGGAGTTAGTAGAACGCACACTCCGTCCTCAGTATTTACGTGAATATATCGGGCAGGATAAGGTCAAGGACCAGCTCCAAATCTTTATTGAAGCCGCCAAAATGCGGGATGAAGCGCTGGATCATGTCCTCTTATTTGGACCTCCAGGTTTGGGGAAGACGACCATGGCCTTTGTTATTGCTAACGAACTGGGTGTCAATCTCAAGCAGACGTCTGGGCCTGTCATTGAAAAGGCTGGTGATCTAGTAGCGATTTTGAATGACTTAGAGCCTGGGGATGTCCTTTTTATTGATGAGATTCATCGCTTGCCCATGTCTGTGGAAGAGGTGCTTTATAGTGCCATGGAGGACTTCTACATTGATATCATGATTGGTGCTGGTGAAGGCAGTCGCAGTGTTCATTTGGAGTTGCCACCTTTCACTTTGATTGGTGCGACGACTCGGGCTGGTATGCTCTCAAATCCGCTACGGGCACGTTTTGGGATTACAGGTCATATGGAGTATTATGCTCATGCTGATTTGACGGAAATTGTCGAGCGGACAGCAGATATTTTTGAGATGGAAATCACTCATGAGGCAGCTTCTGAGTTGGCTTTGCGGAGTCGTGGAACCCCTCGTATCGCCAATCGTCTCCTCAAGCGCGTGCGCGATTTTGCCCAGATTATGGGGAATGGGGTTATCGATGATGTTATTACCGATAAGGCTTTGACTATGCTGGATGTTGACCATGAAGGTTTGGACTATGTGGATCAAAAAATCCTTCGCACCATGATTGAGATGTACGGTGGTGGTCCTGTTGGTCTAGGAACTCTTTCTGTTAACATAGCAGAAGAGCGTGAGACAGTTGAAGACATGTATGAGCCCTACTTGATTCAAAAAGGTTTTATCATGCGGACACGGTCTGGACGGGTGGCGACTGCTAAGGCATATGAGCATTTGGGGTATGAGTACAATGAAAAATAAGCAAGAAATTCTAGAGGCTTTTAGAGAAAATCCGGATATGATGGCTATTCTGACGATCATCCGAAACCTTGGTCTGAAAGACTCGTGGTTGGCAGCAGGTTCTGTCAGAAATTTCATCTGGAATCTTTTGTCAGACAAATCCCCTTTTGACCATGAAACAGATGTAGATGTGATTTTCTTTGAACCGGATATTTCTTATGAGGAAACCTTGTCCCTGGAGAAAAAGCTACGAGAGGACTTTCCTCAGTACCAGTGGGAATTGAAAAATCAGGTCTATATGCACCAGCATAGCCCTCATACTGCTCCCTATACCAGTTCCCGTGATGCTATGAGTAAGTATCCAGAACGGTGTACGGCAGTTGGACTGCGCTTGAATGAAGAATCAGATTTTGAACTCTATGCACCTTATGGTTTGGAGGATATTTTGAATTTTCAAGTTCGTCCAACTCCTCATTTCTTAGAGAATCAAGACCGAATGGAACTTTATCAAACACGGCTATTCAAGAAAAATTGGCAAGAGAAATGGAAAAATTTGATTTTTAAAAATACTTAAGGAAACTTTAAGCTAGGGAGTGTATACTAAGTTCATAAGTTAAGAAGATCTTAACTTAAACTCCTAAAACTTTTTCATAATAATCTCCCTATAAAAATAGAGTCGCCCAATCAGGCGGCTTATTTTTTTGAAAATGGGCTTTGTGCCTGAGAATAATACTCAATGAAAATCAAAGTGCAAACTAGGAAGCTAGCTGCAGGTTGCTCAAAACACTGTTTTGAGGTTGCAGATAGAGCTGACGTGGTTTGAAGAGATTTTCGAAGAGTATAAATAGCTTAGTGATAGAAGAAAATAGGGAAATATGGTATAATGAAACGATAGATTTTTGAATAGGAATAAGATCATGTTTGGATTTTTTAAGAAAGATAAGGCTGTGGAAGTAGAAGTTCCGACACAGGTTCCTGCTCATATCGGCATCATCATGGATGGGAATGGTCGTTGGGCTAAAAAACGTATGCAACCGCGAGTCTTCGGACACAAGGCGGGCATGGAAGCATTGCAAACTGTGACCAAGGCAGCCAACAAACTAGGCGTTAAGGTTATTACGGTCTATGCTTTTTCTACAGAAAACTGGACCCGTCCAGATCAGGAAGTCAAGTTTATCATGAACTTGCCAGTAGAGTTTTATGATAATTATGTCCCGGAATTGCATGCGAATAATGTTAAGATTCAAATGATTGGGGAGACAGACCGCCTGCCTAAGCAAACTTTTGAAGCTCTGACCAAGGCTGAGGAATTGACTAAGAACAACACAGGTTTGATTCTTAATTTTGCTCTCAACTATGGTGGACGTGCTGAGATTACACAGGCTCTTAAGTTGATTTCCCAGGATGTGTTAGATGCCAAAATCAACCCAGGTGACATCACAGAGGAATTGATTGGCAACTATCTCTTCACCCAGCATTTGCCTAAGGATGTACGAGATCCAGACTTGATTATCCGTACTAGTGGAGAATTGCGTTTGAGCAATTTCCTTCCATGGCAGGGAGCTTATAGTGAGCTCTATTTTACGGACACCTTGTGGCCTGATTTTGACGAGGTAGCCTTGCAGGAAGCTATTCTTGCCTACAATCGTCGCCATCGCCGATTTGGAGGAGTTTAGGAGGTAATATGACACAGGATTTACAGAAAAGAACCTTGTTTGCAGGGATTGCCCTGGCTATTTTCCTACCGATTTTGATGGTTGGGGGACTCTTGCTGCAGATAGCAATCGGAATCATAGCCATGCTAGCCATGCATGAACTTTTGAAGATGAGAGGTCTAGAGACCATGACGATGGAGGGCCTCTTGACCCTATTTGCAACCTTTGCTTTGACCATTCCCTTGGAGAATTACCTGACTTTTTTGCCAGTTGATGGGAATGTGGTTGCCTATAGTGTTTTGATTTCAATCATGTTAGGAACGACCGTTTTTAGCAAGTCCTATACGATTGAGGATGCTGTTTTCCCTCTGGCTATGAGTTTCTACGTGGGATTTGGTTTTAATGCTTTGCTAGATGCTCGTGTCGCAGGTTTAGATAAGGCGCTCTTGGCCTTGTGTATTGTTTGGGCAACAGACAGTGGTGCCTATCTTGTTGGGATGAACTATGGTAAACGAAAATTAGCTCCGACAGTTTCTCCAAATAAAACCTTTGAGGGTGCCTTTGGTGGTATTTTAGGAGCAATTTTAGTAACCATCATCTTTATGATAGTTGACAGGACAGTTGCCCTTCCCTATGGAATTTACAAGATGTCAGTCTTTGCTATTTTCTTTAGTGTGGCTGGACAATTTGGGGATTTACTAGAAAGTTCGATCAAGCGTCACTTTGGTGTCAAGGATTCTGGGAAATTTATCCCTGGACATGGTGGTGTTTTGGATCGTTTTGATAGTATGTTACTTGTATTTCCAATCATGCACTTATTTGGACTCTTTTAATCAAAAGACGGAGGAAATACTATGCTCGGAATTTTAACCTTTATTCTGGTTTTCGGGATTATTGTGGTGGTGCATGAGTTTGGGCACTTCTACTTTGCCAAGAAATCAGGGATTCTAGTGCGTGAATTTGCCATTGGCATGGGACCCAAGATCTTTGCTCATATTGGCAAGGATGGGACGGCCTATACCATCCGAATCTTGCCGCTGGGTGGCTATGTTCGCATGGCTGGTTGGGGTGATGATACAACTGAAATTAAGACAGGAACTCCTGTTAGTTTGACGCTTACTGATGATGGTAAGGTTAAACGCATCAATCTCTCAGGTAAAAAATTGGATCAAACAGCTCTTCCTATGCAGGTGACCCAGTTTGACTTTGAAGACAAGCTCTTTATCAAAGGATTGGTTCTGGAAGAAGAAAAAACTTTTGCAGTGGATCACGATGCAACGGTTGTGGAAGCAGATGGTACTGAGGTTCGGATTGCACCTTTAGATGTTCAATATCAAAATGCGACTATCTGGGGCAAACTCATTACTAATTTTGCAGGCCCTATGAATAACTTTATCTTAGGTGTCGTTGTTTTTTGGATTTTAATCTTTATGCAGGGTGGTGTCAGAGATGTTGATACCAACCAGTTCCATGTTATGCCCCAAGGTGCTTTGGCTAAGGTAGGAGTACCAGAAACGGCTCAGATTACCAAGATTGGCTCACATGAGATTAGCAACTGGGAAAGTTTGATTCAGGCTGTGGAATCAGAAACCAAAGATAAGACGGCCCCGACCTTGGATGTGACTATTTCTGAAAATGGTAGTGACAAACAAGTCACTGTTACTCCAGAAGAAAGTCAAGGCCGTTACCTTCTAGGTGTTCAACCGGGGATTAAGTCAGATTTTCTATCCATGTTTGTAGGCGGTTTTACAACTGCTGCTGACTCGGCCCTACGAATTCTATCAGCCCTGAAAAATCTGATTTTCCAACCGGATTTGAACAAGCTAGGTGGCCCCGTTGCCATTTTTAAGGCAAGTAGTGATGCTGCTAAAAATGGAATTGAGAATGTCTTGTACTTCTTGGCAATGATTTCTATCAATATCGGGATTTTTAATCTGATTCCGATTCCAGCTTTGGATGGTGGTAAGATTGTGCTCAATATCCTAGAAGCTATCCGCCGCAAACCATTGAAACAAGAAATTGAAACCTATGTCACCTTGGCCGGAGTGGTCATCATGGTTGTCTTGATGATTGCTGTGACCTGGAATGACATCATGCGACTCTTTTTTAGATAATCGAGGAATATTATGAAACAAAGTAAAATGCCTATCCCAACGCTTCGCGAAATGCCAAGCGATGCTCAAGTTATCAGCCACGCTCTTATGTTGCGTGCTGGTTATGTTCGCCAAGTCTCAGCAGGTGTTTATTCTTACTTACCACTTGCCAACCGTGTGATTGAAAAAGCTAAAAACATCATGCGCCAAGAATTCGACAAGATTGGTGCCGTTGAGATGTTGGCTCCTGCCCTCCTCAGTGCAGAATTGTGGCGCGAATCAGGTCGTTACGAAACTTACGGTGAAGACCTTTATAAACTAAAAAACCGTGAAAAATCAGACTTTATCCTAGGTCCAACTCACGAAGAAACCTTTACAGCTATTGTCCGTGATTCTGTTAAGTCTTACAAGCAATTGCCACTCAACCTTTATCAAATCCAGCCTAAGTATCGTGATGAAAAACGCCCACGTAATGGCCTTCTTCGTACACGTGAGTTTATCATGAAGGATGCTTATAGCTTCCACGCTAACTATGATAGTTTGGACAGTGTTTATGATGAGTATAAGGCTGCTTATGAGCGTATTTTCACTCGTAGTGGCTTAGATTTCAAGGCTATCATCGGTGACGGTGGAGCCATGGGTGGTAAGGACAGCCAAGAATTTATGGCCATTACACCTGCTCGTACAGACCTTGACCGCTGGGTTGTCTTGGATAAGTCAGTTGCCTCATTTGACGAAATTCCTGCAGAAGTGCAAGAAGAAATCAAGGCAGAATTGCTCAAATGGATGGTTTCTGGTGAAGATACCATTGCTTACTCAAGTGAATCTAGCTATGCGGCCAACTTGGAAATGGCAACAAACGAGTACAAACCAAGCAACCGTGTTGTCGCTGAAGAAGAAGTGACTCGTGTTGCAACACCAGATGTTAAATCAATTGATGAAGTTGCAGCCTTCCTCAATGTTCCAGAAGAACAAACGATTAAAACCCTCTTCTACAAGGCGGATGGTGAGCTTGTTGCAGCCCTTCTAGTTGGAAATGATCAACTCAACGAAGTTAAATTGAAAAACCATTTGGGAGCAGATTTCTTCGACGTTGCTAGCGAAGAAGAAGTGGCAAATGTTGTTCAAGCAGGATTTGGTTCACTTGGACCAGTTGGTTTGCCAGAGAATATTAAAATTATTGCAGATCGTAAGGTGCAAGATGTTCGCAATGCAGTTGTCGGTGCTAACGAAGATGGCTACCACTTGACTGGTGTGAACCCAGGCCGTGATTTTACTGCAGAATATGTGGATATCCGTGAAGTTCGTGAAGGTGAGATTTCTCCAGACGGGCAAGGAGTCCTTAACTTTGCGCGTGGTATCGAAATTGGTCACATCTTCAAACTCGGTACTCGCTATTCAGCAAGCATGGGAGCAGATGTTTTGGATGAAAATGGCCGTGCTGTGCCAATTATCATGGGATGTTACGGTATCGGTGTCAGCCGTCTCCTTTCAGCAGTGATGGAGCAACACGCTCGCCTCTTTGTTAACAAAACACCAAAAGGTGAATATCGTTACGCTTGGGGAATCAACTTCCCTAAAGAATTGGCACCATTTGATGTGCACTTGATTACCGTCAATGTCAAGGATGAAGAAGCGCAAGCCTTGACAGAAAAACTTGAAGCAAGCTTGATGGGAGCTGGTTACGAAGTCTTGACAGATGACCGTAACGAACGTGTTGGTGTTAAATTCAGCGATAGCGACTTGATTGGGTTGCCAATCCGTATCACTGTTGGGAAGAAAGCAGCAGATGGTATCGTAGAAGTTAAGATTAAAGCGACTGGTGACACCATCGAAGTTCATGCAGATAACTTGCTCGAAACACTTGAAATCCTCAGCAAGAAATAAAAACTATAATCAGAAGAAAAACAAGGAAAAAATGTAACTAGTTTTTACCTTGTTTTTTCTGTATAATGGGAAAAATGAGTAGATAAAGAGGTAAATGTATGCTAAGATTTCCAAAGGATTTTGTCTGGGGGTCCTCTACTTCTGGGCCGCAGACAGAAGGACGTATAGCTGGTGACGGTAAGGGAGATAATCTCTGGGATTATTGGTACCACGTGGAGCCAAATCGTTACTATAATGGGATTGGTCCAGATAAGACATCGACCTTTTATGAAAATTGGGAGCAGGATATCGAGCTTTTGTTAGAGACTGGTCACACAGCCTTTCGGACTTCTATTCAGTGGTCACGGATTTTTCCACAAGGTTGTGGAAAAGTCAATTCTCAGGGTGTAGACTTTTACCGTAAGGTTTTTGAGGCTATTAAGGCCAAAGGGATTCGTCTTTTAGTCAATCTTTATCATTTTGATTTGCCTTTTGCCCTTCAAGAGGATGGTGATGGTTGGGAAAATAAGGAGACTGTTTCAGCCTATGAAGACTATGCTCGTTTTTGTTTTGAGACTTATGGAGATTTAGTGGATCAATGGATTACCTTTAATGAGCCCATCGTTCCTGTGGAATTTGGCTATTTTTACGATGCCCATTATCCACATAAGGTGGATGCAGAGGCAGCCGTTAAAGTAGCTTATCATACACAATTGGCCAGCAGTCGGGCGGTTAAGGCCTGTCATGAACTTTTGCCAGATTCCAAGATTGGGATTGTCCTCAACTTGACACCAGCTTATCCACGTAGCCAGCATCCTGCTGATGTCAAGGCTGCTCGTATTGCGGACCTTTTTCAGGCTCAATCTTTCTTAGATCCGTCTGTTTTGGGGACTTATCCACAGGAGTTGGTAGAAATCTTACATGAATACGGTCTCTTGCCTGATGCTACAGAGGAGGAGTTGGATCTCATTCGTGACAATACGGTGGACTTCCTTGGTGTCAACTACTATCAACCTTTGCGTGTTATGGCGCCTCGATTTGCTAAGCATCCAGAGAGTCCACTCTTACCAGAACATTTTTACGAGCCTTATGTGATGCCTGGACGTAAAATCAATCCTCACCGTGGCTGGGAGATTTATGAGCAAGGGATTTATGACATCGCCCAAAATATCAAAGAAAATTATGGCAATATTGAGTGGATGCTGACAGAGAATGGTATGGGTGTTGAGGGGGAAGAAAAATTCCGTGAGAATGGAATGATTCAAGATGATTACCGTATTGACTTTGTAAAAGGTCATCTGCGTGAACTTCACCGTGCTATTGAAGATGGAGCTAATTGTAAGGGCTATTTAATTTGGACCTTTATCGATTGTTGGTCATGGCTCAACAGTTATAAAAATCGTTATGGTTTGGTCGAACTAGACTTGGAAACGCAAGAACGTCGTCTGAAAAAATCAGGGCACTGGTTCAAGGAATTAAGCGACAATAATGGATTTTAAAAAGGACTCTGACTGATTATCCTAATTGATCAGAGTTTTTTGCTTACAGGAGCTTGATTTGAACTATACCAATTTTTACTCTTGACAAGTGAAAGAAACAAGTATATACTGTTTTTGCTGATTCTATAAAAGAGGAATTAGACTATACCAATTTTAAGGAGAAAGCACAGCTGGTCTGTGTCGTATATACTATGTGTGGAATTGTTGGTGTTGTTGGAAACACAAATGCAACTGATATTTTGATTCAAGGGCTTGAAAAGCTTGAATACCGTGGCTATGATTCTGCGGGAATTTTTGTCCTAGGTGGTGCTGAAAATCATCTGGTCAAGGCGGTTGGCCGTATTGCAGAATTGTCTGCTAAGACAGCTGGTGTTGAGGGAACAACTGGTATTGGACATACTCGTTGGGCGACTCACGGAAAACCAACGGAAGACAATGCTCACCCACACCGCTCTGAGACAGAACGTTTTGTCTTGGTTCACAATGGGGTGATTGAAAACTACCTTGAAATCAAGGAAGAATACCTTGCGGGGCACCACTTCAAAGGGCAAACAGATACAGAAATCGCTGTTCACTTGATTGGGAAATTTGCAGAGGAAGATGGTTTGTCAGTTCTTGAAGCCTTCAAAAAAGCTCTTCACATCATCCGTGGTTCTTATGCCTTTGCCTTGGTTGACTCACAAGACCCTGAAGTTATCTACGTGGCTAAAAATAAATCACCACTCTTGATTGGTCTTGGGGAAGGTTATAACATGGTCTGCTCAGATGCCATGGCTATGATTCGTGAAACCAACCAGTATATGGAAATTCATGACCAAGAGTTGGTAATCGTCAAGGCTGATAGCGTCGAAGTGCAAGACTATGATGGTAATGGTCGTGAGCGTGCTAGCTATACTGCTGAACTTGACTTGTCAGATATAGGTAAGGGAACTTATCCTTACTACATGCTCAAGGAAATCGATGAGCAACCAACAGTGATGCGTAAGTTGATCCAAGCCTACACAGATGAGGCTGGTCAAGTTGTCGTAGACCCAGCTATCATCAAGGCTGTTCAAGACGCAGACCGTATCTACATTCTTGCAGCTGGAACATCTTACCACGCAGGATTTGCTTCTAAGAAAATGTTGGAAGAATTGACAGATACACCAGTTGAACTTGGAATCTCATCTGAGTGGGGCTACGGTATGCCACTTCTCAGCAAGAAACCACTTTTCATCTTTATCAGCCAGTCTGGTGAAACAGCGGATAGCCGTCAAGTTTTGGTCAAGGCTAATGAAATGGGAATCCCAAGCTTGACAGTGACAAACGTCCCAGGTTCAACCCTTTCACGTGAAGCTAACTATACCATGCTCCTTCATGCAGGTCCTGAAATTGCCGTGGCATCAACCAAGGCCTATACAGCGCAAATTGCAGCCCTTGCCTTTTTAGCAAAAGCAGTCGGAGAAGCAAATGGCAATGCTAAAGCGCAAGCCTTTGACCTGGTTCATGAATTGTCAATTGTAGCTCAGTCTATCGAATCAACTCTTTCAGAGAAAGAAAACATTGAAGCCAAGGTTCGTGAGCTTCTTGAAACAACTCGCAATGCCTTTTATATTGGGCGTGGTCAAGATTACTACGTAGCTATGGAAGCAAGCCTTAAACTCAAAGAGATTTCTTACATCCAGTGTGAAGGTTTTGCGGCAGGAGAACTTAAGCATGGAACTATTGCCTTGATTGAAGAAGGAACGCCAGTCTTGGCCCTCTTGTCAGATCCAGTCCTTGCCAACCATACTCGTGGAAATATCCAAGAGGTTGCAGCCCGTGGTGCCAAAGTCCTCACTATCGCAGAAGAGAATGTTGCTAAAGAGACAGATGATATCGTCCTTACGACTGTACATCCATACCTCTCACCAATCTCAATGGTCGTGCCAACGCAATTGGTCGCTTACTTTGCAACTCTACACCGTGGGCTTGATGTGGATAAACCACGTAACCTTGCTAAGTCAGTAACGGTAGAATAAGCTAAAAAAGTCTAGTTATCTAGGCTTTTTCCTGTGAGCAGATTGGTTGCTTGTACTCAAGTTTCGTGTTATACTCTTCGAAAATCTCTTCAAACCACGTCAGCTTCACCTTGCCGTAGGTATAGGCAACTGACTTCGTCAGTCTTATCCACAACCTCAAAACACTGTTTTAAGCAGCCTGCGGCTAGCTTCCTAGTTTGCTCTTTGATTTTCATTGAGTATTAGAATAATTTTTCAAATTGAAGGACAGAAATAGACAAGGGGAATCACAATAGTAGAATTGGGAATTTCAACATTTGGTGAAACAACGGTGCTTGAAGGGACTGGGCAGACTTACAGTCATGCTGAACGCATTCGCCAGTTGCTGGCAGAGATTGAGCTGGCTGACAAGGTTGGTTTGGATGTATATGGAATTGGTGAGCATCATCGAGCGGATTTTGCGGTATCAACCCCAGAGATTGTCCTGGCAGCTGGGGTAGTCAATACCAAGAAAATCCATTTGACCAGCGCAGTCAGCATTCTCTCAAGTAGGGATCCTGTTCGTTTGTTTCAACAGTATGCCACTATCGATGCTTTATCAAATGGACGTGCGGAGATTATGGCTGGAAGGGGTTCTTTCACGGAATCTTTTCCCTTGTTTGGATATGATTTGAAAGACTACGAAGCCCTTTTTGATGAGAAATTAGACTTGCTTCAGTTAGTCAATGAAAAGACCAAGCTAGACTGGCAAGGTCGATTGACCCAAATAATCTCTGGCAAAGAAGTCTATCCTCGTCCAGTTCAGGACAAATTGTCCTTGTGGATAGCGACAGGTGGTCATGTCGAATCAACAGTGAAGATTGCTCAGGCAGGCCTACCGATTGTCTATGCCATTATTGGTGGTAACCCTCGTTATTTTAAAAAGTTGATTCAGGCTTATCGTGAGATCGGTAGGGATGCCGGTCATGCAGAAAAAGACCTGAAAGTGGGAGCTCATTCTTGGGGTTGGATTGCTGAAGATGGCGAGCAGGCAGTGAAAGATTATTTCCATCCGACCAAGCAAGTGGTGGACGCTATTTCCAAAGACCGTCCGCATTGGCAGGAATTGCGTTATGAGCAATATTTGGAGCAAGTTGGGCCAAATGGTGCTATGTTTGTGGGCAATCCAGATCAGGTGGCCGAAAAATTGATTCGCATGATTGAAGACTTAGGTTTGGACCGCTTTATGCTCCATCTACCACTTGGTTCTATGCCTCATGAACAAGTCCTGAGAGCTATTGAATTCTTCGGCACACAAGTTGCACCCAAAGTCCGGGCTTACTTTGCCATGAAAGAGGCTAAATAAAAAACTACTCAAGTTTATTATGACGACAAATGTTGTACAAAAATCAATCCCCCGAGCGTCAAGGCTTGGGGGATTGTTCTATAGGAGGGCTAGTTTAGTTCTCTTTTTTGTTTTTCAGTAAGAACCTGAGACCTAGAAGAGCAAGGAGACTAATTCCTGCAAGAGTAAGAAGAGATTTGCTCTCAGTTCCTGTGTTTGGAAGGACTTTCTGAGAAAGAGGCTCTGCAGCAGTTTCTTGGGTTTCAGGATTTGCTGCTAGGTTTTGGGCTTGACCTTGTTCTTGTTCGACATTCAAGCTGGAAAGGTCAAATTCTGATTTTTCTTCCACAGCTGGGGCAACGATGGCACCGCCTTGAGCGATTCGAAGAACAGTAGCTGTAAGGGCATTCAATTTCAAGCCTTTTTCAGTCCATTCAAGTCCTTTCGGGTTGGCAATTCCAACTGGCCCTGCTTGGTTTTCATCTGCTAAAACTTCAGCATTTCTGAGATGTGCAAAGGCAGTTCCCAAATTAAATTCGCGAGCTTTTTCATCCGCATTGACAAAGACTGCGTAGATATCACCGTTTGGAGCAGTGATTTGGTAGCCAATTACTACATCCTCTTTTTCTACACCATTTTGACCTGGGACAGTGATGAGTTGGACACGGTCTTTGATATCTTGGAGACTCTTAAGTCGGAAGGCATCTGTAGATTGACGAAGGGCAATCAAACCTTTCATATAGTCACGGCTCTTGACATTTTCAGGATATGCTTTTCCATCTGTAGCTTTAGTCCAGTCAAACTTGTTAATAGCATCACTCGAATCGTAAGAGTCATGGATGAAGTAAGGATAGTCAAATGGATTGCCGTCCTTATCACGCAACAAGTGAGATTTGTTTGGAACCTTATCCTCCGCTACTGGAGTCTTGTAGGCTGGGTCACGAAATTGTTTGGTACGTCCATATTCCTGACCAGAGTGGATAAATGGAGTCCCTTGAGCAGTCAAGACCATGAGATTTCCAAGTCTCAAACGACGATGAATCTCAGCGTAGTTCTCAGCCTTGCTTGGGTCTTTTTTGATAGATTGGGCAATGATGTCAAAGAGGGTCAAGTTATCATGGGCTGCGATGTATTGGATGACATCTCCAGGGCTGTCTGCTTCAAAGTTGGTTGGTTGAGCAATCAGATTTTTGAAGATAGTGTTGATATCACGTTTGCCACCTGTGATAAAAGCAGGTTGACCTTCATTTGGATAACCAGATTTGAGGTTGTTACGGATGTCATCTGAGAAGACAGCGACAGTATCGGTATGTTTCATCCAATCTTGGTCAGCAGCTTTAGTAGGCATATTTTCATCACCAGCATAGGTTCTCCAACCTTCACCTAGCATGATGAGGTTTGGATTGAGGGCGCGTGCAGCCTTGTAAGCTTCTTCGATAGAAGCGGCGTCATGGTCTCCCATCATATCGAAGCGGAATCCATCAACTTTGTAGGTATCAACTAGATATTTGATAGAATCAACTAGGAGGCGTTTGGTCATATAGTGAGTTGTCCCCAAACGTCCACCACCAAAGCTAGTTCGAGGTGTTCCATCGGCATCCATAAAGTGATAGTAGTTTGGTTCCAAATCTTCAAAGATATCGACTTTGGCTGTATGGTTATAAACGACATCTAGGATAGCTCCCATGCCACGTTTGTGGATTTCATTGATGAGGTTTTTAAATTCTGCGATTCGTTTTTCTGGATTCTTAGGATCGCTTGAGTACATACCAGTCAATGAGAAGTAGTTTTGAGGGTCATATCCCCAGTTGTAGTTGCTGTTGCTTGAAGCATAGTCAGATAAGCGTTCGTGGTTCTTCAACTCATTGACAAAGTAGTAAGACAAGACTGGAAGGAGCTGGATGTGGGTTACACCCAAGTTTTTGAGGTAGTCTAGTTTTTCGATAAAGGCTTCAAAAGTACCAAATGGCTTAGTCAAATCTTTTGCGATGGCAGGATCTGAAGTGAAGTCACGCACATGAGCTTCATAGATGACAGCATCTTCGCGCGATTTGAAGTTGCGAATCTTACCATAAGTCAAGTCTTGAGGTCCTAGTTTAGCTGGATTTACAAAGGCGGCTTTAGCCACTTTATGGGAAGCGTCTGTTTTTGCAAGATCGCTGTTCCAAGCAGCGAGAGATTTAGCGTAAGGATCAAGTGCAAGAACAGTTTTCCCTTGACGCTCGATTTGGTATTGATAATAGTAGCCAGTGAAATCTGTGATTCCTAGTTTGTTTGTGCTATCTAGAGTTTGTTTCCAAGTTCCTCTTTCCCCTTTTTCAAGAGCGACAGTTCCAACCACTTTTTCAGGGTCATTCTTGTCGTAGATAACGACAGAAACCTTATCAGCACTTGGTGACCAGAGGGTTAAATCAACTTGTTTTCCTTCTTCTTTTAGGTCAGCTCCCAGTTTGCCATCATAACTGTAAGTCTCATCTTTCAGACGCCAGCTTGTTTTGGTAGTGAATTGGTCGGAATTGTAGCTAATGGTATAAGGATGTTTTGTGTCAGAGAAATCTCCGCTGTAGGTCACTTTCTTACCAGCTTCATCGATTGCAACATCAGTGATAGTTATTTTGTTTCCTAGATGATTAGTGATGTTGGAGTGTTTGAGGATATCTTCTTTTTTAGCACCGACAAGTGTTGAAAAACTACTTTCAATGCTATAAGTTCCTACGTGTTGGGCTCCTGTCATACGGATATCATGGACATAGTATGGATTTGTGTAAATAGATTCGTCATCGTCTTTTAGGAAAATTTGGCTATGATTTTTCAAATCTGTGAACTTATAATCTTCTTTACGGATTTTCACGTCGTCTCCTTGTTTGCTCTCATCTAGTAATAAAAAACCGAATTCTTTGGCAGCATCCTTAAGAGGAATGTCGATATAGCGACCGTATTTACCTGTAGCCGTAAAGTCTGTTCCGTCAGGCCATTGAGCGCTACTTGGATTTTTCACATCTCCCCAGTACCAGAGTGATTTCTTGTCGTAGTTGCCATCCGTGCGGTAGTAGTTGACGCGAACAGTCCCTGCAGGTTGTGGTTCGTAAGAGAAAACCTTGTAATCTTGGTCCAACCAAGCTTCGTTCATCTTTGGTGCCAGTTTTTCTGCAGATTTATCACCAGTTAGGTTTTTCCCAGCTGTATTATTGATGAGGAAGCTAATTTTCTTGGCTTGTTCTCCCTTTAATTTGACATCTAGGTAGTAGCCGTAGTCATCTTTTTTGGCATCCTTAAAAGACAAGGCTCCGTTTGGCCAGTTTTCAGAAGGTTTTTCAACATCGTCCCAAGTCCATAGTCCTTGAGCATCCTTGTTTTCTTCAGGAAGTTTTTTGACGTGGATACGGAAGTAGTTGTCTTCGATTGGCTCTTCTGCCTTAGTTTCAGTCGTTACTGGACTCGTAGAAGTAGTTGGTTCACTTGAACGATCTTGTCCGATTTGTGGTGCTGAGTCAGCTGGGCTTGCAGCAGGAGTGGTTGCCTCTGTTGCAGGTTTTTCTTCTGTTTTCTCTAGGGAAGCGTTTGCATTTTTGGGTAAAGAAATATCACTTTCCTTCTTATCAGCTTTGACTGCTGTATCAGTAAGAGGTTGGGTAATAGTGTTAGTCGCTTCAGCACTAGCTGTTGTGGCTTCGTTAGCTGAGATAGTTGGTGTAGCCATGGCAAGCAGAACAAGGCTTGCTCCAATAAGGACAGAACCAGTTCCATTCTTGAGGGAACGGATGCTGTAAACCATTTTTTTCTCAGTGTGAGATGGGTTTTTTCTCATAATCATTCTCCTATAAATGAATTTCTTTATCAGTATAGCATGTAGTAAAATAATATGCAAGCGTTTTCTTGAAATTAAAATAAAAGAAAAATCGCAACAGATTTTGTTACGATTTGGTCAGTCTTTCTTTATGAATTTGAGAAGCCAGAAGGTGGAGATGGTGGAATAATTCTGACGTAGAGAAGTTACGACTGTAGATAAGTGGTTTCGGAGAGTTGGTAACAGGAAAGGTAGTGATAACAATATCGTGTGGGATTTGATTGAGAATTGAGAAAGAAATCGTAGATTCTTCCCAAGAATCAAAGAGATAGAGATTATTGCCGTAGTGAGCAAGGGTGTCGATAAGGTTTTGTGCGTGATGACTATCCAGATGACTAATGACCAAAACACGAATTTTGGGAAATTTTTGAAGTAATTGGACTAAAATTCGATGCCCTTGGATAGAAAAGGTGTAGATAAGTTCTTGTAATTTAATGGGGTGATTTTCCAGTCCCATTTCAGTCAGATAAGATTGGAATTTGTGTTGACTTACTTCAAATAGTTTTGGGAATTCTGCTTGATAATTGCTTAAAATCTGAGATTTCTGTCTGTCGAGAGACTGGTTACTGAGTAAGTGGAAGAAATCAGATTGGGCAGTGTAGTGGAGGAGCCAAGTCAATTCCTCGCGATTTTCAATCTGTAGGTGAAATTCTTTAGCCAGTTCTTCTAGAATTTGGCTCAATAAATGATAGGATTTTTGGATATGATGAATATCGCTCAGTGCACCACTGTTAGCATTGTCTGTAATTTTAGGAGATTTGATTGGGTTTGAAAATAGTTGTTCCAGTGTTTTCTTTCTAGGTTCAAAATGGAGTTTTTTAGCCAGCTTTTTGATGTCTTGTTCAAACTGCGGAATTTGCATGAGGGAGCTGTAGTGACTGGTTAAAAGAGGAGTAGGATTTTCAATCAAATGACTCTTACTAAACCGCTCTAGATTGATAGCAAGAATATATTTGATTTGCCGTAAGCTACTGAGGTTGGGGGAAACTTGTTGGGCGTCCAAAAATAGCTGAATCAAGTGTGTGAGTGATTCTTCAGAAATCGAAGGGAAGGGCCAATCAAGAAAGTCGTAACTTTGGCTAAAGTAGTCTAGATAAAAGGCACGAATGTCCTCTTCTGTTCCATCCATGACTAAAGGGGAAGGTTGGATGCTGATGCCATAGTGTGGTGGAAGCTTCGTATTTAGATGCTGGATGATTTCTTGACCTCGTTCGTAACTCATCACAAGTTCTTGACACATTTGGTCAAGTGAGTCTTCCTCCTTGAAAAACAGACGGTTCAAAAAAGAGTAAGTTTCAGACTGTTTAAAAATCGCAATCCTGGGATCCAAGGTATTTTGAAAGTCAAACTGCAATTGAATGACTTCTTTTGTTGATTGTATCAGGAGGTTTGGGAATAATTGCTCAAGCTTAAAAACGTGTTCTTGCAATTCTTCTATTGAAAAATTCAGCCTCTCAGCCAAGACTGGAAGTTCTATCCAATCATGGTGTTTGGTTAATTCTTCCAGTAAGAATAATAAATCTTGTTCAGTTTTAGAAAGCAAGATATTCATCACAATCCTCCATATATATTTATACATATATATTAAAAGAAAAACCAAGTAAAGTCAAGAAAAATAGACTAGGATAAATATAGTACAACCGTAATTTACCATATTTTTCTTGGACTATTAAACTGAAAATGAAATTTGCAAAGTGATCATTGAATTTAATTTTTCATAGGAAAAGATTTTGTCAAAAATTCGTTAATCCCCTTGAAAAATCTAGCTAAATAGGGTATAATATGAGTAATCATTTGTCGTAGGTCTTGTCTGAAATATTGTCCAGACAGGGCTCACAGCAGTTAAATCTTCTGAAAAAGTCAGATTTAGCTGCTCTTTTTGTGCTTTTTTTCAGGATTTTGAGTACTTGTAACAAAGACTTAAAGATTCTGAAAATTTATCAAAGGGACACGGTGATAGGGGTTTTTAAAACCATATGACGATTAGAAAGCCTGATTGATAAGGCTTGGAACTTATTTACAAAGGAGAATCATCTTGGCAGGACATGACGTTCAATACGGGAAACATCGTACCCGTCGTAGTTTTTCAAGAATCAAAGAAGTTCTTGACTTACCAAATTTGATTGAAATTCAAACTGACTCATTCAAAGCTTTCCTAGACCATGGTCTTAAGGAAGTATTTGAAGATGTATTGCCAATTTCAAACTTCACAGACACCATGGAGTTGGAATTCGTTGGATATGAAATCAAGGAACCAAAATACACGCTAGAAGAAGCTCGTATCCACGATGCTAGCTACTCAGCACCAATTTTTGTAACCTTCCGCTTGATCAATAAAGAAACAGGCGAAATCAAGACCCAAGAAGTTTTCTTTGGTGATTTCCCAATCATGACAGAAATGGGTACTTTCATCATCAATGGTGGTGAACGTATTATCGTATCTCAGCTGGTCCGCTCACCAGGTGTTTACTTTAACGACAAAGTAGATAAGAACGGTAAAGTGGGTTACGGTTCAACTGTTATCCCTAACCGTGGAGCTTGGTTGGAGCTTGAAAGCGACTCAAAAGATATTGCCTATACTCGTATCGACCGTACTCGTAAGATTCCATTTACAACCTTGGTTCGTGCGCTTGGTTTCTCAGGTGATGATGAAATCTTTGATATCTTTGGTGACAGCGAATTGGTTCGCAACACTGTTGAAAAAGATATCCACAAGAACCCAATGGACTCTCGTACAGACGAAGCTTTGAAAGAAATTTACGAACGTCTTCGTCCAGGTGAGCCTAAGACTGCTGAAAGCTCACGTAGCTTGCTTGTAGCTCGTTTCTTTGACCCACGTCGCTATGATTTGGCAGCAGTTGGTCGTTACAAGATCAATAAAAAACTCAATGTTAAAACACGCTTGCTCAACCAAACCATTGCAGAGCCATTGGTAGACCCTGAAACAGGAGAAATCTTGGTAGAAGCTGGTACAATCATGACTCGTAGCGTGATTGAAAGTATTGAAAGCTATTTGGATGGAGATTTGAACAAGATTGTCTACATTCCAAATGATGCTGCGGTTGTGACTGATCCAGTTGTTCTTCAAAAGTTCAAGGTTGTTGCACCAACGGATCCAGACCGTGTTGTAACCATCATTGGTAATGCCAATCCAGATGACAAGGTTCGTATCGTCACTCCTGCAGATATCCTTGCTGAGATGAGCTACTTCCTCAACTTGGCTGAAGGACTTGGCCGTGTAGATGACATCGATCACCTTGGAAACCGTCGTATTCGTGCGGTTGGTGAATTGCTTGCCAACCAAGTACGTCTTGGACTTTCTCGTATGGAACGTAATGTCCGTGAACGTATGTCTGTTCAAGACAACGAAGTCTTGACACCACAACAAATTATCAATATCCGTCCTGTAACAGCTGCGGTTAAAGAATTCTTTGGTTCATCACAGTTGTCACAGTTTATGGACCAACACAACCCACTTTCTGAGTTGTCTCACAAACGCCGTTTGTCAGCCTTAGGACCTGGTGGTTTGACACGTGACCGTGCTGGATATGAAGTACGTGACGTGCACTACACTCACTACGGCCGTATGTGTCCAATCGAGACACCTGAAGGACCTAACATCGGTTTGATTAATAACTTGTCATCTTACGGACACTTGAACAAATATGGTTTTGTTCAAACACCATACCGTAAGGTTGACCGCGAAACAGGTGTTGTCACGAACGAAATCGTTTGGTTGACAGCCGATGAAGAAGATGAATTTACTGTAGCACAGGCTAATTCTCGTCTGAATGAAGATGGAACATTTGCTGAAAAAGTTGTCATGGGACGTCACCAAGGGGTCAACCAAGAGTATCCAGCTAATGTTGTTGACTACATGGACGTATCACCAAAACAGGTAGTTGCCGTTGCGACAGCATGTATTCCTTTCTTGGAAAACGATGACTCCAACCGTGCCCTCATGGGAGCCAACATGCAACGTCAGGCTGTGCCGTTGATTAATCCAAAAGCACCTTACGTTGGTACTGGTATGGAATATCAGGCGGCCCACGATTCAGGAGCTGCTGTGATTGCTCAGTATGACGGTAAAGTTACTTATGCAGATGCGGACAAGGTAGAAGTTCGTCGTGAAGATGGCTCATTGGACGTTTACCACATCCAAAAATTCCGTCGTTCAAACTCAGGTACTGCTTACAACCAACGCACTCTCGTAAAAGTTGGCGATGTCGTTGAAAAAGGAGATTTCATCGCTGACGGCCCTTCTATGGAAAATGGGGAAATGGCACTTGGACAAAACCCAATCGTTGCCTACATGACTTGGGAAGGTTACAACTTCGAGGATGCTGTTATCATGAGCGAACGCTTGGTAAAAGACGATGTTTATACATCTGTCCACCTTGAAGAATACGAATCAGAAACGCGCGATACAAAGCTTGGGCCTGAAGAAATCACTCGTGAAATTCCAAACGTTGGGGAAGATGCCCTTAAAGACCTTGACGAAATGGGTATTATCCGTATCGGTGCTGAGGTTAAAGAAGGTGACATCCTTGTAGGTAAAGTAACACCTAAGGGTGAGAAAGACCTTTCAGCTGAAGAACGTCTCTTGCACGCTATCTTCGGAGATAAATCTCGTGAAGTGCGTGATACTTCTCTTCGTGTACCACACGGTGCCGATGGTGTCGTTCGTGATGTTAAGATCTTTACACGTGCAAATGGAGATGAGTTGCAATCAGGTGTCAATATGCTGGTTCGCGTCTACATCGCTCAAAAACGTAAGATCAAGGTCGGAGATAAGATGGCCGGACGTCACGGAAATAAAGGGGTTGTCTCTCGTATCGTTCCTGTAGAAGACATGCCTTACCTTCCAGATGGAACTCCAGTCGACATCATGTTGAACCCACTTGGGGTGCCATCACGTATGAATATCGGTCAGGTTATGGAGCTTCACCTTGGTATGGCTGCTCGTACTCTTGATATTCACATCGCAACACCAGTCTTTGACGGAGCAAGTTCTGAAGACCTTTGGTCAACTGTTAAAGAAGCTGGTATGGATAGCGATGCCAAAACAATCCTTTACGATGGACGTACTGGTGAACCATTTGATAACCGTGTTTCTGTCGGAGTCATGTACATGATCAAACTCCACCACATGGTTGACGATAAATTGCACGCGCGTTCAGTTGGACCTTACTCAACTGTTACCCAACAACCACTCGGAGGTAAAGCTCAGTTTGGTGGACAACGTTTCGGTGAGATGGAGGTTTGGGCTCTTGAAGCCTACGGTGCGTCAAATGTCCTTCAAGAAATCTTGACTTACAAGTCTGACGATATCAACGGACGTTTGAAAGCTTATGAAGCTATTACAAAAGGAAAACCAATTCCAAAACCAGGTGTTCCAGAATCCTTCCGAGTTCTTGTCAAAGAATTGCAATCTCTTGGTCTTGATATGCGTGTCCTTGACGAAGATGACCAAGAAGTGGAACTTCGTGACTTGGATGAAGGAATGGACGAAGATGTCATCCACGTAGATGACCTTGAAAAAGCCCGCGAAAAAGCAGCACAAGAGGCTAAAGCAGCCTTTGAAGCTGAAGAAGCTGAAAAAGCAACAAAAGCGGAAGCAACTGAAGAAGCTGCTGAACAAGAATAAGCAGTTCACTTAGAATAGAAAGGGAAGAAATAGTGGTTGATGTAAATCGTTTTAAAAGTATGCAAATCACCCTAGCTTCTCCAAGCAAAGTCCGTTCGTGGTCTTATGGAGAAGTCAAAAAACCTGAAACAATCAATTACCGTACCTTGAAACCAGAACGTGAAGGACTCTTTGATGAAGTTATCTTTGGTCCTACAAAAGACTGGGAATGTGCTTGTGGTAAATACAAACGCATTCGTTACAGAGGAATTGTTTGTGACCGTTGTGGGGTTGAAGTAACGCGTACAAAAGTTCGTCGTGAGCGTATGGGACATATCGAATTGAAAGCTCCTGTATCTCACATCTGGTACTTCAAGGGGATTCCAAGCCGTATGGGCTTGACCCTTGATATGAGCCCTCGTGCTCTCGAGGAAGTTATCTACTTTGCGGCTTATGTGGTGATTGATCCTAAGGATACACCACTTGAGCACAAGTCTATCATGACAGAGCGCGAATACCGTGAGCGCTTGCGTGAGTATGGTTATGGATCGTTCGTTGCCAAGATGGGTGCCGAAGCCATCCAAGACCTTTTGAAACAAGTAGACCTTGAAAAAGAAATTGCTGAACTCAAAGAAGAGTTGAAAACAGCGACTGGACAAAAACGTGTAAAAGCCATCCGTCGTTTGGATGTGTTGGATGCCTTTTACAAGTCTGGAAACAAACCTGAATGGATGATTCTCAACATCCTTCCAGTTATCCCACCAGATCTTCGTCCAATGTTGCAGTTGGATGGTGGTCGTTTTGCCTCATCTGACTTGAATGATCTGTACCGCCGTGTTATCAACCGTAACAACCGTTTGGCTCGTTTGCTTGAGTTGAATGCGCCTGGTATCATCGTTCAAAATGAGAAGCGTATGCTTCAAGAAGCGGTTGACGCTTTGATTGACAATGGTCGTCGTGGTCGTCCAATCACAGGACCAGGTAGCCGTCCTCTTAAATCATTGAGCCACATGCTTAAAGGTAAACAAGGACGCTTCCGTCAAAACTTGCTCGGTAAACGTGTTGACTTCTCAGGACGTTCCGTTATCGCCGTTGGTCCAACTCTTAAGATGTATCAATGTGGTGTACCACGTGAAATGGCGATCGAGCTCTTTAAACCATTTGTGATGCGTGAAATCGTAGCGCGTGATATCGTACAAAACGTCAAAGCGGCTAAACGCTTGGTAGAACGCGGAGATGAGCGTATCTGGGATATTCTTGAAGAAGTGATTAAAGAACACCCAGTGCTTTTGAACCGCGCACCGACCCTTCACCGTTTGGGTATCCAAGCCTTCGAGCCAGTCTTGATTGATGGTAAGGCCCTTCGCTTGCACCCACTTGTCTGTGAAGCCTACAATGCCGACTTTGACGGGGACCAAATGGCCATCCACGTACCGCTTTCAGAAGAAGCCCAAGCAGAAGCTCGTATCTTGATGCTCGCTGCTGAGCATATCTTGAACCCGAAAGATGGTAAACCAGTTGTTACTCCATCTCAGGACATGGTTTTGGGTAACTACTACTTGACTATGGAAGAAGCTGGTCGCGAAGGTGAAGGAATGGTCTTCAAAGACCGTGACGAAGCGGTTATGGCTTATCGTAATGGTTATGTTCACCTCCACTCACGTGTTGGTATTGCAACAGACAGCCTCAACAAACCATGGACAGAAGAGCAAAAACACAAAGTTTTGCTTACAACAGTTGGTAAAATCCTCTTCAACGACATCATGCCAGAGGGTCTACCATACTTGCAAGAACCAAACAATGCCAACTTGACAGAAGGCGTTCCAGCTAAATACTTCTTGCCACTTGGTGGAAATATCAAGGAAGCAATCAGCAAACTTGAACTCAATCCTCCATTCAAGAAGAAAAACCTTGGAAATATCATCGCTGAAATCTTCAAACGTTTCCGTACGACAGAAACTTCTGCTCTACTTGACCGTATGAAGAACCTCGGTTACCACCACTCAACTCTTGCAGGATTGACAGTGGGTATTGCCGATATCCCAGTCGTTGATGACAAGGCTGAAATCATTGAGGAATCACATAAACGTGTAGAACAGATCACCAAACAATTCCGTCGTGGTATGATCACAGACGACGAGCGTTACAATGCCGTCACAGCTGAATGGCGTGCTGCCCGTGAAAAACTAGAGAAACGTTTGATTGCCAACCAAGATCCTAAGAACCCAATCGTTATGATGATGGACTCTGGAGCCCGTGGTAACATCTCAAACTTCTCACAGCTTGCCGGTATGCGTGGTCTGATGGCGGCTCCGAACGGACGTATCATGGAATTGCCAATCCTTTCAAACTTCCGCGAAGGTTTGTCAGTACTCGAAATGTTCTTCTCAACTCACGGTGCCCGTAAAGGTATGACCGATACGGCCCTTAAGACAGCCGACTCAGGTTACTTGACTCGTCGTTTGGTTGACGTTGCCCAAGACGTTATCATCCGTGAGGACGACTGTGGAACAGACCGTGGTCTCTTGATCCGCTCTATCGCAGAAGGAAAAGAGATGATCGAGTCTCTAGAAGAACGTCTCAATGGTCGTTACACTAAGAAAACTGTTAAACATCCAGAAACTGGTGCAGTGATCATTGGTCCAAATGAGTTGATTACAGAAGACAAGGCGCGTGAAATTGTGAATGCTGGTGTGGAAGAAGTGACTATCCGTTCTGTATTTACATGTAACACTCGTCATGGTGTTTGCCGTCACTGTTACGGTATCAACTTGGCGACTGGTGATGCAGTTGAAGTTGGTGAAGCAGTTGGTACAATCGCTGCCCAATCTATCGGGGAACCTGGTACACAGCTTACAATGCGTACCTTCCACACGGGTGGGGTTGCCTCAAATACCGACATCACTCAAGGTCTTCCTCGTGTCCAAGAAATCTTTGAAGCCCGCAATCCTAAAGGGGAAGCGGTTATCACAGAGGTTAAAGGACAAGTTACCGCTATCGAAGAAGATGCATCAACTCGTACTAAGAAAGTCTTTGTTAAGGGTGAAACTGGCGAAGGTGAATATGTCGTTCCATTTACTGCTCGTATGCGTGTCGAAGTTGGGGACCAAGTAGCGCGTGGTGCTGCTCTTACAGAAGGTTCTATCCAACCAAAACGTCTCCTTGCAGTCCGTGATGTCTTGTCAGTTGAAACTTACCTTCTCGGTGAAGTACAAAAAGTTTACCGTAGCCAAGGGGTAGAAATCGGTGACAAACACATCGAGGTAATGGTTCGTCAAATGATCCGTAAAGTACGTGTCATGGATCCAGGTGACACAGATCTTCTCATGGGTACCCTCATGGATATCAATGACTTTACAGATGCTAACAAAGATGTCCTTATCGCAGGTGGAGTTCCAGCGACAGGTCGTCCAGTCCTTATGGGAATTACCAAAGCCTCACTTGAAACGAATAGTTTCTTGTCAGCGGCTTCCTTCCAGGAAACAACTCGTGTCCTTACTGACGCGGCTATCCGTGGTAAGAAAGACCATCTCCTTGGACTTAAAGAAAATGTTATCATCGGTAAGATCATCCCAGCAGGTACTGGTATGGCTCGCTACCGTAACCTTGAACCACATGCTATCAACGAAGAAGAATACCTTAATCCTCCAGTAGAGGAAGAAGGAAACGAAGAAACAACAGAAGTAGTTGTGGATACTGCCGTTGAAACTGTGGAAGAAACAGTAGAATAAAAGAGATGAGAGAGCCTTCGGGTTCTCTTTCTCTTTTCTGAAAACTTTCTCCATTTTTCCATGAAATGTGGTAAAATAAAAGAAAGAAGCTGACAAAGGAGACGGGTATGGAACAAACATTTTTTATCATTAAACCAGACGGTGTAAAAAGAGGGCTAGTTGGTGAAGTGTTGAAACGCATCGAACAACGTGACTTTACAATCGAAAAATTGGAGTTGCGTTCAAAGGTTTCAGAAGAGTTGATTGATCAGCACTATCAGGACTTGGTTGGTCAAAGTTTTTACCCACCGATTCGTGAATTTATGACTTCAGGACCGATTCTTGTGGGTGTCATTTCAGGTCCCAAAGTAATCGAAACTTGGCGGACTATGATGGGTGCGACTCGCCCAGAAGAAGCTTTGCCAGGAACTATTCGAGGTGATTTTGCAAAAGCGACTGGAGAAAATGAGGTTATCCAAAATGTTGTACATGGTTCAGATTCAGAAGAGTCAGCTAAGAGAGAAATTGCTCTTTGGTTTTAAGAGTGGATCGGCTCAATCAATTGGTTAAAAGCTCATTTGAATAGAAAGTATAGTCAATTAGTTTAAGACATGACGCATGATATCAAACTTTTTAGTTTTTGATATGGTGCGTTTTTGATTAAGTGACTATTAGTTCGTCTTGCTCCGTTAGGTGCGAGACAAAAAAACACCCGCTATGCGGGTGCGCGTCGAAGGTTATACCAAAAAAAACTCCAAACGCAATACAATAAAGGTGTTCAAGCCAATTGTAAAGCGAAAGGAGAAAAATATGGCACAAAAGGTTCTTTTGTTCTGTTCTTGTTTCAATTGACTATATTTCTATACTTTTTCTTCCTTTCTCTGTGAAAATCGCACTTTTTCTCAATACTGAAACAACATCTTTCCAGAACTTCAATAATTTCTTTTTGTGTTAAATCATTATTTAACTAAATCTTTGTAGGCAATACGTTTTCAAAGCTACTTTTTTACCATAGATTTTGAGCCTTCAACACAGATTACTAAGCCAAAAATGCTCTAAATTTTTGAAATTCTAACAAATTCCACTCAACTTTATCATCATCTTTGACTTTCACAATATCTTCCTCAAAATAACATGGAATAAAGATAGTTTTCTTTTGAAACGGTTGTAGGAGGAAAATCTCTCCTACACTATTATTGATTCTGAGAGAAAATTGCAAAATATCATCTACCAAACTTTCAATTATTAAGATTTTTTGCAGTTTATCTGAATTAGAATCGCAAGGCTTCTCAATAATATAATTGTCAAATTTTTTCATTCTAACTTCCTCTCCACTATTTCTTCCTTTATCAAGAAAAAGTTACCTCAATATTAATAAAGTACAATTCTAAATTAACTCCAATTATTGATTCATGATAATATTTCAGTAACTCATCGTGCAATTAAAAACAAGGATTTTTATTTCAGACGATCCATCGTGAACACTTCATCAGCCATCTCCCAAATTGCCGGATTATGTGTTGCGATAATGATTAGCCTATTATCATCTCGAAGAGATAGCAAAATCTCCATAATCAACTGAGAGGTTGCTGGGTCTATTGAAGCTGTTGGCTCATCTGCCAGAATAAGGGGTGGATTCTTTAAGATAACTTTTGCCAAGGCAACCCGTTGCGATTCTCCGCCCGATAACTCAAAGATGCGCTTATCTAGGTTAAGATAAGCCAGGCCGACCTGTTCTAAAGCCTGCTTCTGCCTCAACCGCTGTTCCGACCGACTCAACTTTTTACCAATGAGACCTAGCTTAAGGTTTTCTTCAATACTTTGGTTTTCAATTAAGCCAAAGTTCTGGAAGAGGTAGCCCAATTCGTGACGGAAAAAATCACTCGATTTATAATTGGCCAAGTCTTTACCTCGGTAAAAAATCGTCCCATCATAAGATTCTAATTTCCCAATCATGTTCATCAAGGTTGTTTTTCCGCTACCACTTGAACCAATTAAGGCATAGACTTTTCCAGCCTCAAATGTCACTGAAAGATTCGAAAATAACTCTCGTTCTCCAAAAGATTTACTCACCTGTTTAAGTTCAATCATATTAACCTCCCTTCAAAACAAGCATGGACATCTTGTTTTCTTTCTGCATTTGGACATGTAACTGTAAAAGAGATAGACCAGTAAAGAGTAACGAGACTAAGAAAGCAACTACTATCTCTACCTGAAGAAATACACTCGCAACAAATCCCAGTAAAAACACACCCAGTTGAGCAAAGAGATAAGTGCGATGGATTTCTAAGAACCTGAGACCTGCAATGCGTTTGATAAAAATAGCACGTCTAAATTCTTCAAAGTAGAGCCTATTCATAGTGTTAAACAACAAGATTGAAGTTGCAATCCCAAGCACAGCTCCTGCTAGCATTACCCAACGTTCCCTCTGGATATTATCCGATAATGTGATGTAGTTGTGGTAACCTGTTTGCATTTCTGAGACCCAATTTTCAATGCCTTGTCTCTGGATAAGCTCCTGGGCATCAGACAATTGATTAAAGAGAACGTAGTTCTGTACTGCGTCTACCCAAAACACAATGGACTGTGGACCAGTTGATTGGGGTGTTATAACAATGATGATTGGATCTTTCAAAAACTGCTGGTAAGAAATAGGGGTCGTATTATACACAAAACGATCATGACCTGATTCCAAATAACCTACCGTAGCAGTCATTTGCTGTCGTTCATCTTTACTAGATATGCGACTGGTTAAGTCGTCTTCAAAAACAGATTTATAATGTTCTTCCTCTGAACGGAGGTGTTCAGGCAGTAATAAGACAAACTCCCCTACATCAAGGTGATTCATCTTTTGCTCAATAGTTGTATCTACAGGAATGTTTTGACGCTCCAAGTATTGCGGTGTGACGATAAGGACATTGCCATTCGGGCTGTAATCGTGCCATTCTGTAGAGGTTGTCAAGTTTTTGGAGGAAGCCATGCCATTTTGCAAAGTACGGTCAATTAACTGGTGTCTAGATAAGAAAGCCTTTTGTTCTGAAACAGCCAGATCCATCAATTGATACCAAGTTCTGAGTTTTCTTTGAGCTTGTTCATCAAAACCAGGACTCGTTCCTTCACGGCTGATTGATAGGATAGTCAGTTGCCTTTCCTGACTCCAAACCTCTTGTCCAATCCGATGCTGTTGCCAGGCTTGGGAATACTTTAAACTACTCCCTATTCCCAGCGTTACAATAATAATCGCTAATAGTTGACCGATTAAAATTAAACTAATGATTCCTCTGACAGGCACTTGCCCTTTTATAATCTGCATCAGGTGTATCTTTTTTATCCCAACTGCGAAGAGTTGAGCGAAAAACAGGGAGATCGACAACAAGATGAGATTATAACTGAGCAAGCCTTCTCCTATTGTCATTAGGGATTGCGTTGGAAGCGACAGAATTTTTTGCATAAGAATGGCGAGAACGCCAGCTAAACTGAAACCAACAACTATCCCTTTCAAATCCTCACCAACTGGTCTAAGGAAAATGGACCACCGTTTCTCTCCTGAAATGAGGCGAATGCCCGACGACCGTAATTGGCTAATTTGACTAATTAAAGTCAGTGCTACAAAGGTTAAGATGAAAATCAATAGACTGATTAACTGAAATCCGTTACTAAAGATAGCCATTAACGTAGATAGTTTAGATGGAATTGTCAGGTGCATGTTAGTCAAGCCAAGTTGACTTAGCTCCTCCCTTAGCAAGTGAATATCTAGGTTTCCATCGAATACAAAATAGTTTGTTTCAACACTACTACTTTGAGCATCTTCTAGATTTTTTTCCTGAAGCCCATCAGGCAACTTTCCGTCCCCAAAGGTCGTATAAGAAAAAACTGTAGTACCTTCTGAGTTAGGATCTTGGTGTTGAATCGCAATAAAGCTATCCGTTTCTTCTGCTAGTTTTTCCAAGCGTGTAGCAACATGCTGAAAAGTTGTTTCAGGGGAAGAATCACGTACAACAACGTTGGGGTAATAATGGGAGACATATGTATCAGTCCAAATGGTAAATACCCAAACAAAGAACAAACTAGCAAGCAGGTTGGATATGAGTATAAATAATTTTTTCATAGTGCATTCCTTATTCTAAAATAGAGGGCAGAAATACCCCTGCCCTCTATAAACTAACAAGCTTACTAAACTATTGATAAAAGAATCTTCTTCAATTATTCTTGCCATCCCGCATCAAATGTAACTTGCTCCCCAAAATTTGTATTAATAAACGCATAGGCCGCACTATGTGCTCCTGCATAAGCTGTCTTTTGATTGTCACGTCCATTACTTCCAACATAGGCCCAGTGCTCCTCTGAACCATGATAATAATTCGAAAATGCTCCCCAATTATTTGGATCATGATAGCCTCCATAAGTCCACTCGCCACCACGGTGAGAAGCTGCCAAAACAGGAAGAGCCAAACTAACTGCCAAAACGGCAAGGGATGATGCAACTACTTTTCTAAATTTTAACATATTATTACTCCTCTAAATGAAATATTATGAAAATGAGCGAAATGCAACTACATATTTTAATTAGAAATCTCAGTCTGAATTATAGTATCCTATTTTTTCCTCCTTTCTAACTGCACGTTCCTTTCTACAGGCAGAGACCTAATTTTATAAACTAATCTTAAATACTTTAGATTTTGTAACTCATAATTTTCAACAGTTGGTTAGCTATGAAAGCATTTTATTAAACATCTCCATTCTTATATCTATCTGGTATTGTTACAAGCTCTCATAAGAATACCTTTCTCTAAATAGTTGAATTTTAAAGTAATACGAAATCAATCAGCCTTCCCAACATCAAGACCATTGGACTTCTTTTGTGATTGGACTCGAATCTCCAATCGTTTATTCTTCTGAATAACTGTTGGTAAGAAATTGTGTTACTAAACGTAAAAACACCTAGTAATGCTAATATAGCTAGTTTTTGAATTCCACGTTTTTTTCTCATGCAATGAAACCCTTTTCTGTTTCCTTGTTTTTATTTTAACAGATATATTTTATTTAGCCAAGCATTTTTATGTAATTTTTGACTTTTTTTGTTTTTTATTACCATAGTGAATTATTTATTTCTTTAACTTGCTATTTTGAACTAAAAATTTTATAATGAGATTAAGCAAATAGGAAGGATTATTATCTTTAATGAATACACTCGCAGAGAAATTCAGATTGAAAAGAAAAGAGTTGAGACTCTCCCAACAAACTCTTGCAGAAGGAATTTGTGAACAAAGCCAGATTAGTAAAATTGAGAGAGGGCATTTCATTCCCTCCGCAGACCTTTTGTTCAAACTCTCACAACGACTTGAAGTACCATTAGATTATTTTTTTAATGAACAAATTGAAATTAAATCTAACCTCTCTAATTTCAAGCAATTGTCTGCTCGACTATTAGATGACAGAAATTATGACAATTTGGAATATATTTATAGAATAGAGATTGAACGAAGTACTTTTCTAACACTAGAAGACCGAACTTACCTTGAATGGATTAAAGCTATTATTGACTTCTATCAATATGACAGTAAGTATGAGGCTATTTCTTCATTGGAAAATATATTATTAAAAGTCTCCTCAAATACTCTGATTTATTTAAAGGTATTGAATACTCTATCTAATTTCTATTCCTTAGTGGGTCGTGAACAAGAATATGAGGCAAACTACTCTCATTTAATGGAGTTATATCAGACAAAAAATTTTGAGCATCAAGAGTTTTTATTTGGCTACATCAGAGTTCGTTACAACTACGCTCACTACCTAGCGTCAAAGGAAAAATATAACGAAGCCATCCAAGAAGCTCTTGAGACGATTGAACTCTGTAAACAAAGACAGACAAGCTACCAACTGGCTCCTCTACTTATTCTTGCAGGAAATGCTGGAGCCAAATTTCTAGACAAAGAACAAGTAAAAAATTATTATATAGAAGCAAGAGAGTTATGTAAGATTTATAACAATCCTTTAATGTTGATGAAGATAGAAAATTATTTGAAAGAATTAGATACTGTTTAGTTAATCTTGACATTATAGTTTTTCTGAAACGTTAAATAACCTGTAAGGCTGATAGTGAAATTAATACTATCAGCCTTATTTCAAATTTATATTCTTCCAAAATCTCTTCAAACCACGTCAGCTCTATCTGCAACCTCAAAACAGTGTTTTGAGCAACCTGCGGCTAGCTTCCTAGTTTGCTCTTTGATTTTCATTGAGTATAAGTTTAGCAGGAAAATAGACACAAAAGAAAAGTTTTTGGTATAATAAGAGCATGTACACAAAAAATGAAGAAGAGCTACAAGCCTTAGGGGAACGCTTGGGTCATCTATTAGAAAAGAATGATGTTTTAATCTTAACTGGAGAGCTGGGTGCAGGTAAAACGACCTTTACAAAAGGCCTTGCTAAGGGATTACAGATTTCTCAGATGATTAAGAGTCCAACTTATACTATCGTGAGAGAGTATGAAGGTCGTCTTCCACTTTATCACCTAGATGTTTACCGTATCGAGGGGGATGCTGATTCTATCGACTTGGATGAATTTCTCTTTGGTGGTGGAGTGACTGTCATCGAGTGGGGGAATCTTTTAGGTGATGCCTTGCCAGATACTTATTTAGAATTGGAAATTCTAAAAGAGGAAGATGGTCGCAGATTAAACTTCCAAGCCAAGGGTTTGCGTGCAGAAAAACTCTTAGAGGAGCTTCAACATGGAGTATGAATTGCTCATTAGGGAAGCAGGGCCTAATGATGCGGCTGAATTAGTGGCCTTTTTAAATCGTGTAAGTTTGGAGACAGATTTTACCAGCTTAGACGGAGATGGTATTCTCTTGACAGATACTGAGATGGAGTTGTTTTTGGATAAACAGGCTCACTCAGAAAATCAAATCACTTTACTTGCCTTACTGAATGATGAAATTGCTGGCCTTGTAAATATCACAGCTGATCAACGTAAGAGAGTTCGTCATATTGGAGATCTCTTTATTGTGATTGGTAAGAAATATTGGAATAATGGGCTGGGAAGTTTCTTGCTTGAAGAAGTCGTAGAATGGGCGCAGGCTAGTGGCATTCTTCGTAGACTTCAATTAACTGTTCAAACTCGTAATCAAGCTGCAGTTCATCTATATCAAAAGCATGGTTTTGTAATTGAGGGTAGACAAGAGCGCGGTGCGTACATAGAAGAAGGAGACTTTATCGATGTTTACCTGATGGGTAGACTGATAGATTAGTAGAAATATGGTTAAAAAAATTATTGGAATGGTGCTAGCTTTTCTAGCTGTGACAGTTTTGGGTGTGGGTGTCTTTGCTTATACCATTTATCAGCAAGGCACACAAACTTTATCAAAAACATATAAAAAGATTGGGGAAGAAACCAAGGTTATTGAAGCAACTGAACCCATGACTATTCTGTTGATGGGAGTTGATACTGGGAATGTGGAACGTACGGATCAGTGGGCTGGAAATAGTGATTCCATGATTCTCTTGACTGTCAATCCACATACTAAGAAGACCATGATGTTGAGTTTGGAGCGTGATATCCTGACTAAAATTCAACATAAAGATGGTAGTATTGAAGAAGCGAAACTTAATGCAGCTTATGCTGGTGGTGGAGCAGAACTTGCGATAGAAACAATTCAAAAGATGATGAATATCCACATCGATCGCTACATTATGGTTAACATGCAAGGCTTGCAGCAATTAGTCGATGCAGTAGGTGGAATTACCGTCAATAACACGCTAGGTTTCCCGATTTCTATCAGTGATCAAGAAGAATTTAACACCATTTCTATCGGCGTTGGAGAACAGACAATAAATGGAGAAGAAGCGCTTGTTTATTCACGCATGCGTTATCAAGACCCAGAAGGAGACTACGGACGTCAGAAGCGTCAGCGTGAAGTCATTCAAAAAGTTGTTGAAAAAGTTCTCAGCTTGAATAGTGTTAGTCACTATCAGTCTATCTTGAAAGCCCTAAGTACTAATATGCAGACTAATATTGATTTATCTGCAAAAAGTATTCCGGACTTGTTGGGCTATAAAGATTCATTTAAAACCATTGAATCACAACAGCTAAAGGGTGAGGGAGAGATGTTGCAAGGCATTTCTTACCAGATTGTTTCGAGAGAGCATATGTTGGAGGTGCAGAATATATTGCGACGTTCTTTGGGACAAGAAGAAGTCACTCAGCTTGAAACAAATGTTGTCTTATTTGAAGATTTGTTTGGACGGGTGCCTGTTGGTGACGAAGATAATTAACTTTCTTGATACAAATAAAAAATTAATCGTGGGAAATTTCCTGCGATTTTTTCAAAAAAATACGAATAGATAGGTAGGAGGAAACATGAAAGCAGAAATCATTGCTGTTGGAACAGAGATTTTGACAGGACAGATTGTCAATACTAATGCTCAATTTTTATCGGAAAAACTAGCAGAGATTGGGGTAGACGTATATTTTCAGACGGCTGTAGGAGACAATGAAGCTCGTCTCTTATCCCTGCTTGAGATTGCCAGTCAACGTAGCAGTCTGGTGATTTTAACAGGTGGTTTGGGGCCAACTGAGGACGATTTGACCAAACAAACCCTGGCTAAATTCTTAGGGAAAAAATTAGTCTTCGATCCTCAGGCACAAGAAAAGTTAGATATCTTTTTTGCCCAGCGACCAGACTATGCCCGAACACCGAATAACGAAAGACAAGCTCAACTTGTAGAAGGAGCGACTCCGCTACCAAACGAAACAGGACTGGCTGTGGGGGGGATATTGGAAGTCGATGGAGTGACCTATGTCGTCCTTCCAGGTCCACCAAGTGAATTAAAACCCATGGTTTTAAACCAACTTCTACCTAAGTTGATGACAGGGAGTAAGCTATATTCCCGAGTTCTTCGTTTCTTTGGAATTGGAGAAAGTCAGCTGGTTACGATTTTGGCTGATTTAATTGATAATCAGACCGATCCGACCTTGGCACCTTATGCAAAGACAGGAGAGGTAACCTTGCGCTTGTCAACAAAGGCTAGCAGTCAAGAAGAAGCGAATCAAGCATTAGCTGATTTGGAAAATCAAATCTTAGGTCGCGATACCTTTGAAGGTCTTTCTTTACGAGAACTTTGTTATGGTTATGGGGAAGAGACTAGTTTAGCCAGCATTGTGGTAGAAGAACTGAAAAAGCAAGGGAAAACCATCACTGCAGCCGAGAGTTTGACGGCAGGTCTTTTCCAAGCTACCGTGGCGGATTTTTCAGGAGCTTCAAGTATATTTAAGGGTGGTTTTGTGACCTATAGCTTGGAGGAAAAATCAAAGATGTTGGCTATTCCTGCCAAGGATTTGGAAGAACATAGTGTGGTGTCTGAATTTACAGCCCAGAAGATGGCTGAGCAGGTACGAATCAAGACCCAGTCTGATTTTGGTCTTAGTTTGACTGGAGTGGCAGGTCCAGATAGCCTAGAAGGGCACCCAGCTGGGACAGTCTTCATAGGCTTGGCCCAAGAGCATGGAACTGAGGTCGTCAAGGTTAATATTGGAGGCAGAAGTCGAGCAGATGTACGTCACATTGCGGTTATGCATGCCTTTAACCTAGTTCGCAAGGCTTTATTAAGTGACTAACTTTTGATATAATAGTAGATAGGTCTAAGGACCATTAGAATGCAGGAGAATAGAATGGCGAAAAAACCAAAAAAATTAGATGAAATTTCAAAAAAATTCGGGGCTGAACGTGAGAAAGCCTTGAATGATGCTCTTAAATTGATTGAGAAAGATTTCGGTAAAGGCTCAATCATGCGTTTGGGTGAACGTGCAGAGCAAAAGGTGCAAGTGATGAGCTCAGGTTCCTTGGCTCTTGACATTGCCCTTGGTTCAGGTGGTTATCCTAAGGGACGTATCATTGAAATCTATGGGCCAGAGTCATCTGGTAAGACAACGGTTGCCCTTCATGCAGTTGCACAAGCGCAAAAAGAAGGTGGTATTGCAGCCTTTATCGATGCGGAACATGCCCTCGATCCAGCTTATGCTGCGGCCCTTGGTGTCAATATTGACGAATTGCTCTTGTCACAACCAGACTCAGGAGAGCAAGGTCTTGAGATTGCAGGAAAATTGATTGACTCAGGTGCTGTAGATCTTGTCGTAGTCGACTCAGTTGCTGCCCTTGTCCCTCGTGCGGAAATTGATGGAGATATCGGCGATAGCCACGTTGGTTTGCAGGCTCGTATGATGAGCCAGGCTATGCGTAAACTTGGTGCTTCTATCAATAAAACCAAAACAATTGCCATCTTTATCAACCAATTGCGTGAAAAAGTTGGGGTCATGTTTGGAAATCCAGAAACAACTCCTGGTGGACGTGCTCTGAAATTCTACGCATCAGTGCGTCTGGATGTTCGTGGAAGCACACAAATCAAGGGAACTGGTGACCAAAAAGATACCAATGTCGGTAAAGAAACCAAGATTAAGGTCGTGAAAAACAAGGTGGCTCCACCATTTAAGGAAGCCTTCGTTGAAATCATGTACGGAGAAGGGATTTCTAAGACTGGTGAACTCTTGAAGATTGCAAGTGATTTGGATATCATCAAGAAAGCAGGAGCTTGGTACTCTTACAAGGATGAGAAAATTGGACAAGGTTCTGAAAATGCTAAGAAATACTTGACAGATCACCCAGAAGTTTTTGATGAAATTGACCATCAAGTCCGTGTTCAATTTGGTTTGATTGATGGAGAAGAAGCTTCTGTAGAAGGTGTTGAAACCAAAAAAGATGAGGCAGTTCAAGCAGATTCTGTGAATGAAGAAGTGACTCTTGACCTAGGCGATGAGCTTGAAATCGAAATTGAAGAATAAGCTGTGAAAGTAGTGGAGAACATCCGCTGCTTTTTCGATGCCTTATTCTGGTTTTCCGCTCACGCATAGTTTGCTGTTTCTTGTCGCTCCTCTAGAAAGCTGATATAATAGCCTTATGAATAAAAAACGAACAGTGGACCTGATTCATGGCCCGATTCTTCCTTCTCTTTTGAGTTTTGCCTTCCCAATCTTGCTATCAAATATTTTTCAACAGCTCTATAATACTGCTGATGTCTTGATTGTTGGAAGATTTCTTGGTCAAGAATCCTTGGCTGCAGTAGGAGCCACGACAGCGATTTTTGACCTGATTGTAGGTTTTACTCTTGGTGTTGGCAATGGGATGGGGATTGTCATTGCCCGTTATTACGGGGCTCGAAATTTCACTAAAATAAAGGAAGCAGTAGCAGCCACCTGGATTTTAGGTGCACTTTTGAGTATTGTGGTTATGTTGCTGGGCTTTCTTGGTTTGTATCCTCTTTTACAGTACCTAGATACCCCTGCTGAAATCCTCCCCCAGTCCTATCAATATATTTCTATGATTGTGACCTGCGTAGGTGTCAGCTTTGCTTATAATCTTTTTGCAGGTTTGTTGAGATCCATTGGGGACAGTCTGGCTGCGCTTGGTTTTCTGATTTTCTCTGCCTTGGTTAATGTGGTTCTGGATCTCTATTTCATTACGCAATTGCATCTGGGAGTTCAATCCGCGGGACTAGCTACCATTATTTCGCAAGGCTTATCAGCGGTTCTCTGCTTTTATTATATCCGTAAGAGTGTTCCAGAACTTTTGCCTCAACTCAAGCATTTCAAATGGGATAAGGCCTTGTTCGCGGATCTCTTGGAGCAAGGTTTGGCTATGGGTTTGATGAGTTCCATTGTGTCCATCGGCAGTGTGATTTTACAGTCTTCAGTTAATACTTTTGGAGCACTGATTATTAGTGCCCAGACGGCGGCTCGCCGTATTATGGCCTTTGCACTCCTTCCTATGACCGCTATTTCTGCCTCGATGACGACCTTTGCTTCTCAGAATCTAGGAGCTAAGCGCCCAGACCGCATTGTCCAAGGTCTTCGAATCGGCAGTCGTTTAAGTATATCCTGGGCAGTTTTTGTTTGTGTCTTCCTCTTTTTTGCCAGTCCAGCCTTGGTTTCCTTCTTGGCTAGTTCGACGGATAGCTACTTGGTAGAAAATGGAAGTCTCTACCTGCAAATCAGCTCAGCTTTTTATCCTATTTTGAGTCTTTTGCTGATTTATCGCAATTGCTTGCAGGGTTTGGGACAGAAAGTACTTCCTCTGGTTTCTAGCTTTATCGAACTAATCGGCAAAATCGCTTTTGTGGTTTTGATTATTCCTTGGGCTGGCTACAGGGGTGTTATTCTTTGTGAACCCCTTATCTGGGTTGCCATGACCATCCAACTTTATTTCTCACTATTCCGTCACCCCTTGATAAAAGAAGGCAAGGCCATCTTGGCAATAAAAGTGTCATCATAGCTCGATTTGCTGAATAAAATCCATTTCCTCTAGTGAAAATCGAAAAAACTTGTGTTATAATAAGAAAGATTAAAATGTGAAAAAAGGAGATTCCTAATGGGACGTAAATGGGCCAATATCGTAGCCAAGAAAACGGCTAAAGATGGAGCTAACTCTAAAGTATATGCAAAATTTGGTGTAGAAATCTATGTAGCAGCTAAAAAAGGTGATCCAGATCCAGAATCAAACTCAGCTTTGAAATTCGTTATCGACCGTGCTAAACAAGCCCAAGTGCCAAAACACGTTATCGATAAAGCTTTGGACAAGGCTAAAGGAAACACAGACGAAACCTTTACAGAAGGACGTTACGAAGGTTTTGGACCAAATGGTTCTATGCTGATTGTCGATACTTTGACTTCAAATGTCAACCGTACAGCGGCCAATGTCCGTGCTGCCTTTGGTAAAAACGGCGGAAACATGGGTGCTTCTGGTTCAGTTTCATACCTCTT
This sequence comes from Streptococcus sp. M334, assembly GCF_000187745.1. Lineage (GTDB taxonomy): Bacteria > Bacillota > Bacilli > Lactobacillales > Streptococcaceae > Streptococcus. The sequence goes on along the minus strand of NZ_GL732487.1, from coordinate 143,271 downwards.
CGATAACAAGGGTGTTATTGTATTTGCTGGTGAAGATGCGGACGTAGTCTTTGAGCAATTGCTCGAAGCGGATGTGGATGTGGATGATGTAGAAGCAGAAGAAGGTACAATCACTGTTTACACAGCGCCAACAGACCTCCACAAGGCTATCGTTGCCCTTCGTGAGTCAGGTATCCAAGAATTCCAAGTGACTGAATTGGAAATGATTCCTCAGTCAGAAGTGGAATTGTCAGGCGATGACCTTGAAACCTTTGAAAAACTTTACAGCGTTCTTGAAGACGACGAAGACGTACAAAAGATTTATACGAATGTAGATGGATTCTAATTTAACCTAGAAAACTAATCCTAAGTGAGAAACTCACTTGGGAGTTTTTTTATCTACAAATTAGTTCTCATGGAAACTTTTTTCTTGACATCTCTTTTCAAAGTGGTAAAATAGTTCTCATGAAAACTTATTTAGTTCCTAGGAGAACTAAATGTGATAGTTAAAAAGGAGTTAGTATGGATAAACCGATGTTAGTCTTTAAGCGTTTTGGTCATCAAATTCACCTGATGGTGCAAAAGGAAGCCAAACGTTGTGGTATTGAATTTATGGGTGGACCTCAAGGTCAGGTTATGCGTTTTTTAGATAATCGTGAGAAAAACCAAGACTTGGTCTTGATTAAAGATATCGAGCAGGAACTCAATATTACCAAGTCTGTTGCTAGTAATTTGGTCAAGCGTATGGTGCAAAATGGTTTGGTGGAATTGGAGGCGAGTCCTAGCGATAAGCGGGCAAAATTTGTTCGTTTGACGGACAAAGCACGTTCTCAGATGCAACAGGTTAAGGCCTTTTTTGAACGAATTGACAAGCAGTTGATGGAAGACATTGATGAAGATGAATTACTGATTTTTGAGAAAGTTCTCAGTCAACTACAGGAAAATATCAAGAGAGTAGGAGGAGAGAATGAAGAAATTAGCCAAAAGAATTAGTAGAAAAGAATGGGGGATGATTTTACTAGCCATTCTCTTTACCTGCTTTTCGGTTTATCTAGAGTTGGAAGTGCCGACCTATATCTCTAAAATCACGGATTTGCTTGGAACTCAGGGAACCGGCTTGGATGAGTTGTGGCAGCCAGCAGGTATGATGGTGGGAATGTCCTTTCTGGCCTTCTTGTCTGCAGTTGCAGTTGGATTTTTTGCATCTCGAGTGGCGGCTTCTTATACTAGTAGGCTGAGAAGTGATATTTTTAACCGAGTTTTGGATTACTCGCAGACAGAGATTAAGAAATTCTCTATTCCTAGCCTCTTGACGCGTACTACCAATGATATTACTCAGGTTCAAATGTTGATTACCATGGGCTTGCAAGTGGTGACGCGTGGTCCGATTATGGCTATCTGGGCTATCGGGAAGATTTTAGGCCATTCAGAATACTGGCTCTGGGCCGTACTTGTGGCAGTGATTGTCAACGTTTTGATGACAACAGTTTTGATGACGCTAGCCTTTCCAAAACAGTCCTTGATTCAGGGGCTGACAGACAAACTGAACAGTATCACTCGTGAGAGTTTAACAGGTATTCGTGTCGTTCGTGCCTACAATGCAGAGGATTACCAAAATGACAAATTTGTAGCAGCAAATGATGAATTGACACGCTTGAATTTGTTTGTCAACCGTCTTATGGCTATTTTGAATCCTATCATGATGGGAATTTCAAGTGGTTTGAGTGTGGCGATTTACTGGATTGGGGCCTATGTAATCAACGATGCTGCTCCGACAGCCCGTCTGCCTCTCTTTAGTGACATGGTTGTTTTCATGTCTTATGCCATGCAGGTTGTCATGGGCTTCCTTCTCATGGGGGCACTCTTCATCGTTCTTCCCCGAACCATGGTCTCTGCTAAGCGGATTAATCAAGTTCTAGATTTGCATTCGTCTATCCAAAATCCTGCTCAAGTGCAGCAGGCTGATGAAAACCTCAAAGGCCAGGTCGAATTTAAGGATGTGACCTTCCGCTATGCGGCAAATTCGGAGGCGGTTATTGAACATGTTAGCTTTAGAGCAGAAGCTGGTCAAACAGTGGCCTTTATTGGTTCAACAGGTTCTGGTAAATCTACTCTGGTTAATCTGATTCCACGTTTCTACGACGTGTCAGACGGAGAAATTCTGGTGGACGGTGTCAATGTTCAAAACTATGCCTTGAATGATTTGCGCAACAAGGTTGGTTATATTCCTCAGAAAGCGGTTCTCTTTTCAGGTGATGTTAAGGGCAATTTAGACTTTGGACAGAGTCAAGAAACACCGCTTAGTGAGCAGGCTATGTGGCAAGCTCTGGAATTAGCCCAGTCTAAGAGCTTTATCGAAGACAAGGAAGCGGGCTTAGAGTCAGAAGTAGCCCAAGGAGGAACCAACTTCTCAGGTGGTCAAAGACAGCGTCTGGCCATTGCGCGTGCCTTAGCGCGGAAACCAGAAATCCTCATCTTTGATGACTCCTTCTCAGCCTTGGATTACAAGACAGACCGTGTCCTACGCCAAGAGCTAGCAGAGAAAACAAAATCTATGACCAAACTTATTGTTGCACAACGTATTTCAACGATTATGGATGCAGATTTGATTTTGGTCTTGGATCAAGGAAAAGTCGTGGGACAAGGCACTCACAAGGAACTTCTAGCTAATAACGAAGTTTACCAAGAAATTGCCTATTCACAACTATCGAAGGAGGAATTGGAACATGGAAAATAAGAAAATGTCTCTTTGGAAACAGAGTAAACCCTATCTTGCAGGCCTCCAGTTTGCCCTTCTAATTGCCTTTCTAGCAACAATCGTATCCAATATCATTACTGTATATGGTCCAACTCGCATCAAGGAAATGACCAATATTATTGCCAGTGGTCTGGAAACAAGTGTGGATGTCGCGGCGGTTGCAGCTATTGGTGGTTTTTTGGCCGTGATTTATGTAATCGGACTTCTATCAAATTATTTACAGGCCTTTCTGTTTACAACAGCCATTCAACGTTTTTCAGAGCGTTTGAGAAGAGCCATTGCAGAGAAAATCAATAGCCTACCATTGGGATATTTTGATGGACGTTCTCAAGGAGATACCTTGTCTCGTGTAACCAATGACGTTGACACTGCAGCCCAGTCCCTCAATCAAAGTCTGGGAACAGTTCTTTCATCTAGTTTATTGGTCTTAGCAGTCTTGGTAACCATGTTTGGGATGAACTGGATTTTAGCCTTGGTGACGGTTGTTTCAACTCTTGTTGGCTTTGCTTTCGTGTCCGTCTTTATGGGCAAATCACAGGGCTTTTTTAAGAGTCAGCAACAGGATTTGGCGGCTGTCAATGGCTATGTGGAGGAAATGTACTCTGGCCATAATGTGGTGACCAGTTATAATGCTATTGAGAGTACCAAAGAAGAATTTGCGACATTAAACCATCGTCTATATGATAGTATCTGGAAATCTCAGTTTATTTCAGGGATTATGATGCCAATTATGATGTTCATTGGGAACTTTAGCTATGCCCTAGTGATTATCGTCGGTGCAGCCTTGGCTCTGAATGGGCAGATTAGTATCGGGATTATCGTTGCCTTTATGGCCTACGTTCGTATCTTTTCTCAGCCCCTTTCCCAAATCGCCCAAGGAATTACCAGTCTTCAGCAAGCTAGTGCAGCCATGGGACGTGTCTTCGAATTTCTAGGTGAAGAGGAAATGGAAGATGAATCCCATAAAGAAAGACAATTGAGCGATATGAAAGGTCAAGTAGTCTTTGATCGAGTTTCCTTTGGTTACACACCAGAGCGAACTATTATTCATGACTTTTCTGCGACCGCTCATTCAGGTCAAAAGGTTGCCATTGTCGGACCTACTGGAGCTGGGAAGACAACCATTGTCAATCTTTTGATGAAGTTTTATGAGATTGATAAGGGAAGTATCCGTATTGATGGTGTCGATACCAAGGAGATGAAGCGTTCGGAAGTGCACGATTCCTTTTCAATGGTCTTGCAGGACACCTGGCTCTTTGAAGGCACTATCCGAGACAATCTTATCTATAACCAAAAGGATATTAGTGATGAGCGCGTGATTGAAGCCAGCAAGGCTGTAGGGATTCACCACTTTATCATGACTCTACCAGATGGTTACGATACTGTCTTGGATGATACAGTAACCTTGTCTGTCGGACAAAAACAACTCTTGACTATCGCTCGTGCTTTGCTGAAAGATGCGCCACTCCTAATCCTAGATGAAGCGACCTCATCCGTTGATACTCGGACGGAGGAATTGATTCAGAAAGCCATGGACCGTTTGATGGAAGGCAGAACTTCCTTTGTCATCGCCCACCGCTTGTCTACTATCCGAAATGCTGACTTGATTCTCGTCATGAAAGATGGCAATATCATCGAGCAAGGCAATCATGAGGAGCTAATGGCGCAAGCTGGTTTCTACGCTGACCTCTACAACAGTCAGTTCACAGAAGATGAGGCAGAAGAATAAACCCAAAGAAGGCTTGACGGTCTTCTTTTTCTGCACTATACTAGAAGACAAGTGCTTGCCTTTAAGCAATACTCTTCGAAAATCTCTTCAAACCGCGTCGGCTTCGCCTTGCCGTAGGTATATGTTACTGACTCCGTCAGTCTTATTTACAACCTCAAAGCAGTGCTTTGAGCAGTCTGTGGCTAGCTTCCTAGTTTGCTCTTTGATTTTCATTGAGTATAAAATTTGAATAAGTGATGAGAAAATATATGAAAAATTATCAAGAATGGTATGACCACATTGCTGCTATTGCTAAAAATAAGCCCTTTCTTCTGAGATTGTTAAGAACTTTCAATCGGTTCATGACAGTAGTTATGCCTATGATTTATCTAACCTTGTTAGCAACTACCTATCTCCAAGAAGGACTTGGGAAACAGGTCGGAATCTATGTGTTTATCCCTGCGTCAGGTTTTGTGATTTTATCCCTTCTTCGTAAGAAAATCAATGCCCCTAGGCCTTATGAGGAATGGGATATTAAACCCTTGCTTGACAGAGATAGTCCTGGTCAGTCTATGCCCAGTCGTCATGTCTTTTCAGCAACCATTATCTCCATGGCTTGCTTGCATGCTAGTCTAACTATGGGGATGATTTGTTTGATCTTATCAGCCCTCCTCGGTCTAGTGAGAGTCTTAGGTGGAGTGCATTTTCCCAAGGATGTAGTGGTTGGTTATATTTGTGGTCTTGTGTGGGGTGTGATTTTCTTTCTATTTTGACCTGCAAGTTAAGGTGGTCCTACAACCACTTACGGGGTTAAAGTAACCACTTGCTTTTTTGCTCTTGTTTTCTTATTTTGGCTTTGATATAGTAGAGTCAGAAAGGAGATGGAATGAAGTTACGAATCGAAATTGACAGCAATTTAGAGGAAACTGAAATTGTCATCAAGGCAGCGGCTTTGACAGATGAGATTGCGGATTTACAGCGGCTCTTGCAAGAGTCCAAGTCTCCTAGGCTGATTTTTTACAAGGGGACGGGTGAGTATTATCTGGACTTGTTGGAAATCCTCTTCTTTGAAACAGAGGGGAACAAGATTTATGCCCATACCCAGAAAGATGCCTACGAAGTTCGGCTCAAACTCTATGAGTTAGAGTCTATCCTTCCTCGTTATTTTAGTCGGGTATCCAAGTCAACGATTGCTAATATTCGGCAAGTTTATTCGGTGGACAAATCCTTTTCAGGAACGGGCACCATTTCCTTTTATCAAACCCACAAGGAGGTTCATGTCTCACGGCATTACCAATCCCTCCTAAAAGAAAATCTAAGAAACATGAGGTAAGAACATGAAAAAGAAAGCATTTGGTATTGTGTTGCTGGTTTTAGCAGCTTTGATATTATTACAAGGAAATTTTGGAATCCCTTCTCTGGGAGGGCAAATTTGGCCCTTGATTGGTATTGCATTTTTTACATATCAATCAGTCGGAGCTTTGTTGCGTCGCCACTTAACTTCAGCCTCTTTTACAGCTTTAGTAGCCTTAATGATTGCTAACTACTTTTATGATATTTTACCGATTCCAAATCAGTCACTATTCTGGGCTAGTATTTTAATCGTACTGGGTGTCAACGCACTTACTCATTCTAACAGAACTTGGAATGGGAAAAAATGGTGGTATGATGGTAAAAAGACCATTCTGACAGATAAGGAGGTCGCTTTTGGGACTGGGACTTTCTACAAGCAAAATCAAGAATTGGTAGACGACCAAGTAGAAGTTGGTTTTGGAAATGCCAAGATATATTATGACAATGCAGAGATTTTAGGAGATACTGCAACCCTGAAAGTAGAAGTTGGTTTTGGTAATGCAGTTATCTATGTTCCTCAACATTGGCGAGTGGATTTGAAGGTGGAAACTTTCTGTGGTGTAGCTAAGGCAGATACTTCTCTAGCTCCAACCAGTAAAACCTTGATTATCCGTGGAGATGTGGCTTTTGGAAAGTTGGGGATTGTCTACGTTAAATAAAAAATCTTCCAATTCCCTTGCAAAAATGAAGAAAGTGTGATAACATAGTACGGTATGTGGTGCTAGCACATCCGCTATATTAGATTTAATAGGAGGAAAACACAATGGCTAAAGTATGTTACTTTACAGGTCGTAAGACTGTATCAGGAAACAACCGTTCACACGCGATGAACCAAACAAAACGTGCCGTAAAACCAAACCTTCAAAAAGTTACTGTTCTTATCGATGGTAAACCTAAAAAAGTTTGGGCTTCAGCTCGTGCTTTGAAATCAGGTAAAGTTGAACGCGTTTAATAATAAAAGTAAGGAGACCTTAGGGTCTTTTTTCTTTTGTTGTGGGTATAAAATCATTTGAAAAACGGAGTAAATATCCGCTGATACAGTATTCTGCTTTTACACTTGGGCTGAAATATGATAAAATAGAGTATCAACTAGTTGAGGTAAAAAGGATGACTGTAAAAATTAATACAAAAGATGGTCAAATCGAACTAACAGATGAAGTGATTGCAACCGTCGTAGGTGGTGCAACAACTGAGATTTTTGGTGTGGTCGGTATGGCTAGTAAAAATGCCCTCAAAGATAATTTCCAAGCCCTGCTAGGTAAGGAAAATTATTCTAAAGGTGTTGTCGTAAAGGCAGCCGAAGATGGCAGTATTGCAGTTGATGTATATACCGTGTTGAGCTACGGAACAAAGATTAGCGAAGTGTCAAAAAACATTCAAGAGCGTGTTCGTTTTAGCTTGGAAAACCAGCTTGGAATTACTGCTCAGACTGTAAATGTCTACATTCAAAATATCAAAGTTGTAGGAGAATAACCGTGTCAAAAATTACTACTAGCTTATTTCAAGAAATGGTGCAGGCTGCGTCAACTCGCTTGAATAAGCAAGCTGAATATGTCAATTCATTAAACGTCTTTCCAGTTCCAGATGGAGATACTGGAACAAACATGGGAATGACCATTGAAAATGGTGCTAAAGAAGTTGCAGATAAGCCAGCTTCTACAGTTGGAGAGGTAGCGAGCATTCTTGCCAAAGGTCTTTTGATGGGTGCGCGTGGAAACTCAGGAGTTATTACGTCTCAGCTTTTCCGTGGATTTTCACAAGCCATCAAGGATAAAGATGAGTTAACAGGTCAAGACTTGGCCCTCGCCTTCCAATCAGGTGTGGAAGTTGCCTATAAGGCAGTGATGAAACCAGTTGAAGGAACGATTTTGACAGTTTCTCGTGGGGCAGCTATTGGTGCTAAGAAAAAGGCTGAGCAAACAGATGACGCTGTTGAAGTCATGCGCGCAGCCTTGGAAGGTGCTAAAACAGCTCTAGCTAAAACGCCAGACATGCTTCCAGTATTGAAAGAAGTTGGCGTTGTGGACTCAGGTGGTCAAGGACTGGTCTTCATCTACGAAGGTTTCCTTTCAGCCCTTACTGGCGAATATATTGCATCTGAGGACTTTGTAGCCACTCCTGCTAATATGAGTGAAATGATCAATGCGGAGCACCACAAGTCTGTGGCTGGTCATGTGGCGACTGAGGACATTACATTTGGTTACTGTACTGAAATCATGGTAGCTCTTAAGCAAGGTCCAACCTATGCCAAAGATTTTGACTACGACGAATTCCGTAACTACTTGAATGAACTTGGGGATTCTCTCCTTGTTGTCAATGATGATGAAATTGTCAAAGTTCATGTCCATACAGAAGATCCAGGACTTGTTATGCAAGAAGGTCTTAAATATGGTAGCTTGGTCAAGGTAAAAGTTGACAATATGCGGAACCAACACGAAGCTCAAGTTGAGAAAGAAGCTGCTCAAGTTAGCAAACCAGCTGAAGAGAAAGAGTATGCCTTGATTGCTGTCGTTGCTGGTAAAGGTCTAGCAGATATCTTCCGTTCTCAAGGCGTGGACTATGTTATCGAAGGCGGTCAAACTATGAACCCTTCAACAGAAGACTTTATCAAGGCTGTTGAACAGGTCAATGCTCGTAACATCATCTTCCTGCCAAACAACAAGAATATCTTCATGGCAGCTCAATCTGCAGCAGAAGTTTTGGAGCAACCAGCAGTAGTGGTGGAGGCTCGCACTCTTCCTCAAGGATTGACAAGTCTTCTTGCCTTTGATCCAAGCAAGTCCATCGAAGAAAACCAAGAACGTATGACTGCAGCCCTCAGCGATGTCGTTAGTGGTAGCGTCACAACAGCCGTTCGTGATACAACCATTGATGGCTTAGAAATCCATGAAAACGATAATCTTGGTATGGTGGATGGGAAAATCCTCGTGTCAAACCCTGATATGCACCAAACCTTGACTGAAACATTGAAACATATGTTGGATGAAGACAGTGAAATCGTAACCTTCTATGTCGGTGAAGACGGAAGCGAAGAACTTGCCAATGAAATTGCCCAAGAAATCGCAGAAGAATTCGAAGACGTTGAAGTCGAGATTCACCAAGGTCAACAACCAGTTTACCCATACCTATTTAGTGTGGAATAAGATTAATGAAGAACTGAGAAATCAGTTCTTTTTTCTTTGTTTAGTAAATGAAATCGGTATCTTTTAAATAAAAACAAAAATAATATTCATAAAAAAACGTTAAAATAGAAAATTCAGAAAATTTCTTCTTTTCTCTTGAAAAATCTTGAAAAAATGGTATGATAGTAACAAGTTATTTTTAAGAGAAGAGAAAGGGGAACAATGGAGAAAATCAGTTTAGAATCTCCTAAGACGGGGTCGGACCTAGTTTTGGAAACACTTCGTGATTTAGGAATTGATACCATCTTTGGTTATCCTGGTGGTGCTGTCTTGCCTTTTTATGATGCGATATATAATTTTAAAGGCATTCGTCATATTCTAGGACGCCATGAGCAAGGTTGTCTGCATGAAGCTGAAGGTTATGCCAAATCAACTGGAAAGTTGGGTGTTGCCGTCGTCACTAGCGGACCAGGAGCAACAAATGCCATTACAGGGATTGCAGATGCCATGAGCGATAGCGTTCCCCTTTTGGTCTTTACAGGTCAGGTGGCGCGAGCAGGGATTGGGAAGGATGCCTTTCAGGAGGCAGACATCGTGGGAATTACCATGCCAATCACTAAGTACAATTACCAAGTTCGTGAGACAGCTGATATTCCTCGTATCATTACGGAAGCTGTCCATATCGCAACTACAGGTCGCCCAGGGCCAGTCGTCATTGACCTACCTAAAGACGTATCTGCTTTGGAAACAGACTTCATCTATTCACCAGAAGTGAACCTACCAAGTTATCAGCCGACTCTTGAGCCAAATGATATGCAAATCAAGAAAATCTTGAAGCAATTATCCAAGGCTAAAAAACCAGTCTTGCTAGCCGGTGGTGGAATTAGCTATGCTGAAGCAGCTACAGAATTAAATGAATTTGCAGAACGCTATCAAATTCCAGTGGTAACCAGTCTTTTGGGACAAGGAACGATTGCAACGAGTCATCCACTCTTCCTTGGAATGGGAGGCATGCACGGGTCATTCGCAGCTAATATTGCTATGACAGAAGCTGACTTTATGATTAGTATTGGTTGTCGCTTTGATGACCGTTTGACAGGAAATCCAAAGACTTTTGCTAAGAATGCTAAGGTTGCCCACATTGATATTGATCCAGCTGAGATTGGTAAGATTATCAGTGCAGATATTCCTGTAGTTGGAGATGCTAAGAAGGCCTTGCAAATGTTGTTGGCGGAACCAACAGTTCATAACAATACTGAGAAATGGATTGAGAAAGTTACTAAAGACAAGAACCGTGTTCGTTCTTATGATAAGAAAGAACGTGTGGTTCAACCTCAGGCTGTTATTGAACGAATTGGTGAATTGACGAACGGAGATGCCATTGTAGTAACAGACGTTGGTCAACACCAAATGTGGACAGCCCAGTATTATCCCTACCAAAATGAACGTCAGTTAGTGACTTCAGGTGGTTTAGGAACCATGGGATTTGGAATTCCAGCAGCAATTGGAGCTAAAATTGCTAATCCAGATAAGGAAGTAGTCTTGTTTGTTGGGGATGGTGGTTTCCAAATGACTAACCAGGAATTGGCTATTTTGAACATTTACAAGGTGCCAATCAAGGTGGTTATGTTGAACAACCACTCACTTGGAATGGTTCGCCAGTGGCAGGAATCCTTCTATGAAGGTAGAACATCAGAGTCGGTCTTCGACACTCTTCCTGATTTCCAATTGATGGCGCAAGCTTATGGTATTAAAAACTATAAGTTTGACAATCCTGAGACCTTGGCTCAAGACCTTGAAGTCATCACTGAGAATGTTCCTATGCTAATCGAGGTAGATATTTCTCGTAAGGAACAGGTGTTACCAATGGTACCAGCTGGTAAGAGTAATCATGAGATGTTGGGGGTGAAGTTCCATGCGTAGAATGTTAACAGCAAAACTACAAAATCGTTCAGGAGTCCTCAATCGCTTTACAGGTGTCCTATCTCGTCGTCAGGTTAATATCGAAAGCATCTCTGTTGGAGCAACAGAAGATCCGAATGTATCGCGTATCACCATTATTATTGATGTTGCTTCACATGATGAGGTGGAGCAAATTATCAAACAGCTCAATCGTCAGATTGATGTGATTCGCATTCGTGATATTACAGACAAGCCTCATTTGGAGCGCGAGGTGATTTTGGTTAAGATGTCAGCGCCAGCTGAGAAGCGAGCTGAGATTCTAGCGATTATTCAACCTTTCCGTGCAACAGTGGTAGACGTAGCACCAAGCTCGATTACCATTCAGATGACGGGAAATGCAGAAAAGAGCGAAGCTTTATTGCGAGTCATTCGACCATACGGTATTCGTAATATTGCTCGAACGGGAGCAACTGGATTTACCCGCGATTAAAAATCGACTTAAATTTGTTAAACCAGCCTAAAAGGCAAAAAATAATAGAAAAGAGAGAAAAAAACTATGGCAGTTCAAATGGAATACGAAAAAGATGTTAAAGTAGCAGCACTTGACGGTAAAAAAATCGCTGTTATCGGTTATGGTTCGCAAGGACATGCGCATGCACAAAACTTGCGTGATTCAGGCCGTGATGTTATCATCGGTGTACGTCCAGGTAAATCTTTTGACAAAGCAAAAGAAGATGGATTTGATACTTACACAGTAGCAGAAGCAACTAAATTAGCTGACGTTATCATGATTTTGGCACCAGACGAAATCCAACAAGAATTGTACGAAGAAGAAATCGCTCCAAACTTGGAAGCTGGAAACGCAGTTGGATTTGCTCACGGTTTCAACATCCACTTTGAATTTATCAAAGTACCTGCGGATGTAGATGTCTTCATGTGTGCTCCTAAAGGACCAGGACACTTGGTACGTCGTACTTACGAAGAAGGATTTGGTGTTCCAGCTCTTTACGCAGTATACCAAGATGCAACAGGAAATGCGAAAAACATTGCTATGGACTGGTGTAAAGGTGTTGGAGCAGCCCGTGTAGGTCTTCTTGAAACAACTTACAAAGAAGAAACTGAAGAAGATTTGTTTGGTGAACAAGCTGTACTTTGTGGTGGTTTGACTGCCCTTATCGAAGCAGGTTTCGAAGTCTTGACAGAAGCAGGTTACGCTCCAGAATTGGCTTACTTTGAAGTTCTTCACGAAATGAAATTGATCGTTGACTTGATCTACGAAGGTGGATTCAAGAAAATGCGTCAATCTATTTCAAACACTGCTGAATACGGTGACTATGTATCAGGTCCACGTGTAATCACTGAACAAGTTAAAGAAAATATGAAGGCTGTCTTGGCAGACATCCAAAATGGTAAATTTGCAAATGACTTTGTAAATGACTATAAAGCTGGACGTCCAAAATTGACTGCTTACCGTGAACAAGCAGCTAACCTTGAAATTGAAAAAGTTGGTGCAGAATTGCGTAAAGCAATGCCATTCGTTGGTAAAAACGACGACGATGCATTTAAAATCTATAACTAATTAGAAAGCAAAGAATTTTGCTAAAATAGTAGCTTCAGCTATTCGTGGGATATTAGATATACTTATTTAGGGGTTGAAATCATATGAATATTACCAATTTGTTTTCTATCAAGACAGGATGTGATGAAACGGATAGGCAACTGCAAAAATTATTTTTTCAGTTGGATTTACAATTGGGAGAATTGACAGATCAACTAAGAAAATTAGATTCTAATTTTGTTCCTCGTAGTCAATTTGTAGACACGTTGGATTTGAATGATGTAGAATATAAAGAAATTTTAAACTATTTTATCTTCCATCGTAATGATAGTGAAGAAAGTTTGGCAGAATGGTTATATGATTGGATTTCTACAAATCGTTATGAACTTCCTAAAGAGTTTTCAATTCGTATGGCTCATAAATACCATGAAAGTGTTGCTGAAGTTTTTGGAGATGAATAACTAAAAAAACAGTCATTAGTGACTGTTTTTTATAGAAAAAGAGGTTTTATATGTTAAGTTCAAAAGATATCATCAAGGCTCACAAGGTCTTGAATGGTGTGGTTGTGAATACCCCACTGGATTATGACCATTATTTATCGGAGAAGTATGGTGCTAAGATTTATTTGAAAAAGGAAAATGCCCAACGTGTTCGTTCTTTTAAAATTCGTGGTGCTTATTATGCCATTTCCCAGCTCAGCAAGGAAGAACGTGAGCGTGGGGTAGTCTGCGCTTCTGCGGGGAATCATGCGCAGGGAGTTGCCTATACTTGTAATGAAATGAAAATCCCAGCAACTATCTTTATGCCAATTACTACTCCGCAACAAAAGATTGGTCAAGTTCGCTTTTTTGGTGGGGACTTCGTAACTATTAAACTAGTTGGAGATACCTTTGATGCCTCAGCTAAAGCAGCTCAAGAATTTACACTCTCTGAAAACCGTACCTTTATTGATCCCTTTGATGATGCCCATGTCCAAGCAGGTCAAGGGACAGTTGCTTATGAGATTTTAGAAGAAGCTCGAAAAGAATCGATTGATTTTGATGCTGTCTTGGTCCCTGTTGGAGGCGGAGGTCTGATTGCTGGAGTTTCGACTTATATCAAGGAAACAAGTCCAGAGATTGAAGTCATTGGGGTAGAGGCTAATGGAGCACGTTCTATGAAGGCTGCCTTTGACGCTGGTGGGCCTGTCAAACTCAAAGAAATTGACAAATTTGCGGATGGGATTGCTGTGCAAAAGGTAGGTCAGTTGACCTATGAAGCAACTCGCCAACATGTTCAAACCTTAGTAGGTGTCGATGAGGGATTGATTTCTGAAACCTTGATTGACCTCTACTCTAAGCAAGGGATTGTCGCAGAACCTGCTGGAGCGGCTAGTATCGCCTCTTTAGAGGTTTTAGCTGAATATATCAAGGGGAAGACCATTTGTTGTATCATTTCTGGAGGAAATAATGATATCAACCGTATGCCAGAAATGGAAGAGCGTGCCTTGATTTATGATGGGATCAAGCATTACTTTGTGGTCAATTTTCCACAGCGTCCAGGAGCTTTGCGTGAATTTGTAAATGATATCCTGGGGCCAAATGATGATATCACACGTTTTGAGTATATCAAACGAGCTAGCAAGGGGACAGGACCAGTATTGATTGGGATTGCCTTGGCAGATAAGCATGATTATGCAGGTCTAATTCGTCGCATGGAAGGGTTTGATCCATCTTATATTAACTTGAATGGTAATGAAACGCTCTATAATATGCTTGTCTGAGGACTAATAAAAAAATATCATATTATTTGCACAACTGATGTATAGGTGCTATAATGAGGGTAAAGAAAGGGGGCGATTCCTATGAACTTAGGAAAACTATCCTACTATTTCTACTACAACTTATTATAGTACCTATTATTTTTGTTTCCGTTTATAATAATAAAAAAGAATTACTTGCTATATATAAGGCTACTATTTAGAATACGATGTTTTATATATAACTAATTTAAAAATTGTCTAAATATAATGGCAAATAGAGAAAATAATCAGTATTTATGAGACAACTTTGATGATTTAATTGATAAAATTAATCTGATACTTGTAAAATGATAATAGTAGAAAAAGTTTGTGACATTAGGAAGTCATATTCTAGATGCTGACTATGAAGTGGTGTTTGAAAAGAATATGTAAAATCTGATGAAACAAGTCCATTGTACCAGTTGAAAAAGAAAATAAGATTTAAATAATGACAGGAAGGGACCTCAGACAAAGAGAAAGGAAAGAGATAGTTAAGAGGTAATCAGAGGAAAATATGATCTTTGATAGCTTTAATAATTTTAAAGGAATGTATAGAATTACTTGAATATGACTCCTGTCTATCCTATTGAGTAGCTGGTATGTAGTTTATATGAATATTTTTACACGTTTGAAGTTTAATAATGCAATTATTTTTTAGGTGGTTACTAATGGTTTATAGTAAGTAAAAACCTATATATTATAAGCTTTAAAAAAGAAGTAAGAAAAATAAAAATCTTTTATTTTATTGAATATATGTTTTTTTATTGACAAAAGACATAAAAACGTATAGAATAATATATCGTAAAGAAGAAAATAGGAGAAGGACATGGCTAAGTCAAACTTTGAAAAAGTAGAATCAGTTGTTGGCTGGGTTCGTGATAAGAAAATCACAGGCTACCGTATCTCTAAGGAAACGAATGCGCGTGAAATGTCTATCATTGCTCTAGCGCAGGGTCGTGCAAAAGTAAAAAATATTTCATTTGAAACAGCTCTAGGTTTAATTGATTTCTATGAAAAAAATCATGAAAAATTTGAAGATTAATCTTTGGATAACGGCGGATTCTTGAATTGGGTCTGCCTTTTCATTTTGATACTCAATGAAAATCAAAGAGCAAACTAGGAAGCTAGCCGCAGGTTGCTCAAAACACTGTTTTGAGGTTGTAGATAAGACTGACGAAGTCAGTCACATATATACGACAAGGCGAAGCTGACGTGGTTTGAAGAGATTTTCGAAGAGTATGAGGACAGCAAAAAGACTGCATAATTACTGCAGCCTTTTCTTTTTAGTTGAGATAACGTTGAAGAAACTCTTTTGTTCGGTCTTCTTTAGGATTGGTGAAGAGGTCTTCTGGTTTACCTTCTTCAGCAATCACACCCTTATCCATAAAGATAACACGGTGAGAGACATCACGAGCGAATTCCATCTCGTGAGTCACTACAATCATAGTCAAGCCTTCTTGAGCCAGTTCCTGCATGATTTTAAGAACTTCTCCAACCATTTCTGGATCGAGAGCTGATGTTGGTTCATCAAAGAGAATAGCGTCAGGATTCATGGAGAGGGCGCGTGCAATGGCGACACGTTGTTTTTGACCACCTGAGAGTTGCTTTGGTTTGGCTTGCCAGTAGCGTTCTCCCATGCCGACCTTTTCCAGGTTTTCTTTGGCAATCTTTTCAGCTTCTGTACGTTCACGTTTAAGGACAGTTGTCTGAGCGACGATTGTGTTTTCAAGCACGTTGAGATTTTCAAAGAGGTTAAAGGATTGGAACACCATTCCCAACTTTTCACGGTATTGCGTGAGGTCATAGCCTTTTTCGAGGACGTTTTGTCCATGATAAAGGATTTGTCCATCAGTTGGCGTTTCAAGTAGGTTAATGGAGCGTAGGAAGGTTGATTTTCCACTTCCAGAGCTTCCGATGATTGAGATAACCTCTCCCTTGTGGACAGTCAGAGAAATGTCTTTTAGCACTTCGTTTTGTCCATAGGATTTTTTGAGGTGTTTAATTTCAAGGATTGCTTGTGTCATTATTTCAAATCCTCCGTTTGCATTTGGTTAGCACCTGTAGTATAGGTATCCATGTCCATGCGGCGTTCGATGAAGCGTAGGATACGTGTTACGGTGAAGGTGAGGACAAAGTAAATCACGGCGATGATTGTAAATGTCTGGAAGTATTGATAGGTTTGTGTTGCCACGGTATTTCCTGAGAAATAAAGTTCGACAACAGAGATAACGTTCAATACAGATGTATCTTTGATATTGATGACAAATTCATTACCAGTTGCGGGTAGGATGTTACGGACTACCTGAGGTAGCACAATCTTACGCATGGTTTGGTTATGAGTCATACCAAGAGCAGTAGCGGCTTCAAATTGTCCCTTGTCAACTGCTAGGATACCACCACGGACGATTTCAGTCATGTAGGCACCGGTGTTAATCGAAACGATGAAGATAGCAGCCAGTGTACGGTCAAGGTTGATACCGAAAGCTTGGGCAGTTCCATAGTAGATAACCATCGATTGAACGATCATTGGTGTACCACGGAAAATTTCAATGTAGACATTGAGAATCCAGCCGACTAGTTTTTGTAAGCCATAAATAGCTTTATTTTCAGAGAGAGGAGCAGTACGGAAGACACCAATGGCAAGACCAATAATGAGACCTGTGATGGTTCCGATGATAGAAATCAAAAGAGTGATACCAGCACCACGCAAGAGTTGTTGCCAGTTCTCAGAAAGAATTTTAGCGACTTGGCTAAAGAAACTACTGCTAGTCTCTTCAGTTGTTGTAGCTTCGGCAGGCTGTTCCTTGATCATACGATCCATCAAGGCAACTTGGTCGTCTTTTGAAATGGTTTCAATGCTGGCATTGATTTGGCTAATACGATTGTCATCTTTACGAAGTCCAATGGCGATAGCTGTATCTTCTTCTCCAGTTTTAAAACCTGGTTCTACTTGGACCATCTTAAACTTAGAGTTGGCAGCTTCGGCAGTCAGTGCTTCAGGGCGTTCAGAAACATAGGCATCGATGACACCGGCCTCAAGTGCTTGGCGCATTTGAGCGAAGTCTCCCATAGCTGTTTCTTTTTTAGCTCCTGGGATTTGTGCAATCAAATCGTAAAGGTAAACACCTTGTTGAGAAGTGATTTTCGCACCATTAAAGTCATCCAAAGATTTAGCATTTGCGTAGGCAGAATCTTTTTTGACTAGTAGAACTGGTTCGCTAGTATAGTAACTGCTTGAAAAGGCAATCTCTTGTTTGCGTTCGGCAGTAGGACTCATACCTGCGATAATCATGTCAATCTTACCAGAAGTAAGGGCAGGGACTAGACCTTCCCACTTGGTTTTAACAACCAAAGGCTCTTTACCTAAGTCCTTAGCGATTTTCTTGGCGATTTGAACATCGTATCCATTGGCATACTGGTTGGTTCCATCGATTTTGACAGCTCCATTGCTATCATCGTCCTGAGTCCAGTTAAAGGGGGCATATGCTGCTTCCATACCGATGCGTAAATATTCATCGGCTTGAGCAACATTGACAAGTCCCAGAATCAGTAAGAGACTTGTGAAAATAGATAAGTATATTTTTTTCATGATTTCTCCTATTTCTAATCTATTAAAAAATAACTGTCTCCTATTTTATCGAAAAAAACTCTATTTTTCAATATAGGTAAGCCCTTACTTATGAAAAAATGATATAATGATAACAAAGATAAAAAGGGGGCTTAGTTGATGAAAAAAACTTTTTTCTTACTAGTGTTAGGCTTGTTTTGCCTTCTGCCATTCTCTGTTTTTGCCATTGATTTCAAGATAAACTCTTATCAAGGGGATTTGTATATTCATGCAGACAATACAGCAGAATTTAGACAGAAGATAGTTTACCAGTTTGAGGAGGACTTTAAGGGCCAAATCGTGGGACTTGGACGTGCTGGCAAGATGCCTAGCGGATTTGACATTGATCCTCATCCAAAGGTTCAGGCCGCGAAAAATGGTGCTGAACTGACAGATGTTACTAGCGAAGTGGCAGAAGAAGCAAATGGTTATACTGTGAAAGTCTACAATTCAGGTCAGGGGGGCGACATAGTTGAAGTTGACCTCACATGGAATTTAAAAAATTTGCTTTTTCTATATGATGACATCGCTGAATTAAATTGGCAACCTTTAACAGATAGTTCAGGGGCTATTGGAAAGTTTGAATTTCATGTAAGGGGCGACAAGGGAGCTGAAAAACTCTTTTTCCATACAGGGAAACTTTTTAGAGAGGGAACGATTGAAAAGAGTAGCCTTGATTATACTATTCGTTTAGACAATCTTCCGGCTAAGCGTGGAGTTGAATTGCATGCCTACTGGCCTCGGACCGATTTTGCTAGCGCTAGGGATCAGGGCTTGAAAGGGAATCGTTTAGAAGAGTTTAATAAGATAGAAGACTCGATTGTTAGAGAAAAAGAGCAGAGTAAACAACTCGTTACGAGGGTGTTTCCTTCGATACTTTCTATCTCCTTGTTATTGAGTATTTGCTTCTATTTCATTTATAGAAGAAAGACCACTCCTTCAGTCAAATATGCCAAAAATCATCGTCTCTACGAACCACCAATGGAATTAGAACCTATGGTTTTATCAGAGGCTGTCTACTCGACCTCTTTGGAGGAAGTGAGTCCTCTAACAAAAGGAGCAGGAAAATTCACCTTTGACCAACTTATTCAAGCTACCTTGTTAGATGTGATTGACCGTGGAAATGTTTCTATTATTTCAGAAGGAGATGCAGTTGGGTTAAGACTGGTAAAAGAAGATGGTTTGTCAAGTTTTGAGAGAGACTGTCTAAATCTTGCCTTTTCAGGCAAAAAAGAAGCCCCTCTTTCCAATTTGTTTGCGGATTACAAGGTATCTGACAGCCTTTATCGCGGAGCTAAAGCTGCTGATGAAAAACGGATTCAAGCAAAGGGGCGTCAGCTCAAATCGTCTTTCGAAGAAGTATTGAAACAGATGCAAGAAGGAGTGAGAAATCGAGTTTCCTTCTGGGGTCTCCCAGATTACTATCGTCCTTTAACTGGCTTGGAAAATGTCTTGCAAGTGGGGATGGGACTCTCTACGATTCTACCTCTATTTATTGGATTTGGTTTGTTCTTGTATAGTTTGGATGTTCATGCTTATTTTTACCTCCTCTTGCCAATACTTGGTTTTCTAGGTTTGGCTTTGGCTGTTTTCTATTATTGGAAGCTTCGATTAGATAATCGTGATGGTGTCCTAAATGAAGCAGGAGCAGAAGTCTACTATCTCTGGACCAGTTTTGAAAATATGTTGCGGGAGATTGCACGATTGGATCAGGCTGAGCTGGAAAGTATTGTGGTCTGGAATCGCCTCTTGGTCTATGCGACCTTATTTGGCTATGCGGATAAGGTCAGTCATTTGATGAAGGTGCATCATATCCAAGTAGAAAATCCAGATATCAATCTTTATGTATATTATGGTTGGCATGGCATGTTTTATCATTCAAGCGCGCAAATGAGCCATTATGCCAGTGTCGCAAATACAGCAAGTACCTACTCCGTATCTTCTGGAAGTGGAAGTTCTGGGGGTGGCTTCTCTGGCGGCGGCGGTGGTGGCAGTATCGGTGCCTTTTAAAGAGAGCTATCACAGGCTGAAAAAATATGCTATAATGGAAGATAGAAAAAAGGAGTAATCTATGTATCTTATTGAAATTTTAAAATCTATCTTCTTCGGGATTGTTGAAGGAATTACGGAATGGTTGCCAATTTCTAGTACAGGTCACTTGATTTTAGCAGAGGAATTTATCCAATACCAAAATCAAAACGAAACCTTTATGTCCATGTTTAATGTTGTAATTCAGCTTGGAGCGATTTTGGCGGTTATGGTTATTTACTTTAACAAGCTCAATCCTTTCAAACAGACTAAGGATAAGCAGGAAGTTCGTAAGACTTGGAGACTATGGTTGAAGGTCTTGATTGCAACTTTGCCTTTACTTGCCGTCTTTAAGTTTGATGATTGGTTTGATACCCACTTCCATAACATGGTTTCTGTTGCTCTCATGTTGATTATTTATGGGATTGCCTTTATCTATTTGGAAAAGCGCAATAAAGCGCGTGCTATCGAGCCAAGTGTGACAGAGTTGGACAAGCTTCCTTATACGACAGCCTTCTATATCGGTCTCTTCCAAGTTCTTGCCCTTTTACCAGGGACAAGCCGTTCTGGGGCAACGATCGTCGGTGGTTTGTTAAATGGAACCAGTCGTTCTGTTGTGACAGAATTTACCTTCTATCTTGGAATTCCTGTTATGTTTGGGGCTAGCGCCTTAAAGATTTTCAAATTTGTGAAAGCAGGACAGCTCTTGAGCTTTGGACAGTTGTTCTTGCTCTTGGTTGCCATGGGAGTCGCTTTCGCAGTCAGCATGGTCGCTATTCGCTTCTTGACCAGCTATGTGAAAAAACACGACTTTACCCTTTTCGGTAAATACCGTATCGTACTTGGTAGTGTCTTATTGCTTTATAGCTTTGTCCGTTTGTTTGTATAAGAAAAGCCTTGAAGAGTCAGCTCTTCAAGGTTTTAAAATCCAGTCATGGTAATCCCCAACAGGCGGACACCTCTTTCTTTCTCGTCTAACTCTTCATAGAGTTGTAGGGCTATTTGGCCTATCTGACTAGCATCCTGTGTTTTTTGGGCCAGACTTTTTCGTTTAGTAAGAGTTGAAAAGTCCTCGTAGCGGATTTTTAGAATGACAATTTTTCCAGATTTTTCTTGTTGACTGAGATTGAGAGCGACTCTTTCTGATAGGAGAGTCAGCTCTTTTTTGATGTCTTCCTCGGCACGGAGAATCTTTCCATAGGTTTTTTCTTTGCCGACTGATTTACGGATGCGATTAGATTTGACGGGGGAGTTGTGAATGCCACGAGCCTTTCGATAAAGGTCATAGCCCAGTCTGCCAAAACGGTCTATTAGAGTCAATTCAGGAACTTCAAGTAGGTCAGCGCCAGTAAAAACACCCATTTGATGAAGTCGTTCCACCGTCTTTTTTCCTACTCCATGAAACTTAGCAATATCCATTTGTTTGAGAAAATCCTCAGCTTGATCAGGTAGAATCACTGTCAAACCATG
Organism: Streptococcus sp. M334; assembly: GCF_000187745.1. GTDB lineage: Bacteria > Bacillota > Bacilli > Lactobacillales > Streptococcaceae > Streptococcus. The sequence continues at coordinate 122,006 of NZ_GL732487.1, read as the reverse complement.
TGGTTTTTGATAATCGCTAGCCATTTTAGCTAAGAATTTGTTGTAGGAAACGCCAGCAGAAGCAGTTAAATGAAGTTCCTGCCAGATATCCTCTTGAATGAGGCGAGCGATTTTGACTGCTGACTTAATCCCGAGTTTATTTTCTGTTACATCCAAATAGGCTTCGTCAATACTCATAGGCTCAATCAAATCTGTATAACGCTTGAAAATCGCTCGAATCTGGAGGCCCACAGATTTATATTTTTCATAATTCCCTGAGATAAAGACGGCCTGGGGACAGCGTTCATAAGCTTCCTTGGAACTCATGGCAGAATGAACACCAAAAGCTCGTGCTTCATAGCTACAGGTAGAAACGACTCCCCGCCCACCTGTTTGCCGAGGGTCGCTTCCGATAATGACAGGTTTTCCTTTGAGTTTAGGATTATCTCTGATTTCCACCGCAGCAAAAAAGGCATCCATGTCAATATGGATGATTTTTCTTGACAAATCATTTAATAAGGGGAAAATCAACATGCCTAGCACCTTTTTACTGCTTATTTTCTTTTATTATACCCTTTTTTCTGAAAAAAAGAAAAAAGGACTTTCTTTTTTTCAAAAATATAATACAGTTTGGTATAGAATACGGTCTGTGTTAGAAAAGAAAGTGTAAAAATAAGGAATTTTTGCTTGTTGAAATCGGTTACTGTATGGTATACTGGTTTCATAAATGTAACAGATGACTGTTACTAGAAAGAAAACAGAGGACATTAACATGGTTGTTAAAACAGTTGTTGAAGCACAAGATATTTTTGACAAAGCTTGGGAAGGCTTCAAAGGCGTAGATTGGAAAGAAAAAGCAAGTGTATCACGCTTTGTACAAGCTAACTACACACCTTACGATGGAGATGAAAGCTTCCTTGCAGGGCCAACAGAACGTTCACTTCACATCAAAAAAATTGTAGAAGAAACTAAGGCTCACTACGAAGAAACTCGTTTCCCAATGGACACTCGTCCAACATCTATCGCTGATATTCCAGCAGGATTTATCGATAAAGAAAACGAAGTTATCTATGGTATCCAAAATGATGAACTCTTCAAATTGAACTTCATGCCAAAAGGTGGTATCCGTATGGCTGAAACTACTTTGAAAGAAAATGGATACGAACCAGATCCAGCTGTTCACGAAATCTTCACTAAATACGTAACAACAGTTAACGACGGTATCTTCCGTGCTTACACTTCAAACATCCGTCGCGCTCGTCACGCTCACACTGTAACTGGTCTTCCAGATGCATACTCACGCGGACGTATCATCGGTGTTTACGCACGTCTTGCTCTTTACGGTGCAGACTACTTGATGCAAGAAAAAGTAAACGACTGGAATGCAATCGAAGAAATCGATGAAGAAACAATCCGTCTTCGTGAAGAAATCAACCTTCAATACCAAGCATTGCAACAAGTTGTTCGCTTGGGTGACCTTTACGGTGTTGATGTTCGCAAACCAGCGATGAACGTTAAAGAAGCGATCCAATGGGTTAACATCGCCTTCATGTCTGTCTGCCGTGTTATCAACGGTGCTGCTACATCTCTAGGACGTGTGCCAATCGTATTGGACATCTTTGCAGAACGTGACCTTGCTCGTGGTACATTTACTGAATCAGAAATCCAAGAATTTGTTGATGATTTCGTTATGAAACTTCGTACAGTTAAATTTGCTCGTACAAAAGCTTACGACCAATTGTACTCAGGTGACCCAACTTTCATCACAACTTCTATGGCTGGTATGGGTAACGACGGTCGTCACCGTGTTACTAAGATGGACTACCGTTTCTTGAACACTCTTGACAATATCGGTAACTCTCCAGAACCAAACTTGACAGTTCTTTGGACTGACAAATTGCCATATAACTTCCGTCGCTACTGTATGCACATGAGCCACAAACACTCTTCTATCCAATACGAAGGTGTAACAACAATGGCTAAAGACGGATATGGTGAAATGAGCTGTATCTCATGCTGTGTGTCTCCACTTGACCCAGAAAATGAAGAACAACGCCACAACATCCAGTACTTCGGTGCTCGTGTAAACGTATTGAAAGCCCTTCTTACTGGTTTGAACGGTGGTTACGACGATGTTCACAAAGACTACAAAGTATTTGACATCGAACCAATCCGTGACGAAGTTCTTGAATTTGAATCAGTTAAAGAAAACTTTGAAAAATCTCTTGACTGGTTGACTGACACTTATGTAGATGCTTTGAATATCATCCACTACATGACTGATAAGTACAACTATGAAGCTGTTCAAATGGCATTCTTGCCAACTAAACAACGTGCCAACATGGGATTCGGTATCTGTGGATTTGCCAATACTGTTGATACATTGTCAGCTATCAAATATGCTACAGTTAAACCAATCCGTGATGAAAATGGCTACATCTACGATTACGAAACAATCGGTGAATACCCACGTTGGGGTGAAGATGACCCACGCTCAAACGAATTGGCAGAATGGTTGATTGAAGCTTACACAACTCGTCTACGTAGCCACAAACTTTACAAAGACGCAGAAGCTACTGTATCACTTTTGACAATCACATCTAACGTTGCTTACTCTAAACAAACTGGTAACTCACCAGTTCACAAAGGTGTGTACCTCAACGAAGATGGTTCTGTGAACTTGTCTAAACTTGAATTCTTCTCACCAGGTGCTAACCCATCTAACAAAGCTAAAGGTGGATGGTTGCAAAACTTGAACTCACTTTCTAGCCTTGACTTTAGTTATGCAGCTGACGGTATCTCATTGACTACACAAGTGTCACCTCGCGCTCTTGGTAAGACTCGTGACGAACAAGTTGATAACTTGGTAACAATCCTTGATGGTTACTTCGAAAACGGTGGACAACACGTTAACTTGAACGTTATGGACTTGAACGATGTTTATGAAAAGATCATGTCAGGTGAAGATGTTATCGTACGTATCTCTGGATACTGTGTAAACACTAAATACCTCACTCCAGAACAAAAAACTGAATTGACACAACGTGTCTTCCACGAAGTTCTTTCAATGGATGATGCATTGGATGCATTGAGCTAATTAAGTTTTTGAATAATGAAAAGGAACCCTCGGTCAAACGACTGAGGGTTTTTGAGTTCTTATACTCTTCGAAAATCTCTTCAAATCACGTCAGCTTTATATGCAACCTCAAAGCGGTGCTTTGAGCAACCTGTGGCTAGCTTCCTAGTTTGCTCTTTGATTTTCATTGAGTATTAAATATTTTAAGTCATTTTCTGAAGTGTCTCACTTTGTTTAAAAAGAGTCGGTTGAGTTTAGGGAAGTATCTGAAAATAAAAACACCACACTTTGTTAGATACAAGGTGTGGTTATATTTTATCTCTTAGACCAAGTTCTCTTCATAAAGAGAAGTAGGATTGGATAAATCTCCAAGCGCCCTGCAATCATTGCAAAGGAGAGAAGAATTTTTGAGATAGGACTAAAGATTGAGAAACTAGAAGTGGTTCCTAGGATAGGCCCGATATTATTGAAACAGCTAAAGACAGCGCTGGTAACGACCAGGAAATCATTGCTATCTAGGCTGACAATAAAGATAAGTGCTAGCAAAATCATAGCATAGATGACAAAGTACTTGAGAATCTTATGCTGGGTATCTTTGTCAATCACCGTTTTATTAACATGGAGGGTCAAAACACGGTGGGGCGATAGGATTGACAAAATCTGGTTTTTAGCAATTTTTGAAAGGATGAGGCCTCGAATAACCTTGAGTCCACCTGCGGTTGAACCAGCAGAACCACCGATTGCCATGAGGAAGAGGAGGATGAACTGGGAGAAGAGAGGCCAGTTGGTAATATCTCCATATCCAAAACCAGTTGTTGTAATGATGTTGGAAACCTGGAAGAAGGCCATTTCAAAGCTTTTGGAAAATCCTGGGTAGAGATAGAGAGTATTAAGGCTAATCAAGCCTGTAGAAATTATTACGATGGCTAAGTACGCCCTAAGTTCTTCGTCTCCAAAGAAGGCCTTGATCCGACGAAGCATGAGGTAGTAGTAGAGATTGAAATTTACCCCAAAAACCAAAACTCCGATACTAACCAGATAGGTAATTAGTGAGCTACCATAGTGAGCAATTCCATCGTTATAGACGGTAAATCCCCCAGTTCCCGCGGTCCCCATAGCGATAACAAAACTATCAAATAGGGGCATGCCAGCCAGATAATAGATGATGACAAAGAGGGAGAAGAGAGCTAGATAAAGGAGATAGAGAATCTGGGCAGTATTTTTGAGTTTGGACACTACTTTACCAAAAACAGGACCAGGAACCTCAGCCTTCATTACCTCTAGGTGGCTATTCTTGGCATTGTCCATAATAGCAAGTGCAAAAACAAGCACCCCCATCCCTCCAATCAAGTGGGTAAAACTTCGCCAGAAGAGGAGGGAACGGCTGAGGACAGAAACGTCGTTCAGAATAGTTGCACCAGTAGTTGTAAAGCCGGAACTAATCTCAAAAAAGGCATCGATAAGGCTGGGAATTTGGCCAGCAAAGACGAAGGGGAGACCACCAAAGAAAGACCAAAGGATCCAACAGAGGGCAACAATCAAGACTCCCTCCTTGGCGTAAATCCGTTGATTTTTTGGCTTTTGTAAAATTCCTGAACCGCCTAGTAATACGAGAATCCCTATAGTCGAAAAGAGGGCTGTAAAGACTTGGCTCGATTCACGGTAATAGATAGCAACAGCCACAGGAACCAAAAGAAGAACAGCTTCAATCAAAAGTAACTTTGAAAGGAGGTAACGAATCATACTTTTATTCATTTCTTACCTCGCGATCAAGTCATAAATCTTGGTGATGTTTGGCAACAAGGTCGTTACCAGGAGTTTATCTCCAACTTCCAGCATCTCCTCTCCAGTAGGGAAAATAGTCTTGCCTTTTCGAATGATAGCTGCAATAAGAACCCCTTTTTTCAATTTCAGTTGAGAAAGAGGTTTGGCAGTCATTTTATTGGCTTCCTTGATATGGAATTGCAGGGTTTCGATTTGACCATTTGCTAGATGGTGCATGGCCTGAAGGTCTGAATACTGGGCATTCACTCGACCACGAATAAAGTGCATAATCGTGTCTACAGCAATGCTTTTAGGTGTAATGATACTTGAAAAATCAGGTGCATTGATAATCTCGAGGAGACTGGTACGATTGACCTTGGTGATATTTTTCTGTACACCTACCCTGTCAAGGAACATAGAGGTAATCAGATTTTCCTCATCGACTCCTGTTAGAGTCGCAACGGCATCATAATTTTGAGCACTTTCTTCTAGCAGGATATCTTTTGCGGTACCATCTCCTTGAACGATGTAGAGATTTGGGAATTTCTCGCTAAAGAAGCTGGCGATTTCAGGATTGATTTCAATGACTTTTGTATCGATACGACTGTCTTTGAGAATACCAAGTAGATAATAGGCAATTCTCCCAGCCCCGACGATGAGAAGGCTCTTCACGGCACGAGATTTGAAATAATTATGGAAGAGCATCATATCAACACGGTTACCAGTGACAAAGATTCTATCTTTATCCTGTATGGTCATGTCACCACTTGGGATGATAATTTGATGATCTCTTTCTATCGCACAGACAATGACATTACCGAATTTTTTACGAAAATCAGAAATGGGCATTTGGCAAAGACCACTAGTGGACTTGACGACAAATTCCATGAGGCTGACTCTTCCACCAAAGAAACGTTCGACAGATAGGGCGTTGGGAAAGTCAATGATATTAGCGATAGCGCGGGCAGCCAAGAGCTCAGGGTTAACGATAAGAGAAAAACCGAGAATATTCTTTTCCTTGAAATAAGAGTTAGAATATTCAGGGTTCCGCACCCGAACGATGGTCTCTTTAGCTCCCATTTTTTTGGCTAGAACGGCTGCAATCATATTCACTTCATCGTATTCAGTCAAAGCAATAAAGATATCACAATCTTGGACACTGGCTTGTTCAAGGATGGTAAAATCGGCTCCGTTACCAAGGATACCCATGATGTCAAAGCGATTAACAATATGATTGAGAACGGCTTCGTCTTGCTCAATCAGCAAAACATCATGCTTTTCTGCAACCAAGGAGCGACAGAGGGCAAAACCAACTTTTCCCCCTCCGACAAGGATAATTTTCATAATAAAACCTACTTTTTCATGATGTAACTATCATACCCTTTTTCAAGAAAAAATGCACCTACTAGCTAATAACCAGAGCTTTTAGTGAAATTTTGCTATAAGGTAAAACTATACCCTAAGCACTTGAAATAGCTATTAGCACCTTTCTCTGAAATATGGTATGATAAAGAACATACGGGGAGACAAAATGAATAATAATTTACTGGTATTACAATCAGACTTTGGTTTGGTAGATGGTGCGGTATCGGCTATGATTGGAGTGGCTTTAGAAGAGTCTCCAACCTTAAAAATTCATCACTTGACGCACGATATCACGCCTTATAATATTTTTGAGGGGAGCTACCGTCTCTTTCAGACGGTGGATTACTGGCATGAGGGAACGACTTTTGTATCGGTTGTCGATCCAGGTGTCGGCTCGAAACGTAAGAGTGTGGTTGCCAAGACTGTAAAAAATCAATACATTGTCACGCCAGACAATGGGACCCTTTCCTTTATCAAGAAACACGTTGGCATTGTAGCTATTCGTGAGATTTCTGAAGTGGCCAATAGACGTCAAAATACAGAGCATTCTTATACTTTCCACGGCCGTGATGTTTATGCCTATACTGGTGCTAAACTGGCCAGTGGTCACATTAGTTTTGAGGAAGTGGGGCCAGAGCTCAGTGTGGATCAGATTGTGGAGCTTCCAGTCGTAGAAACCATCATAGAAGATCATCTGGTGAAGGGAGCTATTGATATTCTGGATGTGCGTTTTGGTTCGCTTTGGACCTCTATCACGCGAGAAGAATTTTACAAGCTGGAACCAGCATTCGGTGACCGTTTTGAGGTGACTATCTATCACGCTGATATGCTGGTCTATCAAAATCAGGTTGTCTATGGCAAATCATTTGCAGATGTGAGAATTGGGCAACCCATCCTTTACATCAACTCTCTCTATCGTTTAGGTCTGGCTATTAACCAAGGTTCCTTTGCCAAGGCCTATAATGTGGGTGTCGGTTCATCTTGGACCATTGAAATAAAGAAAATAGAATCGTAAAATAGGAGAATATAGATGAAAAATCAATCAATTAAACAAGTTGTTGCTATCGGTGTTGGAGCTGCCCTCTTTGTTGTTATCGGGATGATTAACATTCCGACACCTGTTCCAAATACAAGTATCCAGCTTCAGTATGCGGTACAGAGCCTCTTGTCTATCATTTTTGGCCCTCTAGTGGGATTACTTGTTGGTTTAATTGGGCATGCAGTGAAGGACTCTCTTGCTGGCTATGGTCTGTGGTGGACTTGGATTATTGCTAGTGGTCTCTTTGGTCTAGCCGTCGGTCTCTTTAGAAAATACATTCGAGTAACACAGGGTGTTTTTGAGTTGAAGGATATTGTCTTCTTTAACCTCATTCAGATTGTTGCAAATGCTCTTGTTTGGGGTGTTTTGGCACCACTTGGAGATGTTGTGATTTATCAAGAAGCGGCAGAAAAAGTATTTGCTCAAGGGATTGTTGCAGGTATTGCTAACGCTGTAACTATAGCTATCGCAGGAACCCTTCTCTTGCTAGCTTATTCACGTACACAGACTCGTTCAGGAAGTTTGAAAAGGGATTAACATAAAGGAAAAGGCTGGGCAACCGGTCTTTTTCGATGTTTATAGCCTAGTCAGGCAAGCAAGCTATGATAGGACTCTTTTTGGCGCTAAGATTTTAAGAGAAGAGACTGCAAGAAGGGTTCGATTTATGATAAAATAGAAGTCTAATACTCTGCGAAAATCTCTTCAAACCGCGTCAGCTCTATCTGCAACCTCAAAACAGTGTTTTGAGCAACCTACGGCTAGCTTTTTGGTTTGCTCTTTGATTTTCATTGAGTAGAAGAAGCGAATGAAGAGAGTAAGATGAAAGAAGCTATAATTGAGTGGAAGGATTTCTCTTTCCAGTATGAAACGCAACAAGAACCAACCTTGCAAGGGGTGGACTTGACCATTTATAAGGGAGAGAAAGTCTTAATTGTTGGGCCATCCGGGTCAGGTAAGTCGACCTTGGGTCAATGTTTGAATGGGATTATTCCCAATATTTACAAGGGTCAGATGTCTGGAGAATTTTTGATCAAGGGGCAAGCAGCATTTGATATGAGCATCTATGATAAATCTCATCTAGTCAGCACAGTTTTGCAGGATACAGATGGGCAGTTTATCGGGTTATCCGTGGCAGAGGACTTGGCTTTTGCTCTAGAAAATGATGTAACAGCACTAGATGAGATGAAAAATCGTGTTCATAAATGGGCTGAAAAGCTGGACCTTATTTCTTTACTGAATCAGCGTCCTCAGGATTTGTCTGGTGGACAAAAGCAGCGAGTCAGTCTGGCTGGTGTCTTGATTGATGAGAGTCCTATTCTCTTGTTTGATGAGCCACTCGCCAATCTGGATCCCAAGTCAGGTCAGGATATTATCGAATTGATTGATCAGATTCATAAGGAGGAGGGGACGACGACTCTTATTATCGAGCACCGTTTGGAGGATGTTCTGCATCACCCTGTGGATCGGATTGTCTTGATAAACGATGGTCGTATTCTCTTTAATGGGAGCCCTGACCAACTACTGGCGACTGATTTATTGACTCAAAATGGAATCCGAGAACCCCTTTATCTAACCACTCTCCGTCAATTGGGTGTGGATTTAGCCAAGGAAGAACAGTTAGCAAATCTGGATAACTTGTCTATCTCAAAAGGTCAGGTTCAGCTACAGAATGAACTGGCAAAAGAAACCGTAGAATTGCAGTCACTCTTTAAATTAGAGGATTTGTCTTTTTCTTATGATGATAGACCGATTTTAAAATCCATTTATCTGGATATTAAAAAGGGCGAAAAGATTGCCATTGTCGGGAAAAATGGAGCAGGGAAATCAACCCTAGCCAAGGCCTTAAGTAGCTTTATCCAGACGGAAGGTCGCTATCTTTGGGAAGGGCAGGATATCAAAGGAGATTCTGTTGCAGAGCGGGCGGAACGAGTGGGCTATGTGTTGCAAAATCCTAATCAAATGATTTCAACCAATATGATTTTTGATGAGGTGGCTCTGGGACTACGTTTGCGAGGTGTGGACGAGCAGGAAATTGGAACGAGAGTCTATGAAACCTTGAAAATCTGTGGTCTTTATGAATTCCGTAATTGGCCCATTTCTGCCCTTTCGTTTGGACAGAAAAAACGTGTGACCATTGCTTCAATTTTGGTCTTGGGGGCTGAAATTATCCTCTTAGATGAACCAACTGCAGGTCAAGACCAGAAGAACTATACTGAGATTATGGAATTTCTCGAAGAACTGCATCAAAAAGGTCATACTATTGTTATGATTACTCATGATATGCAATTGATGCTGGATTATTCAGACCGAGCCCTTGTCATGGTGGATGGGGAATTGATTGCCGATACCGATCCAGCTAGTCTTTTGAGCAATCCTGAGTTGTTAGTAAAAGCCAACCTAAAAGAAACTTCAATCTTCAACTTGGCCAAGAAACTAGACGTGGATCCACTTGCGTTAACGGCATTTTACAAAGAAAGGAGAGAAGGTTGCAAGCTAAATTAATCGGTTACCAGCATAGAGATACTGTGATTCATCGCTTGTCAGGCGCTGGTAAACTCCTCTTTTTCATTCTCGTATCATTGGCGGCCATGATTAGCTATGATACCAGGCTGCTTGTTCTGATTGCTATTTTTTCGGTCTTTATCCTCTACTTGTCAGAAATCCGTTTTAAAGATGTTTCCTTTGTAGCCGTTTTTGCGACGGTATTTGCCGTTTTAAACGTCTTGATGGTCTATCTCTTTTCTCCCGAGTATGGGGTGGACCTTTACGGAGAGAGAAGCGTGATTTGGCAGGGAATCGGTGCCTACACTCTGACCAGTCAAGAGCTCTTTTATCTGCTAAATCTAGCCATTAAGTACCTTTGCACCATTCCTCTGGCTATTATCTTTTTGATGACAACCCACCCTAGTCAGTTTGCTTCCAGTTTAAATCAAATCGGTGTGCCTTACAAGATTGCCTATTCAGTCAGCCTGACTTTGCGCTATATTCCAGATTTGCAGGAAGAATTCTTTACTATCAAGATGTCTCAGGAAGCGCGGGGGATGGAATTATCCAAGAAAGCTTCTCTTATGCAACGAATCAAAGGCAATCTGCGCATTATTACTCCCTTGATTTTTAGCTCTCTAGAACGCATTGATACCATCGCGACCGCCATGGAGCTTCGCCGCTTTGGAAAAGAGAAAAAACGCACTTGGTATAGTTACCAGGCCTTGAAAAAAGGAGACTATCTTACCTTGCTTTTGGCAGCCTTGTTTTTAGTAGCTAGTTTACTACTTATCTTGCAGAATCAGGGACGATTTTACAACCCTTGGAAATAGTATTGTCAATGTTTTTATTAGATAAGTAAAGAGAAATTATTCTATAACTTTTTATTGATAGATTGTATGAGAAATAAAGTTAATAATTGTATGCTTGAAACTTTTTGACAAAACATGAATTAGTTTGTATACTTTATAGTAGAATTTACACTACAAAATCAAAGTTATTCAAATATAATCATTTTCAACTAAGTTCAGTGTCATAATGTAGAGATGATATAAAATAGTAAAAGTACTTAATTTAAATCGTGTTAATTTCACTTTGTGTAAACATGAGAAAATTTGAATGTAGATAATGATGGGAGAGGATTTGTAATGATCAGTTTAGAGCTGTTGTCTGAAGAAAATAGTTTAGACGTCTATTCTTTTGAAAAAGAAAATCGAGAGTATTTTGAACGAAATTTATCTCCTAGACCAGCTAACTATTTTGATTTAGAAGGTTTTAAAGAAATTACAAGGGAATTGTTAAGGGAACAAACGAATCGGGATGTCTACATGCATCTTATCAGAGATTCGCAAGGCGTTATGGCCGGAAGAATTAATTTAAGTGTTTTAGAGAATAATCGAAAAACAGCAGAGCTTGGGTATAGGATTGGGGAAAATGTTAGCAATTTAGGTTATGCCAGCGAAGCGGTTAAACTCGTTTTAGAAAAAGCCTTCACGACTTATGGTTTCAATAGAATCATTGCAGGAACGGCAACAGGTAATCTAGCCTCTCAGAGGGTGCTTTTAAAAAATGGCTTCACCTTTAGTAGGGTTATAGAAAATGACTTACAAATTCATAATGAGTGGGTTCATACAGCAGTATTTGAGATAACGAGGTCATAGTATCATCATTCCCAGTCCACAGATAGGTATAAAAGAGTAAGCAATTTTTGCAGATATTTAAGAATTTTCTCCTAGAAACCCTTGGAAATAGCTTGAAAAAATTGAAAAAATCAAGTCGTTTCTATTGACAATGATTCTGAAAGTGTTATACTAAGAAAGTAGTTTCGCTGATTTACTTCAAACCTGTTGTGAGGTAAGTTAACGATGCCTTAACCACGCTGTTTGCTGAGCTTGACTCCGGGCAGTGTGGCTATTTTTTTGCAATGGTGAAAGGAAGCAAGTCATGACAAATCACATTGTATTATTTGAACCACAAATTCCACAAAATACAGGCAATATTGCGCGTACTTGCGCTGCGACCAATTCTCCCCTCCACATCATCAAGCCTATGGGCTTTCCTATCGATGACCGCAAGATGAAGCGAGCTGGATTGGATTATTGGGATAAGCTAGAGATTTATTTTTACGAGAGTTTGGAGGATTTCATGTCTCAGATGGAGGGAAAACTCTATCTGATCTCAAAATTTGCTGAGAAAGTGTATTCTGAGGTGGATTTATCGACTGACGAGAACCATTATTTTCTCTTTGGACGTGAAGACAAGGGTTTACCTGAGGACTTTATGCGAGAACATCCTGAGAAGGCTCTCCGTATTCCTATGAATGATGAACATGTCCGCAGTCTCAATGTGTCGAATACAGTATGCATGATTGTTTACGAAGCCCTTCGACAGCAGAACTTTGCAGGTCTTGAGCTTGTTCATACCTATGAAGTGGATAAATTGAAATAAAAAATGAAAATGAACAAAATGCTTGCGCTTGCAAGCGTTTTTTGTTATGATAAAAGAGTCTTCAGGGCAGGGTGTGATTCCCGACCGGCGGTAAATTTGACTAGCTATTTTAGCTTTCTCGTCGTTGTCTTGTCTTGATATACTTTAAGTATTATCTTCGACTGCGACGCCTAGATAAATCTAAAATATCTTAGCCAAATAAGTCCGCGAGCGCAAGCTGATGTGGTGAGATTCCACAACCGACAGTATAGTCTGGATGGGAGAAGACGAAAGAATAGCTTTGTCTGTTCTGATAGATTTATAGCTAAACTGTAACTGCTTGCTTTGTTTTAATAGAGTGAGAGGGAACTTTTGGGATATAAAAAGTGAGAATAGATAGAGGAATCCTTTCCAACTTCTTCTGATTTTATAGAAAATTGGAGGAACCTGTTATGACAAACACACGTCGACTTTCGACCATTGCGATTCTATCAGCCATTTCATTTGTGCTGATGTACTTTGACTTTCCGCTTTTGCCAGCGGCATCCTTCCTCAAGATTGAATTTAGTATCTTGCCAGTCCTTGTGGGTCTGGTGGTCATGGATTTGCCTGCTGCTCTAGGAGTTCTCTTGCTTCGCTCACTCTTGAAATTACTTCTTAACAGCCAGGGAGTGAATACTTACATTGGTTTGCCGATGAATATCGTAGCTTTGGGAGTTTTTGTCATCGTATTTGCTTTGATTTGGAAAAAGGAACGGACAACCCCTCGTTTCCTACTAGGATCTCTAGCTGGAACTATTGGCTTGACCGTGGCTATGTTGGTTCTCAACTATGTTTACGCTGTTCCTTTGTACGCTAAGTTTGCTAACTTTGATATTGGAAAAATTTTGGGACTTTCCAACTACCTAATGACCATGGTATTACCTTTTAACTTGATTGAGGGAGTAATCTTTTCCGTTTCATTCTGGTTGTTGTATGTTCTCTTGAAACCAACCTTAAAACATTATGAGAGATAAACAAACATTTTTAATGAAGGGCAGTTTTGCCCTTTTACTTTTCGTTATTCTTGGCTACATGGTCAAATTTTACCCTGAAACGCTGGTCGGTTTTGACCAACCGATACAGACTGCCGTTCGAGGAAACTTGCCAGATTACTTGACTATTCTTTTCAGGGTCATCACACGTCTGATTGATATTCCGGTGATTATCACTTGGGTTGCCATCGCAGCCTTTGTCTTTTATCGTAAGAGATGGAAGATAGAAAGTTTCTTCATGCTGGGAAATTTGTCTTTGGCAGGTCTTTTAATCGTGACCTTTAAAAATATCTACCAGCGCCCACGACCAGCTATTTTACACTTGGTTGAGGAGAAGGGGTTTTCCTTCCCAAGCGGCCATTCTCTGGCTGTAACCTTAATGGTCGGCTCTCTGATTGTCATTCTCAGTCAGCGGATTAAAAATCCAGTCTGGAGAAAAATCGTGCAAATCGTCCTTGGGCTCTACCTAGTCAGTGTGCTGGTATCAAGGGTCTATCTGGGAGTTCACTATCCATCAGACGTCCTTGCCAGTCTCTGTGTGGGCTTGGGAGTCTTGTTTATCGAGTTTCCCTTCTATGATAAGCTCCGCTTCCAATGGCGATTTAAAGGCAAGCAGAAGTGATGGAAAAGATAAAAAATTGTACAAATACAAATAGGACCATATGAAATATATACTTGAAACATGTTTTGGAATTTGATATATTTTAATAAATAAAGCAAGGAGGAAGAAAGTGTGGGTATGTTATTAGCGACACGCTTAAAAAATAAAAGAAAGGAATTAAAATTATCTCAAAAAGAATTAGCTGAGGGGATTTGTGAGCAAGGGCAGATTAGCCGTATGGAGCAAGGTAAATACTCACCTGGGTCAGAATTACTCTTTCAACTATCTAAGCGATTGAAGGTGAGCATGGATTATTTCTTTGAAGATACTGAGGTTTCTAGTTTAGAAAATATTGATAAGTTTAAAGAACTATCTAAGAAATTTTTGGATGAGAGGGAATATGAATCTCTCCATTATATCTATGAACTGGAAAAATCTAAACGTGCTCGTCTATCTGCTAAAGACCAGATTTATTTGGACTGGATTGATACATTAGTTCAATTCCGTTATCTAAATCATCAAACAGAGGCAGTTGCGAAACTGGAAAAAATACTGTTATCTCTGAAAAAATCTGATTTTTACTATCTACAACTGGGAAATACCTTGGCTAATTTTTATTTTGATATGGGGCAGGAAGACACATATCAGGAACTCTATCAACTTTTAAAAGAGAACCTCCAGTCACTATCTGTTCATCATTTGGAACAGTTAGAATTGATGATTAAATTCCGATATAACTATTGTAGATATTTGTGGTTGAATGAACGAACATCTGAAGCTATAGAAGAAATTACAGAAACAATAGCTATTTGTAAAAGGTATAATAGTAGTTATCGATTAGCAGATTTGTATTGTTTATTGGGAAATATAAGCGTGGGATTTGCTGAAAGGGATAGGATACTAGGTTTTTATCAAGTATCTTATCAGCTTTACAAGCACGAAGAGAACCAGAGAATGATGCTAGAAATTGAGAAGGAAATTATTGGAAAGTGAAGATTAAGAAAAAGATTTGTATTTTTAGATAACTTAAATTCATATTTCAAAAAAAATAAGAAAACACCATAAAAATTATTGACAAAGTAAAATTGATATGTTAGAATATCATCATTAGTTTTTGATTTTGGTATTGGAACTTTGGGGATATATTGGGCGTTGTTAGGATTTCAATTTCCTTTTGAGCTGAAGAAGGAGGCAATCCAATGAATGCTTTTCTGACCAATAAAAATTATCGGATGTTGCTGATTAATCAATGGGTTTCGTCATTTGGTGATACGCTGTTTTATATTTCCTTTATTTCTTATGTATCGGGATATAAATTTGCTTCATTAGCTGTTCTTTGTATAACAGTTTCGGAGACTTTGCCGCAGATTTCTCAGTTGTTCACAGGCGTTATTGCCGATTTTCAAAAAAATCGTGTTGCAAAATATATTGCTATATTGGCAAGTAAGTTTCTGCTTTATACTCTATTGACACTGTTTGTAACGGATAAGAACTTTTCTATGGGGATGGTTTTTCTTATTTGTGGCATCAATCTTTTATCAGATACCATGAGTTATTTTGCAGGTGCTATGATTTCTCCTTTGTATGTGAGGATTATAGGAGATGATATGACAGATGCTATGGGGTTTAGACAGGCAACTGCTGGTGTAGTTAATATTCTTAGCAACCTTACAGGTGGAGTTTTGATTGGGGTCATCAGTCTTCAGATGTTTGTGGGTTTGAATGCTTTGACCTTTCTTTTTGCACTGTTGGGTGTGGTGTTTATTCGTACTTCTTTGAGAGATATTGAGGGACAGATGGAGGTTAGTAAAAGATTAACCGCAAAATCTTTTGGAGAGCATTTCCTCCATTCAATGAAGATATTGGCAAGTTTTCCAGCCATCATCAAATTAATATTCATTGCTGCTATGAATCAAATGATTTTAAGCATTATTACCCCTTTAACGACTTTGATGTTGATTCATCATCCATTTATCTTCTTTGACACTGGGCAATCCATTGCAGTATTGTCAGTGGTTACTTTTTCAGGAACGATTGTGGGAAGTTTTTTGAGTGGAGGTATCCTAAAAAATATTCCCATAAAAATGATTGTCTACTTTGAAGAAATTATGCATCTCTGTATTCTCTTTTCTTGGTTGACCAATCATTTCCTTCTTTTATTGGTGGTTGTCTTCTTATGCGCAGTTGCGGTAGGAATGATGGGACCTCGGATTTTCAATCTTGTGTTTTCGATGGTTCCAGAGGAGGTCATGGGAACCATACAGTCAGTACTTGGAGCGTTTAATGTTGTTGTCCCAGGAATTCTTAGCATGCTCATCGTTGCCTTAGCGAGTGCTACAAACCTAAAAATCACAGTGCTTCCACTTTTTATTTTTGTATTGACTGCCTTAGCAATTGTGAAAGCAATGAAAATAGAGTAATAGTAGTATGAACTACTGTCTCTTTTGGGGTGGGAGTTCACTATCCATCAGACGTTCTTGCCAGTCTCTGTGTGGGCTTGGGAGTCCTGTTTATCGAATTTCCCTTCTATGACAAGCTCCGCTTCCAATGGCGATTTAAAGGTAAGCAGAAGTGAGTATCAAATTCCCTTGAGGAGAAAGAAATGAAAGTCAATATAGCAGATCTTCATCCGACTCAACTATACTTATCAGAAAAGAAGTTGCAAGATATTCAGATGCTTTACCAGTCGGCAGAAACAATCCAAGTCGATCCAATCAGTATTCTTGCCTTTGGAGATTACTTGTTGATTACAGATGGGCATCACAGGGCTTATCAGGCTTTATTGGCAGGTAGGGATACGATTTCTGCTGAGTTTGATAGAGACGGCGGTGATGAACTATATCATCTCTATGTGCAAGCTTGTGAGGAAAGAAAGATTTACTCTGTTCTGGATTTAAAAAATCATATCTTAGCTCAAGATGAGTATGAAGCAAAATGGTATAACTGGTGCGATGGTTTTAATCAAGCAGCAACTCTCTTATTGAAAAGGAAAGCAGATGAAACGGATTTTACAAATAGATAATGCACTGCGTCTTGTTCCTTATTGTAAGGTCAATCATTGTGAGGAAGCTTTTGCTTGGTATCAGGATGTGAACTTGGTTCACCTCGTAGATGGTGTGAAGAGACCTTATAGTCAAGAAACTTTGGAAGCTATGTATTCCCATTTGGATCAGCATGGTGAACTTTTTTGGATTGAAGTCAAGGAGAAGGGAGAATGGTTTCCAATTGGGGATGTTACACTATCTCAGGATAATCTCCCCATTGTGATTGGGAATTCCGCTTACCAACATCGAGGACTTGGAAAAAAGATTCTAAGTGCTTTGATTGAATTTGCTCGAGTAAAAGGATGGAAAGAATTGAGAGTCAAGGAAATCTACACCTACAATCATGCTTCTAGGAGGTGTTTCAAGTCGCTTGGATTTGTGGAAAATGGAGCAACAGAAAAAGGAACGAGTTTTGTATTGAAATTAGTCTAATCTAACTTGTTTTTTAACTAAAAATCTGATAAACTATGTAGTAATTGAATAGAAATCTGCAAGACTAGTAACTCAAGGGAAGTATATCAGGGAGGAGAGCCGTGACTGCAAGCTCTCTATATGAAAGCTGGGTAAATTCACTTGCGCATGGATTTAGAAATGAAGGTCTGACTTGTCAGATGAAAACGGATGGTACCGCGTGTCAACGCTCCGAGTGGAGTTTTTGGCATGTGGTTTTCTTTTTATCTGATAAGCGACTGATGGAGGAATTATGTCAACTATTGAAGAACAATTAAAAGCGCTTCGTGAAGAAACGCTGGCTAGCTTGAAGCAGATTACTGCTGAAAATGAAAAAGAGATGCAAGATTTGCGTGTCTCAGTCCTTGGTAAAAAGGGATCGCTTACTGAAATCCTCAAAGGAATGAAAGATGTCTCTGCTGAGATGCGTCCAATTATCGGGAAACACGTCAATGAAGCTCGTGATGTCTTGACAGCTGCCTTTGAAGAAACAGCTAAGCTCTTGGAAGAAAAGAAAGTCGCGGCTCAACTGGCTAGCGAGAGTATCGATGTGACACTTCCAGGTCGTCCAGTTGCGACTGGTCACCGTCACGTTTTGACACAAACCAGTGAAGAAATCGAAGATATCTTCATCGGTATGGGTTACCAAGTCGTGGATGGTTTTGAAGTAGAGCAAGACTACTATAACTTTGAACGTATGAACCTTCCCAAAGACCACCCAGCTCGTGATATGCAGGACACTTTCTATATCACAGAAGAGATCTTACTCCGTACTCACACGTCTCCAGTTCAAGCGCGTGCTATGGATGCCCATGATTTCTCTAAAGGTCCTTTGAAGATGATTTCGCCAGGGCGTGTCTTCCGTCGTGACACAGACGATGCGACCCACAGTCACCAGTTCCACCAAATTGAAGGCTTAGTTGTTGGGAAGAACATTTCTATGGCAGACCTTCAAGGAACCCTTCAGTTGATTGTCCAAAAAATGTTTGGTGAAGAGCGTCAAATTCGTTTGCGTCCATCTTATTTCCCATTCACAGAGCCATCTGTTGAGGTGGATGTTTCTTGCTTCAAGTGTGGTGGAGAAGGCTGTAACGTATGTAAGAAAACAGGTTGGATCGAAATTATGGGTGCCGGTATGGTTCACCCACGTGTCCTTGAAATGAGTGGTATCGATGCGACTGTTTACTCTGGCTTTGCCTTTGGTCTTGGACAAGAGCGTGTAGCTATGCTCCGTTACGGAATCAACGATATCCGTGGATTCTACCAAGGAGATATCCGCTTCTCAGAACAGTTTAAATAATGATTAGAAAAGTAGAAATGGCAGATGTTGAGGTGTTGGCTAAAATAGCCAAACAAACCTTTCGTGAAACATTTGCTCATGATAATACAGAAGAACAGTTACAGGAATACTTTGAAGAGGCTTATAGTCTGAGAGTTTTGTCAAGTGAGTTGGAAAATCCAGAATCCGAAACCTATTTCATTATGCACGAAGAGGAGATAGCTGGTTTTCTCAAAGTCAACTGGGGAAATGCTCAAACGGAGAGAGAATTAGAGAACGCTTTTGAAATTCAACGCCTCTATGTGCTACAAAAATTCCAAGGATTTGGACTCGGTAAGCAACTGTTTGAATTCGCTCTTGAACTTGCTATAAAAAATAGTTTTTTCTGGGCTTGGTTAGGTGTTTGGGAGCATAATACAAAAGCTCAAGCGTTTTATAACCGATATGGTTTTGAAAAATTTAGCCAACATCATTTTATGGTTGGTCAAAAAGTAGATACGGATTGGTTACTGAGAAAGAAATTAAGGTAAGAAGAGGATTCTTCTATTGAAATGATAGGAAAGGAAAAGAACTAGAGTGGCAACTGTCATTCTGGAGAACTAAATTATGCTTGTATCTTATAAATGGTTAAAAGAATTGGTGGACATTGATGTGCCATCACAAGAGTTGGCTGAGAAAATGTCAACTACAGGGATCGAGGTCGAAGGTGTCGAATCACCTGATGCTGGTCTCTCAAAAATTGTCGTCGGTGAGGTCTTGTCTTGCGAAGATGTGCCAGAAACTCACCTCCATGTTTGTCAGGTTAACGTTGGCGAAGAAGCAACCCGTCAAATCGTTTGTGGTGCCCCAAATGTGCGTTCTGGTATCAAGGTTATGGTGGCTCTTCCAGGAGCTCGCATCGCTGACAACTACAAAATCAAAAAAGGGAAAATTCGTGGCTTAGAGTCACTTGGAATGATCTGTTCGCTTGGTGAATTGGGGATTTCTGACTCAGTTGTGCCTAAGGAATTCGCAGATGGCATCCAAATCTTGCCAGAAAATGCTGTTCCGGGTGAGGAAGTCTTTTCTTACCTAGACTTGGATGATGAAATCATCGAACTGTCTATCACACCCAACCGTGCGGATGCCCTTTCTATGCGTGGAGTGGCTCACGAAGTGGCAGCTATCTATGATAAGGCAGTCAACTTTAAAGAATTTACTCTTTCAGAAACAGACCAAGCTGCAGCAGATGCCCTTTCTGTGGGCATTGAAACAGACAAGGCGCCTTACTATGCCGCTCGTATCTTAGATAATGTGACTATCGCACCAAGTCCACAATGGTTGCAAAATCTCCTCATGAACGAAGGCATCCGTCCTATTAACAACGTAGTGGACGTGACAAACTATATCCTGCTCTACTTTGGTCAACCTATGCATGCTTTTGACTTGGATACATTTGAAGGGAGTGACATCCGTGTACGTGAAGCGCGTGCTGGTGAAAAATTGGTGACTTTAGATGGTGAAGAACGTGACTTGGACGTGAATGATTTAGTTATCACTGTCGCAGACAAGCCAGTAGCCCTTGCAGGTGTCATGGGTGGTCAAGCAACAGAAATCTCTGAGAAATCTAGTCGTGTCGTCCTTGAAGCTGCAGTCTTCAACGGAAAATCAATTCGTAAGACTAGTGGTCGCCTCAACCTTCGTTCTGAGTCATCTTCTCGCTTTGAAAAAGGGATTAATGTGGCAACAGTTAATGAGGCTCTTGATGCGGCGGCTAGCATGATTGCAGAGCTTGCAGGTGCGACTGTGCGTAAGGGTATCGTTTCAGCGGGTGAACTTGATACCTCTGATGTAGAAGTTTCTTCAACTCTTGCTGATGTTAACCGTGTCCTTGGTACAGAACTTTCTTACGCGGATGTAGAAGACGTCTTCCGTCGTCTTGGCTTTGGTCTTTCTGGGAATGCAGACAGCTTTACAGTCAGCGTCCCACGTCGTCGTTGGGATATCACCATCGAAGCGGACCTCTTTGAAGAAATCGCTCGTATCTACGGTTATGATCGCTTGCCAACCAGCCTTCCAAAAGACGATGGTACAGCTGGTGAATTGACTGCGACACAAAAACTCCGCCGTCAAGTTCGTACGATTGCTGAAGGAGCAGGTTTGACAGAAATCATTACCTATGCTCTGACAACTCCTGAAAAAGCAGTAGAGTTTACAGCTCAACCAAGTAACCTTACAGAACTTATGTGGCCAATGACAGTGGACCGTTCTGTCCTCCGTCAAAATATGATTTCTGGTATCCTTGATACGGTGGCTTATAACGTAGCTCGTAAGAACAAAAACTTGGCCCTTTACGAGATTGGAAAAGTCTTTGAACAGACTGGCAATCCAAAAGAAGAACTTCCAAATGAGATCAACAGCTTTGCCTTTGCCTTGACAGGCTTGGTTGCAGAAAAAGATTTCCAAACAGTAGCAGTTCCAGTTGATTTCTTCTATGCTAAGGGAATCCTTGAAGCCCTCTTTGCTCGTTTGGGACTCCAAGTAACTTATACAGCAACATCTGAAATCCCTAGCCTTCATCCAGGTCGTACAGCAGTCATTTCACTCGGTGACCAAGTTCTTGGTTTCCTTGGCCAAGTGCATCCAGTCACTGCTAAGGCTTACGATATTCCAGAAACGTATGTGGCTGAGCTTAACCTTTCAGCCATCGAAACTGCGCTTCAACCTGCTAATCCATTTGTGGAAATCACCAAATTCCCAGCAGTCAGCCGTGACGTTGCCCTTCTCCTCAAGGCAGAAGTGACTCACCAAGAAGTTGTAGATGCTATCCAAGCTGCAGGCGTGAAACGTTTGACAGATATCAAACTCTTTGACGTCTTCTCAGGAGAAAAATTGGGACTTGGTATGAAGTCAATGGCTTATAGCTTGACTTTCCAAAATCCAGAAGATAGCTTAACGGATGAAGAAGTCGCACGCTACATGGAAAAAATCCAAGCGTCTCTTGAAGAAAAAGTCAATGCAGAAGTGCGTTAAGTTATTAGAGTTTGAAATAAAAATTTAGACTTAAACATAAAAAACGAATAAAACTAGTTTTCTGGAGAGTCAGAATTTTGTTTTATTCGTTTTTTTTGATTGCTTTAAACAAGGTCAGTTTCTCTTTGACGTATGACAATTATAAATAAAGATCAGTTGACAGCAGATTGAATCTAGAGTAGTATATCGTGATTGCTAAAACATCTCTAGAAATTAATTTGACTTTCCTAATCGATTTGTTCACCTTTTATTTCAATCTATTATATCTGAAATTTCAAAATACGGTTTTAAACTATCGGTTGAAGATTGTTAAGAATGAATAAAGTCAAACTACCTTTTCTTAGCATTTAATAATTTGAGTTCCTGCCCCTTAGTGATTGACATTCTTATTTTTACCCTCTCTATATATTAAATAGAGGCCAAGTAAAAAAGTCCAGTTTAAGATTGAAATGATTAACAAATTTCGAGATAAAATGTAAGGTTCGTACAATTCTCCTTCAGGTAAAAAAATAGATTGATAGGATAGACATATAATTGCGAGTAGAAATGATAGTAATATGCAGAGCTTTCCTATTATATTGGTGTTCATATGTTTTATCTATAGATTAATCTATATTCTCCTCTAATTGGTCGTTTTACAGTATATGAATTTCTGCTAAATTCTCCACCGTCGTAAAATCTAGCAATTCTAGTTCCACTTTCGACCTCATATAAAACCCTAAATCCAACGTAAGCGCTTCTTCTTGGAGGGACATTTAATGTGTAACCGACACCACTAGATATAGAGGCCTGAGCTCCGATATTAATACCTTTTACATCTCCCGATATACTTGTACCAAAAGTTTTACTTTGATTTACGGATATACTAGCACCTGCTCTTCCTGTAGTCACTGTGTAGCTAACAGGTGTATAGTTAGACCATTCTTTTCGATACCGTACATTTGTTTTTTGATAAGTAAGTCCTCCATAGCTTCGACTTTGACCTATGGTTTCTGTATTAGTATTTGTTTCATCTGCATAAATCTCGTGTGTATTGAGCAATGATAGAGCTCCTATAACAGAGAAAAGAATGATAGATTTTGCTAGCTTGTTGGTATTATTCATTTTATTTTTCCTCATTTATTCATGTATTTAATTTATGGAAGCCACGGCCAGAGTGGTTTACTAAATAACAAAACCAGAAGAGGTAAGATACTTGCTATTCTAGTTTTTGCGATGAAATGTACGATTCTCATATGATATTCCTCCTTGTTTTTTATTTATAGATAGTATACAATAAAAAATGTAAGCGTTTTTACATATGACAAGTTTTTTTGCGCCTGAAATTTTGGAGGTAAGTAGATGAGATGGGATTATTATAAGATTTTTAAAAAAATACGAGAAGATAAGCATTTATCTCAAACTCAGGTGGCAGGGAAAATGGTTAGTAGGCAGTCGGTTGCTGCATTTGAGAGCAATAAGGCGACGCCAAAATTTGAGAATATGGAATATCTCTTAAGACAAATGGATATGACTTTTGCAGAGTTTCAATATATTTGTGATTATTATCAACCTAATGAACGGATGAACATTATGATGAAATTACAAGAACTAACCACACTAATGACTAGGGAGCAAATTGAAGATCTTGTAATACAGTGTAGAAGTTACTTAAAAACATGTGATGATATACCTATTTTTAGGAGGATGCAATTATTACAGTTATATTTACAGGATGATGACAAAGAAGTTAATAATCAACTTTTAGCTGAGCAAATTTGGAAAGAATTACAAAGTTATGAAGAGTGGTATCTAGGGGATTTAACCTTATTGGTAGGAATTTTACCTTATGTCTCTATGGAAAGTGTCTTAACTTTGACTGACCAGATATTGGCGACTTTAAAACGGTATGAATCATACGTTAACATTAAGGAAGCGAGATTTACCATTCTTTCTAATCTAGCAGTAACTTTCTTGTATAATGACTATAGAGAAAAATCATTGGAACTTATTAAACTTGCTTTAAAAACGGCTCAATTAACACATAGAAGTGATTATCTTGGTTTTTGCTGGGTTTATAAGGGAATACTTCAGAAAGACTACCGATTAGTAGATAAAGGATTACTCCTTCTTGAAATGACAGATGAACTGGTTTCTTATAAAAAATGTTGTCAAGAAATTATTCGCTTTTTTCCAGAAGTCTTAGGGGAAGAAAACTTTATGAGGAAAAAGGAGTTACTCAAATAACAATTCAGGATCAAAAACTGACAGTTGAGGAGCAGAGAAGATAAATTGGGGTTTACCACTGTATAATGGATTTATCACGAAAAGTGCTCCAAGATTTTTTTACTAAAATGAGGATGATAAAAATGGACAGAAACCATTGTAAAGGCTATCAAAAAGGAGTATAATGAGTGCAAGACATTTCGGAGGTGAAAGATGCTAGAAGTAAGAAGTCTAGAGAAAAGTTTTGGGTCCAAGCAAGTTTTGTTTGGTATTGACTTTCAAGCGCGACCAGGTCGTATTTTGGGACTAGTCGGGAAAAATGGTGCCGGAAAAACAACGATTTTCCACAGTATTTTGAAGTTTTTAGAATATCAAGGAGAAATCAGTCTAGATGGTCAGGATATTCGTCAGGATACCTACGCTCGGATTGGCTATCTGCCTGAAGAACGCAGTCTCATGCCTAAATTGACAGTTCTTGAACAAGTTCGCTACTTGGCGACTCTAAAAGGCATGGATGCCAAGGAGGTCAAGGAAAAACTTCCTCAATGGATGAAGAGGTTGGAAGTGAAAGGGAAGCTGACAGATAAAATTAAGAGTCTGTCAAAAGGAAATCAGCAGAAGATTCAGCTCATCATTACTCTGATTCATGAACCAGACTTGATTATCTTGGATGAACCTTTCAGTGGATTGGACCCGGTCAATACAGAATTGCTCAAGCAAGTCATTTTTCAGGAAAAAGAGCGCGGAGCAACCATTATCTTTTCTGACCATGTCATGACCAATGTCGAGGAACTTTGTGATGATATTCTGATGATTCGAGATGGCCGTGTGGTCTTGCATGGACCAGTCCAGGATGTCCGTAATCAATACGGGAAAACGCGTCTCTTTGTTTCAAGTGAACGAAGCAAAGAAGAATTGGAAAACCTTCCTCATGTCAAACAGGTGAGCTTGACCAAGCAAGGCAGTTGGAAATTGATCTTAGAGGATGAGAGCGCTGGAAGGGAACTCTTCCCAATCTTGACTCAGGGGCAATATATCGCAACCTTTGACCAACAAGCGCCGACTATCGATGAAATCTTTAAACTAGAATCAGGGGTGGAAGTATGAGAAATATGTGGGTTGTAATCAAGGAAACCTATCTTCGACATGTCAAATCGTGGAGTTTCTTCTTTATGGTGATTTCGCCGTTCCTCTTTTTAGGAATCTCTGTAGGAATTGCGCATCTCCAAGGTTCTTCTATGGCTAAAAATAGTAAAGTGGCAGTAGTGACAACAGTTCCATCTGTAGCAGAAGGACTGAAGAATGTAAATGGTGTTAACTTTGACTATAAAGACGAAGCAAGTGCCAAAGAAGCGATTAAAGATGAGAAATTAAAAGGCTATCTGACTATTGATCAAGAAGATAGTGTTCTAAAGGCAGTTTATCATGGCGAAACATCGCTTGAAAATGGAATTAAATTTGCAGTTACAGGTACACTAAACGAACTGCAAAATCAGCTTAATCGTTCAAC
This sequence comes from Streptococcus sp. M334, assembly GCF_000187745.1. Classification (GTDB taxonomy): domain Bacteria; phylum Bacillota; class Bacilli; order Lactobacillales; family Streptococcaceae; genus Streptococcus. The sequence goes on along the minus strand of NZ_GL732487.1, from coordinate 96,737 downwards.
TGCTTCCTTGTCTCAAGAGCAAGAAAAACGCTTAGCGCAGACAATTCAATTTACAGAAAAGATTGATGAAGCCAAGGAAAATAAAAAGTTTATTCAAACAATTGCAGCAGGCGCTTTAGGATTCTTTCTTTATATGATTCTGATTACCTATGCGGGTGTGACAGCTCAGGAAGTTGCCAGTGAAAAAGGCACCAAAATTATGGAAGTCGTCTTTTCTAGCATAAGGGCTAGTCACTATTTCTATGCACGGATGATGGCTCTATTTCTAGTGATTTTAACGCATATCGGGATTTATGTTGTAGGTGGTCTGGCAGCCATTTTGCTCTTTAAAGATTTGCCATTCTTGGCTCAGTCTGGTGTTTTGGATCACTTGGGAGATGCCTTCTCACTGAATACCTTGCTCTTTATTTTGATCAGTCTCTTTATGTATGTAGTCTTGGCAGCCTTTCTAGGTTCTATGGTTTCTCGTCCTGAGGACGCAGGAAAAGCCTTGTCGCCTTTGATGATTTTGATTATGGGTGGTTTTTTTGGAGTTACAGCTCTGGGTGCAGCTGGTGACAATCTCATCTTGAAGATTGGTTCTTATATTCCCTTTATTTCGACATTCTTCATGCCATTTAGAGCTATAAATGGTTATGCAAATGGCTTAGAAGCTTGGATTTCGCTTGCGATTACGATTGCTTTTGCAGTAACTGCAACAGTCTTTATCGGGCGTATGTATGCTAGTCTCGTTTTGCAAACAGATGATTTAGGCCCTTGGAAAACCTTTAAACGTGCCTTAGCTTATAAATAGAAGAGCCTCGCGAAAGCGAGGTTTTTTAGAGATAAAAAGAGTGGAATTCAGAAAAATATTTTTCATATCTATTGACTTTTAGGGGTGAAATTTGGTATCATAGTAAGCGGTATTGTTTACCCCATTTGAAAGGCCCCGGAACCTTCCAAATACTTTTCGATGGGAAGGAACACCCATCACCGTAAACAAAAATCGAACTATATATAGGAGAAATCATGAACAAAACAACATTTATGGCTAAACCAGGCCAAGTTGAACGTAAATGGTACGTAGTTGACGCAACTGATGTACCACTTGGACGTCTTTCTGCAGTAGTTGCTAGCGTACTTCGCGGAAAAAACAAACCAACATTTACACCACACACTGATACAGGTGATTTTGTGATTGTTATCAATGCTGAAAAAGTTAAATTAACTGGTAAAAAAGCAACTGATAAAATCTACTACACTCACTCAAACCACCCAGGTGGATTGAAACAAATCTCTGCAGGTGAACTTCGTTCTAAAAATGCAGTACGTTTGATCGAGAAATCAGTTAAAGGTATGCTTCCACACAATACTCTTGGACGCGCTCAAGGTATGAAGTTGAAAGTATTTGTTGGAGCTGAGCACACTCACGCTGCACAACAACCAGAAGTTCTTGATATTTCAGGACTTATCTAAGGAAAGGAACAATAAAGTATGTCACAAGCACAATATGCAGGTACTGGACGTCGTAAAAACGCTGTTGCACGCGTTCGCCTTGTTCCAGGAACTGGTAAAATCACTGTTAACAAAAAAGATGTTGAAGAGTACATCCCACACGCTGACCTTCGTCTTGTAATCAACCAACCATTCGCAGTTACTTCAACTGCAGGTTCATACGACGTTTTCGTTAACGTTGTAGGTGGTGGATACGCTGGTCAATCAGGAGCTATCCGTCACGGTATCGCTCGTGCCCTTCTTCAAGTAGACCCAGACTTCCGCGATTCATTGAAACGCGCAGGACTTCTTACACGTGACTCACGTAAAGTTGAACGTAAGAAACCAGGTCTTAAGAAAGCTCGTAAAGCATCACAATTCTCAAAACGTTAATCAATACCTTATTATACCAACGATTATGGCACCTTTTTGGTGTCAGTTGGTGTTAATTATATTGATAAGTCGTTTAAGAGACTTAAAGCATCAGCATCTTGCTGGTGCTTTTTTTCTGGCATCAGTTCAAGATAATAGTTCTGTGTAGTTAGAATTGAATTGTGTCCGAGCCTGCGAGAAATATAATCTAGGCTAATGTCTTTTGAAAAAAGAAAAGAAGCGTGAGTGTCACGCAAACCATGAAAAGTTGTTTTGCTCAGGTCTAGTTTCTTCAAAAGTTTTTGGAGTTGGCTTGCTTGTCTGAATCCGTTCCAGTCGAAGATATAATTCTCTTTTTTATTTGCTAGAGACATTAGAGCGAAGTAGATATCTTGGTTGATAGAAATATCCCGTTTTGAGTGTTTTGTTTTTAGTTGAGTATCATCACTAATAGGACTGATTGACCTGCGTATATTGATACCATACTCAAAAATATCTTCTTTCTTCAATCCAAGTAGTTCACCTCGCCTTGCACCAGTTTCTAAGGCAAGAAGTACAAGAATATTGAACTCGTCCTCTTCTTGGTGGTCGAGGCAATATTTTCTGAGTTCCCTAAACTCAGTTACTGATAGAGGGACATTACGCTTAGGTTGTTCTTGACCTCTTGCTTTTAAGAGTGAACCAAAGTCATTTGTAATCAATCCTTTAGAGTATGCGTATTTGAGTGAACCTCTGATTTTTAAAACAAGTTCTTTGGTTGTCTTTTTGGAGTGAGTTTCAGCGTATTTATCAAGCTTTTTCTGCATGACTAAATCATCCAAGTGTTTTAGTCGCATTCCCTCAAACAGTTCGTCCACGATTACAAGAGTTCGCTTATAATTGACGAAAGTAGCTTCACGAACCTCATTCTGTTTTACAGAGTTAACCCAGTTACGATAAAAGTCAGTAAATAGGGTAGAGCGTTCAGCAATATCTTTCCCTCGTCCTTTTTCGAGTTCCATTTCAAGAGCCCATAATTCAGCGTCTTGTTTGTTAGAAAATGTTTTGGTTTCTCGTTTGTATTGTCCTTTCTTGTAGAGTGATACAGTTGCACGGAAAGAATTTCCACGTTTCGCAATAGTTGCCATTTTATCAGCCTTTCTATATGAAAAATGATTGATAAAATAGACTAGTCACATACAGCATATATGAAAAATCTCATTTTATCAATCGTTATCCATTAATCACAGTGAGATTCAATGAATCTTATAAGTTTAGATTTCAGGTAGCGTTCCTGCTTACCAATCATAAAACATTGAAAATCAGGATGATTTCTGATGTACTTGTCAAAAGATTTTGGGTCAATGCCAAGTAGTTCAGAAGCTTGTTGTCTTGTTAATAGTAATGGCTGATTAACCATAATTTACCTCTTTCTATGATATAATGAGAGGTATCAGGAGATACCATCTTCTGTGCTATCCTCATCAGACCTGCTCGCCAAAGTTTGCTCTGATGAGGTTTTTGCTTTGTTTTGGGGATTGTGACGTCTTGAGTCTAAAAATTTTGTGAAAAAATAAGTCCGCTCAATGATTAGACCGAGTAGAGAATTATCATTAAATCTAGCATACCGTACTAAATCTTCAAACTCTGTAAAATTATTTTCAGTAATAACATCAATAACTGTTTCTAAAAATAGACCCGAATTGTGCTCAATCAGAAATTTATCCAATTCAAAGCCACAACCACTTTCTATTTCTTCGATATTATAAAGTGTCTTATCAGGATTTTCTGCGTGTGTGAAATAATCATACATACCTTTTGGGGACATGACTATTTCAACGTGAGCAGGTGTATTCAACTTTTCTGTTAGGAGTTCGGAAACTTGAGAATAGCTTTTAAGCGATTCAAAGAACAATGCTCCGTGCTTATGAGCCTTTTTGAACTCTCCAGTTTCCTTGTCGACATCTTTATCATGCCAAGGGCTCAAGACAAATGGGATGTGCATTTCTTCAAGAATATCAAGGTAGTTTTCAGGAGCACTATCTTGATAAAGCAAGAATGCCCACTTATTTGAACGTTTCTCTTTAGATTTTGACATTTTAGCTTCTTCCTTTTTTGATTATTGATTATTGATTCATTGGGGGTCGTAGTAACCCCAATGAATCTTCTCTTGGGGCGTTGCCCCACAAACCCCAGCCTCTCCTGCCCGATGATAAATCATCGAACCAAGAACGCTTGCCAGCTAACAAGGGACGGGTAGTATTTTTCTTCGCTTCACTCCTTGCCTTCGGCATCGTTACGCTTGAAAAATCTCCACCCTCTAGCCCTTGCAAGCAGTCATTTTTCTGCTAATGAAGTCGTGCCGACACTATACCGATGATGTAACTTCAAAACAAGCTTACTGTCGTACCTAACAAGTGTAGCAGAAAAAACGCTAGTTATATCTTGAAAATAGCTCCTGCATCCGTTGATTTAACCGTTCCTCGTCCCTTACTTGAATCGTACGAAACATCTTGACAGGTTCCCCCTCTAGCTGAAAATATCCATATCCTCTAGGTTTTACTACAACTTCATCTTTTTCCATATCAGGAAAAAGGAGTTGCCTGTTATTCGTAGACATGAGAAAACTAGTAGATAATGAAATTATACAGTTGAAGTTATACCGACCTGGTAAATCTACCATTAAGAACCGCTGACTAGACAGAATAATTCGTAAACCTAGACTTCTACCCATACTATTCATCATCAACATTTTTGATAAAATATCTTTATGTTTCTTCTTATCAGTCTGTTCTAGATAAGCTAGGAAAGCTTGCCACTCATCAAAAATCAGGTAAAGATTATGCGAGTTTTGTTCTTGCTTATCAAGTCTAGCTTCAAAACGTTTGTAGACTGTTTCAAAAAGTTCTAAACAGTTAAAACCTCTTGCGACATGGTCACTAGTCATTGGAAACATTTCTTCATCTGCTTTAAAGTCCATGAAATAAGCTTCAGCATCTGTATCATAAAATGAAATGAGACCGATAATTCTTCTTAAAAACGTACTCTTCCCCGAGCCTGATGGGCCTGCAACGACTAAGGCATAGTGTCGGTCTATATCAATAGAAACAGGAGTGGGTTGACCTCTGTTGTTGACCTCAAAAACATTATGAATCATGTTCTAAAAGTCCTCCTCCGTATGCTGGTTTTGATTTAGCATTTCATTGGCAGAAATCAACCGAACTTTAATAGCAAGGAACGGGTCGTGTTTTGCAACACTAACAACACAATCAACAGAGCCGTTAGACATCATTTTGACAGTTTGCCTTGCTTTTATTTCGAAATCTGCTAGTTCTTGACCGCTAACTGCTTTTTCAAGATGAATGTAGAAGATACCTTGAGTAATATCAGGGAATTCTACACCTTGAGTAAATTGAAGGGTAGCGATTGGAAGTTCATTAACACCTGTTTCAGTTAGCCAATGATAGATATTAGCATACAGAGGGTTTGCAGGTACTTGTTTGCTTTGTTTATAGCTATTCCACATCATAGAGAATGCTTCTCCCTCTGTAAATACCCCGATTAACAGCAACCCACTTAAGATAAAAGGTAAAATCCAAGATAGTAGCTTATAAAAGGCAAATACAGATACTATAATAGCTAAAGCTATAAGTAGTTGGAAGTACCATTTTAGAGAAGTGATTTTTTCAAGTATTTGTTTAATTTGTTTCATAAGTTTCCCCTTAAATTACTGAAATATCTGATAGTTCGAGGACAAGGGACAAACCGATAGGCTGCTTGAACTTGTCGAAGACAAAGGCAACCTCATACTCTGGAAAGGTAAGTTCTTTACCGATTAGAGGAGTTAAGTCTTCTCCTCTATATCCCTTTAATTTGACCTTAAAGGTTGGACAATATTGTTCTTGTCCGATACTTTCGAACTTTTGGAACAGTGTAGGGTCAACAACTGTTAAACTTGCGTAAGGGAATTCATTTTCTTTTCCCTCATTTATTACACCAGTTGTATAGTCAACTGTTTGAATGGATTTAGGAACAGTTGTTTCCCTCGTGATTTGTTTAGCGAAATCTTTAGAAGAATCGCTGACTCCGATTGATAATGCCATTTGCTTTTACCTTTGCCTTTCTGAGGAGATTTCCGCCTAATCGTTACCTCAAACATATGTAATAGGACGGTCTATGTATCTTTATGAATTTATTATCTCAAAATAGGTAAGTCAAAAAATCACACTTCAAAAAAATAAAATAAAAAAAGACAGATTTTTCTCTGTCTCTATTATCTTATTGGCTTTGCACTCTTTAAAGCTTCTTTATAAAATTTTTCTTTAAAATTCTTTTTAGTTATTGATTTATCCGAATTGTAATATGCCAAATTAACTACTGAATTAATAAAGTGACTCTGCAATTTCTTATTATTATAGCCTAAGTCAGATTCAATAGAATCAATTAAAATTTTTAAGAATTTTTCACTTGTGACTGTATTATAGACAAATTCATCATTGATTTTATCTAAAGATAAGAGCTTTTCAATAAAACTACTAGAATAGGTTGTTCCATTTTTCTTTCTTGGAAAACCTATTGAATCTTTATCAAAATCTGAGAGTGTTTTATATATATTTTCATCTAATAGTTTTCTCTTTTTTCTTGACATACTTTTTTCTTGCTCATAATGTAAGTAATTGGAAAATTCATAATTGCTAATATAGAGCAACACTCTCCGAATTTTGTGCAAGTCCGATAAATATTGAAATTCAGATTGATTCAATAGATTGTTTACCATATATTTCTTATTATCAATCTCGATAATTATGTCAGACATAGCAAAATATGAAGAAAGTAGTTTACGTTTTGTAGAGTATAAACTGTTATATTTTTTCATATGAAAATCCTCCTAAAGGTATAATATCAAAAAATTTCTTTGAATAACTCACACTTTTAAATAAAAAATATAAAAAAGCAACTCTATAAATTAGAATTGCTATAATTAATGAGCTATTTTTATAACTTTGCCATCAAAATCAGCTACTACATTAAGAAACATATTTTTGTAGGAGTTTCCCCATTTTTCTTCTGGTGTACCTTTTTCTATTTTACGATACCTATCAAGATAAATGTAATCTGTAAAATCGTTATAATAGGTTTCAAAATATTCATAGGTATTTCCTTTATATTCTATTGTGTTTTTAAAGTCTTTTCTGGTTAACTCTTCTAATATATGGTTGCCATTTTTATCATCCAAAGTAATGGATTCTTTGTATTCGAAATCTACATTGTGTAGAGTTACTATCTCTCTTTTTTGTAAGTATGATTTTTTGAAAAGAAACCGCTATTGCTTAATAAAATTATTACTAACAGGAGAGTGGTAAGGATAGCTCCTAAAATTATACCGATGGGAAAAAGTGGCTTTTCTCTAATTATTATCATGGTTTTTCTGCTCTCTATTTTTTAGAAACTCTATTAGGTATTTTATAAGATAGAAACCTAGGATTGCAACTAAGACAAATCCAAGCAACCATAGGGCGATTGTGAGTAATCCTGATAATAACGATATAATACCACTTATAATCGAATCTCTGAATAAGTAGACTATTACTATTGGAACTAAAATTGCGCCACACCCACACCCAGCACATCCTGGCTCGTCTGCGACTTCTTGAATAAGTAATGCCATTTAAATTAAACCTCCTTATTTTATATCCTATCACAAAATTATTTAATTGTAAATATAAAATAAAAAATATATACAATATTGCATATATCTTTTTACCAACTATTTATACAATAGTTAAAAAAGAGTAAAAGGGGATTTTTAGTGTCTGTAAAAAAATTATCTATCGGTTCTCAAATTAAGAGTTATCGTATAAAATTGAAACTTACGCAACAAGAACTTGCTGAGCGAAGCGAACTAAGTCTTCCCTTTATGAACCTTGTTGAAAATGATAAGAGAAATTTATCTGTTGAAACTTTACTAAAAATACTTGACGGCTTAGAAATTTCTCCTTCAGAGTTCTTCCTTCCTTTTTCTGAAGATATTAGTCCAGACTTATCAGAGTTAGTAGGTAAGCTACAGACAAATCAAAATTCAGACAAATATATAAATATATTTAATAACATTCTGGATATACCTAATTGAAACTGATGCAATTTTAAGTGAGAAAGAATAATTAGAAATTGATGTAGGCTTAAGTATAAAATTTGCTCTGATTGAATGGATAATCTTTGATGAATGAAAAACTATCTCGAAATCGAGATAGCTGACTAGTCTATTTTACGGTGTTAATTGGTGTTAATTTTATCCAGAGCGGAGGATTTTAATCCATTTTCATGGAAATTTCAAGTTCTAAAATGTTGATATAGAGGGATTTGTTTAGATAGAGTATCCATAGTTTATAGTATAAAAATTCTCAAAACGTTAATCAATACGATTATATCAACGTTTCAAAGCACTTTGCAAAAATTTTGCAAAGTGCTTTTTTGTCGATTTTTGAGCTCAAATAGCTTTGTGATAACCTTCTGATAACCTCTTCTAAATTTTTAAAATCATGATTTATTTTGCTTTATTGAGATAGTCTGCTGAAACAGCTAGACAAACCAGATAAGGATCAAAAGCTTAAAACTGAAATTCAAGCTATTTTTACCGAACACAAAGGAAATTACGGATATCGTCGGATTCATTTAGAATTAAGAAATCGTGGTTATGTGGTCAATCATAAAAGAGTTCAACGCTTGATGAAAGTGCTCAATTTACAAGCTAGAATCCGCAAGAAACGCAAGTATTCTTCTCATAAAGGAGATGTTGGCAAGAAAGCAGACAACCTTATTCAACGCCAATTTGAAGCAGCTAAACCAATGGAAAAGTGCTACACAGATGTGACAGAATTTACCATTCCAGCAAGTACTCAAAAGCTTTACTTATCTCCAGTTTTAGATGGTTTTAACAGCGAAATCATCGCTTATAATCTTTCTTGTTCGCCTAATTTAGAACAAGTAAAAACGATGTTGGAACAGGCATTTACAGAGAAATACTATGAAAATACCATTTTACACAGCGACCAAGGTTGGCAATACCAACACGATTTTTATCACAGGTTTTTAGAGAGTAAGGGAATTCAAGCATCTATGTCACGCAAGGGTAACAGCCCAGACAATGGCATGATGGAATCCTTCTTTGGGATTTTGAAATCGGAAATGTTTTACGGTTATGAGAAGTCGTTTCAGTCGCTTAAGCAATTGGAACAAGCTATTGTAGACTATATTGATTACTACAACAATAAACGAATTAAGGTAAAACTAAAAGGACTTAGCCCTGTGCAATACAGAACTAAATCCTTCGGATAAATTAATTGTCTAACTTTTTGGGGTCAGTACACTCCGTTGCTTTTTTTGAAGACAAGAGACTATTGTCCCAGACTCTTGGGGGGAACTAGAATCATTGAAAAGAATTAAGTAAAGATTTTAATTAGTCTTTGAAATTCTTTTGGAAGATGAGTAGAGACAATACTGAAGTAATAGCAGCCAAGAATAAGAAGGCATTTGCTTCTTGTTCTCCAGTTTCTGGGAGTTGTTTTTCCTTTTCTTGTTTAACTGTAGTAGCAACAGGTGCTTTTTCATCTTTTCTTGGTGAATCTTCTGTTATAACTGCAGGAGCTGGTTTTTCAGTTTCTCTAGGTAGAACATACTCAGGGAGAGTTACAACTGGTGGAGTATCTGTTCCTACAGAACTTTGTTTAGTTCCGACTTCAATCACTCGATCTAGAGCTGGAGTTAATTTGGTTTGGACTACCTTGCGATTGCTACCATCTATTTCGACGTACTCAACTAACAAACCGTCTTTCCCTTCTGCTAGAACTTGTTCTTTCCCTTTGTCTAGTTGTGGATTTTCGCGACGGATAGTCTTGAATGGTACTATCTTCTTGACAATATCTAAACTTGGGAGCTGGAAGACAAGGTCTTTAACCCCTTCTTCAGGACTTGAAGAAGTAATTGGTTTTTCAGGTTCTTTTGGTAGAAGGTACTCAGGAAGAGTCACAACTGGTGGAGTATCTGTTCCTACAGAGTTTTGTTTCGTTCCAACTTCAATCACTCGGTCTAGAGCTGGAGTTGATTCAGTTTGAACTACCTTGCGATTGCTGCCATCTACTTCGATATACTCGATTATAGCACCATCTTTCCCTTCTGCTAGAACTTGTTCTTTCCCGTTGTCTAATTGTGGATTTTCGCGACGGATAGTCTTGAATGGTACTGCTTTCTTAACAATATCCAAACTTGGGAGTTGGAAGACAAGCTTTTTAACCCCTTCTTCAGGATTTGAAGAAGTAATTGGTTTTTCAGGCTGTTTTGGTTCAACTGGTTGTTCTGGCTGGCTAGGTTGCAATTGCTTGATTTGTTCAAGGGCGTTGTTGAGGGCTTTGTTGACGTCTTCTTGAGTATTCGCTTCTTGGATAGCTGCGATTGCTTTATCAGTAATTTCAACTAATTTTTTCTTAGCATCGTTGTTAGTACCGAGTTCAGCCACTTTTTTCTCGATAGCTTCAGTCAAGCTAGCCATAGCCTTATCATAATTGATTTCAGGCTGTTCCGGTTGTTTTGGTTCAACTGGTTGTTCTGGGCTTGTTTCGTCTCCAGGTTTTTGGTAATTTTCATCTTTGCTAAGAATATCTTGCAAAGCAGTGACTGTTGACATCAAATCTTGTATATTTACCGTATCAGAAATTAATTGTGCAGTGAGTTTATCAAGATTAGACTTAAACGCTTGGCGTGCAGTTGCAGTATCTTTCAATCCAGCAGGATCAAAATTAGACAAGTCTTCCTTCCATTTAGAGATAGATTGAAGGATTTCTGCTTTGCTGTATAGCTCGCTACCTTCGCCTTTTGTAATGAATTGATCCACTTGCATACCAATATTTTTGGTTAAATCATTCTTGTCAGGGTCTAGTTGGAGAGTTACTGCGTGCAAGTTTTCATCAAGTCCTTTTAGGCTGACTAGAGTCTGGTCACCTTGGCGTTGGGTAGCGTGACCGCTAAAGTATTTCTTGCCATCAATAGTGGATGCATTTCCCATTCCATCTTGATAGGTGACTTCCTTACCGTCAAGAAATACTTTATAGACACCATGACCTGGGTCAACAAATCCTTTGATTTCTAATCCTGTACCATAGAAATAAGCAGTCACAGTTGTCTTTTTCTTCTGATCCTCTGTCAGATGTCCAAATGATACCCATGATTCAGTGTTTTGGTATTTGCCAGAAGAGTTGGTTTCGTGTCTCCAGCCAGGACTGTAATCTAATTGGCTAGCCTGGTCGTCGTAATTTATCTGATTCGTCTTCAATAAATCAGCCTTCATTACTCGAATAGTTGCGTCGGTAGCAAAACCGAGTAGGGCACCATCAGACGCAGAAGTGAGTTTGGCTTTGAAGTCAAAGATTGAGTCAGCTTGTTCGGTGAAATCGATAGTTGGAATGGTAACAGTTTTCTCTGTTTCACCATCTGCAAAGGTCACATCTTGAGTTGTATCTTGGTAAACCTTACCGTGAACACCTGTTCCAGGTTCTGTAATGAAGCGAACGGTAGTAGCTCCCTTGCTTCCACCAACACGCTTAATTGTAACAGTAATAGGTTTTCCTTTTTCGACATCGTAAGAAGTTGCTTCAAGCTCAAACATACCCTTGCTGTTATTGTTTAGAGTGTAGATTCCTTCTGTAGCAATTGGTTCACCTGTTTTGTTAACGAGAGTAATAGTGTGATCTCCAGGCGCTAAATCACCAGTTTCGTAAACTTTTTGGCTACGTTTACGGCTACTGTTCTTGGTTTGTACATCTGCGACTTTTTGACCATCCACGTATACAGACATTTCACCATGGTTTGGATCTACGGTTGATACAACATAAGCCTTGGTTCCTGTGAAACGGTAGGTGACTTTGGCATCTTTCTTGTTGGTCCACATAGAAGTACCGCGGATACCTTCTGATTCGTTGTACCAAGTTGTACCTTCCTTGTCAGCCGTTGTATTTGAGTGGTATTCTAGTCCAAGAGGATATCCATCATTCTTTTCGATAGTGCTCGGAGTTTTATAGACTGAGAAGTTGGTTAGGATTGGTGTGGCTTGTGAGCCAGTAATCGTAACTCGGATTTTTTGTGCTTCTACAGGTTGACCCTGGATCAAACGACGATAGCCTACGGTTGAACCTTCACCATATGGAACCCAACGTCCGTTGATTTCGACTTCAATCTTGAATCCAGAAATACGTTGTCCTTTGGCAATATCTTCCTTGAGTTCTACGACGTCAAAGCGTCTCTTTTGTCCTAAATCAACTGTGAAACTACCAGTTGTAGCATCATTTGAAAGTGCCCAGCTAGTATCATCTTTACCGTCTGTAAGGTGGCTTTCTTTGTAGAGATGGTTCTGACGAGTAGAACTTGCTGTTACAGTTGCTCCTTTGGCAAAGTCAGTCGCATACATTTGATCTAGAGTCGCTTTGAATTCTTTCAAGCGAGCCACGTCAGCATCTGCGAATTTACCTTCTTTGTTTGGTGGAATGTTGAGAAGAAGTGGCGTTCCACGACCAACAGACTTGAAGTAGATATCCATCAATTCTTTGAGGGATTTTGGTTGCTGGTTATCGTGGTAGAACCAGCCAGAGCGGATGGAAACATCTGCTTCTCCTACAGAGTACATATCTCCGTCAGGGTCACCGTGGTTAAGGTATTCGTTCTTAACATTTTCGGTGATGTTTGCTTTCTTGACCTTATGCCATACAGGGTCACCAGCGATACCACGCTCATTTCCAATCCAACGGATACTTGTTGGTTCGGCAGAGAAGATAGCGATATCTCCCTCAGCTTCCTTGATGTATTTGAACCACTCATCAAAAGTGTAGGTTACTTTTTGGGCACCGCTACCGCGTGCTCCATCCATCCAGACTTCGATAAATTTACCCTTATTACCGTATTTTGGATTACCAAGGATTTCTTTTAGTTGATTGAGGTAGTATTCGTTGTATTCTTTTTGAGTAGCTACCTTATATTTAGGGCTATTAACATCCCATGGTGATAGGTAAACACCCATGTTCATATCGTATTTAGTAGCCGATTTAGAGATTTCTTCTAAAAGGTCACCCTTTCCATCTTTCCATGGACTTGCAGCTACGGTATGATTTGTATATTTAGATGGGTAAATAACGAAACCATCGTGGTGTTTGACAACCATAATAGTTCGTTTAAAACCAGTTTCCTTTAGAGTACGGATCCATTGATCTGTATCTAAGTTAGTTGGATTGAAGTTTTTAGGGTCTTCATTTCCATGTCCCCATTCAGAATTAGTATAAGTATTCATACCATAGTGGATGAAGGCAGCTAATTCTTCCTTGTGATAATCAAGTTGAGCCTTGCTTGGAAGCGGGCCGTGATTTCTGATTTCTGTTTCTTTATCTTCTGGATGAGCAGCAGGTAAAACATTTGAAGTCGGATTAGAGCTATCAGAGATTTTTTCGTATTCAAAGACGACATCATTCACACCCTTGTGCTGGATGCTGGCTTCTAAGCGTGGAGTGATTGCGCGGTAGCCTGCGATTTCTTTTGCTTCAAAAATATTTACAAAGGAAACATCGTATTCTTTTCCGTCATTATTATCAGTAACAACATCTGCTAATTCTTGCCCTGAGTCTTTCAAACGATAATGAATGGCAAATGAACCTTTATTCACTTTATAAACCACCTTGATGACCCGTGTTCCTGGAGCTGTTTTGCTGACGACGTTGTAGGTCCACTCATCTTTGAGTTGTTTGTTGATTTCGACACCATCAATAGAGACAATCTGGTATTTCTCTTGATTTTTTGTATAGAAGTCGGTCTTAGCGATTTCTTTTTTGAAGTCATAGTCAAAAGCTGTTCCAACTTCAGTCTTTTCAACAAAAATATCATCAGTTTTGATTGGATTACCAGTTTCATCTACGTGTTGAACAACTACACGTCCGTAATCGATTCCTTTAATGAGTGTCGCAACACCATTTTCATCGAAAGAATATTGATTTTCACCAATAACAGCAGTTTTATTTCTGAACATTTCTCCTTCAGGAGTAAAGTAATATCGTTTCCCGTTATCACCTTGGTACCAACCTTTGACACCATATTTTGCGATAATATCTTTTACCCATTTGACTTGCTCAGGTGAGAGGACGATCCCACCACCGAAACGGTCTTTGTCAGGGATGCCGTTTTCAATTGTGCCGTGTTGGTGAACACCGACTACTTTACCATCACCGTTGATAATACCAGCACCTGAAAGGCCTGAAACAGAAGTCATATGATAGGTAATGCCTTTTGAGCCTTTATCATCATACTTATCAACAGACTTCACAACACCATCTACCTTGTAAAGTTGACCAGCGACAATTGGTTTTTTGAGCTCTGGTGAGCTTGAATCATTCGGATATCCAATCGTGCTAACAGGATCTCCTGGTTGATAGGTTTTATTTTCTGCCAAGGGAATAAAGGTAGCAGCTTTATTTGGACTAGCGATTTGAAGAGGAACAGGTGCTACAACAGCAGCCAAGTCATTTTGATATCCTTTTCCAAATTCTTTCTTGTTCCAAAAATGAATATCTTCTTCTTTGAAAAGAGTAGTATTACCCGTTACAGGTTGAGAATTGCGAACAGCAGAATTAGAACCGAGGTTATAGTAAAACTTAGCAGAATCTCCACCTCGAATATGTCCTTCTTTTGTATCACGGTCTGATTCTAAAAAGTTGTGAGCGACAGTCAAGATGACATTTGGCGCCACAAAAATACCAGAACCAGACACGATATAGCGTTGGGAAGCACCATTGTAAATAGTGTAAATCATACTAGCAGCAGTAGCAGGTTGTCCTTCATAAGGGACGTGCTTCAAATCTAGACCACCGTTGATGATCGCACGATTACCATTTTCAGCTTCTTTTGGAAGTTCTTCCTTGTTTTTTAGAATGCTTTCTGTCTCAACTTTAGGACTATCCTTCTTGTCTACGATTGCTGAAGTATCTATGTTTTTTACGGGCGTGTCAGGATAAGCTTGATCGTGGATTTCTTCAGGAAGTAAGTCAGTAGTCTTAGTATCTGCTACAGATTTTTCTTCTGCTGGTTTAACAGTTTTCTCTGCTTGCTCTGATTTTTGAGGTGTAGAGGTTACAGGACTTTCATTTTTAACTTCTGGTTTAGTTTTTTCAGCCTCGACCAATTTTTCTACGTTTGGTTGAGAACTTGTAGCTTCAATTTTTGCTTCGTCAGCTAGTGCTGTTCCAGATGCAAAAAAAGCGAGTCCAACCATAACCGAAGCAACTCCAACGGTTAATTTTCTGATGCTAAAAGTTTGCCCTTTTTCAAAAAGGTATCGATTCATAATGTACTCCTAGTTTGAATAAAGACAGTCAGCTACTGTCTGAGCCCAAGTATGACTTGGAAACGATTTTCTTTAATGATAGTTAATTTGTGCAATAGTTTGAGTATAACCTTCCTCCTATTTAAGCGTTTTCATCTTAAGATAAAAAAATTTAAATTGCTATCTTAATCTTTAAAATGACCTAAAAACATTAACATGACAAATATACTAAATTATTCCAAGAAATGCAATAGAGAAATGTAAGAAAGTCCAATTAATTTAAAGAAAATCCATCCTGCTATTTTGTGGAACATAGAAGGATGGATTTTAACGAAGTTTAGAGTAGATTTCGTATGACCTCTTCAATTTGTTTTGGGTCTGTTTTTGAAGAGAAGCGTTCAGAGACTTGCCCATCTCGACCGATGAGAAACTTAGCGAAATTCCATTCGACTCGTTTTCCTAGTGGGCCAGATTTCTGGTCTTTCAACCAGACATAGAGGGGATCTGCTTCTTTACCGTTTACCTTAATCTTGGCAAAACGTGGGAAGCTGGTCTGATAATGTAGGCTACAGAAGGTGTTGATTTCTTCTGCGCTGCCTGGTGCTTGTCCCATAAACTGATTGCAAGGGAAGTCTAAAATTTCAAAACCTTGTTCTTGATAGTGATCATAGAGTTCTTGAAGTCCTTGGTACTGGGGCGTTAAACCACATCCAGTAGCAGTGTTGACAACCAAGAGAACCTTACCACGATAGGTCTCTAGTGTAGTTTCTTGATTGTCTTGGTTCAAGACTGAAAAATCGTATAGTGAAGTCATTGCTTGCTTTTCTCCTTCTGTTTGGTATTTTTAGGAGTTTTCTCCTCCTGTAGTGATAGAAATCCGTAGGTCAGGGTTCCAAAAATGCTACCGATAATCAGGCCATACATCAGGAAAGGGACACTTTTATCGAATTGCATGAGCAACTTCCCAAAATCTGAAAAGGACATCTGCTGAACGAAGACCTTATGAAAGATGAGTAAGGTAAAGAGGCCAATCTGAAGACCGATAAACACAACCCAACTTCGAAATTTGATTTGAGCTTTGCTGTAGGTTTTGAGGATGATTTCTGACTTGTCATCTTTTTCCAAGTGGAGTTCTTTGACGGCTCTTTGAGTTTTTAAGGTAATGAAAAAAATGAGTCCAGAGTATACGTAGGGCATGGCATAGCGAACGGCTTCTATGAAGCGTCCAAATAATAGATAAAACAAGAAGAGAAAGAAGGAAGAATAAACGATTTGAACCATAGAACGGGCACAAGCCTTGTAGATAATCTCTTGTCGGCATTCATCAAAAGGGCCTTGGATGTGAAAGAGATTTCGAAGTAGGCGAGTGGTTAAGTCTTCTTTTTTCATACTAGTAACCTCCTAAATGAGCAGTTTTACTGACTTTCTTTTACGAATTGATAGAGATAATAAAGATAAGTGATAGAAGAAAGGATAGCGATAGTGAACAGTAAATAATATTTCCAACCGCTTGAGATGAGCATCAGTTGTGGTAAAGATAGAATCATAAAGCATAGTGCTAAGTTGAGTATGCGTGTTTTTTGGGAGTCAATCTTTAGATAAGTCAGTCCTTTGTTAAGGGCTGGAACAAAGACTAGCACGAGGAATATCTCTCTGATTAAGTTCCCTGAAACGATGATGAAGATGAGCAGAGAACTGAACAAAATATGATAGGTCAGTAAAGTTAGTAATGATTTCATAGGTACCTCCTAATCCTGGTCTTTTTTAGCTCTTGCAATACGAAGTGAGTCGACAATATGCATCATCACTCCGAAAAAGAAAGCTCCCAGTATAGTTTTAAAAATATGTTTTGTATTTAGAAGAGAAGTGATAAAATTTGGATTTTCACTTGTTAGGGTATCAATGAGTGGAATTATAAAAAATATCACTGTTCCATAAATCGAACCTGCTTTCAGACCAGGATAACGTGACTGTTTCTTTTCTTTTTTCATAGGGCACCTCCTAATCCTCATCCTGATTTTTCTTGGCTTTTGCAATGCGACGGGAGATGAGGAACTGTATGCTTGCCCCGAAGAAGATAGAACCGAGAATGCTTGATATACCATTTCTT
This sequence comes from Streptococcus sp. M334, assembly GCF_000187745.1. Taxonomy (GTDB): domain Bacteria; phylum Bacillota; class Bacilli; order Lactobacillales; family Streptococcaceae; genus Streptococcus. The sequence continues at coordinate 79,455 of NZ_GL732487.1, read as the reverse complement.
ATAGTGAGAAGAGACTGAAAATAGTCCTGACCTTCACCTATGAGTATATCGAGAAGAGGAGTTATAAAAAATATCCATAGACCAAAGAACAAACCTGCTTTCAGACCAGGGTAGCGAAGTTGCTTACTTTCTTTCTCACTCAGCATATCTGGATCAATAGCTGTAATCCCTGTTTTTTTCATTTGGTAGGTGACATAGCCAGCAGCGATGAGGGCAATCACTAAAATCAGAGGAGGATAGATTAGAGCCACTTCTTGAGGATATTTATAGGCCAGAAGGAGTGGAATAAGATTTCCGAAAATCATCAGATAAAAGAGGAAGATAAAGACTTGATTGCCGATACGATCAGCCTCGCGTCGTTTGTATTCGTCAAGGGGATCAGAAATACCGTATGTACGCTTGATCAGTTTTTCAGTGAAGGTTTCTTTTTTCATGAGTTGGCTCCTTTTTTAAAAATTATCCTCCCAAAAGAGACTATTGAGGTCAGTTTGGAGGCTACGGGCGAGATTGAGACAGAGTTCCAGGGTTGGATTGTACTTGTCGTTTTCAATCATGTTGATGGTTTGTCTCGAGACACCGATATCCTTGGCGAGCTCGAGCTGGGAAATGCCCAGTTCCTTGCGAAATTCTTTCACACGATTCATCTGTTCTCCTTTCTGATTTGTGTCGTATATATTTGACTATATTATATTCTTCTATAGAGCGAATGTCAAGCATATTTGACATATTTCTTAAAGAAATCTTACTTTTCTTGACCTATTTGTCTGACAAGTGCAAGCTAATCAGATTTGTGGTAAAATAGATAAGATATGACAAAAGAATTTCATCATGTAACGGTCTTACTCCACGAGACGATTGATATGCTCGAAGTCAAGCCTGACGGTATCTACGTTGATGCGACTTTGGGTGGAGCGGGCCATAGCGAATATTTATTAAGTAAATTGAGTGAAAAAGGCCATCTCTATGCCTTTGACCAGGACCAGAATGCCATTGACAATGCACAACAACGCTTGGCACCTTACATTGAAAAGGGAATGGTAACTTTTATCAAGGATAACTTCCGTCATTTGCAGGCACGTTTGCGCGAAGCTGGTGTTCAGGAAATTGATGGAATTTGTTATGACTTGGGAGTGTCTAGTCCTCAATTGGACCAGCGTGAGCGTGGTTTTTCTTATAAAAAGGATGCGCCACTGGACATGCGCATGAATCAGGATGCTAGTCTGACAGCCTATGAAGTGGTGAATCACTATGACTATCATGACTTGGTTCGTATTTTCTTCAAGTATGGCGAGGACAAATTCTCTAAACAGATTGCGCGTAAGATTGAACAAGCGCGTGAAGTCAAGCCAATTGAGACAACGACTGAGTTGGCAGAGATTATCAAGTCGGCCAAACCTGCCAAGGAGCTTAAGAAGAAGGGTCATCCTGCCAAGCAGATTTTCCAGGCTATTCGAATTGAAGTTAACGATGAGCTGGGGGCGGCAGATGAATCTATCCAGCAGGCTATGGAGATGCTGGCTCTAGATGGTAGAATTTCAGTGATTACCTTTCATTCGCTAGAAGACCGCTTGACCAAGCAATTGTTCAAGGAAGCTTCAACGGTTGAAGTTCCAAAAGGCTTGCCCTTCATCCCAGATGACCTCAAGCCCAAGATGGAATTGGTGTCCCGTAAGCCAATCTTGCCAAGTGCAGAAGAATTAGAAGCCAATAACCGCTCGCACTCAGCTAAGTTGCGCGTGGCCAGAAAAATTCACAAGTAAGAGGAAAAAATGGTAGATAAGAAAGAAACAACCAGTCAATTCTTGCAGAATCGTATCAAAAAATTCTCCCGTGTGGAGAAGGCTTTTTATCTTTCCATCGCTTTTACAGCTCTCGTCTTAGCAGTGAGTATTATCTTTATGCAGACACGACTCTTGCAAGTGCAAAGTGATTTGACAAAAATCAATGCGCAGATAGAGGAGAAGAAGACAGAACTGGACGATGCTAAGCAGGAAGTGAATGAATTGATTCGTTCCGAGCGCTTGAAAGAAATTGCAGATAAAAAAGATTTGAAATTGAATAATGAAAATATCCGAACAGCGGAGTAAGATATGAAATGGACAGAAAAAATAACCCGATTTGCGGTAAAAAATCGTAAATCTCCAGCAGAAAACCGTAGAATAGTCGGCAAGTACATCAGTTTGTTAGCTGTCGTACTTTTCGCTATCTTTTTGGTCAATTTTGCTGTTATTATCGGGAGTGGTAGTAAATTTGGTACTGACTTGGTAAAAGAAGCTAAGAAGGTTCACCAAACAACTCGCACAGTCCCTGCTAAGCGTGGGACTATCTATGACCGAAATGGAGTGCCTATCGCTGAAGATGCGACCTCTTATAACGTATATGCTGTTATTGATAAAAAATACAAGTCAGCAACTGGAAAAATTCTTTATGTAGAGGATTCGCAGTTTAATAAGGTAGCTGAAGTCTTCCATAAGTATTTGGATATGGATGAAGCTTATGTGAAAGAGCAACTGGCTCAACCAAATCTGACTCAGGTTTCCTTTGGTACAAAAGGAAATGGGATTACTTATGCCAATATGATGGCGATTAAAAAAGAATTAAAAGAGGCTAGTGTTGAAGGGATTGACTTTACAACTAGTCCTAACAGAAGCTATCCAAATGGGCAATTTGCTTCTAGTTTTATTGGTTTAGCCCAACTTCATGAAAATGAGGATGGTAGCAAGAGTTTGTTAGGAACTTCTGGTTTAGAGAGTTCCTTGAATACTATTCTTGCAGGGACAGATGGGATTATTACCTATGAAAAAGACCGTTTAGGAAATATCGTCCCAGGTACGGAACAGGTATCGCAGCAGACTGTGAATGGTAAGGATGTCTATACAACATTGTCTAGTCCGCTCCAATCTTTCATGGAAACTCAGATGGATGCCTTTCTAGAAAAAGTAAAAGGTAAGTACATGACCGCGACCTTGGTCAGTGCAAAGACCGGTGAAATCCTCGCTACCACCCAACGACCTACCTTTAATGCAGATACTAAAGAAGGAATCACTGAGGACTTTGTTTGGCGTGATATTCTTTATCAAAGTAACTATGAACCAGGATCAGCCATGAAGGTTATGACGTTAGCTTCTTCTATTGATAATAATACCTTCCCAAGTGGAGAATACTTCAATAGCAGTGAATTAAAAATAGCGGATGTGACGATTCGAGATTGGGATGTTAATGATGGTTTGACTACTGGTGGGATGATGACTTTCTTACAAGGTTTCGCTCACTCCAGTAATGTTGGAATGAGTCTACTTGAACAAAAAATGGGAGATACTACTTGGTTGGATTATCTAAACCGCTTTAAATTTGGGGTCCCAACTCGCTTTGGCTTGACAGATGAATACGCTGGTCAACTTCCAGCTGATAATATTGTCAATATTGCCATGAGTGCATTTGGTCAGGGGATTTCTGTAACGCAGACGCAAATGATTCGTGCCTTTACAGCCATTGCCAATGATGGCGTCATGCTGGAACCTAAATTTATTACGGCCTTGTATGATCCAAATGATCAAACCGTTCGTAAATCTCAAAAAGAAATCGTAGGAAATCCCGTTTCGAAAGATGCAGCTAGCCAAACTCGTACTCACATGGTCTTGGTAGGAACGGATCCTAGATATGGAACTATGTACAATCATGGTACAGGAAAAGCAACTGTCAATGTTCCAGGTCAAAATGTAGCCCTCAAGTCTGGTACAGCCCAAATCGCTGACGAGAAAAATGGAGGCTACTTAGTTGGTTCTACCAACTACATTTTCTCGGTTGTGGCTATGAACCCTGCTGAAAATCCTGATTTTATCTTGTATGTAACGGTTCAACAACCTGAACATTATTCAGGTATCCAGTTGGGAGAATTTGCCAACCCAATCTTGGAGCGGGCTTCAGCTATGAAAGAATCTCTCAATCTTCAATCTCCAGCCAAAAATTTAGATAAAGTTACGACAGAATCTTCTTATGCAATGCCTAGCATCAAGGATATTTCACCTGGTGAGTTGGCGGAAGCCTTACGCCGAAATATTGTGCAACCAATCGTTGTAGGTACTGGAACAAAGATTAAAGAGACTTCTGTAGACGAAGGGACCAATCTTGCACCAAACCAACAAGTTCTCCTTTTATCGGATAAGGTAGAAGAAATTCCAGACATGTATGGCTGGAAAAAAGAGACTGCCGAGACCTTTGCTAAATGGTTGGATATTGAACTGGAATTTGAAGGTTCAGGTTCCGTTGTTCAGAAGCAAGATGTTCGGACTAATACAGCTATCAAAAACATTAAAAAAATTAAATTAACTTTAGGAGACTAATATGTTTATTTCTATTAGTGCTGGAATTGTGACATTTTTACTAACTTTAGTAGGAATTCCGGCCTTTATCCAATTTTATAGAAAGGCGCAAATTACAGGCCAGCAAATGCATGAGGATGTCAAACAGCACCGGGCAAAAGCTGGAACTCCAACTATGGGGGGACTTGTTTTCCTCATGGCTGCAGTTGTGGTGAGTTTCCTCGTCGCTCTTTTTTCAAAACAATTGACCAATAATGTGGGAATGATTTTGTTCATCTTGGTCCTTTATGGACTTGTCGGATTTTTAGATGACTTCCTCAAGGTTTTTCGTAAAATCAATGAGGGGCTAAATCCCAAACAGAAATTGGCTCTTCAGCTTTTAGGTGGAGTTATCTTTTATCTTTTCTATGAGCGCGGTGGCGACATGCTTTCAGTCTTTGGCTACCAAGTGCATCTAGGGATTGTCTATATTGTCTTCGCTCTTTTCTGGCTAGTCGGTTTTTCAAACGCAGTGAACTTGACAGACGGTATAGATGGTCTAGCTAGTATTTCAGTGGTGATTAGCTTGTCAGCTTATGGAGTTATTGCCCATGTGCAAGGTCAGATGGATATCCTTCTAGTGATTCTTGCCATGATTGGTGGTTTGCTCGGTTTCTTCGTCTTTAACCACAAGCCTGCTAAGGTCTTTATGGGGGATGTGGGAAGTTTGGCTTTAGGTGGAATGTTGGCAGCTATCTCTATGGCTCTCCACCAAGAATGGACTCTCTTGATTATCGGAATTGTTTATGTTTTTGAAACAACTTCGGTTATGATGCAAGTTGGATACTTCAAAATGACTGGTGGCAAACGTATTTTCCGTATGACGCCTGTGCATCACCATTTTGAGCTTGGAGGATTGTCTGGTAAAGGAAATCCTTGGAGTGAGTGGAAGGTTGACTTCTTCTTTTGGGGAGTGGGACTTCTAGCAAGTCTCCTGATCCTAGCAATTTTATATTTGATGTAAGAATGGCACCCTGATGTTTCAGGGTGTTTTTGCTGTTTAAAAAATATTGGTCAATTAAAGTCAAATCTCTTGACCTTTTCTGACTAATGTAGTATATTATAAACGTAAGGTAAATGAAAGCCTTACTAGAATACTTATTTAAAGTGAAATAGAAAGAGGTGGGGTCTATGTTTAATCTAGAAATCTTCAGAAGTAAAGATAGTCTACTCCTACTTGAAAAAGAAAAACCAGAAATAGTACCTAGAGTAGCGATTTAGCTAGTCTAAATTTTTTAAGACAAAGGTCAAAGATAGTCAATGTCAGTAATCATAACTAAGTAAACAAAAAGAGGTAAAGAATATGAAAAACAACTTTAATAATTTTAACAACATGGATGATTTATTTAACCAATTGATGGGTGGTATGCGAGGATATAGTTCTGAAAATCGCCGTTACTTGATTAATGGACGCGAAGTCACACCAGAGGAATTTGCTCATTATCGTGCAACTGGTCAATTGCCAGGAAATGCAGAAACTGATGGACAAATGCCACAACACGCTTCAGGTATGAAACAAGACGGTGTCCTTGCTAAACTAGGTCGAAACTTGACAGCAGAAGCGCGTGAGGGCAAGTTGGATCCTGTTATCGGACGAAACAAGGAAATTCAAGAAACATCTGAAATTCTTTCACGCCGTACCAAGAACAATCCTGTTCTAGTCGGAGACGCAGGTGTTGGTAAGACAGCCGTTGTCGAAGGTTTGGCACAAGCCATTGTGAACGGAGATGTCCCAGCTGCCATTAAGAATAAGGAAGTTATTTCCATTGATATCTCAGGTCTTGAAGCTGGTACTCAATACCGTGGTAGCTTTGAAGAAAATGTTCAAAACCTAGTCAATGAAGTGAAAGAAGCGGGAAATATCATTCTCTTCTTTGATGAAATTCACCAAATCCTCGGTGCTGGATCTACTGGAGGTGACAGTGGTTCTAAAGGGCTTGCAGACATTCTCAAGCCAGCCCTCTCTCGTGGGGAATTGACAGTGATTGGGGCAACAACTCAAGACGAATACCGTAACACTATCTTGAAGAATGCAGCTCTTGCTCGTCGTTTCAACGAAGTTAAGGTAAATGCTCCTTCAGCAGAAGATACCTTTAAAATCCTTCAAGGAATTCGTGACCTCTATCAACAACACCACAATGTCATCTTGCCAGATGAAGTCTTGAAAGCAGCAGTGGATTATTCTGTTCAGTATATTCCTCAACGTAGCTTGCCAGATAAGGCTATCGACCTTGTCGATGTAACGGCAGCTCACTTGGCAGCTCAACATCCTGTAACAGATGTGCATGCTGTTGAACGTGAAATTGAAGCAGAAAAAGACAAGCAAGAAAAAGCAGTCGAGGCAGAAGATTTTGAAGCAGCTCTAAACTATAAAACACGCATTGCAGAATTGGAAAAGAGAATCGAAAACCACACAGAAGATATGAAAGTGACTGCGACTGTCAATGATGTGGCTGAATCTGTAGAACGAATGACGGGTATTCCAGTGTCACAAATGGGAGCATCTGATATCGAACGTTTGAAAGATATGGCTCATCGCTTGCAAGATAAGGTAATCGGCCAAGACAAGGCGGTAGAAGCAGTAGCTCGTGCTATCCGTCGTAACCGTGCCGGTTTTGATGAAGGCAATCGCCCAATCGGTAGCTTCCTATTTGTAGGACCAACTGGGGTTGGTAAGACGGAACTTGCTAAGCAATTGGCGCTTGATATGTTTGGTACCAAGGATGCAATCATTCGTTTGGATATGTCTGAATACAGTGACCGCACTGCCGTTTCTAAGCTAATTGGTACAACAGCAGGTTATGTGGGTTATGATGACAATAGCAATACCTTGACAGAACGTGTTCGTCGCAATCCTTACTCTATCATTCTCTTGGATGAAATTGAAAAGGCTGATCCTCAAGTCATTACCCTTCTCCTCCAAGTTCTAGATGATGGTCGTTTGACAGATGGTCAAGGAAATACAGTAAACTTCAAGAACACTGTCATTATTGCAACATCAAATGCTGGATTTGGTTATGAAGCCAACTTGACAGAAGATGCGGACAAACCAGAATTGATGGACCGTTTGAAACCATTCTTCCGTCCAGAATTCCTCAACCGATTTAATGCAGTTATTGAGTTCTCACACTTGACTAAGGAAGATCTTTCTAAGATTGTAGATTTAATGTTGGCTGAAGTCAACCAAACCATGGCTAAGAAAGACATTGACTTGGTAGTCAGTCAAGCAGCTAAGGACTATATCACAGAAGAAGGCTATGACGAAGTCATGGGTGTTCGTCCTCTCCGTCGCGTGGTTGAACAAGAAATTCGTGATAAGGTAACGGACTTCCACTTGGATCATTTAGATGCCAAACACTTAGAAGCAGATATGGAAGATGGTGGTTTAGTTATTCGTGAAAAAGCCTAATACTCTTCGAAAATCTCTTCAAACCACGTCAACTTCGCCTTGCTGTATATATGTGACTGACTTCGTCAGTTCTATCTACAACCTCAAAGCAGTGCTTTGAGCAACCTACGGCTAGTTTTCTAGTTTGCTCTTTGATTTTCATTGAGTATAAGACAAAATTTTGAGAATAAAAAAGAAGGAGCCAGCTGAAAAACTGGTTCCTTTTTGTGTTTAGATGACATGGCGTTCAAAGGCATCATCTGAAATCCCTTGTTCTAAGATGAGTTTTGCCCATTCTTTAGCAGAAAAGAGGCTGTGATCCTTGTAGTTACCGCAAGATTCGATGGTTGTTCCAGGGACGTCTTCCCAAGTAGTAGTTTCAGCGATTTCCTTGAGCGAATCCTTGATAACAGCCGCAATTTCAGCGCTGGTATGACGCCCCCACATAATCATATGGAAGCCTGTGCGACAACCAAATGGTGAACAGTCAATCATACCGTCAATGCGGGTACGGATGAGTTTTGCTAAGAGGTGCTCGATAGTGTGAAGGCCAGCGGTAGGGATTGAGTCTTCGTTTGGTTGTACCAAGCGAATATCAAAATTGGAGATAACATCTCCCTTTGGCCCTGTTTCTTCCCCAATCAAGCGAACATAGGGAGCTTTAACAATAGTGTGGTCAAGTTCAAAACTTTCAACAATAACTTCTTTTGACATGGTAGATCCTTTCAGTTTTCTTCTTTCATTATAACATAAAGCCGGCTCTGAGACAGAGAGAAAACCTCTCCGAGAGTGGAGAGGTTCAAATCGTTACTTACGATATAAGCGGTCGTATTGGTAGTATGGGTCAAAGGTTACATTGATACCCAATTTACGAAGGACATTCTTGTCTTCATCTGTCAAGATGATGGTTGAGTGAGCTTCGCTTCCTTTGAGGTTACCAAGCTCTTCCATGGTACGAGCAGCATCAGGATTTTCTGTAGCTGTGATAGCAAGGGCAATCAAAATTTCATTTGAATGCAGGCGTGGATTGCGGCTACCGAGATGATCGATTTTAAGACCTTGGATTGGCTTAACAACTTCAGGCTCGATTAGTTTCACTTCTTTAGCAATGTCAGCTGATTTCTTGATAGCGTTAATCAAGGCAGCGGCAGTTGGGCCAAAGAGTTCTGAGTTCTTACCTGTGACGATTTCCCCATTTGGCAATTCAAGGGCTAGGGCGGGTCCACCAGTTTCTTCTGCTTTTTGGCGCGCAACGACAGCAACCTTGCGGTCTGCAGGTGTGATACCGAGGTCGTTCATAAGCAACTCAATTTTCTTGACAGCAGATTCGCCCACTTTTTCAGCTTTGAAATCAAGCACTGTTTGATAGTAGCGACGGATGATTTCTTGTTTAGAGGCTTCGATAGCAGCCTCATTATCTGTAATAGCGAAACCAACCATGTTAACACCCATATCTGTCGGAGAAGCGTATGGAGATTCACCAAGAATACGTTCTAACATACGCTTGAGCACTGGGAAAATCTCTATATCACGGTTGTAGTTGACAGTGGTTTCTCCATAGGTTTGGAGATGGAAAGGGTCAATCATGTTGACATCATCAAGGTCAGCTGTAGCAGCCTCGTAGGCCAAGTTGACAGGATGATGAAGAGGAAGATTCCAAACTGGGAAGGTTTCAAATTTAGCGTAACCAGACTTGATACCATTGATTTGGTCGTGGTACATATTGGACATACAGGTTGCCAATTTTCCAGAACCAGGTCCAGGAGCGGTTACGACGATCAAGTTACGACTGGTTTTGATGTAGTCGTTTTTCCCCATGCCTTCTGGAGAAATGATATGATCCATATCTGTTGGATATCCTTTGATTGGATAATGAAGATAGGAATCAATTCCGTTTTTCTCAAGTTGGTTGCGGAAGGCATCTGCAGCTGGTTGACCAGCGTACTGTGTGATGACAACGGAACCAACAAAAATCCCCAGTTCATTGAATTTATCAATCAAACGAAGAACTTCTTGATCATAAGAAATGCCCAAGTCACCACGTGCTTTGGAATGTTCGATGTTGCTAGCATTAATGGCGATTACAACTTCAACTTGCTCTTTCAATTCCTGCAAGAGCTTGATTTTGTTGTCAGGTTCATAGCCAGGAAGAACACGGGCAGCGTGGAAGTCTTCTAACATTTTGCCACCAAACTCCAAGTAGAGCTTGCCGTCAAATTGGTTAATGCGCTCCAAAATGTGGTCGCGCTGTAGATTCAAATATTGTTCAGAACTAAAAGCTTGTTTTTTCATTTTTTTACCTCTGACCTCTATTATAATAAAAAATTGGAAGTTAGGAAACTATGGAGTTAAAAAAGGAATCAAAAAGATTAGGCAAACGCTTGCACAAAATTCTGAAAAGCGCTATCATAGACTATAGATTATGAAAATAATGAGGTAAGAAGATGCAAGAAAAATGGTGGCATAATGCCGTAGTCTATCAAGTTTATCCTAAGAGCTTTATGGATAGCAACGGAGATGGAATTGGCGATTTGCTAGGAATTACCAGTAAGTTAGACTATCTAGCCAAGTTAGGAATTACAGCGATTTGGCTTTCTCCAGTTTATGACAGTCCTATGGATGATAATGGCTACGATATTGCTGATTATCAAGCGATTGCAGTTATTTTTGGGACCATGGAGGATATGAACCAACTAATCGCGGAAGCCAAGAAGCGTGATATTCGTATCATCATGGACTTGGTGGTCAATCATACCTCGGATGAACATGATTGGTTTGTCGAGGCCTGTGAAAATCCTGATAGCCCTGAGCGTGACTACTATATCTGGCGAGATGAGCCTAATGATCTAGATTCTATCTTTAGTGGGTCTGCTTGGGAATACGATGAAAAGTCTGGTCAATACTATCTTCACTTTTTCAGCAAGAAACAGCCGGATCTCAACTGGGAGAATGAAAAACTTCGCCAGAAAATTTATGAGATGATGAACTTCTGGATTGATAAAGGAATTGGCGGTTTCCGCATGGATGTCATTGACATGATTGGCAAAATTCCTGATGAGAAAGTAGTTAATAACGGTCCCATGCTCCACCCCTATCTCAAGGAGATGAATCAGGCGACCTTTGGAGATAAGAATCTCTTGACAGTAGGGGAAACCTGGGGAGCAACGCCAGAGATTGCCAAGCTCTACTCTGATCCAAAGGGGCAAGAATTGTCTATGGTCTTCCAGTTTGAACACATTTGTCTTCAGTATCAGGAAGGGCAACCTAAGTGGCACTATCAAAAAGAGCTGAATATCCCTAAGTTGAAAGAGATTTTCAACAAATGGCAGACAGAGTTAGGAGTTGAGGATGGCTGGAATTCGCTTTTCTGGAACAATCATGACCTCCCTCGTATCGTCTCAATCTGGGGGAATGACCAAGAATACCGAGAAAAATCTGCCAAAGCTTTTGCAATCTTACTTCATCTCATGAGAGGAACTCCTTATATCTACCAAGGTGAGGAAATTGGGATGACAAATTATCCGTTTGAAACACTGGACCAAGTAGAAGATATTGAATCCCTCAACTATGCGCGTGAGGCTCTTGAAAAAGGTGTTCCTATGGAAGAAATCATGGACAGTATCCGTGTCATTGGACGTGACAATGCTCGTACCCCTATGCAATGGGATGAGAGCAAAAACGCTGGTTTCTCAACAGGTCAACCTTGGTTGGCAGTGAATCCAAACTATCAAAGAATCAATGTTCAAGAAGCGCTGGCAAATCCAGATTCTATTTTCTATACCTATCAGAAGCTAGTTCAAATCCGTAAGGAGAATAGCTGGCTGATTCGAGCTGACTTTGAATTACTTGATACGGCTGATAAGGTCTTTGCCTATATTCGTAAGGACGGTGACCGCCGTTTCCTAGTTGTGGCCAACTTGTCCAATGAAAAACAAGACTTGGCAGTAGAAGGAAAAGTTAAATCAGTCCTGATTGAAAATACTGTGGCTCAAGAAGTTTTTGAAAAACAAATCTTAGCTCCATGGGATGCTTTCTGTGTGGAATTGACTGACTAAAAAGTGGGGACCTCAAGCTTATAGAGTTTGAGGTTTTTTGCTAAAAGTTTTTTAGAAAACTCTTTTAAAAACATTTGTTAGAATTTTCTAAAAAATTTGTCGAAAGCTCTTGCATTTAGAATAAAATAGAGTATAATGGTGGAAATAACATATTATTAAAGGAGATTGCCTATGAAATCGAAAAAGTGGCTCTTAGGAGCGGGAGTAACCTTGAGTGCAGCCCTTCTTTTGGTAGCTTGTGGGAAAAGTGATAAGAAAGCAGATGCCCCGAGGAGCTTTTCTTATGTCTATGCAGTAGATCCGTCTTCCTTGGATTATAGCATTACGAGTAAAAGTTCGACCTCTGACGTGATTGGTAATGTTGTTGATGGTCTTTTAGAGAATGATAAATATGGGAATCTTGTTCCGTCTTTAGCAGAGGATTGGACTGTTTCAGCTGATGGTTTGACTTATACGTACAAACTTCGTAAGGGTGTGAAGTGGTATACTTCTGAAGGAGAGGAGTATGCAGAAGTTAAGGCTCAGGATTTTGTTACAGGTCTGAAACATGCAGCAGATGCTAAGTCAGATGGTCTTTCTTTGATTGAAAAATCAATCAAAGGTTTGGAGGCCTATGTTAGTGGTGAGACCAATGATTTTTCAACTGTAGGTGTTAAAGCTCTTGATGATTATACGGTAGAATATACCCTTAATAAACCAGAAAGTTTTTGGAACTCGAAAGTAACAACAGCAACCATGCTTCCTGTAAATGAAGAGTTTTTGAATGCAACAGGCAAGGATTACGGAGCGCCGACCCCATCAAGTATTCTTTACAATGGTCCATATTTTTTGAAATCTTTGATTTCTAAATCTGTGATTGAATATGAAAAAAATCCTAACTATTGGGATAAGGAAAATGTCAAGATTGATAATGTAAAATTAACATTCTATGACGGATCAGATCAAGAATCCCTTATCCGTAGTTTCGCTACAGGAGCATACAATACAGCGAGACTTTTCCCAAATAGTTCAAGTTTTGCTTCTACCAAAGAGAAATATGGCGATCAGATTATTTATAGCCCTCAGGAAGCAACTAGTTATTACTTTACTTTTAACGTAAATCGTCAATCATATAATAAAACAGCCAAGACAGATGAAGGACAAAAGCTTTCTACCAAAGAAGCTATGCTGAATAAAAATTTCCGTCAAGCGATTAATTTTGCCTTCAATCGCCACGCCTATACAGCTCAATTAAACGGTGAAGAAGGTGCGGATAAGATTATTCGTAATAGTCTAGTGCCAGATAATTATGTTCAAGTAGCAGGGAAGACCTTCGGACAGTTGGCTCAAGATGAACTACTGAAATATGGAGAACAGTGGAAAGATGTGACTCTCACAGATGGTAAGGATACAATTTACAATCCTACAAAGGCTAAATCTGCATTTGAAAAAGCGAAGTCAGAATTGCAAACTAAGGGAGTAAGTTTCCCGATTCATTTGGATGTGCCAGTAGAACAGACAGATGTAGTTGCGGTTCAACAAACCAATTCGCTAAAACAATCAATTGAAGAAACGCTTGGAACGGAGAATGTCATTGTAGATGTTCTTCAAATGACAGACAATGAGAAGGAAAGTATCACTTCTCAAGCGAAAGTTCCAACCCAAAAAGACTATGATTTGAACGGAACAGGTTGGGGACCAGATTACCAAGATCCAGCAACCTATCTCAATATTTTAGATGCTAAGAAGGGTTCTGCCTTGAAACACCTAGGTATAACAAAGGGCAAGGATCCTGAAGTCATGGCGAAAGTTGGCTTGGATGAATACAAGAAGCTCTTGGACGATGCTGCTTCTGAGACGACCAATCTTGATAAACGTTATGAGAAATATGCTAAGGCTCAAGCTTGGGTAACAGATAGTTCTCTCCTTATTCCAGTGGCGTCTTCAGGAGGTTCTCCTATGGTAAGTCGTGCTGTACCATTTACTAAAGCTTATTCACAAGTTGGTATCAAAGGGGATCCATTTATTTTTAAAGGAATGGAACTTCAAAATGATATTGTCACAACTAAAGAGTATGAGGCAGCACTCAAAAAGTGGCAAAAGGAAAAACTAGAATCGAATGCTCAGTATCAAAAGGATTTAGAAAAACACGTAAAATGAGTCCAGGCTTATTTTTACAAATAATTTTTAATCAATAAATCGCATAAAAAACAAGGGAGGACTGTATGAAAGACAGAAATCCTTTGTTTTTTTATGCCTAGAGTTTATAAACTTCCATTCTAGAAATTCAATTAACTTTACAAATTACCATGATTTTGGTAAAATAAACTTATGTTACAAAAACTAACATAAAGGAGAAAGAAGATGAATACAAAAAAGCGTGTCCTTGGTACAGGATTGACTTTTGCGACTGCTTTGCTTTTAGCTGCTTGCGGTCAATCAGGTTCAGATACAAAAACTTACTCATCAACCTTTAGTGGAAATCCAACTACATTTAACTATTTATTAGACTACTACGCCGATAATACATCGATTATAACCAACCTAGTTGATGGTTTGCTTGAAAATGACAATTATGGAAATCTAGTTCCATCTTTGGCAGAAGACTGGTCTGTTTCGAGCGATGGTCTGACTTATACCTACAAATTGAGAAAAGATGCCAAATGGTTCACAGCTGACGGTGAAGAGTACGCCCCAGTCAAGGCACAAGATTTTGTGACAGGTATCAAGTATGCTGTGGATAATAAATCACAGGCGCTTGACTTGATTCAAAATTCGATCAAGGGCTTGAATGATTATATTACAGGAGCGGATTCTGACTTTTCTAAGGTTGGGGTCAAGGCTATTGATGACCAGACTATTGAGTATACTTTGACACGCCCAGAGCCTTACTGGAATTCAAAAACAACGAATAGTATTCTTTTCCCAGTAAACGAAGAGTTTTTAAATTCAAAAGGGAAAGATTTTGGGACCCTATCTCCAGATAGCATTCTTTACAGTGGTCCTTACTTGTTAAAAGATTTCACATCAAAATCATCTATTGAGTATGTGAAAAATCCGCATTACTATGATCATGACAAAGTATCGATTGAACATGTCAAGTTGGCTTACTTTGATGGTTCAGACCAAGAATTGACCATCCGTAACTTTGAAAGTGGAGCCTATTCTATCGCTGGAGTTTATCCAAATAGTTCAAACTTTGCTAAGACCAAGGAAAAATATAAGGATAATATCGTCTATAGTTTGCAGGACAAGACTTCTTGGTATTTTAATTTCAATGTCAATCGTAAGACTTACAATCACACTGCTAAAACGACAGATGAGCAGAAGAAGTCAACTGAGATAGCTGTCTTGAACAAAAACTTCCGTCAAGCAGTAAACTTTGCCTTGGACCGCACAGCCTATTCTGCTCAGTCAAATGGGGAAGAAGCAGCTAGCAAGACTCTTCGTAACATCCTAGTACCTCCTACATTTGTCCAAGTTGGAGACAAGACCTTTGGAGAAGTAGTCGCTTCTAAATTGGTCAACTATGGCACAGAGTGGGCAGGTATGAACCTAGCAGATGCGCAGGATGCCTATTTTAACAAAGAAAAAGCCCAAGCAAAATTTGCAGAAGCCAAAAAAGACTTGGCAAGTCAAGGTGTTACCTTCCCAATTCACTTGGATATAGCTGTGGACCAGACAAATAAAAATGCTGTGACTGGTATGAATTCTGTGAAACAGACTCTTGAATCAGTTTTAGGTACTGACAATCTTGTTGTTGATGTTCAACAACTCTCTACAGATGAGTATAATAATGTAGCCTTCTTAGCTCCTACTCCCGATGCAAGAGATTATGATTTAAGTTTTGATGGTTGGGTAGCGGATTATCAGGATCCATCTACTTACCTCAATCCATTCAATGCAGAGGATGGATTCTATCTCAAGATTTTTGGTCTAGATGCCAAGGAAGATAAAGCGAAGATTGCTAGCCTAGGTTTGGATACTTACACTAAAATTCTCAAAGATGCGGATAGTGAAAATAAAGATGTAGCTAAACGTTACGAGAAATATGCTGAAGCGCAGGCTTGGATGATTGATAACTCTCTCATTATGTCAGCTATGTCAGGAGGTGGGACTGCTTCTGTGACAAAAGTGACACCATTTACAAGAGGGTACTCATTGGTCGGTATCAAGGGGGACGGTTATAACTATAAGTATATGAAACTGCAAAAAGATACTGTTACGACCAAACAGTATGAAGAAGCAAAGACTAAATGGGAGCAAGAAAGTAAAAAAGCAATCGAAAAAGCTCAAAAAGAAGCAGAAAATCATGTTAAATAATGAAAAATAGCTTTTTTAAGGAAAATCATAAAGACAAACATCAGTTTTGGTGCTTGTCTTTTTAAATCACTCGGCTATTGAAAACTGAGAAATGATTTGTTTTGTGCTAAAATAGATTGAAACGAATACTCAATGAAAATCAAAGAGTAACTGGGAAGTTAGCTCAAAGTACAGCTTTTAGGTGGTAGATAGAACTGACGAAGTCAGCTCAAAATACTGTTTTGAGGTTGCAGATGGACGCTGACGTGGTTTGAAGAGATTTTCGAAGAGTATAAGATTCTCTCTTTTACTATAGTTAAGGAGATGTAAAGATAAGTGATAAGGAAGAGACTATGTACGACTATCTAATCGTTGGTGCTGGTTTGTCGGGAACAATTTTTGCTTATGAGGCGACTAAGCGTGGAAAAAAAGTAAAAGTAATTGATAAACGTGACCACATTGGTGGGAATATCTATTGTGAGAATGTAGAAGGAATCAACGTTCACAAATATGGTGCTCATATCTTCCATACTTCTAATAAAAAAGTGTGGGATTATGTTAATCAATTTGCTGAATTTAACAACTATATCAACTCGCCTGTAGCTAATTACAAGGGTAGCCTTTATAATCTACCTTTCAATATGAATACTTTCTATGCTATATGGGGGACAAAAACTCCTCAAGAAGTCAAAGATAAGATTGCTGATCAAACGGCTCATATGAAGGACATTGAACCTAAAAACTTGGAAGAACAGGCTATCAAGTTGATCGGTCCAGATATTTATGAAAAGTTGATTAAAGGATACACTGAAAAGCAATGGGGGCGTTCTGCGACTGACCTTCCACCCTTTATCATCAAACGTCTACCAGTTCGTTTGACTTTTGATAATAACTACTTCAACGACCGTTACCAAGGGATTCCAATCGGTGGGTATAATGTCATTATCGAAAATATGTTGAAGGATGTGGAAGTAGAACTTGGAGTTGACTTTTTTGCCAATCGTGAGGAATTAGAAGCTTCTGCTGAAAAGGTTGTCTTTACAGGGATGATTGACCAATACTTCGATTATAAACATGGTGAGTTAGAATACCGTAGTCTTCGTTTTGAGCATGAAGTTCTAGATGAGGAAAACTATCAAGGAAACGCAGTTGTTAACTACACAGAACGTGAAATTCCTTATACTCGCATTATTGAGCATAAACACTTTGAGTATGGTACACAGGAGAAAACGGTTATTACTCGTGAATACCCAGCTGATTGGAAACGTGGAGATGAACCTTATTATCCAATCAATGATGAGAGAAACAATGCTATATTTGCCAAATATCAGGAAGAAGAGGCAACAAATGACAAGGTTATTTTCTGTGGTCGTTTAGCAGATTATAAATACTACGACATGCATGTAGTCATTGAACGGGCCCTGAATGTTGTAGAGGAAGAGTTGAGACATTAATGCAATGATTCTATAATTTTAGAATCTTTGCTACTTAAGATTTTTAGAAGTAAAGCGAACAAGATTGTTTTCTGTCGGTCAGAAGAGAATCTATGTTGGCTTTTTGTTTTATGTAGATGGCCAATTTATACTTATGTAAAATCAAAGAGCGTCTTTTTGTTGGCAGTTTTCCCAAGAAATATCGTAGTCCAAGTATGTACTTTAAAATTCAACAGTTCTTATAAGTATTCCTGTATTGTATGGAATCAATGCTAGAGTTTTTGCTAAAAATATATCATATATATTCTCAAAAAAGGATAATTTCTACTCTTTTTGATTTTAAATAAGTATAAAACAGAATACTATTTGATATTTAGAGATATTATCAACAAATTCTTTGTTATGTGAATTAGTTAAGAACTATTTAATATTATTCATATTTTTGCAAACTTATTGTTTAAAAAATAATTTTCAAAAATTCTGAAAATTCTGTTGACAAGGTTTGAAAAAGGGTCTATAATGGACAGAAAAACAAAGGAGAGTACTATGAAAACAAGAAAAGTATTGGCTCTTGCGGGAGTAACTTTATTAGCAGCAGGTGTTTTAGCTGCTTGTTCAGGGGGCTCAGGCGCTAAAGGTGAGCAGACCTTTGCATTTACCTACGAGACACACCCAGATAATCTCAACTACTTAACAACTGGTAAGGCAGCGACTGCTGACATTACTAGTAATGTGATTGATGGATTGCTTGAAAATGATAAATATGGGAACCTTATTCCCTCAATGGCAGAGGACTGGTCAGTTTCTAAGGATGGCTTGACCTATACTTATAAGATTCGTCAGGATGCCAAGTGGTATACATCTGAGGGAGAAGAGTATGCTCCTGTTAAGGCTCAGGACTTTGTGACGGGTCTTAAATATGCAACAGATAAGAAAGCAGAAGCCCTTTACTTGGTACAGGATTCAATCAAAGGTCTGGATGCATATGCAAAAGGTGAAATTACAGACTTTGCTCAAGTCGGGATTAAAGCGCTTGACGATCAAACAGTCCAATACACCTTGAACAAACCTGAAAGTTTTTGGAATTCTAAAACAACTATGGGTGTACTTGCGCCAGTCAATGAAGAGTTTTTGAATTCAAAAGGGGATGATTTTGCTAAAGCTACGGATCCAGGTAGCCTATTGTATAATGGCCCTTATTTGTTGAAATCTATTGTGACCAAATCCTCTGTCGAATTTGCGAAAAATCCTAACTACTGGGATAAAGACAATGTACATATTGACAAAGTTAAATTGTCATTCTGGGATGGTCAAGATACTAGTAAACCTGCAGAAAACTTTAAAGATGGTAGCCTTACAGCAGCTCGTCTCTATCCAACAAGTGCAAGTTTCGCAGAACTTGAGAAAGAGATGAAGGACAATATTGTCTATACGCAACAAGACTCTACTACGTATCTAGTGGGAACAAACATTGACCGTCAATCTTATAAATACACATCCAAGACTAGCGAAGAACAAAAGTCTTCTACTAAAAAAGCATTATTGAACAAGGATTTCCGTCAGGCTATTGCCTTTGGCTTTGACCGTACAGCTTATGCTTCTCAGCTAAATGGACAAACTGGAGCAAGCAAAATCTTGCGTAATATTTTTGTTCCACCAACATTTGTTCAAGCAGATGGGAAAAACTTTGGCGATATGGTCAAAGAAAAATTGGTGACTTATGGGGATGAATGGAAGGATGTGAACCTTGCTGATGCCCAAGATGGTCTCTACAATCCAGAAAAAGCCAAGGTTGAATTTGCCAAAGCTAAATCAGCTTTACAAGCAGAAGGCGTGACTTTCCCAATTCATTTGGATATGCCAGTTGACCAGACAGCAACTACAAAAGTTCAACGTGTCCAATCTATGAAACAATCCTTGGAAGCAACTTTAGGAACTGATAATGTCATTATTGATATTCAACAACTACAAAAAGACGAAGTAAACAATATTACATATTTTGCTGAAAATGCTGCTGGCGAAGACTGGGATTTATCAGATAATGTCGGTTGGGGTCCTGACTTTGCCGATCCATCAACCTACCTTGATATTATCAAACCATCTGTAGGAGAAAGTACTAAAACATATTTAGGGTTTGACTCAGGGAAAGATAATGTAGCTGCTAAAAAAGTAGGTCTATATGACTACGAAAAATTGGTTACAGAAGCTGGTGATGAGGCTACAGATGTTTCTAAACGATATGATAAATATGCTGCGGCCCAAGCTTGGTTGACAGACAGTGCCTTGATTATTCCAACTACATCTCGTACAGGACGTCCAATCTTGTCTAAGATGGTACCATTTACAATACCATTTGCATTGTCAGGAAATAAAGGTACAAGTGAGCCACTCTTGTATAAATACCTTGAAATTCAAGACAAGGCAGTCACTG
Organism: Streptococcus sp. M334; assembly: GCF_000187745.1. GTDB lineage: Bacteria > Bacillota > Bacilli > Lactobacillales > Streptococcaceae > Streptococcus. The sequence goes on along the minus strand of NZ_GL732487.1, from coordinate 59,506 downwards.
CAGATGAATACCAAAAAGCGCAAGAAAAATGGATGAAAGAAAAAGCAGAATCCAATAAAAAAGCGCAAGAAGAACTCGCAAAACATGTGAAATAGAACAAATAAGAAGTTAGTTTTGGCTAACTTCTTTTGGTTTCTCGAAAATGAATTGATGGCTATCTTCACTTTCAGAGATAATGAAGCTAATTTTTGTAGAAAAAATCCTGAGTTTCTACTCTCAGGATTCTCTTCATCTTACTGTTGTGGTTGCTGTTGAACTTGTGGATTTTGTGGTGTTGGTTGTACTGGTTGGATAGTCTGCCCAGCTTGTCCTTGATTAGGATTAGTTGCTGGAGCATTATTGGGTTGTTGACCAACCGTCGTACTTGTCTGTGTAGTAGAACTTTCAGTTGTTGTAGAGGAATTCTCTACTGACTGTGTTTGTTGTGTGGCTGGAGTATTCCAACTATTTCTTGCTCCATTTTGGAAGACAAATTCTCCACTTCTATATAAGGCCTCTGGCATTGTCCAATCTCCAGGTTGGTCATCTTCTGATAGATAGCTTATCATTGAGCGATAAACCTTAGCTGCAACATAGAAGCCGTCCCCAATGATTGGAGTTAGACGATTTGAGTATCCTGTCCAAACAGCCATTGAATATTTACGAGTATAACCTACAAACATTTCATCTGGTGCTACGTAGCCAGTGTTCTTGATATACTTTTCAATTTCGTCGTCAGTATAGTTAGAAGTACCTGTCTTACCTGCTTGTGGAAGCCATGGTAGGTAGGCTCCACGTCCAGTTCCGTAAGCTAAAACAGTTTTCATCATTTCGGTCATCATATAGGCAGTGGTTTCTTTCATAGCTCGTGTACCAGCATCAGAAAATTCTTTTTCACTACCATCACTAAAGACGATTTTATTGATATACATTGGTTTGTGATAAATACCACCATTAGCAAAGGCGGCATAAGCAGCAGCCATTTTTTCACTACTTGCACCGTATTGTTTGTTAGATTCTGTTGTATTACTTGAAATGGCGTTAGCATAGTGTATGCTTGGATAGTCGATACCAAGGCCGTTGAGGAAGGTTTTTGCTCTGTCTAAACCAACCTTACTAAGAGTTTCAACCGCTGTGACATTACGTGATTGTTGAAGAGCATACTGGATTGTAATATTTCCAAAGTAGCCATGATCCCAGTTGTAGACTGGAGTATTGGTACCAGGATAGTTATAAGGAACATCATGTACAATAGTTGCAGTAGAGTCGTAGACTCCATATTCTAAAGCGGGAGCATAGTCAGTAATTGGTTTCATAGTAGAACCCCAGTCACGGTTGGTTTCAACAGCTTGGTTGATGCCGAAAGATACATTACTTGATTGGTGACGGGCACCTAATTGAGCAATGACTTTACCATTTGTTACATCTACGATAGTGGATGCTACTTGGATTTCATCATCTGGATAAGCAACGTACTCATCTGTGTTGTAAACATCCCAAAGTCGCTTTTGAACATCTTTGTCGACATTAGTATAGACTTCCATACCTGTGGTAAGAAGGTTGTAGCCCGTTTCTTGTTCGACTTGGTCGATTACTTCTTTGAGGTAGTTGTCCATATAGGCTGGGTAACTATTGGCTGACTTCAAGCTTTGAAGCCCGTTAGTGATAGGCGTATTAATAGCTTTTTCATACTCTTCTGCACTGATGTAATTTTGCTCTTTCATTTCTGAAAGTACCAAGTTACGACGCTCTAGAGCAGCTTCTGGGTGGGAATATGGATCATATTGGTTTGGTGCTTGAGGCATTCCGGCTAGGAGTGCTAACTGTGGCAGGCTTAAATCCTTCAAGTCTTTTCCATAGTAATTTTCGGCTGCGGTTTGCATTCCATAGTTACCGTTAGACATGTAGACTTTGTTGATGTAGTAGGTCAGGATTTCTTGCTTGGTTGCTTTTTGCTCTAATTGAACGGCTAGCCAAGCTTCTTGGGCTTTACGTGATATGGTTTGGTCAGCAGTTGAAGTAGAAAAGTAAGTTAATTTAATCAATTGCTGGGTCAAGGTTGAAGCCCCTTGGAGTCCCCCTTGTCCTTGGAGGTTTCTCAATGCAGCTCCCATGATACGAATAGTATCAACACCTCTATGATCAAAGAAGCGGTGATCTTCGATTGAGACGATAGCTTTAACCAAATCAGTGGGAATTTCATTGGCTTGAGCATTTACGCGACGTTCAGATCCAAGGTCAGCAATCAGTTCGTTCTTATTGTCATAAATCTTGCTGGAAGTTGTCGTAACCAATTTACTTTCAGATAAGGCTGGAGCCTTGCTAACAAAGTAGAGGAAGACACCACCACCTAATAGAAATAAAGCGATAAATAAGGTAAGGAATGTAATTCCCATATACTTTAAGAATCGCAGAATAATTTGTTTGTTCATCTTGTTTTACCACCTAGTAAATGTTCTTTGATAATGTCGAGATAGGGAATTTGAGGGAAAGCTCCCTGCTTTACTAAATATCCGTTTTCCCGAATATATCCAAGTGGCATTGATTTTTGACCCTTATCTTGATGATAAAAACGAATCAAATCAAGTGCCGGTAACAAGTAAGTTTCTTGTTGAGAAGAAAAATGAAGTAGAACGAAGCAAATGCCCTGCTGTTCCAGAACTTGTTCCATATGTTGAATCTGATGAAGATGGAAGTTTTTTAGTGGAATAGCATTTTTTTGTCGTGTTTCCTTGGCTTCAAAGTCAATGTAATGTCCTCTATACACGCCAGAGTAATCTGTTGTGGAAGCTTGTCTAAAATAGGCCTCTACAATTTTGGCTCGACTACGTTGAGGATAGTCTACTCGAACGATCTGAACAGGCGTCGGTTTTTTGTGGATAACTGCCATACCATGTGTCAGATAGTAGTCGTTGGTAGCGTTAATCATCTTTTCAAAAGTCATTCCTCGATTTGCGAAATTTTTTGGTTGAGAAATAGATGTTTGGCTTTTTTTTGATGAAATTTTATGAGGATAGTTGACCATATTTCTCCTTATTGGTACAATAACATCACTCTATTATACCATAAAATATAAAGAAAGGTGTAAAAATGACTAGAGCTTTAATTATGGGCTATTCTAGCTTTGATTTGGGTGTCTTTAACGAAAAAGATATCAGGTTAAAAATTATAAAGAAAGCGATTAGAAGAGATTTAGAAAACTTAGCAGAAGAGGGGCTTAAATGGCTGGTCTTTACTGGGAGCTTGGGATTTGAATCCTGGGTTCTTGATGTCGCAAATGAAATGAAAGACGAGTATGATTTCAGCCTAGCGACTATTTTTGATTTTGAAACGCACGGGGGAAATTGGAATGAAGACAATCAGATGAAACTTAGCCAATTCAAGCAGGTAGATTTCGTTAAATATGCCTATCCCAAGTATGAAAACAAGGGGCAACTACGTGATTACCAACGATTTTTACTGGAAAATACTGATTTAGCTTATTTTTTCTATGACCCAGAAAATGAGACCAAATTAAAATTTATGGACAAGCTGATGACAAATCAGGAAGGCTATCGTATAAAAAGGCTAACCTTTGAAGACTTAAATGAGCTGGTAGAAAATTTTTCTGAAAAGTAAGCCTTTGACCTTGATTTTTGTTTGCCTTTTTTTATATAATAATACTATTAGAAATTGAGAATGGAGAGAGAGATGGCAGGTATTATTTTTTCAGCAAAAGATATTTTTGAGCAAGAGTTTGGACGTGAAGTTCGTGGGTATAGTAAGGTTGAAGTTGATGAATTTTTGGACGATGTCATCAAGGACTATGAAACTTATGCTGCCCTAGTCAAGTCTCTCCGTCAAGAAATTGCTGAGTTGAAAGAAGAATTAGCTCGTAAACCGAAATCCTCACCAGTTCAATCAGAGCCTATTGAAGTGGCGACTACAAGTTCTATGACGAATTTTGATATTTTGAAACGCTTGAATCGTCTCGAAAAAGAAGTATTTGGTAAACAAATTTTAGATAACTCTGATTTATAAGAGCTTATTTGAAAAATGCAATTTTTGGATAATCGCATGAAGAGAATTTCTTTTCATGAGGAAAGTCCATGCTAGCACAGGCTGTGATGCCTGTAGTGTTTGTGCTAGGCGAAACCATAAGCCTAGGGACGAGAAATCGTTACGGCAGTTGAAATGGCTAAGTCTTTGGATAGGTCAGAGTAGGCTTGAAAGTGCCACAGTGACGAAGTCTTTCTGGAAACGGAGAGAGTGGAACGCGGTAAACCCCTCAAGCTAGCAACCCAAATTTTGGTCGGGGCATGGAGTGCACGGAAACGAACGTAGTACTCTGACTGCTATCAGCTCTATGCTGTTAGTGGTAGACAGATGATTATCGAAGGAAGTGGTCCTAGTCACTTCTGGAACAAAACATGGCTTATAGAAAATTGCATATAGGTTGGGGCTGAGAAAACTTTCTCAACCTCATTTTTTAAAGTGGACATATAGAAAGGTCTTATAAGACTGAAAATGAAAAAAGAATTTAATTTAATCGCGACTGCTGCAGCGGGTCTTGAAGCTGTTGTGGGACGAGAAGTGAGAGAGTTGGGCTATGATTGTCAGGTTGAAAACGGCCGTGTTCGTTTTCAAGGAGATGCAAGAGCTATCATCGAAACTAACCTCTGGCTTCGGGCAGCAGACCGTATCAAGATTATTGTAGGAACATTCCCTGCTAAGACTTTTGAGGAGCTGTTTCAGGGAGTATTTGCCCTAGATTGGGAAAATTATTTACCACTTGGAGCTCGATTCCCGATTTCAAAAGCCAAATGTGTTAAATCTAAACTTCACAATGAGCCCAGTGTACAGGCTATTTCAAAGAAGGCTGTTGTTAAGAAGTTGCAGAAACACTACGCCCGTCCAGAAGGTGTTCCTCTGATGGAGAATGGGCCAGAGTTTAAGATTGAGGTATCTATTCTCAAAGATGCGGCAACTGTCATGATTGATACGACAGGGTCTAGCCTTTTTAAACGTGGCTATCGTACGGAAAAAGGTGGGGCTCCGATCAAGGAAAACATGGCGGCAGCCATTTTGCAACTTTCTAATTGGTATCCAGACAAGCCTTTGATTGATCCGACCTGTGGTTCAGGAACCTTCTGTATCGAGGCAGTTATGATTGCTAGAAAGATGGCTCCTGGTCTTCGTCGCTCCTTTGCCTTTGAGGAATGGAACTGGATCAGCGATCGACTAATTCAAGAAGTGCGTACAGAAGCAGCTAAGAAAGTGGATCGTGAGATGGAACTAGATATTATGGGCTGTGACATTGATGCACGTATGGTGGAAATTGCTAAGGCCAATGCTCAGGCGGCAGGGGTGGCAGGCGACATTACCTTTAAGCAGATGCGCGTGCAGGATTTACGTTCTGATAAAATCAATGGAGTGATCATCTCTAACCCGCCTTATGGAGAACGTTTATCAGATGATGCAGGAGTTGCCAAGCTTTATGCTGAAATGGGGCAAGTATTTGCACCGCTGAAAACGTGGAGCAAATTTATCCTAACTAGTGATGAATCCTTTGAGACCAAGTACGGTAGTCAAGCAGACAAGAAGCGTAAGTTATACAACGGAACCTTGAAAGTGGATCTGTATCAATATTTTGGGCAGCGTGTCAAACGCCAAGAAGTAAAGTAGAAAGGTAAACTCATGACTAAGAAAAGACGGAATCGTCATAAAAATGAAGATCAAGAACCGCAATTTGATTTTGATGATGCCAAAGAGCTAACGGTTGGACAAGCTATGCGAAAAAATGAAGAGGTGGAAGCAGGTGTATTGCCTGGAGATTCTATCTTAGACAAGTATGTGAAGCAACATAAAGATGAAATTGAGGCAGATAAATTTGTGACCCGCCAATACAAAAAAGAGGAGTTAGTTGAAACTCAGAGTCTGGATGATTTAATTCAAGAGATGCGTGAGGCTGTAGAAGAGTCAGAAGCTTCTTCGGAGGAAGTTCCATCTTCTGAAGACATCTTGCCACCCTTGCCTCTGGACGATGAGGAGCAAGGCTTGGATCCTCTATTGCTAGAGGATGAAAATCCAACAGAAATGACTGAAGAAGTGGAAGAGGAGCAAAACCTTTCTCGTCTGGAACAAGAAGAGTCAGAAAAGAAAAGCAAAAAAGGCTTTGTTTTAACCGCTTTGGCGCTTGTATCAGTAATTATCTGTGTCAGTGCTTATTATGTCTATCGTCAAGTAGCTCGTTCGACTAAAGAAATCCAGACTTCTCAATCAACTACGAACACGCAGTCAGATGTAGAAGAATTCAATAATTTATATGATGGCTTCTATACAGATAGTAATAAAACGGCTTTGAAAAATAGCCAGTTTGATAAGTTGAGCCAACTCAAGACCTTGCTGGATAAGCTGGAAGGTGGTCGTGAACATACTCTTGCCAAATCTAAGTATGATAGTCTAGCAACGCAAATCAAGGCTATTCAAGATGTAAATGCACAATTTGAGAAGCCAGCTATTGTTGATGGTGTTTTGGACACTAACGCTAAAGCTAAATCGGATGCTAAATTTACAGATATTAAAACTGGAAATACGGAGCTTGATAAAGTGCTAGATAAGGCTATCAGTCTAGGAAAGAGCCAGCAAACAAGTGCTTCAAGTTCAAGTCAAGCTAGCAGTTCAAACTCAAGTCAAGCCAGCTCAAATACTACTAGTGAGACAAGCTCAAGTAGTTCAAATGCGACTTCAAATGAGACTAGAAGTTCTCGTGGTGAAGTCAATATGGGTGTATCAAGTGCAGGAGTTGCTGTTCAAAGAAGTGCCAGTCGTGTTTCTTACAACCAATCAGCTATTGATGATAGCAATAATTCTGCTTGGGATTTCGCGGATGGTGTTTTGGAACAAATTTTAGCGACTTCACGCTCACGTGGTTATATCACTGGTAACCAATACATCCTTGAACGTGTCAATATCGTTAATGGCAATGGTTATTACAACCTCTACAAGCCAGATGGAACCTATCTCTTTACCCTTAACTGTAAGACAGGTTACTTTGTTGGAAATGGTTCTGGACATGCGGATGACTTGGACTACTAAGCAGTCGTTACAAAATTCTTTCTTTTCAAAAGTAAAAATGATAAAATAAAACAAATTAAACAAGAGGAGTGTCAAATGACAAAAGCTAACTTTGGTGTCGTAGGTATGGCCGTAATGGGTCGTAACCTTGCCCTTAATATTGAATCTCGTGGTTACACAGTTGCTATCTACAACCGTAGTAAAGAAAAAACGGAAGATGTGATTGCTTGCCATCCTGAAAAGAACTTTGTACCAAGCTATGACGTTGAAAGTTTTGTAAACTCAATCGAAAAACCTCGTCGTATTATGCTTATGGTTCAAGCTGGACCTGGTACAGATGCTACAATTCAAGCCCTTCTTCCGCACCTTGACAAGGGTGATATCTTGATCGACGGAGGAAACACTTTCTATAAAGATACAATCCGTCGTAATGAAGAATTGGCAAACTCAGGTATCAACTTTATCGGTACTGGGGTTTCTGGTGGTGAAAAAGGTGCCCTAGAAGGTCCTTCTATCATGCCTGGTGGACAAAAAGAAGCCTACGAATTAGTTGCGGATGTTCTTGAAGAAATCTCAGCTAAAGCACCAGAAGATGGCAAACCATGTGTGACTTACATCGGTCCTGATGGAGCTGGTCACTATGTGAAAATGGTTCACAACGGTATCGAGTATGGGGATATGCAATTGATTGCAGAAAGCTATGACTTGATGCAACACTTGCTAGGTCTTTCTGCAGAAGATATGGCTGAAATCTTTACTGAGTGGAACAAGGGTGAATTGGACAGCTACTTGATTGAAATCACAGCTGATATTTTGAGCCGTAAAGATGATGAAGGCCAAGCTGGACCAATCGTAGACTACATCCTTGATGCTGCAGGTAACAAGGGTACTGGTAAATGGACTAGCCAATCATCACTTGACCTTGGTGTACCATTGTCACTGATTACTGAGTCAGTATTTGCACGTTACATCTCTACTTACAAAGAAGAACGTGTACATGCTAGCAAGGTTCTTCCAAAACCAGCTGCCTTCAAATTTGAAGGAGACAAGGCTGAGTTGATTGAAAAGATCCGTCAAGCCCTTTACTTCTCAAAAATCATTTCATACGCACAAGGTTTTGCGCAATTGCGTGTAGCTTCTAAAGAAAACAACTGGAACTTGCCATTTGCGGATATCGCATCTATCTGGCGCGATGGCTGTATCATCCGTTCTCGTTTCTTGCAAAAGATTACAGATGCTTACAACCGTGATGCAGACCTTGCCAACCTTCTTTTGGATGAATACTTCTTGGATGTTACTGCTAAGTACCAACAAGCAGTACGTGATATCGTAGCCCTTGCTGTTCAAGCTGGTGTACCAGTACCAACCTTCTCAGCAGCTATTACTTACTTTGATAGCTACCGTTCAGCTGACCTTCCAGCTAACTTGATCCAAGCACAACGTGACTACTTTGGTGCCCACACTTACCAACGTAAAGACAAAGAAGGAACCTTCCACTACTCTTGGTATGACGAAAAATAAGTAGGTCTGCCATGGGGAAACGGATTTTATTACTTGAGAAAGAACGAAATCTAGCTCATTTTTTAAGTTTGGAACTCCAAAAAGAGCAATACCGAGTTGATCAGGTTGAGGAGGGGCAAAAAGCCCTCTCCATGGCTTTTCAGACAGACTATGACTTGATTTTATTGAATGCTCATCTGGGGGATATGACAGCCCAGGATTTTGCAGACAAGCTGAGTCGGACTAAGCCAGCCTCAGTCATCATGGTCTTGGACCATCGTGAAGAATTGCAAGATCAGATTGAGGCAATCCAACGCTTTGCCGTTTCTTACATCTATAAGCCAGTTATTATTGAGAATCTGGTAGCTCGTATTTCAGCGATTTTCCGAGGTCGGGACTTTATCGACCAACACTGTAGTCAGATGAAGGTTCCAACGTCTTACCGCAATCTGCGTATGGATGTAGAACATCATACTGTTTATCGTGGCGAAGAGATGATTGCTCTGACGCGTCGTGAGTATGACCTTTTGGCTACTCTTATGGGAAGCAAGAAAGTTCTGACTCGTGAGCAGTTGTTGGAAAGTGTCTGGAAGTATGAAAGTGCGACAGAGACCAATATCGTGGATGTCTATATCCGTTATCTACGTAGCAAGCTTGATGTAAAAGGTCAGAAAAGCTACATTAAAACCGTTCGTGGTGTTGGTTACACCATGCAAGAATAGAAAAGCAGTTGCAGTTTTGTAACTGCTTTTTTGAGGGGGGTTCTATATATTGACATGCAGTTTGGTATTTGCTATAATCAGTTATGGAAGATATATACATGAAACTTTTGAAAAAAATGATGCAAGTTGGATTAGTAGCAATATTCTTTGGTTTTCTAGCTACAAATGTAGTATTTGCAGATGATTCAGAAGGTTGGCATTTTGTACAAGAAAACGGAAGAACCTACTACAAGAAGGGTGACATCAAAGAGACGGACTGGCGAGTGATTGATGGGAAGACCTATTATTTTGATTATAATGGCGAAATGGTTGTTGGTTGGCAGTACATTCCAATGCCAGTTAAAGGATATACAATTGGTCCTTACCCTAATGGTATAAGATTAGAAGGTTCCCCAATGCCAGAATGGTACTACTTTGACAAAAATGGAGTGCTACAAGAGTTTGTTGGTTGGGAAGAAGTAGAGCTAAAAGATTCCTTAACCGTTGGGAAAAAACATGGTGAAGGCTGGGAAGGTCCCGAAGTTCTTAAATTAGCATACTACTACTTTGATCAAGATCATTCTTTAAAGACAGGTTGGCTTTATGATCAATCTAACTGGTATTACCTAGCAAAAACAGGAGATTCTGGGAATAAGAATCTTGGTGGTGAAAGACGTGTAGGTTGGATAAATGATGGTTCAGCTTGGTACTATCTAGATTCAGAAACTGGTATCATGCAAACTGGTTGGAAACAACTTGGCAATAAATGGTACTACCTCCGTTCATCAGGTGCAATGGCAACTGGTTGGTATCAAGATGGTTCAACTTGGTATTATTTAGATAATAAAAATGGTGATATGAAGACAGGTTGGGTATATGTTGGTAACCGTTGGTACTACCTTCGTTCATCAGGTGCAATGGCAACTGGTTGGTATCAAGATGGTTCAACTTGGTATTATTTAGATAATAAAAATGGTGATATGAAGACAGGTT
>NZ_GL732487.1:0-49036 GCF_000187745.1 Streptococcus sp. M334 | reverse complement strand
TGGTATCAAGATGGTTCAACTTGGTATTATTTAGATAATAAAAATGGTGATATGAAGACAGGTTGGGTATATGTTGGTAACCGTTGGTACTATCTCCGTTCATCAGGAGCTATGACAACTGGTTGGTATCAAGATGGATCAACATGGTATTACTTAGATAATAAAAATGGTGATATGAAGACAGGTTGGTTCCAGGTCAATGGCAAATGGTACTATGCTTACAGCTCAGGTGCTTTGGCAGTGAATACCACTGTAGATGGCTACTACGTCAACTATAATGGTGAATGGATCCAATAATGAAAGAAGCGATTGTGAATGGAAACAATCGCTTTTTTTGTGAAAATATAATAAAATAGATAGGAGAGAATCAATACTTGTAGGAAAAAATAATACTCTTCGAAAATCTCTTCAAACCACGTCAGCGTCGCCTTACCGTACTCAAGTACAGCCTGCGGCTAGCTTCCTAGTTTGCTTTTTGATTTTCATTGAGTATGGGACGGCTTTTTCGTCTAGCAAAAGGAAAACATGACAAAAAAAATTGGTGTCGGTCAGGCACATAGTAAGATTATCTTAATAGGGGAGCATGCGGTCGTTTACGGTTATCCTGCCATTTCCCTGCCTCTTTTGGAGGTGGAGGTGATTTGTAAGGTAGTTCCTGCAGAGAGTCCTTGGCGCCTCTATGAGGAGGATACCTTGTCCATGGCAGTTTATGCTTCGCTGGAGTATTTGGATATCAAAGAAGCTTGCATTCGCTGTGAGATTGACTCGGCTATCCCTGAAAAACGGGGAATGGGTTCATCAGCTGCTATCAGCATAGCGGCCATTCGTGCAGTATTTGACTACTATCAGGCAAATCTGCCTCATGATGTACTAGAAATCTTGGTCAATAGGTCTGAGATGATTGCCCATATGAATCCTAGTGGTTTGGATGCTAAGACCTGTCTCAGTGACCAACCTATTCGCTTTATCAAGAACGTAGGATTTACAGAGCTTGAGATGGATTTATCCGCCTATTTGGTGATTGCCGATACGGGCGTGTATGGTCACACTCGTGAAGCCATCCAAGTGGTTCAAAGTAAGGGCAAGGATGCCCTACCGTTTTTGCATGCCTTAGGAGAATTAACCCAGCAAGCAGAAGATGCGATTTCACAAAAAGATGCTGAAGGATTGGGACAAATCCTCAGTCAAGCACACTTACATTTAAAAGAAATTGGTGTCAGTAGCCCTGAGGCAGACTCTTTGGTTGAAACGGCTCTTAGCCATGGTGCTCTGGGTGCTAAGATGAGCGGTGGTGGGCTTGGAGGCTGTATCATAGCCTTGGCAGACAATTTAACACACGCACAAGAACTAGCAGAAAGATTAGAAGAGAAAGGAGCTGTTCAGACATGGATAGAGAGCCTGTAACAGTACGTTCCTACGCAAATATTGCTATTATCAAATATTGGGGAAAGAAACAAGAAAAAGAGATGGTGCCTGCTACTAGCAGTATTTCTCTGACTTTAGAAAATATGTATACGGAGACGACTTTGTCACCTCTACCGACGGATGCGACAGCTGATGTCTTTTATATCAATGGTCAGCTACAAAATGAGGCGGAGCATGCCAAGATGAGTAAGATTATTGACCGTTACCGTCCAGCTGGTGAAGGCTTTGTTCGTATTGATACTCAAAACAATATGCCTACCGCAGCGGGCCTGTCCTCAAGTTCTAGTGGTTTGTCCGCCTTGGTCAAGGCTTGCAATGCCTATTTCCAGCTTGGATTGGATAGAAGTCAGTTAGCACAGGAGGCTAAGTTTGCCTCAGGATCTTCTTCTCGGAGTTTTTATGGACCACTTGGTGCCTGGGACAAGGATAGCGGGGAAATTTACCCTGTAGAGACAGACTTGAAACTAGCTATGATTATGTTGGTGCTAGAGGACAAGAAAAAACCAATTTCTAGTCGTGACGGGATGAAACTTTGTGTGGAAACCTCGACGACCTTTGATGACTGGGTGCGTCAGTCTGAGAAGGATTATCAGAATATGCTGGTTTATCTCAAAGGAAATGACTTTGCCAAGGTTGGGGAGTTAACGGAGAAAAATGCCCTTGCTATGCACGCTACGACAAAAACAGCATCACCAGCCTTTTCTTATCTGACGGATGCAAGCTATGAAGCCATGGACTTTGTCCGCCAGCTTCGTGAGCAAGGGGAAGCCTGCTACTTTACTATGGATGCTGGTCCCAATGTCAAGGTCCTCTGTCAAGAGAAAGACTTGGAGCATTTATCAGAAATCTTCGGTCAACGTTATCGTTTGATTGTGTCAAAAACAAAGGATTTGAGCCAAGATGATTGCTGTTAAAACTTGCGGAAAACTCTATTGGGCGGGTGAGTACGCTATTTTAGAGTCAGGGCAGTTAGCCTTGATAAAGGCCATTCCCATCTATATGAAGGGCGAGATTGCTTTTTCTGATAGTTACCTTATTTATTCGGATATGTTTGATTTCGAAGTGGATTTAACGCCAAATCCTGACTATAGTTTGATTCAAGAAACGATTGCTTTAGTGGAAGATTTCCTGACTTATCGTGGTCAGACCTTACGACCTTTTTCTCTAGAAATCCAAGGAAAAATGGAACGAGGAGGGAAAAAGTTTGGTCTAGGATCTAGCGGTAGCGTCGTTGTCTTGGTTGTCAAGGCTCTGCTGGCTCTCTATGATCTTGCGGTTGATCAGGAACTCTTATTCAAGTTAGCCAGCGCTGTCTTGCTCAAACGAGGAGACAATGGTTCTATGGGGGACCTTGCCTGTATTGTGGCAGAGGATTTGGTTCTCTACCAGTCTTTTGATCGCCAGAAGGTGGCTGCTTGGTTGGAAGAAGAAAACTTGGCAACAGTTTTGGAGCGTGATTGGGGCTTTTCTATCTCACAAGTGAAACCAGCCCTAGAATGTGATTTTCTAGTGGGATGGACCAAGGAAGTGGCTGTATCTAGTGATATGGTCAAGCAAATCAAGCAAAATATCAATCAGAATTTTTTAAATTCCTCAAAAGAAACGGTAGCTGCTTTGGTAGCTGCTTTGGAGCAAGGAAAAGCCGAAAAAGTTGTCAAGCAAGTAGAAGTAGCCAGCAAGCTCTTAGAAGGTTTGAGCGCAGATATTTACACGCCTTCGCTCAGACAGTTGAAAGAAGCTAGTCAAGATTTGCAAGCTGTTGCTAAGAGTAGCGGCGCTGGTGGTGGTGATTGTGGTATTGCCTTGAGTTTTAATGCGCAATCAACCGAAACCTTAAAAAATCGTTGGGCCGATCTGGGGATTGAGCTCTTATACCAAGAAAGGATAGGACATGACGACAAATCGTAAGGATGAGCACATCCGCTATGCCCTTGAGCAGAAAAGTTCTTATAATAGCTTTGATGAGGTGGAGTTGATTCATTCTTCCTTGCCTCTTTACGACCTGGATGAGATTGATTTGTCTACAGAATTTGCAGGTCGAAAGTGGGACTTTCCTTTTTATATCAATGCCATGACAGGTGGGAGCGAAAAAGGTAAAGAAATCAATCAAAAGCTGGCTCAAGTGGCAGAAGCCTGTGGGATTTTGTTTGTAACGGGTTCATATAGTGCAGCCCTCAAGGATCCAACAGATGACTCTTTTTCTGTCAAGTCTGATCATCCAAGTCTCCTCCTTGGAACCAATATTGGATTGGACAAGCCTGTTGAGTTGGGTCTTCATACTGTGGTAGAGATGAATCCTCTCCTCCTGCAAGTGCATGTCAATGTCATGCAGGAATTACTCATGCCTGAGGGAGAAAGAATGTTCAGAAGCTGGCAATCGCATCTGGCAGACTATAGCAAGCAAATCCCCGTTCCAATCGTTTTAAAGGAAGTCGGCTTTGGAATGGATGCCAAGACCATTGAGAGAGCCTATGAGCTGGGCGTTCAAACATTTGACCTATCGGGTCGTGGTGGTACCAGCTTTGCCTATATCGAAAACCGTCGCAGTGGCCAGCGTGATTACCTCGATCAATGGGGTCAGTCCACCATGCAGGCCCTTCTCAATGCCCAAGAATGGAAAGACAAGGTCGAACTCTTGGTCAGTGGAGGGGTTCGGAATCCGCTGGATATGATTAAGTGCTTGGTCTTTGGTGCCAAGGCTGTGGGGCTGTCTCGAACAGTTCTGGAATTGGTTGAAAGCTATACGATTGAAGAAGTGATCGGCATTATCCAAGGCTGGAAAGCAGATCTACGCTTGATCATGTGTGCCCTTAATTGTGCCACCATAGCAGATCTGCAAAAAGTAGACTATCTTCTATACGGAAAATTAAAAGAAGCAAATGATCAGATGAAAAAGGCGTAACCACCGCCTTTTTTCCATCTTCAGACTGAGGTGACTTTTTTGAATTGTGATAAAATAGAGGGGAGAGGATGAACCTATGAGAAAATTTAAAATCTTTTTATTTATCGAAGCCTGTCTTTTGACAGGAGCTCTGATTTTGATGCTATCAGAGCATTTTTCGCGTTTTCTGCTGATTTTATTCCTCTTTTTGCTTTTGATTCGCTATTACACTGGTAAAGAGGGCAATAATCTTCTTTTAGTAGTGGCAACCATTCTCTTCTTTTTTATCGTCATGCTCAATCCTTTTGTGATTCTAGCTATTTTTATTGCGGTTATCTATAGCCTCTTTCTTCTTTATCCGATGATGAATCAAGAAAAAGAGCAGACCAATTTGGTTTTTGAAGAGGTGGTGACGGTTAAGAAGGAGAAAAATCGTTGGTTTGGAAATCTTCATCATTTTTCAAGCTACCAGACTTGCCAGTTTGATGATATCAATTTTTTTCGCCTCATGGGCAAGGATACGATTCATCTGGAGAGGGTCATTCTAACCAATCACGATAATGTCATTATCCTCAGAAAGATGGTAGGAACGACCAAAATCATTGTACCTGTTGATGTGGAAGTCAGTCTCAGCGTTAACTGTCTCTATGGTGATTTGACTTTTTTCAACCAGCCCAAGCGAGCCCTCCGCAATGAACACTATCATCAAGAAACTAAAGACTATCTCAAGAGTAACAAGAGTGTCAAGATTTTCTTGACCACTATAATTGGGGATGTGGAGGTGGTTAGAGGATGAAAAAACAAGCCTATATAATCATTGCTCTCACTTCCATCCTGTTTGTCTTATTTTTTTCCCACAGCTTGCTGGAAATTCTTGACTTTGACTGGTCTATTTTCTTGCACGATGTCGAAAAAACAGAAAAATTTGTCTTTTTGTTGTTGGTATTCAGCATGTCCATGACCTGTCTCCTAGCCCTGTTTTGGAGAGGTGTTGAAGAGCTTTCTCTAAGAAAAATGCAGGTTAATCTCAAGCGTTTGTTGGCAGGGCAAGAAGTGGTTCAGCTTGCAGATCCAGATTTGGATGCCAGTTTCAAGTCCTTGTCAGGTAAACTTAACCTTTTGACAGAGGCTCTTCAAAAAGCTGAAAATCACAGTCTTGATCAGGAAGAGGAAATCATCGAGAAGGAACGGAAGCGGCTTGCTCGGGATTTGCACGATACAGTCAGTCAGGAGTTGTTTGCGGCCCACATGATTTTATCAGGTATCAGCCAGCAGGCTTTGAAATTGGATAGAGAAAAGATGCAGACCCAGTTGCAGAGTGTCACAGCCATTTTAGAAACCGCCCAGAAGGATTTGCGGGTCTTGCTCCTGCATTTGCGACCAGTTGAACTAGAGCAGAAGAGTCTGGTTGAAGGGATTCAAATCCTCTTAAAAGAGCTTGAGGACAAGAGTGATCTCAAGGTTAGTTTCAAGCAAAATGTGACGAAATTGCCTAAGAAAATCGAGGAGCATATCTTCCGCATTCTGCAAGAGTTGATCAGCAATACCCTCCGCCATGCCCAAGCCTCCTGTTTGGATGTTTACCTCTATCAGACGGATTTTGAATTGCAGCTGAAGGTGGTGGACAATGGGATTGGTTTCCAGTTGGGGAGTTTAGATGACCTGAGTTATGGACTCCGCAATATCAAGGAGCGGGTTGAAGATATGGCAGGGACGGTTCAGTTATTAACAGCTCCCAAGCAAGGGCTGGCAGTTGATATTCGTATTCCCTTGCTAGATAAGGAATGATAAAGGAGTAAAGATGAAAATTTTACTAGTAGATGATCATGAAATGGTCCGATTGGGCTTGAAAAGTTACTTTGACCTCCAAGACGATGTAGAAGTTGTGGGTGAGGCGTCCAACGGGTCTCAAGGCATTGATTTAGCCTTGGAACTGCGTCCAGATGTCATTGTCATGGATATTGTCATGCCTGAGATGAATGGAATTGATGCGACCTTGGCTATCCTCAAAGAATGGCATGAAGCCAAGATTTTAATTGTGACTTCTTACTTGGACAATGAAAAAATCATGCCTGTCTTAAATGCTGGTGCTCGGGGCTATATGCTCAAGACTTCTAGTGCAGACGAACTACTCCATGCCGTCCGTAAGGTAGCTACTGGCGAGTTGGCCATTGAGCAGGAGGTCAGCAAGAAGGTCGAATACCACCGCAATCACATAGAACTACATGAGGACCTGACTGCGCGTGAGCGAGATGTACTCCAACTCATCGCCAAGGGCTATGAAAATCAGCGCATCGCAGATGAACTTTTTATCTCTCTCAAGACGGTCAAGACCCACGTGTCTAACATTCTTGCCAAACTTGAAGTCAGCGATCGTACCCAGGCTGCAGTCTATGCCTTTCAGCATCATTTGGTAGGGCAGGAGGAGTTTTAGATGAGTCTAACAGATTTACTTGTTGAGCTAGAAGCAGCAAAAGATCCTAAAAAAGCAGGGCCTATGGAGGCCTATATGCGTCATCAATTTTTCTTTCTAGGCGTTGCGGCGCCAGAAAGAAATAAACTCTATAAAAAATATTTTCCAGAAGCGAAAAAAACAAAGATTATCGATTGGGATTTTGTAGACACTTGCTGGGAAAAAGAATCTAGAGAATACCAATATGTGGCTGCCAATTATTTGAAAGCCATGCAGTCTTATCTAACGGAGAACGATTTACCTAAGCTTGAGCGACTAGTCGTCACAAAATCCTGGTGGGATACCGTAGATATCCTAGATCGAGTAGTAGGGAGTTTGGTGTATGACCACCCTGAACTAGAAGAAATAATCTTAAAATGGAGCCTATCAGATAATATCTGGCTGAGACGGGTCGCTATTGACCACCAGTTGTTAAGAAAAGAGAAGACCAATGTTCAATTAATGGAAAAGATTCTGCTTCATAATTTGAACCAAACAGAATTCTTTATCAATAAAGCCATTGGCTGGGCTCTAAGAGACTACTCCAAAACCAATCCAGCTTGGGTAGCAGGTTTCATTGAGAAAAACAAGGAAAGAATGGCTGACCTTAGTATCAAAGAAGCAAGCAAGTACCTCTAGCGTGATTGAAAAGCGCATTCGTTACTTGAAAAAAGTCGCCCATTTATGTTATAATAGACTGTATTTAAAAAATTTTAAGGAGAAATGACAGAATGTCTGTATCATTTGAAAACAAAGAAACAAACCGTGGTGTCTTGACTTTCACTATCTCTCAAGACCAAATCAAACCAGAATTGGACCGTGTCTTCAACTCAGTGAAGAAATCTCTTAATGTTCCAGGTTTCCGTAAAGGTCACCTTCCACGTCCTATCTTCGACAAAAAATTTGGTGAAGAGTCACTTTACCAAGACGTTATGAATGCTCTTTTACCAAACGCTTATGAAGCAGCTGTAAAAGAAGCTGGTCTTGAAGTGGTTGCTCAACCAAAAATTGACGTAACTTCAATGGAAAAAGGTCAAGACTGGGTTATCACTGCTGAAGTTGTTACAAAACCTGAAGTAAAATTGGGTGACTACAAAAACCTTGAAGTATCAGTTGATCTAGAAAAAGAAGTAACTGATGCTGACGTTGAAGAGCGTATCGAACGTGAACGCAACAACTTGGCTGAATTGGTTATCAAGGAAGCTGCTGCTGAAAACGGCGACACTGTTGTCATCGACTTCGTTGGTTCTATCGACGGTGTTGAATTTGACGGCGGAAAAGGTGAAAACTTCTCACTTGGACTTGGTTCAGGTCAATTCATCCCTGGTTTCGAAGACCAATTGGTAGGTCACTCAGCTGGTGAAACTGTTGATGTTATCGTAACATTCCCAGAAGACTACCAAGCAGAAGACCTTGCAGGTAAAGAAGCTAAATTCGTGACAACTATCCACGAAGTAAAAGAAAAAGAAGTTCCAGCTCTTGACGATGAGCTTGCAAAAGACATCGACGAAGAAGTTGAAACACTTGCTGAATTGAAAGAAAAATACCGCAAGGAATTGGCTGCTGCTAAAGAAGAAGCTTACAAAGATGCAGTTGAAGGTGCAGCAATTGATAAAGCTGTAGAAAATGCTGAAATCGTAGAACTTCCAGAAGAAATGATCCACGAAGAAGTTCACCGCTCAGTAAACGAATTCCTTGGAAACTTGCAACGTCAAGGTATCAACCCTGACATGTACTTCCAAATCACTGGAACTACTCAAGAAGACCTTCACAAACAATATGAAGGAGAAGCTGAGTCACGTACTAAGACTAACCTTGTTATCGAAGCAGTTGCCAAGGCTGAAGGATTTGACGCTTCAGAAGAAGAAATCCAAAAAGAAATCGAGCAATTGGCTGCAGATTACAACATGGAAGTTGCACAAGTACAAAGCTTGCTTTCAGCTGATATGTTGAAACATGATATCACAATCAAAAAAGCTGTTGAGTTGATCACAAGCACAGCAACAGTTAAATAATCTTAATAGACAAAAATCCCACCTGAATTGGTGGGTTTTCTTGTGTACTATTTTCCAAAAATCTCTTTGAGGTCTGCGTCTGTAATCCCAATCATGGCTGGGATGCTGTTCCAGTTTTCTTCGGTTAGGATGTAGGATTGTTCAGAGGTACTTGATGTGGCTGTTTCAGAGACCGCTTGTTGCTTTTCTTCAACATTTTCCAATAGATCACTGAAGCGTTCAATCAGGTAGGTTTTTCGGGCAGTTCCGATGTGCTGGGTAGCATAGTCAAAGGCCTGTAATTCGCCTAGTAAGATGAGTTTGCTTTTGGCGCGTGTAATAGCTGTGTAGATGAGATTGCGCTCCAGCATACGCCTACTAGCACTGGTGATAGGTAGGATGACAACAGGGAACTCACTTCCCTGGGACTTATGGATACTCATGGCATAGGCCAAGCGAATTTTGTACCATTCGTTACGTGGGTAAGAGACCTCGTTGCCATCAAAATCAATGACAATCTCGTCTTGTTTCGACTCGGTGTATTTACCAGGAATCAGGTCTGTGATGGCTCCCAAATCCCCATTAAAAACATTGATTTCAGCATCGTTGACCAAGTGAATGACCTTATCTCCCTTACGATAGTGGCACTGGGGAGCTTCAAAACTGAGTTGATCTTTTTGTGGTGGGTTGAGCAGATCTTGCATGAGCTGATTGATAGCATCAATCCCTGCCGTCCCTCGGTACATGGGGGCCAGAACCTGAATATCACGGGCAGGGATGCCACTTCTGAGGGCGGCGCCTAAGATTTTTTCAATAGTAGCAGGGATATGACCACTAGCGATTTCAAAGTAAGAACGGTCTGCTTTTTTCTGGGTGAAATCAGCTGGCAAGATGCCCTGTCGAATCTGACTAGCTAGGGTTACGATGGTTGATTCTTCGCTTTGTCGGTAAATTTTTTCCAAGCGAGTCTGAGGAATCAAGGGAATATGAAGCAAATCCGCTAGAACCTGTCCAGGGCTGACAGATGGTAGCTGGTCGCTGTCACCCACGATGAGGATTTTACTGTTAGAAGAGATATTGGAGAAGAGTTGGTTGGCCAGCCAAGTATCCACCATGGAAAATTCATCCACGATAATAAAGTCGGCATCCAGATAATCTTCCAGATGACTGGTATCATCGTCCCCTGTCATTCCCAAATGGCGGTGTATGGTAGCGCTAGGCAAACCTGTCAATTCATTCATGCGCCTAGCGGCTCGGCCAGTTGGAGCGGCAAGAAGAATAGGCAAATTGCTTTTCTTCCTGAGGTCAAGTCCTTCTAAGAGGGCATAAACAGCGATGATACCATTGATAACAGTTGTCTTACCAGTACCAGGGCCACCTGTCAGGATAAAGACCTTGTTCTGGATAGCGTCGCAGATAGCCTGTTTTTGAATATTATCATACTCAATCCCCAGCTCTTCTTCGACAGTAGCGATATGTTTTTGAATGCTTTCTAAATCCTGGCTCTTCTGTTTTCTTTTTTCAAGGATACGAACCAAGTGACTGCGGATGCCTTCCTCAGCGAAAAAGAGGCTATTGTCAAAAATCTTGGTATCAATCTGCTGAACCTTGTCTTCTTCAATCAGGTAGGAGAGTTCTTGGGCCACTTGGCTGGGGTCCAGTTCCACGGGGCGAGAAGATTCAAGGAGAGTAAGGGTTTGTTCTAGCAAATCCCGTGCTTCAACATAGGTGTCCCCTGTTTCCATACAGGCCTGAAAAAGACTATGTACTAGACCGGCACGAAAGCGCTCAGGAGCCTGACTTTCGATGCCAAGTTCCTCTGCTAATTGGTCAGCAATGGTAAAGCCCAAACCCTTGATATCCTCAACCAACTGGTAGGGATAATTTTCAACCACATCAAGGGTTTCTTCCTTGTAAAAGTCTTGAATCTGGAAGGCTAGTTTATTGGGAATGCCGTAGTTGGCCAGTTTGGCTAAAACCATTTCCGTTCCGTAGTTGAGGCGGAGAGTGGAGACGAAAGCTTCACGATTTTTGGCAGAGAGTCCTGCGATGCCTTCTAACTTTTCTGGGTGTTGCAGAATTTCGTCGATGGTATTGTCGCCATAGGTATCCACAATTTTCTGAGCAGTCTTGAGACCAATCCCCTTGAAATGGCTACTAGAAAAGTACTTGACCAAGCCCTTGCTAGTTGGTTTTGCACGTTCATAACGGCTGATTTGCAGTTGTTCCCCATACTTGGAGTGCTGGACAATTTGTCCCCAAAAAGTATAGTCTTCTCCCTCAATCACATCAGCCATGGTACCCGTGACAATAATTTCAAAATCATCAAAATCCTCTGCGTCTGTATCGTTGATTTCTAGGAGGAGGATACGATAAAAATTGCTGGGATTTTCAAAAATAATCCGTTCAATGGTTCCTGAAAAATAAACTTCCATAAGATTCCTTTGCATAAATAGGTGAGAGTTAATACTCTTCGAAAATCTCTTCAAACCACGTCAGCTTCGCCTTGCCGTAGATATGGTTACTGACTTCGTCAGTTTCATCTACAACCTCAAAGCAGTGCTTTGAGCAACCTGCGGCTAGCTTCCTAGTTTGCTCTTTGATTTTCATTGAGTATAACTTTGTTTCTATCTTAATCAAACTGGATAGTGAATAATCATATTCTCACGATAGAAGAAGAGGCTGAGATTCTTGATTCTCGGCCTCTTAGGTCTCTTAAAATGTTCCGATACGAGTGATTGGCCAGAAGCGGAATTTAGCTTCTCCTGTAATATCTTTTGCTTTGAAAGTACCTACGTGACGACTGTCACTTGAAACCAAGCGGTCGTCTCCGAGGAGAAGGTATTCTCCTTCTGGGACAGTAAAGCTAAAGTTGGTATTGTAGTTGACATCGACTGTGAAGGCTTGGGCTTTTTCAGCAATACTTCTAAAGAAAGTTCCTTTATTTCCTTCAAAGCCCTTGCCTGAGTAAGTGCTTTGGAGTTTGTCATCCTTGAAACGTTTGATATAGTCAGCTAGGTAAGGCTCGTCCGTCTCTTTGTCATTGATGAAAAGTTTATCGTTTTCGTAACGGATGGTGTCGCCAGGCATTCCGATCACGCGCTTGACAATGTCCTTATTGCCATCTTCCTCATGGGCCACCACGATATCAAAACGGTCAATAGGGAGGTGTTTGACAACAAAGAGGATTTCGCCATCCGCTAGGGTAGGATCCATGGAATGTCCTTCTACGCGGACATTGCTCCAAAAAAAGATACGGCTCAAAGCTAGTAATGACAGAATCAGGAGGAACAATCCCCACTCTTTTAAGAAATGTTTAAATGAATTCATAACTTACCTTCCTAAGCGTTTTTTCGCTTTTTCAGTATTTTTAAAGTGCAGTTTGGCGCAGAAATTGAGTCCCTGCATACCATAGGCTTGCAAAATCTGGCTAGCTACCTTATCAGAAGCCGTTCCAGCCCCACTTGGAAGTTGATAACCCAGTTCTCGTCCTAGATTTTCTAGATTTTCCAGAAAGAGATCACGCGCAATGATAGAAGAAACTGCGACAGCCAAGTATTTGCCCTCAGCCTTTTCTTCTAAGCTAATAGGATTGCTGAAACGATTAGCCTCTTGTGCCAAGTACTTGTCATAATTTTTAGCACTGGTAAAGGCATCAATCACAATTTTCTCAGGCTGAATGCCTTTTTGAAGGAGGAGATAGATAGCCTGATTATGGAGGGCAACCTTAACCGAAACAGCGTTGTAGCGGTCTCCGATGACCTCGTTGTACTTGCTTGGTGAGAGAAGCAGTTCCTGATGCTGGATTTTGTCCTTGAGGATAGGGGCAAGCTGACGAATCTTTTGGTCGGTCAGAGTCTTAGAATCTCCCACACCTAGTTTTCGCAAGAAGTCATGCTGGTCAGGTGTGACAAAGGAAGCCACAACTGCAAGCCCACCAAAGTAGGAACCATTTCCCACCTCATCTGTCCCAATCAAAGGAAGATTTTGTCCGCTAGTTTCCTCTACAACTTGATAGCCAAAGAAACTGGCGTATTTCTCGGCTCCTTCCCCCTGAAGCAAGACCTTTCCAGAAGTATAGATAGAAACGGTAGCTTGAGGTAGTCGTAAAAAGTAGCGGATATAGGGATTTTTACTGGGAGCCAGACTGGTTTGATAGTGTTCAAGAAAAGCCTGAATCTCCTTTTCACTTGGTGTGAGTGTTATACTTGCCATAGTTTCTATTGTACCATAAAAGCAGACAAATTTGTAAAAACTGACAAAGTTAGCGAATTTTGGTATAATATCGTGAGGTGAATTTTATGGCAAATCTAAATCGATTCAAATTTACATTCGGGAAAAAATCATTAACCTTGACAAGCGAGCATGATAATCTCTTTATGGAGGAAATTGCCAAGGTTGCGACAGAAAAATACCAAGCAATTAAAGAACAAATGCCTAGTTCAGACGATGAAACAATCGCTCTTTTGTTGGCAGTCAACTGTTTGTCAACTCAACTCAGTCGTGAGATTGAATTTGATGATAAGGAGCAAGAGCTAGAAGAACTCCGTCACAAACTTGTGACTTGCAAGCAAGAACAGAGCAAGATTGAGGATTCCTTATGATTTCACTCCTTCTTCTATTGGTCTTGGCTTGGGGATTTTATATCGGCTATCGGAGAGGCCTGCTCTTACAGGTTTATTACCTGATTTCAGCCATGGCATCTGCTTTTGTGGCTGGCCAGTTTTATAAGGGACTTGGGGAACAGTTCCATTTATTGCTCCCTTATGCAAATCCGCAGGAAGGTCAGGGGACTTTCTTTTTCCCATCGGATCAACTCTTTCAGTTGGATAAGGTCTTTTACGCAGGAATCAGCTACTTGCTTGTATTTGGGATAGTCTATAGCATCGGTCGTTTGCTTGGTCTCCTCTTACACTTGATTCCTAGTAAAAAATTGGGTGGCAAGTTCTTCCAAGTTTCAGCAGGTATCTTGTCCATGTTGGTGACCTTATTTGTCTTGCAGATGGCTTTGACAATCTTGGCGACCATTCCCATGGCAGCTATACAAAATCCTCTTGAAAAGAGCATCGTCGCAAAACATATCATCCAGAGCATACCAGTAACAACCAGTTGGCTCAAACAAATCTGGGTGACAAATTTAATCGGATAAAAAGGGCAGGAATTTTCCTAGCCCTTTGTTTACAGATTTGACTCGAACCTATCAGAATGTAAAAAGTTACTACACCTAGACATTCAAAGACAAGGAAATAAAGATGAATAAGAAAATATTAGAAACATTAGAGTTCAATAAGGTCAAGGCCTTGTTTGAACCCCATTTGTTGACCGAGCAGGGCTTGGAGCAATTGAGACAGCTGGCTCCGACTGCCAAAGCAGATAAAATCAAACAGGCTTTTGCTGAGATGAAGGAAATGCAGGCTCTTTTCGTCGAGCAACCGCATTTCACTATTCTCTCAACCAAGGAAATCGCAGGAGTCTGCAAGCGTTTGGAGATGGGTGCAGACCTCAATATCGAGGAGTTCCTGCTCTTAAAGCGCGTGCTTCTGTCTAGCCGAGAGCTTCAAAGTTTTTATGCCAATCTGGAAAATGTCAGCTTGGAAGACTTAGCCCTCTGGTTTGAGAAATTACATGATTTTCCGCAATTACAAGGAAATCTCCAAGCCTTTAATGATGCAGGTTTCATTGAAAATTTTGCCAGTGAAGAATTGGCGCGCATCCGTCGAAAAATCCATGATAGCGAGAGTCAGGTACGCGATGTTTTACAAGACCTGCTCAAGCAAAAAGCGCAGATGTTGACGGAAGGAATCGTTGCCAGCAGAAATGGCCGTCAGGTTTTACCTGTCAAAAACACCTACCGCAATAAGATTGCAGGTGTCGTTCATGATATTTCTGCTAGTGGAAATACCGTCTATATCGAACCCCGTGAGGTGGTCAAACTGAGCGAAGAAATTGCCAGTTTGCGAGCAGATGAGCGCTATGAAATGCTTCGCATTCTCCAAGAAATCTCGGAGCGTGTCCGCCCTCATGCGGCTGAGATTGCTAATGACGCTTGGATTATCGGCCATCTAGACTTGATTCGTGCCAAGGTCCGCTTTATCCAAGAAAGGCAAGCAGTTGTGCCTCAGCTGTCAGAAAATCAAGAGATTCAACTACTCCATGTCTGCCATCCTTTGGTCAAAAATGCTGTCGCAAATGATGTCCATTTTGGCAAAGATTTAACAGCTATTGTCATTACAGGTCCCAATACAGGTGGGAAGACTATCATGCTTAAAACTCTGGGCTTGACACAGGTTATGGCCCAGTCTGGTTTGCCGATTTTAGCAGACAGGGGAAGTCGTGTTGGTATTTTTGAAGAAATTTTTGCCGATATTGGAGATGAGCAGTCTATTGAGCAGAGCTTGTCTACCTTCTCTAGTCACATGACCAATATCGTGGATATTCTTGGCAAGGTTAACCAACATTCACTCTTACTTTTGGATGAGTTGGGGGCTGGTACAGATCCCCAAGAGGGAGCCGCCCTTGCCATGGCTATTCTGGAGGACCTTCGCCTGCGTCAAGTCAAGACCATGGCTACAACTCACTATCCAGAACTCAAGGCCTACGGTATTGAGACAGCCTTTGTGCAAAATGCCAGTATGGAGTTTGATACTGCAACTCTTCGCCCAACCTATCGCTTTATGCAGGGTGTTCCTGGCCGAAGCAATGCCTTTGAAATTGCCAAACGTCTAGGCCTATCTGAAGTTATTGTAGGGGATGCCAGTCAGCAGGTCGATCAAGATAATGATGTCAATCGTATCATTGAGCAACTGGAAGAGCAGACGCTAGAAAGTCGCAAACGCTTGGACAATATCCGTGAGGTGGAGCAAGAAAATCTCAAGATGAACCGTGCTCTTAAAAAACTTTATAACGAGCTCAATCGTGAAAAGGAAACCGAGCTTAACAAGGCACGTGAACAAGCTGCTGAGATTGTGGACATGGCCCTAAGTGAGAGTGACCAGATTCTCAAAAATCTCCACAGCAAATCTCAACTTAAACCCCACGAAATCATAGAAGCCAAGGCCAAGCTGAAAAAATTGGCTCCTGAAAAAGTAGATTTGTCCAAAAACAAGGTCCTTCAAAAGGCCAAGAAAAAACGAGCTCCAAAGGTGGGAGATGATATCGTGGTGCTCAGTTATGGACAGCGTGGTACCTTGACTAGTCAACTCAAGGATGGCCGCTGGGAAGCCCAAGTCGGCTTGATTAAGATGACCTTGGAAGAGAAAGAATTTGACCTTGTTCAAGCTCAGCAAGAAAAGCAAGTTAAGAAGAAACAAGTCAATGTTGTGAAACGAACTTCTGGGCGAGGACCGCAAGCAAGACTGGACCTTCGAGGCAAACGTTATGAAGAAGCCATGAATGAGTTAGATGCCTTTATCGACCAAGCCCTGCTTAACAATATGGCTCAAGTTGATATCATCCATGGTATCGGAACAGGTGTCATCCGTGAAGGAGTTACCAAATACCTACAAAGAAACAAACATGTCAAGAGTTTCGGCTATGCCCCACAAAATGCTGGAGGCAGTGGTGCAACTATTGTGACCTTTAAAGGCTAGAAGTATCATTTTTACAAATTTTAGTGTATAAAAGAATCGAGAAATATAGGATGAATTTGAAAAATATAGTACAGTTAGTTGGAGATTATCATCATGTTGAAGTGTCTCCAGATGCTCATCTTGATTTGGGAGCAGATATTACAATTCGTTCGTTTGCAAGTATTGAAGTTTCAAGTGGTGCGAACTTGAAAGTAGGAAATAGGGTCTTTTTTAATGACCATTGTTCAATCCGCTGTACTGAGGAAATCACCATTGGTCATGATACAATGTTTGGGGATGGAGTACGAATTTTTGATTCGAATCATCAATTCAATAACTATCATGTGTTTAAAACTGCAATGAGCGGCGCTCCTATTCATATTGGGCGGGATTGTTGGATTGGTGCTAATACCGTTATTCTTAGAGGAGTTACTATAGGTGACAATGTCATCATAGGTGCTAACTGTCTCATCCATCAGGATATTCCTAGTAATTCAATCGTCACCCATAGTGAAACATTAACGATTAAACCTAAGAATATTGCCAAATTCCATGCCTTTGTTTATACTTACTCGGATCAGTTGGAAGGCTTGGAGTATTTGCTGGCTAGTTTACCTGAAGTTGATTTTCATGTTGCGGCGCCAACGAATGTTTCAGATTTTTTAAGAAGTTTTTCCAGATTTAGTAATTTTCAACTATATGAATATTGCCAATCGAGAGAGATTTCAGATCGCATTTTAGAGTTGGCTGATGTCTATCTGGATATAAACCACTGGAATGAGGTTGATGATATTATTGGGCGCGCTTTGGCAATAGGAAAACCGATATTTGCATTTGACACAGTAGCTCATCGAACTGATGAAGGAATTCAAGTGTTTAGTATAGAGGACAAAGAGAATATGGTGATGGCCATTCGTCACCAACTAGAAAAAGTTGATAGTGGGGAGAAGGAATGAAATTGTATCAAAAAGTGATTGCTCTTGGAGCTGATATTCGTTATATGGATAAGGTAGAAACTGTGATAAAGTCAGTATCGGTTCATAATCATGAAGTGAAATTTTATGTATTTAATGACGATTTGCCTAGTGAATGGTTTTTGTTGATGAGAAATCGTCTGAAGGTTATTGGTTCTGAGATTGTCAACGTTAAAAAAACGGCTCATAATCTTCGCGATTTTCACTTGCCAAATGCAATCCTTTCCTATGCTACGTTCTTTAGATATTTCATAGCAGATGAAGTACAAGAAGACAGAGTTCTCTACTTAGACTCAGATATGATCGTAAATGCAAGATTGGATGAATTGTTCTCCTTAGACTTACAAGGCTATGACATTGCAGCTGTTCAGGATTTTGATCAGAGTGGTTGGTTGACAACCTTTAATGCAGGTATGTTATTGATTGATGCGAGGAAATGGCGGGAAAATCATTCGACAAAAAGTTTACTAGAGTTAACTGTTCAACACCATGAGCATGTTTATGGTGATCAAGGTGTTCTCAATATGTATTTTGGTGATCAGTGGCTACATTTGGATAAAGAGTACAATTTTATGGTTGGTTTGGGATCAATTTCTACATTTGAGTGGGAATAGGGAATGGTATCAGTCTGATTACTACGGAAATTGTGAACCAAAGATTATTCACTATACTTCAGAATTTAAACCATGGACTCATTTAACTTTGACTCGTTTTCGTAAATTGTGGTGGTTTTATTATGGATTGAATTGGAATGATGTACTATTAGGAACAGATATCATCAGACGTTCTTTTAGAGATCTAGTGAGAGCTCCTCTCTATCATACTTGTATTTTTACAAATAGTGCTAGCCTAGAATCAATAGAATACCTACTATCTGAATTACCGGAAGTTCATTTTACAATATTAGCGCCAACAAATTTTGCTGATAGTGTAGTTGATATGCAACGATTTTTGAATCTTTCAATTTATCCAAACTTTAGTCCTTTTAACAAGAATGAAACCTTGGATAAGATGGATTTCTATCTAGATATCAATCATGGAGGAGTTGTAGGAACTATTGTAGAAGAAATTAGTGATAAAAATAAACCAATTTTTGCGTTTGATAATACAAGTCATGACTCGAGTGGAAGAAGTCGTATTTTTTCGTCAACTGAACCAGAGAAAATGGTAGAAGCAATTCGAAAATTTTTAGGAGTAGAACTGAGTGGTAAATGAGTTTAGATAGTATTTTAAAATTTATCAAAAAGTCATGATTTCTATTGAAATTATAGCTCTATTTTCGAGATAGCGAGGTAATTTATACAGTAAAAACTGTTGAATTAAGTTTTACTAATAAACACATTGACAAAAGCCAACATTTTTTGTAAAATAAGAATCAATTAAATACCAACACCGAATGAAGTTTAATAGAAGTGGCGAATCGTTTGATTTTCCATGACTGTAAATGGACGGAACTCTGGAGAGACCGTAAAGGCACCGAAGGGGCAAGGCAGGCAACTGCTCAAACTCTCAGGTAAAAGGACAGAGCTAGGATAGACCGCTTTTTAGCATTTATCTAAGCATTCCAGAGTACATGTATCTTGCATGTGCTCTTTCTTTTGGGGTTGAAAAGATAGGAGAAGGAAATGTTAGAATTGCTTAAATCAATCGATGCTTTTGCTTGGGGCCCACCCCTTTTGATTTTATTGGTCGGAACAGGAATTTACCTAACTGCTCGTCTAGGACTTTTGCAGGTTTTGCGTCTGCCCAAGGCTTTCCAGCTTATTTTTACTAAGGACAAGGGGCATGGCGATGTATCCAGCTTTGCGGCCTTGTGTACAGCCCTCGCAGCGACAGTTGGTACGGGAAATATTATCGGGGTGGCGACGGCTATCAAGGTCGGTGGACCAGGAGCCCTCTTTTGGATGTGGATGGCGGCTTTCTTTGGGATGGCTACCAAGTATGCAGAAGGTTTATTAGCTATTAAATACAGGACTAAAGACGATAACGGTGCTGTTGCAGGAGGTCCCATGCACTATATCCTTCTAGGGATGGGAGAAAAGTGGAGACCACTTGCCATCTTTTTTGCTATCGCAGGTGTCTTAGTAGCTTTGTTGGGAATCGGAACCTTCACCCAAGTCAACTCGATTACAGAATCTATCCAAAATACGACGACTATTTCGCCAGCCATCACAGCTCTTGTGTTGTCAGTATTTGTAGCGATTGCAGTCTTTGGTGGACTCAAGTCCATTTCAAAGGTTTCAACTACTGTTGTTCCTTTTATGGCTATCATCTATATTTTGGGAACGCTTACAGTTATTTTCTTCAATATTGGAAAACTTCCTGCTACAGTCGCTTTAATCTTGACATCAGCCTTTAGTCCTGTTGCTGCGGTAGGTGGATTTGCTGGTGCTAGCATTCGGATGGCTATCCAAAATGGTGTGGCGCGTGGTGTTTTCTCAAACGAATCTGGTCTGGGTTCAGCTCCCATTGCAGCAGCTGCGGCTAAGACAAATGAACCAGTAGAGCAAGGCTTGATTTCCATGACAGGAACCTTTATTGATACCCTCATCATTTGTACTCTGACTGGTTTGACCATCTTAGTGACTGGAGTATGGAATAGTGACTTGAATGGAGTTGCCTTGACTCAGTCAGCCTTTTCAACAGTCTTTTCACATTTTGGGCCTGCCCTCTTAACCATCTTCCTTGTACTTTTTGCCTTTACAACGATTCTAGGTTGGAACTACTATGGAGAACGCTGTTTCGAGTTCCTCTTTGGTGTTCGTTTTATCTGGCTCTACCGTGTGATTTTTGTGCTCATGGTCTTGCTGGGAGGATTTATCGAGTTGGATATGGTCTGGATTATTGCTGATATTGTTAACGCTTTGATGGCTCTGCCAAACTTGATTGCCCTCTTAGTCTTGTCGCCAGTCGTTATTGCTGAAACTAAAAAGTATTTTGACAAATAATGAAATCACACATCGCGTGTGATTTTTTGCTTTCATAAAAAATTTCTATCGATGCAATTTAAAATATATATTATACACGGTATAGAATCTGTGATAGACTAGATTTCAACAACATGAAAAGAGGTTTTATGATGACAACATTTACAATTCATACAGTAGAATCAGCACCAGCAGAAGTGAAAGAAGTTCTTGAAACAGTAGAAAAAGATAACAATGGCTATATTCCCAACCTAATCGGTCTCTTGGCTAATGCACCGACTGCTTTAGAGGCTTACCGTACTGTCGGAGCTATCAACCGTCGCAACAGCCTGACCCCCGTTGAGCGCGAAGTAGTGCAAATCACGGCAGCTGTGACCAATGGTTGTGCTTTCTGCGTCGCAGGTCACACAGCATTTTCAATCAAACAAATCCAAATGAATGATGACCTGCTTCAAGCCCTCCGCAATCGTACTCCAATTGAAACAGATCCTAAATTGGACACCCTAGCTAAGTTTACCTTGGCAGTTATCAATACCAAGGGTCGTGTAGGCGATGAAGCCTTGTCTGAGTTTCTAGAAGTTGGCTATAGCCAACAAAATGCCTTGGATGTGGTTCTCGGTGTTAGTCTTGCCAGTCTTTGCAACTATGCCAACAACCTAGCTAATACCCCAATTAACCCAGAATTGCAACCTTATGCTTAATTCATATCTGAGTAAAAAATGAAGTCTGAAATAATCGGACTTCGTTTTTTAAGTCCTCATTTAAGCGCTTTTATGCTATACTGAAACTAACATGATTATTGGAGGTTAGGATGAAAAAACTCCCCTTAGTATTTTCTGGTTGTTTGCTAGGTTTAGCAGGAGCTGGAAATCTCATTTTAGATACGTTGCCGGTTCTGTCCCATCTGTTGAGTCTAGCAGGTTTGATTTTGTGGATTTACTTTCTGATTTTGCATCTCTTTAATTGGAAGGAAACCAAGCAGGAATTGACCAAGCCCCCTCTTTTGTCAGGAATGGCGACCTTTCCCATGGCTGGGATGATTTTATCGACTTATGTCTTTCGCGTATTCCCTCATCTTCCTTTGGTAGCACAGGGACTCTGGTGGTTTTCATTTCTCTTGGATGTGGCTCTGATTGCTGGCTTCACTATCAAATTTGCCTATCCGGGTCGGAGGGTTCATTCCACTCCTAGCTGGACGGTACTTTATGTGGGGATAGCAGTGGCAGCCTTGACCTATCCGCTTGTGGGCATCATCGAGATTGCCTATGCGACCTTGAGTTTTGGTTTTCTCTTGACCTTCTATCTCTATCCCCTTATTTATAGTGATTTAAAGCAACATCCACTCCCACTAGCCATGCTTGGACAGGAAGGAATCTACTGTGCTCCTTTCTCTCTACTCTTGGCTTCCCTGGTTCGGGTTGGAGGTGCCAGCCTACCGACTTGGGTCTTAATCGTTATGATTTTGGCTTCTCAATCCTTCTTTTTCTTTGTTTTAACTTGCCTGCCCAATATTTTAAAACAAGGCTTTCAACCAGCCTTCTCAGCCCTCACCTTCCCAACCATTATCACGGCTACCTCGCTCAAGATGGCTCAGGGAATATTGAAGCTTCCATTTCTAGATTATCTGGTCTTGGCTGAAACTATTATATGCCTAACTATTTTATTCTTTGTATTGGGTGCTTATCTGAATTGGTTACGAAAAAAGGTCTAGCTAGAAATAGCTAAACCTTATTTTTTTATGGTTTGATGACCTCAGCTCCACCCATGTATGGACGAAGAACTTCTGGGATGGTCACAGAACCATCTGCATTTTGGTAGTTTTCAAGAATAGCAGCCACTGTACGTCCAACTGCAAGTCCAGAACCGTTTAAGGTGTGGAGCAATTTAACCTTTCCATCAGCTTCATCACGGTAACGGATTTGAGCACGACGGGCTTGGAAATCTTCTGTGTTTGAACAGCTTGAGATTTCACGGTAGGTATTTTGTGCTGGAATCCAAACTTCTAAGTCGTAAGTTTTAGCAGCTGAGAAGCCCATATCTCCAGTAGAGAGAGCAACGACACGGTATGGAAGGTTGAGTTTTTGAAGGATATTTTCAGCGTTGGCTGTCATTTTTTCCAATTCTTCGTAAGATTCTTCTGGTTTGGCAAATTTCACCATTTCAACCTTGTGGAATTGGTGCAAACGAATTAAACCACGCGTATCACGACCAGCTGAACCAGCCTCAGAACGGAATGATGGACTCATAGCAGTGAAGTAGATTGGCAAGTCTTTACCGTCCAGGATTTCATCGCGATAGTAGTTTGTTAGAGGAACTTCAGCTGTAGGAATCAGGACATAATTGCTGTCGCTGAGTTCAAAAGTATCTTCCTTGAATTTTGGATATTGACCAGTCCCAAACATAGAGTCGTGGTTAACCATGTAAGGTGTGATGACTTCAGTATAGCCTTCTTTTCCGTGTTCATCCAACATAAAGTTGTAGAGAGCACGTTCCAAACGAGCACC
Organism: Streptococcus sp. M334; assembly: GCF_000187745.1. GTDB lineage: Bacteria > Bacillota > Bacilli > Lactobacillales > Streptococcaceae > Streptococcus. The sequence continues at coordinate 26,311 of NZ_GL732487.1, read as the reverse complement.
GAGCCCTTTATAGAAGAGGAAGCGAGCGCCTGTTACCTTACCACCGCGTTCCCAGTCAAGGATACCAAGGTCTTCACCCAGATCCCAGTGAGCTTTTGGCTCGAAGTCAAACTCGCGTGGAGTCCCCCAACGGCGAACTTCCACATTGTCGTCTTCGTCAGCCCCAACAGGAACGCTGTCAGCTGGGATGTTTGGAAGAGTAGTGGTAAATTCTGTCAATTTAGCATCGATGTCTGCCAATTCAGCATCCAAGGCTTTGACTTCAGAAGATAGATTTTGCATGTCAGTAATCTTGTCATCTGCATTTTCCTTGTTGCGTTTGGCTTGGGCAATCTCAGCTGAAACTGTGTTACGTTCTGCTTTGAGAGTTTCAACCTTGACCAAGATGTCACGACGTTTAGCGTCGATTTCTTTCATCTCATTCAAAACAGCAGCATCTACACCACGTGTAGCCAATTTTTCTGCGACAGCATCAAAGTCTGTACGAATGCGTTTGATATCTAACATAAGAACTCCTTTATGAAAAAAGCACACCTGATAAAGCGTTGGAGTGGCAGGGCCACGGTTCCATCCAACTTCACAGGTGTGCACTTGATTGTGTATGTAATTGTTACTAACGGTAGAATTTCACCTATCCCTCCTATCTGCTCGCAGCACCCGCAGACTTTCTGAAAGAAGAAGATAACCTACTTATCCGTTGTTATGATTATACTAAAGTTTCTACTTTTTTGCAAATAGATTTTTAAATTTTTGACCAATGGTCTGAATTAGGGTCGGAAGCTTGACGACTTTGTCGTTGCCCAGTTTTTCGCGAGCAATTTTGAGAATGGCACCTGAGTCTTTTGATGCAAAGAGGAATTTTCCTCTGTCTGTAAAGACTTCGAAGTGGCGACTGATTTTGCGACCAGTGACATTGGCTCCAATTTGGTTGATATGGTCCCAAGGAATCTGGATAAATTGTTCGACATTGACATCTGGATAAAATTCCAAAGCCTGATCTCCGACCAGAAATTTCCCAACTTTCCCAGCTATAGAGAGGTAAGAAGTTCCTGTCGTATTGAGAAGCACTGTTTTGTTAAGAGATTGGGCCATGATTAGACTTCCTTACTTTCACCGAAAAAGGCATTGTAGAGGGCTTTAATTGCTGCTTTCTCTTGGTCCTTATGGACAACAAACATAATAGATACTTCACTAGAACCTTGAGACATCATCTGGATATTAATCTTATTTTCAGATAGAGCACGTGTCGCAGTAGCAGTTACTCCGATATGACTCTTCATTTTTTCTCCAACAATCATAATGATTGAAAGGTCGTGTTCGATTTCTGCATGGTCTACTTCAGCCTTTTGAACCAACTGACGAAGGATTTCTTCTTCCTTGATAGGAGTTAGTTCACGAGAACGAAGGATGATTGAAAGATCGTCGATACCTGTTGGCATATGTTCCCAACCAATGTTGAGATCTTCAAGGATTTGAAGAACCTTGCGTCCAAATCCCACCTCACGGTTCATGAGGTATTTAGACATGTTGATGCTGACAAAGCCTGAGTCACCAGCAATTCCCACAACTGGAAATTCATCACTATTGTGTTTTAGAACGATACGAGTGCCTGGATGGTCAGGGTTGTTGGTATTCTTGATAACGAGAGGAATTTTTCCACGGTAGGCAGGAAGAAGTGCCTCGTCATGAAGAACTGAGAATCCTGCATAAGCCAACTCACGCATTTCACGGTAGGTTAACTCAGGAATCGAGTGTGGTTGGTGGATAATTCCTGGGTGGGCTGCAAAGATACCATCAACATCCGTAAAGTTTTCATAGAGATCAGCTTTAACCCCTGCAGCAATGATAGAACCTGTAATGTCTGAGCCTCCACGTGAGAAGGTACAAATTTGATTTTCCTTGGTAACTCCAAAGAAACCAGGAATGACAAGGACTTCATTTGTATTTGTCAATTCCTCAATCTTGTCATAACTTGATGGAATGATGCGAGCGTGGCCAGGTTCACTCGTTACCACAATCCCAGCTTCTCTAGGATGAACATAGCGTGCATCGATACCGTTTTGGTTAAAATAGGCAGCGATCAATTTGGCATTGTTATTTTCACCCGCTGCGAGGAAAGTATCGTAGAGAAATTCATTTTCATCAATAGGAAGAGTGGCTAAGGCGCGAATACTTTTTGAAATTTTTTCTAGAACGGCTGGTTTCAGTCCCAATTCACTAACCATAGCGGCATAGCGGTCGATAATCCAGTTTTGACTCTTGCTAATATCGTTACCAGCAACATAGTCGCGGTAGTATTTAATCAAGGCATCCGTAACCTTAGTATCTTCAGCATTGCGTTTACCAGGCGCAGAAACGACTACAAAACGGCGCTCTGAATCACTTTTTACGATGTTCAAAACTTTTTCTAATTGACTAGCAGAGGCAAGAGAGCTACCTCCAAATTTAACAACTTTCATAAGAACTCCTAAAGTAAGTATTTTATACGATTATAGCAGAAAGAAAGCCTTTTTTCAATGAAGAAAATAAGCTATTTTACAGGAAAAGATAAGGAATCTAAAATCGGCTGAGACACTTATTACATTCTTATTCTTGCTTTTTTAGAATAAAAAAGATATACTTTGAAAACAAAATAATTTAACTTGCTTATAAAAATAAAAAAGGAGTCCAGATGGAACATATTATTTATCAGCTTGAAGAGGATTTGGCAATTATTACCTTGAATCGTCCTGAGGTCGCAAATGGTTTCCATATTCCCATGTGTGAGGAAATTTTAGAAGCCTTGACTCTGGCGGAAGAGGATTCAGCTGTGCATTTTATCTTGATCAATGCGAATGGCAAAGTCTTCTCAGTTGGGGGAGATTTAGTAGAGATGAAGCGGGCGGTGGATGAAGATGATATTCCATCATTGACGAAAATCGCAGAATTGGTCAATGCTATTTCTTATAAAATCAAGCAAATTGCTAAACCTGTCTTGATGGAGGTTGATGGAGCTGTTGCAGGTGCTGCAGCAAATATGGCTGTTGCCGCAGATTTCTGTTTAGCGACCGATAAGGCTAAATTTATCCAAGCCTTTGTTGGAGTTGGTTTGGCTCCAGATGCAGGAGGAATTCATCTCTTGAGCCGAAGTATCGGTGTGACGCGTGCTGCTCAACTAGCCATGACAGGAGAGGCTTTAACAGCAGAAAAAGCTCTAGAGTGGGGTGTGGTTTACCGTATTTCGGAAGCTGATAGGTTAGAAAAAACCAGAGAACAGCTTCTTAAAAAATTAAGACGTGGTTCAAGTAATTCCTATGCAGCCATCAAGAAGTTGGTTTGGGAGAGCCAATTTAAAGATTGGCAAGATTATGCTGTTTTAGAACTGCATCTGCAGGAATCACTGGCCAAAACAGAGGATTTCAAAGAGGGAGTTCGGGCTCATTCGGAGAGAAGAAGACCTAAATTTACAGGAAAATAAAAAAATACTTGCGCCATTCTTTGAAGTTTGATATAATTCTTTTGTCAAATGTTTTGATTGTAAAAGTTTTTTGAGAAGGAGGGAAAGAAAGATTGGACTACCAACGAATTAATGAATATTTAACATCTATATTTAACAATGTCCTCGTCATTGAGGAAGTTAGCTTGAGAGGTAGTCGTTTCAAGGATGTCTCCATCAAAGAAATGCATACGATTGATGTGATTGGGAGATTCCCAGATGTAACACCAAGTAAAGTGTCGAAAGAGTTGATGGTGACTCTTGGGACAGTTACGACTAGTTTGAATAATCTCGAACGCAAGGGTTACATTGAACGCATTCGTTCAGAACATGATCGACGTGTGGTGCATCTGCATTTGACAAAGAAAGGTCGCTTGGTTCATAGGCTACATAAACGCTTCCACAAGGCCATGGTTGAAAAAATCATTGATGGTATGAGTAAGCAAGAAATTGAGGTTATGAGCAAAGGTTTGACTAATCTTTATCAATTTTTGGAGGATTTGAGATAATGGCTTTTGCAAAAATAAGCCAGGTTGCTCATTATGTGCCAGAGCAAGTGGTTACAAATCATGATTTGGCTCAGATTATGGATACCAATGATGAGTGGATTTCAAGTCGGACGGGAATACGACAAAGGCATATCTCAAGAATAGAATCTACTAGTGATTTGGCTACAGAGGTTGCTAAGAAACTGATGGCTAAAGATGGAATCACAGGAGAGGAGTTGGATTTTATCATCCTAGCTACCATTACTCCAGATTCGATGATGCCCTCTACAGCTGCTCGTGTTCAAGCTAATATCGGTGCAAAAAAAGCCTTTGCTTTTGACTTAACAGCTGCTTGTAGTGGATTTGTATTTGCTCTTTCAACTGCTGAAAAGTTTATCGTTTCTGGACGCTTTCAAAAAGGCTTGGTAATTGGTAGCGAAACCCTCTCTAAAGCGGTCGATTGGTCGGACCGATCAACAGCTGTTTTGTTTGGAGATGGTGCTGGTGGTGTCTTGTTAGAAGCTAGCGAGCAAGAGTATTTCTTGGCTGAGAGTCTCAATAGTGATGGAAGTCGCAGCGAGTGTCTGACCTATGGACATTCAGGTCTACATTCTCCATTTTCAAATCAAGAAAATGCAGATTCATTTTTGAAGATGGATGGACGCGCAGTCTTTGATTTTGCTATTCGAGATGTAGCTAAGTCTATCAAACAGACCATTGAAGAATCTCCTGTAGAGGCGACAGACTTGGATTATCTGCTACTTCATCAGGCTAATGACCGTATTTTAGATAAGATGGCTAGGAAAATCGGTGTCGACCGAGACAAACTTCCAGCCAATATGATGGAATATGGAAATACCAGTGCAGCCAGTATCCCGATTTTACTTTCAGAGTGTGTAGAACAAGGCCTCATCCGTTTAGATGGTAGTCAGACTGTTCTGCTATCAGGCTTCGGTGGAGGCTTGACCTGGGGCACGCTCATTCTTACAATTTAGGTAATCATGTGGTGAACACATTGTTATAAAAAACTATTTATTTTAAAGGAGTCCTATCATGGCAGTATTTGAAAAAGTACAAGAAATTATCGTTGAAGAACTTGGGAAAGACGCATCAGAAGTAACACTTGAATCAACTTTTGATGATTTGGATGCAGATTCATTGGACTTGTTCCAAGTAATCTCAGAAATCGAAGATGCTTTTGATATCCAAATCGAAGCAGAAGATGACTTGAAAACAGTTGGTGACTTGGTTGCCTACGTTGAAGAGCAAACAAAATAAACAGAATATAGATAGAAGGAGTAGGGAAACCCGCTCCCTCTTGTTTAGGCAATAGTTTGATTTTCAAATTATGACGATATCGAACTATTACGTAAGCAAGAAACGATGGAGGCACTATGAAAACGCGTATTACAGAATTATTGAACATTGATTATCCTATTTTCCAAGGAGGAATGGCCTGGGTTGCTGATGGTGATTTGGCAGGGGCTGTTTCCAAGGCTGGAGGGCTAGGGATTATCGGTGGGGGGAATGCCCCTAAAGAAGTTGTCAAGGCAAATATTGATAAAATCAAATCATTGACTGATAAACCCTTTGGTGTCAACATCATGCTTTTGTCTCCCTTTGTGGAAGATATTGTAGACCTTGTTATCGAGGAAGGTGTTAAGGTAGTGACAACAGGAGCAGGAAATCCAAGCAAATACATGGAACGTTTCCATGAAGCTGGTATTACAGTTATTCCAGTTGTACCAAGTGTTGCCCTAGCTAAACGCATGGAAAAAATCGGTGCGGATGCTGTTATTGCAGAAGGAATGGAAGCTGGGGGACATATTGGGAAATTAACAACCATGACCTTGGTGCGCCAGGTTGCTGCTGCTGTATCTATTCCTGTTATTGCTGCAGGAGGGATTGCGGATGGTGAAGGTGCTGCGGCTGGCTTTATGCTAGGTGCAGAGGCGGTTCAGGTTGGAACTCGTTTTGTCGTTGCAAAAGAGTCTAATGCCCATCCAAATTATAAGGCCAAGATATTAAAAGCTCGAGATATTGATACTACGATTTCAGCTCAACACTTTGGACATGCTGTTCGTGCGATTAAAAATCAGTTGACTCGTGATTTTGAAAAAGCTGAGAAAGACGCCTTTAAACAAGAAAATCCAGATTTGGAAATTTTTGAACAAATGGGAGCAGGTGCTCTAGCCAAAGCGGTTGTTCACGGAGATGTGGATGGTGGCTCTGTTATGGCAGGTCAAATTGCAGGCCTTGTTTCCAAAGAAGAAACCGTTGAAGAAATCCTAAAAGATTTGTATTACGGAGCAGCTAAGAAAATTCAAGAAGAAGCCTCTCGTTGGGCAGGAGTTGTAAGAAATGACTAAAACAGCCTTTTTATTTGCTGGCCAAGGTGCCCAGTATCTAGGTATGGGACGAGATCTATATGATCACTACCCTATTGTCAAAGAAACGATTGATCAAGCGAGTCAGGTGCTTGGTTATGATTTGCGTCATCTCATTGATACGGAAGAAGAAAAACTCAATCAGACTCGCTATACCCAACCAGCCATTCTAGCGACTTCGGTTGCTATCTACCGTTTATTGCAAGAGAAGGGCTATCAGCCTGATATGGTTGCTGGTTTGTCTCTTGGAGAATATTCTGCCTTGGTGGCCAGTGGCACCTTGGATTTTGAAGATGCGGTTGCCTTGGTTGCTAAGCGTGGAGCCTATATGGAAGAAGCAGCTCCTGCTGGATCTGGCAAGATGGTCGCAGCTCTCAATACGCCAGTAGAGGTTATTGAAGAAGTCTGTCGTAAAGCTTCTGAACTTGGAGTAGTTACTCCAGCCAACTATAATACACCTGCACAAATCGTGATTGGTGGAGAAGTGGTTGCAGTTGATCGAGCTGTTGAACTTTTGCAAGAAGCAGGTTCCAAACGCTTGATTCCACTCAAGGTTTCAGGACCTTTTCATACCGCTCTCCTTGAGTCTGCTAGCCAGAAACTAGCTGAAACTCTAGCTCAGGTAAGTTTTTCAGATTTTACTTGTCCTCTAGTTGGCAATACAGAAGCTGCAGTTATGCAAAAAGAAGACATTGCTCAACTCTTGACGCGTCAGGTCAAGGAACCAGTTCGTTTCTATGAAAGTATTGCAGTTATGCAAGAAGCAGGCGTAACCAACTTTATCGAGATTGGACCAGGGAAAGTTTTGTCAAGCTTTGTCAAAAAAATTGATAAAACAGCTAAACTAGCCAATGTTGAAGATCAGGCTAGCTTGGAAGCCTTGCTAGAAAACGAGTAATCCCTTCTCCCATAAATACAAGAGGAAACAGGAGAAAAGAATGCAACTAAAAAATAAAAATATCTTTATTACAGGTTCGAGTCGTGGTATTGGTCTTGCCATTGCTCATAAGTTTGCTCAAGCAGGAGCCAACATCGTCTTAAACAGTCGTGGGTCTATCTCAGAAGACTTGCTCGCTGAGTTTGCAGACTATGGTGTCAAGGTAGTTCCTATTTCAGGAGATGTGTCAGATTTTGCAGATGCTAAACGTATGGTTGAGCAAGCTATTGCAGAGCTGGGTTCAGTAGATGTTTTGGTCAACAATGCAGGGATTACCCAAGATACCCTTATGCTCAAGATGACAGAAGCAGATTTTGAAAAAGTTCTCAAGGTTAACCTGACTGGGGCTTTTAACATGACACAATCAGTCTTAAAACCGATGATGAAAGCCAGAGAAGGTGCTATCATTAATATGTCTAGTGTTGTTGGCTTGATGGGAAATATCGGTCAAGCTAACTACGCTGCTTCTAAGGCTGGTTTGATTGGTTTTACCAAGTCTGTGGCGCGTGAAGTGGCTAATCGCCATATCAGGGTTAATGCGATCGCACCAGGAATGATAGAATCTGATATGACAGCTGTTCTATCCGACAAGGTAAAAGATGCTATGCTGGCGCAAATTCCTATGAAAGAATTTGGGCAGGCAGAGCAGGTTGCAGATTTAACAGTATTTTTAGCAGGCCAAGATTATCTAACTGGTCAAGTGGTTGCCATTGATGGTGGCTTAAGTATGTAGCAAAAGCTAGAGGTGAAAAAGATGAAACTAAATCGCGTAGTAGTAACAGGTTATGGAGTAACATCTCCAATCGGAAATACACCAGAAGAATTTTGGAATAGTTTGACAACTGGAAAAATCGGAATTGGTCAAATTACAAAATTTGATCATAGTGACTTTGATGTGCATAATGCGGCAGAAATCCAAGATTTTCCTTTTGATAAATACTTTGTTAAGAAAGATACCAATCGTTTCGATAACTATTCTTTGTATGCCTTGTACGCAGCTCAAGAAGCCGTTAATCATGCCAATTTGGATGTAGAGGCCCTTGATAAAGATCGTTTTGGTGTTATTGTTGCCTCAGGTATTGGTGGAATCAAAGAAATTGAAGATCAAGTGCTTCGCCTCCATGACAAAGGACCAAAACGTGTGAAACCATTGACTCTTCCAAAAGCCTTACCAAATATGGCTTCAGGAAATGTTGCTATGCGTTTTGGAGCAAACGGTGTTTGTAAATCTATCAATACTGCCTGCGCTTCATCAAATGATGCGATTGGGGATGCCTTCCGCTCCATTAAGTTTGGTTTCCAAGATGTTATGTTGGTAGGTGGTTCAGAAGCTTCTATCACACCTTTTGCTATTGCTGGTTTCCAAGCCCTGACAGCTCTCTCTACTACAGAGGATCCAACTCGTGCTTCTATTCCATTTGATAAGGACCGTAACGGTTTTGTCATGGGTGAAGGTTCAGGGATGTTGGTTCTTGAAAGCCTTGAACACGCTGAAAAACGTGGGGCAACTATCCTTGCTGAAGTGGTTGGTTATGGACATACCTGTGATGCCTACCACATGACTTCTCCACATCCAGAAGGTCAGGGAGCTATCAAGGCCATCAAACTAGCCTTGGAAGAAGCTGAGATTTCTCCAGAGCAAGTAGCCTATGTCAATGCTCACGGAACGTCAACTCCTGCTAATGAAAAAGGAGAAAGTGGTGCGATCGTGGCTGTTCTTGGTAAGGAAGTACCTGTATCATCAACTAAATCATTCACAGGACATTTGCTGGGGGCTGCAGGTGCGGTAGAAGCTATCGTCACAATTGAAGCTATGCGTCATAACTTTGTACCAATGACAGCTGGAACAAGTGAAGTATCAGATTATATCGAAGCCAATGTCGTTTATGGACAAGGCTTGGAGCAAGAAATTCCATATGCTATTTCAAATACTTTTGGTTTTGGTGGCCACAATGCAGTTCTTGCTTTCAAACGTTGGGAGAATAAGTAAGTATGAATTTAAACGATATTAAAGACTTGATGGCTCAATTTGACCAATCAAGTTTGAGAGAATTTTCTTATAAGAATGGGACGGATGAGTTGGAGTTTAGCAAGAATGAAGCGAGACTTGTATCTGAAGTTGCACCTCAAGTTGCTCCAGCACCCGTTCTAGCAACACCAAGTCCAGTAGCTCCTACATCTGCTCCAGCAGAGACTGTAGCAGAAGAAGTTCCAGCTCCAGCAGAAACAAATGTGGCTGCTGAGGGAGATCTTGTAGAGAGCCCACTTGTTGGGGTGGCTTACTTGGCTGCTGGTCCAGATAAACCTGCCTTTGTAACAGTTGGTGATAGTGTTAAAAAAGGTCAAACATTGGTCATTATCGAAGCCATGAAAGTCATGAATGAAATCCCAGCTCCTAAGGATGGTGTGGTAACGGAAATTCTCGTTTCTAACGAAGAAATGGTTGAGTTTGGTAAAGGATTGGTACGTATCAAATGATCGATATTCAAGGAATCAAAGAAGCCCTTCCCCACCGTTATCCTATGCTCCTAGTAGACCGTGTCTTGGAAGTGAGCGAGGACACTATTGTTGCCATCAAAAATGTAACCATCAATGAGCCCTTCTTTAACGGTCATTTCCCTCAATATCCAGTTATGCCAGGTGTTCTGATCATGGAAGCATTGGCGCAAACAGCTGGTGTCTTGGAGTTGTCAAAATCTGAAAATAAAGGAAAACTGGTCTTTTACGCTGGTATGGACAAGGTTAAATTCAAGAAGCAAGTTGTACCAGGTGATCAATTAGTTATGACGGCGACCTTTGTAAAACGTCGCGGTACCATTGCCGTGGTTGAAGCAAAGGCTGAAGTGGATGGCAAGCTTGCAGCTAGTGGTACTCTTACCTTTGCAATAGGGAACTAAGGAGGTTCTCCATGTTTCGAAAAATTTTAATTGCCAATCGTGGTGAAATTGCGGTTCGTATTATCCGTGCGGCGCGTGAATTGGGCATTGCGACGGTGGCGGTTTATTCGACTGCTGATAAGGAAGCCCTTCATACGCTTTTGGCAGATGAAGCGGTTTGTATCGGCCCTGGTAAGGCAACAGAGTCTTATCTCAATATTAATGCGGTTCTATCAGCTGCAGTCTTGACTGAGGCAGAAGCCATTCACCCAGGTTTTGGATTTCTCAGTGAAAATTCCAAATTTGCTACCATGTGTGAAGAGGTGGGAATCAAGTTTATCGGCCCATCTGGCCATGTTATGGATATGATGGGGGATAAGATCAATGCGCGTGCTCAGATGATCAAAGCAGGCGTGCCTGTTATACCAGGTTCAGATGGAGAAGTGCATAACTCTGAGGAAGCTTTGATTGTTGCTGAAAAAATTGGCTATCCTGTGATGCTCAAGGCTTCAGCAGGTGGAGGTGGTAAAGGGATTCGTAAGGTTGAAAAACCAGACGATCTCGTTTCTGCCTTTGAAACTGCTTCAAGTGAAGCCAAGGCCAATTATGGTAATGGTGCTATGTACATAGAACGGGTTATTTATCCAGCTCGTCACATCGAGGTTCAAATCCTAGGAGATGAGCATGGACATGTGATTCACTTGGGTGAACGGGATTGTTCTCTTCAACGGAATAACCAAAAGGTTTTGGAAGAAAGCCCTTCGATTGCAATCGGAAAAACGTTGCGCCATGAAATCGGTGCTGCTGCTGTTCGAGCGGCAGAGTCTGTTGGCTATGAGAATGCAGGGACCATTGAGTTTCTTCTTGATGAAGCTAGCGGTAAATTCTATTTTATGGAGATGAATACTCGTGTACAAGTAGAACATCCAGTAACAGAATTTGTTTCAGGTGTGGATATCGTTAAGGAACAGATTCGAATTGCGGCAGGTCAAGCTCTGTCTGTTAAGCAAGAAGATATTGTTCTAAGAGGACATGCTATCGAGTGTCGTATCAATGCAGAAAACCCAGCCTTCAACTTTGCTCCAAGCCCAGGTAAGATTACCAATCTCTATCTGCCAAGTGGTGGAGTTGGCTTGCGCGTAGATTCAGCAGTTTATCCAGGCTATACCATTCCCCCCTATTATGATAGTATGATTGCCAAAGTCATTGTTCATGGAGAGAATCGTTTTGATGCTTTGATGAAAATGCAACGTGCCCTCTATGAACTAGAGATTGAGGGGGTGCAGACCAATGCAGATTTCCAGCTTGACCTCATTTCAGATCGCAATGTCATTGCTGGAGATTATGATACTTCCTTCTTGATGGAAACCTTCTTACCTAAATATCAAGAAAAAGAATAAAATGACTTTAAGAGTTTAAACCGAAAAGGGGAATCAATGGCTCTATTTAGTAAAAAAGATAAGTATATTCGAATCAATCCCAATCGTTCGGTTAGGGAAAAACCTCAAGCCAAGCCAGAGGTTCCAGATGAATTATTTTCTAAGTGTCCAGGATGTAAGCATACCATCTATCAGAAGGATCTGGGAAGTGAGCGTATCTGTCCGCACTGTAGCTATACCTTTCGTATTTCTGCCCAAGAACGCTTGGCTTTGACGATTGATATGGGCACCTTCAAGGAATTGTTTACAGGGATTGAAAGCAAGGATCCCTTGCATTTCCCTGGTTATCAAAAGAAACTAGCAGCTATGCGTGAAAAAACAGGGCTGGATGAAGCTGTTGTGACAGGAACTGCTCTTATTAAAGGTCAGACTGTGGCTCTTGGGATTATGGATTCCAACTTTATCATGGCTTCTATGGGTACGGTTGTAGGTGAAAAAATCACTCGCTTATTTGAGTATGCAACTGTCGAACAATTGCCAGTTGTCCTCTTCACTGCCTCTGGTGGAGCCCGTATGCAGGAAGGAATCATGAGTCTCATGCAAATGGCCAAGATTTCTGCAGCAGTTAAACGCCATTCAAATGCAGGTCTCTTTTATCTGACCATTTTGACAGATCCAACGACAGGTGGTGTAACAGCTTCTTTCGCTATGGAAGGAGATATCATTCTGGCTGAACCACAGAGCTTGGTTGGTTTTGCTGGACGTCGTGTGATTGAAAATACGGTTCGTGAAAGCTTGCCTGAGGGGTTCCAAAAGGCAGAATTCCTATTGGAACATGGATTTGTGGATGCTATTGTTAAAAGGAGAGACTTGCCAGATACCATTGCTAGCCTAGTCAGATTGCACGGAGGGGGTCCAAGATGAATATTGCAAAAATAGTCAGAGAAGCGCGTGAGCAGAGTCGCTTGACAACTTTGGACTTTGCGACAGGCATTTTTGATGAATTTATCCAATTACACGGTGACCGTTCTTTTCGTGACGATGGTGCAGTTGTTGGTGGTATTGGCTGGCTTGGAGAGCAAGCTGTAACAGTGGTTGGTATCCAAAAAGGCAAGAGTTTACAAGACAATCTAAAACGGAATTTTGGTCAACCACATCCAGAAGGCTACCGCAAGGCCCTGCGTTTGATGAAACAGGCTGAAAAGTTTGGTCGTCCAATAGTGACCTTTATCAATACTGCAGGTGCCTATCCTGGTGTGGGGGCGGAAGAACGCGGTCAAGGGGAAGCTATCGCTCGCAATCTCATGGAAATGAGTGATCTGAAAGTTCCGATTATCGCCATCATTATCGGTGAAGGTGGTTCAGGTGGGGCTCTGGCTCTAGCCGTCGCGGACCGTGTCTGGATGCTGGAAAATTCTATCTATGCCATTCTCAGCCCAGAAGGTTTTGCTTCCATTCTATGGAAGGATGGCAGTCGTGCCATGGAAGCAGCAGAACTGATGAAAATCACTTCGCATGAACTGTTGGAAATGGACGTGGTGGATAAGGTGATTTCTGAAGCAGGACTTTCTAGTAAAGAACTGATTAAGAGTGTCAAAAAAGAACTCCAAGCTGAGCTAGCTAGACTTTCACAAAAACCGCTAGAAGAGTTGTTGGAAGAGCGTTATCAACGATTTAGAAAATACTAAGAATGACTAAATGAGACTAGAAAGGTCTCATTTTTTTAGAAAAATGCAATTCAGGTCGAAAAATTGACAGTTGAGGAGATGGGCTATAAAATAGATAAAAAAGATGTATACTGTAGATCTAAGCTTACAAAAATTTATTTTAAGGAAGTACTTGCAATGACAGGTACAGAAACATTTACAGTTCTTTCATCTGAGAACTTAGAGCAAACTTCAGGTGGTAGAATGATTTGGTTGGTTGATGATAGACATTGGGATTCGCCATATGTATATAGTTTAGCGACAGAATGGAGTACAATACTGACTCATGCGACTAGACGTGGTTCTGGTATTGGCTATTGATAAATTAAAGGGGGAAGTATGAAAAAACTAGGGCATTTGGGAGTCTATACATCACTGGTATTTCTATCGGTTTATCTACCAGAGTTAGGGGTTGTACATCTAACTAAGTTTTTGGGATGGGGGATAGATGGCTATTCTGTCATTTCACTTGTTTGGGAACTAGTTCTTGTAGTCTTATTTGTCTTTTGGTTAAAAAAGAAAGAGATGCTCTATATTTTAAAAAAAAGCTCAAAGAAGTCAAGATTCTTTCACCTTGTAGTTGGTCTAGTGGCTACTTATTTTGTTCGTCAATTGGTGGATGCTTTTCAGTTACAGTTTCATCATCTAATTGATAACAAGTATATCTTTCAAGATTTTCTTTCGATTCTATACTCCAATGGGCAACCAACTTTTCTATCAACTGTTCTCAGTTTTAGTTTAACAGTAGTCGTCGCACCTATATCAGAGGAACTAATTGATAGAGGGTATTTTATGAATACCTTTTTCCACCAGTCCAAGTACTATCTGGATGTTATTTTATCTGCTCTTATATTTGGACTTAGTCATTTGATCCTAACTCACCGAGATCCTATCAGTTTGATTATATATAGTTTAGGCGGTCTCTTCTATGCCTTAGTATATCGGTGGACAAAGAACTTAAAAATCACCATCCTGTGCCATAGTTTTTTTAACTTTCTCATTTATGCAAAACCCATCTGGATTTTTGTTTATAATTATGTCTATTACCACTTTTTAAGATAGTGGAAGCAAAGAAAACAGTGTTTGATAGTTGTCAAACACTGTTTTCTATCTACTATTCTTCAGTTACAAATTGACTAAGTAGTCCGTTGATAAAGCGGGCTGATTTTTGATCTGAAAAATTTTTGGCAAGTTCAATGGCTTCATTGACTGCTACCAGCTGAGGTGTATCAAATGAAGTGATTTCAAAGATACCCAAGCGTAGTAAGTTTTTTTCGACCAAGGTCAAACGTTCAACTGTCCAGCCTGATTTGAGATGCTGGTTGATTTGTTTATCCAACTCGTCTTTCTGAGCTTGAACACCAGAAACCAAGTTCAGAAGAAAGGCTGGGATTTGCACATCTGCATCTTCACGATCATGTGTGTAGGCAAAGCGACAAGCTGTTTCCACATCTGTACCGAATTCAAGGCTCATAAGAGCTTGAAAAGCGCATTTACGAAGTTCGCGTCTAGATTCTAATAATGGACTAGTCATTGAGGAAGTCCTCGTTAAATAAATCTTTCAACTCAGGTTTTGGCGTTTTATCTGGAACGATTCCTGCAACATGGATGTTAACAGCAGCAAGTTCCACATCAGCCATATCACGGACAGCATCTTTGACTGCTTTTTGAATAGCAAGAGCAACTTTGGGTACTTTCACACCGTACTCAAGGTAGAGATAGATGTCAGCAGTTAGTTCTTCGTTGCTTTCTTTTAAGTAGACGCCACGACCAAGAGAGAGTTTTGATAGGGTATCAGATACGGATTTGTTTGAAAATGAGTGGACACCTTCAACTTTAGCAGTTGCGATGGCAATGATTTTTTCAAGTACACGTGGAGCGATAACGATTTCGCCAAATTGTTCTTCAATTCCCATAGAATGACCTCTTTCTAGAGATTAGGCACGAGAAACGTAAGTTCCTTCTGCAGTGTTGATGATCAATTTTTGTCCAGCTTCGATGAAGTCAGGAACGTTGACAACAAGTCCAGTTTCCATAGTTGCTGGTTTACCAGAACCTGTAACAGTAGCACCTTTGATAGATGGTTGTGTTTCAGCAACTGTCAATTCAACAGTAGTTGGTACAGTTACACCGATCACTTCAGTTCCGTAGAATTGGATTTTCACATCAGAGTTTTCAAGGATGTAAAGCAATTCATTTTCAACGTTTACAACTGGAATTTCGTATTGGTCGTAAGTTTCAGTGTTCATGAAGTAGGCAGTTTCATCCATTTTGTACAAGTATTGAGCTGGCACAGTTTCGATAATAGCTTGTTCGAATTTTTCTTCTGGACGGTAGCTTGTGTCAAATGTAGAACCAGTACGGACATCACGCAATTTCATACGCATGATTGTGTTCCCTTTACCTGGTTTGTGGTGGCTAGCTTCCAAAACGCGGATCAATTTTCCGTCTGCAGTTTCAAATGTCATACCAGCTTTCAATTTGCTTGCTTCAATCATGTTTTTACCTCTTTAATAAATATTATTACTCTTCATTTTACCATAAAATCTTCTGGAAATAAAGCCAAAATAGTTAATGGGATTTGGTAGGGGAGAAAAAACCAACCTCAGGGCTGGTTTCTTTTACATATTACTCTTCTTTCAACTTCGCTAATTCCTGGGCAAGGAGTTTAAGGGCGACTTGTGGATTGGCTTGGCCTTTGGTTGCTTTCATGAGGAATCCTGTGAAGGCCTTGTCTGCATTACGTTTTCCTGACTTGAAGTCTGCTACAGCGGCTTCATTATCCGCAAAGATTTGGTGGATAATTGGAATCAAGACATCTGGATCTGAGATTTGAACCATGCCAGCTTTTTCCACGTATTCACGCGCTCCACCGCCATTTTTAGCCAAGTGGACAAAGACTTTCTTGGCAATCTTAGAAGAGATAGTACCGTCTTCGATGATGGCAATCATTTCTACCAAGTTTTCTGGTGTCAATTCGATTTGTTCCAGTGTCTTACCTTCGGCGTTCAAGTATTGAGCGACTTCACCTTGGAGCCAGTTAGAGACCTGTTTGGCATCGCCACCGAGGGCAACAGTTTTTTCAAAGAAATCAGAAGTGACTTTGTTTGCGGTTAACTGGCTAGCATCATAGTCTGACAAGCCAAGGTCAGCAACGTAACGCGCACGGCGTTCTTTTGGAAACTCTGGCAATTCAGTGCGCATTTCCTCAATCCACTCGTCTGAGATTTCAAAGAGAGGTAGGTCAGGTTCTGGGAAGTAGCGGTAGTCTGCAGCCCCTTCCTTGACACGCATGAGGATGGTTGCTTTGTTGCTTTCATCGTAACGGCGTGTTTCTTGGCGGATTTGACCACCTGAGCGAAGGATTTCAGCTTGACGTTGGACTTCGTATTCAAGACCCTTGCGAACGTTTGAGAAGGAGTTGAGGTTCTTCAACTCAGTCTTGGTACCGAATTTCTCTTGACCATACGGACGAAGAGAAATGTTGGCATCCACACGCATCGAACCTTCTTCCATCTTAACGTCAGAAATGCCAGCGTACTGGATAACTTCCTTGAGGGCTGTTAGATAAGCATAGGCTTCTTCAGGAGAACGCATGTCAGCTTCAGATACAATCTCAATCAATGGCACCCCTTGGCGGTTGAGGTCAACATAAGAGTAGCCATCTGTACCGTGGGTGTTTTTACCAGCGTCTTCTTCTAGGTGAGCACGTTCGATACCGATTTTCTTAGTTGTACCGTCTTCTAGCTCGACTTCAATCCAACCGTTATAACCGATTGGCTCATCAAACTGAGAAATTTGGTAGGCTTTTGGATTATCAGGGTAGAAGTAGTTCTTGCGGTCAAAGTGCATCTTTTTATGGATGTCCATGTTGAGGGCAAGAGCAGCCTTGATACCGGCATCGACAACACCTTTGTTGAGAACCGGAAGTACTCCTGGGAAAGACCAGTCAATCACGTTAGTGTTGGCATTTTGGTCATTTCCGAAGTGGGCAGAAGTAGGTGAGAAGATTTTTGAATTGGTGTTGAGCTCTACGTGGACTTCAAGTCCGATGACTGTTTCAAAGTTCATTAGTTATCACCTCCAAAAATCACGGGTTGTTGTTTGTGGTAGTCTGTTGTTGCTTCAAAGGCAGCAGCAACTTGGTAAATGGTTTCCTCAGAATACTTAGGACCAATCAATTGGAGACCAACAGGTAGACCTTGAGAGAAGCCGGCAGGAATCGAAAGTCCTGGGAGACCGGCCAAGTTGACTGGAATGGTCAAGAGGTCAGCCAAGTACATGGCAACTGGGTCATGGTTGAGTGAGTCCAAGTCATAGGCAACGCTTGGTGCAGTTGGTCCCAAAATCAAGTCATAATTCGCAAAAACTTTTTCGAAATCTTGAATGATAAGGGTACGAACCTGACCAGCTTTCTTATAGTAGGCGTCATAGTAACCTGATGAAAGGCTGAAAGTACCTAGCATGATACGACGTTTCACTTCTTCACCGAAACCTTGGCTACGGCTGTTTACATAGATTTCATCAAGATTAGTCGCATCTTCTGCGCGGTAGCCATAACGGATACCGTCAAAACGTTGTAAGTTTGATGAAGCTTCTGATGAAGCGATGATGTAGTAGACTGCCACACCGTATTTAGAGTGAGGAAGGCTGACTTCTTCAACGATAGCACCAAGCTTTTCAAAGTGCTTAGCAGCATTAAGAATGGTTTCCTTAACCTCTGGGTCAATCCCTTCACCGAGGTATTCCTTAGGCAAAGCAATTTTCATGCCCTTGATGTCTTGACCGATTTTTGAAGTAAAGTCGGCGATTCGGACAGGAGCAGAAGTAGAGTCTTTGGCATCTTCGCTGGCAATAGCGTTGAGCAAGAGAGCATTTTCCTTAACAGTCGGAGCAAAAGGTCCGATTTGGTCTAGAGAGCTACCAAAGGCAATGAGACCGAAACGTGAAACTGTTCCGTAGGTTGGTTTGAGACCAACAATCCCGTTGAAGGCAGCAGGTTGGCGGATAGAGCCACCAGTATCAGAACCAAGTGACAAGCGGACTTGTCCTGAGGCTACAGCTGCGGCAGAACCACTTGATGAGCCACCAGGAACCTTGCTGTGGTCCCAAGCGTTTTTAGTTGCTCCGTAGTGAGAAGTCTCACCAGAACCACCCATGGCAAACTCGTCCATGTTGGTTTTCCCTACGACAATCATGCCTTTAGCCTTTGCATTGGCAACCGCAGTCGCATCAAAGATTGGCTCATAGTTGTAGAGCATTTTTGAGGCTGCAGTTGTAAGAATACCGTCTGTAGAGATATTATCTTTGACAGCAAGTGGAATTCCTGAAAGGATGTTATCAGCATCAATTCCAGCTTCATCAATAGCTTTGGCTTGAGCAAGAGCCTGCTCCTCAGCGATGGTAATAAAAGCGTTGATAGCTGTCTCGCGAGACTTGATATCTTCAAGCGTAGCTTGTGTCAACTCAGTTGCTGAAATTTCCTTAGAAACAAGGAGATTGTGCAACTCTTCAATGGTTTTATTGTTGAAAGTCATTAGGCATCTCCTCCATCGTCTAGGATAGCTGGTACCTTGATATAGTAATTGTCTTTTTCAGGTACGTTTTTAAATAAGCGATCACGGTCTGTTCCTTCTTCGGCCACATCAGGGCGGAGTACAGTCTTGCGGTCAGCCATGGTCGTAGTAGGTGCGACACCAGTTGTGTCAACTTCGCCCAGCAACTCAACCATGTCAACAATCTTAGACAAGGTGGTCGCAAAGGCGGCAGTTTCTTCTTCAGAGAATCGTAATTTTGAAAGATTGGCAACGTGTGTTACCTCTTCTTGCGTAATTTTCATCTTGCATCCTTTCGTGAAATGATGATTTTTAGTCTGTTCTATTTTACCATATTTTCCTATAAATAAGGGAGGGGGAAGTGAAAAGAAATAGAAATTGAAAAAAATGCTAAAATCCGATATAATGGAGTGTTGAAAGGAATGGTAAAATCCAATGTAAAAATCATTCTTAGCTATTGAAACAAGAAAAATAGAGAATCAAAGAAAGAGAACTTATGAATATTCAAGAAGAAATTAAGAAACGTCGTACTTTTGCTATCATCTCCCACCCGGACGCGGGGAAAACAACCATCACTGAGCAGTTGCTCTACTTTGGGGGCGAGATTCGTGAGGCTGGTACCGTAAAAGGAAAGAAAACAGGGACTTTTGCCAAGTCTGACTGGATGGATATCGAGAAGCAACGTGGGATTTCGGTTACTTCATCTGTTATGCAATTTGACTACGATGGTAAGCGCGTCAATATCCTCGACACGCCAGGACACGAGGACTTCTCAGAAGATACCTATCGTACCTTGATGGCGGTGGATGCTGCGGTCATGGTCGTGGACTCTGCCAAGGGTATCGAGGCCCAAACTAAGAAATTGTTTGAAGTTGTCAAACACCGTGGTATTCCGGTTTTTACCTTTATGAATAAGCTGGACCGTGACGGTCGTGAGCCACTGGACCTCTTGCAAGAATTGGAAGAAGTCTTGGGTATTGCAAGTTATCCGATGAACTGGCCAATCGGTATGGGGAAAGCCTTTGAAGGGCTCTATGACCTTTATAACCAACGCTTGGAACTTTATAAAGGGGATGAGCGTTTTGCCAGTCTTGAAGATGGGGACAAGCTTTTTGGTAGTAACCCTTTCTACGAGCAAGTCAAGGATGATATTGAACTTTTAAATGAAGCTGGAAATGAGTTTTCAGAGGAAGCTATTCTAGCTGGAGAATTGACACCTGTCTTCTTCGGTTCGGCTCTTACTAACTTTGGTGTGCAGACCTTCCTTGAGACTTTTCTTAAGTTTGCTCCAGAACCACATGGGCATAAGAAAACAGACGGTGAAATTGTGGATCCTTACGACAAGGATTTCTCAGGATTTGTCTTTAAAATCCAAGCCAACATGGACCCTCGTCACCGTGACCGTATCGCCTTTGTCCGTATCGTATCAGGTGAATTTGAGCGTGGCATGAGTGTCAACCTGCCTCGTACTGGTAAGGGTGCCAAACTGTCTAATGTTACTCAGTTTATGGCGGAAAGTCGTGAGAATGTGACCAATGCCGTAGCAGGTGATATTATCGGGGTTTACGATACAGGTACTTATCAGGTTGGGGATACCTTGACAGTTGGAAAAAATAAGTTTGAATTTGAACCCCTGCCAACCTTTACTCCTGAAATTTTCATGAAGGTTTCTGCTAAGAATGTCATGAAGCAAAAATCCTTCCACAAGGGGATTGAACAATTGGTGCAAGAAGGAGCCGTTCAGCTCTATAAGAATTATCAAACAGGCGAGTACATGCTGGGCGCTGTTGGTCAACTCCAGTTTGAAGTCTTTAAACACCGTATGGAAGGCGAATACAATGCGGAAGTGGTCATGAGCCCAATGGGTAAAAAGACCGTTCGTTGGATCAAGCCTGAGGACCTAGATGAACGGATGTCATCAAGCCGCAATATATTGGCTAAAGACCGTTTTGACCAGCCAGTCTTTCTATTTGAAAATGACTTTGCCCTCCGTTGGTTTGCGGACAAGTATCCAGATGTAGAGTTGGAAGAGAAGATGTAGATCGCCAAAGTTACTTGATTGTGTAACAATCTAAGTAACTAACGCCAAGTTTCTATGGAACTTGGCTAGGCGCTCCACTAGTAAAGTTTTACGAATAATATCGATTCGTAAAACTTTACGTCGTAACTGGTAGTGAGTGGTCTAGCTAACTGCCTTACTAACTACGTTTGGCAAATGAAATTGATTTGCCAAACTCCGTGTCGTAGTGTAAAAAATAGCCTTACCTAAACGCTTCACTAGGCAAAGTCCACGAATGGTATCGATTCGTGGACTTTGCCGTCGTAACAGAAAGGAAGTGGCCTAGCAACCTAACTGCCTCACTAACTGAGTTTTACAAATGGAATTGATTTGCCAAACTCCGTGTCGTAGTTCAGTAAATTTATTTGATTGTGTAACAATCTAAGTAACTAACGAGCTTGAGAAAAAAGTTTTTGAAATCAAAAAAGCGTATAGTATCAGGTATTGAATGGACAACCTTGATATTATGCGTTTTATTTTACTTCGTTATTCTGTAATTAAGTTTTGTTCAGCCTATAGCTGCACCACTAGTAAAGTTTTACGAATGCTATTGTCTGTGGGCTTTTTCATTGTAAGTCTCAGAAAGTTAAGGTGGCTAAAAGTCTGATTTTGCTTGGGAAAATCAAAGAGTAAACTAGAAATTTAGCCATAGATAGCTCAAGATATTGATTTGATATTGAAGTTAATGACAAGTTCGCAGATAGATTTAGCATAAAGCGAGGATAACTACTGTTGCGTTTTGAATTTTTGAAGACTATTATTGTTGGTTTCTATATAAGTAGAATTATTAAACTCTATCTTCTATTTAGAAAAAAATGTGTTGTTTGATTGGATATGTCGTAGGAGACTTCTTATTAATTAGATAATTAAAAATTTTAAAATTTCAGTTGAATTGAATATATTTGTAAAAAAATTAAAAATAAGTAAGGAGTTTTATTTCTGGGAATAGATTATTAGGAGTATAAGTTAGCAGATCGACTTAATATATATATATATATATTAAAATAGATGTTTGTTTATTCATTTCGGACTGGTAATTGATGTACATATCATATTGACCTTAGTTCAGAATTAAAGTATACTAAACAAGTATGATTAAACTTGGCAATAGTTTACACTTTTATCTGGAAAAGGAGTAGAAAATGTTTTTTAGACGTCAGAATGGTAGGTTCAGAGAAACAGACCGTGTGACACGTTATAAGTTAATTAAATCAGGAAAGCATTGGTTGAGAGCTTCAACCTCTCTTTTGGGCTTGTTCAAGGTCATGAGGGGCGGTGTTGATACGACTCAAGTTATGACTGAAGTGGTAGAAGATAAAGTTAACCATTCAATTACAGGGTTAGATATTATCCGAGGGGTCGTGACCACAGGAGCCGTTTTAGGTGGTGCTGTTGCGGCGCAAACCAAAGTGTTTGCAAATGAAGCAGTAGCTTTGGAAAAAACACTAGATAAATCGGATGTTTTAGTAGCAAACGATACGGTAGTTTTAGGTACGACAAATGCAAGCAATTCAGAGAGCTCTAGTTCTCTTAGTGAAAGCGCTTCAAAGTCGGAATCGGTTTCTAATAGCACCTCAGCAAGTGTTTCAGCTAGTACATCAGCTAGCCTTTCTGCAAGTACTTCGACTAGTGAGTCGGTCAGTGCCTCTACTAGTACTAGTCAATCAAAAAGTGAGTCAGAAAGTTTTTCTGTAGCGTCAAGTTCATCAGTTGAACAGAGCACATCTGTAGCAACAACTGAACAGTCTTCCTCACCTTCAAAAGAATCAACTAATCTTAAAATTGATTCTGCTGTACTGAAGGCTACTGAGATTGATGGAAAGGCTGGTGTGAATGTTGCTCAAGCAACTTCTGACACAACGAGTTTAGTAGGAGTGACTGCTGGTGCCATAGCAACAACAGAAGTTTCAGCTAAACAACAAGATGAAAATCGTAAGAAGTTAACCAAACTTTCAGCTGAAATGGGTGAGTACCTAGCAAAAGCTGTAGGATTGCCGAATGTGGACTCTGCTATTACCAAAGTGAATGTTGCTGTTACGGAGATTGAAAAAGCTTTGGCAGATCCAACTAGTGATTTGACATCAGTAGTACAAAAAGCGACTCTAGCTCGTAATTCCATTGTCAATGCTGTTTTAGGTGCACATTCAGGTCAACGTGATAGTCGTAACGGACAAGCGTTAGAGAGAGGAGCGTCTCCTAGGGCATCATTTTCTAGTCATGGAACGACAGCTTCAATTGAGTCTGGTAGATATGATAGAAATCGTAACGAAGTTGTTTGGCGTATCAATATGCACGCGAACAATGCCTTGCATCATGTAGGGCTGATTGCGGATGTGGATCCTAATACGACGATTACTCGTGTGACCTTTAATGGACAAGAAATGGAGAAACGTGGTGGTTCAGGAAATGAGTATGTTTATGATATACGCCATGATAAACAAAGAAACCTAGAAGCAACGCTTGAAGTTTATGCCACTGTAAATAATCAGTCGCGAACTGCAACATTGGATGCAAGAGTTGGTACAAGTAGCCAGCCATTTACAAGTGCGGATACTTCTGGGAACTATACTTCTTCTATGCATCATGAAGTAGCTACTAGAGTGTCGCATCCACCACGTATGAGTAGAAGTATAGCAGTTCCTAATCGTGCAGCAGGTCAGAGCCGTGCAGCCTCTAATCCGCCTACGATTACGATGCCATCTGATGTCACTTTTTATAATGATGATGCAGTCACTAATTTTCAGATACGATTACGTGATGATAGAGGGATGGATACAATCACTGCTTCTGGATCTAATAAGGAGATTACAGGTGTAACTTCCCCAAACTATCCTGCTACTATTAGAAGAGGACTAGGGGATTTGTGGACCTATGATTATCAAGGAAGGCGAACAGGATATCAAACCTCCCGCAATATTGATATAACAGGGACAGTTGGTCGTAAAGGTACTGCTTGGGAACCGTATAAACCAGGTACTTATGTTCTTGAATATACAGTTAGAGATATTGATGGTCAGACTGCTACAGCCCGTACCAATTTCCATGTCAAAGGATTTAATGAGCGACAAGACCCTGCGAAAGGTACTAAAGTCGTAGTTAATGACAAGGCAAATCTAAGTCCAAAAGAAAGAGAACAAGTCTTGGATAACTTTAAGGCGGCCAATGCTAGTCTTCTTTCAGGTACAGGATCAGGTGTAGGCTCAACTGACTATAAAAAAGGAGCTGAAGAGGGTTCAATCAGTGTAGCTAGTAATGGAGATGTTACCATTACTTATCGTGATAAAACCACGGATACAGTCACAAACAATGTTAAGTATGGTGTAGAGAAAACAACTGAGCACTTTTATGCAGTTAGCGACGAGCCTTTATCTAATATAAATCCAAGAAGTCTTGTGCGTCCAGTTGGCGGAGCTTCTGACTTCCCTAGTGGGACAAGATTTGCATGGAAACAAGGGCAAGCTCCTACAATGACAGCGATGGGGGACAGAGAGAACCCTAGAACTGCAATCTTAACGGTAACTCACCCAGATAACACTACTACGGATTTAACATACAATTACAGAGTTTACCAAAAGATTGAGACTAAAACCAATAATAGAGTTACTGGTCAATTTTATGCCTTTAAAGCAGCTTCAGGTGATAGAACTGTTGGCGGTAGCTATGCTAATAATATAGGTGGAGATTCATATCTTTATATCAATAATCCATCTCTTCCTTCAGGAACAACATTTGCTTATGAGTATCGTCTGAATAACAATGCAAGTGCACCACTAAATAATCGAACTGGGTCACCTAAATTTAGTACTGTCTGGCATACAACTGATTCTGAAGCTACGACACACCGTACAACCTATACTGTAAAAGCAACTTATCCAACAGGGCGCTTTGGAACTCCGTCTGCACAAGATCGTGCTTTGACAAGTGAGACAAGCTTTACTTATACAGTAGTGGATCCAGTGGCTAAACAAGAGTATGTTACAACAGTTGGAAATACAACTCCACTAAATGATATTATTGCCAATTCTGGTAATGCACTTAAAAATTCTGATTCTAGAGTTGTGATTCCAAATGGGACAACTTATGAGTGGGTATCCAGACCTGATGCTTCAGCTCCAGGTATCTATAAGAAAGAAGTTAAAGTTACTTTACCACAAGGTTCCGCAGATAAAGCAGGCAACAGTACAAATGTTCCTGTAACTATCAAAGTTAGACCGAACCCACCACGAATCGCAGATAGTCAAGTGAAGCTACAAGGAGGTCTGCCAAATCGTAGTATTACAGTGACAGATGTAATACCAGGAGCAACAGTCACTTTAACGATTGGGACTCAAACCTTCCCTAAAAAATCTACTGGAACAAGTGTGACGTTTGAACCGTCTGAGTTGAAACGGGTTACTGATACCAATAATGGTTTGTTGCCTACAGGAAATGTAACGGTTAAACAAGAAATGGTTGTTAGGGATCCAAATGGTAGCAATGTAACTCTTCAATCTGACACATCTTCTAATATAATTACTAAAGAAAATGTATCTCCAAACCCTGAATTTGAAATCTATGTCAAGAATAATGGTAAGTGGGAAAAGCTTTCTCCGAAAAATAATGTCCGTCCTGGTACGAATGGATACGAGATTTTTGCAGGAGATGAAGTTAAGGTTGTCTTAAAAGGTTCAGATAATAGTGGTAAACTTAGAGACTTGAAACTTTACGATGGTACATCAGATAAAGATAAAATATTCTCAGATGACTATTCTTCGAATGATAGTGCACCAGGATTCAAGAATAAACCAACGAATGCCCCTGTTACTTTAGAGTATACAGCTACTTATAATCCTAATCAGCCACATGCAGATGGAAATAGATGGACACTTGGTGTAAAAGCTGTGGACTTGTCTAATAATGAATCGAGAACTTCAACAGTAGTTGTCGCCCAAGGGAAGTTGAATGAGAAATTCCCTGGTAAGAAGCCGTCAGTAGTCTTCCAAGTTAAACATCCAAACGCTCTGAGTCAGCGTGAGAAAGATGAAATCTTAGATGCTGTGAAAACAGCGAATCCAGAGACTGCAAACCGTATCAGAAGTTATTCTATTGCAGAGAATGGAACGGTAACCATTACTTATAAAGATGGAACGGTAAATACGGTAACGCCAAATATATCTGACTCAGATTACCGTGCATCAGTGTCAGCAAGCACAAGTGCGTCAGTATCAGCGTCAACCAGTGCCAGCCAAAGTGCTTCAACGAGCGCGTCTAAGTCCGCATCGACCAGCGCCAGTCAATCAGCCAGCACGAGCGCGTCTAAGTCCGCATCGACCAGCGCAAGCCAATCAGCCAGCACAAGTGCGAGTCAATCGGCATCAACAAGCGCAAGCCAATCAGCCAGCACGTCAGCTAGTCAGTCAGCATCAACAAGTGCAAGTCAATCAGCCAGCACGTCAGCTAGCCAATCGGC
>NZ_GL732486.1:877069-879437 GCF_000187745.1 Streptococcus sp. M334 | reverse complement strand
ACGGAGTAGACGGCCAAACACCAAAAGTCAAAGCTGTTCGTGATGAAGCTAAAAAACAAACTACTCTAACCTTCTACATTGACAAAGATGGCGATGGTAATTACACAGAAGGAACTGACACTCTCGTTCAAACCTCTATTGTGAAAGATGGCCAAGATGGAGCTACAGGTCAAGCAGGTCATGACGGTAAAGCAGTTCTAAATGGCAAAGTAGATCCAACACCAAGAGACGGAAAAGATGGAGACAGCTTCGTTAATACTGTAACAGGAGATGTCTTCGTTAAGAAGAACAATACTTGGGAACAAGCAGGCAACATCAAAGGACCAAAGGGTGACAAGGGAGAAAATGGTCGTGATGGCTTCACACCAGAAGTAACAGTGACAGACAACCATGATGGCACACATACCATCACCATCACGCAACCAGAAGGTCGCCCAGCCCTTACAACAACCGTTAAAAACGGGGAAAATGGCCAAACACCGAAAGTTAAGGCAGAACGTGATGAAGCCAAGAAACAAACCACTCTAACCTTCTACATTGATAAAGATGGCGATGGTAATTACACAGAAGGAACTGACACTCTCGTTCAAACCTCTATTGTGAAAGATGGCCAAGATGGAGCTACAGGTCAAGCAGGTCATGACGGTAAAGAAGTTCTAAATGGCAAAGTAGATCCAACACCAAGAGACGGCAAAGATGGAGACAGCTTCGTTAATACTGTAACAGGAGATGTCTTCGTTAAGAAGAACAATGCATGGGAACAAGCAGGCAACATCAAGGGTCCAAAAGGTGACAAGGGAGAAAATGGTCGTGACGGCTTCACACCAGAAGTAACAGTGACAGACAACCATGATGGAACACACACCATTACTATCACCCAACCAGAAGGTCGCCCAGCCCTTACAACAACCGTTAAAACGGGGAAAATGGCCAAACACCGAAAGTTAAGGCAGAACGTGATGAAGCCAAGAAACAAACTACTCTAACCTTCTACATTGACAAAGATGGCGATGGAAACTATACAGAAGGCACAGATACGCTCGTTCAAACATTAATTGTCAAAGACGGACAAGACGGAGCTACAGGTCAAGCAGGTCATGACGGTAAAGAAGTTCTAAATGGCAAAGTAGATCCAACACCAAGAGACGGCAAAGATGGAGACAGCTTCGTTAATACTGCCACAGGAGATGTCTTCGTCAAGAAGAACAATACTTGGGAACAAGCAGGCAACATCAAAGGTCCAAAAGGTGACAAGGGAGAAAATGGTCGTGATGGCTTCACACCAGAAGTAACAGTGACAGACAACCATGATGGCACACACACCATCACTATCACTCAACCAGAAGGTCGCCCAGCTCTTACAACAATCGTTAAAAACGGAGTAGACGGCCAAACACCAAAAGTCAAAGCAGAACGTGATGAAGCCAAGAAACAAACTACTCTAACCTTCTACATTGACAAAGATGGCGATGGAAACTATACAGAAGGCACAGATACGCTCATTCAAACATCCATCGTTAAAGACGGTCAAGATGGAGCAGCAGGTCAAGCAGGACGTGATGGTAAAGAAGTATTAAACGGAAAAGTAGATCCAACACCAAGAGACGGAAAAGATGGAGACAGCTTCGTTAATACTGCCACAGGAGATGTCTTCATTAAGAAGAACAATGCATGGGAACAAGCAGGCAACATCAAGGGTCCAAAAGGTGACAAGGGAGAAAATGGTCGTGATGGCTTCACACCAGAAGTAACAGTGACAGATAATCATGATGGCACACACACCATTACTATCACCCAACCAGAAGGCAGACCAGCTGTCACAACAACAATTAAAAACGGAGTAGACGGCCAAACACCAAAAGTCAAAGCTGTTCGTGATGAAGCTAAAAAACAAACAACATTAACATTCTACGTTGACAAAGATGGCGATGGTAATTATACAGAAGGCACAGATACGCTCGTTCAGACATCAATTGTCAAAGACGGTCAAGATGGAGCAGCTGGACAAGCAGGACGTGATGGTAAAGAAGTTCTAAATGGCAAAGTTGCTCCAACACCAAGAGACGGCAAAGATGGAGACAGCTTCGTAAATACCGTTACAGGAGATGTCTTCGTTAAGAAGAACAATGCATGGGAACAAGCAGGTAACATCAAAGGTCCTAAAGGTGACAAGGGAGAAAATGGTCGTGATGGCTTCACACCAGAAGTAACAGTGACAGACAACCATGATGGTAGTCACACAATTACAGTTACGCAACCAGAAGGTCACCCAGCCCTTACAACAATCGTTAAAAACGGAGTAGACGGCCAAACACCAAAAGTCAAAGCTGTTCGTGATGAAGCTAAAACAAACTACTCTAACCTTCTA
>NZ_GL732486.1:827552-876782 GCF_000187745.1 Streptococcus sp. M334 | reverse complement strand
TCCAACACCAAGAGACGGCAAGATGGAGACAGCTTCGTAATACCGTTACAGGAGATGTCTTCGTTAAGAAGAACAATGCATGGGAACAAGCAGGTAACATCAAAGGTCCTAAAGGTGACAAGGGAGAAAATGGTCGTGATGGCTTCACACCAGAAGTAACAGTGACAGACAACCATGATGGTAGTCACACAATTACAGTTACGCAACCAGAAGGTCACCCAGCCCTTACAACAATCGTTAAAAACGGAGTAGACGGCCAAACACCAAAAGTCAAAGCTGTTCGTGATGAAGCTAAAAAACAAACTACTCTAACCTTCTACCTTGACAAAGATGGCGATGGTAATTATACAGAAGGCACAGATACTCTCGTTCAGACATCAATTGTCAAAGACGGTCAAGATGGAGCAGCTGGACAAGCAGGACGTGATGGTAAAGAAGTTCTAAATGGCAAAGTAGATCCAACACCAAGAGACGGAAAAGATGGAGACAGCTTCGTTAATACTGCCACAGGAGATGTCTTTGTTAAGAAGAACAATACTTGGGAACCAGCAGGCAACATCAAGGGTCCAAAAGGTGACAAGGGAGAAAATGGTCGTGATGGCTTCACACCAGAAGTAACAGTGACAGACAACCATGATGGAACACACACCATCACTATCACTCAACCAGAAGGTCGCCCAGCTGTCACAACAACAATTAAAAATGGAGTAGACGGCCAAACACCAAAAGTTAAAGCAGAACGTGATGAAGCCAAGAAACAAACTACTCTAACCTTCTACCTTGACAAAGATGGCGATGGTAACTATACAGAAGGAACAGACACTCTCGTTCAAACCTCTATCGTTAAAGACGGTCAAGACGGAGCAGCTGGACAAGCAGGACGTGATGGTAAAGAAGTATTAAACGGAAAAGTAGATCCAACACCAAGAGACGGAAAAGATGGAGACAGCTTCGTTAATACTGCCACAGGAGATGTCTTCGTTAAGAAGAATAATGCATGGGAACCAGCAGGCAACATCAAAGGTCCAAAAGGTGACAAGGGAGAAAATGGTCGTGATGGCTTCACACCAGAAGTAACAGTGACAGATAATCATGATGGCACACACACCATCACTATCACTCAACCAGAAGGACGTCCAGCTCTTACAACAATCGTTAAAAATGGAGAAAATGGCCAAACACCAAAAGTCAAAGCTGTTCGTGATGAAGCTAAAAAACAAACTACTCTAACCTTCTACCTTGACAAAGATGGCGATGGTAATTATACAGAAGGCACAGATACGCTCGTTCAAACATCCATCGTTAAAGACGGAGAGAAAGGTGAAGATGGGAAAACTCCTGAAGTAACTGTAACACCAGGAAAAGATGGACATAGTTCTGACATTACATTTACAGTTCCAGGAAAAACTCCGGTAACAGTAAATGTTAAAAATGGCGAAAATGGTCTAAATGGGAAAACTCCAAAAGTTGATCTACTACGTGTTGAGGGACAAAATGGTAACCCATCTCATACAATCGTTACATTCTACACTGATGAGAATGGCGATGGAAAATATACTGTGGGAACTGATGAACTTCTAGGTTCTGAAATGATTAAAGATGGAGCTAAAGGTGCTGATGGACGTGATGGTAAGTCATTGCTCACTGTTAAAGAAGGTAAAGAAACAAAAGTTTATCAAGAAGATCCAGCAAATCCAGGTCAACCATTAACTCCTGACAGACCTCTTGCAGTAATTAGAGATGGGGTAGACGGAAAATCACCAACTGTAACTGCTGCTCGTAAGGAAGAAGTTGATCATAAGGGAGTAGAGATTACTGTCGATAATCACGATGGTTCACAACCGACTACAGTATTTGTTCATGATGGAGCTAAAGGCGAAACTGGAGCGAATGGTCAAAATGGACAAACACCTACAGTTACAACTCAACGTGGAGCAGATGGACATAGTACAGTTGTAACCATTACAACACCAGGAAAAGAACCAGTAACATTTACAGTTAGAGATGGTCTAGATGGACATAATGGTAACAATGGACGAACTCCTAAAATTGATTTACAACCATATGTTAATGGAGAAGATTCCTTTAGAAGAGCTAGAAGAAGTGTAGGAAATAACCCGGATGAAGTATCAGGACATCCTAATTCTAGAGCAACATCTTCTGATAACGCAGATGGTACTCATGTTACAGTTTATTTTGATAATAATGGAAATAATCATTACGATCCGGGAGTAGATGAGTTAATCAGTGAACGTGATGTATTGAACGGAGTTAATGGAGAAAATGGTGCTAGTGGTAGAGACGGACGTAATGGATCTGAACTTTTAAGTGGAAATATTGCACCAACTCCAAAAGATGGAAAAAATGGAGATACTTATATTGATAGTTCAACAGGAAATGTCTATAAAAAACAAAACGGAGCATGGAATAAGACTGGCAATATAAGAGGACCACAAGGAGCAAAAGGAGACACACCAGAAGTTACAGCTAAACCAGGTGCAGATGGACATAGTACAGATATTACAATTACAACACCAGGAAAAGATCCTGTTACCGTAAATGTAAAAAATGGTAAAGATGGAAAATCTCTAATTGCTAAAAAAGAAGGTAATGAAACTAAAATTTTTGTAGAAGATCCAGCAAATCCAGGTCAACCATTAGATGCTACAAAACCACTTGCAACAGTTCTTGATGGACTAAAAGGTGAAAAAGGTGATAATGGAGCAGATGGTAAATCACCAGTTGTCACAATGACAGATAATGGAGATGGAACACATTCTATTACAGTACGAAATGGAGATGGCTCTGAATCAACTACTAAAGTTAAAGATGGTAAAGATGGGAAAACAGCTACTATCACCACAACTGAAAATCCAGATGGAAGCCATACAATTACTGTAACAAATCCAGATGGAACTTCTAAAGAAACAGTTGTTAAAAATGGTAAAGACGGTAAGACTCCTAAAGTTGAAGTAACTGATAACAACGATGGAACTCACACTGTTAAAGTCACAGATGGAGACGGCAATGTTACCAACGCTATTATCAAAGATGGTAAAGACGGCAAAGCTGCTTCAGCTACAACAAGAGAAAATCCAGATGGAAGTCACACAGTAACAATCACTAATCCAGACGGAACTAAGAATGAGTTTGTTGTTAAGAATGGGCGTGACGGTGTTGACGGACGTACTCCAACCGCATCTGTTCGTGATAATGGAGACGGAAGTCATACAATCGTTATTACAAATCCAGAAGGTGTGACAACTGAAACTACAGTACGTGATGGTAAATCACCAAAAGTAACAATAACTGACGAACAAAATGGAACTCATAAGATCTCAGTTCTAAATGGTGATGGAACAATTACTGAGACCATTATTAAAGATGGTAAATCACCAGTAGCCACTGTTACTGATAACCATGATGGTACTTACACTATTCGTGTAGAAAACGGTAATGGTACTGTTTCTGAAACCACAGTTCGTGATGGTAAATCACCAACTGCTAAGGTTGTGGATAACGGAGATGGAACTCACACTATCACAGTTGTGAACTCAGACGGTACAACTACAACAACTACAGTTCGTGATGGTAAAGAACCAAAACTTGAAGTGATTGATAACAACAATGGTTCACACACTATTAAGGTGACAGGAACTGATGGTAAAGAAACGACAACTACAATCTTTGATGGTAAATCACCAAAAGCGAATATCGTTGATAACGGAGACGGAACTCACACATTAACAATCGTAGATTCTGATGGTCGTGAGTACAAATCTATTATCAAAGATGGTAAAGACGGTAAAGATGGCATTTCACCAACTGTAACTGTTAAAAATAATAACGACGGAACTCACGTTGTTACAATCATTAATCCAGATGGAAGTAAGACAGAAATGGTGATTAAAGACGGTAAAGATGGTAAATCACCAAAAGTTTCTGTTGAAGATAATGGAAATGGTAGTCATACAATCACAATCATCAATTCTGACGGAACTGTGACAAAAACAGTTGTTAAAGATGGAAAAGATGGTCGCGACGGTAAAGACGGCAAAGATGGTAAATGTGGATGTCAAGACAAACCAGTTCCTCCAACACCTAATGTGCCAGAAAGACCAATGTTTGCAATGCCAGAGCCACCAGTACATGAATTACCAGAATACACAGGTGGGGTAACACCACTTGATCCTCCGGTTTATGACAAACCAGAATTCAATGGTGGAGTACCAGGAATGCCTGAGGTTACTGAAGTACCAGAATTGGCTATTCCAACAGTACCAGCACAACCAATACCAAATGTACCGACACCAGAAGTACCGGTCCAACCAGTACCAGCGGTTCCAGAACAACCAGTAGTACCAACACCGGCTCAACCAGCAACTCCAGTAAACGCTAACCCAGTAGTTCCAACTACAGTTAAAGAAAACCATGGGGACAAATTACCTGAAACTGGAAGCCAATCTGATTATATCTCTGTTCTTTTAGGTAGCGGTATTCTATTGAGCCTATATGTAGGACGAAGAAAAGAAGATTAATCAGCCAAAAGCAGTCACTAATTTCTCGAAAGAAGATGATAAGTGATAGATCTCGAATGAAAGAATATTCTTAGAATGATTTTCCTATGATGGAAAAGACTGCTAAAAACCTTGAGTGGTAAGGCTCAAGGTTTTTTAGATGGGTGATGTTTGTCTGAAAATCTTTTTTGAGTCTAAAAATGCCACCCTATTAGGTGGCGATAATTGATTTAGACTTCTTAGAATACTCTATTTTTTACTTAATCGCATTAAGCAAGTCTTCCGCTTGTTTTTCAAGTGAGTTTAGGACTGTTTCTTCAAGAACCAATTTTCCGTCTGCCCAAGCAGAGTCATTAACACGTGCAGCAGTAAAGTCACCAACGATTTGCGTCCGGATAAATGGCAAAAGGTCTTTGTAGATAGCGAAAAGTTGATCGTGGCCTGCATTGGCTACAGATGATACGGTGACAAACTTGTCTTGAAGAGCAGAAGCGCCACGTGTATCAGATAAGTCAAGGGCACGAGATAGCCAGTCAAGCAAGTTTTTCACTGTTCCAGGGATAGAAAAGTTGTAGACTGGAGAGAAGATCCAGATAGCATCCGCAGCGAGAACCGCTTCACGAGCAGCCGCTATAGCTGGATGAGTTGGAACTTCCAAATCTTGGCTGAAGAGAGGAACAGCTGAATAATCAAGATAGCTAACTTCCGCTTTACCAGCAAGTGCTTTCTCAGCTTCGAGAGCCATTTGGTGGTTGAAAGAACCTTGGCGTAGTGATCCGACGATAAATAATACTTTTTTAGACATGATTTGTCTCCTTTTCTTAAATTTCCGAGAACTCTCTAGTTGTTATAAAGTATATTACAACAAAACAAAATGACTTGCAAGAAATTTGCTCAAAGATAAGTAAAACTATAAAATTGTAGAATATCTAATCACTTGCGACTGGAATGCATTTGATTTTCGAAGAGTATTCTAATATTCTCTTGTATTATGATGACATAAGTGCTAAAATAAACAAGAAAACTCGCAATACAAACCGCAGAACAGCTATTTTCCGGTATCATTTCATAAATCATTAAAGGAACAATCATGGCATTGAAGAATGCTTCTAAAAAGGGGTGGAGATCATGTAAGGCAAAGATTAACAAGTGACGGACAAAAGAAATAATAATACACTTGTTAAGGAGAAAAGATGTTAATAAGAAATTATCGGAAAAATATTGGCCTGATGGCTGGAGTTGAGTTTTTTGCATTTCTAGGGATTACCAGTTTTTGGATTCTCTTTCTCAGTCAAAACGGAATGTCTCTTTGGCAGATTGGACTTCTGGAAAGTATTTTTCATACGACCAGTCTTCTCTGTGAAATTCCATCTGGAATGTTAGCTGATCGCTATTCCTATAAGACCAACCTTTATTTAAGTCGAATAGCAGGGATTCTGTCTTCCATTCTCATGTTGACTGGGCAGGGAAATTTTTGGATTTATGCACTAGCTATGGCGGTGAGTGCCTTGTCTTATAATTTTGATTCGGGAACAAGCGCAGCAATGGTTTATGATTCAGCCGTGGAAGCTGGACTCAAGAAGCGTTACTTATCTATTTCAAGTTTTATGTCAGGAGTAGCAGAAGGAACTCGGTCTTTGGGGACAGTGTTGGCGGGATTTTTTGTCCATGGTCAATTGTACCTGACCTACTATATCATGATTGCCACTTCTATCATAGTTCTTGTCTTGATTTGGATGCTGAAAGAACCTAGTGTCAAGCTAGAAAAAGCTGATAGTGTGACCATGAAACAGATTATTTGGACTGTTAAGGAAGAGTTGGAGCGAAATCCCATGCTGTTCAACTGGATGATTTTGTCTCAGATTGTTGGAACACTCATGTGCATGTTTTACTTTTACTATCAAAATCAGTTACCAGATTTAAGTGGTTGGCAAATTTCAGCAGTTATGCTACTTGGTAGTCTCTTGAATATCGTCGCAGTCTATTTAGCGAGTAAGATTGGAAAGAACTATGCTGCCTTGAAGCTTTTCCCTGTCCTCGTCCTGCTGACTGGAGTTACCTACCTGCTGTCCTATTTTGGAACACCTCTAATCTATATTTTGATTTATTTGATTAGTAATGCTCTATATGCTCTTTTTCAGCCGATTTTTGACAATGATTTGCAAGAGCGGCTTCCAAGTGAAGTAAGGGCAACCATGCTGAGTGTCTACTCTATGATGTTTAGCCTGAGTATGATTGTCTTCTTCCCACTGACAGGCTGGTTGATTGACCATTTAGGCTTTGTAGTAACATTTCTTTATCTAGGATTCTTTTTAGTTATGGTTGGCCTTCTACTGGCTATCTTTTTAGGAAAAATGGCTAAAAGAATGGATGATAAAATGATTCCATAAATCAAAAAAATTACGAAAACTTGAGTGCCAAAGCTCAAGTTTTTTAATACGTTGATTTCGCTTGTGTCTTTACTTTTCTTGCTCTGTTTTAAATAGGAAAACCCTGTTTTGTTTGAAGGGAGAAATAAAATGTGATTGTTCCTATATTCACTTGTAATAAAGCCCAATAGATGGTAAAATAGACGAGTGAAAAAAAGACAAAAAAAAGCAAAAAATAATCTACTGTGGCAGTATGGTCTAGGGATGACGATTTTGTTTGTGGTCATCAGTGCTTCCTTTCTGTATCTGGTTTCTCTCGGCATGAAACCCTATCAAACAGCTAAAAGTGAAGGAGAAAAATTAGCTCAGGAGTATGCAGGGTTAGAGCAGGCTAATCAGATTGATTTATACAATGGCTTGGAATCCTATTATAGCGTTCTTGGTCGTAATAAAAAACAAGAAGCACTTGCTGTCCTGATTGGAAAAGATGACCATAAGATTTACGTTTATCAGCTAAATCAAGGTGTTTCACAAGAAAAAGCAGAAGCTCTTTCTAAGGAAAAAGGAGCTGGCGAGATTGACAAGATTACCTTTGGCCGTTATCAAGACAAGCCAATCTGGGAAGTCAAGTCAGGCTCTGATTTTTATCTAGTAGATTTTGAAACAGGAGCATTGGTCAATAAGGAGGGCCTATGAAACTATCCAAGCGTGTTTTAGAAATGGAAGAAAGTGTCACTTTAGCTAGTGATGCGAGAGCAAAAAAATTAAAAGGTCAAGGTAAGGATGTCCTTTTCTTGACCTTGGGACAACCAGATTTTCACACCCCTGAAAATATTCAGGATGCAGCAGTTAAAGCTATTCGAGAAGGACAGGCTTCCTTCTATACAGTAGCTTCAGGTCTACCAGAATTAAAAGCTGCAGTGAATACCTACTTCGAGCGCTACTATGGCTATTCTGTCGCAAGTAATGAGGTTACCTTTGCTACAGGTGCCAAGTTTTCCCTCTATACCTTCTTTATGGCTGTAATTAATCCTTTAGATGAGGTTATTATTCCAACTCCATACTGGGTTAGTTATGGAGACCAGGTCAAGATGGCAGAAGGGATTCCAGTTTTTGTTCAAGCTAAAGAAGACAATGATTTTAAAGTTACGGTGGATCAACTAGAACTAGTTAGGACAGATAAGACAAAGGTTTTGGTTCTCAATTCACCATCTAATCCGACTGGTATGATTTATACTCGTGAAGAATTACTAGCTATCGGAAATTGGGCAGTTGAGCATGACATTCTGATTTTAGCTGATGATATATACGGTCGCCTTGTTTATAATGGAAATGAATTTGTTCCAATCTCAAGTCTATCAGAAGCCATTCGCAAGCAAACCATTGTTATCAACGGTGTATCTAAGGCCTATGCCATGACGGGTTGGCGGGTAGGTTATGCGGTAGGTGATCCTGAAATCATTGCAGCTATGAGTAAATTGACAGGTCAAACAACTTCTAACCTAACTGCTGTTTCACAATATGCAACCATCGAAGCCCTAACTGGACCGCAAGATTCTGTGGAAGTTATGCGTCAAGCATTTGAAGAACGTCTCAATACCATCTATCCACTCTTGTGTGAAGTCCCTGGTTTTGAAGTTGTCAAACCACAAGGAGCTTTCTATCTCTTTCCAAATGTCAAAAAAGCTATGGAGATGAAAGGTTATAGCGATGTAACAGCATTTACAACGGCTATTCTTGAAGAAGTTGGTCTAGCACTCATAACAGGAGCAGGATTTGGAGCGCCAGAAAATGTGCGCCTCAGCTATGCGACAGGCCTAGATACGCTTAAAGAAGCAGTTAATCGCTTGAAAGCATTTATGGAAAAATAAAAGAAAAAGAAAAGGGAAAATAATGACAAAACGTGTAACGATTATTGATGTAAAAGACTATGTTGGTCAAGAAGTGACGATTGGCGCTTGGGTTGCCAATAAGTCAGGAAAAGGGAAAATCGCCTTCTTGCAATTGCGTGATGGAACAGCCTTCTTCCAAGGTGTAGCCTTTAAACCAAACTTTGTAGAAAAATTTGGTGAAGAAGTAGGAGCTGAAAAGTTTGATGTCATCAAACGCTTGAGCCAAGAAACTTCTGTTTATGTGACAGGGATTGTCAAAGAAGACGAGCGTTCTAAGTTTGGCTATGAGTTGGATATCACAGACGTGGAAGTAATCGGTGAATCACAAGATTATCCAATTACACCAAAAGAACACGGAACAGACTTCTTGATGGACAACCGTCACTTGTGGCTCCGTTCTCGCAAGCAAGTGGCAGTTATGCAAATCCGTAATGCTATTATCTATGCAACTTATGAGTTTTTTGACAAGAACGGCTTCATGAAGTTTGATAGCCCAATTTTGTCAGGAAATGCTGCGGAAGATTCAACAGAACTCTTTGAAACTGACTACTTCGGAACGCCAGCCTACTTGAGTCAATCAGGTCAGCTTTACCTAGAAGCAGGTGCTATGGCTCTTGGTCGTGTCTTTGACTTTGGTCCAGTATTCCGTGCTGAAAAATCAAAAACGCGTCGTCACTTGACTGAGTTCTGGATGATGGACGCAGAGTACTCATACTTGACACATGATGAGTCGCTTGACTTGCAAGAAGCTTATGTAAAAGCTCTTCTTCAAGGTGTTCTTGACCGTGCGCCTCAAGCCTTGGAAACCTTGGAACGTGATACAGAGCTCTTGAAACGCTACATTGCAGAGCCATTCAAACGCATCACTTACGATCAAGCCATTGACCTCTTGCAAGAGCATGAAAATGATGAAGATGCTGATTACGAACATCTTGAGCATGGTGATGATTTTGGTTCACCGCATGAAACTTGGATCTCAAACCACTTTGGTGTGCCAACATTTGTCATGAACTATCCAGCAGCCATCAAGGCCTTCTACATGAAACCAGTTCCTGGAAATCCAGAGCGCGTGCTTTGTGCAGACTTGCTTGCTCCAGAAGGCTATGGAGAAATCATCGGTGGATCTATGCGTGAGGAAGACTACGATGCCCTTGTAGCTAAGATGGATGAACTTGGTATGGATCGTACAGAGTATGAATTCTACCTTGACCTTCGTAAATACGGTACAGTTCCACACGGAGGATTCGGTATCGGTATCGAACGTATGGTAACTTTTGCAGCAGGAACAAAACACATCCGTGAAGCTATTCCATTCCCACGTATGTTACACCGTATTAAACCGTAAGAACAGGAAAACGCCCATGTGGCGTTTTTTCGAATTCCAGAGTTTTTACTTGCGTAAAAAATTATTTTCTAGTATAATAGTTTATTGTGAGCGAACCTCACTTACCCCTTGCAAAGTCTTGGGGTCATTAGACCAAAAGGAGGAACATATCAATGGCTAAATACGAAATTCTTTATATCATTCGTCCAAACATTGAAGAAGAAGCTAAAAACGCTTTGGTAGCACGTTTTGACTCTATTTTGACTGACAACGGTGCAACTGTTGTTGAATCAAAATCTTGGGAAAAACGTCGTCTTGCATACGAAATCAAAGATTTCCGTGAAGGACTTTACCACATCGTTAACGTTGAAGCAAACGACGATGCAGCTCTTAAAGAGTTTGACCGTCTTTCAAAAATCAACGCTGACATTCTTCGTCACATGATCGTCAAAACTGACGCGTAAGAAGGTAAACTATGATTAACAATGTTGTACTTGTAGGGCGTATGACACGTGATGCTGAGTTGCGTTATACCCCATCAAATGTAGCAGTTGCGACTTTTACTCTTGCAGTAAACCGTACATTTAAGAGTCAAAATGGCGAACGTGAGGCTGATTTTATCAATGTCGTTATGTGGCGTCAACAGGCTGAAAATCTTGCTAACTGGGCTAAAAAAGGCTCGCTTATCGGGGTGACAGGTCGTATCCAGACTCGTAGTTACGATAACCAGCAAGGACAACGTGTCTACGTGACAGAGGTCGTGGCTGAGAATTTCCAAATGTTGGAAAGCCGTAGTGTGCGTGAGGGTCACACAGGTGGAGCTTACTCTGCACCAACTGCAAACTATTCAGCGCCTACAAATTCAGTACCAGACTTTTCACGTGATGAAAATCCATTTGGAGCAACAAATCCATTGGATATTTCAGATGATGATTTACCATTCTAATGGACAACTAAAATTATAAAGGAGAAAAAACATGGCTCAACAACGTCGTGGCGGATTCAAACGCCGTAAAAAAGTTGATTACATCGCAGCAAACAAAATTGAATATGTTGATTACAAAGATACTGAGCTTCTTAGCCGTTTCGTTTCAGAACGTGGGAAAATCCTTCCTCGTCGTGTAACAGGAACTTCAGCTAAAAACCAACGTAAAGTAACAACAGCTATCAAACGCGCTCGCGTAATGGCTTTGATGCCTTTCGTAAACGAAGATTAAAGAAAAGACCCGGTTGGGTCTTTTTTTCACGAGCCTTGAAATGAGAGAGCGAGTTTGGGTCCTGGTGGACCTCTTTTTCATGAGCCTTGAAATGAGAGGGCTAGTTGGGTCCAGTGGACCTCTTTTTCATGAGCTTGAAAACAAGAAAGCGAATTAATACTCTTCGAAAATCTCTTCAAACCACGTCAGCGTCGCCTTGCCATACTCCAGTACAGCCTGCGGCTTGCTTCCTAGTTTGCTCTTTGATTTTCATTGACTATAAGACCCTGACGGATTACTTTTTCATAAACATTTTTTCTTCTCATCAAAGAACTTACAATAAACCTGTAAACTTTTTGAAAATAGGGGATTTAGCTACTTTATGGTATAATGGAAAGAGTTAGATTGAAAGAGGTAGTGAGATGGATGCGAAATTAAGATACAAGGCAAAGAAGATTAAGATTGTCTTTTTTGATATTGATGATACATTGCGAAATTCTAAGACCGGTTTTATTCCGTCTTCAATCCCAACTGTTTTTAAGCAATTACGTGAGAAAGGAATTTTGACAGGTATTGCTTCTGGACGAGGGATTTTTGGTGTCGTGCCAGAGATTCGTGAACTCAAGCCTGATTTTTTTGTGACCTTAAATGGGGCCTATATCGAAGATAAAAAAGGTCAGGTCATTTATCAGCATCAGATTGAGAAATCAGATGTTGAGGAGTATATCTATTGGGCCAAGCAAGAGGGAATTGAGTATGGTTTGGTTGGGAGTCATGATGCCAAGTTGTCGACTCGTACCGATATGATTAGTGAAGCTATCAATCCAATTTATCCCGATTTAGATGTGGATCCCGATTTCCATGAGAAAGAAGACATCTATCAGATGTGGACTTTTGAAGATAAAGGAGATGACTTGCACTTGCCTGGCAGTCTCGCTGATAAACTTCGCATGGTTCGTTGGCATCAACATTCGTCTGATATTGTGCCGATTTCAGGTTCTAAAGCAAGGGGTGTGGAAAAGGTTGTGGAACACCTTGGCTTGAAACCAGAGAACGTCATGGTCTTTGGAGATGGCCTCAACGACCTGGAACTCTTTGACTATGCTGGAATCAGTGTTGCCATGGGAATTTCTCATGGTAACATCAAAGAAAAAGCAGATTATATTACAAAAACATTAGAAGAAGATGGCATTTTTGATGCCTTAGAAGGATTTGGTATGGTAGAAAAAGAATTGCATTTCCCACAAGTAGACATTGAAACAGTAGAAGGTCCTATCGCTACTGTTAAGACCAATCACGGAGACTTGCGGATCAAGCTTTTCCCTGAACATGCTCCTAAAACAGTGGCTAACTTTGTAGCTCTTTCAAAAGATGGTTACTATGATGGTGTCATTTTCCACCGTATTATCAAGGACTTTATGATTCAAGGTGGAGACCCAACTGGAACTGGTATGGGTGGCGAGTCAATCTACGGCGAATCATTTGAGGATGAATTTTCAGAAGAACTTTACAATATCCGTGGTGCCCTTTCTATGGCCAATGCTGGTCCAAATACCAACGGCAGCCAGTTCTTTATCGTCCAAAACCAACACCTGCCTTATTCTAAGAAAGAAATTGCTCGTGGTGGTTGGCCAGAACCAATCGCGGAAATCTATGCCAACCAAGGTGGAACTCCTCACCTAGACCGCCGTCACACTGTATTTGGTCAGTTAGCTGATGATGCTTCTTACGCTGTCTTGGACGCCATTGCTTCTGTTGAGACAGGGGCTATGGACAAGCCAGTTGAAGATGTCGTGATTGAAACTATTGAAATTGAGGACTAAGATGAAAATCGGTGATAAGCTAAAGGGGCGTATTACAGGGATTCAGCCCTATGGTGCCTTTGTTGAACTAGAGACGGGTGATACGGGGCTGATTCACATTTCAGAGATTCGAACAGGATTTATTGAAAATATTCATGAAGCCTTGAAAGTTGATGAAGAGGTTCAAGTTCAAGTAGTGGATTTAGATGAATTTACAGGGAAAGCCAGCCTTTCTATCCGCACTTTGGAGGAAGAAAAGCACCAGTTTCCGAGACGGAGACGCTTTTCAAGCGACCGTTTTAACTACGGCTTTGCTCCTCTCAAACGAATGATGCCAATTTGGACCAAGGAAGCCCTTCAACATTTGAAAAATCAGAAGCACTAGTTAGAAATTTCTATCTTTTGTAATGTTAATATAAATTTGCTATAATAGGACTATGGAAGAAGAACAATTATTAAAATCAGGAGAGCGTATTAACCAGCTCTTTTCGACAGATATTAAAATCATTCAAAATAGAGAGGTTTTTAGCTATTCGGTGGATAGTGTTCTCTTGTCACGTTTTCCACGTTTTCCTAAAAAGGGCATGATAGTGGATTTTTGCGCTGGAAATGGAGCAGTGGGGCTATTTGCTAGCACTCGGACTCATGCACAGATTTTGGCTGTTGAGATTCAGGAGCGTTTGGCAGATATGGCTGAGCGTTCTGTCCGTTTGAATGGTTTGGAAGAGCAGATGGAGGTCATCTGTGATGATTTGAAAAATATGCCTGCTTACATCCAGGGAAGTAAGGTGGATATGATTTTGTGTAATCCGCCCTATTTCAAGGTGGATCCTCATTCAAACTTGAACGAGAGCGAGCATTATCTCTTGGCGCGCCATGAAATCACGACCAATTTGCAGGAAATCTGTCGTAGTGCTCAGAGTATTCTCAAATCCAATGGGCGTTTGGCTATGGTTCATCGTCCTGATCGTCTTCTGGATATTTTGGATACCTTACAACGGCATAATCTAGCCCCTAAGCGCCTGCAGTTTGTTTATCCAAAAAGAGAAAAGGAAGCCAATATGCTTTTGATTGAGGCTATCAAGGATGGCTCGACAAGTGGCTTTAAGGTCTTGCCACCTCTCATTGTCCACAATGATGATGGCTCTTATACGCCTGAACTTGAAGAGATTTATTATGGATCATAAGGCTTATATGTACGTGCTGGAGTGTCGTGACGGATCCTACTATACAGGCTATACGACTGATGTGAAGAGACGCCTCGCTGTCCACAATAGTGGGAAGGGAGCCAAATATACACGAGCACGCTTGCCAGTCAAACTTATCTATGCTCAAGGTTTTGCCAGTAAGGAAGAAGCCATGTCGGCTGAAGCCCTTCTCAAGCTTAAGAAGAGGCCACAGAAGGAAAGATTTTTATCTGAAAATCAAGATAGAAATTTACTCATACTCAATGAAAATCAAAGAGCAAACTAGGAAGCTAGCCGTAGGTTGCTCAAAGCACTGCTTTGAGGTTGTAGATAAGACTGACGAAGTCAGCTCAAAACACTGTTTTGAGGTTGTGGATAGAACTGACGAAGTCAGTACCCATACCTACGGCAAGGCGAAGCTGACGTGGTTTGAATTTGATTTTCGAAGAGTATCAGTTATTTTGAAGAATCGTGAGGAGCCCTTTGACTCCTCTTACTTTTGTCAAAAAGCGAAAAAAATGCTACAATAAAGAGAATAAACAAAATGAGGTATTATCATGTCTAAGATTCTAGTATTTGGTCACCAAAATCCAGACTCAGATGCCATCGGTTCATCTGTAGCCTTTGCCTACCTTGCAAAAGAAGCTTACGGTTTGGATACGGAAGCTGTTGCCCTTGGAACTCCAAATGAAGAAACAGCCTTTGTCTTGAACTATTTTGGTGTGGAAGCACCACGTGTTATCACTTCTGCTAAAGCTGAAGGCGCAGAGCAAGTTATCCTGACTGACCACAATGAATTCCAACAATCTGTATCAGATATCGCTGAAGTAGAAGTTTATGGTGTTGTAGACCACCACCGTGTGGCTAACTTTGAAACTGCAAGCCCACTCTACATGCGTTTGGAGCCAGTTGGTTCAGCGTCTTCAATCGTTTATCGTATGTTCAAAGAACATGGTGTGGCTGTGCCTAAAGAGATTGCTGGTTTGATGCTTTCAGGTTTGATTTCAGATACCCTTCTTTTGAAATCACCAACAACACACCCAACAGATACAGTCATTGCTCCTGAATTGGCTGAATTAGCTGGTGTAAACTTAGAAGAGTATGGTTTGGCTATGTTGAAAGCTGGTACCAACTTGGCAAGCAAATCTGCTGAAGAATTGATTGACATCGATGCTAAAACTTTTGAATTGAACGGAAATAATGTCCGTGTTGCTCAAGTAAACACAGTTGATATCGCTGAAGTTTTCGAACGTCAAGCAGAAATCGAAGCTGCAATGCAAGCTGCTAACGAAGCAAACGGTTACTCTGACTTTGTCTTGATGATTACAGATATCGTCAACTCAAACTCAGAAATCTTGGCTCTTGGTGCTAACATGGGCAAGGTTGAAGCAGCCTTCAACTTCAAACTTGAAAACAATCATGCCTTCCTTGCTGGTGCCGTTTCACGTAAGAAACAAGTGGTACCTCAATTGACTGAAAGCT
This sequence comes from Streptococcus sp. M334, assembly GCF_000187745.1. Classification (GTDB taxonomy): domain Bacteria; phylum Bacillota; class Bacilli; order Lactobacillales; family Streptococcaceae; genus Streptococcus. The sequence goes on along the minus strand of NZ_GL732486.1, from coordinate 861,013 downwards.
TTAATGCTTAAGATTTTGAGTGTTAATTCAAATTAGAACAGGCTAGTTTGACTTATATCAAAAGGAGTTTCGGCTCCTTTTTTTCTAGGAGTGAAGCATGTTAGAAAATGGCGATTTGATTTTTGTGAGAGATGAGTCAGATATGGGGCAGGCCATCCAGACTTCCACAGGCAACTATAACCATGTTGCGATTTGTTTGGATGGGATGATTTACCACGCTAGTGGACAGGCTGGTGTTGTCTGTCAAGAACCGGCAGACTTCTTTGAGTCCAATCATTTTTACGACCTCTATGTTTACCCAGAAATGGATATCCAGTCTGTGAAGGAAAAAGCTAGCAAACATCTGGGAGCTCCTTATAATGCTTCTTTCTATCCAGATGGAGAAGGTTTTTACTGTTCCCAGTACATGGCAGAAATCCTACCGATTTTTGAGACCATACCTATGAAATTTGGAGATGGGGAGCAGGAGATTAGTGATTTTTGGAGAGAGTATTATAGAGAACTAGGTTTGCCCGTTCCTCTGAACCAGCCCGGTACCAATCCCAATCAATTGGCAGCATCGCCTCTGTTAGAAAGTAAAGAAAGGAATCTTCATGATTCAGATTTTTAATCCATCTCGTTTGACGAGACAGCCATTTTTTAGAGAATTGATCCGCTATCTGGATCAGCATGATGATGTGATTCTACGGGAAATTAAGGCCAAGTTTCCAGATGTAGCAGTTGACAAACTCATGGAAGAGTATATAAAGGCAGGTTTGATTCTACGAGAAAATAAGCGTTATTACCTTAATCTTCCTATGCTTGAATCACTCGATAGTCTCGAACTGGATCAAGAGATTTTTGTCAGCGAAGATAGTCCGGTCTATCAAACCTTGTTAGAGCAGAGTTTTGAGACGGAATTGCGCAATCAAACCAATGCTGCTATTTTAGTTGAAAAGACAGACTTTGCGAGAACAAAAATGACCCTTTCCAATTATTTCTACAAGGTCAAACATCAGTATCCTTTGACAGAAAAACAGCAGGATCTCTATGACATTTTGGGAGATCTCAATCCTGAGTATGCTCTCAAATATATGACGACTTTTTTGTTGAAATTTCTCAAAAAAGACCAGCTTATGCAGAAACGCCGTGATATCTTTGTGGACAGTTTAGTTGTCCTAGGTTATATTGTCCAAAATGAAGATGGAAAGTATGAGTTGGCTATCGATTTGGATAAGGAAAGATTAACTTTATACTTGGACTGATTTCTTGTTTCTGAGCACATTATTTGACTTTCCTTAGTATTCGGTATAAACTATATGTAACCGGTAACACATATCGGAATAAAATTAAAGGAGACAATCATATGTCACTTGAAAACAAATTGGAACAAGCAACAGGCGCTATCAAAGAAGGATTTGGTAAAGTTACTGGAGATGGCAAGACTGAAGCAGAAGGCGCTGTAGAAAAGACAGTTGCTAAGGCAAAAGAAGTAGTTGAAGATGCTAAAGGTGCTGTAGAAGGTGCCGTTGAAGGTTTGAAAAACGCTTTTAAATAAAAATAGAAAAAATCAAGGGTTTCATTTCCCTTGATTTTTTTACTATCTTATAAATAATTTTCTGCGACGGCTGCATCTCCTGGATAGGCTTCTTTCTTGCCTTGGACGATTTGGTAGCAATCGGCTCCCTTACCGGCGATAATGACAGCATCTAATTCGTGATTTGTGATAGCCATAGCTGCCTTGATGGCTTCTTGGCGATCCGCAATTTTTTCAACAGGATGATTGATATAGCTACTAATTTCATCTGCAATGGCCATTGGGTCTTCATAGTTGGGGTCATCAGCAGTCAGAAAGACTTGAATCTCAGGGTGTTGATTAAGGAGGAGGCCAAAGTCCTTACGACGGCTTTCTCCCTTATTCCCTGTCGAACCTAACACCAGAGCAATCTTTCCAGTTTGATGAGTTTCTACAACATTGATTAGTTTTTTGAGACTGTCACCATTGTGTGCATAGTCGATAAAAACCTTTGCTCCATTTTTCTGAGTGAGGACTTCCATACGACCAGGAACACGGGTTGCAGCGATTCCTTTTTTGATGTCCTCAAGACTAGCTCCGAGACGGAGGCAAGCAAGTCCAGCAGCAACGGCATTTTCTTGGTTGAAGTGTCCAATGAGTTGAATATCATAATCTCCAGCGAGTTTACCTCTAGCTGAAAAGCTAAAGGCTTTGGAATTCTCGATTTGGTTATCAGACTGGCTACCGTAGAAATCATGGTCTTGATCTGCGACTTGTTCTTTTAGTACAGAGAAGTGGTCCATGTCACTGTTAATGATGACTGCTCGGCTATTTTTCATCAAGAGACGCTTGTGGTAGAAGTAGTCTTCAAAGCTAGGGTGTTCAATCGGGCCGATATGGTCTGGACTGATATTGAGGAAAACTCCCACATCAAAGGTTAGACCATAGACACGTTTGACCAGATAGGCCTGACTGGATACTTCCATGATGAGGTGGGTACGGTCATTTTGCACAGCCTGATTCATCATATCAAAGAGATCAATACTCTCAGGGGTTGTTAATGCAGACTTAAAGAAAGTCTTGCCATCTAGAGTTGTGTTCATGGTCGAGAGCATAGCAGGTCGATGCCCTTGAGATAAGATGTTATAAGCGAAATAGGCTGCTGTTGTTTTACCCTTAGTACCAGTAAAGGCAAGGAGTTTGAGTTTTTCCTGTGGATTTCCATAAAATTCCATAGCTACCAAACTCATGGCTTTCTTGATATCGCTGACGATAATAGCAGGAATACCAACTTCATAGTCTTCTTCAGCCACATACCAACCGAGGCCTTGAGAGATGGCAGAAATCAGAAATTCCTTTTTAAAGGCAGCACCCTTGACGAAAAAGAGGCTCTTCTCTTTGGCCTTGCGGCTATCATAGCAGATGGTGTCAAATACGACATGGCTGTAGTTGTAGTGATAATGTCCTTGGTCGATAATCTCACGGAAGAGACCATCTTTCTTTAAAATATCTAATACGGTTTCAATCTTAATCATACTTTCTATTGTAAACCGAAAGTCGTAAATTTACAAGTGACAAGGAAAAGTTTATAATGGAAGATGAGGAATTTTTCCTAGTGATTAAAATTAAATGAGGAATCTATGTCTAACGAAAACAATCACCAGCAGGCCCAGATGTTACGGGGGACTGCTTGGCTAACGGCTAGTAACTTTATCAGTCGTCTACTCGGTGCCATTTATATCATCCCTTGGTATATCTGGATGGGGTCTTATGCGGCTACAGCAAATGGTCTCTTTACCATGGGCTACAATATCTATGCTTGGTTCTTGCTGATTTCAACAGCGGGTATTCCAGTTGCGGTGGCCAAGCAAGTGGCCAAGTATAATACCATGCGAGAAGAAGAGCATAGCTTTGCCTTGATTCGGAGCTTTTTAGGCTTTATGACAGGACTAGGTCTGGTCTTTGCTTTGGTCTTGTATGTCTTTGCTCCTTGGCTAGCAGACTTGTCGGGTGTAGGGAAAGACTTGATCCCAATCATGCAGAGTTTGGCTTGGGCGGTCTTGATTTTCCCATCTATGAGTGTTATCCGAGGCTTCTTCCAAGGGATGAATAACCTGAAACCTTATGCCATGAGCCAAATCGCTGAGCAGGTCATTCGTGTTATTTGGATGCTCTTAGCTACCTTTATGATTATGAAAATGGGCTCAGGAGATTATCTAGCAGCGGTTACCCAATCCACCTTTGCTGCCTTTGTCGGTATGCTAGCCAGTTTTGCAGTTTTGATTTATTTCCTTGCTCAAGAAGGGTTACTCAAAAGAGTATTTGAAACAAGGGATAAAATTAACAGCAAGCGTCTTTTGATCGACACCATTAAGGAAGCCATTCCTTTTATCCTGACAGGGTCTGCTATCCAGCTTTTCCAGATTTTGGACCAGATGACCTTTATCAATAGTATGAGTTGGTTTACCAACTATAGTAATGAAGACTTGGTTGTCATGTTTTCTTATTTCTCAGCCAATCCTAATAAGATTACTATGATTTTGATTTCTGTTGGGGTTTCGATTGGGAGTGTCGGTTTACCATTGTTGACTGAAAACTATGTCAAGGGGGACTTGAAGGCGGCTTCTCGTCTAGTTCAGGACAGCATCACTATGCTTTTCCTATTCTTGCTACCAGCAACGGTTGGAGTAGTCATGGTAGGAGAACCTCTTTATACAGTCTTCTATGGCAAGCCAGATAGTTTGGCTATGGGCTTGTTTGTCTTTGCAGTTTTACAGTCTACTATTTTAGGCTTGTACATGGTTTTGTCTCCAATGCTTCAAGCCATGTTCCGCAACCGCAAGGCCGTTCTCTATTTTATCTATGGTTCCATTGCCAAGCTGGTCTTACAACTGCCAACCATTGCTCTCTTTCACAGTTATGGACCTTTGATTTCCACAACCATCGGCCTCATTATTCCTAATGTTTTGATGTATCGAGACATTTGCAAGGTAACTGGTGTTAAGCGCAAGGTGATTTTGAAACGAACCATTTTAATCAGTTTGTTAACTCTTTTCATGTTTCTAGTAGTTGGGACATTGCAGTGGATTTTAGGATTTGTCTTCCAACCAAGTGGACGTTTGTGGAGTTTCCTATATGTAGCCCTTGTCGGTGCCATGGGTGGAGGTGTTTATGGAGTTATGAGTCTCCGTACCCGTTTGTTGGATAAGGTGATTGGAAAAGCCCAAGCAGATCGCTTACGAATCAAATTAAAGTTAACTTAAAAAAACATTGATAAATAAAAGGGATAATTTGAACATTTCTACCATGAAATGTTCAAATTATTCTCTTTTTTATTAATTTGTAGAATGATAACTAAAGTTTGTAGATGGTAATTTTATTTTTCTTAAATTTTACTTAAAAAACTATTGACTAAATAAAACCCAAGTTGTATAATAAGACAAATATTTAAATCAGGAGGTTCTGGAGATGAAACAGTCTAAGGCCAAGTATGCAGCACTTGCAGGTATCGTTTTAAGTGCAGGTATTTTATTAAGCGCGTGTGGAAGTTCTAGCACGGCGTCAAAAACATATAACTATGTTTACGTAAGTGACCCATCAAGTTTGAATTATCTAGCAGAAAACCGTGCAACAACCAATGATATTGTGACCAATCTGGTAGATGGTCTCATGGAAAATGACCAGTATGGAAACTATATTCCATCTTTGGCAGAGGATTGGAGTGTTTCTCAAGACGGTTTGACCTATACCTATAAACTGCGGAAAGATGCTAAATGGTATACTGCAGATGGAGATGAATATGCTCCTGTAACTGCCCAAGATTTTGTCACTGGTTTGAAATATGCGGCTGATAAAAAATCAGAAGCCTTGTACTTAGTGCAAGAATCCGTTGCTGGTTTAGATGACTATATCACTGGTAAAACAAGCGACTTTTCAACTGTCGGAGTTAAGGCTCTTGATGACCAAACTGTTCAATATACCTTGACACGACCAGAATCTTATTGGAACTCAAAAACAACTTCAACCATTCTCTTCCCAGTCAATGCAGATTTCTTGAAATCAAAAGGGGATGATTTTGGGAAGGTAGACCCATCTAGCATTTTGTATAATGGACCTTTCTTGATGAAATCCTTTGTTTCAAAATCTGTCATCGAATTCAAGAAAAATCCTAACTACTGGGATGCTAAAAATGTCTTTGTAGATGATGTCAAATTGGCCTATTATGATGGTAGTGACCAAGATGCACTGGCTCGTAACTTTGTCGAGGGGGCTTATAGCTACGCTCGTCTTTATCCAAATAGTTCAAGCTTTGAAGGGATTAAAGAAAAGAATAAGGACAATATCATCTATAGCTTGCAAAATGCAACTTCTTACTTCTTAAACTTTAACCTAGATAGAAAATCTTATAAATTCACTTCAAAAACAAGTGATGCTGAAAAGAAATCGACTCAGGAAGCGGTTCTTAACAAAAACTTCCGTCAAGCCATCAACTTTGCCTATGATCGTACAGCCTACGGGGCTCAATCTCAGGGAGAAGATGGTGCAACTAAGATTTTGCGTAACTTGGTTGTTCCTCCAAACTTCGTAAGTATCAACGGAAAAGACTTTGGTGAAGTAGTAGCCTCTAAGATGGTCAACTATGGTAAGGAATGGCAAGGCATCAACTTTGCGGATGCTCAAGATCCATACTACAATGCTGAAAAAGCCAAGGATAAATTTGCTGAAGCTAAGAAAGAACTCCAAGCTAAAGGAGTCCAATTCCCTATCCACTTGGACATGACAGTTGACCAAGCTGCTAAAAAGGGTGTCCAAGAGGCAAATTCTATGAAGCAATCTATTGAAGCAGCCTTAGGTGCAGAAAATGTTGTAATTGATATTCAACAACTTTCTACTGAAGACTTTGATAATACAAGCTATTTGGCTCAGACTGCAGCTCAGAAGGATTACGATCTATACAACGGTGGCTGGAGCGCAGACTATCAAGATCCATCAAGCTACCTTGATATTTTTAATATTAATTCCGGTGGAGTGTTGCAAAATCTAGGTTTAGAGCCGGGTGAAGCCAATGACAAAGCCAAGGCTGTTGGACTAGATGTCTACACTCAAATGTTGGAAGAAGCTAATAAGGAGCAAGATCCGGCTAAACGTTATGAAAAATATGCGGATGCCCAAGCTTGGTTGGTAGATAGCTCTCTAGCAATTCCAAATGTTTCACTAGGCGGAACACCAACATTGAGAAAAACAGTTCCTTTCTCTTCACCGTATTCATTAGCTGGTAATAAAGGGGTCGAATCATATAAATACCTCAAAGTACAAGATAAGACAGTTACGAAAGACGAATATGAAAAAGCCAAAGAAAAATGGTTGAAAGAAAAAGAAGAATCTAATAAAAAAGCCCAAGAAGAATTGGCAAAACATGTCAAATAAGGATTTTTCAAGAAAACGATGGTTTCGAAAGAAGCTGTCGTTTTTTAATAGAATGATGGCGAATTTGGAAGAAAAGTGCTTACATTTTTTAATTGGTTTATTAAATTTATGTTATAATGAATATAACAAAAACGTGAGAAACTATTTTCGAAAGTCTCTTCCAGCGTTAATGGAAGTATGCACATGCTAGGGTAATGTTATAGGAGGGATGCTGTCTACTAAAAAAATAAGATAAAATGCAACAAATGATAAGTTCTTCTTTATGTGAAGAGTTCTTATCTGCCTGTTTACTAATCGTTATGGAGGTAACATCATGGGCGCTATTATGGAGTTTGCAACAGAAAAACAGATTGAATCATTTCTCTCAACTTGCCACATTGAAGGACAAAGGAATTTTCTGATGGCTTTTAAGAAAAAGACATGGCTGAAATCCTTTATTGATTTTTTCATTATAGGAGGAGCCTACTATGTTCAGTCGAGTGTGAAGCCTAAGATTCTGGCATTCACACCTAAGGGAATCTACTTGATGGACATCAATGATGTAACAGAAAATCATTCTAATCAAGTCGTAGAGATGCCTTGGAATCAAGTTAAAGATTTTACTTATAAGACAGTCTTGAACACAGTTAGGCTGAACTGGCACTATCAAAATGAAGACTATATTTTTTCCGTGGAAGTTGGTCAGATTAGTCAGCATGTGGGCCAGTATCAATTTAACAAAGACCATTATGACTATTTAGCCCAACACGATTTCTTTCGGTTAAAGTAAACCCTAGCAATCATTGTCACAAAAGAATTTGGAAGCTTTTCTGGATTCTTTTTAGCTTTACTCGATAAGTCTATAGTTTGAAACTATAACTAGCTCTTGAAAAGAAGAAAATGAGTTGATGAAAATAAGTGGTACAATAGTTACTATAGATTTGGAGGTATTGTATGAGCAAGGAATTACACATTAACACAATTTTGGCCCAGGCGGGTATCAAATCAGATGAAGCGACAGGAGCTTTGGTGACACCGCTTCATTTTTCAACGACCTATCAGCATCCAGAGTTTGGTAAATCTACTGGATTTGACTATACGCGTACCAAAAACCCAACTCGCACTAAGGCAGAAGAAGTCTTGGCGGCTATTGAGTCAGCAGACTATGCTCTAGCTACTAGCTCAGGTATGTCAGCTATTGTACTGGCCTTTAGCGTCTTTCCAGTAGGAAGTAAGATCTTGGCTGTCCGTGACCTTTACGGTGGTTCTTTCCGCTGGTTCAACCAAGTTGAGCAGGAAGGCCGTTTCCATTTTACCTATGCCAATACAGAAGAAGAGTTGATTGGGGAGTTGGAGAAGGATGTGGATGTCCTCTATATCGAAACGCCAACCAATCCCTTGATGTTGGAATTTGATATCGAAAAACTAGCAAAATTAGCTCATGCTAAGGGTGCTAAAGTGGTGGTGGATAATACCTTCTATAGCCCTATCTACCAACGTCCGATTGAAGACGGAGCAGATATCGTTCTCCATTCAGCAACCAAGTATCTAGCAGGGCATAATGATGTCTTGGCTGGAGTGGTTGTGACCAATAGTTTAGAATTATATGAGAAGCTTTTCTACAATCTCAATACGACAGGAGCAGTCTTGTCTCCATTTGACAGCTACCAGTTGATTCGTGGTCTCAAGACCTTGTCTCTTCGTATGGAGCGCTCAACAGCTAACGCCCAAGAAGTGGTTGCCTTTTTGAAGGATTCTCCAGCAGTTAAGGAAGTTCTCTATACTGGTCGTGGGGGCATGATTTCCTTTAAAGTAGCCGATGAAACACGCATTCCTCATATTTTGAACAGCCTCAAGGTCTTCTCTTTTGCGGAAAGTTTGGGTGGAGTGGAGAGTCTCATTACTTATCCAACGACACAAACTCATGCTGATATTCCAGCAGAAGTGCGCCATTCTTATGGTTTGACAGATGACCTCTTGCGCTTGTCGATTGGGATTGAGGATGCTAGAGATTTGATTGCAGATTTGCGCCAAGCCTTGGAAGGATAAGACGAAGATGGGAAAATATGATTTTACAAGCCTGCCCAATCGTTTAGGTCACCATACCTATAAATGGAAAGAGGCAGAAACGGATAGCGAAGTCTTACCAGCTTGGATAGCGGATATGGACTTTGTGGTCTTGCCTGAAATCCGCCAAGCCGTGCAAACTTATGCGGATCAACTGGTTTATGGCTATACCTATGCCAGTGAAGAGTTAATTAAGGAAGTTCAAAAGTGGGAAGCCACACAACACGGTTACCACTTTGACAAAGAGGATCTTGTCTTTATCGAGGGTGTAGTTCCAGCCATCTCAACAGCTATTCAAGCTTTCACAAAAGAAGGCGAGGCGGTTTTGATTAACACACCTGTCTATCCACCCTTTGCTCGCAGTGTCAAGTTGAATAATCGTAGATTGATTACCAATTCTTTGGTGGAAAAGGATGGTTTGTTTGAGATTGACTTTGACCAACTGGAGAAGGATTTGGTGGAAGAGGATGTCAAACTCTATATTCTTTGCAACCCTCACAATCCTGGTGGACGTGTGTGGGAAAAAGAAGTGTTGGAAAAAATTGGGCAACTCTGCCAAAAACACGGTGTTTTCTTGGTTTCGGATGAGATTCACCAAGATTTGGCCCTCTTTGGTCACAAACACCAGTCTTTTAATACCATCAATCCTGCCTTTAAAGAATTTGCGATTGTCTTGAGCAGTGCCACTAAAACCTTTAACATCGCTGGAACAAAAAATTCCTATGCCGTCATTGAAAATCCTAAGTTGAGACTGGCTTACCAGAAACGCCAGTTGGCCAATAATCAGCATGAGATTTCAGGCTTGGGTTATTTGACGACAGAAGCTGCTTATCGCTATGGGAAGGATTGGTTAGAGGAACTCAAGCAAGTCTTTGAAGATCATATCAATTATGTGGTGGATTTATTTGGAAAAGAAACTAAAATCAAGGTCATGAAGCCGCAAGGAACCTACTTGATTTGGCTTGATTTTTCAGCCTATGATCTGACTGATGAAACATTGCAAGAGTTGTTGAGAAATGAAGCCAAGGTTATCCTCAACCGTGGTTTGGATTTTGGAGAGGAAGGAAGTCTCCATGCCCGCCTCAATATAGCCATGCCTAAATCCCTGCTGCAAGAAGTTTGTCAGCGGATTGTGACGACTTTTGCTAAACTTTAAAAATCCAGCCTTCTAGGAGAAAAGTATCTCTAGAAGGCTATTTTCATAGGGGAAAATATGGTATAATAAAAAGATAAGGTAAAGGTGAAAATATGGCTAAATTGATTCCGGGGAAAGTCCGTATCGAAGGCGTTGCCCTTTATGAAACTGGTAAGGTTGACATTATCAAGGAAAAGAACAATCGGCTCTACGCTCGCGTTGCAGAAGAAGAACTGCGCTATAGTTTAGAGGATGATTTGGTTTTTTGTGCCTGCGATTTTTTCCAAAAGAGGGGCTACTGTGTGCATTTGGCTGCGCTAGAGCATTTTCTGAAAAATGATGAGCGTGGTCAGGACATTTTGCAGGGTCTGGAAGAAGGTCATGAAGAAAAAGAGGCTGTTGAAACCAAGGTGACCTTGGGTGGAAAATTTTTGGAACGAATCTTATCTCCAAAATCAGACCGAGCCTATGAGTTGTCAGCTTTGGGTCAGGTGGAAGCAGGAAGCAATCGTATCTTGTGGACCCTGAGAATCGGGCAAATCAATAGCCAAAAATACTACGTCATTCGGGATATTCCACTCTTTTTAAAAGTCGTCGAGAAGAGAAAACCTTATATGATTGGTAAAACTTATGAGGAGTCTCTGTCTTGGGAAGCCTTTAATGAGGAAAGTCAAGAGCTTCTGACTTTCTTACGCGGACTAATGGAGGAAGGACTGGCTCCAGAGCTTTTTTTCCAAAACCAAGGTCGGCACCTCTTTTTTCCTCTGACCTTTTTTGAGCAGGGTGTGGATTTACTGATGGCCTTGCCCCATTTTCAATTTGACCATCAAGTGGATAGCTACCAAACCCTACTTTTTCAGGATTTGCATGCGGATGCCAATCTATTTGCCTTTACAGTAACAGAATACTTGGATTATTTTGAAATGGAAATCAGTGAGAGTCATAGGGTCAATGTCTTTTATCAGGGAGCTATGCTTTTCCATAAAGGTCAGGTTTATTTTCTAACAGACCAGCAGATGAGTCTTCTCAAGGAAATCAAAGCGCTGCCTTTGGATCAAGATGGAAAGAAATATCTGCAATTTGATAGCAGTGACCGCGATAAGTTGGCTTCCTGTCTAACTCTTTTTAGCCAGATGGGTACTGTTTCAGCTCCTGAACGTTTACAAATTAAATCCTTTGCGCCCTCTTTTTACTTTGACAGGGAAGAGGACAATCGGATTCGTTTAGAGATTCAGTTTGATTATGGAAATAGACAGGTATCTAGCCGACAAGAGCTAGAAGAATTACCTTTTTCGAGTGATGCTGACTTAGAAGAAAGAGTTTTCCAAGTCTGTTTGGCAGCTGGTTTTGAAGCAGATTTTCAATCTTGGCGTCAGGCCTTAAAAGCAGAGTCTGTTTATCATTTCTTCCATGAAATCATTCCAGTCTTTGAAAAACTCGGAAATGTTGATTTATCAGACAAGTTAGAAGAACTCTATAATCTAGCAAGCCCTCAAGTACAGATTGCTTCCAAGGGAGGTCTCTTGGAAATCCAGTTTGATTTTCAAGATATTGCCCAGGAGGAAATTGACCAAGCAATGCAGGCCTTGGTTGCCAATCAAGATTTTTACATTGATTCGTCTAATCAAGTCTACTTTTTCGATGAAGAAACCAAGAAAATTCGCCAAAATCTACAGGAACTGGGGCAGTTTGAATTAAAAGATGGTGCCTTGCAGACTCGAAAATCCTTGGCTTATAGTTTAGCTCATCTCTTTGAAGGGCGTGACCGTGTTTCTTTTTCACAAGAATTCCAGAATTTGGCCCACGATTTGACGCATCCAGAGGACTTTCCTTTGCAAGCAACTCAGGTTCGGGCTGACTTGCGAGACTATCAGGAAAAGGGAATCGGCTGGTTGCAGATGCTCCATCATTATGGTTTTGGTGGGATTTTAGCTGATGATATGGGATTGGGAAAAACCCTTCAGACCATTGCTTTTTTGACCAGTCAAGTGACAAAAGAAAGTCGGGTTTTGATTCTGGCTCCGTCAGGTTTGATTTACAACTGGGCAGATGAGTTTCAGAAATTTGCCCCACAGTTGGATGTGGCTGTTGTTCATGGTTTGAAAGCTAGTCGTGAAGAGATTCTTACTGAAAGCCATCAAATCTATGTGACGAGCTATGCTACCTTCCGTCAGGACAGTGAGCTTTATCAGGGAATGGCCTTTGACTTCCTTTTCTTAGATGAAGCTCAGGTCATGAAAAACGCCCAGACTAAGATTGCCCAGACCTTGAGACAATTTGTGGTGCCGTCAGTTTTTGCCTTGTCAGGAACTCCTATTGAAAACCATCTAGGTGAGTTGTGGTCTATTTTCCAAATCGTCATGTCAGGACTTTTGCCAAGCAAGAAAGAATTTATGAAATTGCCAGCTGAGCGCGTAGCTCAGTTTATCAAGCCTTTCGTGATGCGACGCAAGAAAGAAGAAGTTCTGACCGAATTGCCAGACTTGATTGAAGTGGTTTATAAAAATGAACTGGAAGACCAGCAAAAGGTTATTTACCTAGCCCAGTTGCAACAGATGCGAGACCGTCTGTCTCAAGTGTCAGATCAGGAATTCCAGCGAAGTCGGGTGGAAATCTTGTCTGGTCTGATGCGCTTGCGTCAAATCTGTGACACTCCTGCCCTCTTTATGGAGGATTATCAGGGAGCCAGTGGTAAACTGGATAGTCTTCGAGACCTGCTGGTCCAGGTGGCAGACGGCGGACACCGTGTCTTGATTTTCTCGCAGTTCAAGGGAATGTTGGAGAAAATAGAACAAGAACTGCCAGACTTGGGTATGACATCCTTTAAAATTACGGGTTCAACCCCAGCCAAGGAAAGACAAGACATGACCAAAGCCTTTAACCAAGGGGAAAGAGATGCCTTTCTGATTTCCCTCAAGGCTGGTGGTGTCGGTCTGAATCTGACAGGTGCTGATACGGTTATTTTGGTTGACCTTTGGTGGAATCCTGCGGTGGAAGCGCAAGCTATTGGCCGTGCCCATCGGATGGGTCAGGAAGAAACGGTTGAGGTCTATCGCTTAGTGACCAAGGGAACCATTGAAGAAAAAATTCAGGAACTCCAAGAACAGAAGAAACATCTGGTGTCACAAGTATTGGACGGCACAGAGTCACGTGGCAGTCTGACCCTGGCAGAAATTAGAGAAATTTTGGGAATTTCTGAAGTCAGCACTTGAAAAATCAAGACAATACGCTATAATGAAGTGTTGAAAGGAAATAGAAAATGAGAGAAGAACGATTTCCATTGGTGTCAGATGATGAGGTTATGCTGACTGAGATGCCGGTTATGGACCTCTATGATGAATCTGACTTTATCAGTAATATCAAGGGAGAATACCGTGATAAGAATTATCTGGAGTGGGCCCCTATTACTGAAGAAAAACCAGTAAAACAGATTGAAAAGCCAGTAGAGAAACCTAAGAAGGCTGGCTTAGGAGTAAAAAAAGAAGGAAAGAGCTATGCGGAGGTGGCGCGTGAAGAAGCGCGTGCGGATTTGAAAAAGAAACGCTCAGCAAGTTATCTGACTAAGGATATTACTCCTACAAGACGCCATCCTCAGCCAAATTTGGTTAGACAGGGCAATCAACCTACTGCGCCTTTCCAAAAGGAAAATCCTGGTGAATTTGTCAAATATAGTCAAAAATTGACCCAGTCTCATTACATCTTGGCGGAAGAAGTTAGCAATATTTCGACTCAAGCTGAGCCAAAAGAAACTTCAGGACAAAAGAAAAACAACTATGATTTTTTGAAGAAGAGCCAAATCTACAATAAAAAGAATCAACAAAAAGAACAAGAACGTCGGGTTGCCCAAGAGTTGAATCTGACCAGAATTACAGAATAGGGGAGAAAACATGCCAAAGACATATCATTTTATCGGAATTAAGGGATCAGGGATGAGTGCCTTGGCCTTGATGTTGCACCAAATGGGGCACAAGGTTCAAGGATCAGATGTTGAAAAATACTACTTTACTCAACGTGGTCTTGAGCAGGCAGGAATTACCATTCTTCCTTTTGATGAAAAGAATCTAGACGGTGACATGGAAATTATCGCTGGAAATGCCTTTCGTCCAGATAACAACGTCGAAATTGCCTATGCGGATCAAAATGGAATTAGCTACAAACGCTACCATGAGTTCCTAGGTAGCTTTATGCGTGACTTTGTTAGCATGGGAGTTGCTGGAGCGCATGGAAAAACTTCAACAACGGGTATGTTGTCTCATGTCTTGTCTCACATTACAGATACTAGCTTCTTGATTGGAGACGGGACTGGTCGTGGTTCAGCCAATGCCAAATATTTTGTCTTCGAATCTGACGAATATGAGCGTCACTTCATGCCTTACCACCCAGAATATTCTATCATCACCAACATTGACTTTGACCATCCAGACTATTTCACAAGTCTAGAGGATGTTTTCAATGCCTTTAACGACTATGCTAAACAAATTACCAAAGGTTTGTTTATCTACGGTGAAGATGCTGAATTGCGTAAGATTATGTCTGATGCACCAATTTATTATTATGGTTTTGAAGCAGAAGGTAATGACTTTGTCGCTAGTGATCTTCTTCGTTCAACAACTGGTTCAACCTTCACAGTTCATTTCCGTGGTCAAGAATTAGGGCAATTCCATATTCCAACCTTTGGTCGTCACAATATCATGAATGCGACAGCCGTTATTGGTCTTCTTTACACAGCAGGATTTGATTTGAACTTGGTACGTGAACACCTGAAAACATTTGCCGGTGTTAAGCGTCGTTTCACTGAGAAAATTGTCAATGACACGGTGATTATTGATGACTTTGCCCACCATCCAACAGAAATTATTGCGACCTTGGATGCGGCTCGTCAGAAATACCCAAGCAAGGAAATTGTAGCAGTCTTCCAACCGCATACCTTTACAAGAACCATTGCCTTGTTGGACGAATTTGCCCATGCTTTGAACCAAGCGGATGCTGTTTACCTAGCGCAAATTTATGGCTCTGCTCGTGAAGTGGACCATGGCGATGTTAAGGTAGAAGACCTAGCTAATAAAATCAACAAAAAACACCAAGTTATCACTGTTGAAAATGTTTCGCCACTCCTAGATCATGATAATGCTGTTTATGTCTTTATGGGTGCAGGAGACATCCAAACCTACGAATACTCATTTGAGCGTCTCTTGTCTAATTTGACAAGCAATGTTCAATAGGAAGTTCTCATGGAAATTCCAATTAAGATTATTCAGGCAAGTAAGTCGGATTTAGTTGAGATAGAGGCACTTCAGGCCTCATCTTTTCCAGCTGACAAGCAGCTGACTTCCCATATTTTAGAAGAAAGTATCCGTAAGTCTGCGGATACCTTTCTTCTAGCTAGGGATGAAAATCAGCTTCTGGGCTATGTTCTAGGTGGTCCTTACCCACACAATCCGAAATGTCTAGAAATTCGTTCTTTAGTCATTGATACTGACCATCAGAGACAGGGCTTGGGAACGCTTCTTCTTGCGGCTTTGAAAGAGGTGGCAGTTGAGCAGGATTACAAAGGGATTCGTTTGAAGAGTCCTGATGAGCTGCTTTCCTATTTTGAAATGAACGGTTTTATTGATGAAGAAGAGACAGATTCGCTTTATGCAGCTAGTCAAGGTTTTAGTATGATTTGGTTTAATCCCTTTTATCTGGAGGCAAAATGGAAATTAGGAAAGCAAGATTAGAAGATTTGGATCGTATCGTTGAGATTGAACTAGAAAATTTCTCGGTTGAAGAAGCCATTCCTCGCTCAGTGTTTGAAGCGCATTTGCGAGAAATTCAGACCTCTTTTCTGGTTGCAGAAAAAGAGGGTAAGATGATTGGTTATATAGAGGGACCAGTTGGACCACACCGCCATCTGCAAGACCAGTCTTTTACAGAAGAGATAGAAGACCATAGTCATGAGCCTGGTGGTTATATCTCTGTGACCTGTCTTTCCATTGCCAAGGAGGCACAGGGCATAGGACTGGGTCAGAAATTACTAACAGCCTTGAAAGGACTGGCTCTTGAACACGAAAGAGAAGGTATTAACCTAACCTGTCATGACTATCTCATTGTCTACTATGAAAAGCATGGATTTGTCAATGAAGGTCTGTCCCAGTCAACCTTTGCAGGGGAAACCTGGTATGATATGGTTTGGGAAGCTAATACTCTTCGAAAATCAAATTCAAACCACGTCAGCGTCGCCTTACCGTATATATGTGACTGACTTCGTCAGTCTTATCTACAACCTCAAAACAGTGTTTTGAGCAACCTGCGGCTAGCTTCCTAGTTTGCTCTTTGATTTTCATTGAGTATAAAAAATAAGCCAGAAAAGCATGCTAGGTTGCTTTTCTTTCGTTTTTAAGATATAATATTATGGATTGTCAACGAGGAGGATAAACTTTTGAGTGAAAAGCCAAGAGAAGACGAAAAATTAAGCTTTAAAGAGCAGATTTTACGTGATTTAGAACGTGTCAAAAAATCTGAAGAAGATCAGGAGGAAGTTAATTTAGCTTCAATAAAACCCCAATTTTCTTCTAAAAATGACCAGTCGATAGAAGAGCTAATGGAAGATTCTCTATCAGCTGTAGAGGAGATTATGAGAAAAGCTCCTACCGTGCCTACCCACCCAAGTCAAGATGCTCCAGTGGCTCATAGCCACCCAAGTCAAGATGCTCCAGCAGTTCCTAGTCATCCAAGTCAAGAAGTTCCTGCTTCACCAGTAGATGAGAGTGTACCAAGACCAGAACCTGTTATTCCTAGAAAAGTAGAAAAGGAATTTAATGAAATCCCAACGAGGGTAGCTGTTTCTTATAAGACAGAAGGTCAGAGAGAGATAAAAAGAGAAGTTCCTGCTTCAAAACCAGTAGTGGAAAAGAAAGTTGTAGAAGGGATATCTGAAACTCCACGTCGTAGTCGTCGTGAGACAGTTAAACCTATTAAGAAGAAAAAATCACATTTGAAGGCCTTCTTCATTTCTCTATTGATTTTCCTTGCCTTGATTTCGGCAGGTGGTTACTTCGGTTATCAGTATGTCCAGTCATCTTTATTACCAGTTGACGCTAATTCTAAGCAGTATGTAACCGTTCAAATCCCAGAAGGATCCAATGTCCAAGAGATTGGATCAACTCTTGAACATTCTGGTGTGATTAAACATGGAGTGATTTTTGCTTTCTATGCAAAATATAAGAATTATTCAGATTTGAAGGCTGGATATTATAATTTGCAAAAGAGCATGAGTACAGAGGATATCATCAAGGAACTACAAAAAGGTGGTACAGCTGAACCTCAAGAACCGTCACTTGCAGATTTGACTATTCCAGAGGGATATACAATTGAGCAAATCGCCCAAGCTGTAGGTCAATTAAAAGGTGAATTTAAAGAGCCTTTAACTGCGGATGCTTTCTTGGCTAAAGTTCAAGATGACAACTTTATCAGTCAAGAAGTTGCTAAATATCCAAACCTACTCGAAAGCTTACCGACAAAAGAAAGTGGAGCTCGTTACCGTTTGGAGGGTTATCTTTTCCCAGCGACATACTCTATCAAAGAAAGCACAACTATTGAAAGCTTAATTGATGAGATGTTGGCAGCTATGGATAAGACCTTGACTCCACACTATAGTACAATTAAGTCTAAAAACTTGACAGTCAATGAATTGTTAACTATTGCTTCTCTTGTTGAAAAAGAAGGTGCTAAGACTGAAGACCGTAAGTTGATTGCAGGTGTTTTCTACAATCGCTTGAACCTTGGTATGCCCCTTCAAAGCAATATTGCAATCTTGTATGCCCAAGGCAAACTCGGTCAAAATATTAGCCTAGCAGACGATGCTGGAATTGATACATCAATTAATTCACCATACAATGTTTATACAAAATCTGGTTTGATGCCTGGTCCAGTGGATAGTCCAAGTCAGGACGCGATTGAAGCAAGTATCAACCAAACCAAGAGTGAGAACCTCTACTTTGTAGCCAATGTTACAGATGGAAAAGTCTATTACGCAGCTAATCAGGAAGAACATGATCGCAATGTAGCTGAACACGTCAATAGCAAGCTTACTCAAAATAGTAGTTCAAACTAAGACAACAAACATGAGAATCTCAGATAGAGATTCAATACTATCGAAAGAAAGTTGAGAAAAATGGCAGAAAAAACATATCCTATGACCCTTGAGGAAAAGGAAAAACTTGAAAAAGAATTAGAAGAATTGAAATTGGTCCGCCGCCCAGAAGTGGTAGAACGCATTAAGATTGCCCGTTCATACGGTGACCTTTCTGAAAATAGTGAGTATGAAGCAGCTAAGGATGAACAAGCCTTTGTCGAAGGACAAATCTCTAGTTTGGAAACAAAAATCCGCTATGCTGAAATCGTCAATAGCGACTCAGTTGCCCAAGATGAAGTAGCGATTGGTAAAACAGTGACTATCCAAGAAATTGGTGAGGACGAAGAAGAAGTTTATATTATCGTAGGTTCAGCGGGTGCAGATGCCTTTGCAGGTAAGGTTTCAAATGAAAGTCCGATTGGACAAGCCTTGATTGGTAAGAAAACAGGTGATACAGCAACTGTTGAAACACCTGTGGGTAGCTATGATGTAAAAATCTTAAAGGTTGAAAAAACAGCCTAATGATTAAAGGGAGTAGAAGGAGGGAAACACCCTACTTGCTCCCTTTTAGGTTTAAAAAGAATTGGAGACGATATGAGTTCAAAGAAGAAAAAAAATAAGATGGAGCGTGGTCTGACTAATCGTCACGTGCAGGTTATGGCCATTGCTGGAACAATCGGAACAGGACTCTTTTTGGGGGCAGGTCGCTCTATCAGCCTAACAGGTCCTTCCATTGTATTGATTTATATGATTACTGGAGCTTTCATGTTCCTTATGATGAGAGCGGTTGGGGAAATGCTCTATCAAGATCCTGAGCAACATACCTTTATCAACTTTATCACGCGCCATTTGGGTAAGGGCTGGGGTTATTTCTCGGTTTGGTCCTACTGGCTATCCGTTGTCTTTATCGGTATGGCGGAAATCACAGCCATCTCTCACTATGTTCAGTTTTGGTTTCCTAGCTGGCCAAGTTGGATGATTGAGATTGGATTTTTGACCATTCTAGCCTTGGTCAATCTGATTGCGGTGAAGCTCTTTGGGGAAGTTGAGTTTTGGTTTGCTATGGTCAAGATTGTGGCTATTTTAGCCATGATTGCTACAGGAGTCTTTATGGTCTTGACAGGCTTTAAGACACCTCATGGAGCCGCAAGTTTGGCTAATATCGCCGACAATTTCTCCCTCTTCCCAAATGGGGGAATCAACTTTGTCATGGCCTTCCAGATGGTATTCTTTGCCTACCTCATGATTGAGTTTATCGGGGTCACAACTTCTGAAACCAAAAATCCACGTCAAGTCTTGCCAAAAGCCGTTAAGGAAATTCCTTTGCGTATTGCCTTTTTCTACGGTGGTGCCCTCTTAGCCATTATGGCTATCATTCCTTGGCGTGAACTTGCATCGGCTGATTCTCCTTTTGTTACAGTATTTGAATTAGCAGGTATCAAGTGGGCAGCAGCCTTGATTAACTTCGTTGTTTTGACCTCAGCAGCATCTGCTCTTAACTCAACCCTTTATTCAACAGGGCGTCATTTGTACCAGATTGCTCATGATTCGCCAAATCCATTCTTAAAGGCTATCAAGGCAGATACCCTTTCTCGCCACAACGTGCCACAAAACGCTATCATTGCTTCAGCGGTTTTGATAGCCCTAGCAGCCTTCATTAATATCTTGCCAGGTGTTTCCGATGCCTTTGCCTTGATTACAGCATCATCATCAGGTGTCTATATCGCCATTTATATCTTGATTATGGTGGCTCACCTTAAATACCGCAAGTCACCAGACTTTATGGCGGATGGCTACCTTATGCCCCATTATCGTTTCTTAAATCCTTTAACCATGCTCTTCTTTGCCTTTGTTTTTGTAACTCTCTTTCTACAAGAGTCTACATTTGTAGGAGCAATTGGATCAGCTATCTGGATTATCGGTTTTGGGATTTACAGTCAGTGGAAATTTAGAAAATAGATTAAAGACTCATCAACTCAGGTTGATGGGTTTTTCTAGTTTGACAGTCTTTGGAAATAGGACTATAATCAAGCTGTATCAGTTTTCGAGGAGGTTTAGATGTACTTTAGATTGGAAAATAAGGAATCCCATAAATCACAAGAAATAGGGAATTTGATTCGTGTTTATAACCGTTCAAAAAGAGAAGAGGCTGAAAGTGAGCCACTTAATCTTTATGTCGAAGATGAAAAGGGCGATCTCTTGGCAGGTTTGATAGCAGAGACTTTTGGAAATTGGCTAGAAATCGAGTATCTATTTGTAAAAGAGGAACTGAGAGGGCAAGGAATCGGTTCAAGACTATTACAGCAGGCTGAAAGTGAAGCTAAGAATCGAAACTGTCGTTTTGCTTTTGTCAATACTTACCAGTTTCAAGCTCCAGATTTTTATAAAAGGCATGGCTACAAGGAAGTCTTTACCTTGCAAGACTATCCTTACACAGGGAAAAGATTTTATTACCAAAAGGATTTGTAAGGAGAATAAAGCAAAGAGGGGCTTTATATAAGTATGGAGGTATGATGGTGGCTATGGGTAACGTTTAAGGAGTTTTTCGATAAATACCAGTTATAACCTAGAAATTGAGTCTTTCTAGACGATATGGAGGACAATACAATCGCAGCTGAGACATTAGATGTGAAATCCTACGATGCTGTAGATGTTTTGAAAAAAATTGAATAAGCAGAAAACTCTCTATTATTTTATGGTAGAGAGTTTTTTGTTAATAAAATTTTACAAAATGACATTTATATATTGCATTAAGTTAGATATATGGTATAATGTTGTTAAAAAGAGGCGCAACTTTTTAAAATTAATGAGAATCAAATAGAAAACCATGAATATTAATGGAGGAATAAAAAATGGAAGTTATAAATGTAAGTAAGCATTATGGTCATTCAATCATTCTCAAAGATATAAATTTTGCACTTAATAAGGGTGAAATTGTTGGTCTAGTAGGGAGAAACGGAGTTGGCAAGAGTACATTGATGAAAATTCTTGTTCAGAATAATCAACCGACTTCAGGGAATATTATAAGTAGTGATAATGTTGGGTATTTAATCGAAGAACCAAAATTATTTTTATCTAAAACAGGTTTAGAGAATTTAAAATATTTGTCAAATTTATATGGTGTTGACTACAATCAAGAAAGATTTGGAAGTTTGATTCAAGAGTTAGATTTGACTCAGTCTATTAATAAAAAAGTAAAGACTTATTCTTTGGGTACAAAACAAAAATTAGCTTTGCTTCTAACTCTTGTTACGGAACCTGATATATTGATCTTAGATGAACCGACTAATGGTTTAGATATTGAATCATCACAAATAGTTTTAGAGGTTCTAAAAAACTTAGCTTTACATGAAAATGTGGGAATTTTAATATCGAGTCATAAATTAGAAGATATTGAAGAAATTTGTGAGAGAGTCCTTTTCTTGGAGAACGGGCTTTTGACATTCCAAAAAGTAGGAAAAGATAGTCATAATTGCTTGTTTGAGATAGCTTTTTCATCAGCTACAGATAGAGACATTTTCATTACCAAACAAGAATTTGGGGATATTGTTCAGGAAGAGGGACTGAAAATTACTATGTCTGGGAATATTCAAAGTAGTGAGCTTTTTAAATTTTTTAACGAAAACTCTATTAAAGTAGTTGATTTTGAAACTAAAAAAGAGACGCTTAAAGATATTTATCTAAATCGTTCAAAATAGAGGAAGGATATAATCATGAAATTAAATAAATTGAATTTTCTTAAGGAAAATATAAGAGATTTATATTCATCAGGCGTAATATATCTCGGTTTGATTATCTCGTTTATACCGCCGATACTGGTTACATTCTTTATTCTAAAGACTCAAGGGACATCACTTGGTATTAAGCATATTTCAAATTTTTATGCTATGCTCGGTATGTTAATGGCTGTTATACATGCTAACCGAATTATTAGCAGGGATTTTTCCCACAATACGATCAGTTTGTTTTATAATCAACAGAAAAATCGGATGATTTACCTCTTGTCCAATTTTCTATATGCCATCTCAGTTTCCATTATCTATGCTTTGAATGGTATTGTGTTACTAGTCATCGTAAGTAAATTGGGTGTTCCAGGTGATTTAGGATTAGATTTTATAGTAGCCATTTTAGTCAATACAATTTTGTTAGTCCTATTTTATTTTCTATTATCTTACATTTTATATTTATACAAATTGAAAAGTGGCTTGGTATTTGGTATTTTAGTAGCTTTACTACTTTTTATCCCTAATATATTAAATACGATTATGATGAATACTAGTAATGATTTGTTTATCAAAGCAATTGAACTTCTTCCTTTTTATTCCTTACCTGTATTTGTGGCTTCAAATACGATGTCTATTAGTCAGTATCTTGTGGTAATCACTACAATCATTTTATTGTATTTTTTCACTCTCAAGAAAAGCAAGGAGTATTCATTTTAGTTTTATTTAGCATTATTTTGCAGACTGCAAATCCAGCAAAAAAATCAGTCATCTTGCTATGCTCCTGCTCTTGTTGTGTACACGTTTTTGTCTTATGCTAGACTCATTTCCAAAAGCATTATATAATAGTGATATGAAAGCAACTAAACTAAACAAGAAATACAAGCAATCAAAATTCGTTTAAAAGCCCCTACTAAAGCTAATACTAAACAAAAAATCAAATAGCAAACTAGGAAGTTTATTTCAAACAATCCAACATACTGATTTTAGGCTGAAGATAATATTGGAGTGCTAATTAATGAGGTTATAATAAATAGCTGACAGCTTGTGTTGGTTTTGGATTTTTTAAGAGTAGATGAGTATTAAAACTATAAGGAGGACGCAGGTGGCTAAAAATTTAAAATTAAAATTAGCTCGTGTGGAGCTTGATTTAACACAAGGTCAACTGGCAGAGGCTGTCGGGGTGACGCGCCAGACTATTGGTTTGATAGAGGCTGGAAAATATAATCCCAGTCTCTCGCTCTGCCAGTCCATTTGCAGATGTTTAGGGAAAACCCTAGACCAACTATTTTGGGAGGAAGAAGATGGTAAATAAATTCATTCATTATCAATTACTTGACGAAAGAGAAGAACAACTAATTAATAAAGCTGGGGCAGAGTCTTTTTCACTCTTTATTGTGCTTGTACTTCTAAGCTATTTGGTGGCAGTGTTGGCTCCATCTCTTTTTAATCCGAATTTTCTAGTCTATACTCTGATAGTAGGAATTTTCTTCTTTTTCAATCGTGCCCGTTATCTGGGAGTGACCTACTATAGTCGTTTTCATTTTACGATTTTGGGTTGTTTTTTCCTAACCTTGGCTATTACGGCTCTTTTGATGTTACAGAATTATCAATTCAACATAGAAGTTTATCAGCACAATCCTTTAAACCTTAAATACCTGTCTGCTTGGGCAATTACTTATGTCATTTACCTTCCCTGGGTCTTTATTGGCAATCTTGGCCTGAAGAGCTATGGCGAATGGGCGCAGAAAAAATTTGAACAAGACATGGATGAACTGGAGAGTTGTGAATAGCTTGTTACTCTTTTCTCAATCCAGATAAAATGTGATATAATAGTACTAATTTATTGGAATACATGAAAGTTCTTAAAAATTTTCATGGGTTTCTAGTTAAGGAAGTAGGAAAAGTATGTATCCAGATGATAGTTTGACATTGCACACGGACTTGTACCAGATCAACATGATGCAGGTTTACTTTGACCAAGGGATTCACAATAAAAAGGCGGTCTTTGAGGTGTATTTCCGCCAACAGCCTTTTAAGAATGGCTATGCGGTTTTTGCTGGTTTGGAAAGAATTGTGAGCTATCTTGAAGACTTGCGTTTTTCAGATAGTGATATTGCTTATTTGGAGTCGCTTGGCTATCATGGAGCATTCTTGGACTACCTTCGCAATTTCAAGTTGGAGTTGACCGTTCGTTCTGCCCAAGAAGGGGACTTGGTTTTTGCTAATGAACCGATTGTGCAGGTGGAAGGCCCTCTAGCCCAATGTCAATTGGTCGAAACGGCTCTTTTGAACATCGTCAACTACCAGACCTTGGTGGCGACTAAGGCAGCTCGTATTCGTTCGGTTATTGAAGATGAACCCTTGATGGAGTTTGGGACACGTCGGGCGCAAGAAATGGATGCAGCTATCTGGGGAACACGCGCAGCGGTGATTGGTGGCGCCAATGGAACTAGCAACGTGCGTGCTGGTAAACTCTTTGACATTCCTGTCTTGGGAACCCATGCCCATGCCTTGGTACAGGTTTATGGCAATGACTATGAGGCTTTCAAGGCTTACGCTGCGACTCACAAAAATTGTGTCTTCCTTGTGGATACCTATGACACCCTTCGTATCGGTGTACCAGCGGCCATTCAGGTGGCTCGTGAGCTGGGTGACAAGATTAACTTTATGGGTGTGCGGATTGACTCTGGGGATATTGCCTACATTTCCAAGAAAGTCCGTCAGCAACTAGACCAAGCTGGATTTACAGAGGCTAAGATTTATGCTTCTAATGATTTGGACGAAAATACTATCCTCAACCTCAAGATGCAAAAGGCTAAGATTGATGTCTGGGGTGTGGGTACCAAGCTGATTACAGCCTATGACCAGCCAGCTCTTGGTGCAGTTTACAAGATTGTTGCAATTGAAGATGAAAATGGCCAGATGCGCAATACCATCAAGCTGTCTAATAATGCGGAAAAAGTATCTACGCCAGGTAAGAAGCAGGTGTGGCGCATTACCAGTCGTGAAAAAGGCAAGTCAGAGGGTGATTACATCACTTATGATGGTGTGGATGTTGCCAGCATGACAGAAATCAAGATGTTCCATCCGACCTATACCTACATCAAGAAGACCGTTCGTAATTTTGATGCCGTGCCTCTCTTGGTGGATATCTTCAAAGACGGAAAATTGATTTACAACCTGCTTAGCTTGACTGAGATTCAGGACTATGCTCGTAAGGAATTTGACAAGCTTTGGGATGAGTACAAGCGCGTGCTCAATCCGCAGCACTATCCAGTGGATTTGGCGCGTGATGTATGGCAAGATAAGATGGACTTGATTGACAAAATGCGCAAGGAAGCCCTCGGTGAAGGAGAAGAAGAATGAGTTTGCAAGAAACGATTATCCAAGAGCTGGGCGTGAAACCAGTGATTGATGCCCAGGAAGAAATCCGTCGTTCTATTGATTTCTTAAAAAGATACCTGAAAAAACATCCCTTCCTAAAGACCTTTGTACTAGGGATTTCTGGGGGACAAGACTCAACCTTAGCAGGTCGATTGGCCCAATTAGCTATGGAAGAACTGCGAGCAGAGACGGGCGACGATAGTTACAAATTTATTGCTGTCCGCCTGCCTTATGGAGTACAAGCCGATGAAGCAGATGCTCAAAAAGCCCTAGCCTTCATCCAGCCAGACATCAGTTTAGTCGTTAATATCAAGGAATCAGCTGATGCCATGACAGCAGCGGTTGAAGCGACAGGAAGCCCTGTTTCAGACTTCAACAAGGGGAATATCAAGGCACGTTGCCGTATGATTGCTCAGTATGCCCTTGCAGGTTCCCATAGCGGAGCGGTCATTGGAACAGACCACGCTGCGGAAAATATCACAGGTTTCTTTACCAAGTTTGGTGACGGTGGTGCGGATATTTTACCCCTTTTCCGTCTTAATAAACGTCAAGGAAAACAACTCTTGCAGGAACTTGGTGCAGACCCAGCCCTTTATGAAAAAATCCCAACAGCAGACCTAGAAGAAGACAAACCAGGTTTGGCTGACGAAGTAGCTCTCGGAGTAACTTATGAAGAGATTGACGACTACCTAGAATGCAAAAAAATTAGCCCAGAAGCCCAAGCGACTATCGAAAACTGGTGGCACAAAGGCCAACACAAACGCCACCTACCAATTACCGTATTTGATGACTTTTGGGAGTGAAAACCTCCAGTGGAGGTTTTCAGCCTCTCACCTTGAAATAAGAAAGTGAGAGAAGGTCCGGGGGACCTTTTTAGCTTCTTGCCCTGAAATTAAAAAGCAAGAAAAACCTCCAGTGGAGGTTTTTACCCTGAGCCTAGAAATGAGAAAGCGAAGAAGGTCCGGGGGACCTTTTTAGCTTGAGCCTTGAAATTCAACAGCAAAACAAGTTTCAATGGAGATTGGACAGAGAATTATCTATCAGAAAGTGAGGTAGCATCATGAAATCTATTGGTACACAAATATTACAGACAGAGCGTTTAACCTTGCGAAGATTTGTGGAAAGTGATGCAGAAGCCATGTTTCAGAATTGGGCTTCATCCGCTGAGAATCTGACCTATGTCACCTGGGATCCCCATCCTGATGTCGAGGTGACTAGAAATTCGATTCGTAACTGGGTTGCCTCCTATACAAATCCCAACTATTACAAATGGGCTATTTGTCTCAAAGAAAATCCTGAGCAAGTGATAGGAGATATCAGCATCGTTGAAATGGATGAGAACGATTCTTCTTGTGAAATTGGCTATGTTTTAGGCAAGGCTTACTGGGGACTTGGGATGATGACAGAGGCCTTAAAAACTGTCTTAGATTTTTGTTTTACTCAAGCAGGCTTTCAAAAAGTTAGAGCACGATATGTCAGTCTCAATCCAGCTTCAGGTCGTGTTATGGAGAAGGCTGGAATGTCCTATTTAAAAACCATTACCAATGGTGTAGAGAGAAAAGGTTATCTTGCAGATCTTATTTATTATCAGATAAGTAGGGAAGACTAGTGAGTTTTTTTCTGTTTCTATTAAAGTCAGACCTTGTCTGGCTTTTTTGTGCAAGAATTCTAAATAACCTGATTAAATTCCTATTTTTCCCTATCATTGTCCCTGTTTTTTCTGGAGTTTTGGGGCTATAATAGTCCTATCAAATCAAAGAATGGAGGAAGGCAATGGATAATATTATCTTTTTTATCAGTGTTTTTCTTGCTGGAATTCTTTCCTTCTTTTCTCCTTGTATTTTACCTTTGTTACCGGTCTATGCAGGAGTCTTACTGGATGACAAAGATGGTGCTCAGGCTTCTAGTGGCAAATTTTCAATCTCACTTGTCAGTTTATTGCGAACTCTAGCTTTTATAATAGGGATTTCCTTTGTTTTTATTTTACTAGGCTATGGAGCTGGTTTTTTAGGCAATTTGCTTTATGCTTCTTGGTTTCAGTATGTGACGGGTGCGGTTATCATTCTCTTGGGCTTACACCAGATGGAAGTCTTACATTTTCAGGGACTTTACAAGGAAAGAAGGCTACAATTACAGAGGCAGGGGCAAAAGGGTAAGGGCTATAGTCAGGCATTTTTACTGGGATTAACCTTTAGTTTTGCTTGGACGCCTTGTGTGGGACCGGTTCTGGGCTCTGTTTTGGCTTTAGCTGCTTCAGGTGGTTCAGGAGCTTGGCAGGGAGCTGGTCTCATGTT
Organism: Streptococcus sp. M334; assembly: GCF_000187745.1. Taxonomy (GTDB): domain Bacteria; phylum Bacillota; class Bacilli; order Lactobacillales; family Streptococcaceae; genus Streptococcus. The sequence goes on along the minus strand of NZ_GL732486.1, from coordinate 833,391 downwards.
AATCTATACGCTGGGTCTAGCACTACCATTCTTGCTTCTAGCTCTTGCCTCCAGCTATGTTTTGAAACATTTCCGAAAACTTCATCCCTACCTCGGAACCCTCAAAAAAGTAGGTGGTTTCCTCATTATCGTGATGGGAATCTTGGTGCTTTTGGGAAATGCTTCCATTTTGACTACATTATTTGAATAGAGAGGAAGAAGAAATGAAAAAATGGCAAACATGTCTCCTTGGAATAGGCTCAATCTGTTGTTTGGCAGCCTGTTCGGCTAAAAATATGTCAGACGAATCTACTATGAAGGAGCAAACCAAAACAGAACAAGTCAGTTCGCAAACTGCGACTAAAGGTCAGGCAGTTGCTGATTTTGAATTGACAGGAGTAGATGGCAAGACCTACCGCTTGTCTGATTATAAGGGTAAGAAAATCTATCTCAAATTCTGGGCTTCTTGGTGTTCCATCTGTCTAGCTAGCCTTCCAGATACAGATGAAATTGCTAAGGATGCTGGTGATGATTTTGTGGTCTTGACAGTGGTGTCTCCTGGACACAAGGGTGAACAAGCTGAAGCAGACTTTAAGAACTGGTACAAGGGTTTGGATTATAAAAATTTCCCAGTTCTAATTGACTCATCAGGAAAACTTTTGGAAAGTTATGGCGTTCGTTCTTACCCAACTCAAGCCTTTATAGACAAGGAAGGCAAGCTGGTCAAAACGCAACCAGGCTTTATGGATAAGAATATGATTTTAAAAACATTGAAAGAAGTGGGGTAGAGAAAGACCATGAATGATAAAGTAAAATTGTTTGTCTTGACAGGAATCTTTTTCCTAGCCATAACCGGTTTCTATTTTCTATTGATGCGAAATGCAGGGCAGACAGATAGCTCGCAAATTGAGAAGGCATCAGTTAGCCAAGGAGGAAAAACAGTGAAAAAAACAAAAGTGAGTAAAGATGCAGACTTGCACGACATTTATCTGGCTGGAGGTTGTTTCTGGGGAGTTGAGGAATATTTCTCACGCGTTCCCGGTGTGACAGATGCCGTATCAGGTTATGCAAATGGTAGAGGGGAAACAACTAAGTACGAATTGATTAACCAAACAGGTCATGCGGAGACTGTCCATGTTACTTATGATGCCAATCAAATTTCCCTCAAGGAAATCCTGCTTCATTATTTCCGCATTATCAATCCAATCAGCAAAAATAAACAAGGAAATGATGTGGGAACCCAGTACCGTACGGGTGTTTATTACACAGATGACAAGGATTTAGAGGTGATTAACCAAGTTTTTGATGAAGTTGCTAAGAAATACGATCAACCTCTAGCAGTTGAAAAGGAGGCCTTGCAGAATTTTGTAGTGGCTGAGGATTACCACCAAGACTATCTCAAGAAAAATCCAAATGGCTACTGCCATATCAATGTCAATCAGGCGACCTATCCTGTCATCGATGCCAGCAAATATCCAAAACCAAGTGATGAGGAATTGAAAAAGACCTTATCACCTGAGGAGTATGCAGTCACTCAGAAAAATCAAACAGAACGAGCTTTTTCAAACCGCTACTGGGATAAATTCGAATCCGGTATCTATGTCGATGTGGCAACTGGCGAACCCCTCTTTTCATCAAAAGACAAGTTCGAGTCTGGTTGTGGCTGGCCTAGTTTCACCCAACCAATCAGTCCCGATGTTGCCACTTACAAGGAAGATAAGTCCTACAATATGACGCGTATGGAAGTAAGAAGTCGAGTGGGAGATTCTCACCTTGGCCATGTCTTTACGGACGGTCCACAGGACAAGGGGGGCTTACGCTACTGTATCAATAGTCTTTCTATCCGCTTTATTCCTAAAGACCAAATGGAAGAAAAAGGCTACGCTTATTTACTAGATTATGTCGATTAAGTTACCTTTCTTAAGCAGTTAGAGGAGAATTTTGCTATACTGATACTAGTAAGTGACAAAGGAGAGAAGCATGACCTACACAATCTTAATCGTAGAAGATGAGTATCTGGTAAGACAAGGCTTGACCAAGCTGGTCAATGTAGCAGCCTACGATATGGAAATCATTGGTCAGGCTGAAAATGGAAGGCAGGCTTGGGAGCTGATTCAAAAGCAGGTGCCAGACATTGTTTTAACTGATATCAACATGCCCCAGCTAAATGGTATCCAGTTGGCCAGTCTGGTCCGAGAAACCTATCCTCAGGTTCATCTGGTCTTTTTAACGGGCTACGATGATTTTGATTATGCCTTGTCTGCTATCAAACTTGGTGTGGATGACTATCTGCTTAAACCCTTTTCTCGTCAGGATATTGAGGAAATGTTGGGGAAAATAAAGCAAAAACTAGACAAGGAAGAGAAAGAAGAGCAGTTACAAGATTTATTAACCGATAAGTTTGAAGGAAATATGGCCCAGAAAATCCAGTCTCATCTAGCTGATAGTCAATTTAGTTTAAAGAGCTTGGCCAGTGACTTGGGCTTTAGCCCGACTTATCTGAGTTCTTTGATTAAGAAAGAGTTGGGTCTCCCTTTTCAGGATTATCTGGTGAGAGAACGTGTCAAACAAGCCAAGCTCTTGCTTCTGACCACGAATTTAAAGATTTATGAGATAGCCGAAAAGGTTGGTTTTGAAGATATGAACTATTTTACCCAACGCTTTAAACAGATCGCGGGTGTGACGCCTCGTCAGTTTAAGAAGGGGGAAGGTCGATGAAACGTTCTTCTCTCCTAGTCAGAATGGTTATTTCCATCTTTCTGGTTTTTCTCATTCTCCTAGCTGTGGTGGGGACTTTCTACTATCAATCTAGTTCCTCGGCCATTGAGGCTAGCATTGAGAGTAATAGCCAAACGACTATTAGCCAAACTAGCCACTTTATCCAGTCTTATATCAAAAAATTAGAAACTACCTCGACTAGTTTGACCCAGCAGACGGATGGCCTAGCCTATGCTGAGAATCCCAGTCAAGACAGAGTAAAGGGAATCCGAAATCTGTTTTTGACTATCTTGAAGGCAGACCAGGACTTGAAAACTGTTGTGCTGGTGACTAAATCTGGTCAGATTATTTCTACAGATGACAGTGTGCAGATGAAAACTTCCTCTGATATGATGGCTGAGGATTGGTACCAAAAGGCTATTCATCAGGGAGCCATGCCAGTTTTGACCCCAGCTCGTAGATCAGATAGTCAGTGGGTCATTTCTGTCACTCAAGAACTTGTTGATGCAAAGGGAGCTAATCTGGGCGTGCTTCGTTTGGATATTTCTTATGAAACTCTGGAAGCCTATCTTAACCAACTCCAGTTGGGGCAGCAGGGCTTTGCCTTTATCATCAATGAAAACCATGAATTTGTTTACCATCCTCAACACACGGTTTATAGTTCGTCTAGCGAAATGGAGGCTATGAAACCTTACATTGAGACAGGGCAGGGTTATACTCCAGACCACAAATCCTACGTCAGTCAGGAAAGGATTGCTGGAACTGATTGGACGGTGCTTGGTGTGTCTTCGTTGGAGAAGTTAGACCAGGTTCGGAGTCAACTCATGTGGACCTTGCTTGGAGCCAGTTTCACATCTCTTCTTGCCTGTCTCTGCTTGGTGTGGTTTAGTCTTAAACGCTGGATTGCTCCTCTGAATGACTTGAGAGAAATCATGCTGGAGATTGCTTCTGGTGGTCAGAATCTTCGTGCCAAGGAGGCTGGTGCCTATGAACTGAGAGAGGTGACTCGCCAGTTCAATGCCATGTTGGATCAGATTGATCAGTTGATGGCAGCTATTCGCAGGCAGGAAGAAACGACCCGTCAGTACCAACTTCAAGCTTTATCAAGCCAGATTAATCCGCATTTCCTCTATAATACCTTGGACACCATCATTTGGATGGCTGAATTTCAGGATAGTCAGAGAGTGGTTCAAGTGACCAAGTCCTTGGCGACCTATTTCCGCTTGGCGCTCAATCAAGGCAAGGACTTGATTTCCTTGCCCGACGAAATCAATCATGTCCGCCAGTATCTCTTTATCCAGAAACAACGTTATGGAGATAAGCTGGAATATGAGATTAATGAAAATCCTGCCTTTGATAAGCTAGTCTTGCCCAAGCTGGTCCTACAACCCTTAGTAGAGAATGCCCTGTACCATGGCATTAAGGAAAAGGAAGGTCAGGGACATATTAGAGTTTCTGTCCAGAAACAGGATTCAGGATTGGTTATCCGTATTGAGGATGATGGCGTTGGTTTCCAAGCTGCTGGCGATAGTAGTCAAAGTCAACTCAAGCGTGGAGGAGTTGGCCTTCAAAATGTTGACCAACGGCTCAAACTTCATTTTGGAGAACATTACCAGATGAAGATTGATTCTGCCCTCAAAAAAGGAACGACAGTTAAAATATACATAAATAGAATAGAAACTAGCTAACTCCCAGTCAATTTTGGGAGTTTTATGCGTAATTGGGCAAGCTTTCTAGGTTGTCTATCTTGCTAAAACGTAGAAAAAACGATATGATAGATAATGACAAAAGAGGTATTAAGTATGAAGGAAAAAGACATTCAAAGAGAAACAAGCCAGATTGTAAAAGATGTATTGGAAAAGGCCAATTTGAAGCAAGGATCCATCTTTGTTTTGGGCCTTTCTTCTAGTGAAGTGATAGGTGGTCAGATTGGCAAGGAATCCAGCCAAGAAATTGGCGAAATCATTGTGAAGACCATCCTAGATATCTTAGAGGAAAAAGGAATTCATCTAGCTGTTCAAGGTTGTGAACATGTCAATCGAGCCCTCGTTGTTGAACGTCAGGTTGCAGAGCAGTTTGGTCTGGAAATGGTCAGTGTCCTTCCTACCCTTCATGCAGGAGGTTCAGGTCAGTTAGCAGCCTTCAAGTTTATGCAAGATCCAGTTGAGGTTGAATTTATCAAGGCTCATGCTGGATTGGATATCGGAGATACTGCAATTGGTATGCATGTCAAGCATGTTCAGGTTCCGATTCGCCCTCTTTTGAGAGAAATTGGCCATGCCCACATAACGGCACTGGCTAGTCGTCCAAAATTAATTGGAGGTGCGCGTGCGCACTATCCACAAGATTCTATCAGAAAGTCGTGAGAATGAAAAAAACAAAACAACAACTAGAAAAAATCACAAAATATTCGATTCGTAAGCTAACTGTTGGGGTAGGTCCTGTAGCCATCGGGGCCGTCCTTTTTGGTGCTGGTACCCTTTCAGTAGACAAGGTTCAAGCCAATGAAGTCGGTGGTGCTCATAACGTTCATTATCGTTATTTAGCGGAGCAGGAATTGACCGAGTCTGAAAAAGCCCTGATTCATCATGAGGTTCCAACAGAATTTCAAGATGAAGATATTATTTATGTAGTTTATCGCAAGAAAGTGACTACCAGTCAACAACTTCCTTATACAGGAAGTAAGGAGCTAGCCTTGGCAGGTCTTGGCTTGGCAACGGCCTCGATAGCGGTTTTATTAGTTTCCAAGAAACACCGTAGTAAAGTACTTGGGGTTCTGTTAATCAGCTCTATTGGAGTCAGCAATTTTGTACCTTTTACTGCCTTTGCATTTGAGAATAAAGAATTGCTTTCTTATAACCAAACTATTTCAGCCTCTACACATGAGGGCTTGGCTGAAGGCGTTATTTATATCGAAGGATATGAGTATGTTGGTTACTTTAAAGAATCAAAGTCTAAGACCAATACAAGCAGTAAAAAAGGTGAGTCGTTAGTTCAAGATCCACAAGCAGAATATACTGGCAAGGTTGAAGCCAAAGGTACCCAGGAACCAGGCAAAGAGGGCGAATCCTTAGTTCAAGATCCACAAGCAGCATATACAGGAAAGGTTGAAGCCAAAGGTACCCAGGAACCAGGCAAAGAG
>NZ_GL732486.1:740277-827414 GCF_000187745.1 Streptococcus sp. M334 | reverse complement strand
ACCCAGGAACCAGGCAAAGAGGGCGAATCCTTAGTTCAAGATCCACAAGCAGAATATACTGGCAAGGTTGAAGCCAAAGGCACGCAGGAACCAGGCAAAGAGGGCGAATCCTTAGTTCAAGATCCACAAGCAGAATATTCAGGGAAAATTGAAGCCAAAGGCACCCAAGAACCAGGTAAAGAGGGCGAATCCTTAATTCAAGATCCACAAGCAGAATATTCAGGGAAAATTGAAGCCAAAGGCACTCAAGAAACTGGTAAAGAGGGAGAATCTTTAGTTCAAGAAAAGTTACCTGAATATAAAGTAACTGAGGGAACGGTTACGAAAGAAACTACTACTGAGATTGACTATAGGACAGAAATTATCGAGGATCCAACCAAATATACGGATGAAGAAACTGTAGTTCAAGATGGAGAAAAGGGTAGTCAAATTACCAAAACGACTTATAAGACTCTCGAAGGTGTTGAGACTGACCAAGTTTTAAATACAACAACCACTGTCATCAAAGAACCAGTCACTAAAAAAATAAGTCGTGGGACAAAACCAATTGAAGGAACTCTGGTAGAAGAAAGTCTTGAAAAGATTCCATTTAAGGAAGTTGTTAAAGAAGATGACCAACTGAAAAAAGGTGAAAGAGTTACTGTCCAAGAAGGAAAAGATGGACAGAAAAAAGTTACCAAGACTTACAAAACTATCAAAGGTTTAAAAACTGAAGAAGCACCGAAAATTGTGGAACAGGTTCTGGAGTTAGACCAAGATCGTATCGTTAAATTAGGAACTAAAAACTTTGAAAAACCAATCTTAACTTTGTCACTTGTTGATGTTCAAGATTTGAAACGATCATCTCAAATTCGTTATAATTTGGAAAATCCAAGTAAGGCAGCCATTAAATCTATCACCCTAACTCTGAAAAAAGGTGATGAGATTGTCAAAACCTTGAATGTTTCACCAGAAAATCTAACAGTTTCTTTGACAGACTTACAGTACTACAAAGATTATAAACTTGAAACGAAGATGGTTTATGACCGTGGTGAGGGTGATGAGGAAGAAGTTCTGAAAGAAGAACCGCTAAGAATTGACCTCAAAAAAGTTGAAATCAAGAACATCAAAGAAACAAGCTTGATGAGCGTGGATGATGCTGGTGTTGAAACAGACACTAGTTTACTGACAGAAAAACCAGCTGATCTTGCTCCACTCTACCTACGAGTTACAACTCACGACAACAAAGTTACAAGACTGGCTGTTGATAAGATTGAAGAAGTAGAAAAAGACGGAAAAACTTTATACAAAATTACTGCAACAGCTCCTGATTTAGTTCAACACACAGATGCTTCTAAATTGGCAAACGAGTATGTTCATTACTTCGAAAAACAAAAATTAAAAGAAGGTAATGTTTACTATAGCTTCAACGAACTTGTAAAAGACATGCAAGCTAACCCTAATGGTGAATTTAAACTTGGTGCAGACCTTAATGCAGCAAACGTAAAACCTAATGGAAAATCTTATGTTACATCTGTATTTAAAGGTAAGTTATCAAGTGTTGATGGTGGACGTTATTCAATCCATAATACAACTCGTCCATTATTTGGAAATATTCAAGGTGGATACATCCATGATATTAACTTAGCTAATGTAAATATTAATATGCCAGGGGATAATCAAGTAGCACCAATCGCTAATGTCATTAAAGGTGGAACAACTATTGAAAATGTTAAAGTTACTGGTAACGTAGTTGGTCGTGATTGGGTGTCTGGATTTATTGATAAAATTGACAGTGGTGGTAGATTAGTCAATGTGGCGTTTATCGGAAATGTTACATCTGTTGGTACTGGTGGTCAATATTTATCAGGTATTGTTGGTGAAAACTGGAAAGGCTACGTTGAACGTGCTTATGTCAACGCTAATATCACTGGTAAGAGAGCTAAAGCTGCAGGTATTGTTTATTGGTCTCAAAATGGTGGGGATAACAACGCTGTAGGTAGAGATGGTGCTATTAAGAAATCAGTAGCTAAAGGAACTATCAATGTGAGTGACCCTATTAAAGTCGGTGGTTTCATTGGAAGTAATCATATGTTAGGTTCAGTTGAAGATAGCGTATCTATGATGAAAGTTAATAAAGGTAACGGAGAAATCTTCTATGGATCTGAAGATATTGATGACGATGGTGGTTACTGGTCAGGAATGAGATTGAATAGAAACCTTGTTGTTACAGGAGTAAGTGAAGGTAAATCTTCATATAATTTCTCTAAACAACAACATCGTATTAAATCAGTATCTCAAGAAGAAGTTGATGCTAAAATCGCAACATTAGGAATTACTGCTCATGACTATGCTATTAGCGAGCCAGTAGTTAATCTCCTTAACAACATCAAACCAAAATCTGATACTTACAAAGCTACTCAAGATTACGATGCTTCTCGTGAGCTTGCTTACCGTAATATTGAAAAACTTCAACCGTTCTACAACAAAGAATGGATTGTAAATCAAGGTAACAAGATTCCTGAAGGATCTAAATTACTAACTACAGAAGTATTGTCTGTAACAGGTATGAAAGATGGACAATTTGTGACCGACTTATCGGATGCTGACCACATTATGATTCATTACGCTGATAAGACGAAAGAAATTAAGGCTATTACACAAAAAGAATCTAAGGTTCAACAAGTTCGTGAATATAGTATTGAAGGATTAGGTGATATTGTCTATACACCAAATATGGTTGTTAAAGATAGAACACAATTGCTCAGCAATATCAAAGCTAAATTAGCTTCTGTTGAACTTGATTCAGATGAAGTTCGTAAGATTAATAACAATCCTAAGATGTTATACATGGAGGAAAGCTTCAAAGAGGTTAAAGATAACCTAGATGCTTTAGTTAAAGCTTTAGTTGAAAATGAAGATCACCAACTGAATACTGACGAAGCAGCTCAGCGTGCATTGATTAAAAAAGTTGAAGACAATAAAGCTAAAATCATGTTAGCTCTTGCTTACTTAAACCAATACTACGGAATTAAATATAATGGATTAAATATCAAAAATATGATGACCTTCAAACCTGATTTCTACGGTAAGAACGTTAACGTACTTGATAGATTAATCAGCTTCGCTTCAAATGGTAACAACCTTAAAGGTGATCAATCACATGATGCATTCAATAGAGCACTTGCAAGTGCTACTGCTAAAGCTAACTTACATGAATTCCTGAAGTACAACATGGAATTATTCACTAGTGAAACAGATATGAATACTTGGTTCAAGAACAACATTGCAGATAACGCTTATGTTGTTGAGAAACAATCATCAAATCCAGATTTTGCGAATAAGAAACATAAATTATATGAAGTAATTAATAATGGACATCATGGACGTTACATTTTACCACTTTTGAATTTGAAAAAAGCGCATATGATTTTAATTACAACCTATAATACCATTGCCTTTAGTTCATTTGAGAAATACGGTAAGAACACAGCAGAAGAACGTGAAGCGTTCAAGAAGCAAGTTGATTTACGTGCGCAAGAACAAATCAATTATTTAGACTTCTGGTCAAGACTTGCTGCAGATAATGTACGAAATAATCTTCTTAAGAGTGAAAATATGGTACCATCTGCCATTTGGGATAACCATGATGTACCAGGTTTGGGATGGGTTGACCGTATGGGACATACGAAGAAAGGCGATTTTGCTCCAATTCGTGAATTCTATGGTCCAACTGATAAATGGCATGGATACAATGGAATGGGTGCATACGCTTATATCTTCCAAAATCCACAACCACAAGAGGCTGTATATTACATTATCTCTAGCATGATTAGTGATTTTGGTACATCTGCATTCACTCACGAAACAACTCACATCAATGACCGTATGGCCTACTTAGGAACATGGCGTCACCGTGAAGGAACAGACGTTGAAGCCTTTGCTCAAGGTATGTTGCAATCACCATCAGTCTCAAATCCAAATGGTGAATATGGTGCCTTAGGATTAAACATGGCTTACGAACGTCAAAATGATGGAAATCAAATTTACAACTATAATCCAAATGTGTTAAATAGTCGTGAGAAAATCGATCACTACATGAAGAATTACAATGAATCCATGATGATGCTTGATTACTTAGAAGCTGAGTCTGTCATCAAGAAAAATACTGGAACAAACGATAAGTGGTTCAAGAAGATCGATAAGAAATATCGTGAAAAAGCGGATCGCAATGGCTTAGTTGGTGAACCACATCAATGGGATTTGGTTCGTGATTTGAATGATGACGAAAAGAATACGAAACTGACAAGTATTGATCAACTGGTTGATGGAAACTTTGCAACGAAACATGGATTGCCAGGAAATGGTCATTACCGTACTGAAGGATTTGATTCTGCTTATACTGTAGTAAATATGATGACAGGTATTTATGGTGGTAATACAAGTAAGAGTGCGGTTGGTTCAATCTCATTCAAACATAATACCTTCCGTATGTGGGGGTACTTCGGTTATCTAGACGGGTTCTTAGGTTATGCATCAAACAAATACAAGCAAGAATCTAAAGCTGCTGGTAATGTAGGTCTTGGTGATGACTTTATTATTAATAAAGTTTCTAACGGTAAATTCCAAAGCTTAGAAGCATGGAAGAAAGCATGGTATCATGAAGTACACGAAAAAGCTCAAAGAGGTTTTGTTGAAATTGAAATCGATGGTCAAAAGATTTCAACTTACGCACAACTTCAGACATTATTTGATGCAGCGGTCGAAAAAGACCTTCAAGGTAATGATTTCAAGAATACTGTAGATCTTAAATGGAAGGTTTACAAACAACTCTTGCAGAAATCAGATGGATTTGCTGGTGATTTATTCACTAAAGCATAACCAATAGTAAGAAAATAATAAAAAGGTAGATCAGCTTTGTCTGAATCTGCCTTTTTATGCTATACTTAAGGTATGCATAGAAAAACAGTGATTGATTTTAGGGCTTTGGGGGAGAGATACACCTTTACCCAGCCAATTAAAGAGTTGAAAACGAGAAATGTAGCAGAAGTGGCAGATTTGCTGGCACAAGTGGAAAGTTACCAAGAGCAAGGCTATTATGTGGTGGGCTATGTCAGCTACGAGGCTGCACCTGCTTTTGAGGCGAAATTAGCAGTTCACAAGGCTCCTCTACTGGGTGAGTATCTGCTTTACTTTACTGTTCATGATAGCGTAGAAACATCCCCTATTCCTCTGATTTATGATGAGGTTGATTTGACTTCAAATTGGCAGGAAGTAACGTCTGCAGCAGACTATGAAAAGGCTATTGCCCAGATTCACCATCATTTGCGGCAGGGAGATACCTATCAGGTTAACTACACCGTCCAACTCAAGCAGGACTTAAGCGCCAATCCTTTTGCCATATACAATCGCATGGTGGTAGAACAGGAGGCGGGTTACAATGCTTATGTTGAACATGACGAGATGGCAGTGATTTCCATGAGCCCAGAGCTCTTTTTTGAGCAAAATGACCGCGAGTTGACAACACGACCAATGAAGGGAACGACTCAGCGTGGCATGACTGACCAAGAAGATTTAGAACAGGCTAGCTGGTTGGAGCAGGATCCCAAAAATCGCTCTGAAAATATGATGATTGTGGACCTCTTGCGCAATGATATGAACCGTATTTCTGAAGTGGGCAGTGAGCATGTTGAGCGTCTGTGTCAGGTAGAGCAGTATTCAACTGTTTGGCAGATGACTTCGACCATCAAGAGTCGGTTGCGAGCAGATGTGGACTTGGTTACCATTTTTCGCTCTCTCTTTCCTTGTGGATCCATCACAGGAGCTCCTAAGATAGCGACTATGGAAATTATTAAGGAGTTGGAACCACAACCGCGTGGAGTCTACTGTGGAACGATTGGTCTTTTACTTCCAAATGGGCGACGGATTTTTAATGTCGCTATCCGAACTATTCAACTTCACAAAGGTCAAGCCATCTATGGAGTTGGAGGCGGGATTACTTGGGATAGTACATGGGAATCTGAATACCGCGAGGTTCATCAAAAGGCGGCTGTTCTCTATCGTAAACAAGCTCGCTTCCAACTGATTACAACTGGAAAAATTAGCCAAAAACAACTGCTGTTTGAAGAGCAACATATAGAAAGACTGAGAAAAGCTAGTCGATATTTTGCTTATCCTTTTAACCCAGAAATTTTGAGACAAAAGATTGAAGCAGAGTGTCAGACTTGTGATGCTAATCAAGATTACCGCTTGCGAATCAGCATTAGCAAATCTGGAGAGATAGAAGTCAGTCGTCAAATATTGGAACCTTTCAGTCCGACCTTCTGCAAAGCCAAACTTTGCCTTCAGGAAGCCAATTTGCAACAAGCATTTACCTATTTTAAAACAAGCCACCGACCTCACTTGAGCCTAGGGAAGCAGGAAACTATTTATCATAATGTAGCTGGAGAGCTATTGGAAACCACTATTGGAAATTTGGTTCTGAAAATCGCTGGAAAACTCTACACACCACCAATCCGACTTGGAATCTTGCCAGGAATTTATCGTCAACATTTGCTGGAAACAGGCCAGCTAGAAGAGAAAGTTTTGACCTTGGCAGATTTAGTCCAAGCAGAAGCTATTTACGGCTGTAATGCAGTGAGAGGATTGTATGAGTTGACGATTGAATCTTAAGTTAGCAAACCTTTGAACAAAGAAAATGACGGAATTAAAATAAAATTACGCAAACCTTTGCATAAGTAACTAAATTTTGTTATACTATTACTGTAAGCATTTTCAATTAATTCATAATGAAAAAGGAGAATATGATGAGTCAAAAGATTATTGGGATTGACCTTGGTGGAACTTCTATCAAATTTGCAATCTTGACAACAGCAGGAGAAATCCAAGAAAAATGGTCTATCAAGACTAATATTTTGGATGAGGGAAGTCATATCGTTGATGATATGATTGAGTCTATTCAACACCGTTTGGACTTGCTTGGATTGGCAGCAGCAGACTTCCAAGGTATTGGAATGGGATCACCAGGTGTGGTTGACCGTGAAAAAGGAACTGTTATCGGTGCCTACAACTTGAACTGGAAAACCCTTCAACCAATTAAAGAGAAAATTGAAAAAGCCTTGGGCATTGCATTCTTCATCGATAATGATGCCAACGTGGCAGCTCTTGGTGAACGTTGGATGGGTGCTGGTGATAACCAACCAGATGTTGTCTTTATGACACTTGGTACAGGTGTTGGTGGCGGTATTGTCGCTGAAGGCAAATTGCTTCATGGTGTTGCTGGTGCAGCAGGTGAGCTTGGCCACATCACTGTTGACTTTGACCAACCAATCGCATGTACTTGCGGTAAGAAAGGTTGCCTTGAGACAGTCGCTTCTGCCACAGGGATTGTTAACTTGACTCGTCGCTATGCTGATGAATACGAAGGCGATGCAGCCTTGAAACGCTTGATTGATAACGGAGAAGAAGTAACTGCTAAGACAGTCTTTGACCTTGCAAAAGAAGGAGACGACCTTGCTTTGATCGTTTACCGTAACTTCTCACGTTACTTGGGTATCGCTTGTGCCAACATCGGTTCAATCCTAAACCCATCAACAATTGTTATCGGTGGTGGTGTGTCGGCTGCAGGAGAATTCCTTCTACAAGGTGTTCAAAAAGTCTACGACGAAAATACCTTCCCACAAGTACGCACATCAACAAAATTGGCTCTTGCAACTCTAGGAAATGACGCTGGAGTTATCGGAGCAGCATCACTTGTATTGCAATAAAATAATAAAAGAGGAAAAATGCTAACCTAGAGTTAGTAATGTTCCTCTTTTCTTTTTTATGCTATACTAGTTAGGACAATAAATGAGGTGAGAGTAAATGACAAAAGCAGATACGATTTTTAAAGAAAATATTGAACGAATCCTCAAAGACGGTGTCTTTTCTGAGCAGGCACGTCCCAAGTACAAGGATGGAACTGTTGCTAACTCCAAGTACGTAACAGGTGCCTTTGCGGAATATGACTTGGCTAAGGGTGAATTTCCCATCACAACCTTGCGTCCTATCGCCATCAAATCCGCTATCAAGGAAGTACTTTGGATTTACCAAGATCAGTCAAATAGCTTAGAGATGCTTAATGACAAATACAATGTTCACTACTGGAATGACTGGGAAGTGGGAGATACGGGAACCATCGGTGAGCGCTACGGTGCCGTTGTTAGGAAACACGACATCATCAATAAACTTCTTAAACAGTTGGAAGCCAACCCCTGGAACCGCCGCAATATCATTTCGCTCTGGGATTACCAAGCTTTCGAAGAAACAGACGGGTTGCTCCCATGTGCCTTTCAGACCATGTTTGATGTCCGCCGTGTAGATGGAGAAATCTATCTGGATGCGACCTTGACCCAGCGTTCTAATGATATGCTGGTGGCCCACCACATCAATGCTATGCAGTATGTAGCCTTACAGATGATGATTGCCAAACATTTCGGCTGGAAGGTTGGGAAGTTCTTTTACTTCATCAACAACCTCCATATCTATGATAATCAATTTGAACAAGCTCAGGAATTGCTCCGTCGTGAGCCGTCAAACTGCCAACCACGCTTGGTTTTAAATGTTCCTGATGGGACTAATTTCTTTGATATTAAAGCAGAAGATTTTGAGTTGGTGGATTATGACCCTGTTAAGCCCCAGTTGAAGTTTGACCTAGCTATTTAAAAGAATAGAAAAAAGAAGTTGAGACAATGAATCCCAACTTCTTTTGTTTCTTAACGTGATACGCGGCGGCGAGCTGCTTTTTTACGGTTTTCTTCGATGAAAGCTGCTTTTTGCTCTTCTGGTTCGATTACTTTCTTTTTAAATGCGTATACTGCACCTGCAACTGCAGCGACAGTTCCTGCGACACCTGTTACAAGACCTTTAGCGAATCCTTTAGCCATGAGTCTTCCTCCTTTATATTCTATATCAGCCAGCCTCCTCAAGAGGTCATATTTTTCTGACTGACCTTTTTGTGTTATAATAATAGTAACGAAAAAATGGGAATTTTTCAAGGAAAAAAGATGAAAACAAAAATAATTGTGATTGTTGGACCGACTGCTGTTGGAAAGACGGCTCTTGCCATTGAAGTGGCTAAGCACTTTGGTGGCGAAGTTGTTAGCGGTGATAGTCAGCAAGTTTACCGAGGTCTAGATATTGGGACGGCTAAGGCTAGCCCAGAAGAGCGGGCAGCTGTTCCCCATCATTTAATCGATGTTAGAGAGGTAACCGAGTCTTACTCGGCTTTTGATTTTGTTTCAGAAGCTAAGATGGCTATTGAGGATATTGACAGTCGTGGCAAGCTAGCTATTATCACTGGTGGGACTGGACTGTATATCCAGAGCTTGCTAGAAGGTTACCACCTTGGTGGGGAGACACCTCATGAGGAGATTTTGGCCTATCGGGCTAGTTTGGAGCCGTATACAGATGAGGAATTAGCCCATCTGGTGGCGCAAGCAGGCCTTGAGATTCCCCAGTTTAATCGTCGTCGTGCTATGCGTGCCTTGGAAATTGCCCATTTTGGTCAGGATTTGGAAAATCAAGAGACCTTGTATGAACCATTGATTATCTGCTTGGATGATGAACGCAGTAAACTTTATGAGCGTATCAACCACCGAGTGGATTTGATGTTTGAAGCTGGGCTTTTGGATGAGGCCAAGTGGCTTTTTGACCATTACCCTGATGTGCAGGCTGCTAAAGGCATTGGCTACAAGGAACTCTTTCCTTATTTCCGTGGAGAGCAGACCTTGGAAGAAGCTAGTGAGAGTCTCAAACAGGCTACTCGTCGTTTTGCCAAGCGTCAGTTGACCTGGTTCCGTAATCGCATGCAGGTCACCTTTTATCAAATCGGAGAATCTGGTGTGCAAGACCATATTTTAAGCCAGATAGAGGAGTTTTTAGATGATTGAAACGGAAAAAAAAGAGGAACGTGTCCTTCTCATCGGTGTGGAATTACAGGGCATGGACAATTTTGACCTCTCTATGGAAGAATTGGCCAGTCTGGCTAAGACAGCTGGGGCAGTCGTCGTCGATAGCTACAGACAAAAACGTGAAAAGTATGACTCCAAGACTTTCGTCGGCTCTGGTAAGTTGGAAGAGATTGCGCTTATGGTGGATGCAGAAGAAATCACCACTGTCATCGTCAACAACCGTCTGACGCCAAGGCAAAATGTCAATTTAGAAGAAGTTCTCGGTGTTAAGGTCATTGACCGTATGCAGTTGATTTTGGATATCTTTGCCATGCGAGCTCGGAGCCATGAAGGGAAGCTCCAAGTCCATTTAGCCCAGCTCAAGTACCTCTTGCCCCGCTTGGTTGGTCAGGGGATTATGCTCAGTCGTCAGGCAGGGGGAATTGGTTCCCGTGGACCTGGGGAAAGCCAGCTGGAGCTGAACCGTCGTAGTGTTCGCAACCAAATCACAGACATTGAACGCCAGCTCAAGGTGGTTGAGAAAAATCGGGCGACAGTTCGAGAAAAACGTTTGGAGTCAAGCATCTTTAAGATTGGTTTGATTGGTTATACCAATGCTGGGAAGTCAACTATCATGAACACTTTAACCAGTAAGACTCAGTATGAAGCGGACGAGCTCTTTGCAACTCTGGACGCGACGACTAAGAGTATTCATCTGGGGGGCAATCTCCAAGTAACTTTGACAGATACCGTGGGCTTTATCCAAGATTTGCCGACAGAGTTGGTGTCCAGTTTCAAGTCAACCTTGGAGGAAAGCAAGCATGTGGATCTTCTGGTTCATGTTATCGACGCCAGCAATCCTTACCACGAGGAGCATGAAAAAACAGTCCTTTCCATCATGAAAGACCTGGACATGGAAGATATTCCTCGCTTGACCCTTTATAATAAAGCGGATTTGGTGGAGGATTTCACGCCGACCCAAACGCCTTATGCCCTCATTTCTGCCAAGTCTGAGGATAGTCGTGAGAATTTGCAGGCACTATTTTTAGAGAAAATCAAGAATATTTTTGAATCTTTTACCCTGCGCGTGTCTTTTTCAAAGTCCTACAAGATTCACGATTTAGAAAGTGTTGCGATTCTGGAAGAACGCGATTATCAGGAGGACGGGGAAGTGATTAGAGGCTACATTTCTGAGAAAAACAAATGGAGGTTAGAAGAATTTTATGACTGATATTAAAACGTTGGCTCTAAAGTATGGAGGTTATACAAGTCTAGATAAGGTTTACTTAGATCAACTTCTAGCTGGTAGGTCTGAGCAGGAGCAGTTGGCACTTATCACACCTCCGCCAAGCGTTGTCAATGCTTATTTTGCAGAACTCTACCAGAAAAAGAGTCCTGAGGCAGCGACAGCTTACTTTGCGGAAGTCAGTCAGGAACTGAATCTCTACAATATTGAACCTAGTTTTACCATAGAAAACAAGCCCTTTGTTCGGCTTAATCTGTCTGGCAAATCCTTTGGTTTCTGCTATGAGAGTGAGGGTCTTGTTCGGATTTTTTCTGAAAATAAGGAAGTAATCTCGGATGACTTGCTCTTTGAAATTGCGCAAATTTTCCCCCATCAGCTAGTCTTTGAGGAGTCTGGTAAGATTTACATGAAGTCTGTCGGGGACGAGGAAATTGTTAGCGTGGAAAGTCTCACAGCTTTGACTGATTTAGAAAGCTTGGCTGATGGTCGCAAGCGTCTCAAAGGCTACAGCCAAGAGGATTTATTACAAGAAGCTACTGCTTTTTCTGGCAAGCGCTATTTCCGATCGGAAAACCGCACAGCCATGTTATATATTGATTAATTAGAAAGTATCGAATGAATATTCAATTTTTAGGAACGGGGGCTGGTCAGCCCTCTAAAGCCCGCAATGTTTCAAGTCTCGCCCTGAAACTTTTGGACGAGATTAACGAAGTTTGGCTCTTTGACTGTGGAGAAGGAACGCAAAATCGCATTCTGGAAACCACAATTCGACCACGTAAGGTCAGCAAAATCTTTATCACCCATCTGCATGGAGACCACATTTTTGGCTTGCCTGGTTTCCTTTCTAGCCGTGCCTTTCAGGCCAATGAAGAGCAGACAGATCTGGAGATCTATGGACCGCAAGGAATCAAGTCATTTGTCTTAACCAGTCTTCGTGTGTCAGGTTCTCGCCTGCCTTACCGCATTCATTTTTATGAGTTTGACCAAGATTCTCTAGGAAAAATCCTTGAGACCGATAAATTCGTTGTGTATGCAGAGGAGTTGGATCACACTATTTTCTGCGTTGGATATCGTGTTATCCAAAAGGATCTAGAAGGAACGCTAGATGCTGAAAAACTCAAGGCGGCAGGTGTCCCATTTGGCCCACTTTTTGGAAAAATTAAAACGGTCAGGACGTTGTTTTAGAAGATGGGACTGAAATCAAGGCAGCAGACTATATCTCAGCCCCACGTCCAGGTAAGATTATCACTATTTTAGGAGACACTCGAAAAACGGATGCCAGTGTGCGTCTGGCTGTCAATGCTGATGTCCTGGTCCATGAGTCGACTTATGGCAAGGGCGATGAAATAATTGCTCGTAACCATGGTCACTCTACTAACATGCAAGCCGCACAAGTAGCGGTAGAAGCAGGAGCCAAACGCCTCTTACTCAACCATATCAGTGCCCGTTTCCTCTCAAAAGATATCAGCAAGCTCAAGAAAGACGCGGCCACAATTTTTGAAAACGTCCATGTGGTCAAAGACTTGGAAGAAGTGGAAATCTAAAAGCTTGAGAAAGGAACAGTATGCCTACTATTCTCATTACAGGAGCTAGCGGTGGTCTAGCCCAAGAAATGGTTAAACTTTTACCTGAAGACCAGCTCATCTTGCTTGGTAGAGATAAGGAAAAATTAGCTCAACTCTACGGAAATCATCCCCATGCAGAATTAATTGAAATAGACATTACCGATGACTCAGCCTTAGAAACTCTGCTAGCAGATCTCTATATCCGCTATGGCAAGATTGATGTTTTAATTAACAACGCTGGTTACGGGATTTTTGAGGAATTTGACCAGATTTCTGACCAAGATATTCACCAGATGTTTGAGGTCAATACCTTCGCCCTGATGAATCTATCTCGACGCCTTGCGGCTCGTATGAAGGAAAGCCGAAAAGGCCATATCATCAATATTGTCAGTATGGCAGGTCTGATTGCTACTGGCAAGTCTAGTCTTTACTCAGCTACCAAGTTTGCAGCCATTGGTTTTTCAAATGCTCTGCGTCTCGAACTCATGACTTATGGCGTTTATGTAACGACTGTCAATCCAGGACCAATCCGCACAGGATTTTTTGACCAAGCAGACCCAGATGGAACCTATCTCAAATCGGTTGACCGCTTCCTGCTAGAACCAGATGCAGTAGCTAAAAAGATTGTCAAGATTATGGGAAAAAACAAACGAGAACTCAATCTTCCGATGTTGTTGAACCTAGCTCATAAGTTTTATACCCTCTTTCCCAAGCTAGCTGATAAGTTGGCAGGGGAGACTTTTAATTATAAGTAAAAAGAACCAATATGCAGGTTGTTGCTAGCCTACATATTGGTTCTTATCATTTCTCAACTATCAAACTGGACTTCTTCTAGTAGATAGTCGATAAAGCGTTCGCCCATCTTAGACAGGCTGGTTTTTTCATGCTGGATATAGACTAGCTCAATGGAGTCGTCAATATCCAGTGGGATAGAAACAATATTGTCTCCGTTGAGGTTGCTGTTCAAAATCCCTGTCGCAATGGTATAACCATCTAAACCAATCAAGAGATTAAAGAGGGTGGCACGGTCACTGACAACGATAGATTTTTTGTGGTATTCCTGCGAGAGAATCTCTTCAGAAAAGTAGAAGGAGTTGTGAGTTCCTTGATCATAGCTGAGATAAGGGAAGTTTTCCAAATCAGACAGTTTGACCTTGTCTTTCTTTGCCAGAGGATTGGTCTTGCTGACAAAGATATGGGGCTGGGCAGTAAAGAGATGGTGAGCTAGCAGGTGGTTGTCATCCAGCATCTTGGTTAAAACATCACGATTGTAGCTGTTCAAAAATAGGACACCGACCTCACTACGGAAGTTCTTGACGTCGTCAATAATCTCCCAAGTCCGAGTTTCACGAAGGAAGAGCTCGTATTTCTCCATATCACTTTTCTTGAGTAGAGAAACAAAGGCATTGACCACAAAGGCATAGTGCTGGGAGGAAACGCTAAAGAGTTCGCGGTGGGCGACAGGATTTTTATAGCGTTCTTCCAGAAGCTGAGTTTGCTCGACAACCTGACGGGCATAAGAGAGGAACTCCATCCCATCACGGGTCAAGGTGATACCCTTGGGATTGCGGATAAAGATTTCAATGCCCATTTCATTTTCCAAATCTCTCACTGCATTGGAAAGACTTGGCTGAGTGATAAAGAGTTGCTTGGCTGCCTCATTCATGGAGCCAGTTTCGACGATTTTGATAATATAGTGTAATTGTTGAATTCTCATGTTTTTATTGTACCACACTTGCGTCAGAATCGCCAAAGAAGATAGGAAAATCAGTAGCATTGTGTAAGTCTCTTCTTGAAAAAAACACAAAATTTTGTTAGAATGAGTCTTATGAAAACATTCTATGATGTGCAACAGTTCCTCAAGCAATTTGGTATTATTGTTTATATGGGAAAACGCTTATATGATATTGAACTGATGAAGTTGGAACTCTCACGGATTTACGATGCAGGGTTGATGGACAAACTGGATTATCTAGAAGCAGAAGCGGTTCTTCGCAGAGAGCACAAGGTAGAATTGGATTATATTGAGAAAAATGGAGAAAATAACTAATGGTTACTTGGATTTTGTGGGCACTTATACTAGCAATGTTGGCATGGATGGGCTTTAACTATCTTCGTATTCGCCGTGCGGCTAAAATCGTGGACAATGAGGAATTTGAAGCCTTGATTCGTACGGGTCAATTGATTGATTTGCGCGACCCAGCTGAATTTCACAGAAAACATATCCTTGGAGCCCGCAATATTCCTTCAAGTCAGTTGAAGACTAGTCTTGCAGCCCTTCGTAAGGATAAACCTGTCCTTCTTTACGAAAACCAACGTGCGCAACGTGTCACAAACGCAGCCCTTTACTTGAAAAAACAAGGTTTTTCTGAGATTTATATCCTTTCTTATGGCTTGGATTCTTGGAAAGGGAAAGTCAAAGTTGAGAAATAAGAAAACGAGCTTGGATGTTTCCGAGCTCATTTTTTAACCACTTTTTCTGAGAAATTCACGAATGCTTGCCAATTCTTCTGAGTTTAGGGGACGATAGTCTCCTGCTTGAAGATTCTCATCCAAGCTCCAAGGTCCAAAATGGGTGCGTTTGAGTGAAGTCACCTTGACACCAACCGAGAGGAACATTTTCTTAACCTGGTGAAATTTTCCTTCTGAAATGGTAATAGAGGCTTGACTGAGGGAAGGACTTGCAGATAGAATCTCTAGTCTTGCAGGTTTACAGACAGTACCATCTAAAAAGACAATTCCCTTTTGAAAGGCTTGGATATGGTCAGGTGTTAGAAGTCCATTGACCTCAACTCGATAAGTCTTATCGACATGATATTGGGGATGGAGGAGCTGAAAGCCCAAAGGGCCGTTATCGGTCACGAGGAGGAGTCCCGTCGTATCTCGGTCCAGTCGACCGACGGCATAGAGCTTGTCAGACTGGATGTCAGGTGACAGCAGGTCCATGACAGTTGGAAGTTCCCTGTCTTTATTGGCTGTAACGACACCAGCAGGTTTATGAAGCATAAGATAGGTGTGCTCATAGCCTCGAATGATTTGGTCCTGAAAAAGGAGTTCCTGTAGTCCTGTATCGATATTCTGGGCTAGGGAGCGAGCTGGGCGACCATCGACTAGAATTTCCCCTTTGAGTAAGGCTTGTTTCATGGCCTTTCGGCTAACTTTTTCTTGGGCTAATAAATTATCTAAACGCATACTGTGCCTATCTTATCATAAGTCGCTTGCTTTGAAAAGGCTTGACGTGAAAAGAAAAGCAGAGTGAAAACATTTACACTTGCTTGAATTATGTTATTTACCTGAAATTATGGTATAATCGTTCAGTTAGAAAATAAATTTTGAATATTATAGAGGAAATCATGACAAAATTAAGAGAAGATATCCGTAACATTGCGATTATCGCCCACGTTGACCACGGTAAAACAACCCTCGTTGACGAATTATTGAAACAATCAGAAACGCTTGATGCACGTACTGAATTGGCTGAGCGTGCTATGGACTCAAACGATATCGAAAAAGAGCGTGGAATTACCATCCTTGCTAAAAATACAGCCGTTGCCTACAACGGAACTCGTATCAACATCATGGACACACCAGGACACGCGGACTTCGGTGGAGAAGTTGAGCGTATCATGAAAATGGTTGACGGTGTTGTCTTGGTCGTAGATGCCTACGAAGGAACTATGCCACAAACTCGTTTCGTTTTGAAAAAAGCCTTGGAACAAGACCTTGTCCCAATCGTGGTTGTTAACAAAATCGATAAACCATCAGCTCGTCCAGCAGAAGTAGTGGACGAAGTCTTGGAACTTTTCATCGAGCTTGGTGCAGATGACGATCAGCTTGACTTCCCAGTGGTGTATGCATCAGCGATCAACGGAACTTCTTCATTGTCAGATGATCCAGCTGATCAAGAAACTACTATGGCACCAATCTTTGACACAATTATCGACCATATCCCAGCTCCAGTAGATAACTCAGATGAGCCTTTGCAGTTCCAAGTGTCACTTTTGGACTACAATGACTTCGTTGGTCGTATCGGTATCGGTCGTGTCTTCCGTGGTACAGTTAAGGTTGGGGACCAAGTTACCCTTTCTAAACTTGACGGCACAACTAAAAACTTCCGTGTTACAAAACTTTTCGGTTTCTTTGGTTTGGAACGTCGTGAAATCCAAGAAGCTAAAGCGGGTGACTTGATTGCCGTTTCAGGTATGGAAGATATCTTCGTTGGTGAAACCATCACTCCTACAGATGCAGTTGAAGCTCTTCCAATCCTACACATCGATGAGCCAACTCTTCAAATGACATTCTTGGTCAACAACTCACCATTTGCTGGTAAAGAAGGTAAATGGGTGACTTCTCGTAAGGTGGAAGAACGTTTGCAGGCAGAATTGCAAACAGACGTTTCCCTTCGTGTTGACCCAACTGATTCACCAGATAAATGGACTGTTTCAGGACGTGGAGAATTGCACTTGTCAATCCTTATCGAAACAATGCGCCGTGAGGGATATGAACTTCAAGTATCTCGTCCAGAAGTTATCGTAAAAGAAATCGACGGTGTTAAATGTGAACCATTTGAACGTGTTCAAATCGACACTCCAGAAGAATACCAAGGATCTGTTATCCAAAGCCTTTCTGAACGTAAGGGTGAAATGTTGGATATGATTTCAACTGGTAATGGTCAAACTCGTTTGGTCTTCCTTGTTCCAGCGCGTGGTTTGATTGGATACTCAACTGAGTTCTTGTCAATGACTCGTGGATACGGTATCATGAACCATACCTTTGACCAATACCTGCCATTGATTCCAGGGGAAATTGGTGGTCGTCACCGTGGTGCCCTTGTTTCTATCGATGCTGGTAAGGCTACAACTTACTCAATCATGTCTATCGAAGAACGTGGTACGATCTTTGTCAACCCAGGTACTGAAGTTTATGAAGGAATGATTATCGGTGAAAACTCTCGTGAAAATGACTTGACCGTTAACATCACTAAGGCAAAACAAATGACTAACGTTCGTTCAGCTACTAAGGACCAAACAGCTGTTATTAAGACACCTCGTATCTTGACACTTGAAGAGTCTCTTGAGTTCTTGAACGATGATGAGTATATGGAAGTAACACCTGAGTCTATTCGTTTGCGTAAACAAATCCTTAACAAGGCAGAGCGTGAAAAAGCCAACAAGAAGAAAAAATCAGCTGAATAAGAGCTAGAAAGAGATAAAGATGGTTTATTTAATCATAGGACTCCTCTTATTACTACTCTATGTATTTGCGACACCAGAAAGCATTAAAGGGACAGTCAATATCGTCCTTGTCGTCTTTGCTTTTGTAGCACTTTTGATTTTGCTCATGTTGTCAGTTCTGCAAATCTTTCAGCTACCGACAGAATTTTTTATCGCAATCGCCATGCTCTTCCTAGCATACTTTAGCTTGCGAGATATTACCCTCATGTCGGTCAGTAAAAGTAAAAGAAGATAAAAAGAGAGTTTCGGCTCTCTTTTTGCTTGTTAGAATGCTGAATATGAGCATTTTCATTTAGAATTATTTCCATAAAAATGGTAAAATAGTAAGAGTAGAAATGGAGTTTGAGACATGAAAGTAATAGATCAATTTAAAAATAAGAAAGTCCTTGTTTTAGGTTTGGCCAAATCTGGTGAATCTGCAGCTCGTTTGTTGGACAAGCTAGGTGCCATTGTGACAGTAAATGATGGGAAGCCTTTCGAAGACAATCCAGCTGCCCAAAGTTTGCTGGAAGAAGGGATCAAGGTCATTACAGGTGGCCATCCTTTGGAACTATTGGATGAAGAGTTTGCCCTCATGGTGAAAAATCCAGGTATCCCTTACAGCAATCCTATGATTGAAAAGGCTTTGGCAAAGGGAATTCCAGTTTTAACTGAGGTGGAATTGGCTTACTTGATTTCAGAAGCGCCAATTATCGGTATCACAGGTTCAAATGGAAAAACAACCACAACGACTATGATTGGAGAAGTTTTGACTGCTGCTGGTCAACATGGTCTCTTATCAGGAAATATAGGCTATCCTGCCAGTCAGGTTGCTCAAACAGCGACAGACAAGGACACGCTTGTCATGGAGCTTTCTTCTTTCCAACTCATGGGTGTTCAAGAATTCCATCCTGAGATTGCGGTTATTACCAACCTCATGCCAACTCATATCGATTATCATGGTTCTTTTGAGGAATATGTAGCAGCCAAGTGGAATATCCAGAACAAGATGACAGCAGCTGATTTCCTTGTCTTGAACTTTAACCAAGACTTGGCAAAAGAATTGGCTAGCAAAACACAAGCTACCGTTGTACCATTTTCAACACTTGAAAAGGTTGATGGAGCTTATCTGGAAGATGGTCAACTCTACTTCCGAGGGGAAGTGGTCATGGCAGCGAATGAAATCGGTGTTCCAGGTAGCCACAATGTGGAAAATGCCCTTGCGACCATTGCTGTTGCCAAGCTTCGTGGTGTAGACAACCAAACCATCAAGGAAACTCTTTCAGCCTTTGGTGGTGTCAAACACCGTCTCCAATTTGTGGATGAAATCAAGGGTGTCAAATTCTATAATGATAGCAAGTCAACCAATATCTTGGCTACTCAAAAAGCCTTGTCAGGATTTGACAACAACAAGGTCATTTTGATTGCAGGTGGTTTGGACCGTGGTAATGAGTTTGACGAATTGGTGCCAGATATTACTGGACTCAAGAAGATGGTCATCCTGGGTCAGTCTGCCGAACGTGTCAAACGGGCAGCAGATAAGGCTAGTGTGGCATATGTGGAGGCGACAGATATTGCAGATGCGACCCGCAAAGCCTATGAACTTGCGACTCAAGGAGATGTAGTCCTTCTCAGTCCAGCCAATGCCAGCTGGGATATGTATGCTAACTTTGAAGTACGTGGCGACCTCTTTATCGACACAGTAGCGGAGTTAAAGGAATAATATGAAAAAAATTGTCTTTACAGGTGGGGGGACGGTTGGACACGTGACCCTCAACCTTTTGTTAATGCCTAAGTTTATCGAAGATGGATGGGAAGTTCACTATATCGGAGATAAACGTGGCATCGAACACCAAGAAATCCTCAAGTCAGGTCTAGATGTCACCTTCCATTCCATTGCGACTGGAAAATTGCGTCGCTATTTCTCTTGGCAAAATATGCTGGATGTCTTCAAAGTTGGCTGGGGAATTGTCCAATCGCTCTTTATATTGTTGCGACTTCGTCCACAGGCCCTTTTTTCAAAGGGAGGCTTTGTCTCGGTACCGCCAGTTATCGCTGCGCGTGTGTCAGGAGTGCCTGTCTTTATTCACGAATCGGACCTATCTATGGGTTTGGCTAATAAAATAGCCTATAAATTTGCGACCAAGATGTATTCAACATTTGAGCAAGCTTCAAGTTTGTCTAAGGTCGAGCATGTGGGAGCAGTGACCAAGGTTTCAGACAAAAACACTCCAGAACCAGATGAATTGGTGGATATTCAAACCCACTTTAATCCCCAATTGCCAACAGTGCTGTTTGTTGGTGGTTCTGCAGGCGCTCGTGTCTTTAACCAATTGGTGACAGACCATAAGAAAGAACTGACAGAGCGCTACAATATTATCAATTTAACTGGAGATTCTAGCCTGAACGAGTTGAGCCAAAATCTTTTTCGTGTTGACTATGTGACCAATCTCTATCAACCCTTGATGGAATTGGCTGATATTGTTGTGACACGAGGTGGTGCCAATACGATTTTTGAGCTCTTGGCCATGGCAAAATTGCATGTTATTGTGCCGCTTGGTCGTGAAGCTAGTCGTGGAGACCAGATTGAGAACGCAGCCTACTTTGTAAAAAAAGGCTATGCAGAAGAGCTTCAAGAAAGTGATTTGACCTTGTACAGTTTGGAAGAGAAGATTTCTCATTTACTAAGCCACAAGGAAGAATACAAAGCTAAGATGAGGGCTTCTAAGGAATTGAAATCTCTAGCAGATTTTTATCAATTATTGAAAAAAGATTTATCATAAGGAAAGTAAATGTCAAAAGATAAGAAAAATGAGGGCAAAGAAATCCTCGAAGAATTTAAAGAGTTATCAGAATGGCAGAAACGAAACCAAGAATATCTAAAAAAGAAGGCTGAAGAAGAGGCGGCCCTAGCTGAAGAGAAGGAAAAGGAAAGACAAGCTCGAATGGCTTCAAAATCTGAAGAATCAGATGAAACTGAGGGCCAAGAGAGTGAATCTGATCCAAAGGACCCAGAATCAGCTAAGGAAGAGTCTGAAGAAAAAGTCGAAGATTCAGAAGAGGTCAAAAAAGAGGTATCCAAAGAGAAATCAAAGTCTACAGAGAACGAAGGACAGGATAAAAAAAGAGAGAAAAAGCCTGTAAAGAAGAAATCGGCTAAACCGAAAATTCCTGCCATCCATATCTTGCGAGCTCTAACGATTTTATTTCCAAGTCTGCTTTTATTGATTGTCTCTGCCTACCTGCTCAGTCCTTATGCGACCATGAAGGATATTCGTGTTGAGGGAACGGTGCAAACTACGGATGATGATATTCGACAGGCTTCAGGCATTCAGGATTCGGATTATACGATTAACCTTCTGCTAGACAAGGCAAAATATGAAGAGCAGATTAAGTCTAATTATTGGGTTGAATCAGCTCAACTTGTCTATCAATTTCCAATCAAGTTTACTATCAAGGTTAAGGAATATGATATTGTGGCCTACTATATTTCTGGTGAAAATCATTATCCTATTCTTTCCAGTGGTCAGCTTGAGACCAGTTCTGTGAGCTTGGTTAGTCTACCAGAAACGTATTTATCTGTTCTCTTTAATGACAGGGAACAAATCAAAACCTTTACGTCAGAACTTTCTCAAATTAGCCCAGAACTCAAGGCGGCTATCCAAAAGGTGGAACTAGCTCCAAGCAAGGTGACTTCAGATTTAATTCGATTGACCATGAATGATTCGGACGAGGTCTTGGTTCCTCTATCTGAAATGAGTAAGAAACTGCCATATTACAGTAAGATTAAGCCACAATTGTCAGAACCGAGTGTGATTGACATGGAAGCTGGAATTTACAGCTACACTGTGGCGGATAAATTAATTATGGAGGCTGAGGAAAAAGCCAAACAAGAGGCTAAGGAAGCTGAGAAGAAGCAGAAAGAGGAAGAGAAGAAAAGACTGGAAGAACAGCAGAATAAATTGGAAGAAGAGAAGAAAAAGCTGGAGGAAGAGAGCAATCGAAATCAAACAAATCAGCGTTCATCACGTCGCTAGGGTTTAACTTTTCTCTTATAGTTCTTCAGTGCCCATGGTAAGTGTCTAGAGTTTTGAGAGATACAGAAAGCATATAATTATATGTTCAGCCCTTTCGTGTATCTACATTTATTTATATGTGATTTTGGAATTTCTCAAAAATCACGACACATACGTGACCATGTTTTTACTTGACAAGTGCTAGTAGAAATAATAGAATAGTAAAAAACCTTTAAAGCAGTCCAGAGAGGCAGCTAAGGTTAGACGGTGAAAGGGTGGAGACTACCCATTTTTCGTGGAACCTTGCTGTTGGCAGGTTCCTTTTTTCGTGGCTTCTTGTGACCAGACTCTCTCACTAGCAAAGGTAAAAGGAGAAACCTATGCGAGAACATCGTCCAGTTATTGCTCTTGATTTTCCTAGTTTTGAGGCGGTCAAGGAATTTTTAGCTCTTTTCCCAGCAGAAGAAAGCCTTTATCTCAAGGTAGGGATGGAGCTTTATTACGCAACGGGTCCTGAGATTATATCTTACTTGAAAGGTCTGGGTCACAGTGTCTTTTTGGATCTCAAACTTCATGACATTCCCAATACAGTCAAATCAGCCATGAAGGTCCTGTCTCAGCTTGGTGTGGATATGACCAATGTTCATGCGGCTGGTGGCGTAGAGATGATGAAGGCTGCGCGTGAAGGTCTTGGAAGTCAAGCCAAATTGATTGCTGTAACGCAGCTTACATCAACGTCAGAAGCCCAGATGCAGGAGTTCCAAAATATCCAAACCAGCCTGCAAGAGTCTGTGATTCATTATGCTAAGAAGACAGCTGAAGCTGGGTTAGATGGTGTCGTTTGCTCGGCTCAAGAAGTGCAAGTTATCAAAAAGGCTACTAATTCAGATTTTATCTGTCTGACACCGGGCATTCGTCCACAGGGAGCTGCTGTTGGAGATCAAAAACGCGTGATGACCCCTGCTGATGCCTATCAAATCGGTAGTGACTATATCGTAGTGGGACGTCCCATTACCCAAGCTGAGGATCCTGTTGCAGCTTATCATGCCATCAAGGATGAATGGACACAGGAGTGGAATTAAAGAACTAGATTAGAAAAATAAAAGGAGAATACCATGACACTTGCTAAAGATATCGCTAGCCACCTCTTGAAAATTCAAGCAGTTTACCTCAAACCAGAGGAGCCTTTCACTTGGGCATCTGGTATCAAGTCACCGATTTACACGGATAACCGTGTGACGCTTGCCTATCCAGAAACTCGTACCCTCATTGAAAATGGCTTTGTAGATGCTATCAAAGAAGCCTTTCCTGAGGTAGAAGTGATTGCAGGGACTGCAACAGCAGGGATTCCACACGGAGCTATTATTGCTGATAAGATGAATCTGCCATTTGCCTATATTCGTAGCAAACCAAAAGACCACGGTGCTGGTAATCAAATTGAAGGCCGTGTAGCTCAAGGTCAAAAAATGGTAGTGGTTGAAGACCTTATTTCAACGGGTGGTTCTGTTCTTGAAGCAGTAGCAGCCGCTAAACGAGAAGGAGCTGACGTGCTTGGAGTTGTAGCGATTTTCAGCTACCAATTGCCAAAAGCAGATAAGAACTTCTCAGATTCAGGTGTCAAACTTGTGACGCTTTCTAACTACAGTGAGCTCATCCATCTAGCCCAAGAAGAAGGCTATATCACACCAGAAGGCCTCGACCTTCTAAAACGATTTAAAGAAGACCAAGAAAATTGGCAAAATGCCTAAAACATAGAAAATCAGGTAGTCACTAGGATTACCTGATTTCTTTTTGTGATGTTATTGGATCTTATACTAAATGAAAATCAAATATAATCCAAGGTGAAGCTGATGTGGTTTGAAGAGTATTTTCGAAGAGTATTAGTCGACTTTTCCACCTTCAACAACCAGGTCATCTGCTTTAGCAGCGTCACCGTAGGTTGGGTGAAGTGTTTTTTCATAGGCCTTGTGGAAGAAGTTTTCTTTGCCTAATTTTTCAATATCTTTATTGATGAAGTCTAGCAATTCTTGGTTGCCTTTTTGGACTGCCGCCGCAATGGTATCTGGGTTACCGAGGGAAGTAATTCCTACTTCAAATCCTTTGTTTTCAAGCGCCCAAGCTAGGACTTCAGTATTGTCAGTAGAGAAGGCATCTCCACGTCCGTCAAGAAGGGCTTGGTAAGAGTCACTGTATTGGTCATATTTTTGGAGTTTGATTTCTGGGTGTTTTTTCTCAAAATAAGTTTCAGCGGTCGTTCCTTTTGTAACAATCAAGGTTTTACCTTCTAATTGTTTGACGTCTGTAATGAGACCAGTCTTAGGTGATACGACACCAAGAGAGACTTTCATATATGGAAGGGCAAAATCAACTTGTTTCTTGCGTTCGTCAGTCACTGTAAAGTTGGCAAGGGTAATATCCACCTTGTTTGAAATCAAGTATTCAGCACGGTTGGCAGCATCGACTGAAACGTATTTAACCTTCACGCCAAGGTCTTGGGCTAATTGGTTCCCAAGCTCAATATCGTAGCCTTGGTAAGAACCGTCATTATCAACGTAACCAAAGGGTTTCTTGTCTCCAAATACAGCGATTCGTAGCTCACCGCTTTTTTTGATTTCATCGATTGTGCGGGCCTTGGCCGTCGTTTTTCCAGATGAGGAACTAGCATTTCCACCTGAGCTACAAGCTGTGACAAAGATAAGGGCAAAGGCAAGTGCCAAAACAGTTAAGAGTGGTTTGAGTAGTTTCATAAGAATCTCCTTTATAGATATGAGCCAAATTGGCTAAAGTCAAAGACGTTTAAAAATTCCTGGGCTCGTTTAGTTTGAGGATTGGTAAAGAAGGCTTGAGCAGTTCCTTCTTCAGCGATTTTCCCTTGGTCGAGAAAGATAATCCGATCGGCAATAGCTTGGGCAAACTGCATTTCATGGGTTACTAAAATCATGGTACGGCCTTCTTGGGCCAAATCATTGATAAGTTCCAGTACCTCACGCACCATTTCTGGATCCAGCGAAGCCGTCACTTCGTCAAAAAGGATGATTTCTGGATGCATGAGGAGGGCACGGACAATTGCAACCCGTTGCTTCTGTCCACCAGATAATTGACGCGCAAAGCTATGTTGTTTATCCAACAATCCAACACGTTCTAGTAGTTTCAAAGCTTCTTCAGTGACTTCTTTCTTGTCTCTCCCTTGAGCCTTGATAGGGCCTAGGATGAGGTTTTGTAGGACATCCAGATGGGGAAAGAGTTCATAACTTTGAAAGACCATGCCAATCTTTTGGCGAACTAGGTGAAAGTCTTTTTTATTTTCAACGATAGACTGACCATCCAGAAGAATATCTCCACCTTGAATACTTTCTAAGCCATTGAGGCAACGAAGGAGGGTACTTTTCCCACAACCGGATGGCCCAAGAATAACCACAACTTCCCCTTTATTGATTTGCAGGGATAGACCTTGGAGGATGGGATTGTCTCCAAAGGATTTTTTTAGTTCCTTGATTTCTAAGATAGTTTTAGACATTTAGTTTCTCCAATGTTTTTCTAAGTGAGTGGATAGTTTGGAAATAGGAAAGCAGACTGCGAAATACAAGACCAGAATAGTTCCATAAATCCAGAAGGAAGCGGTTGGGATAGTCAAGCGATTGCTATCGATGATTTGTTGTCCAACCTTGGTAACCTCAACAACCCCAATCAAAACAACCAAGGAAGTGGTTTTGATCATCCGAGTGACAAGATTGATGGCTTGTGGAAGCAATCTTCTCAAGACCTGTGGGATGATGATGTGGTAGTAAAGTTGAATGTTGGTTAAGCCTAGTGCCTGTCCACTTTCAAACTGATGTTTAGGGAGAGAAGTGATAGCTCCACGTACCAAGTCTCCCATTTCAGCTGTTCCCCAGAGGGTAAAAACGATAATAGCTGAAGTCTCACCTGAGATATTAATATTAAAGTTTCGAGCTAAGCCAAAGTAAACGATGAAGAGTAGCACCAGCTGGGGCATAATACGGATAAATTCCAGATACAATCGTGTTAAAAATCGTACGATTCTAGAATGGGAGGTCATGATGATTCCCATGACTGTTCCGAAAATCATAGATAAAAGGACAGACAGGATAGAAATCCCTATCGTAACGCCTAATCCCTGTAAGATTCGCAGGAGATTATTTCCCTGAAAGAGTACTTGGATTCCCGAATCCTGCATGGCGGAGCCTCCTTTCTATCCAGCTAAAGACCAGTGAGATGGGCAGCAACATAATCAGGTAAGCAATTACCAACATAGCTAGCGCAATGTCTGTCTCATAGTAGAGACCAATCAAGTCCTTGGCGACGTACATGAGGTCGGCCAAAGCCACTGCTGAGAAAACAGAGGTTTCCTTGATGAGGAAAATGACATTGGCACTAAAGGAGGGGAGTGCCACCGCTGTTGCTTGCGGAAGAACCACATAGCGAAAGACCTGTAGAGGTGTCAGACCGATAGCTAATCCAATTTCCTGCTGGGTTTGACTGACGGCTTCCAGCCCACTTCGGAAAGATTCTGCCATATAGGAGCCTCCTAAAAAGACAAGTCCCAGTGTGGCACAGACTTCTGAAGATAGGACAATCCCGATTCGGGGAAGACCGAAATAGAGAAAGAAGAGTTGAATCAAAAGGGGCGTATTACGTGACAATTCAATGTAGGCTGTCGCTACTTGCGCCAGAACAGGGATGCGGTAATGTCGGATGATACTAACGATTAAACCGAGCAGAAAGGATCCCAAAATTCCCCAAACGGCAATATGCAAGGTCAGAAAGAATGCCTTTTGATATAGTGGTAGATATTGTTCAACAATGGACCAATCCAAAAATAGAACCTCCTATCTAGAAATAATACAGTTATTGTAGCACTTAAAATCTCCTTTGGATAATATGTATTTTTTATTGCTGTTATAAGGATTTTTTATCATAGAAATAAAATTTCTGAAATTTTCAAACAAAATATTTGAAAAGTGTTGAAAAAAGAGTTAAGATATTTTTGTAATATACAAAGTAAACGCTTACTTATTAAGGAGGGCATTTTATGTCATACAAAACAAGCAATGCAGAAGGTCATGTAGATTTCATCAATACCTATGATTTGGAGCCAATGGCGCAACAAGTTATCCCTAAAGCAGCATTTGGCTATATCGCTAGTGGAGCAGAAGATACTTTCACTTTACGTGAGAATATCCGCGCCTTTAACCACAAACTCATCGTTCCGCATACTCTTTGCGATGTAGAAAATCCAAGTACAGAGATTGAATTTACAGGTGAAAAACTATCTTCACCAATCATTATGGCGCCTGTTGCGGCTCATAAATTGGCAAATGAACAGGGTGAAGTGGCGACTGCGCGTGGTGTGCATGAGTTTGGTTCCCTCTATACAACTAGCTCTTACTCTACTGTCGATCTTCCAGAAATTACGGAGGCCCTTCAAGGGACACCTCATTGGTTCCAATTTTACTTTAGTAAGGATGACGGTATCAACCGCCATATCATGGACCGTGTCAAGGCTGAAGGTTATAAAGCGATTGTCTTGACAGCAGATGCGACTGTAGGGGGTAATCGTGAGGTGGACAAGCGCAATGGTTTTGTCTTCCCAGTTGGCATGCCGATTGTTGAAGAATACCTACCAGAAGGTGCTGGTAAATCAATGGACTTTGTTTATAAATCAGCTAAACAACGCTTGTCTCCACGTGATGTAGAATTTATCGCTGAATACTCTGGACTTCCTGTTTATGTCAAGGGACCACAATGCCGTGAGGATGTTGAACGTTCGCTTGCTGCAGGAGCTTCTGGTATCTGGGTAACCAACCACGGTGGTCGTCAAATCGACGGTGGACCAGCTGCCTTCGACTCACTTCAAGAAGTAGCTGAAGCAGTTGATAAACGTGTGCCAATCGTCTTTGACTCAGGTATTCGTCGTGGTCAACACGTCTTTAAAGCCTTGGCTTCAGGAGCAGACTTGGTAGCTATTGGCCGCCCGGTTATCTATGGCTTGGCTCTCGGCGGTAGTGTTGGTGTGCGTCAAGTCTTTGAACACTTGAATGCGGAATTGAAGACAGTCATGCAATTGTCTGGAACTCAGACCATTGAAGATGTCAAACACTTCAAACTCCGTCACAACCCCTACAACCCAACTTTCCCAGTTGACCCACGCGACTTAAAATTGTATTGATAAAACAGCTTGCCTCTACTGATTGTGGAGGTTTTTGCATATATTTTAATCACTTTTGTCATAAAGATTTTAAAAAAAGAGAAAAATTTGAATTTTATAGTTGACAAATGTAGATTTTTGAAGTATACTAATAACTGTAATCGACAAATGTAGATTTAGGAGGTGTGATTATGCAGATTTCAGATGCAGAATGGCAGGTCATGAAGATTATTTGGATGCAAGGAGAGCAGACCAGTACGGATTTGATCAGGGTTCTGGCGGAGCGGTTCGATTGGTCCAAGTCGACCATTCAAACTCTTTTGGCTCGTCTGGTTGAGAAAGAGTGTCTGACTCGGAAAAAAGAAGGCAAGTCCTTTGTCTATTCAGCCCTTTTAACTTTGGACCAAAGTCGGGATTTACTTGTCCAAGATATCAAGGACAAGGTTTGTTCTCGTAGGATTAAGAACTTGTTGGCTGATTTGATTGCTGAATGTGATTTTACTCAGGCTGACTTGGAAGACTTGGAAGCTGTGATTTCTGAGAAGAAATCAAGCGCTGTAACAGAAGTAAAATGTAATTGTATGTAAAGGAGACGTCATGTTGAATATTATTGTAACCATTATTTGTATTGCCCTTATCGCGTTTATCTTGTTTTGGTTTTTCAAAAAGCCTGAAAAATCTGGACAAAAGGCCCAGCAAAAAAAGGGCTACCAAGAGATTCGAGTGGAAGTCATGGGAGGCTATACGCCTGAGTTGATTATCCTCAAGAAATCAGTGCCAGCCCGCATTGTCTTTGACCGCAAGGATCCTTCACCATGTTTGGACCAAATTGTTTTTCCAGATTTTGGTGTACATGCGGACCTGCCTATGGGGGAAGAGTATATAGTGGAAATCACGCCTGAGCAGGCTGGAGAGTATGGTTTCTCTTGTGGCATGAATATGATGCACGGTAAGATGATTGTAGAATAGGAGAATGATATGACTGAAATTGTAAAAGCAAGTCTTGAAAATGGTGTTCAAAAAATTCGTATCACGGCAGACAAAGGTTACCATCCAGCCCACATTCAACTGCAAAAAGGAGTTCCTGCTGAGATCACCTTTCACCGTGTGACACCTTCAAACTGTTATAAGGAAATTCTTTTTGAAGAAGAAGGCATCTTAGAACCAATTGGCGTAGACGAAGAGAAAGTCATTCGTTTTACACCTCAAGAATTTGGCCAACATGAATTTTCTTGTGGTATGAAGATGCAAAAGGGAAGTTATACAGTCGTTGAGAAGACTCGAAAATCTCTATCACTTTTACAGCGTTTTTGGATTACTAGTATCTTTACTGTGCCTCTTGTAATCCTCATGATTGGGATGTCGACAGGAGGAATCAGTCACCAAGTCATGCGTTGGGGCACCTTTTTAGCCACAACACCGATTATGCTAGTAGCAGGTGGTCCTTATATCCAAAGTGCTTGGGCTAGTTTTAAAAAGCACAATGCCAACATGGATACCTTGGTTGCGTTGGGAACCCTAGTGGCTTATTTCTATAGCCTAGTTGCCCTCTTTGCTGGGCTCCCTGTTTACTTCGAAAGTGCGGGATTTATCTTCTTCTTCGTTCTTCTGGGAGCCGTTTTTGAGGAGAAAATGCGAAAAAATACTTCCCAAGCTGTGGAGAAATTACTGGATTTACAGGCTAAAACAGCAGAAGTCTTGCGTGATGAACGCTATGTTCAAGTTCCCTTGGAACAAGTCAAGGTAGGCGACCTGATTCGAGTGCGTCCCGGTGAAAAGATTGCGGTTGATGGTGTCGTAGTAGAAGGTATCTCTAGTATTGATGAGTCTATGGTGACAGGTGAGAGTCTGCCTGTGGACAAGACAGTTGGAGATACCGTGATTGGCTCAACCATCAATAATAGTGGAACACTTGTTTTTAGGGCAGAAAAAGTTGGTTCAGAGACTGTTTTGGCTCAGATTGTGGATTTTGTGAAGAAAGCTCAGACAAGTCGTGCGCCGATTCAGGACTTGACGGATAAAATTTCAGGGATTTTTGTCCCAGCAGTTGTCATTTTAGGGATTGTGACCTTTTGGGTTTGGTTCGTCTTACTCAGGGATAGTGTAGTTGTGCTTGGAGCGAGCTTTGTGTCTTCGCTTCTCTATGGAGTAGCAGTTCTGATTATTGCCTGCCCTTGTGCATTGGGACTTGCAACACCGACAGCCCTTATGGTGGGGACAGGTCGTAGTGCCAAGATGGGAGTTCTCCTCAAAAATGGAACGGTTCTACAGGAAATCCAGAAAGTTCAAACTATCGTCTTTGATAAGACAGGAACTTTGACGGAAGGGAAACCTGTGGTCACAGATATCATCGGCGACGAAGTAGAAGTGCTTGGATTGGCAGCTTCCTTGGAAGAAGCTTCTCAACACCCACTGGCTGAAGCCGTTGTGAAACGAGCGAGTGAAGCTGGACTTGAATTTCACACTGTTGAAAATTTTCAAGCCTTGCACGGAAAAGGTGTCTCAGGACAAATCAATGGAAAACAAGTTTTGCTTGGAAATGCTAAAATGCTGGATGGCATGGATATTTCTAGCATTTATCAGGAAAAACTAGAAGAACTGGAAAAAGAAGCTAAGACAGTTGTTTTCTTGGCTGTTGACAATGAAATCAAAGGCTTGCTTGCTCTGCAAGATATTCCTAAGGAAAATGCTAAGCTTGCCATCAGTCAGTTGAAAAAACGAGGTCTTAAAACAGTCATGCTGACAGGAGACAATGCAGGTGTGGCGCGTGCTATTGCCGATCAGATCGGAATCGAAGAGGTCATTGCAGGTGTCTTACCAGAAGAAAAAGCCCATGAAATCCATAAACTACAAGCGACTGGAAAAGTAGCCTTTGTTGGTGATGGTATCAATGACGCTCCTGCCCTCAGTGTAGCAGATGTGGGGATTGCTATGGGAGCTGGAACAGATATTGCCATCGAGTCAGCAGATTTGGTGTTGACAACTAATAACCTCCTAGGAGTGGTTCGTGCCTTTGACATGAGTAAGAAAACCTTTAATCGAATTCTGCTCAATCTTTTCTGGGCCTTTATCTACAATGTCGCCGGAATTCCGATTGCAGCAGGAGTCTTTTCAGGTGTTGGACTGGCCCTCAATCCAGAACTGGCAGGTCTAGCTATGGCCTTTAGTTCTGTATCTGTTCTGACTAGTTCACTCTTACTAAACTTTAGTAAAATAGATTAAAAGCGGGCTTGCTCGCTTTTTATTATAAAACAGAAATTAAAAAACGTTTTCAAACTGTACTGTAATAGAGAATAAAAACTTCTGAGCAGATTCTTAGTAAACTAAAAATAAATGTGATAAATTAGTAGTGTAAAAATTTACTGAAACGTTTTCAAAAATTATATGAAACCTTTTTTAGTAGATTTAAAAATATTTGAAGGAGAGTTATCATTATGACTCAAGGGAAAATTACTGCATCTGCAGCAATGCTTAATGTATTGAAAACATGGGGCGTAGATACAATCTACGGTATCCCATCAGGAACACTCAGCTCATTGATGGACGCTTTGGCTGAAGACAAAGATATCCGTTTCTTGCAAGTTCGCCACGAAGAAACAGGTGCTCTTGCAGCGGTTATGCAAGCTAAATTCGGCGGCTCAATCGGGGTTGCAGTTGGTTCAGGTGGTCCAGGTGCGACTCACTTGATTAACGGTGTTTACGATGCAGCTATGGATAACACTCCATTCCTAGCAATCCTTGGATCACGTCCAGTTAACGAATTGAACATGGATGCTTTCCAAGAATTGAATCAAAACCCAATGTACAACGGTATCGCTGTATATAACAAACGTGTAGCTTACGCTGAGCAATTGCCAAAAGTTATTGACGAAGCTTGCCGTGCTGCAGTTTCTAAAAAAGGTCCAGCTGTTGTTGAAATCCCAGTAAACTTCGGTTTCCAAGAAATCGACGAAAACTCATACTACGGTTCAGGTTCATACGAACGTTCATTCATCGCTCCTGCTTTGAACGAAGTTGAAATCAACAAAGCTGTTGAAATCTTGAACAATGCTGAACGTCCAGTTATTTACGCTGGTTACGGTGGTGTGAAAGCTGGTGAAGTGATTACTGAATTGTCACGTA
The DNA here is from genome assembly GCF_000187745.1 of Streptococcus sp. M334. Lineage (GTDB taxonomy): Bacteria > Bacillota > Bacilli > Lactobacillales > Streptococcaceae > Streptococcus. Next base: position 795,178 of record NZ_GL732486.1, on the reverse strand, counting down.
AAATCAAAGCACCAATCATCACAACTGGTAAAAACTTTGAAGCCTTTGAATGGAACTATGAAGGTTTGACAGGTTCTGCTTACCGTGTTGGTTGGAAACCAGCCAACGAAGTGGTCTTTGAAGCAGACACAGTTCTTTTCCTTGGTTCAAACTTCCCATTTGCTGAAGTTTACGAAGCATTCAAGAACACTGAAAAATTCATCCAAGTGGATATCGATCCTTACAAACTTGGCAAACGTCATGCCCTTGACGCTTCAATCCTTGGTGACGCAGGTCAAGCAGCTAAAGCTATCCTTGACAAAGTAAACCCAGTTGAATCAACTCCATGGTGGCGTGCAAACGTTAAGAACAACCAAAACTGGCGTGATTACATGAACAAACTCGAAGGTAAAACTGAGGGTGAATTGCAATTGTACCAAGTTTACAATGCAATCAACAAACATGCTGATCAAGACGCTATCTATTCAATCGACGTAGGTGACACTACTCAAACATCTACTCGTCACCTTCACATGACACCTAAGAACATGTGGCGTACATCTCCACTCTTTGCGACAATGGGTATTGCCCTTCCTGGTGGTATCGCTGCTAAGAAAGACAATCCAGATCGCCAAATATGGAACATCATGGGTGATGGAGCATTTAACATGTGCTACCCAGACGTTATCACAAACGTTCAATACGACCTTCCAGTTATCAACGTTGTCTTCTCAAATGATAAATATGCCTTCATCAAGGACAAATACGAAGACACAAACAAACACTTGTTTGGTTGTGACTTCACAAACGCTGACTACGCTAAAATTGCTGAAGCTCAAGGAGCTGTTGGATTTACAGTAAACCGTATCGAAGATATCGATGCAGTGGTTGCAGAAGCTGTTAAATTGAACAAAGAAGGTAAAACTGTTGTTATCGATGCTCGCATCACTCCACACCGTCCACTTCCAGTAGAAGTACTTGAATTGGATCCAAAACTTCACTCAGAAGAAGCAATCAAAGCCTTCAAGGAAAAATACGAAGCAGAAGAACTCGTACCATTCCGCCTCTTCTTGGAAGAAGAAGGGTTGCAATCACGCGCAATTAAATAATTCTTCTCGTCGAAAATCAAAGATAAATTTATAGACTTCTTTATTAGATTACTGCCGACGATTCCATCATTGAAACCATAAATTTCAATGATGGAATCTAGTGTGGAGCCTAGAAAAAGTCCCAAAGGATTTTTCGTAGTTTGATGAGCAAAGATTTGCCATCAAACTTGGTTTCACCTTGTTTATTCTTTGATTTTCATAGAGAGAAACTTGAAAAGATCGGAGCAATCCGGTCTTTTTATGGAGGATAGTAAATGAATTTAAATCAATTAGATATTATCGTTTCAGATGTTCCTCAAGTCTGTGCTGACTTGGAGCGTATTTTAGATAAAAAGTCCGATTATGTTGATGACAGTTTTGCTCAGTTTACGATTGGCAGTCACTGTCTGATGTTATCCCAAAATCATTTGATTCCTTTGGAAGATTTTCAGTCAGGAATCATTCTTCATATCGAGGTTGAGGATCTAAATCAGAATTACCAACGTTTAAAAGAGATCGGTGTCGAGATTTTACACGGTATTTGTGAAACGAATTGGGGAACAGAGTCCTTATTAGTTAAAGGTCCTGCTGGTCTAGTGCTTGATTTTTATCGTATGAAATAGGTCGCGTAGTCATTTGAAGATAACCTTAACTATTCTTAAAACAGAATGTGAGAATATGAACTATTGAAAGATCGGAGCAATCCGGTCTTTTTAATATAAAGCAATTGCATATAAACAATTGACAGCGTTTTTCTAAAATCTTATAATAAAAACATAACAGTATAAAATGAGATTCATATGAAAGGATGCTTTCTGTTTGTTAGAGAAGACTGTAAAACATGTCCCTTTGTTTTGATTTGTAAATTAGGCTTTTGTCCAATGACCAAGCATATTACGAAATTAAGCTCTTCTGTGATTTGTAAGAATATGCAAGAGAAAATTCGTAAAAATCTAGCAGTTTATGCTATTTTTGGTTGCTATGAAGATATTTTAGATGTGGACTAGAGAGGGGGAAGCAAAAATGTCTATCAAGAAAATCAAAAAGGTTGTAAAAAACCTGAAGTTGTAAGCAATAATTGTAATATTTGTTAAGTTTATATAAAAATGGAGAGGGTGGCTAGTCTCTCTATTTTTCTAGGAGGGCATTATGAATAAAATATTTCACTATCTAGATAAGAAAACGAAGTTTTATACTATCATCGGTGCACTGGCAAATGGAGGTTTGGCTCTTGCTCAACCCTTAGTCGTATCACAAGCCTTGTCTTTAAATCAAGGAGAACTGACTTATTCTAAAATCATACAGTTTGCTATTTTTGGCTTTACAGTATACTTCGTCTTGTATAGCTTAATGCTCTTTTGTAATCATACACATAATGTTTTTCGACGTGAAATTCAAATGAATATGAGGGCAGATTTATTTGATAAGCTGATTATAAAAAAAGATTTTAGCGAAGATGAAAAAATCACCATGCTCACACAAGATATGGAGTATTTGGGGGATAATTACTTAGAAAAATACGTCAATATCATTTGCTGGAGCTTTGTAGCATTACTAACAGCGATTTATATTATTTCGCAAAATTTGTTACTAGGTAGTATTTTTGTCTTTTTCACTATTTTACGCCCTATTCCTCAATTCTTGATGAATAAAAGACTCAAACATACTGGTGATGATATGGCTCAAGGCAGAGTAGAAGTGCATAATCAAGTATCTGATAGTATCCGAGGAGCACATACTCTACTCATGAACCAAGCAATTTCTGAAAATCAGAACAGATTTTGGAAGATTAATCGAAATTATCAACTAGCCATTCAAAAATTTTGTTTTACCCATAATATAATTTTCTTTTGTAACGGTTTCATGGTCTTTTTAAGCCAAGTTTTACCACTTGTTTTAGGTTTTTACTTTGCTATGGCTGGGCAGAAAGTGTCAGTGGCAAGTCTTGTTGCCATGTACATCGCAGCAGGTCAGCTAGTGAGCCCTATTCAGACTATTATGTATGATGCTGTAGATATACAAGGGGCAAAAACGACAGCAGATAAGATTTTTGGAGTATTAGAAATTGGAGATGTAAAACAGATAGATAAAAAAGATGCGCAAGAATTGAATGCTCTGCACATTAAAAATATAAGTAAATCCTATGGTGACAGACAACTTTTTACTCATCTAAATTTGGATGTTCAAGCAGGTCAGAAAGTTTTAATCAAAGGACCGAGTGGTTGTGGTAAGTCAACCTTGTTTCGACTCATTACTGGAGAAGAAATAGCAGATGAGGGAGAAATTATCGGTGTGACAACTGTTAATGAATGTACATCAAGTTTTGTATCCAGTATAGGAATTATTAGCCAACACCCATTTCTCTTTAACGATACAGTGCGTTATAATTTGACATTAGGACAAGAATTTTCTGAGGAAGAGTTGCTTGCTGTTTTGAAACAAGTCAAACTAGATTTTGAATTGACGGGTGGGTTGGATTTTATTATCAAAAATAATGGGGAGAATATTTCTGGGGGACAAAGAGTAAGGATTGAATTGGCACGTTTTCTTCTTCGTAGAAAAAATCTGTTATTGGCTGATGAAGTGACCGCAACCCTAGACAAAGAAAACGCCTTCATGGTACATGAACTACTATTTTCTCTTCCTGTTATGATGTTAGAAATTGCCCATCATATTGATGATGAAAGTAGATATCAACAAGTTGTAGATTTAGGAAAATATTGATTCTGGCTTAAAAGTTAGTTTTATCAGAAAATAAAGTAAATATTTCAGCATTAAAACACCCAGTATCAAGATTTTTCAATATATAACAATATGCGTTTTTCTGATTATATATACTTTTCCTAACTTCACTCTTCTTTCTTATCACAAGATTGTAATAGTTTACATTTTTATAGCAAAACTCTCAAACTCTTACTTGTTTTTGCATCATATTATAAAATAAAAAGCATAAAAGAATAAAAGATGTTTTGAAAATGTCCGAAAAACAAATGAACGTTTTGGGTTGGGTAACGACCTTCATGTCCGTTATGATGTATGTGTCTTACTTCCCACAAATTATGAACAATCTGGCTGGTCAAAAAGGAAATTTCATCCAGCCCTTGGTTGCTGCCATCAACTGTAGTCTCTGGGTTTACTACGGTCTTTTCAAGAAAGAAAGAGATATTCCCCTTGCTGCTGCCAATGCTCCAGGTATCGTTTTTGGCCTTGTGACGGCTATTACAGCTTTGATTTAAAAAGAAGACTGGTTTCAGTTTTGTTCGTTTATGAAAATAGATGCTTCATTAAAGTAATTTTTGAATGAGAGTTGAGGGAAAAAGTCCAGTTACAGCTAGCTTTACGAGAGTTTTTTATGTTCGTCTCTATCAAAGAAAAAAGTATATCGTTACTATTTTTATAAAATCTTCTCCCTACTTTATAAGATGTTAAAAAGAGTTCAATTCGAACTCTTTTTTTGCTATAATGAGGGGAGAAAAATCAGACAGGAGATCGACATGTCAGAACCATTATTTTTACAATCAGTTATGCAAGAAAAAATCTGGGGTGGTACCAAGTTACATGATGAGTTTGGCTACGACATCCCAAGTGAAAAAATCGGGGAATACTGGGCCATTTCAGCTCACCCAAATGGTGTTTCAAAGGTCGCAAATGGTCGCTACGAGGGAACAGACCTTGCTACTTTGTATGCAGAACACCGTGAGTTGTTTGGCAATCGTCCAGAACCCGTATTTCCACTTTTGACCAAGATTCTCGATGCCAATGACTGGCTCAGCGTCCAAGTTCACCCAGATGATGCTTATGGACTAGAGCATGAAGGCGAACTCGGAAAAACAGAATGCTGGTACATCATCGCTGCGGATGAAGGTTCAGAAATTATCTATGGTCACAATTCCAAGTCAAAAGAAGAACTCCGCCAGCAAATCGAAGCGAAAGACTGGGATGGTCTATTAACAAAAGTACCAGTTAAATCTGGAGATTTCTTCTACGTACCAAGCGGGACTATGCATGCTATTGGTGCGGGCATCTTAATTCTTGAAACCCAACAGTCTAGCGACACCACCTACCGTGTCTATGACTTTGACCGTAAGGATGATAATGGTAACTTGCGTGAACTTCACCTTGAAAAATCTATTGATGTATTAAACATTGGTGAGCCAGCAAATAGCCGTCCTGTAACTGTCAAAGCAGATGATTTGCGTTCCACTCTCCTTGTATCCAATGATTTCTTTGCAGTTTACAAGTGGGAAATCACTGGAAAAGTTGACTTCGAAAAGACAGCTGACTACAGCTTGTTGAGTGTCTTAGCTGGTCAAGGTCAACTGACTGTTGACGGAAAAAACTATCCAATCCAAAAAGGCAACCACTTTATCCTACCAAGTGATGTTGAAGCGTGGATCTTGGAAGGGCAAGGTTTGGAATTGATTGTTAGCCATCCATAAAAAAGAAAGGGCCTGAGTTCATTACTCAAGTCCTTTTTGATTACATAAATTGGGCGATAAAGACTACAATGATGATGATTGGAATGATGAAACGAAGAAGGAAGAGCCAGACTTGGAACAGTCCCTGTTTCCATGCTCTTTCATCGAGATGGAGTTCCTCCATTGCAAGAGCCTTTTTAAAGATGTAGCCTGTAAAGAGTGAAAGGCAGAGAGCTCCAAATGGCATGAGGAGATTGGAAACCAAGAAGTCCATAGCGTCAAAGAAGGTCTTCCCAAAAATGTGAACATCTGCCATAACACCGTAAGAAAGGGCTGAAGGGATTCCAAAGACAAAGGTCAAAATTCCTAAAATAACACTCCACTTAGCACGCTTGCTGTTGTCCTGGTTGGTGATATTGCCCACATTGATTTCCAGCATAACGACGGAAGAAGTGACCGTCGCAAAGAGGAAGAGCAAGAGGAAGAGGATGTAGAAAATAGTTCCAAAAGGCATCTTGTCAAAGAGTTGAGGCAAGACGATAAAGAGAAGGCTTGGTCCCCCTTCAGACTGGATATTGAAGGCTGACATGGCTGGGAAAATGGCTAGACCTGCCATGATGGATACCGAGATATTCATGGCTACAATAGAAATTCCTGACTGGACCAGATTGGTTTTCTTATCCAAGTAAGAAGCATAGGTCAGCATGGCTGTAACCCCTAGTGAGAGGGCAAAGAAAGATTGTCCCAGAGCATAGAGGAGACCAGCACTAGTCAGTTTTGAAAAATCTGGTTTGAGGAAGTAGAGAACGCCTTCCATGGCATTTGGCAAACTGAGAGAACGCCCGATGATGACGACAAAGATGATAAAGAGCAGAGGCATCATAACCTTAGATGCTCTTTCAATTCCTTTTTGAACACCACGTGATACAATAAAGATATTCAACAGGATAAAGGCTGCTTGAGCTCCTAGGGCAATGGCTGGATTTGAAATGATTGAAGTAAATAACTGAGCATAATCACCTGTTCCACTAAGTTGGAACAATTTTCCAAACTCAATGCCTAGATAGACTAAAATCCATCCTCCGATAACACTGTAAAACGATAAGAGGATAAAGAGGGCAAAGGCACCAATCCAACCGATGAAGTTGTACTTATTATTCTTACCAAGTTTTCCAAATGTTTTAATCCCAGAGACACCAGCGCTTCGGCCGAGGGCAAATTCAGCTAGCAAAAGAGGGAAACCGATTAAAATGGTAGAAACGAGAAAGACCAGTAAAAAGCCTCCTCCACCGTTAGCAGCAGTCATATAGGGGAATTTCCAAACAGCACCAAGTCCGATGGCTGAACCAGCAGATGCTAGGATAAAGCCCAGTTTAGAACCCCATTGCGATTTTTCAGACATAGTTAAACTCCTAAAATTAGTGTTACAAAAGAAAAAGCTACTGCCCTTGGCAAATAGCCTCATAAGTACTAAAAATGAGCTTTTCTTTTGATTGATAGACTTGACTATCCTATCATGTTTTCTAAGGTCTGTCAAGAAAACCATTTTCAAGCTTTACATCTTTCTCAAAAAGTTTAAAAATCTTACAAAAAAGCTTGACTCTGACCTAAGGGGAGGGGTTATACTATATATGTAAGGAGGAAATCATGTACCATATAAAAGAAGCTGCCCAGCTTTCGGGCGTATCTGTCAAGACCCTACACCACTACGACAAGATAGGAATCTTGGTCCCCTTAAAGTCGAAAAACGGATATCGAACCTACAGTCAAGAGGATTTGGAACGCCTTCAGGTCATTCTTTACTACAAATATCTAGGCTTTTCTTTAGAAAAAATAGCAGAGCTATTAAAGGAAGATAGATCAGATTTATTACCTCATTTGACCAGGCAGTTGGACTATTTGACTCGAGAAAGGCAACGTCTGGATAGCTTGATTTCCACCTTGCAAAAAACCATTCAAGAACATAAAGGAGAAAGAGAAATGAGTATTCAAGAGAAATTCGCAGGATTTAACTATCAAGATCATCAAAAATACCACCAAGAGGCGGTAGAACAATATGGACAAGAAGTCATGGATCAAGCGCTCGAGCGCCAAAAAGGTCACGAAAACGAAGCTACGGCTGCCTTCAATCAAGTATTTCAAGCATTGGCACAAAATCTTCAAGCTGGTCTACCGACAACAGCGTCTGAAAATCAAGAAGAAGCAGGCAAACTCTTGCAAGCCATCCGTACTTATGGATTTGACTGCTCTATTGAAGTCTTCGGCCATATTGGAAAAGGCTACGTCTATAACCCAGAGTTTAAGGAAAACATTGACAAATTTGGAATTGGAACATCCCAGTACACATCAGATGTGATTGCCTACTATGTCCAAACTCAGAAAAAATAAAATCGGAGGAGTATTCTTCCGATTTTTGCTAAATTCAAGCACTACTTGCTTAATAATTTTTCTACTACATTTAGTTTTCGCATGGTCAAATCTACATTGAAAAGCTTTTCAAGATAGTTGGTATGGAGTTTCTTTTGTTTTGCAGTTCTAGGGAGATAGAGGTAAAGACAATGGTTACCGATACAAATTTCTTCTTCACCGTAATCAATTTTCAATTTTTCTAAGGGGAGATTTTGAATAGATTCTTGATAAAAAATCACGTGTATACGGTCATAAAGATAGTGTTCTCCAAACGGGTTTTCTTGGACAATGTTTTTAAAAATATCCTTATTCTTAATGATTATTTTGAGATCGGCTCCAATCTTTTCCTTTATTAGAGTATGAACCTGTTCTCGTATTTCTTCGAGAGCTAAGTTACTTTCAAGAATAATATTTCCACTTTGAATATAAGTTCGAACGTGTTGAAAACCAGCTTCTGTTAAAATATCTACCAAATAAGACATTTTCGGGATAGCATTTTTTCCATTAGGAGTAACTCCCCTTAACAAGATAATATGTTCCAAAGCAGTTCCTTTCTTTTGGGGCTGATTTAGCCATTGAATAATTTAGATTTAGATTTAGATTGGATTTGATCCTGCCACCCAGCCGGTACAGAGGGCAGAAGTGATGTTAAAGCCACCTGTGTGGGCGTTAATATCCATGACCTCGCCTGCAAAGTGGAGGCCAGTGACCAGTTTACTTTCCAGAGTTTTAGGATTTATTTCTTTAAGACTGACGCCTCCTTTGGTGACAAAGGACTTGGCAAGGGACATTTTGCCAGTCACAGAGATTTTGAGAGCCTTGATAGACTGGAGAAGTTGTTCGCGTTCCTTTTCAGTTAGTTGTTTGACTTTGTCAGGATAGCCTTGCACAAGAAATTCTGCTAAGCGTTCTGGAAGCAAAGTTTTTAAGGCATTTTTCAAGGATTTTTCCCGATTTTCTTCTAGAAATGTAGTCAAATCATTTTCAGAAAGATGAGGCAAGACATCCAGTGAAAGGATTTCACCACCCTTGACAAAACTAGACATACGTAGGGCAGCAGGGCCAGACAAACCAAAGTGGGTAAAGAGCAGATCGTGAGTAATGACATGCTTACTATAGCTTAGGGTTACATCGTCCAGAGAAATCCCCTGTAAGGCCTTATGTGGAAAATCCGTCAATAATGGACTTTCAGCAGCCTCAAGTTCGGTAATGGTATGTTTAAAATGACGGGCAATCTCATGACCAAAACCAGTCGAACCAGTAGAAGGATAGGATTTACCACCAGTTGTGACAATGAGTTTATCGCAAGTGAAGGTTTGATTAGTTGATTTAAGGACAAATTGGTCATCCACCTTTTTAACCGAAACGATCTCTGTTTGAGTAGCAACTTGACCACCTAGCTCAGTGATTTTCTTTTCTAAAGCTTCGATAATGGTACGAGACTTGTCACTAGCAGGAAAGACACGGCCGTGGTCTTCAACCTTTAGTTTAACACCATTTTCCGTAAAAAAGTTGATGATATCATGGTTATCAAATTGGGAGAAGACACTGTAAAGAAAGCGTCCGTTTCCAGGGATGCCAGCTAGCAGGTCGTCCAAGCTACCATTGTTGGTCACATTGCAACGTCCCCCACCAGTCCCGGCTAATTTTTTTCCAAGTTTCCGATTTTTTTCGATGAGGAGGGTTTTCTGCCCATAAAAGCTACTGGAAATTGTAGCCATCATGCCAGCAGGACCTCCACCGATGACAATAGTATCAAAATGTTTCATAGCTCTATTGTACCACAAAAAAACAAGAGATGAAGTCACCTCTTGTCAAGAATGCAATTAATCAATTTCATATCCCATCAGCAAACCACCATCTTCTGCATAAAAACTGCAGAGACCAGATGTTGGGAGAATTTTAATATCCGCCTGTGGGAAATTTTCACGGATTCGCTCTGAAAGCTGTTGGCAACATTTCTCGTTATTGCGTTGAGCCATGACAATACGGCCACCAGCATATCCAGCTTTTATCAACTCTTCATAGGCTGCCTGAACTGATTTCTTTGGTCCTCGTGCTTTTTGTAGCAATTCAAGGGTTCCAGTTTCACTAGCTTCCCCAACCATACGGATATTTAGAAGGCCAACGACCGTACCGATAAGTTTGCTCAAACGGCCGTTTTTCACCAAGTTATCGACTTTGGCTAGGACAAAGAGCAACTTGGTTTTTTCTTGATAGGCAGTGATAGCTTTAACTACTTCTTCAAAAGATAAGCCCTGGTCAATCAAGTCATTTAATTTTTCTACGATTAAATCAACCTCACCACCAGCAGACAAACTATCAATCACATGAATCTTAGTGTCAGGATGGTCTTCCAGATAAATATTCTTAGCCAGTTGAGCACTATTGTGACTACCAGAAAGAGTACCTGTGATGGTTACTAGGAAAATGTTTTTGGCTCCTTCAAATGCTCGCAAATAGTCATCTGGGCTTGGACAAGCTGATTTTGAAGCTTCTGCAGTTGCATACATGGTTTCCATCATTTGGTCAATGTCAAGACTGGCATCATCAACAAAGACCTGATCAGCTACTTGAATGGTTAAGGGGACACTTACAAAGGTTGTATCAATAGCTGGTGTCTCCAGCTGACGATAATCACAACCAGAGTCAGCGATAATCTTCCAAGTCATAGAAATTCTCCATCTTTGCCATTTATACATTGACAAAGGTTCTGTCTTTTTTTACAATTATATCATGAAAGCCCTTGAAACAAAAGCCTCATCCATCTGTTGTGACAAGTAGAAAGAAAATGTTATGTCTGAACGTAGAATCTCTGAAAAATCTCTTGAAAATCTCAGAAAATCAAACCAAGAATCCAATTTATTAACTAGAGAAGCGATCGAAACAGCTCTCTTGCAACTCTTGGAAAAAAAGGACTTGACCAAGATTAGTATTTCTGAATTAGTCAAACGTGCAGGCGTTTCGCGTGCAGCCTTTTATCGCAATTATGATTCTAAAGAGGAGATTTTAGAAAGAGTCTTTAAACGAACTGTCCACAATATTATGGAACAATTACATCATTACGATCTAAAGACAGACCTTTATCTGGTATGGGTTCACCTTTTCCGAGAAGCCAGAAAAGAAGCCAGAGTGATTCAACTGGCTTTAGATTACCACCTGGAAAAAATCTTTGTCCAAGCTATGCAGGAATTTCTAGAAAAATACCATGGGAAATCAAAAGGTGTCAGCTCTTATCTTCATTCCTTCTGGAGTTCAGCCATCGTCTCAGTCCTTTTAAAATGGATCAAGGATGGCATGAAGGTACCTGCTGAAAAGATAGCGGATTTACGGTTACCATTTTTTAAAAAATAGAGAAAAAGGAGAAGAGATATGACTGAAAAAAGACTAGCATGGGATGAGTATTTTGCAGCCCAAGCCTTACTAATTGCCAATCGTTCCACTTGTAAACGTGCCAAAGTGGGCGCGATTCTGGTAAAAGATAATAAGGTTATTTCCACTGGTTACAATGGTTCGGTGTCAGGAACCGAGCATTGTATTGATCACGAATGTCTGGTCATCGAAGGCCACTGTGTTCGCACCCTTCACGCTGAGGTCAATGCTATCCTTCAAGGTGCAGAGCGTGGTGTTCCAAAAGGATTTACAGCCTATGTAACGCATTTTCCTTGTCTCAACTGTACCAAACAATTATTGCAGGTTGGTTGCAAGCGCGTGGTTTATATCAACCAGTACCGAATGGACGACTATGCCCAATACCTTTATCAAGAAAAAGGGACAGAATTGACCCATTTACCACTTGAGACCGTACAGGTAGCTCTTAAAGAAGCAGATTTAATGTAAAAATTATCAAAAATAAATGGTTTAGAAAGATTTTTAAACCGTTTTTTGGTATAATAAGAAGAATAAATTGAAAGAAGGAACTCCAAAAATGGGAAAAATTGAAGTCATTAATCATCCACTGATTCAACACAAATTGTCAATCTTGCGTCGTACAGATACTTCTACAAAAGCTTTCCGTGAGCTAGTAGATGAGATTGCAATGTTGATGGGGTATGAAGTACTTCGTGATCTTCCACTAGAAGATGTGGAAATCGAAACACCAATTACAAAAACAGTTCAAAAACAATTGGCAGGTAAGAAATTGGCCATCGTTCCAATCTTGCGTGCAGGTATCGGGATGGTTGATGGTCTCTTGAGCTTGGTTCCAGCTGCTAAGGTTGGTCACATCGGTATGTACCGTGATGAAGAAACACTTCAACCAGTTGAGTACTTGGTGAAATTGCCTGAAGATATTGACCAACGTCAAATTTTTGTGGTAGACCCGATGTTGGCAACAGGTGGCTCAGCAATCTTGGCTGTTGATTCTCTTAAAAAACGTGGCGCATCAAATATCAAATTTGTCTGCCTTGTATCTGCTCCAGAAGGTGTAAAAGCCCTTCAAGAAGCTCATCCAGATGTAGAAATCTTTACAGCAGCCTTGGATGAACGCTTGAACGAACACGGTTATATCGTTCCAGGTCTTGGAGATGCTGGGGACCGCTTGTTCGGTACGAAATAAGATCGAAAAGAAGATTGACTTGGAAAATAAGTTCCAATCACGAAAGGAGGTTGAATTTTTGTTTCTGTCTAATGAAAACAGAGCAAAAATTTGACCTTTTTTGACCTAGATATTATAATAGTCTTATCTTCAGTCATTTGACAAACAAAATTAAAACTCAAAAGGAGAAATAAATGATTCCTGTAGTTATTGAACAAACAAGCCGAGGAGAACGTTCCTACGATATTTACTCACGTCTTCTCAAAGACCGCATCATTATGCTGACAGGTCCAGTTGAAGACAATATGGCTAACTCTGTTATTGCCCAGTTGCTTTTCTTGGATGCCCAAGATAGTACAAAAGATATTTACCTTTATGTAAACACACCTGGTGGTTCAGTTTCAGCTGGTTTGGCAATCGTTGATACTATGAATTTTATCAAGGCAGATGTCCAAACCATCGTTATGGGAATGGCTGCATCCATGGGGACGGTCATCGCATCAAGTGGAGCAAAAGGCAAACGTTTCATGCTTCCAAATGCTGAGTACATGATCCACCAACCAATGGGTGGTACAGGTGGTGGTACTCAACAAACCGATATGGCGATCGCTGCAGAACACTTGCTTAAAACTCGTAATACCTTGGAAAAAATCTTGGCTGAAAATTCAGGTCAGTCAATCGAAAAAGTCCATGCAGATGCAGAACGCGATAACTGGATGAGTGCCCAAGAAACACTTGAATATGGCTTTATTGATGAAATCATGGCCAACAATTCATTGAACTAATGATGATAGAAAGCAAACTCGACTGGGTTTGCTTTTTTTGGTATAATAGGGAGAGATTTCTTAGAAAGAGGATTTACCATGTTTGAAAAAGTCAATCGATCTGGCTTGATTATCTATCTTTACTATAATCGTGATGCAAAAAAACTGCAGGATTATGGAGATATTACCTATCATTCCAAGAAGCATCGTTACTTGCAACTTTATGTTCCAACTCAAGAAGTGGAGCAATTAGTCGGGCGCTTGAGCAAGGAAAAGTTTATAAAAAAAGTTAGAGCTTGTCATATTCAAGAGCTGGAAACACCCTTTGTGGGCAATCTTTATCGAGAGGAAAACGTTATCATCGAAAAAGTTCAAGAAAAGTGTTGACAATTTTCTGATAATTCGGTATATTCTTAACATGCTATTTATTTAAGAAATAAGGAGATAAAAAAGATGAAGAAAAAATTTGCCCTATCGTTTGTGGCGCTTGCAAGTGTAGCACTTCTTGCAGCCTGTGGAGAAGTGAAGTCTGGAGCGTCAAACGCTGCTGGTAACTCAGTAGATGAAAAGACAATCAAAATCGGATTTAACTTTGAAGAAACTGGTGCCGTAGCAGCCTACGGAACATCTGAACAAAAAGGTGCTCAACTTGCCGTTGATGAAATCAATGCCGCAGGTGGTATCGATGGAAAACAAATCGAAGTAGTCGATAAAGATAACAAGTCTGAAACAGCAGAAGCTGCTTCAGTAACAACTAACCTTGTAACTCAATCTAAAGTATCAGCAATCGTAGGACCTGCTACATCTGGTGCAACTGCAGCTGCGGTAGCTAACGCTACAAAAGCAGGTGTTCCATTGATTTCGCCAAGTGCGACTCAAGATGGATTGACTAAAGGTCAAGATTACCTCTTTATCGGAACATTCCAAGATAGCTTCCAAGGAAAAATTATCGCAAACTATGTTTCTGACAAATTGCAAGCTAAGAAAGTTGTTCTTTACACTGACAATGCCAGCGACTACGCTAAAGGTATTGCCAAAGCTTTCCGTGAAGCTTACAAAGGTGAAATCGTTGCAGATGAAACTTTCGTAGCAGGCGACACAGACTTCCAAGCAGCCCTTACAAAAATGAAAGGGAAAGACTTTGATGCTATCATTGTTCCTGGTTACTACACTGAAGCTGGTAAAATTGTAAACCAAGCGCGTGGTATGGGAATTGACAAGCCAATCGTTGGTGGTGATGGATTCAACGGTGAAGAGTTTGTGCAACAAGCAACTCCTGAAAAAGCATCAAATATCTACTTTATCTCAGGCTTCTCAACTACTGTAGAAGTTTCAGCTAAAGCTAAAGCCTTCCTTGACGCTTACCGTGCTAAGTACAATGAAGAGCCTTCAACATTTGCAGCCTTGGCTTATGATTCAGTTCATCTTGTAGCAAACGCAGCAAAAGGTGCTAAAAACTCAGGTGAAATCAAGAATAATCTTGCTAAAACAAAAGACTTTGAAGGTGTAACTGGTCAAACAAGCTTCGATGCGGACCACAACACAGTTAAAACTGCTTACATGATGACCATGAACAATGGTAAGGTTGAAGCAGCAGAAGTTGTAAAACCATAATAGAAAAATGTTGAAATAGGGAATGAGCCTCGGACTCACTCCCTGTTTCGATGTTTAAGAACCTATCAAAAAATGAGGGAAAACCCTCAAAATTATAAATAGAAAGAGTGAATCTTATGCTCCAACAACTAGTAAATGGTTTGATTCTAGGTAGTGTATACGCGTTGTTAGCCCTAGGATATACCATGGTTTACGGAATTATCAAGCTCATCAACTTCGCCCACGGTGATATTTATATGATGGGAGCCTTTATCGGTTATTTCTTGATTAATTCTTTCCAAATGAATTTCTTTGTAGCGCTTATTGTAGCGATGCTAGCGACAGCCATTCTTGGTGTCGTGATTGAGTTCCTTGCTTATCGACCTTTGCGCCACTCTACTCGTATTGCTGTTTTGATTACAGCTATTGGGGTTTCTTTCCTATTGGAGTATGGCATGGTCTATCTGGTTGGTGCCAATACCCGTGCCTTCCCTCAAGCAATTCAAACAGTTCGCTATGATTTGGGACCAATTAGCCTAACAAATGTGCAGTTAATGATTTTGGCCATTTCCTTGATTTTGATGATTTTGTTACAAGTCATTGTTCAAAAGACTAAGATGGGGAAAGCCATGCGTGCAGTATCCGTAGATAGCGATGCGGCGCAATTGATGGGGATCAATGTAAACCGAACTATCAGCTTTACCTTTGCTTTGGGTTCAGCTCTTGCGGGTGCAGCTGGTGTTCTGATTGCACTTTATTATAACTCTCTTGAGCCTTTGATGGGGGTTACTCCAGGTCTTAAGTCTTTCGTTGCCGCGGTACTTGGTGGTATCGGAATCATTCCTGGTGCAGCTCTCGGTGGTTTTGTAATCGGTCTATTAGAAACCTTTGCGACAGCCTTTGGAATGTCAGACTTCCGTGATGCCATTGTTTATGGAATTTTGTTGTTGATCTTGATTGTCCGCCCAGCTGGTATCCTTGGTAAAAATGTGAAAGAGAAGGTGTAAGCGATGAAAGAAAATTTAAAAGTTAATATTCTATGGTTACTCCTTTTGTTAGCTGGCTATGGCTTGATTAGTGTACTGGTTTCAGTCGGAGTACTCAATCTATTCTATGTACAGATTTTACAACAAATTGGAATTAATATTATTCTGGCTGTTGGTCTCAACTTAATCGTTGGTTTTTCAGGCCAATTTTCACTTGGGCATGCTGGTTTCATGGCGATTGGTGCCTATGCAGCAGCTATTATTGGTTCTAAATCACCAACCTACGGTGCCTTCTTTGGAGCTATGCTGGTAGGTGCTTTGCTTTCAGGGGCAGTTGCCTTGCTTGTCGGAATTCCAACCTTACGCTTGAAGGGGGATTACCTTGCGGTGGCGACTCTCGGTGTATCTGAAATTATCCGTATCTTTATCATCAATGGCGGAAGCCTTACAAATGGTGCGGCAGGTATCTTGGGAATTCCTAACTTTACAACTTGGCAAATGGTATACTTCTTTGTCGTTATTACAACCATTGCAACCTTGAACTTCTTGCGTAGCCCGATTGGTCGTTCAACCCTCTCTGTTCGTGAGGATGAAATCGCTGCTGAGTCAGTTGGGGTTAATACGACTAAAATTAAAATCATCGCCTTTGTCTTTGGTGCTATTACTGCAAGTATTGCAGGGTCACTTCAGGCAGGATTTATTGGATCTGTCGTACCGAAAGATTACACCTTTATCAACTCAATCAACGTTTTGATCATTGTTGTATTTGGTGGACTTGGTTCCATTACAGGTGCCATTGTTTCAGCTATTGTTCTGGGAATTTTGAATATGCTTCTCCAAGATGTTGCTAGTGTGCGTATGATTATTTACGCTTTGGCCTTGGTATTGGTCATGATTTTCAGACCAGGTGGACTCCTTGGAACATGGGAATTGAGCCTATCACGTTTCTTTAAAAAATCTAAGAAGGAGGAACAAAACTAATGGCATTACTTGAAGTAAAACAGTTAACCAAACATTTTGGCGGTCTAACAGCTGTTGGAGATGTGACTCTTGAATTGAACGAAGGGGAACTGGTTGGACTAATCGGTCCAAATGGAGCTGGAAAAACCACCCTTTTCAACCTTTTGACGGGTGTTTATGAACCAAGTGAGGGAACAGTTACCCTTGATGGTCACCTTTTGAATGGAAAGGCACCTTATAAGATTGCTTCTTTGGGACTTGGACGTACTTTCCAAAATATTCGTCTCTTTAAAGATTTAACAGTTTTGGACAATGTTTTGATTGCTTTTGGTAACCATCACAAACAACATGTTTTTGCTAGTTTCTTACGCTTGCCAGCTTTTTACAAGAGTGAAAAAGAATTAAAGGCTAAAGCTTTGGAATTGCTGAAAATCTTTGATTTAGATGGTGATGCAGAGACGCTTGCTAAAAACCTTGCCTACGGACAGCAACGTCGTTTGGAAATTGTTCGTGCCCTCGCTACGGAACCTAAAATTCTCTTTTTAGATGAACCAGCAGCAGGTATGAACCCACAGGAAACAGCGGAATTGACTGAGTTAATTCGTCGTATCAAAGATGAATTTAAGATTACGATCATGCTGATTGAACACGATATGAATTTGGTCATGGAAGTAACAGAACGTATCTACGTACTTGAGTATGGCCGTTTGATTGCACAAGGAACTCCAGACGAAATTAAGACCAATAAACGCGTTATCGAAGCTTATCTAGGAGGTGAAGCCTAATGTCTATGTTAAAAGTTGATAATCTTTCTGTGCATTACGGCATGATCCAAGCAGTCCGTGATGTAAGCTTTGAAGTGAATGAAGGAGAAGTTGTTTCCCTTATCGGTGCTAATGGTGCAGGTAAGACAACCATTCTCCGTACCTTGTCTGGTTTGGTTAGACCAAGTTCTGGAAAGATTGAATTTTTAGGTCAAGAAATCCAAAAAATGCCGGCTCAGAAAATCGTGGCAGGTGGTCTTTCACAAGTTCCAGAAGGACGCCACGTCTTCCCTGGCTTGACTGTTATGGAAAATTTAGAAATGGGAGCTTTCTTAAAGAAAAACCGTGAAGAAAATCAAGCTAACTTGAAGAAGGTTTTCTCACGTTTCCCACGTCTTGAAGAACGGAAGAACCAGGATGCAGCCACTCTTTCAGGAGGAGAACAACAAATGCTTGCCATGGGACGCGCTCTTATGTCAACACCAAAACTTCTCCTTTTAGATGAACCATCAATGGGACTTGCACCAATCTTTATCCAAGAGATTTTTGATATCATTCAAGATATTCAGAAACAAGGAACAACCGTCCTCTTGATTGAACAGAACGCTAATAAGGCACTCGCAATCTCTGACCGAGGCTATGTACTGGAAACAGGAAAAATCGTTCTATCAGGAACAGGAAAAGAACTCGCCTCATCAGAAGAAGTCAGAAAAGCATACCTAGGTGGCTAAAACAATCCAGTGGATTGTTTTAGTCCGTGGATGAGGATTACGAAGTAATCATCATTATAGTCCGGGGGACCTTTTTAGTCGGCGGATAAAGATTGCGAAGCAATCATCATTATAGTCCGGGGGACCTTTTTAGTCGGCAGATGGAGATTGCGAAACAATCATCAAATCCAGTGGATTGTTTTACTTGGCAGATATAGATTGCAAAGCAATCTTCATCTACATTAAAAGGTTAATTTCTAATAATTGAATAAATCGAATGAAAGGTATCTTACCCTCATTCATAGAGCTCGATTTCAGAGCTCTTTTTGCTAGCTTATTCATACTTTTCTGAATTTTGAAAAAGAAATGTAAGCGTTTGATAGATTTACAAAAAGATTGTATAATAGGGATAAGAATAGAAAAGGAGAAGTCTCATGGCAGTTAAAGATTTTATGACCCGCAAGGTAGTTTATATTAGTCCAGATACAACAGTATCTCATGCAGCAGATTTGATGAGAGAGCAAGGGTTGCACCGCTTGCCTGTTATCGAAAATGATCAATTGGTTGGTTTGGTAACTGAGGGAACCATTGCCCAAGCAAGTCCATCCAAAGCAACAAGTCTTTCTATCTATGAGATGAACTATCTTCTGAATAAGACAAAAGTAAAAGATGTCATGATTCGCGATGTTGTCACTGTTTCAGGCTATGCGAGTCTAGAGGATGCAACTTATCTGATGTTGAAAAACAAGATTGGTATTCTTCCTGTCGTAGATAACCATCAAGTCTATGGGGTTATTACTGACCGTGATGTTTTCCAAGCCTTTCTTGAAATTGCTGGCTATGGAGAAGAAGGAATTCGTGTGCGCTTTGTTACGGAAAATGAAGTCGGCGTTCTTGGTAAGATTGTTTCTCTAATCGTTGAAGAAAATTTAAATATCTCCCATACAGTTAATATTCCGCGTAAAGATGGTAAGGTGATTATAGAAGTTCAAATTGATGGTTCAGTTGATTTGGCAGCCTTAAAGCAAAAATTTGAATCCGAGAATATTCAAGTAGAGGAGATTAGTCGTACTTCTGCAAAAGTTTTATAAGGAGGGGAGCCGAAAGGCTTCTTTTTTCATAAAAAGGGGAGTAGAGCAAAAGATGGAAAGAAATGAGAGAATATGGTATAATAAAACGATACAAAAAAGGAGTATTTATGGACATTTCAGAAATTCGTCAGAAAATTGACGCAAATCGTGAAAAATTAGCTTCTTTCAGGGGGTCTCTTTGACTTAGAGGGTCTAGAGGAAGAGATTGCCATCTTGGAAAACAAGATGACAGAACCTGATTTTTGGAACGATAATATCGCGGCCCAAAAAACGTCGCAAGAATTAAATGAATTAAAAAACACCTATAACACTTTCCACAAAATGGAAGAGTTGCAGGATGAAGTCGAAATTTTATTGGACTTTTTAGCAGAAGACGAGTCGGTTCAAGAAGAACTGGTAACGCAGTTGTCAGAACTTGATAAGATGATGACCAGCTATGAGATGACCCTTCTCTTGTCAGAACCTTATGACCATAATAATGCGATTTTGGAAATCCATCCAGGATCCGGTGGTACAGAAGCTCAAGACTGGGGTGATATGTTGCTTCGTATGTACACTCGCTATGGAAATGCTAAAGGCTTTAAAGTAGAAGTTTTGGATTACCAAGCAGGAGATGAAGCTGGTATCAAGTCAGTAACCTTATCATTTGAAGGACCTAATGCCTATGGTCTTCTCAAGTCAGAAATGGGTGTTCACCGTTTGGTTCGTATTTCACCATTTGACTCTGCCAAACGTCGCCATACCTCTTTCACATCTGTAGAAGTGATGCCTGAGCTGGATGATACCATTGAAGTGGAAATCCGTGAAGATGACATCAAGATGGACACCTTCCGTTCAGGTGGTGCTGGTGGTCAGAACGTCAATAAAGTTTCAACAGGTGTGCGTTTGACACACATTCCTACGGGAACTGTCGTCCAGTCAACGGTCGATCGTACCCAATATGGAAATAGAGATCGTGCTATGAAGATGTTACAGGCTAAGCTCTATCAAATGGAGCAAGAAAAGAAAGCCGCGGAGGTTGATTCCCTCAAGGGTGAGAAAAAGGAAATCACATGGGGAAGCCAAATCCGTTCTTATGTTTTCACGCCATATACTATGGTAAAAGATCACCGAACTAGCTTTGAGGTTGCACAAGTAGATAAGGTTATGGATGGAGACCTAGATGGTTTTATCGATGCCTATCTCAAGTGGCGAATCAGCTAAGATAGAAAGGAACTCACATGTCAATTATTGAAATGAGAGATGTTGTTAAAAAGTATGACAACGGGACGACTGCCCTACGCGGTGTTTCGGTCAGTGTTCAACCAGGGGAATTTGCTTACATCGTAGGACCTTCAGGAGCAGGGAAGTCAACCTTTATTCGTTCTCTATATCGTGAAGTAAAAATCGATAAAGGAAGCCTATCAGTTGCTGGCTTTAATTTGGTTAAGATTAAAAAGAAAGATGTTCCGCTTCTACGTCGAAGTGTTGGGGTTGTCTTTCAGGATTATAAATTGTTGCCAAAGAAAACTGTCTATGAAAATATTGCTTACGCTATGGAAGTAATCGGGGAAAATCGCCGTAATATCAAAAAACGTGTTATGGAAGTCTTAGACCTCGTTGGATTGAAGCATAAGGTTCGTTCTTTCCCAAATGAACTTTCGGGGGGAGAACAACAGCGGATTGCGATTGCGCGTGCTATTGTAAATAATCCAAAAGTATTGATTGCGGACGAACCAACAGGAAACTTGGATCCAGATAATTCATGGGAAATTATGAATTTGCTGGAACGCATCAATCTCCAAGGAACAACTGTCTTGATGGCGACCCACAACAGTCAGATTGTAAATACCTTGCGCCACCGTGTCATTGCCATTGAAAATGGCCGTGTCGTTCGTGACGAAGCTAAAGGAGAATATGGATACGATGATTAGTAGATTTTTTCGCCATTTATTTGAATCGTTAAAAAGCTTGAAACGAAATGGCTGGATGACAGTGGCTGCTGTCAGCTCAGTCATGATTACGTTGACCTTGGTGGCAATATTTGCTTCTGTTATTTTCAATACAGCGAAACTAGCTACAGATATTGAAAATAATGTCCGAGTGATGGTTTACATTCGTAAGGATGTAGCTGATAATAGCGAGACTATTGAAAAAGAAGGTCAAACTGTTACAAATAATGACTACCACAAGGTATATAATGCTTTGAAGGGGATGTCTACAGTTAAGCGTGTTACTTTTTCAAGTAAAGAAGAACAATATGAAAAATTAACTGAGACAATGGGGGACAACTGGAAAATCTTTGATGGTGACGCCAATCCTCTATATGATGCCTATATCGTTGATACAAATACACCAAGTGATGTAAAAACTGTAGCCGAGGAGGCTAAGAAAATTGAAGGTGTATCAGAAGTCCAAGATGGTGGTGCCAATACAGAACGCTTGTTCAAGTTAGCTTCATTTATTCGCGTCTGGGGACTTGTTATTGCTGGATTATTGATTTTCATTGCAGTCTTCTTGATTTCTAATACGATACGTATCACCATTATTTCACGAAGTCGTGAAATTCAAATCATGCGTTTAGTAGGGGCTAAGAACGGTTATATCCGTGGACCTTTCTTGCTTGAAGGAGCCTTCATTGGTTTGCTTGGAGCAACCCTTCCGTCAGTTCTGGTATTTGTTGTTTATCAAATGGTTTACCAATCGGTCAATAAGTCATTAGTCGGTCAAAACCTTTCAATGATTTCACCAGAGGTATTCAGTCCACTGATGATTGCCCTATTATTTATGATTGGTATTTTCATCGGTTCACTGGGATCAGGAATTTCAATGAGACGTTTCTTGAAAATCTAAAACAGAAGATAAGTATATTTGAGGAGATTTTAATATCTCCTTTTTTGTTAGAAAAATTTTAGAAAAAAGTATACTTTTTTTTATAAAAGCCTTTACAAAAAAATTTAAAGTGGTATAATGAATACATAGTTAAGTGCAAACGTTTTCGTAAAACGTTTGCCTAAATAAAAATAAAGGAGATTTGAATGATGAAAGATACATTCAAAAATGTCTTGTCTTTCGAGTTTTGGCAAAAATTCGGTAAGGCTTTGATGGTGGTTATCGCGGTTATGCCGGCTGCTGGTTTGATGATTTCAATCGGTAAGTCGCTTGTGATGATTAACCCTAACTTTGCTCCACTCGTTATTACTGGTGGTGTACTAGAGCAAATCGGTTGGGGAGTCATCGTTAACCTTCATATCTTGTTCGCCCTCGCTATTGGAGGAAGCTGGGCTAAAGAACGTGCTGGTGGTGCGTTTGCGGCAGGTCTTGCCTTTATCCTAATCAATCGTATCACTGGTACAATCTTTGGCGTATCAGGAGATATGTTGAAAAATCCAGAAGCTATGGTAACAACACTCTTTGGTGGATCAATCAAAGTTGCTGATTACTTCATTAGTGTAATGGAAGCCCCAGCACTTAACATGGGTGTCTTCGTAGGGATTATTTCTGGTTTTATTGGAGCAACTGCTTACAACAAATACTACAACTTCCGTAAGCTTCCTGATGCACTTTCATTCTTTAACGGAAAACGTTTTGTACCATTTGTAGTTATTCTTCGTTCAATAATTGCTGCAATTGTACTTTCAGCTTTCTGGCCACTTGTGCAAACTGGTATCAATAGCTTTGGTATCTGGATTGCTAACTCACAAGAAACTGCTCCAATCCTTGCACCATTCTTGTATGGTACATTGGAACGTTTGCTCTTACCATTTGGTCTTCACCACATGTTGACTATCCCAATGAACTACACAGCTCTTGGTGGTACTTATGATGTCTTAACTGGTGCAGCTAAAGGTAGTCAAGTATTTGGTCAAGATCCACTTTGGCTTGCATGGGTAACAGACCTTGTAAACCTTAAAGGTACTGATGCTACTCAATACCAACACTTGTTAGATACTGTTCACCCAGCTCGTTTCAAAGTTGGACAAATGATCGGTTCATTCGGTATCTTGATGGGTGTCATTGTTGCTATCTACCGTAATGTTGATGCTGACAAGAAACATAAATACAAAGGTATGATGATTGCAACAGCTCTTGCAACATTCTTGACAGGGGTTACTGAACCAATCGAATACATGTTCATGTTTGTAGCAACACCTATGTATCTTGTTTACTCACTTGTTCAAGGTGCCGCCTTCGCTATGGCTGACGTAGTAAACCTACGTGTCCACTCATTCGGTTCAATTGAATTCTTGACTCGTACACCACTAGCAATTAATGCTGGTATTGGTATGGATATCGTTAACTTTATCTGGGTAACTGTTCTCTTTGCTGTAATCATGTACTTTATCGCAAACTTCATGATTCAAAAATTCAACTATGCAACTCCAGGACGTAACGGAAACTATGAAACTGCTGAAGGAGCTTCAGAAGGAGCTAGCAGTGAAGTGAAAGTTGCAGCAGGTTCTCAAGTTGTAAACATTATCAACCTTCTTGGTGGACGTGCAAACATCGTTGATGTTGATGCATGTATGACTCGTCTTCGTGTAACTGTAAAAGATGCTGACAAAGTCGGTGATGCAGAACAATGGAAAGCAGAAGGAGCTATGGGTCTTGTCATGAAAGGACAAGGAGTTCAAGCTATCTACGGTCCAAAAGCAGACGTATTGAAATCTGATATCCAAGATATTCTTGACTCAGGTGAAATCATTCCTGAAACTCTTCCAAGTCAAATGACAGAAGCGCAACAAAACACTGTTCAATTCAAAGGTCTTACTGAGGAAGTTTACTCAGTGGCAGATGGTCAAGTTGTTGCTTTGGAACAAGTAAAAGATCCAGTATTTGCTCAAAAAATGATGGGTGATGGATTTGCAGTAGAACCTGCAAATGGAAACATTGTATCTCCAGTTTCAGGTACTGTATCAAGCATCTTCCCTACAAAACATGCTCTTGGTCTTGTGACTGAAGCAGGTCTTGAAGTACTTGTTCACATTGGTTTGGACACAGTAAGTCTTGAAGGAAAACCATTTACAGTTCATGTTGCTGAAGGACAAAAAGTTGTAGCAGGTGATCTTCTTGTCACAGCTGACTTGGATGCTATCCGTGCAGCAGGTCGTGAAACTTCTACAGTGGTTGTCTTCACAAATGCTGAAGCTATTAAATCAGTTAAATTAGAACAAACAGGTTCTCTTGCAGCTAAAACAGCAGTTGCTAAAGTAGAATTGTAATATACTTGAGGTTGGAAGCTGTTTTCCAACCTCTTGTTTTAGGAGAAAAGCATGAAATTTTTAACACTCAATACTCATAGCTGGATGGAAAAAGAAGCTGAAGAAAAATTCCAGCTCTTACTTGAAGACGTTCTTGATAAAGATTATGATTTGATTTGTTTCCAAGAAATCAATCAGGAGATCACTTCGTCAGAGGTAGAAGTTAATGATCTCTATCAAGCTTTGCCAGCAGCTGAGCCGATTCATCAAGACCACTATGTTAGACTCTTGGTTGAAAAGTTGTCAGAGCAAGGAAAAAATTACTATTGGACTTGGGCTTATAATCATATCGGTTATGACCGCTATCATGAAGGTGTGGCTATTTTGTCTAAAACACCTATTGAAGCCAGAGAAATTTTGGTTTCAGATGTGGATGATCCAACAGACTATCATACTCGTCGTATTGCCCTGGCTGAGACTGTAGTCGATGGTAAGGAGCTAGCAGTTGCTAGTGTCCACCTTTCTTGGTGGGATAAAGGTTTCCAAGAAGAATGGGCACGATTTGAGGCTGTCTTGAAAGAATTGAACAAGCCACTTTTGCTAGCTGGAGATTTCAACAATCCGGCTGGACAGGAAGGTTACCAAGCTATTTTAGCTAGTCCATTAGGCTTACAAGACGCTTTTGAAGTTGCTCAAGAGAAAAGCGGTAGTTATACTGTTCCACCAGAAATTGATGGCTGGAAAGGGAACACTGAACCCCTTCGAATCGACTATATTTTTACTACCAAAGAGTTAGCTGTGGAAAAATTACATGTCGTATTTGATGGTAACAAGAGTCCGCAAGTCAGTGATCACTATGGCTTGAATGCTATTTTAAACTGGAAATAATAACTGATACTCTTCGAAAATTTCTTCAAACCACGTCAACGTCGCCTTGCCGTATAGATGTTACTGACTTCGTCAGTTCTATCTGCAACCTCAAAACAGTGTTTTGAGCAGCCTGCGGCTAGTTTCCTAGTTTGCTCTTTGATTTTCATTGAGTATGAAAAGAGGTTGGAATCACGAAGTTCCAGCCTTTTTCTGATTAGATGAACTACTGAAAGGAAGCTCTATGAGAGAGACTACTGAAATGGAATAAAATATGGTATAATTGATAAGATAGATAGAATCGAGGATATTATGTCATTTACGAAATTTCAATTTAAAAAATATATTAGTGAAGCCTTGGAGGAGTTGAAATTTACAACTCCAACAGAGGTGCAAGACAAGTTGATTCCGATTGTTTTGGCAGGTCGTGACCTAGTCGGTGAATCAAAAACAGGTTCAGGTAAGACTCATACTTTCTTGTTGCCGATTTTCCAGCAATTAGATGAAACTAGTGATAGTGTACAGGCAGTGATTACTGCACCGAGCCGTGAGTTGGCTACTCAGATTTACCAAGCAGCGCGTCAGATTGCAGCCCACTCAGAAGTGGAAGTTCGTGTGGTTAATTATGTGGGAGGGACAGATAAGGCTCGCCAGATTGACAAATTGGCAAGTAACCAGCCTCATATTGTTATCGGAACGCCAGGTCGTATTTATGACTTAGTTAAGTCTGGTGACCTAGCTATTCACAAGGCTAAGACCTTTGTGGTCGATGAGGCAGACATGACCTTGGATATGGGATTCTTAGAAACTGTTGATAAGATTGCTGGAAGCCTTCCAAAAGACCTGCAATTCATGGTCTTCTCAGCGACTATCCCACAAAAGTTGCAACCATTCTTGAAAAAATACTTGTCAAATCCTGTTATGGAGAAAATCAAGACCAAAACAGTCATTTCTGACACTATTGATAATTGGTTGATTTCTACTAAGGGACGTGACAAGAATGCTCAAATTTATCAGTTGACTCAGTTGATGCAACCTTATTTGGCAATGATTTTTGTTAACACTAAAACGCGTGCTGATGAATTGCATTCATACTTGACTGCTCAAGGTTTGAAAGTTGCCAAGATTCATGGAGATATTGCCCCTCGTGAGCGCAAGCGTATCATGAATCAGGTGAAAAATCTGGATTTTGAGTACATTGTCGCAACAGATTTGGCAGCGCGTGGAATTGATATTGAAGGTGTCAGCCATGTCATCAATGATGCCATTCCGCAAGATTTGTCCTTCTTTGTTCATCGTGTTGGTCGAACTGGAAGAAATGGCCTACCAGGTACAGCTATTACTCTTTATCAGCCAAGTGATGACTCGGATATCCGTGAGTTGGAGAAATTGGGAATCAAGTTTACTCCTAAGATGGTCAAAGACGGGGAATTTCAAGATACTTATGACCGTGACCGTCGTGCCAACCGTGAGAAAAAACAAGATAAACTTGATATTGAAATGATTGGTTTGGTTAAAAAGAAAAAGAAAAAAGTCAAACCAGGTTATAAGAAAAAAATTCAATGGGCAGTGGATGAAAAACGCCGCAAGACCAAGCGCGCTGAAAATCGTGCCCGTGGTCGTGCAGAGCGCAAAGCAAAACGCCAAACATTTTAATAGTAATCGTTGGAGTAGTGAACTCCAACTTTTTTATTTATGAGAACGAAATATATAAAGTTAAACACTACATTAAAGACTGCAAATTGCGCTTAAAAATGGTATAATGATAAAGTTATATAGTCCCGATAAGGTGGTAGAAATTTCTATTTTTTTGTTTCGAGTCGTAACTCGCAAAGAATGACGGCTCTAAAGTAGTCGCTCGTCATTCTACGGTTGCCGCTATAGGGCGACCACCCTATGCGCCTTACTAGCTTCAGAAATAAAAAAGTATCGTTTTTATTTCTTTCGAGTCGCAACTCGCAGATTATAAGGATTTCTATCAGTACTTTGTAACTCTATAACACTATTTTTAAGGGGGGACATTTTTATGTCAGAACGTAAATTATTCACGTCTGAGTCTGTATCTGAGGGGCATCCAGATAAGATTGCAGACCAAATTTCAGATGCGATTTTGGATGCTATTTTAGCTAAGGATCCAGAGGCGCACGTTGCTGCTGAGACAGCTGTCTATACTGGTTCCGTCCACGTTTTTGGTGAAATTTCTACAAATGCCTATGTGGATATTAACCGTGTGGTTCGTGATACCATTGCAGAAATTGGCTACACCAATACAGAGTATGGTTTTTCTGCTGAGACGGTGGGAGTCCATCCGTCACTTGTTGAGCAGTCACCAGATATTGCCCAAGGTGTTAATGAAGCCTTGGAGGTTCGTGGAAATGCAGACCAAGATCCATTGGACTTGATTGGGGCTGGAGACCAAGGACTCATGTTTGGATTTGCAGTGGATGAAACAGAAGAGCTCATGCCGTTGCCAATTTCACTCAGTCATAAGTTGGTTCGTCGTCTGGCAGAACTTCGTAAGTCTGGGGAAATTAGCTATCTTCGCCCAGATGCTAAATCACAAGTTACTGTTGAGTATGACGAAAATGATCGTCCAGTACGTGTGGACACAGTTGTTATTTCTACTCAGCACGATCCAGAAGTCAGCAACGAACAAATTCACAATGATGTCATTAACAAGGTTATCAAAGAGGTTATTCCAGCTTCTTACTTGGATGAGCAAACAAAATTCTTCATCAATCCAACTGGTCGATTTGTAATCGGTGGACCTCAAGGGGACTCAGGTTTGACTGGTCGTAAGATTATCGTGGATACCTATGGTGGCTACTCTCGTCATGGTGGCGGTGCCTTCTCTGGTAAAGATGCGACAAAGGTTGACCGTTCCGCTTCTTATGCGGCTCGTTACATTGCAAAGAATATCGTTGCAGCAGGTCTTGCTAAGAAAGCAGAAGTACAGTTGGCCTATGCTATCGGTGTTGCCCAGCCTGTTTCTGTCCGTATTGATACCTTTGGTACAGGAACAGTAGCTGAAAGCAAGCTTGAAAAAGCAGCTCGTCAAATCTTTGATCTTCGTCCTGCAGGAATTATCCAAATGCTTGACCTTAAACGTCCAATCTACCGTCAAACAGCGGCTTATGGACACATGGGACGTACAGATATTGACCTTCCATGGGAACGTTTGGATAAGGTAGATGCTTTGAAAGAAGCAGTCAAATAAATGAATTGAAGAAAGAGGGAAGTCCCTCTTTTTTCGATATATTATAATCTCCGTTAATCATTGAAATTATAGCTTGAATTTGATATGATGGTCTTATGGATAAAAGTAGAGCAAATCGTGTTGAGCACGATAAGATAAGAATGAGTTTAATAGCCCTAGTAGCTATCTTTTCAGTAAGTATTTGTGTTCTTGGATCGATGATTGGTTACAAAGTCTATACAAAACAAAGTTTTGAACAAAAGATTGAATCGCTCAAAAAAGAGAAAGATGATCAATTGAGTGAGGGAAATCAGAAGGATCATTTTCGTAAGGGACAAGCTGAAGTGATTGCCTACTATCCTCTCCAAGGGGAGCAAGTGATTTCATCCGTAAAGGAAATCATGACACAGGATATTAAGGAAAATCTGGAAGACAAGGAAAATCTGGTTTTTTATTATACGGAGAAACAGGATTCGACTTTAAAAGGAATTGTCAACCGAAGTGTGATGAAACAAGTCTATGATTTAACTTGGTCAAAAGTTGAAGAGACTGAAAAAACTAGTCTGGCAAAAGTACATTTGACAGAAGATGGTAAACCTTTTACACTTGATCAATTATTTTCAGATGCTAGTAAAGCCAAAGAGCAGTTGTTAAAAGAAATCACCACTTTCTTACAGGATAAGAAATTGGAGCAAGAAAAGTTTGATCAGATTGTTAAAGGTTTCTCTGACCAAGACTTGTCTGCATGGAACTTTGATTACAAGGATAGTCAGATTATCCTTTATCCAAGTCAGGCAGTTGAAAATCTAAATGAGATTGCCTTGCCAGTATCTAGTTTCTTTGAGCTTATTCAGTCCTCATATTTGCTAGATAAGGATGCGGAACTTTATAAAGCTTATTTGGAGAAGAAAAATCGTAAAGTAGTAGCCTTGACTTTTGATGATGGACCAAATCCTGCAACAACAAATCAAGCATTAGATACTCTTTCTAAGTATGGAATTAAGGCTACTTTCTTTGTTTTAGGTAAGAATGTTTCTGGCAATGAAGAGATTTTGAAACGCATGAAAGCAGATGGCCATGTCATTGGAAACCATAGTTGGAGCCATCCAGTTCTTTCAAAACTTTCTCTTGATGAAGCTAAAAAACAAATTACTGATACTGAGGATGCACTAGCTAAAGTGTTGGGCTCTAGTTCTAAACTTATGCGTCCACCTTATGGGGCCATTACAGACGACATTCGCAATAGTCTCAATTTGAGCTTTATTATGTGGGATGTGGATAGTCTGGACTGGAAGAGTAAAAATGAAACAGCTATCCTGACAGAGGTTCAGCGTCAAGTTAAGAATGGTTCGATTATCTTAATGCATGATATCCATGCTGAAACGGTACATGCTTTACCGAAGGTTATTGACTATTTGAAAGAGCAAGGTTATGACTTTGTCACAGTTCCAGAAATGCTTAATTCACGATTAAAATCACACGAATTATTCTATGACCGTAATCAGTAAGAAGGTTGCTGAAAGACCAATTCAATAGTAAGTAATTTTTCAATAAAGAAATTTAGTCTTGTATCACTCAAGGCTAATTTTTTATGTTTAAATCGTATGATATGATTAATATTACAATCTTGTTACAAAATATGTTTTTGATAGAATTTTCTGATAATTTAGGATATAATACTTTTAATTTAAATAAAAAGGAGTGATTTTATGGGAGATTGCAAAGATTTTTGTCATAAAAAGTACCAAGTAGCAACGATTTTTCTGCTAACGGTCTTTGCATTCGGATTTGCTTTCGCACAGGTTAGTGCCGATGAGGGAAAATTTGAAGCATCCAATCAAGTTACACATGCGGTAATAACAAATAAATTAGATGATTCAAATAAGCTCGCACCGTCAGTCACGGCTGACAAGAATGCTCTAGATTCTTCTTCAAAGGAAAAAACAGAAGTGACAGAGTCATTAAAACAAGATGATTCTATAGAATATAGAGATAATAAGTCAGACAAGAATGTAATCACACAGAAAGAAAAGACTGCTATAAAAAGTGAAGAGAAGAAGGAAGAATCAGCAGTAAAAAGCAGTTCTTCTTCCGAAAGTTCACAATCACAGTCCTTATCTCAAAGTGGGCATAAAGAAAAGCCAAATAGTATCTCTAGTAATGAAATGATTACTGTCCCTAAAACCTGGGAAGCAGGACACAAAGGGCAAGGAACTGTAGTCGCTGTTATAGATTCAGGCCTTGATTTGAATCATGAAGTTCTGCGTATTTCTGATCCGTCAAAGGCGAAATTTAAAAATCAGAATGATATCGAAAAAGCTAAAAAGGCTGCTGGTATTGACTATGGGAAATGGTATAGTGATAAGGTAGTATATGCTTATGATTACTTTGATGGAACAGATAATATAAAAGAGGCTGAAAAAGAGTCTCATGGAATGCACGTTACTGGTATTGTAGCTGGAAATCCAGTTAATAAAGCTCCAAATTCTGAGAAGGTATATGGAGTTGCACCAGAAGCTCAAATAATGTTTATGAGAGTTTTTTCAGACAGAGATAAAACTACAGCCTCTGCCCTCTATGTAAAAGCTATTGATGATGCAGTTGCGTTAGGTGCAGATGTGATCAATATGAGTTTGGGTGCAGGTGCGGGTTCAACGATAGATGCAGGTTCAGATATCATTGCTGCAGTAAAAAGAGCACGCGCTAAAGGAGTATCTGTTGTTATTGCTGCTGGTAATAGTAATACTTTCGGTAGAGGTTTTTCACAACCATTGGCAGCAAATCCTGATTATGGTCTCGTCGGAAATCCCTCTACAGTGGAAGATTCAATTTCTGTTGCTTCGATTAATAATAAAATTCTAACTACTGAAGTCTTTGAAGTAAAAGGTTTAGAAAATGACGCTACCCTTGATTATGGTAAGTTTGATTTTAATAGACCTGAAACAGAAAAAGATTTTGAAAAAGGGAAAGAATACGAATATGTAGCAGCGGGTATTGGTCGTGAAGAAGATTTTGCTAATATTGATGTAAGAGGCAAGTTAGCACTGATTCAACGTGGTAAAATCCATTTCTCTGATAAGATTAAAAATGCTCTTCAACACGGTGCAGCTGGAGTTTTAATTTATAACAATGTTGAAGGTGCAAATGTTAGTATGTCTGTTACAGGTGATGCTAAGAAAATCCCATCTGTCTTTATTTCAAAACATTATGGTGAAATTCTTAAGTCTGGTCAGTATAAAATTGTCTTTAATCACAAGATGGATAATCGTAAATCAGACGTTGCAGACCAATTGTCAGATTTTTCAAGTTGGGGAGTTACAACAGATGGACAATTGAAACCAGATGTTACTGCACCTGGTGGAAATATCTATTCATCATTTAACGACAATAGCTATGGAAGTATCAGTGGAACAAGTATGGCGGCCCCTCATGTAGCTGGTGTCGCAGTATTAGTCAAAGAATATTTAGCAAAGAAACATCCTGAATTATCAGCTAGTCAAATTTCAGAGATTGTAAAAGCTTTAATTATGTCTACTGCAAAACCACATTTTAATAAACAAACTGGAGCCTATACTTCTCCACGTCAGCAAGGTGCTGGTGTAGTTGACACGATGGCGGCAACAAGCACAGATTTATTTGTAACAGGTGCAAATAACTATCCAAGTGTTACTCTTGGCAATGTTGGTGATAAATTTACCTTTGAAGTTACAATTCATAATATTTCGGATAAAGACCAAACATTGAAGATGATTGTAAATACAAATACGGACGAAGTTGAAGAAGGGAAATTCACTCTCCGTCCACGAAAACTAACTGAAACAGTTTGGCCTGAAGTAACTGTGAAAGCTCATAGTACGAAGACAGTAACAGTTAGTGTAGATACAAGTAAGTTTACTGAAGAACTTAGCAAAATAATGCCAAATGGTTATTTTCTAGAAGGATTTGTTAGATTTGTCAATCCTGCAGATGATAGCCCTGTTATTGGGTTGCCATTTATGGGATTTAAGGGAGAATTCCAAAATCTACCTGCAATTGAAAAACCAATTTATCAATTGATTAAGGAAGGAAACAGTGGATTTTACTCTGAAATTGATAAAGATAATCCAGGAATTTCACCTTCAGACGATGCAACTTATTTAACAAGTTCTGAAAATGATGTAA
This sequence comes from Streptococcus sp. M334, assembly GCF_000187745.1. GTDB lineage: Bacteria > Bacillota > Bacilli > Lactobacillales > Streptococcaceae > Streptococcus. The sequence goes on along the minus strand of NZ_GL732486.1, from coordinate 762,475 downwards.
ATGTTTTAAAAGCAGAGCGTCAAGGAAATCGAGTGACTGTACTTGGAATGAAACAAGATGCCGAAGGGAAATACCATCTTCAGTTAGATGAAAAGGGTAATGTTCGCCTTGCTATCTCGCCGAACGATGATGGTAATAAAGATTCTGTTCAATTTAAAACTCTTGTCTATAGAAACTTGGTAAATCTTCGTGCGACTGTTTATGATTCTTCGGATACAACACACAGTCAGCCTATTTGGCAAAGTCGTCCAACAGACCTTGTAAAAAATTATTTTGATGGCGATACTAGAAATCCAAGAAGTTACATTGTAGATAAAACAGCTTGGGGAGGACAGGATTCTAATGGAAATCGAGTCTCTGATGGAATTTATGACTATGTTATTAGTTATAAGCCAGATGTCCCTGGATCTGAAGAACAATACACAACATTTAAAATTCAAATCGATACACAAAAACCTCTGATTACTTCGGGATATATTCGTTCTCAAAAAGATCAAGAACAATTTATAGCTCGCAAACCTCAGGATGTAGGAAATGGCGGAATTCTTCTAGAAAAAGTCTTTTATATTCGTCCTTCTGAAAATAGAGAGGCGACAGATTCAGAAATCGAACAGTATCAAATTATCAAACAAAATGAAGATGGTAGTTATACACTTCCTAAGAACGTTGATAAATCGAAAATCTTCTATTATGTAGAAGACTTTGCGGGAAATGTAGATTTTATATCTCTCAAAGATCTTGTAGGTGAAGAAAATAGTGGTCGTGTAAAAATTGCTATACTAAACAATAAAACCAATGATGAGATTGATACAACTTATGTTTATCGCATTAAAAATAGCGAAGGTCAATATGTAACTGTTGATAAGTCAAAAGATATTAATTTCTTGAAATTTGGGCATTATGTTGCAGAAATTTTTAGCTATGACCGTACAGAGTTGAAATTTGTGAGTGCCCTATCTAAGGAATTTGATTTAACGAAAGAAAATAGTTTTCAAACTATTACCTTCTTGGCTAACAAAATGAAATATGCCCCAGTAACGGTTGGATTTAATCAAGCTGTTCCTGGAACTACAACGATTACTTTAGTAGGTGAAGATGGTCAGAGTCAAGTCTTGCCAGCTGAAACATATGGTAAACATTCTTATGGTAAGAAAGTAGTTACTGGTGAGTATAAAGTTCTTGTAAATCTATCAAACGGTTATGAATTACTTGATAATCTTCAACCATTTAAAGTTCTGTTTGGTAAAAATAATGTTTTGTCACTTTCAGTTGTTTCTAAGTTAGCTCTGATTGCAGCTTTAAATAAACAAATGGAAGTAGTTAAAACTCCGAGATATTATAATACAAAACAGAAGTTAAAAGAGATTTTTGATCAAAGTGTCAAAGATGCGCAACTAGCATTGGGAAGTAAACTTAACCAAGATAAAATTGACCAAATTGTTAAGGCTTTAGAGTCTGCTATGCAAACATTGGATGGTAAGGAATCTGATATCACATCATTGAAGAATGCCATTAAAGCATATGCTGAGACAGTTAAAAAAGGTAAATATATAAATTCTGATCAAGAACGCAAAGGTCAATATGATCGTGAATTCAAACTCTTGGCATTATTAATTACAAAAGATTTGATAACTCAAGATGAAATCGACCGTCTATTGACCGCTTTCTTGAAAGCACAAGACCAGCTGAATGGGAAAGAAACAGATTTCATGAGCCTAAAAAATGTTATCGTGGATGAAGTGAAGTTCCAAGACAAAGATCCAAGATTTTTGACAGCTAGCAAAGAGGAGAAGGATGCATATAATCTTATTTTCAACAAAGCTAAGTTACTTTTGGAAAATACAGAAGCTAGTCAAGAAGAAATTAATGCTGTAATTAATGCTCTAAAAGAGACGGCTGTAAAACTGAAGGCTAATAAAGTAGAGATTCCAACTAAACCAGTTGTACCAGTTAAGGCAGTTAATCCAGCTAAACAAGTTGCATCGATTAAGCCAGTTTCTCAAGTGCAACCTGTTAAATTAGTAAGTCACAATAGACAAGTCTCAACTATTAAGCCTTCAATTAGCAATGATAAAATTGAGAAAACTCCATCAATTATAGAAGCTAATCATGAGAATAAAACACTAGCTGGAAGTGGTCAACAAGTGCTTTTAGCTACAGTCAACAAAGAAGGAAAACAATTACCAGCCACTGGTGAGAATAACATGATTTCTATTATTCTAAGTATTTCTGGAATTTCTCTTTTATTGTCAGTTATTGGACTTGCAGCTTTTTCAAAAAGTGAGTAGAGAATACTATACATCTTTCAATAGTTTTTGATTTACAGTATGTTACAATTCTGATATAATAGTCAGCAGGAAAGAAAGTCTTATAGCGTTCTTCAAGCGAGCTTGGGATAGTGGGAGCCAAGTAGGGCAAAATAAAGTGCTGGCGCTTTCTGTCGTATTTTCAAAAACAATGAAGTAATAAATTAGGGTGGAACCGCGTTTCTGACGCCCCTAGTCGCAAGGCTCGGGTGTTGAAATTCGGTTCTTTTTGAATTCGTCTAATGCCTAAGTAGAAAGGAGCATAATGCTTAAAGGATCTTGTTTATGTAAAGCAGTGACTTACACTCTAGATGAGGAATTATCGGAATTAGTTTTTTGTCATTGCTCATTTTGTCGGAAAGCAACTGCGTCTGCCTATACAGTTAATGCTAAAGTTAGCAGTGAAAAGCTAGTATTGCATGGGAAAGAAAAACTTGTTTCCTATAGTTCTTCTCCAGGAAAACAGCGTTATTACTGCCAGAACTGTCATAGTCAAATTTTCACTACTCAAGAAAATATACCAGAAGTCTGTGCTTTGAAATTAGGTACAATAGATGAATGCGATCAGAATTTACAAACTGTTCCCAAACGTCATATTTTTCAGGACTCAGCTTTTTCTTGGTTGCTTGATAAATAAAGCTAAAAAGATAATATAAATTAAAGGAGAAAATAATGTCTAAAAAATTGACTTTCCACTGCGTCAGTGGCAGAAACCTCCTTACAGTCGGGCTGCCCTACGCTCAGCACTAGAGTGCCTGAGCTAGACGCAGTACTAACTCGTCTTGCCTCGTATGATCGACGAGGCAGACTCGTGTCGCAAGTAATTTATAAAAAAGGAGAAAATAATGTCTAAAAAATTGACTTTCCACTGCGTCAGTGGCAGAAACCTCCTTACAGTCGGACTGCCCCACGCTCAGTACCATGGTGCTGAACTAGAAGCAGTACTAACTCGTCTTGCCTCGTATAATCGACGAGGCAGACTCGTGTCGCAAAAAATCATTTTTTATTAAGGAGTATTCAATGTCTAAGAAATTAACATTTCACTGCGTCAGTGGCAGAGACCTCCTTACAGTCGGGCTGCCCCACTCTCAGCACTAGAGTGCCTGAGCTAGACGCAGTACTAACTCGTCTTGCCTCGTATGATCGACGAGGCAGACTCGTGTCGCAAGTAATTTATAGAAAAAGGAGTAAACAATGTCTAAGAAATTAACATTTCAAGAAATTATTTTGACTTTGCAACAATTTTGGAATGACCAAGGTTGTATGCTTATGCAGGCTTATGACAATGAAAAAGGTGCGGGAACCATGAGTCCTTACACTTTCCTTCGTGCTATCGGACCTGAGCCATGGAATGCAGCTTATGTAGAGCCATCACGTCGTCCTGCTGACGGTCGTTACGGAGAAAATCCTAACCGTCTTTACCAACACCACCAATTCCAGGTTGTCATGAAGCCATCTCCATCAAATATCCAAGAACTTTACCTTGAGTCTTTGGAAAAATTGGGAATCAATCCTTTGGAACACGATATTCGTTTCGTTGAGGACAACTGGGAAAACCCATCAACTGGTTCAGCTGGTCTTGGTTGGGAAGTTTGGCTTGATGGTATGGAAATTACTCAGTTCACATATTTCCAACAAGTAGGTGGATTGGCAACTGGCCCTGTGACTGCGGAAGTTACCTATGGTTTGGAACGCTTGGCTTCTTACATCCAAGAGGTTGACTCTGTTTACGATATTGAGTGGGCTGATGGTGTAAAATACGGAGAAATCTTCATCCAGCCTGAGTACGAGCATTCAAAATATTCATTTGAAATTTCTGATCAAGAAATGTTGCTTGAAAACTTTGATAAGTTTGAAAAAGAAGCTGGTCGTGCCTTGGAAGAAGGATTGGTGCACCCTGCCTATGACTATGTTCTCAAATGTTCACATACCTTTAACCTGCTTGATGCGCGTGGTGCCGTATCTGTAACAGAGCGCGCAGGCTATATCGCTCGTATTCGTAACCTAGCCCGTGTCGTAGCCAAAACCTTTGTCGCAGAACGCAAACGACTAGGCTACCCACTTTTAGATGAAGAAACAAGAGCTAAACTCTTAGCAGAAGACGCAGAATAAAGAGAGTGACAAATTACGAAAATGGGCGAACAGAGTGAGCCCTGAGCCAGTTGCCGCAGTGATGAAGGTATCCTTAGTGAAGCTAAGGATACTAGGCAAAATTGGAGACTTTTGGCTCCAATTTTAGCAATGAAACAACGAAGTTGGTTGCTTGCGTGCCAATCACATAAGGCAAACTGGAAAATAAAAAGATACTTTTCGGAGAAAAAACATGACAAAAAACTTATTAGTAGAACTCGGTCTTGAAGAATTACCAGCCTATGTTGTCACACCAAGTGAAAAACAACTAGGCGAAAAAATGACAGCCTTCCTCAAGGAAAACCGCCTGTCTTTTGAAGCTATTCAAACCTTCTCAACACCACGTCGTTTGGCTGTTCGTGTGACTGATTTAGCAGACAAACAGTCTGATTTGACAGAAGATTTCAAGGGTCCAGCAAAGAAAATTGCCTTGGATAGTGATGGAAACTTCACCAAAGCAGCTCAAGGATTTGTCCGTGGAAAAGGCTTGACGGTTGAAGATATCGAATTCCGTGAAATCAAGGGTGAAGAATATGTCTATGTCACTAAGGAAGAAGTTGGTCAAGCAGTTGAAGCCATTGTTCCTGGTGTTGTGGATGTCTTGAAGTCACTGACTTTCCCTGTCAGCATGCACTGGGCTGGAAATAGCTTTGAGTACATTCGCCCTGTTCACACTTTGACTGTTCTTTTAGATGAAGAAGAGTTTGACTTGGATTTCCTTGATATCAAGGGAGGTCGTGTGAGCCGTGGTCATCGTTTCTTGGGGAAAGAAACCAAAATTCAGTCAGCATTGAGCTATGAAGAAGATCTTCGTGCACAATTTGTAATAGCAGATCCACGTGAACGTGAGCAAATGATTGTTGACCAAATCAAGGAAATTGAGGCAAAACATGGTGTACGTATCGAAATTGATGCGGATTTGCTGAATGAAGTCTTGAACTTGGTTGAATACCCAACTGCCTTTATGGGAAGTTTTGATGCCAAATATCTTGAAGTTCCAGAAGAAGTCTTGGTGACTTCAATGAAGGAACACCAACGTTACTTTGTCGTCCGTGATCAAGATGGCAAACTCTTGCCAAACTTTATTTCTGTCCGTAACGGAAATGCAGAGCATTTGAAAAATGTCATCAAAGGAAATGAAAAAGTTTTGGTAGCTCGTTTGGAAGACGGTGAATTCTTCTGGCGTGAAGACCAAAAATTGGTGATTTCAGATCTTGTTGAAAAATTAAACAATGTCACCTTCCATGAGAAAATTGGTTCCCTTCGTGAACACATGATTCGTACTGGTCAGATTGCTATTCTCTTGGCAGAAAAAGCAGGCTTGTCAGCGGATGAAACGATTGACCTAGCCCGTGCAGCAGCCATTTACAAGTTTGACTTGTTGACAGGTATGGTTGGTGAATTTGACGAGCTCCAAGGAATTATGGGTGAGAAATATGCCCTTCTTGCTGGGGAAACTCCAGCGGTGGCAGCTGCTATTCGTGAACACTACATGCCGACATCAGCTGAAGGGGAACTTCCAGAGAGCAAGGTTGGAGCCATTCTTGCTATTGCAGACAAATTGGATACGATTTTGAGTTTCTTCTCAGTAGGTTTGATTCCATCAGGTTCAAATGACCCTTATGCCCTTCGTCGCGCGACTCAAGGTGTGGTTCGTATCTTGGATGCCTTTGGTTGGCACATTGCTATGGATGAGCTGATTGATAGTCTTTATGCTTTGAAATTCAACAGCTTGACTTATGAAAATAAGGCAGAAGTGATGGACTTTATCAAGGCTCGTGTTGATAAAATGATGGGTTCAACTCCAAAAGATATTAAGGAAGCCGTTCTTGTAGGATCAAACTTTGTTGTGGCAGATATGTTGGAAGCAGCAAGTGCCCTCGTAGAAGCAAGCAAGGAAGAAAACTTCAAACCATCAGTTGAATCACTTTCTCGTGCCTTTAATTTGGCTGAGAAGGCAGAAGGAGTGGCTACAGTTGATTCAGCTCTCTTTGAAAATGACCATGAAAAATCCTTGGCTGAAGCAGTAGATACACTTGTTTTATCAGGTACTGCCAGTCAGCAATTGAAACAACTCTTTGCTCTTAGCCCAGTCATTGATGCATTCTTTGAGAATACCATGGTAATGGCAGAAGATCAGGCTGTCCGTCAAAATCGTTTGGCTATCTTGTCTCATTTAACTCAAAAAGCAGCTAAACTTGCACGTTTTAACCAAATCAATACCAAATAAAATCTGTTAAACGGACTTTATCTTATCACAAAGGAGAAGAAATGGATCAGAAAAAAATTGATCGTATCAACGAGCTTGCTAAAAAGAAAAAAGCAGAAGGCTTGACACCAGAAGAAAAAGTGGAACAAGCTAAACTACGTGAGGAGTACATCGAAGGTTATCGTCGCTCTGTTCGTCACCACATTGAGGGAATCAAAATTGTGGATGAAGAAGGAAACGATGTTACACCAGAAAAACTACGCCAAGTCCAACGTGAAAAAGGTTTACATGGTCGTAGTCTCGATGACCCAAATTCATAATAATACTCTTCGAAAATCAAATTCAAACCACATCAGCTTCACCTTGCCGTACTTAAGTACAGCCTGCGGCTAGCTTCCTAGTTTGCTCTTTGATTTTCATTGAGTATAAGTATTCTTTCTTTTAACAAAGATAGGTGAAATAATAATCAAAAGACTAGCAGTTTGTGTCTGCTAGTCTTTTGTCACGAAAAAAGGAACCAAGATGGTTCCTAAAGTTATTAGTTACTTGCACCAGATGTAGCGTCTGCGCCACCACCGTGGCCTCCAGCATCACCTGCATCAGAAGCTCCAGATGTAGCATCTGCATCGCCGTGACCGTGTCCACCAGCAGGAGCTGCAGCATTTCCACCGACTAGACGTTGACCAGTTGTATTGAGGTACCAGTCAAGCCATGGTTGGAAATTAAAGATAATCTCATTAATTCCAGCATATGAACCATCTGGGTAGTACATTGCTTGGTAATTATGGGTATTAATAACACCTTCAGGTGTTCCCGGCACAATTGTACGGACATATTCTTGATCTCCGTTACGCAATACGCCGACAACCCATTCAACGTTTTTCATTCTAGAATCTGGCAATGTACCGTGTACTGTTCCTAATCTATTTCCTGATTGAGCACGTACACGTTTACCAAACATTGTATCTGGGTCTTGGTGTGCATTATTAAAGTACAAGAATTGATTGTTATCATCTGCAAATGTCAATTCAAATGGCATTGCTTTCAAGAACATATCAATTTGGTTAACTGTCAAGATACCGTGGTCTAATTTAACGTAAGTATCTCCAGAAACAGCTCCAACAAGCTCAGCAGCTTTTTCTACCCATTCAGGATCATCAGGGTCAACTCCTTGAATGGTAGTTGCGATTGGATTTGTACAATATAAATCTTCTGGTGCGATTGGTTTTGGTTTTTTCAATTTTGAAACGACTCCCACATATTTCACAAAGTTGTCTAAACATGTTTCAAGGAAATTAATAGTTCCTTCATTTGTGATATTCCCATTAACATCAAAGGCTTCTTTAGCTTTACCGAGAAGGAATTCATTTCCTGGAAGAGTATAGGCATTGACACCTGGAGCGTCAAGAATCTTACGAAGGTGAACTTGGGCACGAGAAGTACCTTGGTCGTAGTAAGAAGCACCCACAATCATGACTGGTTTATTTTCAAATGGATGAACTTCGTATGAAAGCCATTCAAGAACAGATTTTAGGGAAGCTGAGATTGTGTGGTTGTGCTCAGGAGTAGCGATGATAACACCATCAGCACGAGTAATTTTGTTATATAAATAACGTAATTGGAAACTTTCGTCCCATTTTTCGTCTTGGTTAAACATTGGAACTTCGTCAATTTCAAGAACTTCTAATTCAAATTTGAGTTTGAAGTGACGGCGGATGAATTCCAAGAGTTTACGGTTATATGATTGATCGTAGTTTGATCCTACAAGTCCAACAAATTTCATTCTTTTTGGTCTCCTATCTTACAAATTTTCCCAGTCAAAGTCTTCAGCATCTTTGCGAAGTAGTTCTTGTGCGTTACGCAATTTTTCTGTGATTTTTACAAAGATACGGAAGTCGTCAAAAGTAGCATCCAGTTTTTTGATAACATCAAGATCTACTAGGTCTCCACTTGGGGTGAAGGCTTGAAGAGAATGTGAAAGCAAGAATTCATCTGGAAGGACACTTGCTTTAATTTCTGGAGCATTCAAGATTTGGCGAAGTTGTAATTGGGCACGTGATGAACCAAGCGTACCATATGAAGCACCTGTAATCATGATTGGTTTATTCAAAAGTGGGTAGATACCATAAGACAACCAAGCAAGAGCGCTCATCAAAACAGCTGGGATAGAGTGGTCATACTCAGGAGTACCGATAATAACGCCATCTGCCTCTTCAATTTTAGCAGCTATTTCTAGAATTTCAGCAGGTACGTTCTTGTCTGCTGGTTTGTTGAAGACAGGAATGTCTTTAATTTCAACAAGTTCAATTTCAGCTTTTTCAGCAAAGTGTTTTTGCATGTATTGAAGCAATTGGCGGTTTGTAGAACGTTTTGAATTTGTTCCAACAATAGCAATAAGTTTTAACATGAGATTTCCTTTCTCTTTTTACATAATACGATTTTAAAACTCCATTGAAACAGTTGTGTTTCTATAGAGTAGGAATTCCTGAAGAACAGCTTAGGTGACCTTCCTTATCGATGAGGATAGCTTCGATGCCCTCCAAACTTTCGACTTGCCAGAGGATAGAAGCAGGTCTTTCTCCAAATAGACGAGTTGTCCAGATTTCACCATCGACTGATTTATCAGAGATGATTGTCAAACTAGCTAGTTCCGTTTCAACAGGATATCCTGTTTGGCTGTCAAAAATATGATGGTAGTCTTTTCCATCAACTGTCAGGTGACGTTCATAAATGCCTGAAGTCACGACAGATTGATTGACAACGGGGATTGTCATTAAGTGATTTCCCCGAGGATTAGCTGGATCTTGGATTCCGATTTGCCAAGGTTGATTATCTCTTGACTGATTTTTTCCAATGGTCAGGATATTCCCTCCTAGATTGATCAAGGCAGATGTCACTCCCTCTTCTCTAAGAAATTGGGCAACCTTATCCGCACTATAACCCTTGGCTAAACAACCAAGATCGATCTTCATTCCTTTATGTTTCAAGAACACAGTGGAAACAGAAGAATCTAACTCGATAGAATGAGGATTGATTAAAGGTAGCACTGATTCAATTTCTTGAGGTTGGGCAACTTTAGCATCTGAAAAACCGATGCGCCAGGTTTGAATTAAGGGGCCAATGCTGATATTGAGATGGCTAGAGGGAGCTAGGCTATGCTCTAAGCCAAGTGAAATTAGTTCAAACAGGTCGGGATGAACCTTGACTGGAGCTATTCCAGCTTGATGATTGATTTCCATCAACTCAGATTCCGTACTATTGGCATTGAAGCGGTATTCGAGCTCTTTGAGTAAATCAAAGGATTTTTGAAGCAAGCTATCGGCTCGCTCATCCACTAATGAAATAGTGATAGTAGTCCCCATTAGCCGTTCGGAATGTGAACTAAGAGGCAATCTATCAACTCCTTTCTCTTATGAAAAGAAGATTGAAATATTGTAAATTTATACTAAATTTAATCCCTTACATTTTCTTTCCATAATACTAGCATACCATAAAGTCAGCGTTTTCACAAATAAAATTTGTAAACTTGTCAAGAAATATGCTCAGAAATAAAGAGTAATTGTAAGAAAGGCTGATAAAATACAGATTATTTACATTTTTTTACAAAAAAATCGGGAAAGTCAGCAAAACTCTTGTAAACGCTAACAGTAAATGTTATACTAGAAGAGTAAATTTAAAATTGAAGGTAGGAATTTTTCTATGAGTAAAATCGTTGTAGTTGGTGCTAACCACGCTGGTACAGCATGTATTAATACTATGTTGGATAATTTTGGCAATGAGAACGAAATCGTTGTATTTGACCAAAACTCTAACATCTCTTTCCTAGGATGTGGAATGGCCCTGTGGATTGGTGAACAAATCGACGGTGCTGAGGGCTTGTTCTATTCTGATAAAGAAAAATTGGAAGCTAAAGGTGCTAAGGTCTACATGAACTCACCAGTTCTTTCAATCGACTACGACAACAAAGTTGTTACAGCAGAAGTTGAAGGAAAAGAGCACAAAGAATCATACGAAAAATTGATTTTCGCTACAGGCTCTACACCAATCTTGCCACCAATCGAAGGTGTTGAAATTGTTAAAGGAAACCGCGAATTTAAGGCAACTCTTGAAAACGTACAATTCGTGAAATTGTACCAAAATGCTGAAGAAGTTATCAATAAGCTTGCTGATAAGAGTCAGCACCTTGACCGTATCGCCGTTGTAGGTGGTGGTTACATCGGTGTTGAACTTGCTGAAGCCTTTGAACGTCTTGGAAAAGAAGTTGTTCTTGTTGATATCGTTGATACTGTCTTGAACGGTTACTATGACAAAGACTTCACACAAATGATGGCGAAGAACTTGGAAGACCACAACATCCGCTTGGCTCTTGGTCAAACTGTTAAAGCAATCGAAGGTGACGGTAAAGTTGAACGCTTGATTACTGATAAAGAAACTTTCGATGTGGACATGGTTATCCTTGCGGTTGGTTTCCGTCCAAACACAGCCCTTGCTGATGGTAAGATTGAACTCTTCCGCAACGGTGCCTTCCTTGTAGACAAGAAACAAGAAACATCACTCCCAGGTGTATTTGCTGTTGGTGACTGTGCAACTGTCTATGACAACGCTCGTAAAGATACAAGCTACATCGCCCTTGCTTCCAATGCTGTTCGTACTGGTATCGTTGGTGCCTACAATGCTTGTGGCCATGAATTGGAAGGAATCGGTGTTCAAGGTTCAAACGGTATCTCAATCTATGGTCTTCACATGGTTTCAACTGGTTTGACTCTTGAAAAAGCAAAAGCTGCAGGTTACAATGCGACTGAAACAGGCTTTAACGATCTTCAAAAACCAGAATTCATGAAACATGATAACCATGAAGTAGCCATCAAGATTGTCTTTGACAAAGATAGTCGTGAAATTCTTGGTGCCCAAATGGTTTCACATGATATTGCAATTAGCATGGGAATCCACATGTTCTCACTTGCTATCCAAGAGCATGTGACAATTGATAAATTGGCATTGACAGACCTCTTCTTCTTGCCACACTTCAACAAACCATACAACTACATCACAATGGCTGCCCTTACAGCTGAAAAATAAAATTTGATGAACTATCTGGCCTTAGGTTAAGGTCAGATAGTTTTTTAGTTATACTCTTCTAAAATCTCTTCAAACCACGTCAGCTTCGCCTTACCGTAGGTATGGGTACTGACTTCGTCAGTTCTATCTGCAACCTCAAAGCAGTGCTATGAGCAACCTGCGGCTAGCTTCCTAGTTTGCTGTTTGATTTTCATTGAGTATCAATCTGTACCCACACAATTATCCTTTTTTTATCTTGTGATTCCTTCTAATCTGACTTAAAATGAAATGGTAGCTACCAATACAAATAATGAGGATAAAGAAATGACTGAAAATCGTTATGAATTAAATAAAAACTTGGCGCAGATGCTCAAGGGCGGTGTTATCATGGATGTTCAAAATCCTGAACAGGCCCGTATTGCAGAGGCTGCTGGTGCGGCAGCTGTTATGGCCTTGGAGCGGATTCCAGCTGATATTCGTGCAGCTGGTGGTGTTTCCCGTATGAGTGATCCAAAGATGATTAAGGAAATTCAAGAAGCGGTTAGTATTCCAGTGATGGCCAAGGTTAGAATCGGGCATTTTGTTGAAGCTCAGATTTTAGAGGCTATTGAAATTGACTATATCGATGAGAGTGAAGTTTTATCTCCGGCTGACGATCGTTTCCATGTGGACAAGAAAGAATTTCAAGTACCTTTTGTCTGTGGAGCTAAGGATTTGGGTGAAGCCTTGCGCCGTATCGCTGAAGGTGCTTCTATGATTCGTACAAAAGGAGAACCAGGTACAGGAGATATCGTCCAAGCTGTTCGTCATATGCGTATGATGAATCAGGAAATTCGTCGCATTCAAAACCTACGTGAGGACGAACTTTATGTTGCTGCCAAGGATTTGCAAGTCCCTGTAGAATTGGTTCAATATGTCCATGAACATGGAAAATTGCCAGTTGTAAACTTTGCGGCCGGAGGCGTTGCAACGCCAGCAGATGCTGCGCTTATGATGCAATTAGGGGCAGAGGGTGTCTTTGTCGGTTCAGGTATTTTCAAGTCAGGAGATCCTGTTAAACGAGCGAGCGCCATTGTTAAGGCTGTGACTAACTTCCGTAATCCTCAAATACTAGCTCAAATCTCTGAAGATTTAGGAGAAGCCATGGTTGGTATTAATGAAAATGAAATCCAAATTCTCATGGCTGAGCGAGGAAAATAGATGAAAATCGGAATATTGGCCTTGCAAGGTGCCTTTGTAGAACATGCAAAAGTGCTAGATCAATTAGGAGTCGCTAGTGTTGAAATCAGAAATCTAGAGGATTTTCAGCAAGAACAGAGTGACTTGTCGGGTTTGATTTTACCTGGAGGAGAGTCTACAACCATGGGCAAGCTCTTACGAGATCAGAACATGCTGATTCCCATTCAAGAAGCCATTCTATCTGGCTTACCAGCCTTTGGAACCTGTGCGGGTTTAATTTTGCTGGCTAAGGAAATCGCTTCTCAAGAAGAGAGTCATCTAGGAACTATGGATATGGTGGTCGAGCGCAATGCCTATGGGCGTCAATTAGGAAGTTTCTATACTGAGGCAGAATGTAAGGGAGTAGGTCAGATTCCAATGACCTTTATCCGTGGTCCAATTATCAGTAGTGTTGGAGAAAATGTAGAAATTCTAGCAACAGTGGACAATCAAATCGTTGCAGCCCAAGAAAAAAATATGTTGGTGACATCTTTTCATCCAGAGTTGACTGATGATGTGCGCTTGCACCAGTACTTTATCGAAATGTGTAAAGAAAAAAGATAGTAAAAAATCACTTCCTGTGCTATAGTAATTGAAATTTTTTTAGTTTTTGCGTTAGAACTGTTTCCTCAGTCCTAGCGCCTTTTCTTTTTGATAAGTCTGCTTGGTGGAGAGTAGTTTGTAAACGATTCTGAGAATCTTATGAGCACAAGCAATGACTGCTTTCATCTTGTTTCCTCTTTGGGAAATTCAATTGTAAAACTCTAAGCAGGCTCTGCTTGCTTAGAGTTTTACATATGCTACTATTTTCGTTATAGCTAACTTTAATTCTCATTTATTAAGTATACCTAAGTTTTATGTTTAAATTTTGTATAGAGTAGCTGTACCTCTTAACAAAGCTATGTTTACGCTTTCAATCAAGCCTCGTTTATGATACTATTATGGTAATAGAAAAAATTCTTAGTTCACTAAAGAACTTTATTCGAAATCCAGAGGAAATAGAAATTTTATCCATTAAAAATACGTTTCATAAGTTACTTACTTAATATTAATAGAATTCCAATATTGTATAATTAAATCAAAGATGACACTGGAATCAGGAGGATTTATTATGGTTAATAATGTAGCTGTTAAAGTCTCAAACCTTTCAAAAGAATTTTTGTTAGGGCAAGACAAAACTGTTTCTATTTTGAAAGATGTTTCTTTATCTGTCAATTATGGGGAATTTGTATCAATACTTGGTGTCAGTGGTTCTGGAAAGTCTACTTTGCTAAGTTGCTTATCAAGTTTATCTGAACCAACAAGTGGCGAAGTTGTTATCAATGGTGTAAATCCATATACCTTAAAAGAAGGGAAGCTTGCTGAATTTAGAAGGCAAGATATTGCAATTATTTTTCAAAACTATAATCTGGTCCCCGCTCTACCTGTACTAGAAAATGTTACACTTCCTCTGAGACTATCAGGAAAGAGTGTTGATAGCAATAAAGTAAAAAAAATGTTGGATAGTTTGAATTTTAAAGCAGAACTATCATCATTAGTTGTTACCTTATCAGGTGGAGAACAGCAAAAAGTGGCTATTACTCGTGCAATAATAGCTGATAGTAAAATTATTTTTGCTGATGAGCCAACAGGAGCTCTGGACAGCGTCTCAAGAAAACTTATTTTTGAAACACTTCGTAATTTAGCGAGTCAAGGAAAATGTGTTTTTATGGTCACTCATGATATTGAGTTGGCTTCAAAAACTGACAGAGCACTCATTTTAAAAGACGGAAAAATATCTCGACAAATTATTAAACCTTCAGCTGATGAGCTCTACCAAGCACTTGAAAGTAGTAAAGATTAATTTGAGGAGGATTTATTATGCTAAAATTAATCATTTACCAATTTCAGTACTCAAAAAGACAATGGTTAGGAACAATACCATTACTATTTGTATCTAGCCTGATTGTTGGAACATCCTTATTTGGTATTGCTAGTTCAATAAAGACTGCTAATATTAACGCTTCACAACTTTTTCAAATGCTAATAATTTTTGGCGGGACTACTCTATTTTTCCTTATTTCAAATAATATAAGACTGCTAATAGATATCTTTAAAAAGGATTACCAATTATGGGCTATCTTAGGCGCAAGCAGAACTCAGCTATCTTTATTAGTATCTGGACAGTTTTATTTAATGGCAGTGATTGTTAGTAGTATTGGTACAATACTTTCATTTATCATGGCAGATAGTTACTACAAATTTTTACAAAATTTATTAGGAAGAGATGAGTTACCTGATTTAGTTATTACAGCTAACATTCAATCAATTTTATTGAGTGTTTTTATAGTCCCAACAATTGTCGGGATAGGGGCTTACTTTTATTCAAGTCGAATACTTAAAATATCATCAATATTAAAACCAAAAAAGAAAAAAAGAAAAGTTACAGTAACTAGATTTGTTAACATCTCTGTTCGTTTATTCCTATGGTTACTATGTATAGGTGCTATTGTTTCAGCAGGTTTTATCAGAAACAAAGAAATAATTGAAAAACAGTCAAGCATAATATTATTTTTATTAATTATTCACATTCTTATTATTCAATCACTGTCTCCATCAATTCAAATGTTTCTAATAAAATTTTTAATGAGGATATTTCCAACTGAAAATTATGTAATTAATACAGGCTTTTGGAATCTACTATCCAATCCTAGCTATTTGAAAAGTATACAAACTTCAATGAGCATGGGAGTAACTCTCATTTCTGGGTTTATTCTTTACACCCAAAATATGTATTCATTCATGAATACAGCAAACGGAGTAAACGAAGCAAGAGCTTCCTTTATTGCTTATATGTCTGCACCAATTATTCTGATTATTACTAGTTCTATTTCTCTTACAATTTTATCTTCTAATAAAGATATTGAGGACATTAAACAGTTAAAGACACTGGGAGTGTCAAGATTACAACTTTTTAAAATACGTATAGGTGAGGCAATAATACATTCGGTGTTAATTTTATTAGTGTCAGTAATTTTCAATTTAATTATTTTAATTTTAGTTAGCGTTATTGGCCAATTTTTAGGCCGTAGTTTAGTAGATATATCAGGTTTCTGGCAACCGAGTCTTATAGTTATTTCTTTGTTAGTTATTTTTTATAGTATTACAAAGGGATTTTATTTATTTCAAGATAGATAAATTGGAATAGTTACTGAACCAAAAAGAACACACTTATTGACATTGAAACCAAAGCCATACTAAAACTAAAAGGCAAGGATAAAAACTTTGTCTTTTTTTATTTGAAAAAACAGTAAAAAAGCGCAAAAAATCATTTCCTGTGCTATACTGTAGTTGAAATTTTTTTAATTTGGGCGTTAGAACTGTTTCTTCAGTCCTAGCGCCTTTTCTTTTTGATAAGTCTACTTGGTGGAGAGTAGTTTGTAAATGATTCTGAGAATTTTATGAACACAAGCAATGACTGCTTTCATATTGCTTCCTCTTTGGGAAATTCGTTTGTAAAACTCTAAGCAGGCTCTGCCTACTGAGAGTTTTACATGTAATAAACAATAGCAATGTATTGGAGGGCAGATGCTGCTAGGATAAAGAGATGCCAAATCATGTGGAAATAAGGTTTTTTCTTGGCATAAAATCCAGCTCCAACTGTATAACAGAGTCCGCCAGTTACCATGAGACTCCAGAAAATGGGTGTTGTTTGACTGATAATGGCAGGAATGATAGTCAGAACCAACCAGCCCATAATCAGGTAAAGAGCAAGGCTAAATTTCTCATTGACTTTTTTAGCAAAGATTTTATAGAGAATACCAAAGATGGTCGTTCCCCATTGGATGGCAATAATCAGATAGCCAAACCAGTTATTCATTAAGGTTAAGACGACTGGTGTATAAGACCCTGCGATAGCCACATAAATCATCGAATGGTCGATGATTCTCAAGACATATTTATGGGTCGAACCATAGGCCATAGAGTGATAAATGGTGGATGATAGAAACATGAGAAAGAGACTAATAACGAAAATGGAAACGCCGATAGAGGATAAAAATCCGTGTGCCTCATAACTATAGGTGGATGAAATAGGCAGTAAGATGAGCATGATGATTGCACCCACAGCATGGGTCACACTATTAGCAATCTCCTCTCCAAAACTGAGTTGTTTGCTGAGTTTAAGACTGGTGTTCATTGGATTACCTCCTCTTGAGTATGATGGATTAAGTCTAGAGTTTGATGATAGAGTTTAACGGTTTGGCAGCTGGTTTGGATAATGGGGTTAGCTGGATCAATTCCTTGGTTCATGTAGTCCACAAAAGCATCGTAGAGTTGGTCTGAACTTGCTTGAGTTTGGAGAGTATTAAGTGTCTGTGCTATTTCTTGAATCGAAAATACAGACTTGAGGGTTGTGATAGCAATCAAACGGGCAATTTGTTGGCGTTGGTATTTTTTCTTGTCAGGCTTTGTCAGGTAACCATGTTTGACATAATTGTTGACCATAGATGCTGTCAGGCCCTTGTCTTTATCAGGAGAAATAGGGGCGCAGACCTGATTGACATAGAGTAAAACCTGGTCCAGATAGAGGTCAATGTTTGGAATTTCTGCCCATTTTGGGTAGGAAAAGGTAGTTTTCATTTTCAACTCCTTTTTATCTGGTTTTAATAACTAGATTATAAAATAATAAAAACAGAAAGTCAAGTTTTAACTGCTTGTAGAAAGACTTAAATTATGCTATGATGGGAGAAACTAGTCAGAAATGAGGAGAAAAGATGGAGATTCGTTTAGCTTTTCCAAATGAAGTAGATGCCATCATGCAGGTGATGGAAGATGCTAAGAAATGTTTAGCAGAAGCAGGTAGTGACCAGTGGCAAAATGGCTATCCAAATGCTGATATTGTTATTGAAGATATTATCTCGGGTCAAGCCTACGTAGCCTTGGAAGAAGGAGAACTACTAGCTTATGCAGCTGTGACCAAGAGTCCAGAGGCAGCCTATGAAGCCATTTATGAGGGAAACTGGCAAGCTGGAGAGTCAGAATACATAGTCTTTCACCGTATTGCTGTGGCAGCAGATGTGCAGGGACAAGGAGTTGCTCAAACCTTCTTAGAGGGCTTGATTGAAGGATTTGATTATCTAGATTTTCGCTCAGATACGCATGCTGAAAACAAAGCTATGCAACATATTTTTGAAAAACTCGGTTTTAAACATGTTGGTAAGGTTCCAGTTGATGGCGAACGCTTGGCCTATCAAAAATTGAAGAAATAATGCAAAAGAAGTACGCAAAAATGCTCTATTCTTCGCCGATTGGCTCCCTTTCTCTCGTAGCTGATGACCATTATTTGTATGGCATTTGGGTGCAGGAGCAGAAGCATTTTGAGAGGGGGATAGGAGATGAAACAATAGAAGAAGTTGTTAGTCATCCTATTTTAGACCCCGTTATTGCTTGCTTAGATGCTTACTTTAAAGGCAAGCCTCAGGATTTATCCAACTTGCCCTTGGCGCCAATCGGAACGGATTTTGAAAAGCAAGTTTGGTCCTATTTACAGGGAATTCCTTATGGTCAGACAGTGACCTATGGACAAATTGCTCAAGACCTGCAAGTGGCTTCTGCTCAAGCAATTGGTGGAGCAGTGGGACGCAATCCTTGGTCTATCCTAGTACCTTGTCACCGTGTGCTGGGAGCTGGCAAGCGTCTGACAGGGTATGCTGCAGGAGTGGAAAAGAAAGCTTGGCTCTTGGAGCATGAAGGTGCAGATTTTAAAGATATAAAATAGAAAGTAAAATATATGTTAGAATTTATCGAATACCCAAAATGTTCAACTTGTAAAAAAAGCAAAACAAGAATTAAACCAACTCGGTGTGGACTACAAAGCTGTTCACATCGTGGAAGAAACACCTAGTCAAGAAGTCATTTTAAACTGGCTAGAGACCTCAGGTTTCGAGTTGAAGCAATTTTTCAACACCAGTGGAATCAAATACCGTGAATTAGGACTGAAAGATAAGGTAGGAAGTCTGTCAAACCAAGAAGCAGCTGAGTTGCTAGCAAGTGACGGTATGTTGTTAAAACGACCCATTTTAGTAGAAAATGGAACTGTTAAGCAAATCGGTTATCGAAAAGCTTATGAAGAATTGGGATTGAAATAGTTTTTATCTATCTCTTTGATAGATAAAATATATAACCTCCCTGTTTCAAAGTATGATAAACTAGTAGGTAGACAAAGTCTGTATCTGACCGTAGCAAATAATTTCATTGACGGCAGAAGTATGGTAGAATGAATCATTATCAGGAGAGGATGTTTTTATGAATGTTACAACGATTTTAGCATCAGATTGGTACCAAAACTTGATGCAATTGATTCCGGATGGCAAGCTGTTTAGCCTGCGTTCGGTCTTTGATGGAATCCCAAGAATTGTCCAACAACTTCCAACAACGATTATGTTGACCATTGGTGGTGCCCTTTTTGGCTTGGTTTTGGCGCTTCTTTTTGCCATTGTGAAAATCAATCGTGTCAAGATTTTATACCCCTTGCAGGCCTTCTTTGTTAGTTTCTTAAAAGGGACACCGATTTTAGTGCAACTCATGTTGACCTACTACGGAATCCCTTTGGCTTTGAAAGCCCTCAATCAGCAATGGGGTACTGGTCTCAATATCAATGCTATTCCAGCGGCTGTTTTTGCGATTGTAGCCTTTGCCTTTAATGAGGCAGCTTATGCTAGTGAAACCATTCGTGCAGCCATTCTCTCAGTCAATCCTGGTGAGATTGAGGCGGCACGCAGTCTGGGTATGACCCGAGCGCAAGTTTATCGTCGCGTGATTATTCCAAATGCAGCGGTGGTGGCTACTCCAACCTTAATCAATTCCCTCATTGGCTTGACTAAGGGAACATCTCTAGCCTTTAGTGCGGGTGTTGTGGAAGTTTTTGCCCAAGCTCAGATTTTAGGTGGGGCTGATTACCGCTATTTTGAACGCTTTATCTCCGTTGCCCTTGTTTATTGGGTAGTCAATATTGGAATTGAAAGCCTCGGTCGTTTCATCGAGAGAAAAATGGCTATTTCTGCACCTGATACAGTGCAAACAGATGTGAAAGGAGACCTTCGTTAATGATTAAGATTTCGAATTTAAGTAAATCCTTTTCAGGACAGACTGTCTTGGATCATCTGAACTTGGATATTCAAAAAGGGGAAGTTGTAGCCTTGATTGGTTCTTCAGGAGCTGGAAAATCAACCTTCCTTCGTAGTCTCAATTATCTTGAAACACCTGACAGTGGCTCTATTCAGATTGATGATTTCTCAGTTGATTTTTCGAAAATCACTCAAGAAGAAATCCTTGCTCTACGTCGTAAGCTGTCTATGGTTTTCCAACAGTTTAATTTGTTTGAACGCCGCACAGCACTTGATAATGTGAAAGAAGGCTTGGTTGTTGTCAAGAAATTATCTGACCAAGAAGCGACTAAGATTGCCAAGGAAGAGTTGGCTAAGGTTGGGCTTTCTGATCGTGAAAACCATTATCCTAGACATTTATCAGGTGGACAGAAGCAACGGGTTGCCCTAGCGCGTGCGCTTGCTATGAAACCAGATGTCTTGCTCTTAGACGAACCAACTTCAGCTCTTGACCCAGAATTGGTCGGAGAAGTAGAAAAGTCTATCGCAGATGCTGCTAAGTCAGGTCAAACCATGATTTTGGTCAGTCATGACATGTCCTTTGTAGCTCAAGTTGCGGATAAGATTCTCTTCTTAGATAAGGGGAAAATCATTGAGTCTGGAACACCGGATGAGATTATCCACCATCCTAAAGAAGAGCGGACAAAAGAATTCTTCGCTAGTTACAAACGGACTTATATTTGATATAATAGATAAAGAAAAACTCAGTTAGCTGGACTAGCTGAGTTTACTCTTTAAAAAAGATAGAAATGAGAGAAATCATGCTACTGCAACTATTTTCTTTATATTTCGAGAGTTTGATCTTGACCACCATCCTCGTCCTGATTTTTTTAGGGATTTGGATTGGACTAAGAGCCATGTCGGGAGTTGATAAGACAGCCAAGGCTCGCCAAGCCCATCTCTATGATATGATTATGATTGGTGTCTTGGTTGTTCCAGTATTATCCTTTGCGGTTATGAGTTTAATTCTTGTTTTCAAGGCATAATCCTTGCATGATTGACAAGAAAGAGTTAGAATAAAGATAGTTACAACAAGAAAGAAGGAATCTATATGTACGATACTATTATTATCGGTGCTGGACCTGCAGGGATGACTGCGGCCTTGTATGCTGCTCGAAGCAATTTGAAAGTAGCCTTGATTGAAGGTGGTCTGCCAGGTGGTCAGATGAATAATACATCTGATATCGAAAATTACCCAGGGTACGCTAATATCAGTGGGCCAGAATTGGCAGAAAAGATGTTTGAACCGCTTGAAAATCTTGGTGTTGAGCACATTTATGGTTATGTTGAAAATGTCGAAGACCATGGTGATTTTAAGAAAGTGATGACTGACGACCAAACATATGAAACACGTACAGTTATCGTAGCGACTGGCTCTAAACATCGTCCTTTGGGAGTACCTGGAGAAGAAGAACTGAACAGTCGAGGTGTTTCTTATTGTGCCGTTTGTGATGGTGCTTTCTTCCGTGACCAAGATTTGTTGGTAGTTGGTGGTGGAGATTCAGCTGTCGAAGAAGCTATCTTCTTGACTCGCTTTGCCAAGACTGTTACCATTGTTCACCGTCGTGACCAACTTCGTGCTCAAAAGCTTTTACAAGACCGCGCCTTTGCGAATGAGAAAATCAGCTTTATCTGGGATTCTGTAGTCAAGGAAATCAAGGGTGAAAACCGAGTAGAATCTGTCGTCTTTGAAAATGTGAAAACAGGTCAAGTGACAGAGCAAGCCTTCGGTGGTGTCTTTATCTATGTTGGTTTGGATCCTCTTAGCGATTTTGTTAAAGAATTGAATATCCAAGATCAGGCTGGTTGGATTGTGACAGATAACCACATGAAAACTGCAGTTGATGGTATCTTTGCGGTTGGAGATGTTCGCTTGAAAGACCTTCGCCAAGTTACAACAGCAGTTGGAGATGGCGCTATCGCTGGTCAAGAAGCTTACAAGTTTATCACCGAACATAGTTAATACACTTCGAAAATCTCTTCAAACCACGTCAGCTTCCATCTGCAACCTCAAAACAGTGTTTTGAGCTGACTTCGTCAGTCTTATCTACAACCTCAAAGCAGTGCTTTGAGTTGTCTACGGCTAGCTTCCTAGTTTGCTCTTTGATTTTCATTGAGTATAATCATAAAAA
>NZ_GL732486.1:714318-740213 GCF_000187745.1 Streptococcus sp. M334 | reverse complement strand
AGATGACTAGAACTTTTTTATAGTCTATTTCGGAAAACTTCATACATGAGAATGGCTGCAGCAACACTGGCATTAAGGCTTTGAACATGTCCATTCATAGGAATGGTAATCATCTCATCAACCTGTTTTTTGATGTTGCTAGAGATGCCTTTTCCTTCATTTCCAATGATGAGGGCGATTTTCCCTTTTGTATTCCACTTGTGGCAAGGAGTACCATTCATATCTGTTCCAAAGGTCCAGAATCCTTCATCCTTGAGTTTGTCCAGAGTTTGGCTCAGATTTGTCACTCGGGCGATGGGAACATGTTCGATAGCACCTGTGGCTGTTTTGGAAACGACAGGAGTAACACCGACAGCACGGTGCTTGGGAATGATGACACCTGAAACATTGGTTGCATCGGCGGTTCTTAAGATGGAGCCTAAGTTGTGAGGGTCAGTTAAACCATCCAGAATCAATAGAAGTGGATTTTCTTCTTGATGCGTTTTTGCAAGAATGTGGTCCAGCTCGCTATAGGCAAATTCAGACACTCGTAGAACAAAACCTTGGTGAACCGCACCTTCAGTTATCTCAGAGAGGGATTTTTTTGAGGTCCAAGAAATGGACACCTTCTTTTCTGTAGCCAGTTCCTTGACTTTCTCAAGATTCTTACCACGGAGATCTTCTTGGAGGTAGAGTTTGTTTCCAGTATTTGCGCGGAGGGCTTCGGTAACGGCGTGGACGCCATAGACAATATCATTTGTTTTCATGCCTCTATTATAACACAAAACCCCGTCTTGCAACGGGATTTTCTTTATTCTAGAATCAGTAAACCATCTTTAACTGCAAATGGGTCTTTTTCATTGATACGGTCGTAAAACATGATACCGTTGATGTGGTCAATTTCATGCTGAACAACGATAGAGTTGTAGCCTTTAAGTTTGATGCGGTGCTTTTCTCCATCTTTGTCAAAGTAGTCAACAGTAACGCGAGCATGGCGAACAACATAGCCAGGCACGTTGCGGTCAACAGACAGGCAACCTTCTCCTTCGCCAAGAGCAGCGTCTTGAACAGAGTGAGAGACGATTTTTGGATTGTACATAATGGCTTGCAAGTCGTAGGCTTCCTGTGGAGTTTCGCCTTCTTCAACAATATTTGGCACCAAAACAGCGATAATACGTTTTGAGATATCTAACTGAGGAGCAGCCAGTCCAACCCCACCGCGGAGTCCCATTTTTTCAGCCATGACAGGATCTTGGGAATGTTTGAGGAACTGCATCATCTTTTCGCCAAGGATGATTTCTTGGTCAGACAAAGGAAAAGTGACTTCCTCAGCAACCGCGCGTAGAGTTGGGTTCCCTTCGCGGATAATATCGTTCATATCAATTAAGTGAGCAGCTTTTGTAATACGTTCTATAGCAGACATTTTCTCTCCTTTCATTACCTCTACATGATAACACAAAATGACAAGGATTGAAAGTATTATAGCCTTTAGGATTTATAGAAAATAGATAGGATGTTCAATTCATACTCAATGAAAATCAAAGAGCAAACTAGGAAGCTAGCCGCAGGCTGTACTTGAGTACGGTAAGGCGACGCTGACGTGGTTTGAATTTGATTTTCGAAGAGTATCAATTGTGAAAGAATTACTTATCTATGATATAATGAAAAGAAAAGGCTTGCATTAGAAAGTTGGGAGAATAAAGATGCAAAGAAGACAGGAAAGACATAAACGTGGACCAGTTTTTCGTTTTATGAGGGGCTTGGTAAACTTTTTTAGGAGTTATCGTAGGTGGAGCAATAAGGGATTTGTTGCGGTCCTTTTGCTAGCAGTTGCTTTATCAATGGGCTTGGTCTTGTTGTTTGAAAGCTTCCAAGGAATCCCCTTGACCAGTCAAAAAAAGGATGCCATTTCTCAAGAAGCTAATAAGACGAATCAAAATTCCAAAGATCAGGAAGAGGAAAAAACTGCTAGAATTATGGCCAACGGTGACCTCCTCTATCATATTCCCATCTATCGTTCTGCCTTAAAAGAAGATGGAACCTATGATTTTCATGAAAATTTTGATTATGTGAAACCATGGCTCAAACAAGCAGATTTGATTATAGGTGATTTTGAAGGTACGGTAAATAAGGACCACTATTTGGCTGGTTATCCTCTTTTTAATGCACCTGGAGAAGTTATGGATGCCATCAAGGATGCCGGTTATCAAGTATTAGACTTGGCGCATAACCATATCCTAGATTCACAAATAGAAGGTGTGGTCTCAACAGCAGATGCTATTGAGAAGGCAGGAATGACACCTATTGGAGTATATACGCATGAGTCTCGTGATCAAGCTCCTCTTGTAATTAAGGAAGTGAACGGCATCAAGGTTGCACTTTTGGCCTATTCTTATGGATTTAATGGAATTGAGCAAAGTATTTCTCAAGAAGACTATAACCGCTATCTTTCAGACTTAAATGAAGACAAGATGAAAGCTGAAATTGAACGAGCAGAGAAGGAAGCAGATATCACCATTATCATGCCTCAGATGGGTGTGGAGTATCGCTTGGAACCAACTGAGGAACAAAAGGTTCTTTATCACAAGATGATCGATTGGGGAGCTGATATTATCTTTGGAGGGCATCCTCACGTTGTAGAACCATCTGAAACGGTTGAAAAAGATGGAGACAAGAAACTCATTATCTATTCAATGGGGAACTTTATTTCTAATCAACGAATCGAAACTATGCAAGATGAAGAGAATGCTAAGTGGACAGAGCGTGGCGTGCTTATGGATGTGACCATTAAGAAAAAAGCAGGTAAGACGACAATTGAAACTGCCAAAGCGCATCCTTCTTGGGTAAACCGTACACCAAAAGGAACCTATTCTCCAGAAGGTTATCCACTCTTCCTTTACCAAACTTATATCTTAGAAGATTTTATCGAGGGTGGCAGTCATCGTGACCAGTTAGATGAAGCGACTAAGGAACGAATTGATACAGCTTATAAAGAAATGAACGAACATGTGGGATTGAAGTGGGACTAACTTGGATCCAGAGGAAAGTAAATGACGATTAAAGTAATTGCGACAGATATGGATGGAACCTTGCTGGATGCCAGAGGCCAGCTTGATATTCCACGCTTGGAAAAGATTTTAGATCAGTTGGATCAAAGGGGTATTCGTTTTGTCATCGCAACTGGGAATGAAATTTACCGCATGAGGCAACTACTGGAGCACTTGGTGGATCGGGTGGTTCTGGTTGTTGCTAATGGTGCTCGTATTTTTGAAAATAATGAACTGATTCAGGCTCAGACTTGGGATGATGCCATTGTTGATAAGGCCTTGGCTCATTTCAAGGATCGAGCGTGTCAGGACCAGTTTGTTGTAACGGGGATGAAGGGTGGCTTCGTCAAGGAAGGTACCATTTTTACAGACCTTGAAAGTTTTATGACTCCAGAAATGATTGAAAAATTCTACCAACGGATGCAGTTTGTGGATGAGTTAACTTCTGACCTCTTTGGTGGTGTGCTCAAGATGAGTATGGTTGTTGGTGAGGAGCGTTTGAGTTCGGTCTTGGAAGAAATAAATGACCTCTTTGATGGCCGTGTTCGGGCTGTATCCAGTGGCTATGGTTGCATTGATATCCTTCAAGCTGGGATTCATAAAGCATGGGGGTTGGAAGAATTACTCAAGAGTTGGGACTTGAAACCCCAACAAATTATGGCTTTTGGTGACAGTGAAAATGATGTTGAAATGCTTGAAATGGCTGGAATTGCCTATGCGATGGAAAATGCTGATGATAAAGCCAAAGCTGTGGCGACTTCTCTAGCGCCAGCCAACAGCCAAGGAGGAGTTTATCAAGTCTTGGAAAATTGGTTAGAAAAAGGAGAATGAAGTGGCAGTACAGTTATTAGAAAATTGGTTACTAAAGGAACAAGGAAAAATCCAAACCAAGTACCGTCACTTAAATCAGGTTTCTGTTGTAGAACCAGATATTCTCTTTATTGGGGATTCCATTGTCGAATATTATCCTCTGCAGGAGTTATTTGGGACTTCAAAGACGATTGTCAATCGTGGCATTCGAGGTTATCAGACAGGGCTGTTATTAAAAAATCTTGATGCCCATCTGTACGGTGGAACGGTAGATAAAATTGTCCTTTTGATTGGGACAAATGATATCGGAAAAGATGTACCTGTGAATGAGACTCTCAATAATCTCGAATCCATCATACAATCCATTGCTCGCGATTATCCATTGACTGAGATTAAATTGCTTTCTATTTTGCCAGTCAATGAGGGAGAGGAGTACAAGCAGACAGTCTATATCCGCACGAATGAAAAAATTCAGAAATGGAATCAAGCCTATCAAGAGCTTGCTTCTGCCTATATGCAGGTAGAATTTGTGCCAGTTTTTGATCGTTTGACAGACCAAGTAGGTCAACTAAAAAAAGAATATACAACTGATGGGCTGCACCTCAGTGTTACTGGTTATCAGGTTTTGACCAAAGCTTTGAAAGACTATCTTGTGTAGTTAGTTGATTTCCTTTTTGCATTTTTGACTTAGATAAGGTATAATAGTCTTACTGTCTTTTGGGGTCGTTACGGATTCGACAGGCATTATGAGGCATATTTTGCGACTCGTGTGGCGACGTAAACGCTCAGTTAAATATAACTGCAAAAAATAACACTTCTTACGCTCTAGCTGCCTAAAAACCAGCAGGCGTGACCCGATTTGGATTGCTCGTGTTCAATGACAGGTCTTATTATTAGCGAGATACGATCAAGTCTTGTCTAGCGGCTTGATAAGAGATTGATAGACTCGCAGTTTCTAGGCTTGAGTTATGTGTCGAGGGACTGTTAAACTAATACATAACCTATGGTTGTAGACAAATATGTTGGCAGGTGTTTGGACGTGGGTTCGACTCCCACCGGCTCCATTATTCCTTTGCATTCCTTGGTGAAACGTTGTTAAATCAACGTTTTTTTATTTTTATCTTTGGTTTTCCTTTGTCTTCTTTTGCTAAAAAGGATACAACAAAGGAGTCACAAACAAACCCTAAAGCAGATCCTATTATTAAAAAAAGGATACAACATTTGTCGCATCCCTAAAATAATTGTTATTTTCTACGGAAGACATGGGATTCGAACCCACGCACGCTGTTACACGCCTACCGCGTTTCCAACACGGCCTCTTAAGCCTCTTGAGTAATCTTCCAATACTTACTCAAATAGTCTACCATAAAGGTTCTTATCTTGCAATAAAAATTCTAGAAATAAGAAAAAATGATAGAATTTGGAAGAAAGTGATAAAAAATGCTTGACTTTGAAATAAAGTGTGATAGAATGAATAGTGTAAACGATAACAGGAGGTGGTTCGGTGTTAAAAACAGAGCGGAAACAACTGATTTTAGAGGAGTTAAATCAACATCATGTAGTTTCTCTAGAAAAGTTAGTTAGTTTGCTAGAAACCTCAGAATCAACGGTTCGAAGAGACTTGGATGAGTTGGAAGCAGAAAACAAGCTTCGTCGTGTGCATGGTGGAGCAGAATTACCCCATTCTTTGCAGGAAGAAGAAACCATTCAAGAAAAATCTGTCAAAAACCTTCAAGAGAAGAAGTTGTTGGCTCAGAAAGCAGCCTCTCTCATCAAGGAACAAGATGTCATCTTTATCGATGCTGGAACAACGACAGCCTTTTTGATTCATGAATTGGTTAATAAAAATGTCACAGTTGTGACCAATTCGATTCACCATGCAGCTCAGTTGGTTGAAAAGCAGATTCCAACGGTCATGGTTGGAGGAAGTGTCAAGATGGCGACAGATGCTAGCATTGGGGGCGTTGCTCTTAACCAGATTAACCAATTGCACTTTGACCGTGCCTTTATCGGGATGAATGGTGTGGATGATGGCTATTATACGACTCCTGATATGGAGGAGGGGGCTGTGAAGCGAGCTATTTTAGAGAATGCCAAACAGACCTATGTCTTGGTCGATTCGTCAAAAATTGGACAAACTTGCTTTGCTAAGGTAGCACCACTCAAACGAGCTATTGTTATCACAAGTCAAGGGCATGAGCTCTTGCACGCTATTAAGGAGAAAACGGAGGTAATAGAAGTATGATTTATACAGTCACACTCAATCCATCCATTGACTATATCGTTCGTTTGGACCAAGTCCAAGTTGGCAGTGTCAATCGTATGGACAGTGATGATAAGTTTGCTGGTGGGAAAGGAATCAATGTCAGTCGTGTCTTGAAACGCTTGGGTATTCCCAATACAGCAACTGGATTTATCGGAGGCTTTACTGGTAAATTTATTACAGATACTTTGGCAGAGGAAGAAATCGAGACACGTTTTGTCCAAGTGGCAGAAGATACGCGTATCAATGTTAAGATCAAAGCAGACCAAGAAACAGAAATCAACGGAAGGGGTCCAACTGTTGAACCAGCTCAGTTAGAAGAATTGAAAGCTATTTTATCTAGTCTGACAGCAGAAGATACGGTTGTCTTTGCAGGTTCAAGTGCTAAAAATCTAGGCAATGTCATCTACAAGGATTTAATTGTCTTGACGCGGCAGACTGGTGCGCAAGTGGTTTGTGACTTTGAAGGACAGACCTTGATTGATAGTTTGGACTACCAGCCACTTTTGGTCAAACCAAACAATCATGAACTTGGAGCGATTTTTGGGGTTAAACTCGAAAGTTTGGACCAAATTGAGAAATACGCTCGTGAGTTACTGGCTAAAGGTGCTCAAAACGTCATTATTTCTATGGCTGGTGACGGTGCCCTTCTTGTCACATCTGAGGGATCTTACTTTGCCAAACCTATCAAGGGAACAGTCAAAAATTCAGTTGGGGCTGGCGATTCAATGGTTGCTGGATTCACAGGTGAATTTGTCAAATCCAAAGATGCAGTAGAAGCCTTCAAATGGGGAGTGGCTTGCGGAACGGCAACGACCTTCTCAGATGACTTGGCAACAGCAGAATTTATTAAAGAAACATATGAAAAAGTTGAGGTAGAAAAACGATGAAAATTCAAGACCTATTGAGAAAAGATGTTATGCTGTTAAATTTGCAGGCAACTGAAAAAACAGCTGTCATTGAAGAGATGATTAAAAGCTTGACAGACCACGGTTATGTGACAGATTTTGAAACATTTAAAGAAGGCATTTTGGCGCGTGAAGCTCTCACTTCTACTGGTTTGGGTGACGGAATCGCAATGCCTCACAGCAAAAACGCTGCTGTCAAAGAAGCGACAGTTCTCTTTGCTAAGTCAAATAAGGGTGTTGATTATGAGAGCTTGGATGGACAAGCAACTGACCTCTTCTTCATGATTGCGGCTCCAGAAGGTGCCAATGACACTCACTTGGCAGCCTTGGCAGAATTGTCTCAATACTTGATGAAAGACGGTTTTGCTGACAAACTTCGTCAAGCAACATCAGCTGACCAAGTTATCGAACTTTTTGACCAAGCTTCAGAAAAAACTGAGGAGCCTGTCCAAGCCCCTACCAATGACTCTAGTGACTATATCGTGGCTGTTACAGCTTGTACGACAGGTATTGCCCACACTTACATGGCCCAAGAAGCTCTTCAAAAAGTAGCTGCTGAAATGGGGGTTGGTATCAAGGTTGAAACAAACGGAGCTAGCGGTGTTGGTAACCAACTAACTGCTGAGGACATCCGCAAGGCTAAAGCTGTTATCATCGCAGCAGACAAGGCGGTTGAAATGGATCGTTTCGATGGCAAACCATTGATTAATCGTCCAGTTGCTGATGGTATCCGTAAGACAGAAGAATTGATTAACAAGGCTCTTTCAGGAGATGCTGAAGTATACCGTGCTGCTAATGGTGTCAAAGCTGCAACAGCCTCTAACGAAAAACAAAGCCTTGGTGGTGCCTTCTACAAACACTTGATGAGTGGTGTATCACAAATGTTGCCATTTGTTATCGGTGGTGGTATCATGATTGCCCTTGCCTTCTTGATTGACGGTGCTTTGGGTGTTCCGAATGAAAACCTTGGTAATCTTGGTTCCTACCATGAACTAGCTTCTATGTTCATGAAAATTGGTGGAGCTGCCTTTGGTTTGATGCTTCCAGTCTTTGCAGGTTATGTTGCCTATTCTATTGCTGAAAAACCAGGTTTGGTAGCAGGTTTCGTGGCTGGTGCTATTGCCAAAGAAGGTTTTGCCTTTGGTAAAATTCCTTATGCCGCTGGTGGTGAAGCAACGTCAACTCTTGCAGGTGTCTCATCAGGTTTCCTAGGTGCCCTTGTGGGTGGATTTATCGCAGGTGCCTTGGTTCTTGCTATTAAGAAATACGTGAAAGTTCCTCGTTCACTTGAAGGTGCTAAATCAATTCTTCTCTTGCTACTTCTTGGAACAATCTTGACAGGATTTGTCATGCTGGCTGTTAATATCCCAATGGCAGCAATCAACACTGCTATGAATGACTTCCTCGGTGGTCTTGGAGGAGGTTCAGCTGTCCTTCTTGGTATCGTCCTTGGTGGAATGATGGCTGTTGACATGGGTGGACCAGTTAATAAAGCAGCTTATGTCTTTGGTACAGGTACGCTTGCAGCAACTGTTTCTTCAGGTGGTTCTGTGGCTATGGCAGCAGTTATGGCTGGAGGAATGGTGCCACCACTTGCAATCTTTGTCGCAACGCTTCTCTTCAAAGATAAATTCACTAAAGAAGAACGCAACTCTGGTTTGACCAACATCATCATGGGCTTGTCCTTTATCACTGAGGGAGCGATTCCATTTGGTGCCGCTGACCCAGCTCGTGCGATCCCAAGCTTCATCCTTGGTTCAGCAGTAGCAGGTGGAATTGTTGGTCTTACTGGTATCAAACTCATGGCACCACACGGAGGAATCTTCGTGATTGCCCTTACTTCAAATGCCTTCCTTTACCTCGTTGCTGTCTTGGTAGGAGCAATCGTAAGTGGTGTGGTCTATGGTTACCTACGCAAACCTCAAGCATAAAAATTAGATATAATATGAAAAGATTGTACCGATTGGTGCAGTCTTTTTCTCTTTCCGAAATACCTGTGAAATATGGTATAATAGAAGAATGGTAAACAAGAATACAAGTAAAACAAGACGGAGACCGTCTAAAGCAGAACTCGAAAGAAAAGAAGCGATTCAACGAATGTTGATTTCGCTAGGAATCGCGATTTTATTGATTTTCGCAGCCTTCAAATTAGGGGCTGCAGGTATAACCCTTTACAATTTAATTCGCTTGCTGGTGGGTAGCCTAGCTTATCTGACAATATTTGGCATTCTACTCTATCTCTTCTTTTTCAAGTGGATACGAAAACAGGAAGGCCTCTTATCTGGCTTTTTCACCATATTTGCGGGCTTGCTCCTGATTTTTGAAGCCTACTTGGTTTGGAAATATGGTTTGGACAAGTCGGTTTTAAAAGGAACCATGGCTCAGGTTGTGACTGATTTGACTGGCTTTCGAACGACCAGTTTTGCTGGTGGAGGCTTGATTGGGGTCGCTCTTTATATGCCAACCGCCTTTCTCTTCTCAAATATCGGCACTTACTTTATTGGAGTTATCTTGATTTTAGTGGGTTCTCTTCTGATCAGTCCTTGGTCTGTTTATGATGTTGCTGAATGTTTCAGTAGAGGTTTTGCAAAATGGCGGGAAGGGCATGAGCGTCGAAAAGAGGAACGCTTTGTCAAACAAGAAGAAAAAGCTCGCCAAAAGGCTGAGGAAGAGGCTAGATTAGAACAAGAAGAGACCGAAAAAGCCTTACTCGATTTGCCTCCTGTTGATATGGAAACGGGTGAAATTTTGACAGAGGAAGCTGTTCAGGAGCTTCCAACTATTCCAGAAGAAGAGTGGGTGGAACCAGAAATCATCCTACCTCAAGCTGGACTTGAATTTCCTGAACAGGAAGATGGCTCTGATGATGAAGATGTTCAGGTCGATTTTTCAGCCAAGGAAGCCCTTGAATACAAACTTCCAAGCTTACAACTCTTTGCCCCAGATAAACCAAAGGACCAGTCTAAAGAGAAGAAAATTGTCCGAGAAAATATCAAAATCCTAGAAGAAACCTTTGCTAGCTTTGGTATCAAGGTGACGGTGGAACGGGCTGAAATTGGGCCATCCGTGACTAAGTATGAAGTTAAGCCAGCCGTGGGTGTGCGGGTTAACCGCATTTCCAATCTAGCAGATGATTTAGCACTTGCACTGGCTGCTAAGGATGTCCGTATCGAAGCTCCAATCCCTGGGAAATCTCTCGTTGGAATCGAAGTGCCTAACTCTGAGATTGCGACTGTGTCTTTCCGAGAACTTTGGGAACAATCTCAAACGAAAGCAGAAAATCTCTTGGAAATTCCTTTAGGGAAGGCTGTTAATGGCACCGCAAGAGCTTTTGACCTTTCTAAAATGCCCCACTTGCTAGTCGCAGGTTCGACGGGGTCAGGTAAGTCAGTAGCAGTTAACGGTATTATCGCTAGCATTCTCATGAAGGCGAGACCAGATCAAGTTAAATTTATGATGGTCGATCCCAAGATGGTTGAGTTATCTGTTTACAATGATATTCCCCACCTCTTGATTCCAGTCGTGACCAATCCACGCAAAGCCAGCAAGGCTCTGCAAAAGGTTGTGGATGAGATGGAAAATCGTTATGAACTCTTTTCCAAGGTAGGAGTCCGTAATATTGCAGGTTTTAATGCCAAGGTAGAAGAGTTCAATGCCCAGTCTGAATACAAGCAGCTTCCTCTGCCACTTATTGTTGTGATTGTGGATGAGTTGGCTGACCTCATGATGGTGGCTAGCAAGGAGGTGGAAGATGCCATTATCCGTCTTGGGCAGAAGGCACGTGCTGCCGGTATCCACATGATTCTTGCAACCCAGCGTCCATCCGTTGATGTCATTTCTGGTCTGATCAAGGCCAATGTTCCATCTCGTGTAGCGTTTGCGGTTTCATCAGGGACAGACTCCCGTACGATTTTGGATGAAAATGGAGCAGAAAAACTGCTTGGTCGAGGCGACATGCTCTTTAAACCGATTGATGAAAACCACCCAGTTCGTCTGCAAGGCTCTTTTATCTCGGATGATGATGTCGAACGCATCGTAAACTATATCAAGGCTCAGGCAGATGCAGACTACGATGAGAGTTTTGATCCAGGTGAGGTTTCTGAAAATGACGGAGAATTTTCAGATGGTGAATCTGGTGGGGATCCGCTTTTTGAAGAAGCCAAGGCTTTGGTCATCGAGACGCAGAAAGCCAGTGCGTCCATGATTCAGCGTCGTTTATCAGTTGGCTTTAACCGTGCGACCCGCCTTATGGAAGAACTGGAGATGGCAGGTGTCATTGGTCCAGCTGAAGGTACCAAACCAAGAAAAGTTTTACAACAATAAAAAAATAGCTTCTTTCCAAATTTGGAGGGAAGCTATTTTACTGGCTATTGATTACTTTTATACTCTTCGAAAATCTCTTCAAACCACGTCAGCTTCGCCTTGCCGTGTGTATGGTTACTGACTTCGTCAGTTCTATCCACAACCTCAAAGATGTACTTTGAGCAGCCTACGACTAGCTTCCTAGTTTGCTCTTTGATTTTCATTGAGTATTATTTTCTGAAGTTGGAGTATTGGGCTGTTTTTCATTTTCAGTAGTAGGTTTACTTGGAGCAGGAGTAGTAGAGTTTTGAGTTACTGTTTTCTGATCTTCTTTTTTCTCTTCCTTGACGCTGGATTTTGGTGTTTCTTCTTGTTGTGTTTTTTCTTGAGAAGTGTTATTTTCCTTATTGGGACTGGTGTTTTCCTTAGGGGATTCCTTTTGAATTTCTTTGACAATGGTTGTCGTCTGGCTTGTCGTAGGTTCTTTTTTAGTATTTTTGTTATTATCCAAGGCGTTCATGATAGTGATAGTCGCAGTAATCAAGCCAAGGATACTACCGATAGTAGCAACGATTTTTTGAAAGACCGTAAATCCTTTTTTAATGTGTTCTGTTTTTGGTTTTGAAGTTCTACGATAATTAGACATACATTCTCTCCTTTGATTAAAATTTATTATACCTCATTTCTTTAAAAAAATCTTAAAAAAAGAGGAATTGCCCTTTCTTGTCGCAAGCTCCGTTTCATGATACAATAGAAGGAGTGATTTTAGAAAGCGTGAGAAAACATGATTTACTTTGATAATTCGGCGACGACCAAGCCTTATCCTGAAGCCCTTGAAACCTATATGCAGGTGGCTTCAAAAATTTTAGGAAATCCATCTAGTCTCCATCGTTTGGGAGACCAGGCAACACGAATCTTAGATGCTTCTCGTCAACAGATTGCAGATCTAATCGGTAAGAAAAGAGATGAAATCTTCTTTACTTCTGGTGGAACAGAAGGAGATAACTGGGTTATCAAGGGTGTGGCCTTTGAAAAAGCACAGTTTGGCAAGCACATCATCGTATCAGCCATTGAACATCCGGCGGTCAAAGAATCAGCTCTTTGGTTGAAAAGTCAAGGATTTGAAGTGGATTTTGCTCCAGTTGATGAGGAAGGATTTGTGGATGTTGAGGCGCTAGCAGATTTGATACGACCTGATACAATCTTAATTTCTGTCATGGCTGTGAACAATGAAATCGGCTCTATCCAACCTATTGAGGCTATTTCAGAACTCTTGGCAGACAAGCCGACTATTTCCTTCCACGTTGATGCGGTTCAGGCACTTTCTAAAATTCCGACTAAAAAGTATCTGACAGAACGAGTGGATTTTGCGACTTTCTCTAGTCACAAGTTCCACGGAGTTCGAGGTGTTGGTTTTGTCTATATCAAGTCTGGCAAGAAGATTACGCCTCTTTTAACAGGTGGTGGTCAGGAGCGTGATTATCGTTCGACAACTGAAAATGTAGCAGGAATTGCAGCGACAGCCAAGGCTCTGCGCTTGTCTATGGAAAAACTGGATATTTTTACGAGTAAGACAGGGCAGATGAAGACAGTGATTCGCCAAGCCCTTCTGGATTATCCAGATATTTTTGTCTTTTCAGATGAGGAAGACTTCGCCCCTCATATCCTGACTTTTGGTATTAAGGGTGTTCGTGGTGAAGTCATCGTTCACGCCTTTGAAGACTATGATATTTTTATCTCAACGACCTCTGCTTGTTCGTCCAAGGCTGGGAAACCTGCAGGCACTTTGATTGCCATGGGAGTGGACAAGGATAAGGCTCAGTCAGCTGTGCGTCTAAGCCTAGACCTTGAAAATGATATGAGTCAGGTCGAGCAATTTTTGACCAAGCTAAAATTAATTTACAATCAAACTAGAAAAGTAAGATAGGAGCATTTATGCAGTATTCAGAAATTATGATTCGCTATGGAGAATTGTCAACCAAACACAAAAATCGTATGCGTTTCATCAATAAACTTCGTAATAATATTTCAGACGTTTTGTCTATCTATCCCCAAGTTAAGGTAACGGCAGATCGCGATCGTGCCCACGCTTACCTCAATGGAGCTGATTACACCGCAGTAGCAGAATCCCTCAAACAAGTATTTGGAATTCAAAACTTTTCTCCCGTTTATAAAGTCGAAAAGTCTGTAGAAGTTCTTAAATCTGCTGTCCAAGAGATTATGAAAGAAACTTATAAGGAAGGGATGACCTTTAAAATCACTGGTAAGCGTAGCGACCACACCTTTGAACTTGATAGTCGTGAACTCAATCAAACTCTTGGTAGTGCTGTTTTCAAGGCTATTCCAAACGTGAAAGCTCAGATGAAAAATCCAGATATTAATCTTCAGGTTGAGATTCGTGAGGAAGCTGCTTATATTTCCTATGAAACCTTTCGTGGAGCAGGAGGATTACCTGTGGGAAGTTCTGGTAAAGGCATGCTCATGTTGTCAGGAGGAATTGATTCACCTGTAGCTGGCTATCTAGCTCTTAAACGAGGTGTAGATATTGAGGCGGTTCACTTTGCAAGCCCACCTTACACGAGTCCTGGTGCCCTTAAAAAAGCGCAGGACTTGACCCGTAAATTGACCAAGTTTGGTGGAAATATCCAGTTTATCGAAGTACCTTTCACAGAGATTCAAGAGGAAATCAAGGCTAAAGCGCCAGAAGCCTACCTTATGACCTTAACACGACGCTTTATGATGCGGATTACTGATCGTATCCGTGAGGTACGAAATGGTTTAGTAATTATCAATGGGGAAAGTCTTGGTCAAGTAGCCAGCCAGACCTTGGAGAGCATGCAGACTATCAACGCTGTGACCAGCACACCAGTCATTCGTCCAGTTGTGACAATGGATAAGTTGGAAATCATTGACATTGCTCAGGCAATCGGTACCTTTGACATTTCAATCCAACCTTTTGAAGACTGTTGTACCATTTTTGCACCTGACCGTCCGAAAACAAATCCTAAGATTAAAAATGCAGAGCAGTATGAAACTCGCATGGATGTTGAAGGTTTGGTTGAGCGAGCTGTGGCTGGAATCATGATTACTGAGATTACACCGCAGGCTGAAAAAGATGAAGTCGATGACTTGATTGATAATCTGCTCTAAATCAGAAAATCCAAAAGAATTTAGAAAAAATAAATGAAAAGTTAGTTTTTAATCCAAAAATGGAAGCAAAACTGACTTTTTTTTCTGTTTTTGTGATATAATGAGATAAAATTTTGAATATAGAGAGTTTTCTGACAATGAATCAATCCTACTTTTATCTAAAAATGAAAGAACACAAACTTAAAGTTCCTTATACAGGTAAGGAGCGCCGTGTACGTGTTCTTCTTCCAAAAGATTATGAAAAAGACACGGATCGTTCCTATCCTGTGGTTTACTTTCATGACGGGCAAAATGTTTTTTATAGCAAGGAGTCTTTCATTGGTCATTCATGGAAGATTATCCCAGCCATCAAACGAAATCCCGATATCAGTCGTATGATTGTCGTTGCTATTGATAATGATGGTATGGGGCGGATGAATGAGTATGCGGCTTGGAAGTTCCAAGAATCTCCCATCCCAGGCCAGCAGTTTGGTGGTAAAGGTGTGGAGTATGCTGAGTTTGTTATGGAGGTGGTCAAGCCTTTTATTGATGAAACTTATCGTACCAAAGTTGACCGCCAGCATACGGCTATGATTGGTTCCTCACTAGGAGGAAATATTACCCAATTTATCGGTTTGGAATACCAAGACCAAATTGGTTGCTTGGGCGTCTTTTCATCTGCTAATTGGCTCCATCAAGAAGCTTTTAACCGCTATATTGAGCGGAAGAAACTATCGCCTGACCAGCGCATCTTCATCTATGTAGGAACAGAAGAAGCAGATGATACAGACAAGACCTTGATGGCTGGCAATATCAAACAAGCCTATATCGACTCGTCGCTTCGCTATTACCATGATTTGATAGCAGGTGGGGTACACTTAGATAATCTTGTCTTGAAAGTTCAGTCTGGTGCCATCCATAGTGAGATTCCATGGTCGGAAAATTTACCAGACTGTCTGAGATTTTTTGCAGAAAACTGGTAAAGTAAGAAAGGAGAGAATATGCATATTGAAAACCTTAGCCACTGGAGTGGTCACCTCAACCGTGAAATGTATCTCAACCGTTATGGACATGCTGGGATTCCAGTTGTGGTCTTTGCTTCATCAGGTGGTAGTCACAATGAATACTATGATTTTGGCATGATTGACGCCTGTGCTTCCTTTATCGAGGAAGGCCGTGTCCAGTTCTTTACCCTATCCAGTGTGGATAGTGAGAGCTGGTTGGCTACTTGGAAAAATGCTCATGACCAAGCGGAAATGCACCGTGCCTACGAACGTTATGTGATTGAGGAGGCCATTCCTTTTATCAAGCATAAGACAGGTTGGTTTGATGGCATGATGACGACAGGTTGCTCGATGGGCGCCTACCATGCTGTCAACTTTTTCCTCCAACATCCAGATGTCTTTACCAAGGTGATTGCTCTCAGTGGTGTCTACGACGCACGTTTCTTTGTCGGCGATTACTACAATGACGATGCCATTTACCAAAACTCGCCAGTAGATTATATCTGGAATCAGAACGACGGCTGGTTTATTGACCGTTACCGTCAGGCGGAGATTGTGCTTTGTACGGGGCTTGGTGCCTGGGAACATGACGGACTACCGTCTTTCGACAAGCTCAAAGAAGCCTTTGACCAGAAACAAATTCCAGCCTGGTTTGCTGAATGGGGACATGATGTCGCCCACGACTGGGAATGGTGGCGTAAACAAATGCCCTATTTTCTTGGACACCTGTATCTATAAAAGGAGTTGCCTATGAATTACCTTGTTATTTCTCCCTACTATCCACAAAACTTTCAACAGTTTACCATTGAGCTAGCTAATAAAGGTATCACAGTCTTGGGAATTGGTCAAGAGCCTTACGAGCAATTGGATGAACCTTTGCGCAATAGTTTGATCGAGTATTTCCGTGTAGATAATCTTGAAAATGTAGACGAAGTCAAGCGTGCAGTTGCTTTTCTCTTTTATAAACATGGCCCAATTGACCGCATCGAATCCCACAATGAATATTGGCTAGAGTTGGACGCAAGTCTTCGTGAGCAATTCAATGTTTTTGGTGCCAAACCAGAGGATCTCAAAAAGACGAAATTTAAGTCTGAGATGAAGAAACTTTTCAAAAAAGCAGGTGTTCCTGTGGTACCTGGAGCTGTTATCAAGACGGAAGCAGATGTTGATCAAGTAGTGAAAGAAATCGGTCTTCCAATGATTGCCAAACCTGATAATGGAGTTGGAGCAGCCGCAACCTTTAAACTTGAGACAGAAGACGATATCAATCACTTCAAGCAAGAATGGGACCATTCAACTGTTTATTTCTTTGAAAAATTTGTCACTTCCAGTGAAATTTGTACCTTTGACGGTCTAGTAGACAAGGATGGTAAGATTGTCTTTTCAACAACTTTTGACTACGCCTATACACCGCTTGATCTCATGATTTACAAGATGGACAATTCTTATTACGTTCTTAAGGATATGGATCCCAAATTACGTAAATATGGTGAGGACATCGTTAAAGAATTTGGTATGAAAGAACGGTTCTTCCATATTGAGTTCTTCCGTGAAGGGGACGATTACATCGCCATTGAGTATAATAACCGCCCTGCAGGTGGTTTCACCATTGATGTTTATAACTTTGCCCACTCCTTGGATCTCTATCGTGGCTATGCAGCTATTGTCGCAGGAGAAGAGTTCCCAGTGTCAGAGTTTGAACCTCAGTATTGTTTGGCTACTTCTCGCCGTGCAAATGCTCATTATGTTTATTCAGAAGAGGACTTGCTTGCCAAATACAGCCAGCAGTTCAAGGTTAAAAAAATCATGCCAGCAGCCTTTGCGGAACTTCAAGGGGATTACCTTTATATGCTGACAACTCCGAGTCGACAAGAAATGGAACAGATGATTGCAGATTTCGGACAACGTCAAGAATAAGAACTCTTGGATTAAGGAGAATGACTTTCTTAATCCTTTTGTTTTTTATAAGAAATAAAACCGCTTTCTCATATATTCTTTTAGAAAACCTGTTGCTAAAAGATATAAAAATTGATAGAATAAGGATTGTCTAAAAAATTTTAAGGAGAATCTATCAAATGGATTTCACATGGGCAATTAAATATGCCACTGAATTTTTGGCTACTGCTATTTTGATCATTCTTGGAAATGGTGCAGTTGCCAACGTTGAACTTAAAGGTACGAAAGGTCACCAAAGTGGCTGGATCGTTATCGCCGTTGGTTACGGTATGGGGGTTATGATTCCTGCCTTGATGTTTGGTAACGTATCTGGAAACCACATC
This sequence comes from Streptococcus sp. M334, assembly GCF_000187745.1. GTDB lineage: Bacteria > Bacillota > Bacilli > Lactobacillales > Streptococcaceae > Streptococcus. The sequence continues at coordinate 722,492 of NZ_GL732486.1, read as the reverse complement.
AACCCAGCCTTCACTCTTGGACTTGCAATCAGCGGTCTATTCCCTTGGGCACAAGTTGCACCTTATATCATCGCACAAGTTTTGGGTGCTATCTTTGGTCAAGCCTTGGTTGTGGCAACACACCGCCCATACTACTTGAAAACTGAAAATCCAAACAATATCTTGGGTACTTTCTCAACAATTTCAAGTTTGGATCAAGGTACAAAAGAATCACGCTTTGCAGCAACTGTTAATGGTTTTGTAAACGAGTTTGTTGGTTCATTTGTTCTGTTTTTTGCAGCCCTTGGTATGACTAAAAACTTCTTTGGTGCTGAATTAGTATCAAAAGCACAAGCAGCTATTAATGCTCAAGTTGCACAAGCAACTACTCAAGGTCAAACAATTCCTCAAGAGCAAGTAACAGCAGCTCTTGACCAAGCTAAAGAACAAGTAGCACCATTTATGACATCTGGTCTTGGAATTGCTCACTTGGCTCTTGGATTCCTTGTTATGGCTTTGGTAACATCACTTGGTGGACCTACAGGACCTGCCTTGAACCCAGCCCGTGACTTGGGACCACGTCTCCTTCATGCTTTTCTTCCAAAATCAGTTCTTGGTGAGCACAAAGGGGATTCAAAATGGTGGTATTCTTGGGTACCAGTAGTAGCACCTATCGCAGCAGCAATTGCGGCAGTAGCTATCTTCAAATTCCTTTACCTATAAGAAATTGAAACCGGGGAAATCCTCGGTTTTTTAGATGAAATTTTTACGAAAAATCGGTAAATGTGAGCATAATATCTTGTAAAAAATTCTAAAATCCTTTAAAATAAAAGAGTTGGAGGAATTTATGAATGTAAATCAAATTGTACGGATTATTCCTACTTTAAAAGTTAATAATAGAAAATTAAATGAAACATTTTATATTGAAACCCTTGGCATGAAGGTCTTGTTAGAAGAATCAGCATTTCTGTCACTAGGTGATCAAACAGGTCTAGAAAAGCTGGTTTTAGAAGAAGCTCCTAGTATGCGTACTCGTAAGGTGGAGGGAAGAAAAAAGCTGGCTAAACTGGTTATCAAGGTGGAAAATCCCTTGGAAATCGAAGGACTCTTATCTAAAACAGATTCGATCCATCGATTATATAAAGGTCAAAATGGCTACGCTTTTGAAATTTACTCGCCAGAAGATGATTTGATTTTGATTCATGCGGAAGATGATAGAGCAAGTCTAGTAGAAGTAGAAGAAAAGCCTGAATTTCAAACAGATTTGGAGTCAATTTCTTTAAGTAAATTTGAGATTTCTATGGAATTACATCTCCCAACTGATGTCGAAAGTTTCTTGGAACCATTTGAAGTTGGAGCATCACTTGATTTTATCTCAGCTCAGGGGCAGGATTTGACTGTGGATAATACGGTTACTTGGGACTTATCTATGCTCAAGTTCTTGGTCAATGAATTAGACATAGCCAGTCTTCGCAAGAGGTTTGAGTCTACCGAATATTTTATTCCTAAGTCTGAAAAATTCTTCCTTTGTAAAGATAGAAATAATGTTGAATTGTGGTTTGAAAAAGTATGAAGTGGACCAAGATTATTAAAAAAATAGAAGAACAAATCGAGGCAGGGATTTATCCCGGAGCCTCTTTTGCGTATTTTAAGGACAATCAATGGACGGAGTTCTATTTAGGCAAGAGTGACCCAGAGCAAGGCTTGCAGACTGAGGCAGGACTCGTTTATGACCTGGCCAGTGTCAGCAAGGTTGTTGGGGTTGGCACAGTTTTTACCTTCTTGTGGGAAAACGGTCAATTAGATATTGAGAGACCTGTAACCGATTTTTTACCTGAAAGTGATTATCCAGACATCACTATTCGTCAGCTCTTAACTCATGCAACAGATCTTGATCCGTTTATTCCAAATCGAGACCTTTTAACATCTTCTGAATTAAAGGAAGCGATGTTTCATCTCAAGAGACGAAATCATCCAGCCTTTCTTTATTCGGATGTCCATTTTTTGCTATTAGGTTTTATCTTGGAAAGAATCTTTAATCAAGATCTGGATGTCATTTTACAAGAACAAGTCTGGAAACCTTGGGAAATGAAGGAAACTCAGTTTGGTCCTGTTGAGCTTGCTGTTCCAACCGTCAGAGGTGTCGAGGCAGGTCTGGTACATGATCCCAAGGCTCGCCTCCTGGGCAGACATGCAGGGAGTGCTGGTTTGTTTTCGACTGTAAAGGATTTACAAATCTTTTTAGAACACTATTTAGCAGATGATTTTGCAAGAGATTTGAGTCAAAATTTTTCTCCTTTGGATGACAAGGAACGTTCTTTGGCATGGAATTTGGAAGGAGATTGGCTAGACCATACGGGCTATACAGGTACCTTTATCATGTGGAATCGTCAGAAGCAAGAAGCGGTCATTTTCCTATCGAATCGTACCTATGAAAAGGATGAGCGGGCTCAATGGATTGTAGACCGCAATCAAGTGATGGACTTGATTCGTAAAGAAGAGTAAGGAGAGACATGTCAAATAGTTTAAAAGGGACTTTACTAACAGTTGTGGCTGGGATTGCTTGGGGTTTGTCAGGAACGAGTGGCCAATACCTGATGGCGCACGGAATTTCGGCTCTGGTTTTGACTAATTTACGACTTTTAATCGCTGGTGGGATTCTCATGGTCTTGGCTTATGCTACTGCAAAGGATAAAATGCTGACCTTTTTAAAGGACAGAAAGAGTTTGCTGTCTCTTCTCATTTTTGCTCTAATTGGTCTTTTCCTTAACCAATTTGCCTATCTGTCTGCTATTCAGGAGACTAATGCAGGGACTGCGACAGTACTTCAGTATGTTTGTCCTGTTGGGATTTTGATTTATAGCTGTATTAAGGATAAGGTAGCACCGACTCTGGCAGAGATTGTTTCCATCATGTTAGCCATTGGAGGAACCTTCCTCATTGCAACCCATGGACAACTGGACCAGTTATCCATTACACCTGCAGGTCTGTTCTGGGGTCTCTTTTCTGCTCTGACTTACGCCCTTTATATCATTTTGCCCATAGCCTTGATTAAGAAGTGGGGGAGTAGTTTGGTTATTGGTGTGGGAATGGTCATAGCAGGTTTGGTTGCCCTTCCTTTTACAGGGGTTCTACAGACTGCTATCCCAACTAGTCTTGATGTTCTCCTTGCATTTGCGGGTATTATCCTTATCGGGACTGTCTTTGCCTATACAGCCTTCTTAAAGGGAGCCAGTTTGATTGGACCGGTTAAGTCAAGTTTGTTGGCTTCAATTGAGCCAATCTCGGCGGTTTTCTTTGCTTTCCTAATTATGAATGAACAATTTTATCCAATTGATTTTCTTGGTATGGCAATGATATTGTTTGCTGTAACTCTGATTTCTTTGAAAGATTTGCTCTTAGAAAAATAAAAAGACTCTTTGTCGTCCGTGACAGAGAGTTTTTGCGTAGTATTTTATACTCAATGAAAATCAAAGAGCAAACTAGGAAACTAGCCGCAGGTTGCTCAAAGCACTGCTTTGAGGTTGTAGATAGAACTGACGAAGTCAGTAACATATATACGGCAAGGCGACGTTGACACGGTTTGAAGAGATTTTCGAAGAGTATTAATTATTTTCAAGATAAAATTCAAAGCGTTCGCCTACATACTGACTTTTTACGTATTCAAATGCAGTACCATCTTCTAGGTAGGAAACCTGAGTCAAACCAAGAATAGCATGTCCTTTTTCAACTTCCAAATAGTGGGCAATCTTTTCTTTAGCAAGGCGAGCATAGATGGTCTGCTGTGATTTGCCAATACGGTAGCCATGTTGTTGCAGGGTTTGGAAGAAATGACTGGTGATTTCTTCTTTTTTAAAGTTCTTAATAAATTTCTCAGGAATGGATGCAACTTCATAAACCAGAGGAATATTGTCGGCATAGCGGACACGTTCCATTCGGATAATATTTTCCGTTGGAGAAATTCCTAGCTTGGCAACTTCCTGCTCATTGGGAATGGTTTTTCTGTAGGAAATGAGTTGACTAGAGGGAACTTTGCCTTGGGACTTAACAATTTCAGTAAAACTGGTTGTCCCTCGCATCTTTTCTTGTACCCGAGTACTGGAAACAAAGGTGCCACTTCCTACGCGACGCTCTAAGACACCTTCTTCGACTAATAGAGATACGGCTTGTCGGAGGGTCATGCGACTGACCGCAAACTGCTCTGCTAAATCTCTTTCACTGGGAAGCCTCTCACCAATAGCCCAACGGTGCTCGTCAATATCCTTTTTAATCTGATCATGGATTTTTATATAAGCGGGTAGCATATTTTCACTTCATTTCTATCTTTTCTCTATTGTACCCTAATAAACTAGAAAAAGTCAATCTTCGCCTTGTTTATACTCTTCGAAAATCTCTTCAAACCACGTCAGCTCTATCTGCAACCTCAAAGCAGTGCTTTGAGCAACCTACGGCTAGCTTCCTAGTTTGCTCTTTTATTTTCATTGAGTATTAGTTGGTAATTCGCCCTTATTTGTGATAGAATATTGGAAAAAGATATTTCTTTTGAGAAAGGAAAAAGATGAGTAACATTTCAACTGATTTGCAAGATGTCGAAAAAATCATCGTATTGGACTATGGTAGCCAATACAACCAGCTGATTTCACGCCGTATCCGTGAGATTGGTGTTTTTTCAGAGCTAAAGAGTCATAAAATTTCAGCTGCTGAAGTTCGTGAAATCAATCCTGTAGGAATCATCCTTTCAGGTGGTCCAAACTCTGTATACGAAGATGGATCATTCGATATTGACCCAGAAATCTTCGAACTTGGCATTCCAATTTTGGGAATTTGCTACGGTATGCAGTTGTTGACCCATAAACTTGGAGGAAAAGTGGTTCCCGCAGGTGATGCTGGAAATCGTGAATATGGTCAATCAACCCTAACTCACACACCATCAGCGCTTTTTGAATCAACACCTGATGAGCAGACTGTTTTGATGAGCCATGGTGATGCAGTTACTGAGATTCCTGCTGACTTTGTTCGTACAGGTACATCAGCTGACTGCCCATACGCAGCCATCGAAAACCCAGATAAACACATTTACGGCATCCAATTCCACCCAGAAGTTCGTCATTCTGTATACGGTAATGACATTCTTCGTAACTTTGCCCTTAACATTTGTAAGGCTAAAGGCGATTGGTCAATGGATAACTTTATTGATATGCAGATCAAAAAAATCCGTGAAACAGTTGGAGATAAACGTGTCCTTCTTGGCCTATCAGGTGGAGTTGACTCATCTGTCGTTGGGGTTCTTCTCCAAAAGGCTATTGGCGATCAATTGATCTGTATCTTCGTGGATCACGGTCTTCTTCGTAAAGGAGAAGCGGACCAAGTTATGGACATGCTTGGTGGTAAGTTTGGTTTGAATATCGTCAAAGCAGATGCTGCAAAACGTTTCCTTGATAAGCTTGCAGGAGTTTCGGATCCTGAACAAAAACGTAAAATCATCGGTAACGAATTTGTGTATGTATTTGATGACGAAGCAAGCAAGCTCAAAGATGTGAAATTCCTTGCTCAAGGAACTCTTTATACAGACGTTATCGAGTCTGGTACGGATACAGCCCAAACTATCAAGTCACACCACAACGTGGGTGGTCTTCCAGAAGACATGCAGTTTGAATTGATCGAACCACTCAACACTCTCTATAAAGATGAAGTTCGTGCCCTTGGTACAGAGCTAGGTATGCCAGACCATATCGTATGGCGCCAACCATTCCCAGGACCAGGACTTGCGATCCGTGTCATGGGTGAAATCACTGAAGAAAAACTTGAAACAGTTCGCGAATCAGACGCTATCCTCCGTGAAGAAATTGCCAAAGCTGGCCTTGACCGCGATATCTGGCAATACTTCACTGTTAACACAGGCGTTCGCTCAGTTGGTGTTATGGGTGACGGTCGTACGTATGACTACACGATTGCAATCCGTGCTATTACCTCTATCGATGGGATGACTGCTGATTTTGCCAAAATTCCTTGGGAAGTCCTTCAAAAAATCTCAGTACGTATCGTAAATGAAGTGGATCATGTTAACCGTATCGTCTACGATATTACAAGTAAACCACCTGCAACAGTTGAGTGGGAATAACAAATGTTATAATAAAAAGGCTTTGAAATTAGTGTTTCAGAACCTTTATAAGAATAATCGCAAACAATTTGCAAACAAAGGAGCTGAGTAAATGACACCTTATACAGATAAAATAATTGATACTATTACTAAGTATTTACCAAAAAATGAAAATGAATGGGAACTCGTTGGTTTTATAAACAAAAAGAAGGAAATCTACACGTTTGGGAGTGATTCAAAGATTATAGGTAGATTGTTTGAAGTTATAGCTTTTGAAGCATTGCAACGTTCAGCCAATGAATTGGGCTATACTTTACATGAATCTGAAAAACAAACTGTATACCCTGATTTTTATTTTAAAAAGCAAGATGGGCGAAAAATTGCTATCGATATAAAAACTACTTACAGAAGAAGCGAAAATACGAAATTTGGCTTTACAGGTGGTAGTTTTACAAGTTTTATGAGAAACGGAACAAAGAATATTGTAGGTAATTATTCTGATTATGACGCTCATTATATTTTAGGTGTTGTTTATACTCGTGAACAAAAACCAACTACAGGTAAAGTCGATTTTAAATGTTTGGAATCGATAGTTCCAACCTATAAAAACATTGAGGTATTCGTTCAGGAAAAGTACAGAATATGTGGTGATAAAAAAGGTAGTGGAAACACTGATAATATTGGAACAATTACTTCAACATCCATTAATCCTTTTGCTTATGGTGCAGGCCCTTTCTCCGTTTTAGGAGATGATGTGTTTAACGATTATTGGAAACATTACCCAAGATATACTGATACCCAAAAGGTAAAACAATCTTTATATAATAATCTTGAAGGATATTTTGAGTGGATTGCTAAAACTGATAAAACTAAATCGTTAGAATTAAAGAAACTGTATTCTAATTATTTAATTCAATATAATAAAACATTTAATAAAAAATAGAGCAGTTCGCTCTATTTTTTATATTTCAAAAAGACTAATTTGCTCCTGTTCAAAATGAACTTCTTCTAAATTCAAATTTTGTTCACTTATTACTAAAGCCTCTATCATTTTATTTCGATTAGATTCTTTTGCTCCTAAGTGATAAAAATGTTCAGTAGTCAATAACTTCCCGTCGTTCCATTTTTCCATATGTGTATTTTTTCTGTATTGATTTTCGTACCACATACTAAAGGCGTATCCAGCTTTTCCTTTTTGAGTAAGTTCTGCGAGTAATACCGCATATTCTTCACTCCAAGAATCATAATATCCATCATAACGATCAATATACGGAGGGTCTAAATAAACAAAGTCATTTTCTCCCATCATTTCAAATGCTTTAGTGAAAGGCATACAGATAAATTCCCAATCTTTGCCCTCTATTATTTCTTCAACCCATGAAACTTGATTTACAATTTTTGTAATCAATGCTTTTTGAAATCTCTCTGGTTTTCGTCCAAAAGGAACATTATAATTCCCTTTATTATTAAAACGTATCATTCCATTAAAATTGGAACGTTGTAAAAATAAAAAATCTAAAGAGCTATGTTCTTTATTAAATCTATCTCTAACTTCATAGTAATAAGATGTCTTATCAGCCGGTGTACTAGATAATTTAGTTGCTTCATTTTCTAAAAAAGTTCTAACTGTTTGAGCAGTAATCTTCTTTGATTGAATATCTTTGTAAAATTGAATGATATAGGGATTGGTATCACTAAAAATAGCCTTCTGGGGTTCTAAATTAAAACCTACTACACCAGAACCCATAAATGGTTCAAAGTATGTTCCTTGACCATCCCATTTTATTGATTCGGCAATAAATGGAACTAATTTAGTTTTTATTCCTTGGATTTTGATAGGTGGTACTTTAGGTGTGATAATTTTTTTAGGTAACAATTGTAATTCTCCTTTCTTACTATATATATTCTATTATAGCATTTTTTATACTTTTTCTTCAGAAACTGATTATAAACTTCTCCTATTCCTAAAATGTAAAGTTAAACGCATAAAATATTTAACACTACAAAAAAATAGTCGAATAAATGTATTCTGCATTAAAAATTGATCTAACCATTGTTGAACCATCTTTATATAATTTTAGTGTTGTAATTCATC
>NZ_GL732486.1:691693-714243 GCF_000187745.1 Streptococcus sp. M334 | reverse complement strand
TCAAAGTATGTTCCTTGACCATCCCATTTTATTGATTCGGCAATAAATGGAACTAATTTAGTTTTTATTCCTTGGATTTTGATAGGTGGTACTTTAGGTGTGATAATTTTTTTAGGTAACAATTGTAATTCTCCTTTCTTACTATATATATTCTATTATAGCATTTTTTATACTTTTTCTTCAGAAACTGATTATAAACTTCTCCTATTCCTAAAATGTAAAGTTAAACGCATAAAATATTTAACACTACAAAAAATAGTCGAATAAATGTATTCTGCATTAAAAATTGATCTAACCATTGTTGAACCATCTTTATATAATTTTAGTGTTGTAATTCATCAACGACACTATTATAAAACAAGTGTCGTGTTTTGTCAACACTTGAAGTTGAAATAAAAAAATAGGCTTGAAGCCTAAATTTTTCCGTGACGCACTAAAAGAGAACCTCTTACTATCATTCTGATAACAAATGAAGTGGTTACATAACTTGTTTTTGTATATAGAGATAAAATCTTTTTTAATTCAGCAATGCCATCAATAGTAGTCTGATTTACTTGTAAATCAGTTCGAGTTTTTGGAGCACTTCGTTCCTCAACTTGAGATTCAAATTTTAATACTTTATCCCAGTTTTGTTCAGCAGTAATTTTTTTAGAATCTAAATAAGCTTTATTTACGACAAAGCCATTAGTAAGATGAAGATTATCAAATTCTCCAGTTGCTTTTATTTCTTTTTTTAGAGTATCGATGCTATTTCGTGTTTCTATTGCTAATCTGACAGCTAATCTCATTATCTCACCACCTTTTTTTACTAATACTATTATACAAAAAATGTTGTGTTTTTGCTACACATTAATTTCAACTCTGTAAACAATTTACAAATAACAGAAATTAATTTTAATAAGTTCTTATAAAAATAACTGAGTATAAATCCTTAATTTCACACTATATCGAACCTTATCAATTTAGAAAACAGTTGAGTGGGAATAGTCATCCAAGGACTCATTTATGTATTTTCACTAGCCAGTATCTTTGGGTACTGGTTTTTGCTTTATCTGGCTTTTTGAATACTTGTTTCAGCTGGGTTAAATTATCAGTCATTATGTAAAGCTTAAAAGATTAGAATTGTCAAAACAATCTGTCTAGGCTTGATTTTATCCTTTATTTACTATAAAATGAGAAGGAAAAACGTCAAACTTTTATATTGCAAATAGGAGAAAACATGACAAAAACATTAAAACGTCCTGAGGTTTTATCACCTGCAGGGACTTTAGAGAAGCTAAAAGTAGCTGTTCAGTATGGGGCAGATGCTGTCTTTATCGGTGGGCAAGCCTATGGTCTTCGTAGCCGTGCAGGTAACTTTACCTTTGAACAGATGGAAGAAGGCGTGCAGTTTGCGGCTAAGTATGGAGCTAAGGTCTATGTAGCTGCCAATATGGTTATGCACGAAGGAAATGAAGCTGGTGCTGGTGAGTGGTTCCGTAAACTGCGTGATATCGGGATTGCAGCAGTTATCGTATCTGACCCAGCCTTGATTATGATTGCAGCGACTGAAGCACCAGGTCTTGAAATCCACCTTTCCACTCAAGCAAGTGCCACTAACTATGAAACTCTTGAGTTCTGGAAGGAATTGGGCTTGACTCGTGTCGTTTTGGCGCGTGAGGTTTCAATGGAAGAATTAGCTGAAATCCGCAAACGCACAGACGTTGAGATTGAAGCCTTTGTCCATGGAGCTATGTGTATTTCTTACTCAGGTCGCTGTACTCTTTCTAACCACATGAGCATGCGTGATGCCAACCGTGGTGGATGTTCTCAGTCTTGCCGTTGGAAATACGACCTTTACGATATGCCATTTGGGAAAGAACGTAAGAGCCTCAAAGGAGAAATTCCTGAAGAATTCTCAATGTCAGCTGTTGATATGTCCATGATTGACCATATTCCAGATATGATTGAAAATGGAGTAGACAGTCTGAAGATTGAAGGACGTATGAAGTCTATTCACTATGTTTCAACAGTAACCAACTGCTACAAGGCAGCTGTGGATGCTTATCTAGAGAGTCCAGAGAAATTTGAAGCTATTAAGCAAGACTTGATTGATGAGATGTGGAAGGTTGCCCAACGTGAATTGGCAACAGGATTCTACTACGGTACACCATCTGAAAATGAGCAGTTGTTTGGTGCTCGTCGTAAAATTCCTGAGTACAAGTTTGTTGCTGAAGTCGTTTCTTATGATGACGCGACACAAACAGCAACTATTCGTCAACGGAATGTCATTAACGAGGGGGACCAAGTTGAGTTTTATGGCCCAGGTTTCCGTCATTTTGAAACTTATATCGAAGATTTGCACGATGCCAAAGGCAATAAAATTGACCGCGCACCAAATCCAATGGAACTTTTGACAATCAAGGTGCCTCAACCCGTTCAAGCAGGAGACATGGTTCGTGCATTAAAAGAAGGGCTCATTAATCTTTATAAGGAAGATGGAACCAGCGTCACAGTTCGTGCTTAAGAAAGGAAAAGGGAATGGTAGAGGCACAAGGTTTCTTAGTGGATAAACAAACAAGATGTATTCATTACCATAGTAAGCTGGATATTATTGCTTTACAATGCTATGACTGCAAAAAGTACTATGCTTGTTATTGGTGTCATGATTCATTAGAAAATCATATTTTTGAGCCGTATCCCTTATCTTTGATACAGGATAAGCCTATTTTATGTGGTGTTTGTCTAAAACTACTAACATATAAGCAATATAAAGAAAGCTTAAGTTGCCCCTTTTGTTTTTCTCACTTTAATCCAGATTGCCAAAATCATAAGGAACGCTATTTTAAATAGCAAATCATCTAGTTTTGAAGTAGTCTAAAACTCAACTCCAAGAGAAAATGAAGTAAATATTCCGATAATAAACCGTATAGTATCAAGTTTTTCAATACTTTATACTATACAGTTTTTTGATTTTCAAGCCTTTTTACCCAGTATCTTTTCATCATTTTTCAGAAAGGTCTAGATAATGGACGGATTTATTACATATTATTTCCAAAGTTTTCTATATAATAGACTCAAAAATAGTAAAATTGTAAATAATTTTCATTAAACGCTTTCAATGTTAGTAAAAAGTTGACAAATCCAATTTTTAGGACTAAACTAAGTAAGTAAATTTTAATTAAAAGGAGAATTCGTCATGAATTTAACATTTTTTGGTCTATGTCTTGCCTGTATGGGTGTATCTCTTGGTGAAGGGTTATTGATGAATGGTTTGTTGAAATCAGTAGCTCGCCAACCAGATATTATCGCTGAGTTTCGTAGCTTGATGTTTTTAGGGGTTGCCTTTATTGAAGGAACTTTCTTCGTAACTCTTGTCTTCTCATTTATTATTAAATAACGAAATATAAATTGGAGAAGGGAGAATGTTAGATGGAAGAAAGTATCAATCCAACCATCAATATTGGTCCTGTTACCTTTGATTTAACTTTGACAGCCTTGACTTTGCTGTCTGTGTTTCTGATTTTTGCATTTATCTATTGGGCAAGTCGTAATATGACCTTGAAACCCAAAGGTAAACAAAATGTACTAGAGTATCTCTATGATTTTGTAATTGGATTTACAGAACCTAACCTTGGTTCCCACTACATAAAAGATTACTCACTCTTTTACTTATGTTTATTTCTTTTTATGGTCATCGCCAATAATCTTGGTTTGATGGCTAAACTTCAAACAACAGATGGGACAAACCTTTGGACATCGCCAACTGCAAATCTTTCATTTGACCTTGTCTTGTCTTTCTGTATTATTGTGATGGCGCATATTGAGGGGATTCGTCGTCGTGGGATTAAACAATACCTAAAAGGTTTTGTAACTCCTGCATTTATGACACCGATGAATCTACTTGAAGAGGTCACGAATTTCCTTTCTCTTGCTTTGCGGATTTTTGGGAATATCTTTGCAGGTGAAGTAATGACAAGCTTGCTTCTCTTACTTTCACATCAGGCTATTTTTTGGTATCCAATCGCATTTGGGACAAACTTAGTTTGGACTGCATTTTCCGTGTTCATTTCTTGTGTACAGGCCTATGTCTTTACACTACTATCCTCTATGTACCTAGGAAATAAAATTAATGATGAAGAGTAGAAAGGAGTAACTGATGCACGTAACAGTAGGTGAATTAATTGGTAATTTTATTTTAATCGCTGGCTCTTTTATCCTTTTGCTAGTCTTGATTAAAAAATTTGCATGGTCTAATATTACAGGCATTTTCGAAGAAAGAGCTGAAAAAATTGCTTCAGATATTGACAGAGCTGAAGAAGCCCGTCAAAAAGCAGAAGTATTGGCTCAAAAGCGCGAAGATGAATTGGCTGGTAGCCGTAAAGAAGCTAAGACAATCATTGAGAATGCGAAAGAAACAGCTGAGAAAAGTAAAGCTAGTATTTTAGCAGATGCTAAACTAGAAGCAGGACGCTTAAAAGAAAAAGCAAACCAAGAAATTGCTCAAAACAAAGCTGAAGCTTTACAAAGCGTTAAGGGTGAGGTAGCAGATTTGACAATCAGCTTGGCTGGTAAAATCATCTCACAAAACCTTGATGGTCATGCCCATAAAGAACTCATTGATCAGTATATCGATCAGCTAGGAGAAGCTTAATGGACAAGAAAACAGTAAAGGTAATTGAAAAATACAGCATGCCTTTTGTCCAATTGGTACTTGAAAAAGGAGAAGAAGACCGTATTTTTTCAGATTTGACTCAAATCAAGCAGGTTGCTGAAGAAACAGGTTTACCTTCTTTTTTTAAAAAAGTGGCAGTAGACGAGTCTGACAAGGAAAAAACGATTGCTTTCTTCCAAGACTCAGTGTCACCTTTATTGCAAAACTTGATCCAGGTTCTTGCATACAATCACAGAGCAAATCTTTTTTATGATGTGCTTGTAGATTGCTTGAACCGACTTGAAAAAGAAACAAATCGATTTGAAGTGACGATTACGTCTGCTCATCCTTTAACAGATGAGCAAAAGAGTCGCTTGCTCCCTTTGATTGAGAAAAAAATGTCTCTGAAAGTAAGGAGTGTAAAAGAACAAATCGATGAAAGTCTCATTGGTGGTTTTGTCATTTTTGCCAATCACAAGACAATTGATGTGAGTATTAAACAACAACTTAAAGTTGTTAAAGAAAATTTGAAATAGAAAGTGGTGTTCTTTTGGCAATTAACGCACAAGAAATCAGCGCTTTAATTAAGCAACAAATTGAAAATTTCAAACCCAATTTTGATGTGACTGAAACAGGTGTTGTAACCTATATCGGGGACGGTATCGCGCGTGCTCACGGTCTTGAAAATGCCATGAGTGGAGAGTTGTTGATTTTTGAAAACGGCTCTTATGGTATGGCTCAAAACTTGGAGTCAACAGACGTTGGTATTATCATCCTAGGTGACTTTACAGATATCCGTGAAGGCGATACAATCCGCCGTACAGGTAAAATCATGGAAGTCCCAGTAGGTGAAAGTCTGATTGGTCGTGTTGTGGATCCGCTTGGTCGTCCAGTTGACGGTCTTGGAGAAATCCACACTGATAAAACTCGTCCAGTAGAAGCACCAGCTCCTGGTGTTATGCAACGTAAGTCTGTATCAGAACCATTGCAAACTGGTTTGAAAGCTATTGACGCCCTTGTACCGATTGGTCGTGGTCAACGTGAGTTGATTATCGGTGACCGTCAGACAGGGAAAACAACCATTGCGATTGATACAATCTTGAACCAAAAAGGTCAAGATATGATCTGTATCTATGTTGCGATTGGACAAAAAGAATCAACAGTTCGTACGCAAGTAGAAACACTACGTCAGTACGGTGCCTTGGATTACACAATCGTTGTGACAGCCTCTGCTTCACAACCATCTCCATTGCTCTTCCTAGCTCCTTATGCTGGGGTTGCAATGGCAGAAGAATTTATGTACCAAGGTAAGCATGTTTTGATTGTTTATGATGATCTTTCAAAACAAGCGGTCGCTTATCGTGAACTGTCTCTCTTGCTCCGTCGTCCTCCAGGTCGTGAGGCCTTCCCAGGGGATGTTTTCTACCTTCACAGCCGTTTGCTTGAGCGCTCAGCTAAAGTTTCTGATGAACTTGGGGGTGGATCTATTACAGCCCTACCATTTATCGAGACACAAGCAGGAGATATCTCAGCCTATATCGCAACCAACGTGATTTCAATCACTGATGGACAAATCTTCCTTGGTGATGGTCTCTTCAATGCAGGTATTCGTCCAGCCATCGATGCGGGTTCATCTGTATCTCGTGTAGGTGGTTCTGCACAAATCAAAGCCATGAAAAAGGTTGCTGGTACACTTCGTATCGACCTTGCTTCATACCGTGAGTTGGAAGCCTTCACTAAGTTTGGTTCTGACTTGGATGCGGCAACACAGGCTAAGTTGAACCGTGGACGTCGTACAGTTGAAGTTTTGAAACAACCTGTTCACAAACCATTACCTGTTGAGAAACAAGTAACCATTCTTTATGCTTTGACACATGGTTTCTTGGATACTGTTCCAGTCGATGATATTGTTCGTTTCGAGGAAGAGTTCCATGCCTTCTTTGATGCTCAACATCCAGAGATTTTGGAAACCATTCGTGATACAAAAGACTTGCCAGAAGAAGCAGTCTTGGATGCTGCGATTACAGAGTTTCTCAATCAAACCAGCTTCCAATAAGAATAGAGGTGTCAGATGGCAGTATCTCTAAATGATATTAAAACAAAAATCGCCTCAACAAAAAATACGAGTCAAATCACTAATGCTATGCAAATGGTATCAGCTGCTAAGCTTGGTCGCTCTGAAGAAGCTGCTCGCAACTTCCAAGTATACGCTCAGAAAGTTCGCAAGCTATTGACAGATATCCTTCATGGTAATGGAGCTGGTGGTTCAACCAATCCGATGTTGATTAGCCGTCCAGTTAAGAAGACAGGCTATATCGTCATCACTTCAGACCGTGGTTTAGTTGGAGGTTATAATTCCTCTATTCTGAAAGCCGTTATGGAGTTGAAGGAAGAATACCATCCAGATGGTACAGGTTTTGAAATGATCTGTATCGGTGGAATGGGAGCTGATTTCTTTAAGGCTCGTGGTATTCAACCACTTTATGAACTACGTGGCTTGGCAGACCAACCGAGCTTTGATGAAGTTCGTAAGATTATTTCAAAAACTGTTGAAATGTACCAAAATGAACTTTTTGATGAACTCTATGTCTGCTATAACCACCATGTCAATACGCTAACCAGTCAAATGCGTGTGGAACAAATGCTTCCGATTGTTGACTTGGATCCTAATGAAGCGGATGAAGAGTACAGCTTGACTTTTGAATTGGAAACCAGCCGAGAAGAAATTCTGGAGCAGTTGTTGCCTCAGTTTGCAGAAAGTATGATTTACGGTGCCATTATCGATGCTAAGACAGCTGAAAATGCTGCAGGTATGACAGCCATGCAAACAGCGACTGATAATGCTAAGAAAGTCATTAATGATTTGACAATTCAGTATAACCGTGCCAGACAGGCGGCGATTACACAAGAAATTACAGAAATCGTAGCAGGAGCTAGTGCCTTAGAATAGGCTCTAGTCCAGCTCGTATGAAATGAACTTATACTCAATGAAAATCAAAGAGCAAACTAGGAAGCTAGTCGCAGGTCGCTCAAAACACTGTTTTGAGGTTGCAGATAGAGCTGACGTGGTTTGAAGAAATTTTCGAAGAGTATTAGGACCTAGTTGAGCTAGGGACCGACAGTATCTTATATAGAATAGGAGAAGGAGATGAGTTCAGGTAAAATTGCTCAGGTTATCGGCCCCGTTGTAGACGTCTTGTTTGCAGCAGGGGAAAAACTTCCTGAGATTAACAATGCACTTGTCGTCTACAAAAATGACGAAAGAAAAACAAAAATCGTCCTTGAAGTAGCCTTGGAGTTGGGAGATGGTATGGTTCGTACTATCGCCATGGAATCAACAGATGGGTTGACTCGTGGAATGGAAGTATTGGACACAGGTCGTCCAATCTCTGTACCAGTAGGTAAAGAAACTTTGGGACGTGTCTTCAACGTTTTGGGAGATACCATTGACTTGGAAGCTCCTTTTACAGAAGATGCAGAGCGTCAGCCAATTCATAAAAAAGCTCCAACTTTTGATGAGTTGTCTACCTCTTCTGAAATCCTTGAAACAGGGATTAAGGTTATTGACCTTCTTGCCCCTTACCTTAAAGGTGGTAAGGTTGGACTTTTCGGTGGTGCTGGAGTTGGTAAAACCGTCTTGATCCAAGAATTGATTCACAACATTGCCCAAGAACACGGTGGTATTTCAGTATTTACCGGTGTTGGGGAACGTACTCGTGAGGGGAACGACCTTTACTGGGAAATGAAAGAATCAGGGGTTATCGAGAAAACAGCCATGGTATTTGGTCAGATGAATGAGCCGCCAGGAGCACGTATGCGTGTTGCCCTTACTGGTTTGACAATCGCTGAATACTTCCGTGATGTAGAAGGCCAAGACGTGCTTCTCTTTATCGATAATATCTTCCGTTTCACTCAGGCTGGTTCAGAAGTATCTGCCCTTTTGGGTCGTATGCCATCAGCCGTTGGTTATCAACCAACACTTGCTACAGAAATGGGTCAATTGCAAGAGCGTATTACATCAACTAAAAAGGGTTCTGTAACCTCTATCCAAGCTATCTATGTGCCAGCGGATGACTATACTGACCCTGCGCCAGCAACAGCCTTTGCTCACTTGGATTCAACAACAAACTTGGAACGTAAGTTGGTACAATTGGGTATCTACCCAGCCGTTGACCCACTTGCTTCAAGCTCACGTGCTTTGGCACCTGAAATCGTTGGAGAAGAGCACTATGCAGTTGCTGCAGAAGTAAAACGCGTTCTTCAACGTTACCATGAATTGCAAGATATTATTGCTATCCTTGGTATGGATGAACTTTCTGATGAAGAAAAGACCTTGGTTGCTCGTGCCCGTCGTATCCAGTTCTTCTTGTCACAAAACTTCAACGTTGCGGAACAATTTACTGGTCAGCCAGGTTCTTATGTTCCAGTTGCTGAAACTGTACGTGGCTTTAAGGAAATCCTTGATGGTAAACATGACCACTTGCCAGAAGATGCCTTCCGTGGTGTAGGTTCTATCGAAGATGTGATTGCAAAAGCTGAAAAAATGGGATTTTAAGAGGTAATCTATGGCTCAGTTAACTGTCCAGATCGTGACACCAGATGGTCTCGTCTATGATCACCATGCCAGCTATGTATCAGTTCGAACTCTGGATGGTGAGATGGGGATCTTGCCACGACATGAAAATATGATTGCGGTTTTAGCAGTTGATGAAGTAAAGGTGAAACGTATTGATGATGAAGAACACGTGAACTGGATTGCAGTAAACGGAGGCGTTATTGAAATTGCCAATAATACCATCACAATCGTTGCGGATTCTGCAGAACGTGCTCGTGATATCGATGTTAGCCGTGCAGAACGTGCCAAGCTTCGTGCGGAGCGCGAAATCGAAGAAGCCCACGAAAAACACTTGATTGACCAAGAGCGTCGTGCTAAGATTGCTTTGCAACGTGCTATTAATCGTATCAATGTCGGAAAAAGACTATAGGAAAAAAATGAACTTGAGTTACCAAGTTCATTTTTTATGTTTTCTTAAGGAGCAAAACTGATGCAGACCGCTTCTGGTACATGGAAGTCGTTGGAAAGTTCTGCTAGACGACCAGTTTCAGGATTGCGTTTAAAGACGGTTGCATTGTCAGAGTCTTGATGGACAGCAATGAGGAATTCTTGGTCTGGTGTCAAATCAAAATCACGTGGAGTCTGACCATGCGTCGGAACGATTTCTAACAACTCTAAGCTACCGTCCGCAAGGATTGTATATACTGCGATAGAATCATGACCACGGTTAGAAGCATAGAGGTATTTACCGTCTTTAGAGAGACGAATAGCAGCAGTTCCATTAAAGCCTTCATAACCGTCTGGTAGAGTTGAAATGACTTGCATGCGTTCAAATTCGCCAACACCATCGTAGATTAGAACCTCGATAGTGCTATTGAGTTCACAAATCAGATAAGCGATTTTATAGTGGTTATGGAAAATGATATGGCGTGAGCCTGCTCCTGGCTGGCTGTGATAGGTATAGAGTTTAGATAATTTTCCTTCTTGATCAAGGTCATAGGTAATGACCTGGTCAGTTCCCAAGTCGCAAGTCACTAGATAGTGGTCAGGTGTTAAATCTGTATAGTGAACATGGGGGGAAGCTTGGTTTTCGTGTGGACCTTGGCCACTATGTTGAACCACATCACTAAGTAGAAGACTGCCATCTTCCTGACGTTTATAAACAAGGACTTGTCCCTTGTGGTAGTTGGCTGCATAAACCAAATTACGCTTTTCATCAACGGAAACATAACAATGGGGAGCTCCCTCTTCAACGACATGATTTAATAAAGTCCCGTTAGTTTGATAGGCTGCAATCCCTCCCTTATAGTCTTGACTACCAACAGTGTATAAATGTTGGTGTTGGTCAAAGGCAAGGTAGGTTGGACTTGGCTCAGTAGCAAAAAGTTCTAGATTTGAAAGCTGACCAGTTTCTGTATCAAAGTCTGCCTTGTAAATCCCTTGGGAAGTACGACGTGTGTAAGTTCCAAAATAAACAGTTTCTTTCATAACTTTACCTCTTTATAAAGATAAGACTATTATATCACAAAATAGATTCACAATATGATATGCAGTACAATTCAATGGTATGTAAGCACTTTAAAAAAGAGTTATTTTTTCCTAAAAATGATATAATGAGAGAACGATAGAAAGGAAGTATTTATGGAGCAAAAAGAGAAACATTTTAGCCTATCTTGGTTTTTTAAGTGGTTTTTGGATAACAAGGCCATTACGGTATTTTTGGTAACCTTATTATTGGGACTCAATCTTTTTATTTTAAGTAAGATTAGTTTTCTATTTTCACCTGTTTTGGACTTTTTGGCAGTTGTGATGTTGCCTGTCATTTTGTCTGGACTGCTATATTATTTGTTAAATCCTATTGTTGATTGGATGGAGAAGCATAAGATTAATCGTGTTATAGCTATCAGTATTGTCTTTGTCATCATCGCCATCTTTATCATTTGGGGCTTGGCAGTAGCTATTCCAAATCTGCAGCGTCAGGTCTTAACATTTGCAAGAAATGTTCCAGTCTACCTGGAAGATGCTGATAGGGTTATTGATGATTTGGTCACCAAGCGTTTGCCAGATGATTTCAGACCTCAGTTAGAACAAGTCTTGACAAACTTCTCTAGTCAGGCTACAGTTTGGGCGAGCAAGGTTTCATCTCAGGCAGTCAACTGGGTGAGTGCCTTTATTAGTGGGGCATCTCAAGTGATCGTTGCCTTGATTATCGTTCCGTTCATGCTCTTTTATCTCTTGCGTGATGGGAAAGGCTTGCGAAACTATTTGACCCAATTCATGCCGACGAAATTGAAGGAACCTGTTGGACAAGTTTTATCAGATGTGAATCAGCAGTTGTCCAACTATGTTCGAGGGCAAGTAACAGTAGCTATTATTGTAGCTGTAATGTTTATCATCTTTTTCAAGATTATCGGTCTACGTTATGCGGTTACGCTGGGTGTTACTGCTGGTATTTTAAATTTGGTTCCTTATCTGGGTAGCTTCCTAGCCATGCTTCCTGCCCTAGTGTTGGGTTTGATTGCTGGTCCAGTTATGCTTTTGAAAGTAGTGATTGTCTTTATCGTAGAACAAACTATTGAAGGCCGTTTTGTCTCTCCATTGATTTTGGGAAGTCAATTAAACATCCATCCTATTAATGTTCTCTTTGTCTTGTTAACTTCAGGATCCATGTTTGGTATTTGGGGAGTCTTGCTCGGTATTCCGGTTTATGCCTCTGCTAAAGTTGTCATTTCAGCGATTTTTGAATGGTATAAGGTAGTCAGTGGCCTATATGAACTAGAGGGAGAGGAAGTCAAGAGTGAACAATAGTCAACAGATGTTACAGGCTTTGGAAGAGCAAGATTTAGCCAAGGCTGAGCATTATTTCGCTAAAGCTTTAGAAAATGATCCAAGTGACCTTCTGTATGAGTTAGCCACCTATCTAGAAGGGATTGGTTTTTATCCTCAGGCCAAGGAGATTTACCTGAAAATCGTAGAGGATTTTCCAGAGATTCATCTTAATCTAGCAGCTATTGCTAGTGAGGATGGTCAAATCGAGGAAGCCTTTGCCCATCTTGAGGAAATCCAAGCTGACAGTAACTGGTATGTTTCGGCTTTGGCACTTAAGGCAGACCTTTACCAGATGGAAGGTTTGACAGATGTGGCGCGTGAGAAATTGCTGGAGGCTTTGACCTATTCAGAGGATCCTCTCTTGATATTGGGTTTGGCAGAGTTGGATAGCGAGTTGGAAAATTATCAAGAGGCTATTCAAGGCTATGCCCAGTTAGATAATCGTACTATTTATGAGCAAACGGGTATTTCTACCTATCAACGGATTGGATTTGCCTATGCCCAGTTAGGGAAATTTGAAACGGCTACAGAGTTTTTGGAAAAAGCCTTGGAGTTAGAATACGATGACCTAACAGCTTTTGAGTTAGCCAGTCTTTACTTTGATCGAGAAGAATACCAAAAGGCCGTCCTCTACTTTAAGCAGCTTGATACCATTTCTCCTGACTTTGAAGGCTATGAGTATGGCTATAGTCAGGCCTTACATAAGGAGCATCAAGTTCAAGAAGCCCTGCGTATCGCTAAGCAAGGCTTGGAGAAAAATCCTTTCGAAACTCGTCTCCTGCTAGCTGCTTCACAATTTTCTTATGAATTACATGATGCTAGTGGTGCAGAAAACTATCTCCTTACTGCTAAAGAAGATGCTGAGGATACAGAAGAAATCTTACTCCGTCTAGCCACTATTTATCTAGAACAGGAGCGTTATGAAGACATTCTAGACTTACAAAGTGAAGAGCCAGAAAATCTTTTGACTAAGTGGATGATTGCTCGTTCTTATCAAGAAATGGACGATTTGGATACTGCCTATGAGCATTACCAAGAGTTAGCAGGAGATTTGAAGGATAATCCAGAATTTCTGGAACACTATATCTATCTCTTGAGTGAATTGGGCTACTTTGAGGAAGCAAGAGTCAATGCACAAGCTTACTTAAAACTGGTTCCAGATGATGTGCAGATGCAAGAACTATTTGAGAGATTGTAAGAATTCATACATTACAGAAAACTGCAAGTTATTTGAAGACAACTGCGGTTTTTTACTGTTTTTTTAAAAAATAAATATGGCTGAGGTTTTATTGCAATGTGACGAGAATTTTTATATAAATCAGGTTAAGATTGTTTCATTAGAAGTATAGAGTTTTGTTTTTATTCCAAAACTCTTATCTTAAAATTTCAAAATAGATTACATATCCAGGCTAGGGCTTGTGTTTTTTGTTTGACAAAATTAAAAAAATGTGTAAGAATAAGAAGAATTGAAAACAGGAAAACTCACCTCCTTTCGATTCGTCAAGCCTTATCGTTAGGCAATGAGGGGGCGGAGAGACGCGCTCGTCAACAGAAGTATCTCATTGGAAATATTGCTCACTTTTTAGTGAGCTTTTTATATAAGGAATAGGAATGAAAAGTAAGAAGTTAAAATTAGGTCAAATTGATTTAAAAATGTGCAAGAATTATGACCTTATTCAAGCGATGGATTATGATTTTAAGACAAAGGAAGTAATGAATAAAGGAAGGTGATTTGCGGTAACTGTTGTCAAAATACAGGGATTGACTTTCTTGATTCCATTTAGAAGTTATATTCCTAAAAAGTATCAGTTGAAGTATAAGCTTAGAAATTCGGCAAAAGCAGGATATGTTGAAGGGTTAGATATTGGTAAAACCTTGATTTTAGAAGAAAAAAGTTATTTACTAAATACAACTTTTCGCCTTCGGAAAATCGAAGATTATTATAAAGTGATGGATAACGATAAAGCTATAATTAATAAGTTAGTGAAAGCTATTATAGATTATAACCGCGCTTTAGAAATAAATGATAGAAACAAACTTGAAGATCCTAAACGCTTTAAATTCTCAACATTCCAGAATTATTCTACTAGATTAAAAGTAATTACAGAAAAAGACTATTTAGAATAGATAATGTTTTCGCAGGCTACGGCTTGTGTTTTTTTGTTTGCCTAAAATGTGGATTTAAAATCCAAGAAACGTAAATAGGTTAGACAGATTTTAAATGCGTAATATCTTATTCTTGAAGGGGGAGTGGTTTTTTCAAAAATAAATATAGTGAAATGACTCACTGCTCCTTTTGGAAACTATTAGAATCAAATTGCAAGGTTCTCAACTATAGGGGCAAAGACGATTATAAAAATGAATAGAAAGATGAATACGATTCTAAAAAATAACAGTAATTGCTGAAAATGATTTTAAAGAAAAAATAAGTAAAAACTCAATTATCAATAAGCAACAGAAAGCATTTGTAAACACCAATCTCTTATGCTATAATAGGAACAATTATTTTAAGGAGGTGTCAGTATGTCTTATTTATTTGAGATATTACCGAGTTTATTGAGCGGTGCAAGCATGACTTTACAGGTTTTTGCACTGGTCTTGATTTTTTCTATTCCCTTGGGCGTTTTGATTGCCTTTGCCTTGCAAGTCCATTGGAAGCCCCTCCATTATCTGATTAACATTTATATCTGGATCATGCGGGGGACACCCTTGCTCTTGCAATTGATCTTTATCTATTATGTGCTCCCAAGTATTGGGATTCGTTTGGATCGTCTTCCAGCGGCCATTATTGCCTTTGTTCTCAATTATGCGGCTTACTTTGCTGAAATCTTCCGTGGTGGGATTGATACTATCCCCAAAGGTCAATATGAGGCTGCTAAGGTCTTGAAGTTCAGTCCCTTTGCTACAGTTCGCTATATTATCTTGCCTCAGGTAACCAAGGTTGTTCTTCCTAGTGTCTTTAATGAAGTTATGAGTTTGGTTAAGGATACTTCTTTGGTCTACGCTCTAGGAATTTCAGATCTTATCTTGGCGAGTCGAACAGCTGCCAACCGTGACGCTAGTTTGGTCCCTATGTTCTTGGCAGGAGCCATTTACTTGATTTTGATTGGTATTGTGACCATTCTTGCCAAAAAAGTTGAGAAGAAGTACAGTTACTATAGATAGGAGGCCACCATGTTAGAATTACGAAATATCAATAAGGGCTTTGGTGAAAAGCAAATTTTATCTAATTTCAGTCTAAAAATTCCTGAAAAGCAAATTCTAGCTATCGTTGGGCCTTCTGGTGGAGGTAAGACAACCCTCTTACGTATGCTTGCAGGTCTTGAAACCATTGATTCAGGGCAAATCTTTTATAATGGAGAATCTTTAGAACTGGATGAACTGGAGAAGCGGAATCTACTGGGGTTTGTCTTCCAAGATTTTCAACTGTTTCCTCATTTATCAGTTCTAGATAATTTGACTTTATCACCTGTGAAAACTATGGGGATGAAGCAGGAAGAGGCTGAGAAGAAGGCGCGAGGTCTTTTAGAACAATTAGGGCTGACAGGACATGCAGATGCCTATCCATTCTCACTATCAGGTGGGCAAAAGCAGCGGGTAGCCTTGGCGCGTGCTATGATGATTGACCCAGAAATCATTGGCTACGATGAACCAACTTCTGCCCTGGATCCAGAATTACGCTTGGAAGTGGAAAAACTGATCTTGCAAAATAGGGAACTTGGGATGACCCAGATTGTCGTTACCCACGATTTACAATTCGCTGAAAATATCGCAGATCAGATTCTCAAGGTTGAGCCCAAGTAGGAGGTGCCGATGACTAATAAGAAAATTGCTTTAGTATTGGTTTCTCTCCTGACTCTCTTTTTAACGGCCTGTACTCAGAAGGCTAGTGATCCAAAGCAGGATAACTGGGATAAGTATCAAGAGCAGGGTACCATTACTATTGGTTTTGACAATACCTTTGTACCCATGGGTTTTGAAGAAAAGAATGGCCAATATACAGGATTTGATATTGACTTGGCACAAGCTGTCTCTGAAAAATTAGGTTTTAAGGTTCAATTTCAACCAATCGACTGGGATATGAAGGAGACGGAACTGCAAAATGGAACCATTGATGCCATCTGGAATGGCTATTCTGCTACTGATGAACGCCGAGAAAAGGTTGCCTTTAGCATTCCATATATGGAAAATCAGCAGGTTCTGGTTGCTAAGAAAAGCCAGCAAATTCGTTCAGTAGAGGATATGAAGGATAAGACCTTGGGAGCTCAAGCAGGTTCCTCTGGTTATTTAGATTTTGAAGCCCAGCCAGACTTACTGAAAAATCGTGTCAAAGATCAGAAGGCTAATCAGTATCAGAGTTTCAATGAAGCCTTGATTGACTTGAAAAATGACCGTATTGATGCCTTGTTGATTGACCGAGTGTATGCTAATTATTACCTTCAGTCTGAGGGGATATTAAATGACTATAATGTCTTTTCAGCTGGATTTGAAAGTGAATCTTTTGCTGTCGGAGTCAGACCCGCTGACAAAAGATTACTGCAAGCTTTAAATCAAGCCTTTGTTGAACTACATCAAGAAGGGAAGTTCCAGAAAATCAGCCAAAAATGGTTTGGAGAAGATGTAGCAACTAAAGAAGTGAAAGAAGGAAAATAGATAAGAAGCCTAGTTTTGTCTTTAAAACTGGGCTTTGTTTTTTTATAGACTTTATTTTATAAAGTAGGAGTAACTTCTAAATTTTTTAACTATTTTGGGCAGATCTTGTGTATCTAGCGTAATTCTGTAATCCCTTATCTATAGCTAAAACTCAATGAAGACCTAATAAAAAATATCAGAAAATTCCTTTTTGTAATCAAATTATATGAACAGTCGAATAATATAGAAAATCTCTAAAGTAATATAAATTTTATTTTTGTAAGGGCTTACCATAAATAGGAGTTTGTGAAATTACCTTGTGAAATTACTTTGGCGAGTATACCTCAAAATGTTTGATTTATAGACATAAAAAGAGTATAATAAGTTGTAACCCTTTAAAATATACCTATATATTTTAGGGGGGGGCTTTTTATTTAGCCTTCTTGAATATATTAACTGATAATTATCAGAAAAAAGGAGTAAGGGAATGTTTAAACCCAAAGGGCGACATGTTCGCCAATCGCAAGTGGAGAAATTCACACGTTACAGTATTCGTAAGGTTAGTTTCGGTGCGGCTAGTGTGGCTGTAGCTACTGGATTGTTTTTCCTTGGTGGAGGAAGCGTCCAAGCGGCTGAACCAGTAACTAATTCAGAACCTACAGAAGTTCAAAATCCTCAAAATGTAAATGAGAAGTCCTCGGAACCCTCTAAGGAAGTTGCTGGACAAGGATCTGCTACTGCTAAAGAGCCCGATGGACAAAATAATACTTCTGTAAAAGAGTCTACTACTGACAAACAAGCCAGTGCAGTTGAAACTCCAAATGGAGTGACAGAAAAAGTAGCTATTAATACCGCATCGTTAGAAGATTTAGTTGCTAAAGTTGAAGGTAGATTGAGTCAATTAACTGAAGACAAGAAAACAAAATCAGTCATTGATGATGCTAAAAATTTGGTTAATAAAGCAAAAGATCTTTTAAATGATGACACAAAAACACAGGCAAAAGTTAATGCATTGGCTAAACAACTTTCAAGTAGCCTTTTCATTTTAAACAGTATCAAATCAGAAGCAACAAAAGTAAACAAAAACCAAAATCCTAGAAATGGACAAGCTATCCCAAGTAATGGAGAAAGTGGGTTTAGAGATACAGGGACGGTTGCAGATGGCACTGAAAATCCCGTTGTTGTAAATACAAATGATATTACACAAAAAGCTTCTGAATTAGAGGTGGAAATCGCAAAAGTTGAATCTTTAATCTCTGCTGAAAATGCTAAAGGAGAAGGGCAAACAGATAAAGAGCTTGTAGGAATACTAACACAGGTAAAAGAGTCTGCACAAGCTGTTAAGAATAAAGGGAACAACATCCCAACAACAGAAAAAGAAAAGCATGCACTTTTACAAGAGTTAAAAGAAAAAGTAGATTTATTGAAACTATACCAAGCTAAAAAATTGGACTGGGGAGCACCTGCCAATAATCACTTAGCAAATTATGGGAATAATCCATCTGATGCAGTAATTAGTAATTTAAATGATACTTTTGGAACACCTGATTTCTCAAATGCTACATCACATACAAAACGTGTAGAAGATCAAGCTTCTGGTATACGTGGTGCTATTAATTTGGGTTCAGCAACTTATCATTGGAAACAAAAAGAAATAACGGTCGATGAAGCCAAAGCAGGAGCTTTAGGCGGCTGGAAGATTGTTGATAAAGAAGGTGCAAACACCGTAAATATTGTTAAACCAGAAGCACCTACTAATATAGAATATAAAGAAGGACAATCAGCAACCACATATGCACCAAAACCAGCAAAAGTTTATGATAATAACGGTCATGTTACAGCTACTGGTGGTCAAGGCAGACCAAACGCTGGTGGTGGAGTACTAAATTATATGATTAGTACTGATCGTTTGGGAAATGGAAGTATAGGAAAAGTTAATAAAGATTATTATGTAGAATTAAAAAAACAAGGAACAACTATCTATAAAGATTTCGACGTAAACCCTAACTCTCATTTGTATGCTAATCTTGTTTTTTCTAGTGCTTATGGTAAATTAGGTTTGTCTTCAACAGGTGAAAAAATAAAAATGAAAATAGTTGATGCATATACAGGTCAACCATTAT
The DNA here is from genome assembly GCF_000187745.1 of Streptococcus sp. M334. Classification (GTDB taxonomy): domain Bacteria; phylum Bacillota; class Bacilli; order Lactobacillales; family Streptococcaceae; genus Streptococcus. Next base: position 695,471 of record NZ_GL732486.1, on the reverse strand, counting down.
CAGAATTAACTAGAAAAGATGGAAAAGCTTCAGATACAGAATTTATTGGACAACCTGGATCAGATTCGGATGGTTTTGCTGCATTATGGCGTGTAGTAAAAGTGCCTGAAGGGACGACTAAGGTACGTGTATTTGTAGAAGCAGGAGATCAGCCAACAACTTCTGATTACTTGAATGGTCATAAGGTTGAAGATGGATATATAGTTGCAGGACTAGGATTAACTCCAGGACCAGCACTGACTTTAACAACTACAGTTGTTTCAGGTAAAGATAAAGAAGCATATGGTTATACAGAGGATTCTATTTATAAAAATGCTCAAAAAGGAACGTTTAATGTAACGCTAAGTAATCATGGTGGAGTAGGAGTAGTATATCAGACTAGGTATGAAGTTACTTTAAAAGTTCCTAAAGGTGTTAAGTTAGGTACATTACAAGGAACAGACTTAAATGAAGTAAATGGCAAAAGTTTATTTGCTCCAAGTTATACTTATGACTTTAAATATAACAAAGATACACGAGAACTTACTTTTAAAATTGATTTGCCAAAACGAGATATTAATCCAACAAGTGGTAAATCCAATACTGTTTCGATCCCATTTGAAGTAACGCCTGATTTTGTTGGAGAAGCAACATTTGAGGTAGTAGGGAAAAATGGATTTGGAGGAAAAGATAAATTAGGAAATATGATCTTACCGTATGGAATAGCTGGTGCGGATAGATATAATATTCCAGTGAATGTAAATGCTAATAGTTTAGAAACTTCCGATAATCCTGACTATAAATATAATCGTAGTATTTATATTGATTCTATGACAGGAAATAGCTCTATAACTGTACCTGTTGGAACAACTTTTGAGAAAGCAAAAGAGGCAGCAACAGTAAGTGCTGAAGAATTACTAAATTCAGAAGCTTATAGAGAAAAATTAGCAACATTAAAAGCCACAGCTGCTTTAAATTTAAGTGAAACAAGTTCAATTGCAATGGTACAAGGTTATTCTACAGCTGCTGTAAAAGAGAATAGTGGAACTCTAAAAGTGCCAGTTATTCATACTATCGGAAGTAAGAATTTTAATAATCAAATAGACATTAATGTGAATGTAGTGGCATCTACTAAGCAACAGAAAGTTGTTTTTGAAGGAGATACTATTCAAAATGATGATATTAAGGGGAAAATAACTCCTGCTACAATTCCTGGGTATACAGCTACAATCAATAATGTTCAAAATATGCCTACAACAACTGGTAAAGCTGGACAAATCATTAATGTTGAAACAACAGTATCTTATACAAAGGGAAATGTTGTACTTCCTGAAACAGTAACAGTTCCTGTGTTGGTATTGCCAAAAGCAACAGGCAATGTAGAAGTAATTAAAGGTTCAACAGTAGATAAAGTTAAAGAAGTAGCTAAAGCTAAAGCAGAAGAAGTAGCAAACTCAGCAGATTTTAAAGCTAAATTACCAGAAGGCTCTAAAGATGTAGAAGTTGGAGCGATTACAGAAGAAGTGCTTGCAGCCATTACAACGGAAGCAGGAACAAACAAAGGAACTGTAAAAGTCCCAGTAACCTACACAGTAGACGGTGTTAAGTATACAAAAGATGCAGAAATTACTGTAAATGTCATTGGTTCAAATGCAGATCCAGTATACGTTGTTGAAGGTGACAAACCTGAAGTAGGCAAAGTGAAGGATGCTGTAAAACCAGGAGAAGGTGGAACAGTACAAGATCCAACGGAAGTTGATTTGCCAAATACAAAGGATAAAGTTGGAGCAACAGATGTCACAGTTCCAACTAAAGTTAAGTATGCAAATGGTGAAGAAACAGTAAATGTTCCAGTGACAGTTTTACCAAAAGTAACTCCAGAAGGTGTAACAGTTCTTAAAGATAGCACTGGTTTAGAAGAAGTGGTAAAAGCAAAAGTCACAGAAGCAGCTACAGCGACAACTAACTTGCCAGATGGTGTAACTGTAAGAGTTAAAGAAGTTAAAGCAGGAACAGTACCGGCAACGACAGCAACTGGAGTACAAACACCAGCAACAGCAGTTGTAGAGTATGTAAAAGATGGTAATGTAGTTGCAAGTAAAGAAGTAGAAGTTCCTGTAACAGTAGTAGGTTCAACACCAAAATCATTGGTAGTCTTCGAAGGTGATACAGTAGAAGCTAAAACTGTTCAAGATGCAGTAACACCAGGAACTGATGGAACAAAAGGTGAACCTGCAATTCCAGAAGACCTAACAAAAACACCAGGTAAGAAAGAAGTAACTGTCCCTGTAACTTACGACGGAATCACAGATCCAGAGCAAGTGAAAGTACCAGTAACAGTATTACCAAAACCAGAAGCTGATGAAATTCTAGTTGCTAAAAATAGTGATAAGGATAAAGCTAAAGAAAAAGTACTAGCTAAAGCTAAAAAAGCAATCGAAGATGCAACATTTACAGGTAAATTACCTCAAGGAGCAACCGTTACTGTTGATGAAACAGCTACAGTAACAGTGCCAGACTTAACAGAAGATACTGAAGTAGATGTAACTGTTAAGTACACAGTTCCTGGACAAGATACACCATTAACTACAACAGTTAAAGTACCAGTTACAGTAGTTGAAGGTGTACCACAAATTGTCCCAGTTGATGAAAACAACAAACAACCAGATCCAGAAAAGAGCATTGATAAAACAGATTACCCAGATGATGCGACATTTGAGTATAAAGAAGAAGTAGATACATCTACACCAGGGGATAAGAAAGTTACCGTTGTTGTGAAACAAGGGGACAAAGTGTTAGTTGAAGTACCGTCTACAGTACGTGTAGTAGGTAGCACACCTCAATTTGTGGTAGCAGATCCAACTAAGAAACAACCTGAAGCGAAAGACAGTGTTACACCAGGAGAATATCCAGACGGTACAACGTTTGAATATAAGACACCAGTAGATACAACAACTGCAGGTGAAAAAGATGTGACAGTTGTAGCTAAGCTAAATGGTCAACCAATTGCAGAAGTTCCTGCAAAAGTAGTGGTAGTAGAGCCTAAGACACAATACGTAGTAGCAGACCCAAGCAAACCACAACCAGATGCATCTAAGAGCATTGATCCAGAACAATACCCTGATGGCACAACATTTGAGTACAAGACTCCAGTAGACACAACAACACCAGGCGAAAAAGATGTGGTTGTTGTTGCGAAAAATGGAGAAGATAAACTTGTAGAAGTACCAACAAAAGTGAAGGTTGTTCAAGGGAATCCACAAATCGTGCCAGTGGATGAAGGTAAGAAACAACCATCACCTGAAGATAGTATTGATCCGAATGATTACCCAGAAGATGCAACGTTTGAGTACAAAGAAGAGGTAGATACATCTACACCAGGGGATAAGAAAGTTACTGTTGTTGTGAAACAAGGGGATAAGGTACTTGTTGAAGTACCATCTACAGTACGTGTAGTGGAAAGCTATCCTAAATATGTACCAGTAGATCCAGCTAAGAAACAGCCAGATCCAAAAGAAAACATTAATCCAAATGATTTCCCAACTGGAACAACATTTGAATATAAAGATAACACTCCAGTAGATACAACAACTGCAGGTGAAAAAGATGTGACAGTTGTAGCTAAGCTAAATGGTCAACCGATTGCAGAAGTTCCTGCAAAAGTAGTCGTAGTAGATCCTAAGACACAATACGTAGTAGCAGACCCAAGCAAACCACAACCAGATGCTTCTAAGAGCATTGATCCAGAACAATATCCAGATGGCACAACATTTGAGTACAAGACACCAGTAGACACAAC
>NZ_GL732486.1:611428-691581 GCF_000187745.1 Streptococcus sp. M334 | reverse complement strand
AAAAGATGTGGTTGTTGTTGCGAAAGATGGCGAAGATAAACTTGTAGAAGTACCAACAAAAGTGAAGGTCGTACAAGGAAATCCACAAATCGTTCCAGTGGATGAAGGTAAGAAACAGCCATCTCCTGAAGATAGTATTGATCCGAATGATTACCCAGATGATGCGACATTTGAGTATAAAGAAGAAGTAGATACATCTACACCAGGGGATAAGAAAGTTACTGTTGTTGTGAAACAAGGGGATAAGGTACTTGTTGAAGTACCATCTACAGTACGTGTAGTGGAAAGCTATCCTAAATATGTACCAGTAGATCCAGCTAAGAAACAGCCAGATCCAAAAGAAAACATTAATCCAAATGATTTCCCAACTGGAACAACATTTGAATATAAAGATAACACTCCAGTAGATACAACAACACCAGGTGAGAAACCTGTAACGGTGGTAGCTAAGCTGAATGGACAACCAATTGCAGAAATTCCAGCGACAATTGTAGTAGTAGAACCTAAGACACAATATGTCCCTGTAAATGCTGAAAATGATAAGAAACCAAAACCACAAGATAGCATTACACCAGATGATTATCCAGCAGGCTCAACGTTTGAGTACAAGACTCCAGAAGGAAAAACAGAAGCCTACGATGGTTCAACACCAGGTGATAAAGATGTTACTGTAGTTGTGAAAGATTCAGATGGAGATACAATTGTAGAAGTACCTGCGAAAATTAAAGTAGTTCAAGGTAAAGAACAATTAACTCCAGTAAATGCTGAAGATAAAGATAAACCTAAAGCTGAAGATAGTATCACACCTAGTGATTATCCAGAAGGATCAACATTCGAATACAAAGTTCCAGAAGGACAAACAACTCCATATGATGGAACAACGCCAGGGGATAAACCAGTTACAGTAGTTGTAAAAGATAAAGATGGAAAAGTGTTAGTAGAAGTTCCAGCTACTATTAAAGTAGTTGAAACAAAACCAACACCGATTGAAACACCAGTAACAAACACTCCTTTGACTGAAGACGATTATACAAAAGGAATGAAGATTCCAGAAGGTGGTAAGGTTACTAAGGTTGAAAATATTCCAGACTTAACAACGCCAGGTAAGAAAGATCCAGTTAAAGTAACGATTACATTACCAAACGGTAAATCTTATACAGTAGATGTACCAGTAACTGTAACTCCAGTTAAGGAAATCGAAACCCCAGTAACAACCACACCATTAACACCGGACGATTACACTAAAGGAATTACGATTCCAGAAGGTGGTAAGGTAACGAATGTTGAAAATATTCCAGACTTAACAACTCCAGGTAAGAAAGATCCAGTTAAGGTAACGATTGAATTACCAAATGGTAAAGTTATCACAGTAGAAGTTCCTGTAACAGTAACACCTAAATCACAAAATGGCGATTCAACTATTCAGATTGTAACGGAATATCTTGATGAAAATGGTAACCGAATTACTTCAGATAAAGAAGGAAAACACAATCCAATAGAGTTGGAAGGATATGAATTTAGTCATTCAACAACGGATGCTAAAGGAAATACACTACATCACTATAAGAAAGTGACAAATCCAATCAATCAAGAGCAACCAAGTTCTAATGACAAGAAGGAATTACCAAATACTGGTACAGAAGATAAGGCTGGTCTAGCTAGTCTTGGACTTCTTGGAATGTTGGGTGCATTCGGACTTGTAGCTCGTAAGAAAAAAGAAGACTAATACTCTTCGAAAATCTCTTCAAACTACGTCAGCTTCACCTTGCCGTAGGTATGGTTACTGACTTCGTCAGTTCTATCCACAACCTCAAAACACTGTTTTGAGCAACCTGCGGTTAGCTTCCTAGTTTGTACTTTGATTTTCATTGAGTATAAGAAAGAAAAACTTCCTTTCTAAAGTCCAATAGAAAAATAGACTGAGGTGAAAACTTCAGTCTATTTCTTTTGGCTATGAAAAAATCCCCTGGCAAGTACCAGAGGATAAGGGATTATTTCATTGTTGGGAAGAGCAATACATCACGGATAGTTGTTGTGTCAGTGAGAAGCATGCAAAGACGGTCGATACCGATTCCCAAACCACCTGTAGGTGGCATACCGTATTCAAGAGCCTCGATGTAGTCATAATCGATACCTGTCGCTTCATCGTCACCAAGTTCTTTGGCTTTAGCTTGGGCTTCAAAACGGCTAAGTTGATCGATTGGATCGTTCAACTCAGTAAAGGCATTACCGTACTCCTTAGTCATGATGAAGAGCTCGAAACGGTCAGTAAAGCGTTCGTCTTCAGGATTCTTCTTAGCAAGTGGAGATACAGCTACTGGATGTCCATAGACAAAGGTTGGTTGGATCAAGGTTTCTTCAACAAACTCTTCAAAGAAGGCGTTGATAATGTGGCCAACTTCAGTGTAATGTTTCTCAACTGGAACTTTCTTCTCAGCAGCGATAGATTTGGCTTCTTCCAAAGTCATGTCTTGCCAGAAGTCTACACCAGTAATTTCTTTGATAGCATCCACCATGTGAACACGTTTAAATGGTTCGTTGATCTTGATTTCAGTACCTTGATAGTTGACTGGACCATCGCCTTTGACTGATTTAGCAGCATGTTGGATAATGCCTTCAGTCAAGTCCATGATGTCTTGGAAGTCTGCATAAGCTTGGTAAACTTCGATAGAAGTAAACTCAGGGTTATGAGTAGCATCCATTCCTTCGTTACGGAAGATACGGCCAATTTCATAGACACGCTCCATACCACCAACGATTAGGCGTTTCAAGTGAAGCTCAGTAGCGATACGAAGCACCATGTCAATGTTTTGGGCATTGTGGTGAGTGATAAATGGACGGGCAGCGGCACCACCAGCTTCATTGTGAAGAACAGGTGTTTCCACTTCAAGGAAACCTTTTTGGTCAAGGAAACGACGGATTTCAGAGATGATTTTTGAACGAGTGACAAAACGCTCAAAGCTTTCACGGTTAGAAATTAAGTCAAGGTAACGTTTACGGTAAATTGTTTCAACATCTGTCAAACCGTGGAATTTCTCTGGTAGAGGACGAAGAGCCTTAGACAAGTGTGTAATGTGGGTTGCCTTGATAGAAAGTTCTCCCATATCTGTACGCATCACTTCACCTTCGACACCAAGGAAGTCACCAAGGTCTGCTTTTTTGAAGATTTCGTAGTTTTCTTCACCGACCGCATCCTTACGAACGTAGATCTGGATTTGACCTTCGCGGTCTTGAAGGTGGGCAAAACCTACTTTACCTTTACCACGTTTGGTTACCAAGCGTCCTGCGATAGTAGCTGTTTCGTTTTTATCGTGTAATTGTTCTTTATCGAGGTCGGCATATTTATCTTTTAATTCTTGTGAATTTGCAGTGCGTTCAAAGCGTTTTCCGAAAGGATCGATTCCTTGTTCACGGAGCGTAGCCATTTTTTCACGGCGAACGATCTGCTGGTCATTTAGTTCTTCCATATGTTCTGTTGACATGGGATCCTCCTAGTTTTACTCAAAATTGAATACGATGAGTCATTTTTTGCGATACTCCCATTTTATCATAAATAAGCAAGAAATTCACGGATAATCTTTCAAAACTAAAAAGAACTTGACGTTAAAATCAAGTTCTTTATTGATAAGAGGTATTATTCCAAGTATCAAGAGTGAATGTTTCAAAATCATGGGTTTCTAGAATGGTTAGGCTGGCATTTGCTAGACCGCCATCTTTACGAAGAAGAGGCTCTTTATAACCTAGAAGAGTACGAAGACTAGCAGTAAGATTGGCGCCGTGACCGACAATTAGAATACGCTCAGCTGGATTATCTTTGAGTGACTTGATAAATTGGATGGTCCGTTGTGTTGTGCTATAGAGGGATTCAGCTCCGAACATTTGAGTGTCAAACATAGCAAGATTTGAACGGAAAGCCTGGATTTGCTGCGGGTAAATAGCTTCCAAGGTTGCAATTTTCAAACCTTCCAACTTCCCAAGATGCCATTCACGGAGGTCAGGAACACTTTCTAAAGGACAGGGGGTCTGGAGTTGACTTTGGATAATTTCAGCAGATCTGACCGCTCGAGGTAAATCACTTGAATAAATTTTCTCAAAAGGAATTTCCTTGAGATACTGGCCAAGTTGTTTTAGGGTGTCAATGGATTCAGGAAGAAGGGGAGAATCTCCACTAGCACCTTGAAAGCGTCCTTCTTGGTTCCAGACCGTACGACCGTGGCGGACAAAGTAGAGTTTCATTACTTGCTGTCCTCCAAGATATCTACAAAGTCAGCCTTTACAAAAGTAGCTAAGTCTTGGGGAGCGACGATAATGCTGTGACCAACTTCGCCAGCAGAGACAATCATTTGATCTAAGTCTAGAGCAATTTTATCGATAAAAATGGGATAATTGTGTTTCTGACGAATGCCGACAGGATTATTGGCTCCATGAATATAACCTGTTGTTTTTTCCAAGTCCTTTTGGGGAATCATGCTCACTTTTTTATTGCCAGAAATTTTGGCTAGTTTCTTTTCCGACAAGTGTTGAGTGATGGGCACAATTCCGATGATTGGTCCTGTTTTATCCCCTAAAAGCGCCAAGGTTTTGAAAATCTGATTTCGTTCATAATCTTGAGGAAGCTCACCTTCCAGGGCATTGATTTGAATCCCCTGATGTGGGATACCTGCTTTAGACAGGATTTGTTCCACCAATGTTTTTTTGATTTTAACTTTTTTTGCCATTATTTATACTTATCCTCCAATTGGCTCATCCAAATACCAAGCCAGATTCCCAGCGCAAAGAAGAAGGCGATGATGACATAACCGACAAGTGAAAGGCCTGTGTATTGAATGCTTTCAGAGTTTCCTGCATTTGGAATCAAGATCAAAAGGGTGCTTGATAGAACGATTCCGATGATAAAATGATAGACGCGTGAGTGGTAGTTGTTTAAGGCATAATCCATCAATTTTGAAAAAATGATGAGAGTTGCACCTGCACCAATTCCAATCGGGAAGAAGGTTCCCAAGAGGTCAAAGATTTTAAAACCAGTCAACATAGGAGCATAGAGTCCCAAAATCAAAAGTAGATTTGATGGACTGAGACCAGGAACCAATACACCAAGAGCCAGTAGTGCACCTGCTAGGACGAAATTAAGAAAGCTTGCACTTAAGGTTCCAACGACGAAATTTAAGGCATAGAGTCCTAATCCAGAAATGATAAAGGTTGTCCAGAACCAAGCTAGATCAATCTTGTCTCTGTCAGATTCTCGAGTCGATTCTTTGAGGAGGCTAGGAACTGTACCAATGATGGCACCCGCAAAGCTCCATAAGACAAAGACCTGATAATTTTCAAGTAGGTATTCAATCGGGTAGGAAAATAAGCCGATTCCCAGAAGCATACCAATGGCAACTGGTATAAAATACAAAACATTTTCTTTAAAATCTTTAAAGGGATGGGCCAGAAAGCCAATCATCCGTTCATAAATTCCTAAGATCGCTGCTAAAACTCCTCCAGAAATTCCCGGTAGGATAAATCCAAGAGCAATGACAATCCCTTTAATAATACGTGCTAACCATGAGAGCATATTTTTCCTCCAACTATTTCTATTTCAAAAACTCCTTACTATATTGTATCATAATCAAACACAAAAAGAAAAAGCAAATGGTAAACAAATGCTTTTAAGGTTTTAAAAAGAGTTTTCTAAAGGTTTCTTCTTTGTTTTTTAGGGAAGAGATGACGTTGATATCTAAATCGTGGTCAAAGCCAGCAATTTTTCCTTTAGAAGTGTACTGATGAATGTCGTAATCTAAATCAGTCTTAGGAGTTGCCTCGTAAAATCCTGAGTCAGAACCATAGGAAGGAATCCAAACAGAGGTAAACTTGTCTGTATCAATACTGTGTTCTTCCATGAAGTAGATTCCGACGTAGATTCCGATGTTTTTAGCACCCAGTGATTCTAGCTTTGCTCGAAAGGCTTCAACACCTTCGTTCATATTGGACATGGTTTTGTCTTCCACATCTAGCCAATAGTAGCTAGGGCTGTATGGAGATGAAGCGTTATAAAAAACTTCAGCGGCCTTTTCCATTTCTTGGACACTTTTTCCAGCTACAAAGGCATAGACCCCAACGGGTACATTTCGTTTTTGAAACTCGGTAATATGGGTTTTAAAGGCCTTATCTACCCCATTAACAAAGGAAGCATCGTTCTCTTTGGACGTTTGAGCACCACTATGGACGCGAACAATAGCTCCAGAAATGTTTTGAGACAGAGTATCGTAATTAATTTCCTCAGGACGCTGCCAACCAGAGACATCAATTACTGGTTTATCTATATTGTGTAGCGCTTGTGTTTCTACTTGCGCGATATTTGACTTTGTTTTTACAGGATGTTCCTCAAAACGAGGGCGATTCAGGATTAAAATGAAAATCATAATCCCAAAAAAACCAAATAAAATAAGCGGATTAATTTTCTTTCTCATATCTCATAATTTTACCTTAAAAATGGGAAAAAATCAAAAAAAACACTCAAAAATGGGTTAAGAAAGGACTTTAGAGCATTTTTTCATTCAAGGGCGCGTAATGATTTGAAATATGGTATAATAAAAGGGAATTTCTAGAGAAAAGAGAAGATTATGTCAAATTATGCCATTATTTTAGCAGCGGGTAAAGGGACTCGCATGAAATCTGATTTGCCAAAAGTGTTGCACAAGGTTGCGGGTATTTCAATGCTGGAACATGTTTTCCGTAGTGTGGGAGCTATCCAGCCTGAAAAGACAGTAACAGTTGTAGGACACAAGGCGGAATTGGTTGAAGAGGTCTTGGCTGGACAGACAGAATTTGTGACTCAATCTGAACAGTTAGGTACTGGCCATGCAGTTATGATGACAGAGCCAATTTTGGAAGGTTTGTCAGGTCACACCTTGGTCATCGCAGGAGATACTCCTTTAATCACAGGTGAAAGCTTAAAAAACTTGATTGATTTCCACATCAATCATAAAAATGTGGCCACTATCTTGACTGCTGAAACGGATAATCCATTTGGCTATGGACGAATTGTTCGTAATGACAATGCTGAGGTTCTTCGTATTGTTGAGCAAAAGGATGCTACAGATTTTGAAAAACAAATCAAGGAAATCAATACTGGAACTTACGTCTTTGACAACGAGCGTTTGTTTGAGGCTTTGAAAAATATCAATACCAACAATGCTCAAGGTGAATACTATATTACAGATGTCATTGGCATTTTCCGTGAAGCTGGTGAAAAAGTTGGTGCTTATACCTTGAAAGATTTTGATGAAAGTCTTGGGGTAAATGACCGTGTGGCACTTGCGACAGCTGAGTCAGTTATGCGTCGTCGTATCAATCATCAGCACATGGTCAATGGGGTCAGCTTTGTCAATCCAGAAGCAACTTATATCGATATTGATGTTGAGATTGCTCCTGAAGTTCAAATTGAAGCCAATGTTACCTTGAAAGGGCAAACGAAAATTGGTGCTGAGACTGTTTTGACAAATGGAACGTATGTAGTGGACAGCACTATTGGAGCAGGAGCTGTCATTACCAATTCTATGATTGAAGAAAGTAGTGTTGCAGACGGTGTGACAGTCGGTCCTTATGCCCACATTCGTCCAGGTTCAAGTCTGGGTGCCCAAGTCCATATTGGTAACTTTGTTGAGGTGAAAGGGTCTTCTATCGGCGAGAATACTAAGGCTGGTCATTTGACTTATATCGGAAACTGTGAAGTGGGTAGCAAGGTTAATTTTGGTGCTGGAACCATTACAGTCAACTATGACGGCAAAAGCAAGTACAAGACAGTCATCGGTAACAATGTCTTTGTTGGTTCAAATTCAACCATTATTGCGCCAGTTGAGTTAGGTGACAATTCCCTCGTTGGAGCTGGTTCAACTATTACTAAAGATGTGCCAGCAGATGCGATTGCAATTGGTCGTGGACGTCAGGTTAATAAAGACGAATATGCAACTCGCCTACCTCATCATCCTAAGAATCAGTAGGAGCCTATCATGGAATTTGAAGAAAAAACGCTTAGCCGAAAAGAAATCTATCAAGGACCAATATTTAAACTGGTCCAAGATCAGGTTGAATTACCAGAAGGTAAGGGAACTGCCCAACGCGATTTGATTTTCCACAATGGAGCTGTCTGTGTTTTAGCAGTAACGGATGAGCAAAAACTCATCTTGGTCAAGCAGTACCGCAAAGCCATCGAGGCTGTGTCTTACGAGATTCCAGCTGGGAAACTGGAAGTAGGAGAAAATACAGACCCTGTTGCAGCAGCTCTGCGTGAATTAGAGGAAGAAACAGCCTATACAGGCAAATTAGAACTCTTGTACGATTTTTACTCAGCCATTGGCTTTTGTAATGAAAAGTTAAAACTATACCTAGCGAGCGACTTGACAAAGGTGAAAAATCCGCGTCCACAGGATGAAGATGAGACCTTGGAAGTCCTAGAAGTGAGTCTAGAAGAAGCAAAGGAATTAATCCAATCAGGTCATATTTGTGATGCCAAGACAATTATGGCTGTACAGTATTGGGAATTGCATAAAAAATAGAGGAGGTCAGTATGGGTAAACCTTTATTAACGGATGAAATGATTGAAAGAGCTAATAGAGGCGAAAAAATTTCAGGTCCCCCTTTGCTAGATGATGAGGAGACCAAGATTTTACCAACCTCTTCTTCCCGTTTTGGTTATGCCAATCCTAAGGAACATGGCTTTAGTCAGGAAACCTTGAAGATTCAGGTCGAACCGTCTATTCATAAAAGCCGTCGCATTGAAAATACCAAGAGAAATGTCTTCAATTCTAAGTTGAATAAAATCTTATTTGCAGTCATCTTTCTCTTGATTTTGCTTGTCTTAGCAATGAAACTTTTGTAATGGAAAAGGAATTGAAATGAAAATAGGAATTATTGCGGCTATGCCAGAAGAACTGGCTTATCTGGTCCAGCATTTAGACAATGCTCAGGAGCAAGTTGTTTTAGGGAATACCTATCATACAGGAACCATTGCCTCTCATGAAGTCGTTCTTGTAGAAAGTGGAATTGGTAAGGTCATGTCTGCTATGAGTGTGGCGATTTTGGCTGATCATTTCCAAGTGGATGCTCTAATTAACACGGGATCAGCTGGGGCAGTAGCAGAAGGTATTGCTGTTGGTGATGTTGTGATTGCCGATAAATTAGCCTATCATGATGTGGATGTCACAGCTTTTGGTTATGCTTATGGACAAATGGCGCAACAACCGCTTTATTTCGAATCAGACAAAACCTTTGTTGCCAAAATCCAAGAGAGTCTATCTCAATTGGACCAAAAATGGCATCTTGGTTTGATTTCTACAGGAGATAGTTTTGTTGCTGGAAATGACAAGATAGAAGCGATTAAATCTCATTTCCCAGATGTTTTGGCTGTTGAGATGGAGGGGGCAGCTATTGCTCAGGCAGCGCATGCCCTTAATCTCCCAGTCCTAGTCATCCGAGCTATGAGTGATAATGCCAACCATGAAGCAAACATCTCTTTTGATGAGTTTATTATCGAAGCTGGATGTCGCTCTGCCCAAGTCTTGTTAGCCTTTTTGAAGGCCTTAGATTAAGCGAAAATTTGACAGTTTTTCTAGCTTATGATAAGATTTAAGTAAAGAAAAGCTAGAAAACGTTTCAGAGGATATTATGAGTATTGAAATGACCGTCAGTGAGATTGCAGAGGTCTTAGGATTATCTCGCCAAGCAATCAATAACCGTGTCAAAGAATTACCTGAAGAAGACACAGATAAAAATGACAAAGGGGTAACAGTCGTTACCAGAAGTGGCTTGATTAAGCTAGAAGAAATCTATAAAAAAACGATTTTTGAAGATGAGCCTGTCAGTGAAGATGTCAAGCAGCGTGAACTGATGGAGATTCTGGTTGATGAGAAGAATGCAGAAATTCTTCGTCTCTATGAACAATTAAAAGCCAAGGATCGTCAGTTATCAGAAAAAGACGAGCAGATGCGTATCAAGGATCGTCAGATTGCTGAGAAAGATAAACAACTTGATCAGCAGCAACAATTGACTCTTCAAGCTATGAAGGATCAAGAAAATCTTAAGCTAGAGCTGGACCAAGCAAAAGAAGAAGTCCAATCAACTAAGAAAGGCTTTTTAGCTCGTTTATTTGGAGGATAATCAAGGAGCTGTTTAGGTTAAATGCTAACCTGATGGCTTCTTTTGTTTCTAAATAGTATAGTTGCTCAATTAATACTCAATGAAAATCAAAGAGCAAACTAGGAAGCTAGCCGTAGGCTGCTCAAAGCACTGCTTTGAGGTTGTAGATAAGACTGACGAAGTCAGTTACATATATCTACGGCAAGGCGAAGCTGACGCGATTTGAAGAGATTTTCGAAGAGTATAAAATAACAGTATAGGAGAGGTAGAAAATGGAACGATTAGAAGATTACATTGCTTTTGACTTAGAATTTAATCAGCATGAAGGGCAAACACACTTGATTCAAGTATCGGCAGTGCGTTTTAGAGATGGTCAGGAAATTGATGCTTATGATTCCTATGTTCATACCAGTGTGCCTCTAAAAAGTTTTATCAATGGATTGACAGGCATTACGGCTGAAACCTTAAAAGATGCTCCTCCAGTGGAGAAAGTTATAAAAGATTTCCAAGAGTTTGTGGGTTCTTTACCCATGGTTGGCTACAATGCTGCTAAAAGTGATCTACCTATTTTAGCGGATCATGGTTTAGACTATAGCCAGCAGTATAAGGTGGACTTGTATGATGAAGCTTTTGAACGTCGGAGTTCGGATTTACATGGTATTGCCAATCTTAAATTGCAAACTGTTGCCTCATTTCTTGGATTTCAAGGTCAGTCTCATAATAGCTTAGAGGATGCTCGGATGACGGCGCGTGTTTACGAGTCCTTTCTAGAGTCAGACCAGGCTAGAGAATTGTTAAGGGCAGAAAGTAGCCTATCGAACAATCCTTTTGGGGGCTTGGATTTGTCTCAATTATTTGACTAGGAGTGCCTATGAAACCCGAAAAACCTAAAAATCTAGGTTTTAAGCAGATATACTTTAATCTAGATAAAATACTCTTTCTATTTTTCTTGACTTTCATGATGATTGAGTTTGTCTGGTTACCATCAAATTCTTGGATTGCTGGACTTTTACTCCGTCAGACAGGTTATCTCTTTCTATCTTACAACAATATTTTTGCCATTATAAAGGGTTCTCCCTTTGTTAGTCTTGCTCTATTTATTCTGGTAATCGTTAATTTACTGATCGCCTATTACCAGATAGGACTTCTCTTTATTGGTGCTCGGCATTTATTATGCCATGAAAAAAGGACCTTGCTGGAGTACAGTCGCAAGGTCTTTCGCCAAAGTTTCTTGTTTATGAAGCAAGTCACGCTTTCAAAGATAGCCTTTATCTTCTTTTATGTCATGATGCTCTTTCCATTGATTCGAAAGATTTTAAAGATTTACTACCTAAATAAAATTGTCATTCCAGACTTTATCGTTGATTATGTGGAAGACAAGTATTGGCTAGTAGGTATAGTGGTTACTATTCTAGCTTTACTTCTATTTTATATTTCAGTGCGTTTCATGTTTGCCCTACCTCAGCTTTTATTTGAAAAGAAAACAGTCAAAGAAGCTGTCAGATACAGTCTAGATAAGACAAGAAAGCACTCCTGGTTTTATACTTGGAACTTGCTTTGGATTGTCGTCAAAACCTACCTATTTTTCATTCTTTTATTGATCCCAATCTTGGCAAGTCAGGCACTGATGGATGGTTTGACCCATAAGGAATCTCTTGTGATGGGAATGATTAACTTTGTCTTGATTAAGAATTTCCACTATATGGCCTTGACTTACTTTCTCATTAAGTTTGTTTCCTTCTTAACAGGAGAAGAACTAGAAATCACACCAAGGAGAAAGAAAGACCACTGGATGAGATGGGGAGTGATGGGCTGTGCTTGTATCTTTTTCGCTCTTGAGGGTTATGTTTATTTAGAAGCTCCAGTTTCACATAAACCTTTAATCATTTCTCACAGGGGAGTATCTAATAAGAATGGTGTGCAGAATACAGTTCAATCTTTAGAAAAGACAGCCCAACTAAGTCCAGATTTTGTTGAGACGGATGTACAAGAAACAAAAGATGGCCAGTTTGTCATGATGCATGATGCCAATATCAAGCATCTGACAGGAGTTAATGCCAATCCACAGGATCTCACTTTGAAAGAATTAACCAAACTTGATATTTCAGAAAATGGTTATCATAGCAAGGTGTCCAGTTTTGATGACTATCTCAATAAAGCCAATGAATTGCATCAAAAACTCCTTATTGAGATAAAAACCAGTCGAAAAGATAGCCCAGATATGATGAAACGATTTATGGGAAAATATGGAACGGTTCTTAAGCAGAATGGGCACCAAATGCAATCCTTGGACTACCATGTGATTGATCAGGTGCTAGCCTACGACTCACAAATTCCAGTCTTTTTCATCCTACCTTATAATAGTATTTTTCCAAGAACCAAGGCTACAGGTTACACTATGGAGTATTCAACTTTAGATGAAAATTTTGTCAACAAGCTTTGGAATACGGATCAGAAATTGTACGTTTGGACCATCAATAGTTCAGAGTCCTTTGATAAATCAGTTCATTTGGGAGCTGATGGCATGATAACGGATGACTTGGAAATGATTCAAGACCAGGTTACCATTGCGCAAGAAGACCCAGAGTATACTGAATTGCTTTTCAAACAGGCCATGGAATTCTTTAATTTTTAGTAAAAAAAAAGAGGAACAGTTGTTCCTCTCACGATAGGCAAGCATTCTCTCGAATGCTTGTTTTTCTTATGCTTAGAATGGCAATTTCCCAGCGAAAGCACCTAATTTTTTCTTAGTCGTTTCATCGATTTGTTCAAGAGCAGAGTTGACGGCCTGAACAGTCATATCAGAAAGAGTTTCAAGATCTTCTGGGTCAACGACAGCTGGATTAAAGTCAATGCTGACAACTTTCTTATCGCCAGTTAAGGTCGCTTGGACAAGATTTTGAGCAGATTTGCCAACAAATTGCATAGCAGCAAGTTCAGCTTGGCTTTGTTCCATCTGTTTTTGAAGTTTTTGTGCTTGACGCATCATGTTTTGCATGTTCATCATGGTGATTTACAGTTTCCTTTTATCTTATTTTCTTTCCTATTTTATCAATTTTGGGGTTAAAAGTCTATTGTTAGTATAAATCCCCTAACATTAAATTACCAAAGAGATTTTCTAAGAGTACGAGTTTGGAACATAAAAACAGCAGTTGATTTGAAGAAAGAAAAAAGAACAGCCAAAACTGTTCTTTTTATCATTATTTGAGACCGTATTTTTTGTTGAAACGATCCACGCGTCCATCTGCTTGAGTGAACTTTTGACGTCCAGTGTAGAATGGGTGTGAGTCTGATGAAATTTCCACACGGATCAATGGGTAAGTTTCACCTTCGAACTCAACTGTTTCGTTAGAGCGTTTTGTTGAACCGCTAAGGAATTGGTAACCAGTAGTTGTGTCCATGAAGACGACTGGGCGATATTCTGGATGGATATCTTTTTTCATTTTGCAATATTTCCTTTCTGCCATGGTCTCTTTGCGAGCCATAGATTGTTACCATACTAGTCTATCAGATTCTGAAAAGTTTGGCAAGTATTTTATCAGTTTTTAAGCAAGTTTTTTAACTTTTGGTAGATGATTTCGTTTTCCTCTAGGTTATAGGAATTAGCACCGCTTGCTAGAGGGTGGCCACCACCATCATGTTCCTTGGCAATTTCATTGATAGGATGAACTTTACTGCGTAAGCGAACACGGTAGTGGCCATCAGCCTGTTCCACAAAAATTCCCCAGAGACTCACACTGTCAATACGTCCAGGTGCACCGACAATAGCTGCAGTTTCAGCATCAGTAACATTGAATTGTTTTAAGATTTTCTGACTCAGGATAACACGAGCTGCACCATTTTCATCCACTTCCAGATGGTCATAGATGTAGCCTTGAAGTTTAGCAATTTTGTAGCTCATAGTGTCCATTTTGCGAGTGAGAGCCGCAAAGTCAAAGTTATGTTCTCTCAAATAAGCAGCCAGGCGAAGAGTTCGTGCAGTCGTAGAAGGATAAAGGAAGCGACCTGTATCACCAACAATACCAGCAAAAAGCAACTCAGCAGCTTGATCTGACAAGGACAGTTGAGTTGTTTGGGCAAATAGGGTAATCATCTCGCTAGCACTGCTTGAACTAGTATCCACCCATGATAGGTCACCATATACATCATCATTTGGATGGTGGTCAATCTTAATGAGAAAATCACCTTGACGATAGCGTTTATCATCAATACGAGCAGTATTCGCCGTATCACAGACGATGACAAGTGCACCTTGGTAGGCACTATCTTCAACAAGATCCATTTCAGCAATCCAAGTAAGAGTTGGTTCATCATAACCTACAGCTTTGATGGTTTTTTCAGGGAAATGATATTCCAGCAAGGCTTTCAGGCCCACTTGACTTCCCAAGGCATCAGGGTCTGGTTTCATATGACGATGAATGATAATCGTGTCGTATTCTTTGATTTTTTCTAAAATTTGATGGCAAATTTCCATAAATAACCTCAATTCTTTCTCATTTCATTGTAGCACAAGAATTTTTATTTTTAAAATGAAAAAGATGTGATATAATGGAGAAAGATAAATTGAGGAGGACGATATGGCATTAGCAAAAATTGTATTTGCCAGTATGACCGGTAATACCGAAGAAATTGCAGATATTGTAGCAGACAAATTACGTGACTTGGGCTTAGATGTCGATGTTGATGAATGTACAACTGTTGACGCTTCAGACTTCTTGGAAGCAGACATCGCTATTGTTGCGACCTATACTTATGGTGATGGAGAATTGCCAGATGAGATGATGGACTTCTACGAAGACCTAGCAGATCTTAACTTGAATGGTAAAATCTACGGAGTGGTCGGCTCAGGTGATACCTTCTACGATGAATTCTGTAAGGCTGTTGATGACTTTGACCGTGTTTTTGTGTCAACAGGAGCAGAAAAAGGATCAGAGTGTGTCAAAGTTGATCTTTCTGCTGAGGAAGAAGACATTGAACGCTTGGAACAATTCGCAGAAGAATTGGCTGCTAAAGTAGGATAAGCATAAACGTGCGCTGATGCAATCAATCAGTGCATTTTTCTTACCGTGACTTGGGATTTTACTAGCCTATTTGGTGACTTTTTGATACAATAATTCAAATAAAGGAGGGGATTGTATGGATTTAGAGAGTATTCGGCAAGAGATTGATCAAATCGACAACCAAATTGTTAAACTGTTAGAAGAAAGAATGCATTTGGTTGAGGGTGTAGTTACTTATAAGAAAGCATCAGGTAAACCGATTTTAGATACCAAGAGAGAAGCAGTTATTTTTGAAAAGGTCAGAAATCGTGTAGAGGACAAGCGTTATCAGGAGACTATTGTCGCGACTTTTTCGGACATACTCAAACGTTCGCGTGATTATCAGGACCAAAACATCAAATGAAAAAAGAACAATTTTATCCGCTAGGGATTTTTCTAGCTGCCATGGTGGGTGGACTTGTCCGCTACCTGGTTTCTACTTGGTTGCCAGTCAGCCCAGATTTCCCCTTGGGCACCCTTCTTGTTAACTATCTAGGCATTTTCTGCTTGGTTTATCTGGTAAAAGGCTATTTGGTCTATAAGGGAACCAGTAAGGGAGTTATTTTAGCACTAGGGACGGGCTTTTGTGGAGGTTTGACAACCTTTTCCAGTCTCATGATTGATGCTGTAAAACTACTGGACACAGGGCGTTATCTTAGTTTGGTCATGTACTTGCTTTTGAGCATCGGTGGAGGCCTGCTTTTAGCTTACTATTTGGGGAGGAAGAAATGGTAATCGTTTATCTTGCAATTGCTTGTGGCTTGGGAGCCATAGTACGGTATTTATTTTCCCGCTATAATCAAGCTTCTAAATTGCCCCTCGGAACGCTCATAGCCAATCTTCTAGGTTGTTTTTTGATTGGATTATTCTACAATCATGTGGAGTCTAAGGAAGTCTATGCTATTCTAGCAACAGGATTTTGTGGTGGTTTGACAACTTTTTCGACCTTGAATGACGAACTTCAAAGGTTGCTAAGCGATAAGAAGGTCTTTTATTCGTACATTACTTTGACCTACCTAGGTGGTTTAGTTGCGATTTTTTTAGGAATTCTGCTATAAATTTCTTTACTTTTTTGTGGAAATTTGGTAAACTGTATCTTGTGTGTAATGGACGCACAAAAATACAGTTTATCCGCTGAGGAAGGTTCCTCAAGATTGACAAAGATAGGAGAATAAAATGAATCCATTAATCCAAAGCTTGACTGAAGGTCAACTTCGTACAGATATCCCATCATTCCGTCCTGGTGACACTGTTCGTGTACACGCGAAAGTTGTCGAAGGTAACCGTGAACGTATCCAGATTTTTGAAGGTGTTGTTATCGCACGTAAAGGTGCTGGTATCTCAGAAAACTACACAGTTCGTAAAATCTCTAACGGTGTAGGTGTTGAGCGTATCTTCCCAATCCACACTCCACGTGTTGAAAAAATCGAAGTTGTTCGTTACGGTAAAGTACGTCGTGCGAAATTGTATTACTTGCGTGCTCTTCAAGGTAAAGCAGCTCGTATCAAAGAAATCCGTCGTTAATTCGACTAAAAAACTCTGCTTTTCAGCAGAGTTTTTATCTAGCTCCCTTAGTTCAATGGATATAACAACTCCCTCCTAAGGAGTAGTTGCTGGTTCGATTCCGGCAGGGGGCATTTTTGGAAGCGTAAAGAAGCATAAAGAATATTCAAAGTGTTTGTTTATGGGCAATCATCACAATTTAGTTTTTTAAAATAGGTTAGTATTTTTGGAATCTTTGACCAAAGTGTGACCAAAATTTGACCAAAAGTCAATGAATATAGAATAAAGTAGATCAGGAAGCTGGTCTATTTTATTTTGTAGTTATTGAGAAAAAAAGTGGTTTGTTTTAATTTGACATTAATACACATAATGCGTATAATAGTAAGTGTAAGGAGGTAACAATAATATATGCCACTTACAGGTAAAGAAATGGTGAAACTAGCTCTTGAGAATGGATGGGTTGAAGTTCGTCAAAGAGGAAGTCATCATCATTTTAAGAAAGAGGGTTTTTCTTATCTTGTCACGATTCCAGTTCATGGAAATGAAGATTTGGGAAAGGGATTGGAGAGAAAGATTCTCAAAGATTTAGGATTGTAATTTTTACTGTCCTAAGTCTTTTTATATCAGAGGTAGTAGAATGTTGGAGGTAGTAGAATGTTAAAAACGTATCCAGCTATTTTTCATAAAGAAGGAACAGGATATTGGGTAGAATTTCCAGAATTTGGTGGTGGTACAGAAGGAAAAAATATCGAAGAAGCGATGAAAAATGCTCGAGAAATGCTTGAAAATGTTTTAGCTTCTTATATCGATGAAGGGATGGCGTTGCCTACTCCAAGTGATATTTTAAAGATTGAAGTTTCAGATGGTTTTGTATCAATGATTCAAGTTGATCCTGCGCCTTTTGTGAGAAGTAACAAGGCGATTAGAAAGAATGTGACCGTTCCTGAATGGCTAGTTCGTCTTGCTGATCGAGAAAAGATTAACTATTCAGAAGTTTTGGCACAAGCATTAGAGAAGAAGTTACAAGTTTAAATTTAAAGCCTTTATTTAATAGGGATATGATTGTAATGTATTGACAACATAAAAAAGGATAGAAGCTATGGTTTATACAATAGATCAGATAAAGGAAAAAATTGTTCCTATTGCTAAACAGTATGATTTGTCTAAAATATATCTATTCGGATCTTATGCTAGAGGTGAAGCTGATGAAAAGAGTGATGTTGATATTGCTTTGGAGTTAGAGGATGATTCGATATATTTTGATGTATATGGTAGGCTTTTAACTATTTTTGATGGTAATATAGATATTCTATTGGTTAGTGATTTACTTTCTCCCAAAACGAATATTGGGAAGTTAGTCAAGAAAAATTTTTTGAATGATAGAGAGGTTATTTATGAGAAGTCAATCTCTTGAAACTGATATAGCATATTTGAAGGATATGGTTTTATATCTTGATAAGGCTGTTGCTGTTTTGGATAAAGCAAGAAGATATAATTTACCTTTAGATGATGATATGGTAGTTGATTCTATCGCTATGAATTTAGGATAAGTAGGAGAACAGTTATCGTTAGGCAAATTATCAGAGGAAGTAAAACGGAAGTATTCAGATAGGATAAACTGGATTCAGATAAAAGGTTTTAGAAATTTTATTTATCATAATTATTCCAACTTAAATTTTAAAATTATAGAGGGTATATTGAAGGAATTTGTTCCCAAAACGAAAGAATCTTTATATTCGATTATAAGAGAATTAGAAGGTGAATTATAAAATAGAAAAGAAAGATAAACTATAAAAACGTATGGAAGATTTGCTAGAAATCGACAAATTTTGTTCCTTAAAAAACGAATACTTCCATAAGAGAAATTCTTATTGATGAAGATTTAATATCTGTATTGGATGAATTGAAAGAGGAACAAGATAAGGTTCTTTATAATCGGGAAGAATTAAAGAAATATGATTTGGTCTTTTGTGATAGAAGGTATAAACTTTCTACAAATTATGGATTGAATAAATATTTGAAAGTATTTTATCCGAACTTGGGATAGGTAGTCAAACCATGATAGCAACAGCAGGAAGGCATATTTACGCTTCATATTTATTATCAAAAGGTGTTGATATATGGGCTGTTTCAAGATTACTAAGTCATAAAGATATACGACAAATTATTCAAACTTACGGACATACTCTAAAAGAGGGTTATTGATAAAGAGTATGATTTAGTAAGAGAATGAATGTTAGTAAAAGGATAAAATAATTTTGACCAATTAAATAGGAAAAATAAGGACTTCCTTTGTTAGAATGTCCTTATTTTTATTATGGAATTGGACAAATGAGGTTAAGGTTCAGATCTATGAACTCAGAAAGTAAGTACAAAGCTTTAAACAGCTTTCAAAAAGATTTGGTGTGGATTTTTCGGGCTAAGGTATGTGACAAAATGAATTGATTGTTATGAAATAGAGAGCCTAAAAAATGGGGAAAATCGATATTGTTTCCCTGAATTTGATATGTTGTAAAAGACTATTTGTGGTCTGTTAAATATATTAATAACAAAATTTAAACATGATAGTCTAATATCTAATCCATTTCAAGTGAATACGTTTATCAATCGTTTGAGTAAGAAAATTTCAAAAGAAGAAGGGATGGTTTTCAAAAATAACTTATCTAGTCATTGTTTATATATAATTTGTATTTAAAATTTAATCGTGTTACAATTGAAATTGAAGTCAAATAGAAAAGGAAAATGCAAACGTGGGCACACTTTTAGCAACAAGATTAAAAAATAGACGAAAAGAATTAAAAATGTCTCAGCGAGAATTGGCTGAGGGGATATGTAAACAGGGACAGATTAGTCGATTAGAGAATGGAGAATTTACTCCAGGAGCAGACTTTTTATATGCTCTGTCGAAGAAGTTAAAAGTTAGTATAGATTATTTTTTTAATGAGCAGATTGTAGAAGAGATTGATGAGTTATCAGAGTTTAAAAAGTTAGCCCAGACATTTATCACAAATCGAAATTATGAGTCTTTGAAATATATATATGAATTAGAGAGTGTAAAGGTACATCACTTGTCTCTAGTAAATAAATTTTATATGGAGTGGATAAAATCCCTTATAGATTTTTATTTCTATGGGCAAAAAGAGGAGGCTGTAGTAAGATTGGAGAAGGTACTGTCTCAGTTAAGTGTAATTGACTTGACCTACCTTCAAGTTGCAAATACTCTATTTAATTTTTATTATGATATTGAAGATTTAGAAAGTTTTAATGAAATTCGAGAAAAGTTAGAGTATCAAGTAAATCAACTCAAGTTAAACACAATTGAAGAATTAAACCTTTCTATTAAATTTAATTATAATGTTTGTCGCTACCTATGGTTGCAGAATAATACTGAAGAAGCTATTACAAAAATCACAGATACGATAAAGCAATGTAAGACGTATAGAACAACATATCTTTTGGCTGATTTGTATTTATTGATGGGAAATGTCAGTAAGAATTTTTCTTCTAAAGTTGCAGTAAAAGAGTACTTTGAAACGGCTTATTTTCTATATAAGCTTGAGGGAAATATGTCAATGGCTCTTAAAATTGAGCATTACATTGCAGATATAACAGAATAGTAAAGACGATGTTCAATTAAGCATCGTTTTTTTGAACCCAAAAATACAAATAAGTATCTAATAAAAATAAATAAAAAAATATTATCAAAAATGTTGACAGTATTATATTGAAGTGCTAAAATGAGTGCAAGAAAATATCAGGCTTTGTGTCCATAAAACATCTCCAGAAACTTACTATAGACTGAGTGAATGTATAGAGACTTCAGGCTTTGAAGAATTGAGAGGTAAAATTAATGAATGAATTAGAAGTTAGATTTGAACTTAACGATGAGAGGGATTATAATAATGCTATTTCATATTTAGAAAAATCTTATAAATTTAAGTGTGAAAATAAGCAAGTTGATGAATATTTTAAAACAAAAGGAAGAGAATTTGAAAATGATGAGGTAGGTAGCTTTATCTACAGAATTCGCCAAGAAGATGATAATAGAGCAAGTATTTTCACAAGAAAAGATACGATAAAACAAGGAATGTGGAGTGAAAGTGAAATAGAGTTAGAATCTGAAAAATTAGAATTTGTAAGGAATATCTTGCAAGATGGTTTTTCAAATATTTTTACAATAAGTAAATATAGAAAGACTTATCATGATGCATTAGAAAATAAAACGATTAATCTAGATAAGATTGATGGTCTTGGGTTTTATCTTGAGATAGAGATTTTAGGAGATTTTTCAAAAGAAGATTATAGTAATTTTTATGATAAAATGTGCGGAGAGTTCTCGTTTTTAAATTCAAAAATAGAAACAAAGGGCTATGTCCAATTAATGAGAGAAAAAAATGGACGTAATTAAAATTATCAAATAGTCTTGTTGGAATTGTATACTCAATTACTGGATTTGGTAGTTTGATAGCATTCTACTTTTCTGAATAAGAAGGATACCTTTATCTTAATGAATATATCAATGGCAACTATCCCACTTGTCATTATGGCAAGCGGAATAGTAGAAAATTGGATATTTTTTGGAATTTGTTACTCAATTTTGAGTGGACTAATTACAATAGCTTCTGTCTCGATTACAACAATACAGCAACAAGAAAGTACTGAGTATAATATTGGAAAGATACTTTCTAGTTCTTTTGTAATAGCTACCATTTTTGCTCCTTTTGGAGGGATACTGGCTGCTTATTTTAATTGGCTTTTAAACCCGAGATTAAGTCTAGTTATTTTGGGATTACTAAGTAGTTTATTGGTTATTCTTATAAAGAGTTATGAAAAAAAGCTAACTAAGAAAAGAACTGCAATATTTATAAAGGAAGATTAGTGGGTTAATTATCATTAGAAAAAATAATATTAATTCGTAGTAAAATAAAAAATTGAAAAAGGTTTTACATAATGTACTATCTAATTCAGATTTAATAATTATTGAGGGGATAGAACTAGAAACCAAAAATACTGAATTTTAAACTGCACCCCAAAAGTAAGATTTTTTCTGTCTAACTTTTGGGGTCAGTACAGTATCTCTAACTTCTGGAGTGCTTTTTCTATATTCAAATTATTTTACAGTACCCATGTACGGATGGCATGGGCAACGCCAGATTCATCATTAGATTTAGTGATGTATTTGGCGATTTTTTTGATTTCTGGATTTCCATTTTCCATGACAACTGGGTTACCAACGACTTCCAGCATGGCGCGGTCATTTTCTTCGTCGCCGATAGCCATGGTTTCGTCTTTGGTCAATCCGAGTTTTTCAGCTAGGTGAGTAATAGCTGAACCCTTGTCCACATTCTTTTTAAGGAGTTCGAGGTAGAAAGGAGCGGATTTGTTGATGGAGTAGCGTTCGTAAAATTCTGCAGGTATTTTTTCAATCGCAGCATCCAGAATTTCTGGCTCATCAATAAACATACATTTGACGATTTCCTTGCCAGACATTTCTTCAGGTGTACGGTAGAAAATTGGCATGCTGACGAGGGTTGATTCGTGCACTGTATATTTTCCGATATTACGATTGGCAGTGTAGATTCCATCCTTGGTAATGGCGTGCATGTGGACACCGAGCTTGCGACTGAGAAATTCCATATCCAGATAATCCTCATAGGTCAAGGATTCACTGATAATCTCATGACCTGTAGCAGTTTCTTGGACAAGGGCACCGTTGAAGGTCACCACATAGTCACCCTCGTCTCTCAACTGCAAATCATCCAGAAGTTTGGCAACACCAGCGATAGGGCGGCCAGTTGCAATCACGACTTTGACACCAGCTTCTTTGGCATCTTGGATGGCAGAAAAGACCTCAGGAGTAATCTCCTTTTGGCTATTGACTAGGGTTCCGTCAATATCAACGGCAATTAGTTTAATACTCATAAATTTCCTCTTCTAGTTTTTATTTGGGGTAAAATGATCGTTCTCAATCAAGTGTAAAAATTGCTGGGTAATACTTGCGAAGATGCTATTTTGGTCCAACATTTCTTTTGGAAAATAAAAGCGATTATCTCCGTGGCGACTGCCAGCAAGGGATTGGACGATAGGAGACAGGCTAGAGAGTTCGGCCAGTTCTCCATTTTTTTGTAAAATCTCAATCTGTGTCCGTGGATTTTCAGATTCGGGACGATAGATATCATAAGGAAGGTCAAAGTTCTTATGAATGGCAGTATAGTAGTCGGGATCAAAGCCGATGTCCTCAACCAATTTTCTCATGTTAGCTAGTTGGTCTTGATCTTCTTGTGAAAAGGTAATGGATTTAAAGACCTTGCGGTTGACAAACCGTTGCGACAGGTCTGCAAGAATCTTGTCAGGACTGGTCATCCAGAGTTGGAAGTAGGTATTCATCACACCATCATCCAGAGCCAGATAATCAGACAAGGTCACATTTTTTTCAAAGAAAGGCAGGAGATGTGGAGATGTTCGTGCAAAGAAGTCCTTATCCTCAGGGTAGAGTTCCTTGGCGCGTTTGAGGAGATTCTGTAGGAGAACTTCCATGGCACGTGTTGCTGGGTGGAAATAGACCTGCATATACATCTGGTAGCGACTGAGGACGTAGTCTTCGATGGCGTGCATGCCATTACGCTGAAAGGCGATACCATTTTCGACAGGGCGAATGACTCGGAGGATGCGAGTCAGGTCAAATTCTCCATAGGATGCTCCAGTAAAATAGGAATCGCGCAAGAGATAGTCCATGCGGTCTGCATCAATCTGACTAGAAATGAGTTGCACGACCTGCTTGTTAGGATAGGTATGGTTAATGATACTAGCCGCCTTTTCTGGAAAGTCTGGCGATACTTGTAGCAAGACTTGGTGAATCTCTGTCTCAGGACTTTGGATAATATCCTGAGTAATGACCTCATGATTTGTATCAAAGAGATGTTCAAAAGTATGGGAGTAGGCACCATGCCCAAGGTCATGTAGGAGAGCAGCGGTCATGGTCAAGAGAGACTCGGCAGGTTCCCATTCGTCTGGATATTTTTCTTCAAAAATCTCTGTGATGCGTCGTGCAATTTCATAGACTCCTAGACAGTGGGAGAAGCGGCTGTGCTCCCCACCGTGGAAGGTATAACTGGAAGTTCCCAGTTGCTTGATACGACGTAAACGCTGAAATTCTTTTGTATTGATCAAGTCATAGATGACCTGGTTATTTACATGGATGTAGTTGTGAACTGGGTCACGGAATACTTTTTCGTTCATATGACCATTATAGCAAAAAGCCAGAGTTTTTGGTAAAATAGTAGGACAAGAGAGAAGAAAGAGGACCTGATGTGAAGATTCGAATACGAAATACGATTCAGTTTGATGAGCAGTTGGAAGTGATTGACCAGCTTTATGACGTGGAAGTGCATGAAAAAGGAGATTATAGATACCTGCTTTTCTATAATGAGGAAGAGGAAAAAGTAGTTATTAAATTTCATGATCAAGAACTGGTGATGAGCCGTTTTTCCAATCCCAAGACCAATATGCGTTTTCTAAAGGATAGTGATAGTTTAGCCTATATTCCGACACCTATGGGCATGCAGGAGTTTATCATCCAAACGAGCCATTATCAAGTTGATGGGCAAAAGATTGAACTAGATTATCAACTACAAAATCAAGAAGGACATCCCTTTGCTAGCTATCAATTGGAAATTACTTGGGGCTAGGCTCATGTCTTTTTCAAATTTACCTGGCTATCTTCTCGGATTAGCCTGCTAATGTGGTAGATTAGGCTAATTTTTGGTATAATAAAAGTTATGGAAATTGAAAAAACCAATCGTATGAATGCGCTCTTTGAATTTTATGCGGCGCTTTTGACAGACAAGCAAATGAATTATATAGAGCTCTACTACGCTGATGACTATAGCCTTGCTGAGATTGCCGAGGAATTTGGTGTCAGTCGTCAGGCTGTCTATGATAATATCAAGCGGACAGAAAAGATTCTGGAAGATTATGAGATGAAATTGCACATGTACTCGGACTACATTGTTCGCAGTCAGATTTTTGATCAGATTTTGGAGCGCTATCCCAAGGATGACTTTCTGCAGGAGCAGATAGAAATTTTAACAAGCATTGATAATAGAGAATAAGAGGAAGAAACATGGCATTTGAAAGTTTAACAGAACGTTTGCAGAACGTCTTTAAAAATCTACGTAAAAAAGGAAAAATCTCTGAATCTGATGTCCAAGAGGCAACCAAAGAGATTCGCTTGGCCTTGCTTGAAGCCGACGTTGCTTTATCTGTTGTAAAGGACTTTATCAAGAAAGTTCGTGAGCGTGCAGTTGGGCATGAGGTCATTGATACCCTTAATCCTGCACAACAAATTATTAAAATCGTTGATGAGGAACTGACAACCGTTTTAGGTTCTGATACGGCTGAGATTATCAAGTCACCTAAGATTCCAACCATCATCATGATGGTCGGTTTGCAGGGGGCTGGTAAAACAACTTTTGCTGGTAAATTGGCCAATAAACTCAAAAAAGAAGAAAATGCCCGTCCTTTGATGATTGCGGCTGACATCTATCGTCCTGCTGCCATTGACCAGCTCAAGACACTCGGACAACAGATTGATGTTCCTGTCTTTGCACTTGGAACAGAAGTACCAGCTGTTGAGATTGTTCGTCAAGGTTTGGAGCAAGCGAAAGCTAACCATAACGACTATGTTTTGATCGATACGGCAGGTCGTTTGCAGATTGATGAGCTCCTCATGAATGAGCTTCGTGACGTGAAAGCCTTGGCTCAACCAAATGAAATCTTGCTTGTCGTTGATGCTATGATTGGTCAGGAAGCAGCCAATGTTGCGCGTGAGTTTAATACTCAGTTGGAAGTGACTGGGGTCATCCTTACCAAGATTGATGGCGATACTCGTGGTGGTGCTGCTCTATCTGTTCGTCACATTACTGGAAAACCAATCAAGTTCACTGGTACAGGTGAAAAGATCACGGATATTGAAACCTTCCACCCAGATCGCATGTCTAGCCGTATTCTTGGTATGGGGGATATGCTCACTTTGATTGAGAAAGCTTCTCAAGAATACGATGAGCAAAAAGCCCTTGAAATGGCTGAGAAGATGCGTGAAAACACCTTTGATTTCAATGATTTCATCGATCAGTTGGATCAGGTGCAAAACATGGGTCCAATGGAAGACTTGCTCAAGATGATTCCAGGTATGGCCAACAATCCAGCCCTTCAAAATATGAAGGTGGATGAGCGCCAGATTGCGCGCAAACGTGCTATTGTGTCCTCCATGACACCTGAAGAGCGTGAAAATCCAGATTTGTTAAATCCGAGCCGTCGCCGTCGTATTGCTGCAGGTTCTGGAAATACATTTGTCGAAGTCAATAAATTCATCAAGGACTTTAACCAGGCTAAACAGCTCATGCAAGGTGTTATGTCTGGGGATATGAACAAGATGATGAAGCAGATGGGAATCAATCCAAACAACCTTCCAAAAAATATGCCAAATATGGGAGGAATGGATATGTCTGCCCTTGAAGGAATGATGGGACAAGGTGGTATGCCTGACTTGTCAGCTCTCGGAGGAGCAGGAATGCCAGATATGAGTCAGATGTTTGGTGGCGGACTCAAAGGTAAAATCGGTGAATTTGCCATGAAACAGTCCATGAAACGCATGGCTAACAAAATGAAAAAAGCGAAGAAGAAACGCAAGTAAGACAAAGGAAGGCTGCAGGGCTTTCCTTTTTTGGAAAGAAGAAAAATGAGCACTTCCGTAGTTGGAAATGCTCGTTTTTTGATTTTCGAAGAGTATTAGTCTTTATTTTCGTATGGCAAGATCAAGTTCAAGATGATTCCTGTCATGGCTGATAGGGCAGTACCTGAAAGGGTAACTGGACCGAGTTTAAGGATAGCTCCTCCAAGTCCAAGTACCAACATGGCACTAGCAATGATGAGATTACGCATTTGAGCGAAATCAAC
Organism: Streptococcus sp. M334; assembly: GCF_000187745.1. Classification (GTDB taxonomy): domain Bacteria; phylum Bacillota; class Bacilli; order Lactobacillales; family Streptococcaceae; genus Streptococcus. The sequence continues at coordinate 664,960 of NZ_GL732486.1, read as the reverse complement.
ACGTTCTTTAATCAAGACTTTCAAACCGTTGCTGGCGATAACTCCATAGAGAAGGATAGACATACCACCAAGTACAGCATTTGGAATAGTTGAAATCAAGGCTGTGAATTTACCAAGGAAGCTAAGGGCAATCGCGATAAAGGCAGCGTTACGGATAACTGAGACAGAAGCGATACGAGTCATACCGATAACCCCTGTATTTTCTCCGTAAGTTGTATTGGCTGGTCCACCAAGGAAGGCAGAAACAGAAGTTGCGATACCGTCACCAAGAAGAGTACGGTGAAGACCTGGTTCTTTCAAGAATTGACGGCCACAGATTTGACCCAAAACAGTATGGTCTCCAATATGCTCAGAAATTGTTACGATAGCGATTGGCAAGATAGCGATAGTTTCTGGACCGAAGTAAAGATTGTATTCTTTAAAGGCACCACCTGTGCTAAATGGTAAGTAGAAACCAGGAATTTCAAACCAGTTAGCTTTAAGAACTGGTGTAAAGTCAACCAAGCCAAGAGTTAGTGCGAAGAGGTAACCGCCGATAATGGCAAAGAGGAATGGAATGATTCGTAGGAAGCCTTTTCCTTTTGTATTGATAAAGGCAGCAATCAAGAAAGTAACAACGGCTACAAGAGCATTTTTCCAATTCCCGTCTGCTACAAGACCAGCATTGGTAACAGCTGAACCTGCAAGTCCAAGACCGATAACGATGATCATAGGTCCGATGATGATTGGTGGCAAGAGTTTATCAATCCATTTTGTACCTGCAAAACGAACACCAGCAGCCACAAGGACATAGATAAAACCTGTAAGGATAACCCCTGTTTGTGCAGCTGATACATCTCCTCCTAGTTCCTTCATAGCTAGCGACATAGCTGTGATAAAGGCGAATGATGATCCTAGATAAACTGGAACTCTAAAACCAGTTGCGATCATGTAGATGAGTGTTCCAACACCCGAAGCAAAAAGGGCAACAGATACAGGCATTCCCAAAATCAATGGTACCAAGATGGTCGCACCAAACATGGCGAAAACGTGTTGGAAACTAAGGAGAATTCCTTTTCCAGCCGAAGGACGTTGGTCAACGTCTAGTAACAAATCAACAGTTGATTCTTGTTTCATATAAACCTCACTTTTGGGCATCAAAAAAGAGCCCATTATTTTACAGCAATAGGCCCTCAGAGTAAGACTTCTCTAAAATCTAGACTTTAAAGAGTTTCAAGTATTTCTGCGTCTTCGTCACCTCACGGGATGACATTAAAAACCTTTGCTTGTGATAGTATAGCAGAAAAAAATGATTTTGTAAATCATTTTTTCCCGATCCTGGAAATAAAGGAGCGAGGTTGATTTTGTAAATCATTTTTTTCCGAGCCTAGAAATAAAAGAGCGAGGTTTACTTTGTAAATATTTTTTACTAAAAAATTTAAAGCGGGCGTTTATTGGGCATGCCAGCCTTTCTTGGATATTTATTTGGCGTTTCTTTTTTCTTTTCCACCACTGTGATATAACGCGGATCTCCATTTGGTAGGGCGTAGCTGAGATTATCTTTGACCTTACTGAAGAGGAGGTTGAGGGCATTCTTAGCTTCTAATAATTCCTCAGGCGCATTGCTAGCCTTGAGTGCCAATAGTTTTCCGCCAACTTTAAGGTAGGGAATTGTCAATTCAGACAAGACCTGCATACGGGCTACAGCACGAGCTGTTACAAAATCATAGTGAGCACGGAAGTTCTTGTCTTGAGCTAAGTCTTCTGCACGTCCATGGTAGAAATGAACACCGTCCAAATCCAGTTCTTGAGCCAAAAGTTGGAGGAAGTTGATGCGCTTGTTGAGAGAATCAATGATAGTTACATCTAACTGAGGATAGAGGATTTTCATTGGTAGACTAGGAAATCCTGCTCCAGCTCCAATATCAAGAAGTTTGATAGTTTCGTTGGGAATCAAGCCTTGCAGAATGGGTGCAATCGAATCGTAAAAATGTTTGAGATAAACTTCTTCCTTGTCCGTAATAGCCGTCAAATTAATCTTTTCATTCCACTCAACCAAGAGCTCAAAATAACGTTCAAATTGTTTTTTTTGCTGGTCCGAAAGTGGAAGATTTTGCTCGGCAAGCAGGTTGTAAAATGTTTCTGGTTTCATAGTTATTTCCTTCTTTAGTATCATCTTATTTTACCACAATCATTAAAAATTTGATATACTGGTACTAATCTAAAAGTAGAAAGGACTTATATCATGACTTGGATTATTCTTGGAGTTTTAGCTCTTATTGTTATTTTTGTAATTGTTAGCTATAACGGTTTGGTTAAGAATCGTATGCAAACAAAGGAGACTTGGAGTCAGATTGATGTTCAGTTGAAACGTCGAAATGACCTTTTGCCAAACTTGATTGAAACTGTAAAAGGTTATGCCAAATATGAAGGTTCTACCCTTGAAAAGGTGGCAGAACTGCGTAACCAAGTGGCGGCAGCGACTTCACCAGCAGAAGCTATGAAAGCTAGTGATGCCCTTACTCGTCAGGTTTCAGGTATTTTTGCAGTTGCAGAAAGCTATCCAGATTTGAAAGCTAGTGCAAACTTTGTAAAATTGCAAGAGGAGTTGACCAATACAGAAAATAAAATTTCTTACTCTCGGCAACTCTACAACAGTGTTGTCAGCAACTACAATGTAAAATTAGAAACTTTCCCAAGCAATATTATCGCTGGAATGTTTGGATTTAAAGCAGCAGATTTCCTTCAAACACCAGAAGAGGAAAAGGCAGTTCCTAAGGTTGATTTTAGCGGTTTAGGTGACTAAAATGTTGTTTGATCAAATTGCAAGCAATAAACGAAAAACGTGGATTTTGTTGCTGGTATTTTTCCTACTCTTAGCTCTTGTTGGTTATGCGGTTGGTTACCTCTTTATGCGGTCTGGGATTGGTGGTTTGCTTATCGCACTGATTATCGGCTTTATCTATGCCTTGTCCATGATTTTTCAATCGACAGAGATTGTCATGTCCATGAATGGAGCGCGTGAGGTGGATGAGCAAACGGCACCAGACCTCTACCATGTAGTGGAAGATATGGCTATGGTCGCTCAGATTCCTATGCCCCGTGTTTTCATCATTGATGATCCAGCCTTAAATGCCTTTGCGACAGGTTCTAACCCTCAAAATGCGGCGGTTGCTGCGACGTCAGGTCTCCTAGCTATCATGAATCGTGAAGAACTAGAAGCTGTTATGGGGCATGAAGTCAGTCATATCCGTAACTATGATATTCGAATTTCGACTATTGCCGTTGCCCTTGCTAGTGCTATCACCATGCTTTCTAGTATGGCAGGTCGTATGATGTGGTGGGGTGGCGCAGATCGCAGACGAAATGACGATGATAGAGATGGAAATGGTCTTGAAATCATTATGCTAGTGGTTTCCCTACTTGCAATTGTGCTGGCACCTCTCGCTGCAACCTTGGTGCAACTCGCTATTTCTCGTCAGAGGGAATTCCTAGCTGATGCTTCTAGTGTTGAGTTGACGCGCAATCCTCAAGGAATGATAAATGCTCTAGGTAAGTTGGATAATAGTAAACCGATGAGTCGTCCTGTAGATGATGCCAGCAGTGCACTTTATATCAATGATCCCAAGAAAGGTGGAGGGTTCCAAAAACTCTTTTACACCCACCCACCTATCGCAGAGCGGATTGAACGTTTGAAACAGATGTAAAAAGAATCCAGAGATAGTCTCTGGATTTTTACTATGTTGCAAATTTATAAATCTTCTAAATTAACTACCTTCAAACCATGTTCTGTCAAGCGATAGATGCTTGAACAGACCTCTTTTAAGAAACGACGGTCATGCGAAACAGTGATGAGACCGCCTGGATAGGTTGCAAAGAGTTTTCTGATTTGGGGTTGAGAAGTTGGAGAAAAGTTTCGTGTAGGTTCATCCAACAGGAGAAAGTTTGGTTTGCACAAGACTAAATCCAAAAGCAGAAGTTTTCCCTGTTGTCCGCCAGATAAGGAGCGAATTTGATACTGCATTTCTGGATAACTGAAATTGAGACTAGCTAAGTGAGATTGGATTTTCTGCAGTTCCTCTTTTTCCCCAGTTTTACTTAGATAGGCGATTGGTGATAAATCCAATTGCAGTTTTTTCTGGTAATCTTGTGGCATAAAACCAAGAGAAATCTCTCTTTTGGCGCTTAGTAGTTGATGTAACTTGGCTAACAGAGTTGATTTTCCAACACCATTTGGGCCGATAATACCGATTTTTTCTTGACCACGGACAGTTAGTTGTAGTTCTTGAACCAAAACTCGGTTGCCAATGGACAAATTTTCTTTTTCCAGCTGGATTAAGACTTTAGAAGCCGGTAGTGGTTGGATCTCTGAAAAGAAAAGTTGGATTTGTTCCTCTTCAAGTGGCTTTTGGGTCATGGACTGAGCCGCCTTTTCGTAGCGTTTTTCTTGTGAGAGGACAGTTTTCATCTTTTTAGCCAATAGGCGACCGGCAGTACTGTCTTTGGTAGCTCGAAGTGCAGTTTCTACATTTTGCTTGACTCGCCGATGCTTTTCCATGGTTTTGTCATAGGTTCTTTGGTCGTTAGCAGCTTGCTTGCTTTGTCTGACAAAATTAGCCTTTCTCTGCTCACTGTATCGATCATAGTCTAAATGCTCTACTAGCGTTTCGGCTTCTTTTCGGTGCTTGACCAGTCGCAAGTGGACAATAGTGTCTGCCGTTTGAGAAAGAAAGTCTTCATCATGGGAAATGAAAATAACAGTTTGCCGAATCTTTCGAATCTGACCTTTTAGCCAATCAACCGTCTCAAAGTCTAGGTCATTTGAAGGTTCATCTAAAAATAGAATCTCAAAGGGTTTGGATAACTCATGGATGAGCTGAATTTTCAAAGATTCGCCGCCCGAAAGGCTCCCAATCTCTTGATCGCTAGCGAAACGATCACTATCAAAATGCAACTCCTCTGCCAAACGATAGAGGATACTGTAGTCTAAATCAGCAGAATCCAAAAAGAAGTAGTCATGTAGAGTTTTCTTTTTCAGGTCCTCGGGAAGTTTTTGAGGAATGTAAGCCAGTGACTGATAGTCAGACTGGATGTCGCCCTTGATAGTGAAATCAGACAAAGCTTCCCCCATTAAAGTTTTAAGTAAGGTTGATTTGCCATTTCCTTCTTCGCCAATAATAGCTACCTTTTCCCCGTCTTGGATAGTCATGTTTAAGTCTGATACAAGGTCCCGTAAATCTTTGTTTTGTGTGATGGTTAGATGATTGATGTTTATCATATGATTGCCCTTTCTAGAATGTCGATTATGCATAACAAAAAGCTCTACTTTACCTAGTAGAGCCCAAAGTCACTATCGAAAACTCTATTATCCCCGTTGAAAAGCTCGTCAAACTAGCTTAGGATTGCCTAATACAACTCAAGAGGAGCAGATGGTTAGCTTTCTAGTTTTTTGATTTTCAATGAGGATAAGATACTAGAAAATCTAGTATGAAACGAGCACACAAAAAGAGACAAAAACAAGATCTACTAAATAAAGGTTCTTTATTTGATAGACTTAGTTGTTCATGTCTCCCTTACCTCCGAGTATTAGTACCTCTATCCTATACCTTTAAGGATATTTTGTCAACAGAAAACTGGAAATTCTAAGCTCTAAAATCCGAGTGGTAAGCATTAGTAATGAGTTCTTTGTCTTCCATGTGAGCATCCTCCTTGCTCTGATGTATTCTTACCTATAGTATAGCACTAAAAAACAAAAATGTCATAGTAAATATGTTAAAAAATCGAATTTTAATTACAAAGTTTGGTGGGCTGATTTGTAGGCTTTTCATGGTATAATCAAGAGAGTAAATCTTTATGGAGGAAGTATGAAATTAAATATTCAAGAAATTCGTAAGCAGTCTGAAGGCTTGCATTTTGAACAAACGTTAGACCTAGCCGCAGACCTGCGTGCACGTAATCAAGAAATTTTAGATGTAAAAGATATCCTTGCGGTTGGGAAAGTACAGTACGAAGACCGTATGTATTTCTTAGATTATCAACTATCTTACACCATTGTTCTTGCTTCAAGTCGCAGTATGGAGCCAGTTGAGTTAGTTGAATCTTATCCAGTCACAGAAGTTTTCATGGAAGGCGCAACTAACCAACTAGATCAGGAAGTTTTAGACGATGATTTGGTCTTGCCTATCGAAAATGGAGAACTTGACCTTGCTGAGAGCGTGTCAGATAATATCCTACTAAACATTCCTATCAAGGTTTTGACGGCTGAAGAAGAGGCTGGTCAAGGATTTGTTTCAGGAAATGACTGGCAAATCATGACTGAGGAAGAATACCAAGCTCAACAGGCAGTTAAGAAAGAAGAAAACAGTCCTTTTGCTGGCTTACAAGGACTATTTGACGGAGACGAATAATGGTCTTGTCAAAAAAACGAGCACGAAAAGTGCTAGAAGAAATCATTGCTCTGTTTCCAGATGCCAAGCCCAGTCTTGATTTCACCAATCATTTTGAACTCTTGGTTGCGGTCATGTTGTCAGCTCAGACAACGGATGCAGCGGTAAATAAGGCCACACCAGGTCTCTTTGCTGCCTTTCCAACGCCACAAGCCATGTCTGCTGCAACAGAGAGTGAGATTGCTTCACACATTTCCCGCCTAGGACTGTATCGGAATAAGGCTAAATTCCTTAAAAAATGTGCCCAACAGTTACTAGACGATTTTGATGGTCAAGTCCCTCAGACTCGAGAGGAATTGGAAAGTCTGGCAGGTGTTGGTCGCAAGACAGCCAATGTTGTCATGAGTGTAGGATTCGGGATTCCAGCCTTTGCAGTCGATACTCATGTGGAGCGTATTTGCAAACATCACGATATTGTCAAAAAATCAGCGACACCGCTTGAGGTGGAAAAGCGGGTCATGGGTATCTTGCCACCGGAGCAGTGGCTAGCTGCTCATCAGGCTATGATTTATTTTGGAAGAGCTATTTGTCATCCTAAAAATCCAGAGTGTGACCAGTACCCACAGTTATATGATTTTAGCAATTTATAAGATGGGAGCTCAAAAGTTTTTGCTTGATTTTAGGTCTGTTTTGTGCTATAGTATTTGATAACTAAATATTCCTTTAAACCTGTCCCGTGAGGCAGGCAAGGAGCGTGATAAAGTAGAAGGGTGAAGTCTATACTGTTTGCAGTAGGGCTTACTTAGCTATACATTTCAAGTCTCCTTGTTTAAGGAGACTTTTCTTTTTGGAGGTTTGTCATGAAGACAAAAGAAGTTGTAGACGAATTGACCGTCAAACGGGCGATTACGCGTATTACTTACGAGATTATCGAACGCAACAAAGATTTGAATAAAATCGTCTTGGCTGGTATTAAAACTCGTGGTGTCTTTATCGCCCACCGTATTCAAGAACGTTTGGAGCAACTAGAAAATCTTTCGGTTCCTGTTGTGGAATTGGATACTAAACCTTTCCGTGATGATATTAAAAGTGGAGAAGATACTTCTTTGATTTCTGTTGATGTGACAGGCCGTGAAGTTATCTTGGTGGACGATGTGCTTTATACAGGCCGTACTATCCGTGCTGCTATTGATAATATTGTCGGTCATGGCCGTCCTGCGCGTGTGAGTTTAGCAGTTCTAGTCGATCGTGGACATAGAGAATTGCCAATCCGTCCAGATTACGTTGGAAAAAATATCCCAACCAGTCGTTCTGAAGAAATCATCGTGGAGATGGCAGAACTTGATGGCCAAGACAGAGTTCTGATTACTGAAGAAGCTTAGAAAGCTAAAGGAGTAGCCATGTCAGAAAATCAACAAGCATTGAACCATGTGGTGTCCATGGAAGATCTCACTGTCGATCAAGTGATGAAATTGATCAAGCGAGGAATTGAGTTTAAAAACGGAGCTCAGCTTCCTTATGAAGACCATCCGATTGTTTCCAATCTTTTCTTTGAGGATTCTACACGGACGCATAAGTCCTTTGAAGTGGCAGAGATTAAACTGGGGCTGGAACGACTTGACTTTGATGTGAAGACTAGTTCGGTTAATAAGGGTGAAACACTTTATGATACTATCTTGACTCTGTCTGCCTTAGGAGTGGATGTCTGTGTGATTCGTCATCCAGAGGTCGACTACTACAGAGAGTTGATTGCTAGTCCGACGATTACGACTTCCATCATCAATGGTGGAGATGGTTCGGGACAACACCCTAGCCAGAGCTTGCTGGATTTGATGACCATTTATGAGGAATTTGGTCACTTTGAGGGGCTCAAGGTTGCGATTGCAGGTGACTTGGACCACTCACGCGTTGCCAAATCTAATATGCAGATTTTGAAACGCTTGGGAGCTGAACTTTACTTTGCTGGACCTGAGGAATGGAGAAGTCAAGAGTTTGCAGACTATGGACAGTTTGTAACCATTGATGAAATCATTGATCAGGTGGATGTCATGATGTTTCTCCGTGTGCAACATGAACGTCATGATAGTGGAGCTATCTTTTCAAAAGAAGACTACCATGCCCAACATGGCTTGACTCAAGAACGTTACGATCGTTTGAAAGAAACAGCAATCCTTATGCACCCAGCTCCAGTCAATCGTGATGTAGAAATCGCAGATCACTTGGTTGAAGCACCAAAATCACGGATTGTCCAACAAATGACCAATGGTGTCTTTGTTCGAATGGCAATCTTAGAATCCGTATTGGCGAGTAGAAACGCCAACTAAAACACAAGACGTTAAAAGACGCCAGTGAGCGTCCACGAGAGGTGAAAATATGACAAAAAGACTTCTAGTATTAGAAGATGGAACAATTTTCGAAGGCAAGGCCTTCGGAGCAGATATTGATGTAACTGGTGAAATTGTCTTTAATACAGGCATGACCGGCTACCAAGAATCCATTACAGACCAGTCTTATAATGGACAAATCTTGACCTTTACTTATCCTTTGGTCGGAAATTATGGAATTAACCGTGATGATTACGAATCCATTATTCCAACTTGTAAGGGAGTTGTTGTTTTCGAAGAAGCGCGTAGAGCAAGTAACTGGCGTAATCAAATGACCTTGGATGAATTTTTGAAAGCCAAGAAAATTCCTGGTATTTCAGGGATTGATACGCGTGCACTTACCAAGATTATCCGTAAGCATGGTACCATGCGTGCAACCTTGACCCATGTTGGGGACAGCATGGACCATGTGACGGACCAGCTCCAAGCAACAGTATTGCCGACAGACAATATTAAGCAGGTTTCTACTAAAACATCCTATCCAGCTCCAGGAGTTGGTTTGAGCGTGGTGTTAGTGGACTTTGGCCTCAAGCACTCAATCTTACGTGAACTTTCTAAGCGCAACTGTAATGTGACCGTGGTTCCATACACGACAACTGCAGAAGAAATTCTTCATCTTAATCCTGACGGAGTTATGTTGTCAAATGGGCCAGGTAACCCAGAAGACGTTCCACAAGCACTGGACATGATTCGTGGTGTGCAAGGAAAAATTCCAATCTTTGGTATTTGTATGGGGCACCAACTCTTCGCCATGGCAAACGGGGCTAAGACTTACAAGATGAAATTTGGTCACCGTGGCTTTAACCACGCGGTACGTGAAATTGCAACAGGACGAGTAGACTTCACCAGCCAGAACCATGGTTATGCAGTTAGCCGTGAGGATTTGCCAGAGCACTTGATCATTACCCACGAAGAAATCAATGACAAGTCAGTTGAAGGTGTGCGTCACAGATACCAACCTGCTTTCTCTGTCCAATACCACCCAGACGCAGCCCCTGGTCCACACGATGCAAGCTACCTATTTGACGAGTTTATCGAGATGATGGAAGCATTTAAACAATCAAATTAATAACGAGTAAAAGCTTGTCGAAGAATTTATGTAACTGAACACGGACGGAAAGCTCGGAATTTAGAGAAACCAATTTGGATTGTCAATCCTTCCTTGGTTTCCTAAAATTCAATCGCTTTTTATTCGTCCTTTGTATCTTATTTAATGTCGCTCTGTGAGGCGACGAATAGAAAGGCAGGTCGTTTCTTTTAGTCGCTATCAGGCGAACTAAAAACTCCCTGCACTAGATTTTTTACCGAAAAGTATCGTTTCGCTAAAAAATCGTCGGAGAATTTATTTAATGGCAACCTGAGAGTTGCCGAATAGAAAGGAGAAGGGTGGTCCGTATTTGCTAAACTGAATACGGGCTACGGACTGTGCTAAAAAGATAGTTATTCCTAGGACTGACCGTTCTTCGTCATAACTCCTATTTTAGCTTTGTCCGCTTGACGCCCTTAATATCTTATATATGCCTAAACGTACTGATATTCAAAAAATTATGGTGATTGGTTCTGGTCCGATTATTATTGGTCAGGCTGCTGAGTTTGACTACGCTGGGACCCAGGCTTGCTTGTCGTTGAAAGAGGAAGGTTATGAGGTTATTTTGGTTAACTCAAACCCTGCAACCATCATGACGGACAAGGAGATTGCTGATAAGGTTTATATTGAACCGATTACACTTGAGTTTGTGACGCGTATTCTTCGTAAGGAACGTCCAGATGCCTTGCTACCAACCCTTGGTGGGCAAACTGGTCTTAATATGGCCATGGAATTGTCTAAGAATGGTATTTTGGATGAGCTTGGAGTGGAACTTCTGGGGACTAAATTGTCTGCCATTGATCAAGCGGAGGACCGTGACCTCTTTAAACAATTGATGGAAGAATTGGAGCAACCAATTCCAGAATCTGAAATTGTCAACACAGTAGAAGAAGCAGTTGCCTTTGCAGCAACAATTGGCTACCCAGTCATCGTTCGTCCAGCCTTTACACTTGGTGGTACTGGTGGTGGTATGTGTGCTAATGAGGAAGAATTGCGTGAAATCGCTGAAAATGGATTGAAATTGTCACCTGTTACCCAATGTTTGATTGAGCGTTCAATTGCAGGTTTCAAAGAAATCGAATACGAAGTGATGCGTGACTCAGCTGACAATGCTTTGGTTGTTTGTAACATGGAAAACTTTGACCCAGTTGGGATTCACACAGGGGATTCCATTGTACTTGCCCCTGCGCAAACCATGTCAGACTATGAAAACCAAATGCTTCGTGATGCAAGCTTGAGCATTATTCGTGCCCTTAAGATTGAAGGTGGATGTAATGTTCAGCTGGCCCTTGACCCACACAGTTTCAAGTATTATGTCATCGAAGTAAACCCTCGTGTATCACGTTCGTCAGCCCTTGCCTCTAAGGCTACAGGATATCCGATTGCCAAATTGGCTGCTAAGATTGCAGTAGGTTTGACCTTGGATGAGGTCATCAACCCAGTTACAGGTTCAACTTATGCCATGTTTGAGCCTGCCCTTGACTACGTGGTTGCTAAGATTCCTCGTTTCCCATTTGATAAGTTTGAAAAGGGTGAACGTCGTCTTGGAACACAGATGAAGGCGACAGGAGAAGTCATGGCGATTGGTCGAAACATCGAAGAATCACTTCTTAAGGCCTGTCGTTCCCTTGAAATTGGGGTTTATCACAATGAAATACCTGAACTTGCATCAGTTTCTGATGATGCCTTGATCGAAAAAGTTGTCAAGGCTCAAGATGATCGTCTCTTCTATGTGTCAGAAGCTATTCGCCGTGGTTACACACCAGAAGAAATTGCTGAATTGACTAAGATTGATATCTTCTATCTGGATAAACTCTTGCATATCTTTGAAATTGAGCAAGAATTGGGCGCTCATCCACAAGATCTAGACGTTTTGAAAACGGCTAAACTCAATGGTTTCTCAGACCGTAAGATTGCTGAACTCTGGGAAACGACAGCTGATCAAGTTCGCCAACTTCGTTTGGAAAACAAGATTGTCCCAGTTTATAAGATGGTAGATACTTGTGCGGCAGAATTTGACTCTGAAACACCATATTTCTATTCAACCTATGGTTGGGAAAATGAGTCTGTCAAGTCTGACAAGGAATCTGTACTGGTCCTAGGTTCTGGTCCAATCCGTATCGGGCAAGGGGTCGAGTTTGACTACGCAACTGTTCACTCTGTTAAGGCGATTCAAGCTGCTGGTTATGAAGCCATCATCATGAATTCAAATCCAGAGACCGTTTCTACAGACTTCTCGGTATCTGACAAGCTCTATTTTGAACCATTGACATTCGAAGATGTTATGAACGTCATTGACTTGGAGCAACCAAAAGGCGTTATCGTTCAGTTCGGTGGTCAGACAGCCATCAACCTTGCTGAACCATTGGCAAAAGCAGGTGTGACTATTCTTGGTACGCAGGTTGTTGACCTAGACCGTGCCGAAGACCGCGACCTCTTTGAGCAAGCTCTTAAAGACTTGGATATTCCACAACCACCAGGACAAACGGCTACCAATGAAGAAGAAGCAGTGCTTGCAGCTCGCAAGATTGGTTTCCCAGTTCTTGTCCGCCCATCTTATGTACTTGGTGGACGTGCTATGGAGATCGTGGAAAATGAGGAGGACCTTCGTTCTTACATGCGTACAGCGGTTAAGGCTAGTCCAGACCACCCAGTTCTTGTTGACTCTTATATTGTTGGACAAGAGTGTGAAGTTGATGCCATTTCAGACGGTGAAAATGTCCTTATCCCTGGTATTATGGAGCATATCGAACGTGCTGGTGTCCACTCAGGTGATTCAATGGCTGTTTACCCACCACAAACCTTGTCGCAAAAGGTGCAAGAAACAATCGCCGACTATACTAAACGCCTAGCAATTGGTCTTAACTGCCTTGGAATGATGAATATCCAGTTTGTTATCAAGAATGAAAAAGTCTATGTTATTGAGGTCAATCCACGTGCTAGCCGTACGGTTCCATTCCTTTCTAAGGTGACCAATATTCCTATGGCTCAGGTGGCGACTAAGCTCATTCTTGGGCAAAGTTTATCAGAACTTGGCTACCAAGATGGACTTTACCCTGAAAGCACTCGCGTTCATATCAAGGCACCTGTCTTCTCCTTTACCAAACTAGCTAAGGTAGACAGTTTGCTTGGTCCTGAAATGAAGTCAACAGGTGAAGTTATGGGTTCTGATACTACTTTGGAAAAAGCTCTCTATAAAGCCTTTGAAGCTTCTTACTTACACTTACCAACCTTTGGTAACGTTGTATTTACCATTGCTGATGATACTAAAGAAGAAGCCTTGGACTTGGCTCGTCGTTTCCAAAATATTGGCTATGGAATCCTCGCTACAGAAGGGACAGTAGCCTTCTTTGCCAGTCATGGATTGCAAGCCCAACCTGTTGGTAAGATTGGTGATGACGATAAGGATATTCCAAGTTTTGTTCGCAAAGGAAGAATTCAAGCTATCATTAACACAGTTGGAACCAAACGAACTGCTGATGAAGATGGTGAGCAGATTCGCCGTTCAGCTATTGAACACGGGGTGCCCCTCTTCACAGCCCTAGATACAGCTAACGCCATGCTCAAAGTATTGGAAAGCCGTAGTTTTGTCACAGAAGCGATTTAAATAGAAAAATAAGTCGAACAAAAAATCTTGTAAGATAAGAAAAACGTATAATATCAGGTGTTGAAATCCTTGATATTATGCGTTTTGTTGTGAGAATATTTACTTCATTTACTGTAGAAGAATCAATCTTAAGCTGCTAAAAGGATCTATTTTTTGTACAATAATGCTATGAAAAAACTAAAACAATGTAGTCTTGGCTTTCTTAGTTTCATTCTTTTGTTCTTACTTGCTACATTTATCTTTCATCGTATCAGTTTAGAAAAGGAACAAGCCTCACTGACACCTATGGGGCAACAAGTTCTCGTCGATGGACATCAAATGAATGTTTACGTTGAAGGGAGTGGTCCTGAGACTATAGTAGTTCTCTCAGGTGCTGGTATTGCTTCTCCTATATTGGACTTTAAAGAAGTATCGGAATCCTTATCGAAACGGTATAAGGTAGTCATCGTGGAGCGAGCAGGATATGGTTATAGTAATGATAGCAATCATTCAAGAGATGTGATGGAGGTTTTATCTGAGACGCGTCAAGCTCTTTCACAAGCAAATGTCAAAGGTCCTTTTATTATTTCATCTCATTCCACGGCTAGTCTAGAGAGTCTGGCTTGGCAGAAGAAGTATCTTGATGAAGTAAAAGCTTTGATAGGACTTGATTGGGTACTGCCATCAAGTTATGAAGATTTAAAGGAGAATCAGACCTTGTTCACTGTGGCATATTGGAGCAGCAAGATTGGTTTATTACGCTACTTTCCTGAGTCTTTTTATATAAAAAATCCAACTCTGACCGAAAATGAACTAGAACAATATAAACTCCTAGCTTATAAGCAATTGATACCACAAGCTATACTTCATGAATCCCGTTTAGTAAAGGAAAATGCTAAGAAAGTTCCCTCAAGTATCAATCCGATCTTAATTTTAAGTTTTCTTTAAGGAAACTATATTATTCTGAAGAACTCTAAAATTTCACAGCATTTATTAGTAATGACTACAGAATTCCTAGTAATTACTAGAAATGGTCCTGTTTCTTTGAATAATAGAACTACTTAATCCTCCTATTCTAGAACGGGAGGGCCGGTATTTCTTTCATGATAGGACTAGATTGTGGTATAATAGAGAGAATAAGTTTTTTTAGTAAGACAAAGGAGAAAATAGATGATTTATGCAGGAATTCTTGCTGGTGGAACTGGTACTCGCATGGGAATTAGTAATTTGCCAAAACAATTTTTAGAGCTAGGCGATCGACCTATTTTGATTCATACAATTGAAAAATTTGTCTTGGAACCAAGTATTGAAAAAATTGTGGTTGGGGTTCATGGAGACTGGGTTTCCCATGCAGAGGATCTTGTAGATAAATATCTACCTCTTCATAAGGATCGTATCATCATTACAAAAGGTGGTGCTGACCGTAATACGAGTATTGAGAAAATCATTGAAGCAATCGATGCTTATCGTCCGCTTACGCCAGAGGATATCGTTGTTACCCACGACTCTGTTCGTCCATTTATTACGCTTCGCATGATTCAGGACAATATCCAACTTGCCCAAAATCACGACGCAGTGGACACAGTAGTTGAAGCGGTTGATACTATCGTTGAAAGCACCAACGGTCAATTTATTACAGATATTCCAAATCGTGCTCACCTTTATCAAGGACAAACACCTCAAACATTCCGTTGCAAGGACTTCATGGACCTTTATGGATCTCTTTCTGATGAAGAGAAGGAAATTTTGACAGATGCATGTAAAATCTTTGTAATCAAAGGAAAAGATGTGGCCTTGGCCAAAGGTGAATATTCAAATCTAAAAATTACAACCGTAACAGATTTGAAGATTGCAAAAAGTATGATTGAGAAAGACTAGTAAAATGATTAATCAAATTTATCAACTAACTAAGCCTAAGTTTATCAATGTCAAATACCAGGAAGAGGCTATTGACCAAGAGAATCATATCCTCATCCGTCCTAATTATATGGCGGTCTGTCATGCGGATCAGCGTTACTACCAGGGAAAACGTGATCCCAAGATTTTGAATAAAAAGCTTCCAATGGCAATGATTCACGAGTCATGTGGAACCGTTATTTCTGACCCTACAGGAACCTACGAAGTTGGTCAAAAAGTTGTCATGATTCCCAATCAGCCTCCTATGCAGAGTGATGAAGAATTCTATGAGAACTACATGACAGGAACCCATTTCTTGTCTAGTGGTTTTGATGGCTTTATGAGAGAGTTTGTTTCTCTCCCTAAAGATCGTGTGGTGGCTTATGATGCTATCGAAGATACGGTTGCAGCCATTACAGAGTTTGTCAGTGTTGGCATGCACGCTATGAATCGTTTATTGACTCTTGCTCATAGTAAGCGGGACCGAATCGCCGTTATCGGAGATGGAAGTTTAGCTTTTGTGGTTGCCAATATTATCAACTATACTTTGCCAGAAGCAGAGATTGTGGTTATTGGTCGTCATTGGGAAAAGTTGGAACTTTTCTCTTTTGCCAAAGAATGCTACATCACTGATAATATTCCTGAAGATTTGGCCTTTGACCATGCTTTTGAGTGTTGTGGTGGTGATGGTACTGGACCAGCCATTAATGATTTGATTCGCTATATTCGTCCTCAGGGAACGATTCTTATGATGGGAGTTAGTGAGTATAAAGTCAATCTCAATACACGCGATGCCTTAGAAAAAGGCTTGCTCTTAATTGGGTCCTCTCGTTCTGGTCGCATTGATTTTGAAAATGCCATCCAAATGATGGAAGTCAAGAAATTTGCCAATCGTCTTAAAAATATCCTTTATCTAGAAGAACCTGTAAGAGAAATTAAAGATATTCACCGTGTCTTTGCAACCGATTTAAACACAGCCTTTAAAACCGTGTTTAAGTGGGAAGTATAAGTGCTGGAGGTTAATTGTGGAGAAAATCATTAAAGAAAAAATTTCTTCTCTACTTAGTGAAGAAGAGGAAGTCCTCAGTGTTGAACAACTGGGGGAATGACCAATCAAAACTATTTGGCCAAAACAACAAATAAGCAATACATTGTTAAATTCTTTGGTAAAGGGACAGAAAAGCTGATCAATCGTCAAGATGAAAAGTACAATCTTGAACTACTAAAGGATTTAGACTTAGATGTAAAAAATTATCTTTTTGATATTGAAGCTGGTATCAAAGTAAATGAGTATATCGAATCTGCGATTACGCTTGATTCAACGTCAATCAAGACCAAATTTGATAAAATTGCTCCAATATTACAAACTATTCATGCTTCTGGCAAGGAATTAAGAGGAGAATTTGCTCCTTTTGAAGAAATCAAAAAATATGAATCTTTGATTGAAGAAAAAATTCCTTATTCCAACTATGAAGCCGTTCGAGAAGCAGTCTTCTCCTTAGAGAAAAGACTGGCTGATTTAGGTGTTGACAGAAAATCTTGTCATATCGATTTGGTGCCTGAAAACTTTATCGAATCACCTCAAGGACGACTTTATTTGATTGATTGGGAATATTCATCAATGAATGATCCAATGTGGGATTTGGCAGCCCTCTTTTTAGAGTCCGAATTTACTCGTCAAGAGGAAGAAGACTTCTTGTCTCACTATGAGAGTGAGCAAACACCTGTCTCTCGTGAAAAGATTGCCATTTATAAAATTTTACAAGATGCTATTTGGAGTCTATGGACAGTCTACAAAGAAGAGCAAGGTGCAGATTTTGGTGACTATGGTGTGAGTCGTTACCAAAGAGCTGTTAAAGGTTTGTCATATTATGGAGGTTCTGATGAAAAATAAAAATGGAGTTTCTTTTGGTCTACTCTCAGGTATTTTCTGGGGTTTAGGTCTAACGATTAGTGCTTATATCTTTTCGATTTTTACAGATTTGTCGCCCTTTGTGGTGGCCGCTGCTCACGATTTCTTGAGTATCTTTATCTTACTAGCTTTTCTCTTAGTAAAAGAAGGAAAAGTTCGTCTCTCAATTTTCTTAAATATTCGCAATGTTAGTGTGATCATCGGAGCCTTGCTAGCTGGTCCTATCGGAATGCAGGCCAATCTTTATGCGGTTAAGTATATCGGAAGTTCCTTAGCTTCATCGGTATCCGCTATCTATCCTGCGATTTCAGTTTTATTGGCTTTCTTCTTTTTGAAGCACAAGATTTCAAAAAATACTGTGTTTGGGATTGTCTTGATTATTGGAGGGATTATTGCTCAAACTTATAAGGTTGAACAGGTTAACTCTTTCTACATTGGGATTCTTTGTGCTTTGGTTTGTGCTATTGCATGGGGAAGTGAGAGTGTCCTTAGCTCCTTTGCCATGGAAAGTGAATTGAGTGAAATCGAAGCCCTCTTAATCCGTCAAGTGACTTCATTCTTGTCCTATCTTGTGATTGTGCTCTTCTCTCATCAGTCATTTGCAGAAGTGGCCAATGGACAATTGCTAGGTCTTATGATTGTCTTTGCAGCCTTTGATATGATTTCCTACTTGGCTTATTATATCGCTATCAATCGCTTGCAACCAGCCAAGGCTACAGGCTTGAACGTGAGTTATGTAGTTTGGACTGTCTTGTTTGCAGTTGTTTTCTTGGGTGCACCACCTTCGTCTCGTTTTCAATGATAAATACGCTGACTATAATAACTTTTACTCTCTCTATCTCGTAAAAGAAGAATTGGCTAACAGCTATGTTATTGATGCCGATAATTATCTCTTTAAAAATATGTTCCGCAATGATTTGACACGTTCGACTTATTTTAGTGTCTATCGTGAAGATTGTACCAACGAATGGTTCTTGGTCTATGGAGATGACTACAAGGTTCAAGACATAACTGTTGATAGCAAGGCTGGTCGCATCCTTAGTGGTGTATCTTTCTGGGATGCTCCAACTGCGGAAAAAATTGTTAGCTTTATTGACAAGGCTTATGCAAGTGGTGAATTTGTTGATCTCTACTGGGACAATATGGTTAAGGACAATATCAAAGAGCTAGATGTCTATGTCGAAGAATTAGAAGGCAATAGCATCTATGAGATCGATAGTGTCCAAGACTACCATAAATTGGAAGAAATTCTTAAAAACGAAAATTAAAGATTCCAACATCTGGCTGAAATAGTCGGATGTTTTTTTGATTTTTTACGAATAGATAGATGAGTAGAAAAAGAAATGGAGTTATTGATGAAAATCACAAACTATGAAATCTATAAGTTGAAAAAATCAGGTTTGACCAATCAACAGATTTTGAAAGTCCTAGAATACGGTGAAAATGTTGATCAGGAGCTTTTGTTGGGTGATATTGCAGATATATCAGGTTGCCGAAATCCAGCCGTTTTTATGGAACGTTATTTTCAGATAGACGATACGCATTTGGAGAAGGAGTTTAAAAAGTTTCCATCTTTCTTTATTTTAGACGACTGCTACCCTTGGGATTTGAGTGAAATATATGATGCACCTGTGCTTTTATTTTACAAGGGAAATCTTGATCTCTTGAAATTTCCTAAGGTAGCGGTCGTGGGCAGTCGTGCTTGTAGCAAACAGGGAGCTAAGTCAGTTGAAAAAGTCATTCAGGGCTTGGAAAATGAACTGGTTATCGTCAGTGGATTAGCCAAGGGCATTGACACAGCAGCTCATATGGCTGCTCTTCAGAATGGCGGAAAAACCATTGCAGTGATTGGAACAGGGCTGGATGTGTTTTATCCTAAAGCCAATAAACGTTTGCAAGACTACATCGGCAATGATCATCTGGTTCTAAGTGAATACGGACCTGGCGAACAACCTCTGAAATTTCATTTTCCTGCCCGTAATCGCATCATTGCTGGACTTTGCCGTGGTGTGATTGTCGCAGAGGCTAAGATGCGTTCAGGTAGTCTCATTACCTGTGAGAGGGCAATGGAAGAAGGGCGCGATGTCTTTGCTATTCCTGGTAGCATTTTAGATGGATTATCAGATGGTTGCCATCATTTGATCCAAGAAGGAGCAAAATTGGTCACAAGTGGGCAAGATGTGCTTGCAGAATTTGAATTTTAAGACGAAATTTTGCTTAATAGACAAACTTTTCTTCCATATATAGGAGCTAAGTCTTGACAGTTATGCCAAAATGGTTTACACTTTATAAAGTTTATTACTTTGAAAAGGTGTGATACTGTGGCTACGGCAACAAAAAAGAAAAAATCAACAGTTAAAAAAAATCTAGTCATCGTGGAGTCGCCTGCTAAGGCGAAAACGATTGAAAAATATCTAGGCAGAAACTACAAGGTTTTAGCCAGTGTCGGGCATATCCGTGATTTGAAGAAATCCAGTATGTCCGTCGATATTGAAAATAATTATGAACCGCAATACATCAATATCCGAGGGAAAGGTCCTCTCATCAATGACTTGAAAAAAGAAGCTAAAAAAGCTAATAAAGTCTTTCTGGCGAGTGACCCGGACCGTGAAGGAGAAGCGATTTCTTGGCATTTGGCTCATATTCTCAACTTAGATGAGAATGATGCCAACCGTGTGGTCTTCAATGAAATCACCAAGGATGCGGTCAAAAATGCTTTTAAAGAACCTCGTAAGATTGATATGGACTTGGTCGATGCCCAACAGGCTCGTCGTGTCCTAGACCGCTTGGTGGGGTACTCGATTTCGCCTATTTTGTGGAAGAAGGTCAAGAAGGGCTTGTCAGCAGGTCGCGTTCAGTCTATTGCGCTTAAGTTAATCATTGATCGTGAGAATGAAATCAATGCCTTTCAGCCTGAAGAATACTGGACCATTGATTCTATCTTTAAAAAGGGAACCAAACAATTTCAGGCATCCTTCTATGGAGTGGATGGCAAAAAGCTGAAACTGACTAGTAATGATGAGGTAAAGGAAGTCTTGTCTCGTCTGACTGGTAAAGACTTTTCAGTGGATCAGGTGGATAAGAAAGAGCGCAAACGCAATGCTCCTTTACCCTATACCACTTCATCTATGCAGATGGATGCTGCCAATAAAATCAATTTCCGTACTCGAAAGACCATGATGGTTGCCCAACAGTTGTATGAAGGGATTAATATCGGTTCTGGTGTTCAAGGTTTGATTACCTATATGCGTACAGACTCTACTCGTATCAGTCCTGTAGCGCAAAATGAAGCAGCAAGTTTCATTACGGACCGTTTTGGTAGCAAGTATTCTAAGCATGGTAGCAAGGTTAAAAACGCTTCAGGTGCTCAGGATGCCCATGAGGCTATTCGTCCGTCAAGTGTCTTTAATACACCTGAAAGTATTGCTAAGTATCTGAACAAGGATCAGCTCAAGCTTTATACCCTTATATGGAATCGTTTTGTAGCGAGCCAGATGACAGCTGCTGTCTTTGATACCATGGCTGTTAAATTGTCTCAAAATGGGGTTCAATTTGCTGCCAATGGTAGTCAGGTTAAGTTTGATGGTTATCTTGCCATTTATAATGATTCTGATAAAAATAAGATGTTACCAGATATGGCTGTTGGAGATGTGGTTAAGCAGGTGAATAGCAAACCAGAGCAACATTTCACTCAACCGCCTGCTCGCTATTCTGAAGCGACCCTGATCAAGACCTTGGAGGAAAATGGGGTTGGACGTCCATCAACCTATGCTCCAACCATTGAAACTATTCAGAAACGTTATTATGTTCGCCTTACAGCCAAACGCTTTGAACCGACAGAGTTGGGAGAAATTGTTAACAAGCTTATCGTTGAATATTTCCCAGATATCGTAAACGTGACCTTCACAGCTGAAATGGAAGGCAAGCTGGATGATGTCGAAGTCGGAAAAGAGCAGTGGCAACGTGTCATTGATGCCTTTTACAAACCTTTCTCTAAAGAGGTTGCCAAGGCTGAAGAAGAAATGGAAAAAATCCAAATCAAGGATGAACCAGCTGGATTTGACTGTGAAGTGTGTGGCAGTCCAATGGTCATTAAACTTGGTCGTTTTGGTAAGTTCTACGCTTGTAGCAATTTCCCAGATTGTCGCCATACCCAAGCAATTGTGAAAGAGATTGGTGTTGAGTGTCCAAGTTGTCATCAAGGACAAATCATTGAACGTAAAACAAAACGTAACCGCCTCTTCTATGGTTGTAATCGCTATCCAGAATGTGAATTTACCTCTTGGGACAAGCCTGTTGGTCGTGACTGTCCAAAATGTGGCAACTTCCTCGTGGAGAAAAAAGTCCGTGGTGGTGGCAAGCAGGTTGTTTGTAGCAAGGGTGATTACGAAGAAGAAAAGATTAAATAAGAAGAGAGTCCTGAAAGTGAATTTCAGGCTCTTTTTGAGTAAGTGCTTGACAAAATTCACCATTGTATGCGAAACTAGAAGAAGATTATTTTATACTCAATGAAAATCAAAGAGCAAACTAGGAAACTAACCGCAGGTTGCTCAAAGCACTGCTTTGAGGTTGCAGATAAGACCGACGAAGTCAGGAACCATACCTACGTCAAGGCGACGTTGACGCGGTTTGAAGAGATTTTCGAAGAGTATTAACTAGGAGAAGTTATGCGTATTGTTTATCTAATTATTGGTTTTTTATCGCTGGCCTTGGCTATTGTTGGGGTTGTCTTGCCCTTGTTGCCTACAACTCCCTTTCTTTTGCTGTCTATTGCTTGTTTTTCCAGAAGTTCCAAGCGTTTCGAAGACTGGCTTTATCATACCAAGCTCTATCAAGCATATGTAGCTGATTTTCGTGAGACTAAGTCTATTGCGCGTGAACGTAAGAAAAAAATTATCGTATCTATCTACATTTTGATGGGAATTTCTATTTATTTTGCCCCTCTTTTACTAGTCAAAATCGGTCTAGGAGCCTTGACCATCTTTATCACCTATTATCTCTTTAAGGTCATTCCAGACAAAGAATAAAAAATAGTATCTGTTTCCCTTGATAAAATTGAAAGCATATTCACAATAATATGATATAATAAATTTAAAGTAATCTTCAAGGAGAATCAAATGATTTACGAATTTTGTGCTGAAAATGTGACCTTGCTTGAAAAAGCGATGCAGGCTGGAGCTCGTCGAATCGAACTCTGTGACAATCTTGCAGTTGGAGGAACAACCCCCAGCTATGGAGTGACCAAGGCAGCAGTTGAATTGGCAACTAACCACGATACGACCATCATGACCATGATTCGTCCACGTGGTGGCGACTTTGTCTATAATGACCTCGAAATTGCCATTATGCTAGAAGACATTCGTTTGACTGCTCAGGCTGGAAGTCAAGGGGTTGTATTTGGTGCTTTAACTGCTGATAAGAAGTTGGATAAGCCTAATCTTGAGAAGTTGATAGCTGCGTCAAAAGGAATGGAAATTGTCTTTCATATGGCCTTTGATGAATTGAGCGAAGAAGACCAGTTAGAAGCTATTGACTGGCTTAGTCAAGCTGGAGTCACTCGTATCCTAACTCGTGCTGGTGTATCTGGTGACTCCTTAGAAAAACGTTTTGCCCACTATCACAGAATTTTGGAGCACGCCAAAGGTAAGATTGAAATTCTACCAGGTGGAGGGATTGACTTGGACAACCGTCAAACCTTTATTGACCAGCTAGGTGTAACACAATTGCACGGAACCAAGGTTGTCTTTTAAAAAATAGAAAGGAACTGCTAGCTTTGGGTAGCAGTTTTCACTTATGTTTGAAATTTTTAAATCCTATCAATTTAATCAAGAAAAGGCTCGTGCTTATGGTTTTGTAGAAAATAGTGGAGTCTGGATCTATAGTTGCCAGATTTTGCAGAGTGACTTTGTCATGGCTGTGTCCGTAGTTGATGGAAACTTGAGCTTTCAAGTCTTTGATAAGGAAACAGGTGACCTCTATCCTCACGTTCATATGGAAAGCATCAGAGGAAGTTTTGTCGGAAATGTCCGTGAGGCTTGTCTGGAGATTCTTTACCAAATTCGGAAGGCTTGTTTTGAGGTACAGGATTTTATCTGTCCTCAGACTAAGCGTATCATGGCTCAGATTCAGGAAAAGTATGGTAATCAGTTGGAGTATCTGTGGGAAAAATCACCTGATACGGCAGTGTTAAGACATGAAGGCAATCAAAAGTGGTATGCCGTTTTGATGAAAATCTTTTGGGATAAGTTGGAAAAGGGCAGAGAAGGACAGGTGGAAGCAGTCAACCTCAAGCATGACCAAGTTGCGGACCTGCTTTCAAAAAAGGGAATTTATCCAGCCTTTCATATGAACAAACGCTACTGGATTAGTGTGCCCCTTGATGATACTTTGTCAGATGAAATGGTACTGGAATTGATAGAAAAAAGTTGGAACTTAACCTCTAAAAAATGAAATATTTCAAGGATTTTCAATTAGCTAAATATTCTATACTGAAGAAATTTTCAGAAAATATTTGATTTTTTCTTGACAAGTGCTTTTGCCTATGCTAAAATACTAAACAAGATATCAAACGAAGGAGAAAGTCAAACATGAAAACAGCTAAGTTTAATCAATTTGCTTTGTTGTTGAGGTACTCGGGCTAGTGCAAAAAGCATTAGTCCTGTTTGGCTTACCAAGCGGGAGTAAATCAACATCTCGCTTGGACTTCTAAGCGAGATGTTTTTTTAAAACCATATTTGGAAAAGGGGAAATCTTATGAGAACAGTTGAATTTCTAGATACCAGCCTTCGGGATGGAGAACAGACACCTGGTGTTAATTTTTCAATCAAGGAAAAAATTGCCATTGCAAGACAGCTTGAGAAATGGGGTATTTCAGCCATTGAAGCTGGTTTTCCAGCTGCGAGTCCTGATTCATTCACAGCAGTTCAGGAGATCGCCAAGGTCTTGAAAAAAACAGCGGTGACTGGTTTGGCACGCTCTGTCAAGTCTGATATTGATGCTTGTTACGAAGCCCTCAAGGATGCCAAATATCCACAGGTTCACGTCTTTATCGCTACCAGTCCGATACACCGAAAGTATAAGCTCAATAAGAGTAAGAAAGAGATTTTAGAAGCTATTAAGGAGCATGTTTCCTATGCCCGTTCTAAGTTTGAGATTGTCGAATTCTCTCCTGAGGATGCAACCAGAACAGAGTTGGATTTCCTCTTGCAAGTTGTTCAAACAGCGGTTGATGCAGGTGCGTCTTATATCAATATCCCTGACACGGTAGGATTTACCACTCCAGAAGAGTACGGCGCTATCTTCAAATACTTGATTGAAAATGTCAAGACGGATCGTCAGATTATCTATTCGCCTCACTGTCATGATGACCTCGGAATGGCAGTAGCTAATAGCCTTGCTGCTGTCAAGAATGGTGCAGGACGTGTTGAAGGGACTATCAACGGTATTGGTGAGAGAGCTGGAAATGCTGCTTTGGAAGAAATTGCAGTGGGGCTCAATATTCGCCAAGATTATTATCAAGCAGAAACTAGTATTGTTTTAAATGAAACCATCAATACATCAGAAATGGTTTCTCGCTTTTCAGGAATTCCAGTTCCTAAAAACAAGGCAGTGGTTGGTGGCAATGCCTTCTCTCACGAATCTGGTATTCACCAAGACGGAGTCCTTAAAAATCCTCTTACTTATGAGATTATCACCCCTGAATTAGTTGGTGTCAAGAGTAACAGTCTTCCGCTTGGAAAATTGTCTGGTCGCCATGCCTTTGTTGAAAAACTAAGAGAATTGGCCCTAGATTTTACAGAAGAGGACATCAAACCACTCTTCGCTAAGTTCAAGGCTCTGGCAGATAAGAAACAAGAAATCACAGATGCAGATATTCGTGCGCTGGTAGCTGGAACCATGGTTGAAAATCCAGAAGGCTTCCATTTTGATGATTTACAACTGCAAACTCATGCAGATAATGACATTGAAGCAATCGTAAGTCTAGCCAATATGGATGGTGAAAAAGTCGAATTTAATGCGACAGGGCAAGGTTCTGTTGAAGCTATTTTTAATGCTATCGACAAATTCTTCAATCAGTCCGTTCGCTTGGTGTCTTACACTATTGACGCTGTGACGGATGGAATTGATGCCCAAGCTCGGGTTTTGGTCACTGTTGAAAATAGAGATACAGAAACCATCTTTAATGCAGCAGGTCTGGATTTCGATGTGTTGAAGGCTTCTGCTATTGCCTATATCAATGCCAATACCTTTGTTCAAAAAGAGAATGCTGGTGAGATGGGACGCAGTGTTTCCTATCGTGACATGCCAAGTGTGTAAAGGAGGACGCTATGACAAAGAAAATAGTTGCTCTAGCAGGGGACGGAATTGGCCCAGAAATCATGGAGGCTGGTTTAGAGATTCTGGAAGCTCTAGCTGAAAAAACAGGCTTTGTCTATGAAATAGACAGACGACCTTTTGGAGGTGCAGGTATTGATGCTGCAGGGCATCCCTTACCTGATGAAACCCTCAAGGTATGTCGTGAAGCAGATGCCATTCTTCTAGCGGCTATCGGTAGTCCTCAGTATGATGGAGCAGCGGTTCGGCCTGAACAAGGCTTGCTGGCTCTCCGCAAGGAACTCAATCTTTACGCTAATATTCGCCCTGTAAAAATCTTTGACAGTCTCAAGCATTTGTCACCACTCAAACCTGAACGAATTGCTGGTGTAGACTTTGTTGTGGTGCGTGAGTTGACAGGAGGTATCTACTTTGGGGACCATATCCTTGAAGAGCGAAAAGCGCGTGATATCAACGACTATAGCTATGAGGAAATGGAGCGGATTATTCGTAAAGCCTTTGAAATCGCAAGAAGTCGGAGAAAAATGCTTACCAGTATCGATAAGCAAAACGTATTGGCAACATCAAAACTCTGGCGCAGAGTAGCTGAGGAAGTCGCACAGGATTTCCCAGATGTAACCTTGGAGCACCAGCTGGTAGATTCAGCTGCCATGCTCATGATTACCAATCCTGCTAAATTCGATGTCATCGTGACGGAAAATCTTTTTGGAGATATTCTATCTGATGAATCAAGCGTTCTATCAGGCACACTTGGAGTTATGCCATCAGCCAGTCATTCTGAAAATGGACCAAGTCTCTATGAGCCCATTCACGGTTCAGCTCCTGATATTGCAGGTCAAGGAATTGCCAATCCTATTTCCATGATTTTATCAGTTGCCATGATGTTGAGAGACAGTTTTGGACGTTATGAGGATGCGGAACGTATCGAGCGTGCTGTTGAGGCAAGTTTAGCGGCTGGCATTTTAACAAGAGATATAGGTGGACAGGCTTCGACCAAGGAAATGACGGAAGCTATTATTGCAAGGTTATGAAGTTAGACGAAAAAATTACTCTAGTCCTTTTGATTTGGAATGTCATGGTTTTCTTGATTTATAGTATTGACAAATCCAAGGCGAGGAGAAGAGCTTGGCGCATCCCTGAGAAAATCTTACTTATTTTAGCTTTTACTTGTGGTGGTTTTGGGGCCTGGTTAGCAGGAATCATCTTTCACCACAAGACTCGAAAATGGTATTTTAAAACAGTTTGGTTTCTCGGAATGGTGTCCACACTAGTAGCCTTATATTTTATTTGGAGATAATGGATGGCAGGAAAATCGATTTTTGATAAATTATGGGACCGTCATGTCATCACAGGAGAAGAGGGGCAGCCCCAACTCATGTATGTGGATCAGCACTATATTCATGAAGTGACCAGTCCTCAGGCTTTTCAAGGATTACGAGATGCAGGACGCAGATTGAGACGACCAGACTTGACATTTGGAACCTTTGACCACAATGTCCCGACAGTCAATATCTACGATATTCGAGATGTGATTTCTAAGGCTCAAATTGATAAGCTGGCTGAAAATGTTGAGGAGTTTGGGATTGAACATGCGGCCCACGGTTCTGAAAAACAGGGGATCGTTCACATGGTGGGTCCAGAGACAGGACGAACCCAACCAGGGAAATTTATCGTCTGTGGGGATAGCCATACAGCAACCCACGGGGCTTTCGGAGCGATCGCTTTTGGAATTGGGACCAGTGAGGTCGAACATGTCTTTGCGACCCAGACCCTCTGGCAGGTTAAACCCAAGAAAATGCTGGTGGAATTCACTGGTGTTCCCCAAAAAGGAGTTTATTCTAAGGATTTCATTTTAGCCTTGATTGCCAAGTACGGCGTTGCTTGTGGTGTTGGCTACGTGGTGGAATATCGTGGACAGGCAATTGATGCACTGAGCATGGAAGAGCGAATGACCATTTGCAATATGTCCATCGAGTTTGGATCCAAGATGGGAATCATGAACCCAGATCAGACGACTTATGACTATCTCAAGGGACGAGAATGTGTTCCAGAGGACTTTGAAGAGGCTGTGGCGGATTGGAAAACAATTGTCAGTGATGATAATGCTGTTTACGATAAGGTTATCCAGATGGATGTCTCAGACTTGGCTCCTATGGTGACCTGGGGAACCAACCCTGCTATGGGGGTTGACTTTGACAGTAGTTTCCCAGAAATTAAGGATATGAATGATGAACGAGCCTACAATTATATGGATTTGGAACCAGGTCAAAAGCCAGCTGATATTGAACTAGGTTATATCTTTATCGGCTCTTGTACAAATGCTCGTCTCAGCGACTTGCAACTGGCTGCGCGATTTGTCAAAGGAAAGAAAATAGCCCCCAATCTAACGGCTATCGTGGTTCCGGGCTCTCGTCCTGTCAAACGAGCTGCGGAGAAGTTGGGTTTGGATAAGGTTTTCATAGATGCTGGCTTTGAGTGGAGAGACCCAGGTTGTTCTATGTGCCTAGGAATGAATCCGGACAAGGTTCCTGATGGTGTCCATTGCGCTTCAACCAGCAACCGCAACTTTGAAGACAGACAGGGCTTTGGTGCTAAGACCCACCTCTGCAGTCCAGCCATGGCAGCAGCAGCAGCTATTGCAGGGCGCTTTGTAGATGTTCGACAAATGCCAGAAGCTCAGTAAGGAGAGGATATGGAGAAATTTACAGTTTATACGGGAACGACTGTTCCTCTCATGAATGATAACATCGATACCGATCAAATTCTACCCAAGCAGTTTCTCAAGTTAATTGATAAAAAAGGCTTTGGTAAGTACCTCATGTATGCTTGGCGTTATTTGGATGACAAGTATACTGAGGATCCAGACTTTGTCTTTAACAGACCTGAATACCGTAAAGCAACTATCCTCATCTCAGGGAATAACTTTGGGGCAGGTTCTTCGAGAGAACACGCAGCTTGGGCTCTAGCAGACTATGGTTTTAAGGTTGTGATTGCAGGGTCTTTCGGTGACATTCATTACAATAATGAACTCAATAATAGCATGTTACCTATTGTTCAGCCCAGAGAGGTTAGAGAGAAACTAGCCCAGCTTAAACCAAGTGACCAGGTAACTGTGGACTTGGAACAACAAAAAATCATCTCACCAGTTGGAGAATTCACTTTCGAAATAGATAGCGAATGGAAACACAAACTCTTAAATGGTTTGGATGATATCGGAATTACCTTGCAGTATGAAGACTTGATTGCTGCCTATGAAAAACAACGACCAGCCTACTGGCAGGATTAGAAAAAATAGAAAAGGAAATAGAACTATGACAAAACACATTCAATGGAACGGAACACTTTCACAAGAAGGCTATGACATTTTAAAAGGTGAGGGCGGTTGTATCGTTTGCCCTACTAAAGTTGGTTACATTATCATGACTAGCGACAAGGCAGGACTTGAGCGCAAGTTCGCAGCTAAAGAACGCAATCGTAACAAACCAGGTGTCGTTCTCTGTGGTAGCATGGATGAGCTCCGTGCTTTAGCACAACTCAACCCAGAAATTGAAGCCTTTTACCAAAAACATTGGGACGAAGATATTCTTCTTGGTTGTATCCTTCCATGGAAACCAGAAGCTTTTGAAAAACTAAAAGCATACGGTGATGGCCGTGAAGAACTGATGACTGACGTTCGTGGTACTAGCTGTTTTGTCATCAAGTTTGGTAAGGCTGGTGAACAATTAGCTGCCAAACTTTGGGAAGAAGGCAAGATGGTCTATGCCTCATCTGCAAACCCATCTGGAAAAGGAAACCGTGGTAAGGTAGAAGGTATCGGAGAACGCATCGAAGGAGCAGTTGACCTTGTCATTGAAGCAGACGACTATGTGGCATCTATCCAGCCCGACAAAACGATTGAAACTCGCTACGAGCAAGGCGTGATGGTGTCTATGGTTGATAAAGACGGCAAACTCATCCCGGAACAAGGAGGAGCACGCTCAACTTCACCAGCTCCAGTAGTTATCCGCAAAGGGCTTGACATTGATAAAATCATGATGCACCTGTCAGATACCTTTAACTCATGGGACTACCGTCAGGGTGAGTATTATTAAGATAAAAAGAAGTCTAGTGTTATGAAGTAATAAAGCTCTCTACACTAGGCTTTTTCTTTAGAAATTCTTTTCTTTTTCTATAGGATATGATATTCTATATATGAAATATATAGTTTTTTATTCGAACATTATTATAAAAGGAGTACGATTTATGCTGAAAAGAAAAGTTAGTTTAGAAGATTTTTATAAATGGTGTAGTCAAAATAAAGAAGAGTTATTAAATAAGGCAACTGCTGGTGAAAAGTTTAATGATAAATTAAAAGAAGAGTTTCTCCAGGAATGGCCTTTGGATAGGATTTTAACAATGTCAATCGATGAATATGTAATAGGAAAGGGACAGCAAAATAAGTCTTTGTGCTACGCTCTTGAGAAAGGAAAATACAAAAATCTATTTCTTGGAATTTCTGGTGGCTCAGCTTCAAAATTTGGTATTTATTGGAATAAAAAAACAAACAAATATAAAGATCAAGCTAATAATGAGATTTCAGAGTTGGATCAGCGATTTTCAAAATTAAAATCAGATTTGTATGAAATTATCAAAGAAGGTATTCGTTTTAACTTTGAAAATCCTATTTTTGATATGAAAAGATCAACAAATGAATTTATTGGTCGTTCTGCTATGGTGACAAAACTACTTTGTATCTATTCTGAGGGAGATCCTTTCTTTGGTGTAAATATTAATAGTCAGAAAGAATTTTGGAACCACTTTGTTTCTCAGACAAATCAAGGTGGACCTTATCTGCAAAATCATAAAATAATTGAACTGGTGTCCAAAACTTATCCTGAGTTGGAGCCATCGAAATTAGGAACTATGCTTTTTGAGTATTCTAAGCTTTTTATGGAAGATAAGGAAGACAATAGTACAATGGATTCATCAAACAATTTTCGTCATCAATTAACTCAATCTCTATTAAAGTCTCCAAACCTTATCCTCCGTGGGGCACCAGGTACGGGAAAAACACGCTTAGCCAAAGATATAGCCAAAGAGTTAACAAATAGTAATAAAGATCAAATCGGCTTTGTACAGTTTCATCCATCTTATGACTATACGGATTTTGTAGAGGGATTGAGACCAGTATCTAATGGAGATGGTACCATTGAGTTTAAACTAGTAGATGGCATCTTTAAGAAGTTTTGTCAGAAAGCTAGAGACGCTAAGAAAACTGGAGGCCAAGATAATTTTGATGAAGCTTGGACTAAACTAACGGATGCTATCAATGAGAAACAGGGACAATATTTGTTTCCTCGTAGTTCAGTCCCAGCTAGTTTAAATAGCCAAGGGAATGTGAAGTTTGATTCTCCTGTTGCCACTAAAGAAAAAGTATATCTTTTATACAAGGGCGAGGAGACTCATCTAAAGTACCAAACTTACCACAAAATTGTTTTGGATCACATGAAAGAAAGTTATGGATTGTGTGATTATGTATCTCCAACAATTGACACAGACAAGAAATTCGTCTTCATCATTGATGAAATCAACCGTGGGGAGATTTCTAAGATTTTTGGGGAACTCTTTTTCTCTATCGACCCTGGTTATCGTGGTGAAAAGGGGAGTGTTTCTACTCAGTATGCTAATTTACATGAGACTGATGAGAAATTGTATATCCCTGAGAATGTCTACATCATCGGAACCATGAATGATATAGACAGATCTGTTGATACCTTTGATTTTGCTATGCGTCGTCGTTTCCGCTTTGTTGAAGTTACGGCTGAAAGTCGACTTCACATTCTAGATGAAGAACTAGGTGAGGATGCAAAAGAAGCTAAAATTCGATTAAGGAACTTGAATGCTGCTATTGAAAATGTTCAGGAATTAAACAGTCATTACCATATCGGGCCAAGTTATTTCCTTAACTTGAAGGATGTAGATTTTGACTATGAATTACTCTGGTTTGATTATCTCAAACCGCTTTTGGAAGATTATGTACGTGGTTCTTATGATGAAGCTGAAACTCTAGAAACATTGAAAAAAGCATTTTATCTGACAAAGAATAAGCAAAAAAATCAGGCAGTAGCTGATGACAATGAAAGCGATGAAAACGATGATGCGTATAACCGATAATCAACACAAGATTGTTAAAGAAGAATTTGTTGAAGGATATCCTAAACTAAGCAATCTTCTTTTAGACAGAACCTTGGAAAGTTTATCCCAAGATGAACGTGTTTTCATTTTTCCAAATGATTTGAAGAATTCTCCTGACTTAGAGAAGGACCAAAAAAATCTTTGAAACAGTTAATCAGAAAATCAAGACTGGAAATGTGATTGGTTTTCTGGGGTGTGGTCAGGAAAGATTAACAATTTCCTCTCGCTTTTCTGATGAGAGTAATGACTATTTTTTGCATTATCTTTTACAAAAGGTTTTTCATATCAATCTCACTAGTTTAGATGTAGCTTTGTCGAGTGAAGATAAGCTCTATCAACTTTTGATGTATCTCTTTCCTAAGTATCTACAAGCTGCTATTAGAAAAGGTCTTTATAAGGAATACCATCGATTTTCTTATAATGACAGTCATGTTAAGGGAGTGATTGATGTAAGAAACCATCTCAAGAAAAA
The DNA here is from genome assembly GCF_000187745.1 of Streptococcus sp. M334. Taxonomy (GTDB): domain Bacteria; phylum Bacillota; class Bacilli; order Lactobacillales; family Streptococcaceae; genus Streptococcus. The sequence goes on along the minus strand of NZ_GL732486.1, from coordinate 632,750 downwards.
TCTTCCTTTCACGGGAAATATTGCCTACACAACGAGAGAGTTCACCTATGATAATCCCCTCATGCAGTTGGCCCGTCACACTATTGAATACATTAAGAACCAGAAAAGCATTGGTCAAGGGGTACTAGATAATCTCTCAACTAGTCGTGAAAACGTAGCTGAAATCGTGCGTGTAACGCCCTCTTATAAACTAGCTGATCGTGCTAAGATTATTCGGGGAAATCAATCTAAACTTTTGCGTCATGCATACTTTCACGAGTACAGAAAGTTACAAGAACTTTGTCTGATGATTCTAAACCAAGAAAAGCACGGTTTAGGGTATCAAGATCAAAAAATCCATGGTATTCTTTTTGATGTTGCCTGGCTTTGGGAAGAGTATGTTCATACTTTATTGCCAAAAGATTTCATCCATCCACGAAATAAAGAAAAACTAGGTGGTATTTCGGTATTTTCTGTTGGGAAACGGAAAGTATATCCAGATTTTTATCAAGAAGAGCTTAAAATAGTATTAGATGCTAAGTATAAAAAACTGGAATTGACTGAAAAAGGAATCAACCGTGAGGACTTATTCCAGCTGATTTCCTATTCTTATATTTTGAAAGCTGAGAAGGCTGGTCTTGTTTTTCCGAGCGAGGACAAGGTTATTGATAATGAGATAGGAAAGCTAGCAGGTTATGGAGCTTTGTTGAAGAAATGGTCTATCCAAATTCCTCAGAACTTTTCATCCTATCGTGAATTTTGTGAAATGATGGAAAACTCCGAAGAAATTTTTAAAAGGAATATTACTAAAGAAGTGGGGAGAAAATAATCTCTCCTCTTTCTTTTGTTTTTGATACAAGTGAAATCCGAACAATATATTTTAATTTGTAAAATTATTTGACAAAAACTGTACTTTAGTTTATAATGAATTAAGGAAACGTCGGAAAAGGCGTAGTGATGCGAGAGCATAGGTAGGTCATTACAAAAGAAACGAGACATTGATATGTTAAATGAATTTCCAATTTTTGATTATGAAGATATTCAATTGATTCCAAATAAATGTGTGATTAAAAGTCGTGCAGAAGCGGATACAAGTGTCACTCTAGGAAATCACATCTTTAAACTACCTGTTGTGCCAGCTAATATGCAGACGATTTTGGATGAAAATGTAGCAGAGCAACTGGCTAAAGGAGGTTACTTCTACATTATGCATCGTTTTGATGAGGCAGGACGCATTCCTTTTATTAAGCGTATGCATGAGCAAGGGCTCATTGCTTCTATCTCTGTTGGTGTTAAGGACTATGAGTATGATTTTGTTAGCCAGCTCAAAGCTGATGCTCCTGAGTACATTACGATTGACATTGCCCATGGTCATGCGGATAGCGTGATTTCTATGATTCAACACATCAAGAAAGAATTGCCAGATACCTTTGTAATTGCTGGAAATGTGGGAACACCAGAAGCTGTGCGTGAATTGGAAAATGCTGGTGCGGATGCTACTAAGGTTGGAATCGGTCCTGGTAAGGTTTGTATCACCAAGGTCAAGACTGGTTTTGGTACAGGTGGTTGGCAGTTGGCTGCTCTACGCTGGTGTGCCAAGGCTGCACGTAAACCGATTATCGCTGATGGAGGAATTCGTACTCACGGAGATATTGCCAAGTCTATCCGCTTCGGTGCTAGCATGGTCATGATTGGTTCCCTCTTTGCAGGACACATCGAAAGTCCAGGGAAAACGATTGAAGTCGATGGTGAACAGTTCAAAGAATACTATGGTTCAGCTTCACAATATCAAAAAGGTGCTTATAAAAACGTCGAAGGCAAACGTATCTTGCTTCCTGCAAAAGGTCATTTGCAAGACACTTTGACTGAGATGGAACAGGACCTTCAAAGTGCTATTTCATACGCAGGTGGACGTCAGGTTGCTGACCTTAAACACGTTGATTATGTTATCGTGAAAAACTCTATTTGGAATGGGGATGCTTCCCACTAAGACGGGCTATTTGGCCAGAAAAAAACTTGTTATTAGAGCAAATTTTTGTTATAATAAAACAAGTTTCCACCCTTAGTGTAATGGATATCACGTAAGATTCCGGTTCTTGAGATGGGGGTTCGATTCCCTCAGGGTGGATGTAAACATCCTAAAAAGCCTTTAATAGGGCTTTTTATTTATCCTGCCTCAAATTTGCCCCTAATACTCAATGAAAATCAAAGAGCAAACTAGGAAGCTAGCCGTAGGCTGCTCAAAGCACTGCTTTGAGGTTGTAGATAAGACTGACAAAGTCAGTCACATATATAATCCAAGGCGAAGCTGATGTGGTTTGAAGAAGTATAAAATTGAAAATCATATTCTATAGAATTCCCAAATCCCCTCCTGTCCCGTTTTAAAGTGACTCAGGGGGCTTTTTTTGATATAATAAAAAGGACTGTTGTCAGTTAGAAAGAGGTTGGTATGAAAGAATTACAAACTGTACTAAAGAACCATTTTGCAATCGAATTTGCAGACAAAAACTTGCTGGAGACTGCCTTTACTCATACGAGTTATGCCAATGAGCACCGCCTCTTAAAAATTTCACACAATGAACGCTTGGAATTTTTAGGAGACGCTGTTCTACAGTTATTGATTTCAGAATATCTGTATAAAAAATATCCTAAAAAACCTGAGGGTGACTTGTCTAAACTCCGTGCCATGATTGTCCGCGAGGAGAGTTTGGCTGGCTTTGCGCGTGATTGCCAGTTTGACCAGTTTATTAAGCTGGGTAAGGGGGAAGAAAAATCTGGTGGTCGCAATCGTGACACCATTCTTGGCGATGCTTTTGAAGCTTTTCTTGGTGCCCTCCTTTTGGATAAGGATGTGGCCAAGGTCAAGAAATTTATCTATCAAGTCATGATTCCTAAGGTTGAAGCAGGCGAGTTTGAGATGATTACAGACTACAAAACCCATCTCCAAGAGTTACTTCAGGTCAATGGGGATGTGGCTATTCGTTATCAGGTGATTTCTGAAACAGGGCCTGCCCACGATAAGGTTTTTGATGTAGAAGTTCTTGTTGAAGGTAAGAGCATTGGTCAAGGTCAAGGTCGTTCTAAGAAATTAGCAGAGCAGGAAGCTGCCAAAAATGCTGTTGAGAAAGGGCTCGATTCATGTATTTAAAGGAAATCGAAATTCAAGGATTCAAGTCTTTTGCTGATAAGACCAAGGTTGTCTTTGACCAAGGTGTGACGGCAGTCGTTGGACCCAATGGATCTGGAAAGTCGAATATTACAGAAAGTCTGCGTTGGGCCTTGGGGGAGTCAAGTGTTAAGAGTCTCCGTGGGGGCAAGATGCCGGATGTCATCTTTGCCGGAACTGAAAGTCGCAAACCGCTCAATTATGCTTCTGTAGTTGTGACTTTGGATAATAATGACGGATTTATCAAGGACGCAGGTCAAGAAATCAGGGTAGAACGCCATATCTATCGTAGTGGAGATAGCGAATACAAGATTGACGGCAAGAAAGTCCGTCTGCGTGATATTCATGATCTTTTCTTGGATACTGGATTGGGACGAGATTCCTTCTCTATTATTTCCCAAGGGAAGGTTGAGGAGATTTTTAATTCTAAGCCTGAGGAACGCCGAGCTATTTTCGAAGAGGCTGCTGGAGTTTTGAAATACAAGACTCGCAGAAAAGAGACTGAGAGTAAACTACAACAAACTCAGGATAATTTAGACCGACTTGAAGACATTATCTACGAATTGGATAATCAAATTAAACCTCTTGAGAAGCAAGCTGAGAATGCCCGTAAGTTTTTAGACTTGGAAGGTCAACGCAAGGCTATTTATTTAGACGTGCTGGTTGCTCAAATCAAGGAAAATAAGGCTGAACTAGAGTCGACAGAAGAAGAGTTGGCACAAGTTCAGGAACTCTTGACGAGCTACTACCAAAAGCGTGAAAAATTAGAAGAAGAAAATCAAACTCTTAAAAAGCAACGCCAAGATTTACAGGCTGAAATGGCCAAAGACCAAGGCAGTTTGATGGATTTGACCAGTCTGATTAGTGATTTAGAGAGAAAATTAGCCTTATCGAAATTAGAATCTGAGCAAGTAGCCCTGAATCAGCAGGAAGCACAAGCCCGTTTGGCTGCTTTGGAGGATAAGAGAAAGGCTCTAAGTCAGGAAAAGGCTGAAAAAGAAAGCTCTTTAGCACTTTTAGAAGAAAATCTAGTCCAAAATAATCAAAAACTCAATCGTTTAGAGGCTGAATTGCTAGCTTTTTCAGATGATCCTGATCAGATGATTGAGCTCTTACGTGAACGCTTTGTGGCCCTTCTACAAGAAGAAGCGGATGTCTCAAATCAACTGACCCGCATCGAGAATGAGTTGGAAAATAGCCGTCAGCTTTCTCAAAAGCAAGCAGATCAACTAGAAAAGCTGAAAGAACAACTGGCTACAGCTAGAGAGAAGGCTAGGCAGGAAAATGCTGAGCTTGAAACAGCCAAGGAGCAAGTTCAGAAATTATTGGCAGATTACCAGGTCTGTGCCAAGGAGCAAGAGGAACAGAAAACTTCCTATCAAACCCAACAAAGTCAACTCTTTGACCGTCTGGATAATCTCAAAAACAAGCAGGCTAGAGCCCAAAGTTTGGAAAATATCCTGAAAAATCATAGTAACTTTTATGCAGGTGTCAAGAGTGTCCTCCAAGAAAAAGACCGCCTTGGTGGAATTATTGGGGCAGTCAGTGAGCATTTGACTTTTGATGTGCATTATCAAACTGCCCTAGAGATTGCGCTTGGAGCAAGTAGCCAGCATATCATCGTAGAAGATGAAGAGTCGGCAACTAAAGCTATTGATTTCCTTAAACGAAACAGATATGGTCGTGCGACCTTCCTTCCTTTGACAACGATCAAGGCCCGTACGATTTCTAGTCAGAACCAAGATACTATCGCTACAAGTCCAGGTTTCCTTGGCATGGCAGATGAGCTGGTTACTTTCGATAATAGGTTGGAAGCTATTTTCAAGAATTTGCTAGCTACGACGGCTATCTTTGATACCGTAGAACATGCGCGTGCAGCAGCTCGTCAGGTTCGTTATCAGGTTCGTATGGTGACTTTGGACGGCACAGAGTTGCGCACAGGTGGTTCCTATGCGGGTGGTGCCAATCGCCAAAATAACAGCATTTTCATCAAGCCAGAGCTGGAGCAATTGCAAAAAGAAATTGCTGAAGAAGAAGCAAGCTTGCGTTCAGAAGAGTCGAGTTTGAAGACCTTGCAAGATGAGATGGCTAGATTGACAGAAAGATTAGAAGCCATCAAATCTCAGGGGGAGCAGGCACGTATTCAGGAGCAAGGCTTGTCCCTCGCTTATCAGCAGACCAGTCAGCAAGTTGAAGAGCTAGAAACTCTTTGGAAACTTCAAGAAGAGGAATTAAATCGTCTTTCTGATGGAGATTGGCAAGCAGATAAGGAAAAATGCCAAGAGCGTCTTGCTACTATTGCCAGTGATAAGCAAAATCTGGAAGCTGAGATTGAAGAGATTAAGTCTAACAAAAATGCCATCCAAGAACGCTATCAAAATTTGCAGGAAGAGGTAGCGCAAGCTCGCCTGCTTAAGACAGAACTGCAAGGGCAAAAACGTTACGAAGTTGCGGATATTGAACGTTTAGGCAAGGAATTGGATAATCTGGATATTGAGCAAGAAGAAATCCAACGCCTTCTTCAAGAAAAGGTTGATAATATTGAGAAGGTTGATACAGAACTGCTCAGTCAACAGGCTGAAGAAGCCAAAAACCAGAAAACAAATCTCCAACAAGGTTTGATTCGCAAGCAGTTTGAGTTGGATGATATTGAAGGTCAGCTGGATGATATTGCTAGTCATTTGGATCAGGCTCGCCAGCAGAATGAGGAGTGGATTCGCAAGCAAACACGTGCTGAAGCCAAGAAAGAAAAGGTCAGCGAGCGCTTGCGCCATCTACAAAGTCAATTAACAGACCAGTATCAGATTAGCTATACAGAAGCTTTAGAAAAGTCTCATGAGTTGGAAAATCTTAATCTGGCAGAGCAAGAGGTTAAAGATTTAGAGAAGGCTATTCGCTCGCTGGGTCCTGTCAACTTTGATGCTATTGAACAGTACGAAGAAGTGCACAATCGTCTGGATTTCCTAAATGGCCAGCGAGATGACATTTTGTCAGCGAAAAATCTGCTCCTAGAAACCATTACAGAGATGAATGATGAGGTCAAGGAACGCTTTAAATCCACCTTTGAAGCTATTCGTGAGTCTTTCAAAGTGACCTTTAAGCAGATGTTTGGCGGAGGTCAGGCGGACCTCATTTTGACTGAGGGAGACCTGCTGACAGCTGGGGTTGAGATTTCTGTTCAACCTCCAGGTAAGAAAATCCAGTCGCTTAACCTTATGAGTGGTGGTGAAAAAGCCTTATCAGCTCTTGCTTTGCTTTTCTCCATTATTCGTGTCAAGACCATTCCGTTTGTTATTTTGGATGAGGTAGAGGCTGCGCTGGATGAAGCCAATGTTAAGCGTTTCGGGGATTACCTCAATCGATTTGACAAGGATAGCCAGTTTATCGTCGTGACCCACCGTAAGGGAACCATGGCAGCGGCTGATTCCATCTATGGAGTGACTATGCAAGAATCAGGTGTTTCAAAAATTGTTTCAGTTAAGTTAAAAGATTTAGAAAGTATTGAAGGATGACAATTAAACTAGTAGCAACGGATATGGACGGAACCTTTCTAGATGGGAATGGGCGCTTTGATATGGACCGCCTCAAGTCTCTCTTGGCTTCCTATAAGGAAAAAGGGATTTACTTTGCGGTGGCTTCGGGGCGCGGATTTCTATCCTTAGAAAAATTATTTGCTGATGTTCGTGATGATATTATTTTTATCGCGGAAAATGGCAGTTTGGTCGAATATCAAGGTCAAGACTTGTATGAAGCGACCATGTCTCGTGACTTTTATCTGGCAACTTTTGAAAAGCTAAAAACTTCACCTTATGTAGATGTCAATAAACTGCTCTTGACGGGTAAGAAGGGTTCTTATGTGCTAGATACGGTTGATGCAACCTATTTGAAAGAGAGCCAGCATTATAATGAAAATATCCAAAAAGTAGCCAGTCTGGAAGATATCACAGATGACATTTTCAAATTTACAACCAACTTCACAGAAGAAACTCTCGAAGCTGGAGAAGCTTGGGTCAATGAACATGTTCCTGGTGTTAAGGCCATGACAACTGGCTTTGAATCCATTGATATTGTTCTGGACTATGTCGATAAGGGTGTGGCCATTGTTGAATTAGCTAAAAAACTTGGTATCACGATGGATCAGGTTATGGCTTTTGGAGACAATCTAAATGACTTGCATATGATGCAGGTTGTGGGACATCCTGTGGCTCCTGAAAATGCACGACCAGAGATTTTAGAATTAGCAGAAACTGTGATTGGTCACCATAAGGACCAGTCGGTTATAGCTTATATGGAGGGTTTATAATGGCAGATATAAAATTGATTGCATTGGACTTGGATGGGACCTTGCTGACTACTGATAAAAAGCTGACGGATCGCACTAAGGCAACCTTGAAAGCTGCGCGTGATCGTGGTATCAAGGTCGTATTGACAACTGGTCGTCCCTTAAAAGCTATGGATTTCTTTCTCCATGAGCTAGGGACTGACGGCCATGAAGATGAGTATACCATTACTTTTAATGGTGGTTTGGTTCAGAAAAATACAGGTGAAATCCTTGATAAAACAGTCTTTTCATACGACGATGTGGCACGCTTGTATGAAGAAACAGAGAAATTATCACTTCCTCTTGACGCTATTTCAGAAGGAACTGTTTATCAAATCCAATCGGACCAAGAAAGTCTTTATGCCAAATTCAATCCAGCATTGACCTTTGTTCCAGTGGATTTTGAAGACTTATCTAGTCAGATGACCTACAATAAGTGCGTGACTGCCTTTGCTCAAGAACCCTTGGATGCAGCTATTCAGAAGATTTCTCCAGAATTGTTTGACCAATATGAAATCTTTAAATCACGTGAAATGTTGCTAGAGTGGTCACCAAAAAATGTTCATAAAGCAACAGGTTTGGCAAAACTAATCAGCCATCTTGGAATCGACCAAAGCCAAGTCATGGCTTGTGGTGACGAGGCCAATGACCTCTCTATGATTGAATGGGCAGGGCTCGGTGTTGCCATGCAAAACGCTGTTCCTGAAGTCAAGGCAGTCGCAAATGTAGTGACGCGAATGACCAACGATGAAGAGGCTGTCGCCTGGGCTATCGAAGAATATGTGCTAAAGGAGAACTAAGATATGGGATTGTTTGACCGTCTATTCGGAAAAAAAGAAGAACCTAAGATCGAAGAAGTTGTAAAAGAAGCTCTGGAAAATCTTGATTTGTCTGAAGCTGCTGAGCCTTCTCTTACAGAAGCTGAGGAACTTCCTCATGAAGAAGCAGAGGTTGAAATTGTTGAAGAAGCTGTATTTGAAGAAGAGGAAATCCAAAATACAGTTGAAGAAAGTAAGGATTCAGAGCCAGTTGTAGAAGTTCAACAAGAAGAAGTCGCAGAGGAAGAGAACCCTGAGCTTGAAGAAGCTGTAGAAGAAAATAATTCTGAAGTGCTTGAACCAGGAACTCCTCAAGCAGAAGAAACCGTTCAGGAAAAATATGACCGTAGTCTTAAGAAAACTCGTACAGGATTTGGTGCTCGCTTGAACGCCTTCTTTGCAAATTTCCGCTCTGTTGACGAAGAATTTTTCGAGGAACTGGAAGAACTGCTGATTATGAGTGACGTTGGTGTTCAAGTCGCTTCAAACTTAACTGAGGAGTTACGCTACGAAGCCAAGCTTGAAAATGCCAAGAAACCCGACGCACTTCGCCGTGTCATCATTGAAAAATTGGTCGAGCTCTATGAGAAAGACGGTAACTACGATGAAAGTATCCACTTCCAAGATGGCTTGACAGTGATGCTCTTTGTTGGTGTTAATGGTGTTGGGAAAACAACTTCTATCGGGAAACTAGCTCACCGCTACAAACAAGCAGGTAAGAAGGTTATGCTAGTTGCGGCAGATACTTTCCGTGCAGGAGCAGTAGCCCAGCTTGCTGAATGGGGCCGTCGTGTTGACGTTCCAGTTGTAACTGGAGCTGAAAAAGCTGACCCAGCCAGTGTAGTCTTTGATGGCATGGAACGTGCTGTAGCTGAAAGTATCGATATTCTAATGATTGATACTGCTGGTCGTTTGCAAAACAAGGACAACCTCATGGCTGAGCTGGAAAAGATTGGTCGTATCATCAAACGTGTTGTGTCAGAAGCGCCGCATGAAACCTTCTTGGCACTTGATGCATCAACAGGTCAAAATGCCCTAGTACAGGCCAAAGAATTTTCAAAAATTACCCCTTTGACAGGAATTGTCTTGACTAAGATTGATGGAACGGCTCGAGGTGGTGTTGTTCTAGCTATCCGAGAGGAACTCAATATTCCTGTAAAATTGATTGGATTTGGTGAAAAAATCGATGATATTGGAGAGTTTAACTCAGAAAACTTTATGAAGGGTCTCTTGGAAGGCTTAATCTAATCAGAAGCAAAAATCCTGCAAGGTACAAACTTGCAGGATTTTTTTTTATTCTAAACGACCATCTTGACGATAGGCGATGTCTGGTTGCCAAGTCCATTTGGCACCGAATTTTTCAAGTAAGTCAAAGCTAGCTTGAGGTCCCATGCTTCCAGCTTTATAGTCATGAAGTGGGGCACCATTTTCAGCCCAGAGTTCTTCGATACGGTCAATCAATTTCCATGACGCACCAACTTCATCCCAGTGGCTAAAGTTAGTTGAGTTGTTATTTAAGACATCATAAATCAATTTCTCGTATGGCTCTGGAGAAGCACCAGTTGCGGTCGCATCTGTACGGTAATCAAGTGAGTTAGGAGCCAAGTTAAATTCTTCTCCTACCTGCTTCCCATTTAGGCTAAGAGAGAATCCTTCTGTTGGTTGGATATAGATGGTCAAAATGTTTGGAGCAAGTGAATCTCCAAAGATAGAGTCCATTTGTTTAAAGACGATATTGACATGAGTGCCTTTTTCAGTCAGACGTTTACCAGTACGGAAGAAGAAAGGAACACCACGGAAGCGCTCGCTGTCTACAAAGAAGGCACCAGATGCAAAGGTTTCAGTTGTAGATTCTGGATTAACATTTGGCTCGCTACGATAAGAGATATATTTCATGCCATCAATCTTACCTGAACGGTATTGACCACGGATAAAGTGTTCTTTAAGTTCTTCATCAGTTGGATGATAGAGGTTTTTAAAGACCTTAATCTTTTCAGCACGAATCTCGTCTTTTGTGAAGCTTGCTGGCTTGTCCATGGCAAGGAGGGAAAGCAGTTGTAGAGTGTGGTTCTGTACCATGTCACGGAGGGCACCAGACTCATCATAGTAGCCACCACGTTCTTCTACACCCAAGCGCTCCGCAAAGGTAATTTGAACATTGTCGATAAAGTCCTTGTTCCAAACGTTTTCAAAAATCAAGTTTGCAAAGCGAACTGCAAAGATGCTTTGGATCATTTCCTTACCAAGATAATGGTCAATACGGAAAATTTGTTCTTCGTCAAATGTTGCTAGGAGCTCGTCATTCAACTTGCTTGCGCTTGCGTAATCTGTACCAAATGGTTTTTCAACGATTAAACGCTCAAAACCTTTACCATCAACAATGTTTTCAGACTTGAGGTGTTTTGCGATAGTTCCAAAGAACTGAGGTGCCATAGACAAGAAGAAGAGCTTGTTGTGTTCAGCTTGGTACTTGTCATTAAGTTCAGCCTGCAATTGACGTAGAGCAATGTAGTGTTCTGTATCATTGACATCATGGCTTTGATAGTAGAAGTGGCTAGCAAACTCCTGAGCCTGTTCGGTACTATCTGCCAAATCAAGGATAGATTCAACTACTACAGATTCAAAATATTCCTTGCTCCAAGGACGACGGGCAGTTCCAATAACGGCAAAGTGCTCGGAAAGATTGCCGGACTTATATAGTCTAAAAAGGGAAGGGTAGAGCTTGCGTTTAGCCAGGTCTCCACTCGCACCAAAAATTGTAACAATAACCTTAGATGACATCTAGCTACCTAATTTCTATTTTTATTCCTAGTCTTACTAGGTATGAGGAAATCTCATTTCATAAACTTAATTCTAACATAATTTTCCGAAAAATCAAAAAATCCAATACGAGATAGAAAAAAACTGCAAGGAAATCCTTACAGTTTGAGTTTAGACGTTTAAGACCTTGTCCAAGAAATCTTTCAGACGTGGGTGTTGTGGGTTATCAAAGATTTGGTCAGGTGTTCCGTCTTCTAGGAACTCACCGTCTGCAGTAAAGATAACGCGGTTGGCAACCTGACGGGCAAATCCCATCTCATGGGTTACGATAATCATGGTCATGCCTTGCTCAGCCAATTCTTTCATAACGTTCAGTACGTCTCCGACCATCTCAGGGTCAAGGGCAGAAGTTGGTTCATCAAAGAGCATGATGTCTGGATTCATTGCTAGTCCACGAGCGATAGCCACACGTTGTTTTTGACCACCTGATAGGCTATCTGGGTTAGCATTAGCTTTATCTGCAAGCCCAACCTTGTCAAGCAACTCCATTCCCAATTTCTCAGCTTCTTCTTTAGTCATCAACTTGTGCTCAATAGGAGCAAAAGTAATGTTGTCCAATACAGACATGTGTGGGAAGAGGTTGAAGTGTTGGAACACCATTCCGATATTTTCACGGACGTGGTCAACGTTGGTAGTTTTTTCAGTTAAGTCATAACCGTTCACAGTGATGTGACCGCTAGTGACTTCTTCTAGAAGATTAAGGCTACGGAGGAAGGTTGACTTACCAGAACCTGAAGGACCAATGATACAAACAACATCTCCTTCATAGAACTTAGTCGTAATTCCTTTTAAAACTTCATTTTTTCCGTAGCTTTTGTGTAAATCATTTACATCAATTTTTAGTTTTGCCATTAACGAATCCTCTTTTCTAAGCGTTTCGCTAGTTTAGTCAAAAGTGTGATAATTACAAGATAGAAGATAGCAAGGATTGCATACATCTTGAAACTTTGGTAGTTACGGGCGATGATAATCTTACCAGTTTGGAAGAGTTCAACCAAACCGATAGCAGATACGATGGTTGTATCTTTAAGAGCGATAACGAATTGGTTAACAAAGTTTGGCAACATTAATTTAGTTGCTTGTGGCAAGATAATCTTACGCATGGTTTTTCCATAAGAGATACCCAAGCTTCGGCTGGCTTCCATTTGGCCAACTGGAACGGCCTGAATACCACCACGAACGATTTCAGCGATATAAGCGGCTGCATTGAGTGAGAGGGCAATAGTACCAGCTACAAAGTCGTTAATTGGACTTTGTTGACCTGTGATGGATTCGATAAAGTTTGGAATCCCCCAGAAGATAAAGGCTGCAAGAATCATCAATGGAATACCACGGATAACGTCAACGAAAATCTCAGAGATCACACGAAGAGATTTGTATGGGCTAACGCTAAACATACCGAAGATAATCCCAATGACAATGGCAATAGCAAATGAGATAAGAGCTAGAGCAAGAGTGATACCAAGACCGCTAAGGAGTTGTTTGTAGTTGTTTTGGAGCAAGCCCCAGATAGTTGTCTCATCAACAGTGCTTGTTGAAGCAGATGAAGATTCGCTAGCTAGGTATTTATCAAGAATCTTTTGGAATTCCCCGTTTGCTTTAAGGTTTGCAAGTCCGTTGTTGAACATTTCAATCAATTCTGGATTTGCTCCTTTTTTTACGGCAAAGGCTGTTTCACCGATTGGAGTTCCAGCGATTGGAGTTTTCAATTTTTGACCTTGGCTGATAGAATATTTGAGGACAGGTTCATCATCCATAACCGCATCGATGGCTCCAGTATTTAAACTGTCATACATTGAAGAACCATCAGCGAAGGTTTTGATTTTGTAGCCGTATTTGCTTTGATTTTCTGTTAGGAAGGTTTGAGAAGCGGTTCCGTTTTTAACACCGACCGTCTTCCCTTTTAAATCTTCATAAGAAGCAATGGTGCTTGATTCCTTGACACCAAGGATAGTATTGGCAGTGTAGTATGATTCTGAGAAGTCAAAAGTTGCCTTACGAGCATCTGTAACAGACATACCAGCAATGATACCATCAGCTTGTCCAGCTTGAACAGCACTGATAGCGGCATCAAAACCAGGGTTGGTGATTTCAATTTCGAAACCTTGGTCCTTAGCGATTGCCTTAATCAATTCCATATCAATACCAGTGTATTGGTTGTTTGAATTTTGGAAAACAAAAGGTGCAAAAGAAGAATCGCTGGCAATGATGTATTTAGCTTTAACAGGAATGGCTTTTAAGCCTGCAAGAGTAGTTGTAGTTGGCACTGCTGAAGATGATGACGCAGTCCATTTCTTGATGATTTTATCAAGACTACCATCTTGTTTCATTTTAGCCAAGGCTTGGTTAAATTCAGTAACCAGGTGCTCGTATTTGCTTCCTTTTTTCACACCGAAAGCAAAACTACCTACAGCTTCACCATCCATTTCAATATGGAGGTCTTGACCTTGGTTGATGGCATATTCGATAACAGGTTTGTCATCCATCATGGCATCGATGGCACCAGCACTCAAGCTGTTGTTCATCAAATCACTAGTGTCAAATGTTTTAATAGTAAAGCCGTATTTATCTTTGATTGTTTCAAGAAAACGTTGAGCAGCAGTTCCGTTTTTAACACCAACGGTTTTGCCAGTTAATTGGTCATATTTACTAATCTTGTGTGCCTTTGTAGTTGCAATGACAACTTTTGTATCATAGTAAGTATCAGACATGGTGAAGACTTTTTCACGTTCTTTCGTCTTTGTCATCCCTGCCATGATAGCGTCAGCTTGACCAGCTTGAACCGCATTTACCGCTGCATCAAATCCAGGATAGGACATCTGAATGTTCCATCCTTTAATCTCAGCGACTTTGTTAATAATGTCAACATCAATTCCTTTATAAGTTTGATCTGAATCTTTAAACTCAAAAGGTGCATAGGCGGTATCAGATACAATCTTAATTGTTTCAGCTTTCGCAATACCTAATGAGAAAATTGGGAATAAAATTAGCAAAAATGCTAGAAATTTTTTCTTCATTTTTAGTCTCCTTTTCCGAATATTTTCCCATTATATCAGAAAAAGTAAAAAAAGGCAAATTTTTATATTTTTTGTGTCAGAAAATATAACATCGTTTTTTCTTTTCTTTCTTGAATTGCTACCATAAAGTGCTATAATAATAGTATATAGTAGAAGAAAAGAGGACAGGGATATGAAGAACAAAAGAATATTTGAAGACTTCCAAGCTTCAAAAATGAGTTTAAATATTTACACAAGCCCCTTGTTAGCCTTTGTTTTTGTCTTTATAGGAGAGTTTGTGGCTTTTACTTTATATGGTATTAGTTTGTTAGCTCTTATCGGACTTGCTAGAAATTTTGGAGAGGCTGGTCAAGCTTTTGCTACATACTTGCAGACTTTGCAGCAGAGCTTGATGGATAAAACAAGTGACTTTCATTTAATTTTAGATTTACTGGCGTTTGGTTTTATACTCAACACTGTGTTCAGATGGACTAAAAAAGTTGAGAAAAGACCTATTCGAACTTTAGGATTTTATAGAGAAAATTTCCTCAGAAATCTTGTTAAAGGATTTGGGCTAGGTCTGGCACTTTTTCTTCTTACTTTGTTAGGTTTAGTGGCCTTGGGGCAATATCGTTTGGAATCCATTCACTTGAATCTTTACTCGCTTGTCTTTGTAGTCTTTACTATCCCTTTTTGGATTTTACAGGGGACAACAGAAGAAGTGGTAGCCCGTGCTTGGCTCCTTCCTCAATTGGCCTCAAGAACCAATCTAAAACTGGCTATTCTTATATCTAGCCTGTTCTTTACCCTGCTTCATGTGGGAAATTCTGGTCTAACACCTCTATCTCTAGTGAATCTCTTCCTATTCGGAGTTGCCATGTCTCTTTACCTTCTCAAAACTGATACAGTTTGGGGTGTTGCAGGTATTCATGGAGCCTGGAATTTTGCTCAGGGAAATCTCTTTGGGATTTTAGTTAGTGGTCAACCATCAGGAACGTCTTTGATGACCTTTTTACCACAAGGCGATCAAGGCTGGTTATCAGGAGGATCTTTTGGTATTGAGGGTTCCATCGTGTCCAGTATTATTTTGCTGCTGCTGATTGTCTATCTCGCTTATCAATTGAAGAAAGAAAATGAAAGGATGTGACTTAGGTCCGTCCTTTTCTTCGTGAAAATGATACAAGTATGCTAAAATAGGAATAGCACATGGAGAGAGGATTCTTATGATTAACCGTATTACAGATAATCAATTTAAACTAGTATCAAAATACCAACCCTCAGGAGATCAACCCCAAGCTATCGAGCAGTTGGTTGATAATATCGAGGGTGGAGAAAAAGCTCAGATTCTGATGGGGGCGACTGGAACAGGGAAGACCTATACCATGAGTCAGGTCATTTCCAAAGTTAATAAACCCACTCTGGTCATTGCCCATAATAAGACGCTTGCTGGTCAGCTTTATGGAGAATTTAAGGAATTTTTCCCTGAAAATGCCGTTGAGTACTTTGTGTCTTACTATGATTATTACCAGCCAGAAGCTTATGTCCCTTCTAGTGATACCTACATTGAGAAGGATAGTTCTGTCAATGACGAGATTGACAAACTCCGCCACTCAGCGACTTCGGCCCTTTTGGAGCGTAATGATGTTATCGTCGTAGCTTCCGTTTCTTGTATCTATGGTCTGGGTTCGCCCAAGGAATACGCTGATAGTGTCGTTAGTCTCCGTCCAGGTCTTGAAATTTCTCGTGATAAACTCTTGAATGAATTGGTGGATATCCAGTTTGAGCGCAATGATATTGATTTCCAACGGGGAAGATTTCGTGTACGTGGGGATGTGGTGGAGATTTTCCCAGCCTCCCGTGATGAACACGCCTTTCGAGTAGAATTTTTTGGAGACGAGATTGACCGTATCCGTGAAGTTGAGGCTTTGACAGGTCAGGTATTGGGAGAAGTGGATCATTTGGCGATTTTCCCAGCCACTCACTTTGTGACCAATGACGACCATATGGAAGTTGCCATTGCTAAAATTCAAGCAGAGTTAGAGGAGCAGTTAGCTATCTTTGAAAAGGAAGGAAAACTACTTGAAGCCCAGCGCTTGAAACAGCGGACAGAGTATGATATCGAAATGCTGCGCGAGATGGGCTATACCAACGGGGTTGAGAACTATTCACGCCACATGGATGGACGTAGCGAAGGAGAGCCTCCTTATACGCTTCTCGACTTCTTCCCAGATGATTTCTTGATTATGATTGATGAAAGTCACATGACCATGGGACAGATCAAGGGTATGTACAATGGAGACCGTTCGCGTAAGGAAATGTTAGTAAATTACGGTTTCCGTTTGCCGTCTGCTTTGGACAATCGTCCTCTCCGTCGTGAAGAGTTTGAAAGTCATGTGCATCAGATTGTTTACGTTTCAGCAACACCAGGTGACTATGAAAATGAACAGACCGAGACAGTGATTGAGCAAATCATTCGTCCAACAGGACTCTTGGATCCTGAAGTGGAAGTCCGTCCGACTATGGGACAGATTGATGACCTCTTAGGTGAAATCAATGCCCGTGTTGAAAAGAATGAACGAACCTTTATCACCACTTTGACCAAGAAAATGGCAGAGGACTTAACCGACTACTTCAAGGAAATGGGCATCAAGGTCAAGTACATGCACTCGGATATCAAGACCTTGGAGCGGACGGAGATAATTCGTGACCTGCGCTTGGGTGTCTTTGATGTCTTGGTCGGAATCAACCTGCTCCGTGAAGGGATTGACGTTCCCGAAGTGAGTCTCGTAGCCATTCTTGATGCTGACAAGGAAGGCTTTCTTCGTAACGAACGTGGACTCATCCAGACCATTGGACGTGCCGCCCGTAACAGTGAAGGGCATGTCATCATGTATGCGGACACCGTTACCCAGTCTATGCAACGTGCCATCGATGAAACTGCCCGCCGTCGGAAAATCCAGATGGCCTATAATGAAGAGCATGGTATCGTTCCACAAACTATTAAGAAAGAAATCCGTGACCTGATTGCTGTGACCAAGGCAGTTGCTAAGGAAGAGGACAAGGAAGTTGACATCAACAGTCTCAATAAACAAGAGCGCAAAGAACTTGTTAAGAAACTCGAAAAACAAATGCAAGAAGCAGTCGAAGTGCTTGACTTTGAACTAGCAGCTCAGATTCGGGATATGATGTTGGAAGTCAAGGCGTTGGATTAAGGAAATTTTATGAATATTTTAGTTATCAATGGACATCCTGATAAAGAAAGCTACTGTCAAGCAATTTTTCAAACGATTGTAGAAAGTATAGACTCAAAGAGACATGAACTTGAAGTGATTAATCTTAATGAGGAAGAGTTTGATCCTGTTTTACGTTATGGTTATCGACAAAGGATGGAGGACGATCCGTTTATTCTACGCTCTCAAGAATTAATTCAGTGGGCAGATCATTTCATTTTTGTTTATCCTATTTGGTGGAGTAGTATGCCTAGTCTATTGAAGGGGTGGATTGATCGTGTGTTTACGCCAGGCATTGCATACTCTGCAAATAATCGAGGAAGCTTTATTTTAAACTACTTGAGAGGTAAACAGTTCAAAAAGTTACTAAAAGGAAAAACAGCTAGTATCTATGCAACTTCTATGGCACCAACTTGGTGGTACAAAGTATTTTCAGGTCCGATTAACATTCCAGACAGTTATGGAATATCAGTATTAAAGAATGCTGTATTGAATCACTGTGGCATAAAAACAAAGAGGGTTTCAATCTTGGGAGAGTTAGGCCGTGAAGTAAATACAAGTTCAACAAGACAAAAATTTCTACACAAAGTAGCAAAGGAAGTCAGGATGTTGGATTAAGGAGAAGAAAATAAATGACGGTTATTATCAAATCAATGGAAACTCCTGAAGAGATAGAAGGCAAATCCCTTGCTCACTGGCAAACGTGGAGAGAGGCTTATGACGACCTTTTGCCTGCAGAATTTCAGGAGACAATGACATTAGAGAGATGTCGACTCTTTAGTCAAAAGTATCCAGAAAATACATTGATTGCGATGGATGGTATGAAGGTAGTTGGTTTCATCAGTTATGGCAGCTTTCGTGATGAGATTATTCAAGCTGGTGAAATTATTGCCTTATATGTTTTAAAAGACTATTGTGGAAAAGGAATCGCACAAAAGTTAATGAAAGCAGCTTTGATTGCTCTTGATCATTTTTCTGAAATTTTTTTATGGGTATTGAATGATAATAAGCGCGCCATTGCTTTCTATCAAAAAATGGGTTTTACTTTTGATGACCAAGAAAAAATACTTGAACTTGGAAAGCCGATAAAGGAAAAACGAATGGTATTCTATTCTAAATAATTTTAAAAAGTAGAAACTAATGGTACTGGTACAAGTCTGAAAATGTAATAAATTAGAAAGTGAGTAAATTTATGTCTCGAGCACAATTAACGATTTTAACAAATATTTGTCTAATAGAAGACCTCGAAACCCAGCGCGTGGTAATGCAGTATCGCTCTCCTGAAACTAATCGCTGGTCTGGTTATGCCTTTCCAGGAGGCCATGTAGAAAATGGCGAGTCTTTCGCAGAGTCTGTCATTCGTGAAATCTATGAAGAAACAGGGTTGACTATCCAAAATCCTCAACTTGTCGGCATTAAAAATTGGCCACTAGATACAGGTGGCCGCTATATTGTCGTTTGTTATAAGGCAACTGAGTTCTCTGGTACCCTTCGCTCTTCAGAAGAAGGAGAAGTTTCTTGGGTGCAAAAAGACCAGATTCCAAGCTTGGAACTGGCCTATGATATGTTACCCTTGATGGAGATGATGGAAGCTCCTGACAAGTCTGAATTTTTCTACCCTCGCCGTACAGAAGACGATTGGGAAAAGAAAATCTTCTAGTCTTTTACTAAATAACCAAGTTTATCCAAGGCCTCCTCGATATAGTGGAGGTCTTGTTGTGTCTCCTGTCTAATAGTAATAGAAGATTAGGAAAAAAGTATATATACTTGCTAAAATTAAATGCTAAATTAGAAAAAATATATGGGTTATACTGTTAATTTTTCTAAGAAAGATGTAAAATAGAAAGTGTACTATGTTTTTAAAACAGTGTGGTACCCAAAATTAAAAAAGCATATCCTTTCCTTAAATTACTAAAATATTTAAGGGGGGGTATTTTTTAGTACCTCAAAAATAAAAATAAGAGAGAGGCGATTAGATGACAAAATCAAATCGAGAAGTGAACGGAGAAAAGGTATTCCGTTATTCTATTCGTAAGTACCATTTTGGTGCTGCAAGTGTTGCCGTAGCAGCATTAATGTTTTTTGCAAATGGTGCGGTTAAGGCAGATGCTTTACCTGTATCACCTGTTACGGCGAATACTGAAAAGGTAAATGTTGGTGTTACGGAACTGACAGAAGGAGTTCCACCTAAAGAGAATCCTATAGAGAAATCAAAAGAGGAAGTAGTGGGTGATAAAACACCAGTTGCTCAGAAGCTAGTGGATAAGTCTCCTCTCGTTCAGGCTATTAGTGAACTTCAAGCTGCGATTGCAAAAGTAGACGAGGAAAGTTTAGTAAGTTTATCTAATCAACTTATTCAATTAACCGATGAAAATAACCGTTTACTTAATGGAGAAAATATTTCTGAGGAAGCGATTGCAAGTCAAGTAAGTCGAGTTCAATTTCTTACAGAGCAAGTGCGTCTACTTAAGTCTAAGACTGAAGATAAAGCTTCTAACAAGGAAGATGGATCTGGTTCTAAAGTTCAAGATAAAAAAGAGTTTGAAGTATCAGAGAATGCTGTGACACTTGTTAATCAGACTGCAGAAATCAAAAAATCTGTAAAAGATGACAAAGTCGAGGAAGTGTTCACTAATAAAACCAAATTGGAAACGCTTTTAAAAGAAATTGACAAATTAGATCCAGAAAAATACACTGAGGATTCAGTAAAGGGATTAAAAGAAAAAGTTGCAAAAGCTAAAGAAGTATTAACAATTGCTAAAAATCAAGAGGAAGTTAATTCGGTATATAAAGAGTTAGTTAATTACAAAAACAGTAGTTTAAGACGTGTGAAAATGACTCATAAACCACTAGAGGAAAACACTCCTAAACTAGATACAACAAATGGTAAAGAAACAGTAGGGAAGAAAGCCGAAAATACTGAGCCAAATGATAGGAATATCGCAGGACATAATCATATCTTGAATGGGACTACTTTACCTGAAGGTAGTGGACTACGAGCTGCACCAAATAATACAAATTTCACTTATGAAACAGTAGGTGCTGATTTATCGAGTTTAGTTGCTGGCGAAGAATTAGGATATGGTAAGAAGGTTATTATCAAAGTAAAATACGATACGAAAGTCATTAGTACTAAAGATGTATATATTACTACAACCCCAAATACTGGACCAAGAACTGAATATACAAGAAGACAGCAAGATGGTATTGGACCGTATGATGGTGGGACTAATATAAAATTGGTAGGACAAATTCCGAATGATATGATTGGAACTTACGATTTGCATATTCACGTACTAAATAATAAAAGGAATAATGCTCAAATGGCAACATTAAATGTGCCAATAACTGTAAAACCTAAAAAACCAACTGTAAGTGTTGCTGATTTAGTGAATGCAGAAGGGAAAAGGCCAGTTGTTACAGCAACAGTTGCGAATACATCTATAAGTAAAGTAGAATTTTATCTTAATGGACAAAAGCAAACTGTAGTAAATGCAGCAAATGGACAGGCAACGTGGACACCAACTAATGCACTGAGAGAAAATGATCGAATTACCGTTAAAAATATTGCACAGGGTGGTATACCTCCTAGAGATGCATATGGAAATACTTTTACAACAAGAGAAGCCACATCGGATATGAGTGATGCTGTGGTAATTCCTAAAGCACCTAAAACAGCAACACCAGGAGCACCAACAGTAGCAAGTGACGAAGCAAATGCACGAGTAACCGTAACGCCAAGTGCAGATGCAGACCGAGTAGAAGTTACAGTAGGAAACTCAACAGTGGTCGCAACGAAAACTGGCTCAACATGGAGTCTAACACCAGCTAAAGAAGGAGTAAGTGTAGATCCAACAAGCGGAGTAATCACTGTAGCACACAATACAGCAAGTGCAGGAACACAAGTCAGCGCAACTGCTAAACATGGAAACAGTGATGCAAGTACAGCGTCAAGAGCAAACTTACCAGCCAAAGAAACAACACCAAATGCG
>NZ_GL732486.1:420711-611408 GCF_000187745.1 Streptococcus sp. M334 | reverse complement strand
AACAGTGGTCGCAACGAAACTGGCTCAACATGGAGTCTAACACCATCTAAAGACGGTGTAAGTGTAGATCCAAGGACTGGAGTAGTCACTGTAGCGCATAATGCAGCGAGTGCAGGAACACAAGTTAGCGCAACTGCAAAACACGGCAACAGTGACGCAAGTACAGCAGCAAGTGTTGCCCTACCAGGTAAAGCAGCAATTCGAGGCGTCCACAACAATGGAGACCTAGAAGCGCTTAAGACCGCAGCAAAAGCATTACCTAATACTGGTACAGTAAAATCAACATTAGCTATTCCAGTTGCAATTACAAGTGCTTTACTTAGTTTAGGTCTTGTAGGAGGACGTCGTCGTAAAGAGAATGAAGAAATTTAATCAGTATATTTACTTGATAAAATGGCTAGCAAATTTGTAAGAGTCGAATAATTATCTAAAACCTCCAGGTTAGTGAATTAAATCATAGTTTCTAATCTGGAGGTTTTTATAGTTCAATTATCTATAAAATGACAGAGTTTACTGGAACTCTTCAATCTTCAGAAGAGGGAGAAGTTTCTTGGGTGCAAAAAGACCAGATTCCAAACTTGGATCTGGCCTATGATATGTTACCCTTGATGGAGATGATGGAAGCACCGGACAAATCTGAATTTTTCTACCCTCGCCGTACAGAAGACGATTGGGAAAAGAAAATTTTCTAATCCTTTACTAAATAACCTAGCTGATCTAAGGCCTCCTCGATATAGTGGAGGTCTTGTTGTGTTTCGGCTTCAACTAGGTGGTAATGGATACCATCTGTCAATTCAGATAAAGGTTTAAAATCAGAATGCTCGACTTGTTCTAGAAAATGTTGAACGTCTCGGCGGCAAGAAAGTTTAAGCAAGGTTTCAATTTCTCCATAAACAGGATGGTCAATCAAAGTATTCTGGACACGTCCTCCATTATCAACGATAGCGAGGAGTTCTTGACCGATTTCTTCAACTTCATGTTTCACTTTAAAAAGTTTATGAACATAAGGGTTAGTATCAATTTGCTTATAGACGTAGCCACGATTGGTGGATAGGATAGGAGCGCCATCGGCTCTCAAAATTGCAATATCCTGTACAATGACCTGACGCGTGACATGAAAATGTTCAGCCAAACTTTGACCATTGAGGGCTTTAGGAGCTTCTTTCAAGACTTGGAGCAGGGCTTGTTTGCGATCTTTTGTCATAGTTTTTCCTCTTAACGGCGTTTTCGAAGCACTTTATAGACAGCTAGTGCTAATGTATAGTCTACCATACTATGGATAATTGTGCCAAATCCAACTAGTACAAATAGAACATAAAACATATTTTCTACATTGGTACCAGAAGTTGCGTAAAAAAGGACACAGGCTAATACTTCAGCAAGGGCATGAATGACAGCCAAAACAAAGTTAAAAATCCAAGAAGATTTTGGTTTATCTAGGGTATCGGGGAATTTTTGTAGGTAAAGAGCTCCTAGAGTCCCAAAAAAGATATGGGAAAAAGCTCGAAATACGATAACCATGGGATATCCAGCCATCAAAAATCCAAAACTAGAGGCTAGTATGACAAAAATTGCCATTAAGGGCGACAAGAACATGGCTATAAAAATAGCAATGTGACTTCCTAAAGTGTAAGAAGCAGGTGGAATGACAATCTTGAAAGGCATAACAATCGGAATCAAAATTGCAATAGCTGTTAAGAGGGCTGTCATTGTCATAAATTGTGTCTTTTTCCGTGTATTCATAAGAATCTCCTTTTTATCTGTATATACACTAGTATAGTACAATAAAGAAGACAATAAAGCAAGGATTTACTTAGGTTTATAGGTCATTTTTAGTTAGATATTGGTAAAGATTTCACTAATAATAGTAACTATATCAAACAAAATCTCCACCTTCAGGTTTGAAAGTGGAGATTGTTTTTATTTTTTCAAAGTCTGTAGTCTTGGAACAATGGCTAGGGTTAGAACTGCGGAAATGACTAATTCAGCAATCGAATTTGTTGAGATAACGGTTGCTAGGAGTTTTTGGATATTACCATCAAATACATTTCCAAAAAGGTAGAAAATTCCACCAAGTACAAAGACTGTGTTGGTAAGTGAACCAAGGGCACCAGCTAGAATTAGCCCAGTTTTATTTTTCATCAGTTTATAGACCAGATAAGGAGTTAAACCAATCAAAATACGTGGGACGATGGCAATGATAGCTGAGTAGATGTTTCCGTTTGGTACAAAAGGTGAGAAGAGGTAGCTTGTCGGTAGAATCGTAATTGTATTAACCGTCAAGCTAAGAAGTCCCATCAAAAATCCAAGTGTAACCCCAACGCGTGGACCGTAAATAATGCTGGCAATAATGACAGGAATATGAACGATGGTCGGTTTGATTGGAAATGGAAAAAGGTTAAAGATAAGTGAGCTCAGAAAGTGTATCACGAGCATGGTTGCAAAAAAGATAGCAATGGGTGCAATATTAGAGCGTTTTTTCATCGAGAGTTTCCTTTATTCTTTCTAAAATAATTGTGAGGTCAGCTAAGGCTCCTCGTCCGTGGTCTCCACAAGCTAGTAGGGATTCCTTAGGAGCAATCAGCTGATAGCCGTAGGTTTCTAATGTTTTCAGATTAGCCTGAGTTGCTGGATGGTCATACATTTTTGTATTCATAGCAGGAGCTATTAGTTTAGGAATATGACTTGGCAAGGCCAGAGCCATACAGGTTATCATGTTGTCCGCAAAGCCGTGGGCTAGTTTTGCAATAGTGTTAGCTGTTGCAGGGGCCACGATAAATAAATCTGCTTTTTTTCCAAGTTCGATATGATTGACTTGATCAGGATAGGGTTCTTTCATGACATCTAAGTGGACGGAATTCTGTGAGAGTACCTGTAGTGTCAAAGGTTGGATAAACTCTGTAGCAGCCTGAGTCATTAAGACAGTGACTTGATGACCTTGTTTTTTTAGAGAACTGACTAAATCTGCCGACTTGTAAGAGGCGATTGATCCTGTTACAGCCAAGAGAATGTTTGCCATAGCTTTCCTTTCTATGAATGGTAGGCTTGAATTTTTTCAAGGAGGAGTTCTGCAATTTCTTCTTTAGTATTAACAGATTGAAGCTGATTTTTTTCAACAAAGATAGCTCGATGCTGATCTGCTGAAATTTGAGTCAGGTCATTTGCAATGATTAAGTCAGCTTGGTTTTTGATAAGACTTTTTCTAGCAATGTCAACCAGATGGTCTTCGGTAACATCAACCAGCAGTTTGAAACCAATCAGATGAATAGCAGGATTCCATTCCTTGACTAGAGAGATGATTTTGGGTGTCTTTTTTAGGAACAAAACCTGAACCTCGTCAGTTGAAGAAATCTTGGCTTGATGATTCTGCTTGCTTAAAAATTCTTCTAGATTGGAGCTAGCCTGAACTTCTTCTAGCCCAGTCATATAAACAGGAGTGTAGTCAGAAACAGCTATTGAGTGAATCAAGACCTGATAATCCTGAACACGTTCTTGCATTTCTAGTAGAAGGTCCTTGGTATTGTTAATTTCTCGAATATTTAGGTTGGGATGGGATTCTGGCTTCAAAGCTCGTTTTGTTGTTATCAAACAAACTTCATGCCCTGCAGCAAGCAGGGTTTCTGTGATGATTTTCCCCAAGCGACCTGTGGAATGGTTAGTGATAGAGCGGACGCTATCGATAGCTTCACTGGTACCGCCCGATGTAACTAAAATTTTCATAGCACTATTGTACACAAAAATAAACGGTAAGTAAAATGAAAGTGATAAAAATTTGGTAAAAGAAAAGAATATAGTTTCAAACTATAAAGCCATATAAAATTTAAGAAAGGAGTCTAAAAACCTTAAAAATAGAGATATTTACGAACGTTTAGATAGTTTAAGGATGTTAAAAATCTTGTTTTGTGATATAATGAATTATCATATAAGAGGTTAGAGGAGTTTTGAATGAAAACAGATATTGAAATCGCACAGAGTATTGAGTTGAAGCCAATCGTTGATGTTGTAGAGAAACTTGGTATTTCTTACGACGATTTGGAGTTGTATGGAAAGTACAAGGCTAAGCTCAGCTTTGATAAAATTCGTGCAGTTGAGAGCAATCCAGTTGGGAAATTGATTTTGGTTACTGCCATCAATCCAACACCTGCAGGTGAAGGAAAATCAACCATTACCATTGGTCTGGCGGATGCCTTGAATAAAATTGGCAAGAAAACCATGATTGCTATCCGCGAACCATCTCTTGGTCCTGTAATGGGGATTAAGGGTGGTGCTGCTGGTGGTGGGTATGCTCAAGTTCTGCCAATGGAAGACATCAACCTCCACTTTACGGGGGACATGCATGCCATTACGACTGCCAACAATGCTCTTTCTGCCTTGATTGACAACCATTTGCACCAAGGGAATGAGTTGGGAATTGACCAACGTCGTATCCTCTGGAAACGTGTTGTAGACTTGAACGACCGTGCTCTTCGCCATGTGACCGTTGGGCTTGGTGGCCCTCTAAATGGTATTCCACGTGAGGATGGCTTTGACATTACAGTTGCTTCAGAGATCATGGCAATTCTTTGCTTGGCAACAGACATCGAGGACTTGAAACGCCGTTTGGCGAATATCGTTATTGGTTATCGCTATGATCGTACACCTGTTTCTGTAGGTGATTTGCAGATTGAAGGTGCTTTAGCTTTGATCTTGAAGGATGCGATTAAGCCGAACCTGGTTCAGACAATTTACGGTACACCTGCCTTTGTACACGGTGGTCCATTTGCCAATATTGCTCATGGATGTAATTCAGTCTTGGCAACTACAACAGCTCTTCACTTGGCTGATTATACAGTTACTGAAGCTGGTTTTGGTGCAGACCTTGGTGCTGAGAAATTCCTTGATATCAAGACACCAAACTTGCCAACATCTCCAGATGCAGTTGTCATTGTCGCAACCCTTCGTGCCCTTAAGATGAATGGTGGTGTGGCTAAAGACGCTCTGACTGAAGAAAATGTAGAGGCAGTTCGTGCAGGTTTTGCTAACTTGAAACGCCACGTTGAAAATATCCGTAAGTTCGGTATTCCAGCAGTAGTAGCTATCAACGAATTTGTTTCTGATACAGAAGATGAAATCGCAGCCTTGAAAGAACTCTGTGCCTCAATTGATGTGCCAGTTGAACTAGCAAGTGTCTGGGCTGATGGTGCAGAAGGTGGAGTAGCACTTGCCGAAACAGTTGTCAAAACTATTGCTGAAACCCCAGCTAACTACAAACGTTTGTATGATAATGACCTTTCTGTCCAAGAAAAGATTGAAAAGATTGTTACTGAAATCTACCGTGGTAGCAAAGTGAACTTTGAGAAGAAAGCTCAAACACAAATCGCTCAAATCGTTCAAAACGGATGGGACAAATTACCAATCTGTATGGCTAAAACTCAGTACAGTTTCTCTGACAATCCAAATGCACTTGGAGCACCTGAAAACTTTGAAATTACCATTCGTGAATTAGTACCAAAATTAGGGGCAGGCTTTATCGTTGCCCTAACTGGTGATGTCATGACCATGCCAGGACTTCCAAAACGACCAGCAGCTCTCAACATGGATGTTGAAAGTGACGGAACAGTCCTAGGATTGTTCTAGTATATTGAAATTGACTTTATACTCTTCGAAAATCTCTTCAAACCACGTCAGCTTCACCTTGGATTATATATGTGACTGACTTCGTCAGTCTTATTTACAACCTCAAAGCAGTGCTTTGAGCAACCTGCGGCTAGCTTCCTAGTTTGCACTTCGACTTTCATTGAGTAAAAAATGAGTTTGGAAATAATATCCAAGCTCATTTTTTATCTAGATATAAGGAGTCGTCTTCTACACGCAACCAGTCTAGGTAAAGATATTTTCCCTGAATTCTGATATAATAGAAATATTGACTTCAAGAGTAAGGAAGAGAAGATGAACGCATTATTAAATGGAATGAATGAACGTCAGGCTGAGGCGGTGCAAACGACAGAAGGTCCCTTGTTAATCATGGCAGGGGCTGGTTCTGGAAAGACCCGTGTTTTAACCCATCGTATCGCTTATTTGATAGATGAAAAGCTGGTCAATCCATGGAATATCTTGGCTATTACCTTTACTAATAAGGCTGCGCGTGAGATGAAAGAGCGTGCCTATAATCTTAATCCATCAACCCAGGACTGTTTGATTGCGACCTTTCACTCCATGTGTGTTCGTATTCTGCGTCGTGATGCGGACCATATTGGCTACAACCGCAATTTCACTATTGTAGATCCTGGTGAACAGCGAACTCTCATGAAACGGATTCTCAAGCAGTTGAACTTGGATCCGAAAAAATGGAATGAACGAAGCATCTTAGGGACTATTTCCAATGCCAAGAATGACTTGATTGATGATGTAGCTTATGCTGCCCAAGCAGGTGATATGTATACACAAATCGTGGCTCAGTGTTACACGGCTTACCAAAAAGAGCTTCGTCAGTCAGAGTCGGTTGACTTTGATGATTTGATTATGCTGACCTTGCGTCTCTTTGATCAGAATCCTGATGTTTTGACCTACTACCAGCAGAAGTTTCAGTACATTCATGTTGATGAGTACCAAGATACCAACCATGCTCAGTACCAACTGGTCAAACTCTTGGCTTCCCGTTTTAAAAATATCTGTGTGGTTGGGGATGCGGACCAGTCTATCTACGGTTGGCGTGGTGCTGATATGCAGAATATCTTGGATTTTGAAAAGGATTATCCTCAAGCCAAGGTTGTTTTGTTGGAGGAGAATTACCGTTCCACTAAAACCATTCTTCAAGCGGCCAACGAGGTCATTAAAAACAATAAAAACCGCCGTCCTAAGAATCTCTGGACTCAAAACGCTGATGGTGAACAAATCGTTTACTATCGTGCCAATGATGAGCTAGATGAGGCTGTATTTGTAGCCAGAACTATCGATGAACTTGGTCGGAGTCAAAACTTCCTTCACAAGGATTTTGCAGTTCTCTATCGTACAAATGCGCAGTCCCGTACTATTGAGGAATCCCTGCTCAAGTCCAATATTCCTTATACCATGGTTGGCGGAACTAAATTCTACAGTCGTAAGGAAATTCGTGATATTATCGCTTATCTCAACCTCATTGCCAATTTGAGTGACAATATCAGTTTTGAGCGTATTATCAACGAACCGAAACGTGGAATTGGGCCAGGTACAGTTGAGAAAATCCGTGACTTTGCGAATATGCAAGACATGTCTATGCTAGATGCTTCAGCCAATATCATGTTATCTGGTATCAAGGGTAAAGTAGCCCAGTCTATCTGGGATTTTGCCAATATGATTCTAGATTTACGAGAGCAACTGGACCACTTAAGCATTACTGAGTTGGTTGAGGCGGTTCTAGAAAAAACAGGTTACGTCGATATTCTTAATGCCCAAGCGACTCTAGAAAGCAAGGCTCGGGTTGAAAATATCGAAGAGTTCCTTTCTGTGACGAAAAACTTTGATGACACCTCTGATGTGTCAGAAGAGGAAACTGGTCTGGATAAACTGAGTCGTTTCTTAAATGATTTGGCCTTAATTGCAGACACAGATTCAGGTAGTCATGAGACATCAGAAGTGACCCTGATGACCCTGCATGCTGCCAAAGGTCTCGAGTTTCCAGTTGTCTTTTTGATTGGGATGGAAGAAAATGTCTTTCCGCTTAGTCGTGCGGCTGAAGATCCAGATGAATTGGAAGAAGAACGCCGTCTGGCCTATGTAGGAATTACGCGTGCAGAGAAAATTCTCTATCTGACAAATGCCAACTCGCGCCTGCTTTTTGGTCGTACCAACTACAACCGTCCGACTCGTTTTATTAACGAAATCAGTTCAGAATTGCTTGAGTATCAAGGATTGGCTCGTCCAGCAAATACAAGCTTTAAGGCATCATATAGCAGTGGTGGCCTTGCCTTCGGTCAAGGTATGAGTCTTGCCCAGGCCCTCCAAGACCGTAAACGCAGTGCGGCCCTAAAAACTATCCAGTCAAGTGGCCTTCCGTTTAGTCAATTTTCAGCTGGTGCAAAATCAGCGTCTAGCGAGACAAATTGGTCCATTGGTGACATTGCTCTCCACAAGAAATGGGGAGAGGGAACTGTTCTGGAAGTTTCAGGTAACGGAGCTACTCAGGAATTAAAAATCAATTTCCCAGAAGTAGGTTTGAAAAAACTTTTAGCTAGTGTAGCCCCAATTGAGAAAAAAATCTAATTTTCCATCCTTCTCACGAATAATAAAGTGAGGAGGATTTTTATGTACAGTATTTCATTCCAAGAAGATTCATTATTACCAAGAGAAAGACTTGCCCAAGAAGGAGTGGAAGCGCTCAGTAACCAAGAGTTGCTAGCTATTCTACTTAGAACAGGAACACGTCAGTCTAGTGTTTTTGAAATTGCCCAGAAAGTCTTGAGCAATCTTTCAAGTCTAACGGATTTGAAAAAAATGACCCTGCAGGAGTTGCAGAGTCTATCTGGTATCGGTCGTGTTAAGGCTATAGAGTTACAAGCTATGATCGAACTGGGGCATCGTATTCACAAACACGAGACCCTTGAAATGGAAAGTATTCTCAGTAGTCAAAAGTTGGCCAAGAAGATGCAACAGGAATTGGGGGACAAAAAACAAGAGCACCTGGTGGCGCTCTATCTCAATACTCAAAATCAAATCATCCATCAACAGACCATTTTTATCGGTTCTGCCACTCGCAGTATTGCTGAACCGCGAGAGATTCTTCACTATGCCATCAAGCATATGGCGACCTCTCTCATCTTGGTTCACAATCATCCTTCGGGAGCGGTAGCCCCTAGCCGAAATGATGATCATGTCACTAAACTTGTTAAAGAAGCCTGCGACCTGATGGGAATTGTCCTTTTGGACCATTTGATCGTCTCTCACTCTAGTTACTTTAGTTACCGTGAAAAGACGGATTTAATCTAAAGGTCATTAACGACATAGTCAAAGAGGTTTTTATCTTTGGGACGATTTTCAAATAGAAATTCTGGATGCCATTGGACACCGAGAAAGGCAACATCATCTGTACTCATAACAGCTTCAATGATACCATCCTTAGGATCATAAGCCGCAATCTTTAAATTTGGTGCTAAATCCTTGATGCTCTGATGGTGGAAGGAGTTGATATGGGAAATTTCTCCATAGATTTCTCGAAGAACAGTATTTGGTTCTGTCACCAAGCGTTGAGTTGTGTACTCGGCAGAACAATCCTGCCAGTGGTCTTCGATATCTTGGTACAGAGTTCCACCCATGGCAACGTTAAAGAGTTGAGTCCCACGACAGACGGAGAAAATAGGCTTTTTCTGTTTAATAGCTTCCTTGATGAGGGCCAGTTCAAAGATGTCTCTTTGAAGGTGGTAGTCATCGCTATCAATGGTTTTTGGTTCACCATAGAATTTTGGATCAACATTTTGCCCACCTGTCAAGATGAGCTTGTCAATCATACTGATATAGTGGCAGACCATTTCTTGATCACCAATCGGTAGGATGATGGGAATCCCTCCAGCGTTTTTAACGCCTTCAACAAAGCCTTTTGCTGCGTAGCTCATCATGATGTCATCATCTGGATGAGTTTTTTCGTTTCCTGTAATCCCAATAACTGGTTTTTTCATAAAATGATTTTCGCTTTCTAATCCTCTCTTCTCATGAAATAGAGGAGGGTTTGGAGTTCACTTGTCAAATCGACATATTGAACGACCACGTCTTTTGGTAAATGCAGATGGACAGGTGAAAAGCTGAGAATTCCTTTCACGCCAGCATCCACCAAGAGATTGGCAACCTCTTGTGACTTGACGCTGGGAACAGTTAGGATCGCAGTTTTGACATCGGCATTCTTGATTTTATCCTTGATTTGAGAAATTCCGTAAATGGGAATCCCATCAGGAGTTTGGGTCCCGACCTCAGGGTGGTCATCTAGATCAAAGGCCATGATAATCTTCATCTTGTTACGCTCGTGGAAGCGATAGTGGAGAAGGGCATGGCCCATATTTCCAATTCCCACAAGCATGACATTGGTGATGGAGTTATCATTGAGCAAATCGGCAAAAAACGTCATCAGTTTTTTGACATCGTAGCCAAAACCACGACGACCTAGTTCACCAAAATAGGAAAAATCACGACGAACTGTCGCTGAATCAATACCGATGGCCTCTGCAATTTGTTTAGAGTTGGCACGTTCAATCTTTTCTGCATGAAATCTCTTAAAAATTCGATAGTAGAGAGAGAGTCTTTTCGCTGTAGCTTTTGGAATAGCAGACTGTTTATCTTTCACAAAATCACAACCTTTCTATTCTTCTATTTTATAGAAACATTGTGAAAAAATCAACAAAAATAAGAAAAAACTAAGAAAAATCTTAGTTTTGATGTAAAAATTCTGCTTGTGATAGAAAACGGTAGAGGTCTCCGATCAGACCTTGATAAACTTTCTGGCTCTTAAAGGTCAAAGAAGTCACATAAAGTGTATCTGGTAGGGTCACGCATCCTGACAGAGCCAGCATGAGAGCTTCATGATCTTCATATTTGAGTGTACGCTCTACTTGGTAGCTATCCTTATAGGTTAGTTCAAACATTTTGGCTCTATCTTTCTGATTTTGTAAAGACACCACGTTCTACCAAGCTATCCATGAGGAAATAGAATTTTTCCTGATGAATGTGGTGGTCTTCTGATTTGAAAATATCAACCAGACGTAGTCCGAACTTGTCAGTGATATTGATTTTAGCACCTGTAAGTTCCTTGTTAATGATGATTTTGAGTTGGAATCCTTCACCGCTGTTTGGCACTTTTTCCAAAAGGCGAGTCAGTTCATAGTTACCAACCTTAGTCTCAAAAAAGGTGTTGTCCTTGAGGGTGAATTTTTTAACAGAAGGGCTAAGAGTGTAGTCGTAACGACAATTTTTTAACTGAATGGTTTTTTCAAATGCCATATGGCTAACCTCCGATAATTTCTTTTAAGTTTTTTGCGAGGGTTTGTAGGTCTTCAACAGTATTTTGTGGCGAGAGACTGAGGCGAACGGATTGCTTCAAGCGTTCTGAATTTGCCCCGTACATGGCTTCAAGAACATGGCTGGATTGGACAATGCCTGCCGTACAGGCTGATCCAGTAGAGATAGAAATGCCAGCTAAATCTAGCCGAAGGAGTAAGAGGTCGTTTTTCTGCCCAGGAAATCCAATATTGAGGACATAAGGGAGATGGTGTTGTCCTCTATTCAAGTAATATTGAATGCCCTCTAACTCTGCCAAAAAGACAGTTTCTAGATTTTGTACATGTTGAAAATGTTCTTCTTGCTTTTCTAGGTCTTCTTTTAGGGCAGCAACCATGCCTACGATGGCAGCCAGATTTTCAGTTCCTGCACGTTTCTTCTGTTCCTGATCTCCGCCATGTAGATAGGAGTCAAAGTCCATGCTAGAAGCGTAGAGAAAACCGATTCCCTTAGGCCCATGGAACTTGTGGGCAGAAGCAGTGAGAAAATCAATACCCAATTCTTCTGGATGAATAGGGAGTTTGCCAATAGCCTGAACTGCGTCGACATGATAGGCAGCAGGGTGTTGTTTGAGTATTTGGCCAATTTCAGCAATGGGCAGTAGGTTTCCAGTCTCATTATTGGCAAACATGGTAGAAACCAAAATCGTATCGTCACGTAAGGCCTCTTGAATTTGCTGGGCAGTGATTTCTTGCTTTTCTGGTTGGATAATGGT
Organism: Streptococcus sp. M334; assembly: GCF_000187745.1. GTDB lineage: Bacteria > Bacillota > Bacilli > Lactobacillales > Streptococcaceae > Streptococcus. The sequence continues at coordinate 599,695 of NZ_GL732486.1, read as the reverse complement.
TACTTCAAACCCAAAGTTCTGAACCAAGTAATCAATGGTTTCAAGAACGGCATGGTGCTCAATAGCAGTTGTGATGATATGTTTTCCTTGTTCTTGGTGACGAAGGCAGTAACCAATGATAGCAGTATTGTTGCCTTCAGTCCCACCAGAAGTGAAAAAGATATGTTGAGGTTTTGTCCCCAGTAACTGGGCTAGTTCCTGACGGGCTTCTCGCAAGAGTTTGCCAGCTTGACGACCATGAGCATGAATACTAGAAGGATTTCCATAGATTTCTTGCATAACCTCGGTCATAGCTGAAATAGCAACTGCTGACATGGGAGTCGTTGCAGCATTGTCCAAATAAATCAAAGAATCACCTTATTTCTTTTTGTTGTAGGCAAAGAGTGGGCTGACTGGTTTTCTTTCGTGAATACGGACGATGGCATCACCAATTAACTCACTAGCAGTGATGTAGCATACGTTTTTAGGAGTTTTTTCTTTTGTTGCTACTGAATCAGTCACAAGAATTTCTTTAATATTAGTATTATCAAGAAGTTCAGCAGCACCTTCAACGAAGAGACCGTGGCTAGAAACAGCATAAATTTCTGTAGCCCCTTCATGTTCAACGATTTTAGCTGCTTCAGAGAAGGTACGTCCTGTATTTAAAATATCATCAATCAAGATGGCTTTTTTACCTTCAACATCACCGATGATATAGCCTTCGTTACGAGTTGCGTCGTCTTGAGGGTAGTCGATAATGGCGATAGGAGCATCAAGATATTCAGCCAGGCTACGAGCACGTTTCACACCTGAATTTTTAGGGCTAACGACAACAACATCTGAACCTCTTAATCCTTTATCACAGTAGTGTTTAGCAAAGAGAGGAACAGTGTAAAGATTATCTACAGGAATATCAAAGAAGCCTTGAACTTGAACGGCATGCAAATCAAGAGTAAGGACACGGTCAACACCAGCCTTAACCAGCATGTTAGCAACTAGTTTAGCTGTTAGTGGTTCTCTAGATGATGCAATTCTATCTTGACGTGCATAGCCAAAATATGGAAGGACAACGTTGATACTGTGAGCACTTGCACGCACACAAGCGTCGACCATGATTAACAATTCCATTAGGTGGTTGTTAACAGGAAAACTTGTAGATTGGATGATGTAAACATCATAACCACGGACACTCTCTTCGATATTAACTTGTATCTCTCCATCAGAAAATTGACGTGATGACAGTTTTCCAAGTGGGACACCAACAGCTTGAGCAATTTTTTGTGCAATCTCTTGGTTAGAGTTGAGTGCGAAAAGTTTCATGTTTTTTCTATCTGACATTATAGACCGTCCTCTGTAAACTTTATAAATCCTAGTTATATCTGCCTTACATATATGAACTAGGATGTGTGTATTTTTATCTTTTCTATTTTACCAAAAAATGGAGATTATTTCAGCTATTTTTCATGCTTTTGACAAATCGAACCAATTTTGAAGGAGCTTTTTGGTAGGAAATCTGATTTTCCTCTAAAAATTGTTGGAAATCCTGTTTGCCTTGCTCATGATTTTCCACTTCAAGCTCCAACTCGTAATCTGTAATATCAAAGTACTGACTCTCATCTAGTGCCATGAGACCAATAGCTGTTTGCATTTCATAGCGAAGTGTTGTGAGACAACCAAGCACCTGCCATTTCTTGCTTTGGATACCATGTTTTGCTAATTCATCTAGCACAAGCCCTTGAGGAAGCTCTTTTTTGTTCAGATAGTTTTCAGCATCTTTTAGTTGCAATTTTTGGTTGTATTCCATGTTTCCAACACTTTGCGGGACTTTGAGTGTCAATTCTGCCCAGTCTTCAAAGGTTCGAATGCGCATAGCGACTTTCTTTTCTCGCAGTTCAAAATCAGGTGTGTCGATGTAGTAATTTTTTTGAAGAACAGGAGTGACACCTGTGAATTGGTCTTTTAGACGATTGTATTCATCTTTTTTCAAGAGTGTTTTCAATTCAATTTCTAAATGTTTCATTTTTCTTACCTTTTCTTTATCGTTGAAAGCGGATTATGGTATAAACTGCTCACGGTTCCCTGTACCCTTGAAATCATTGGTTTTACAGTGTATATCTAAAAGTGAATACGAGATTGAATACGACTTTACTTTTAGCTTGAACGGATAAAAGTCATAAGCTGATCAACGACTTCAACACGTTGATTGTCATTGATGTGGGTGTACATATCAAGAGTGGTTTGGACATTGTTGTGACCTAATCTGTCCGAAATGATTTTGGCTGTAACACCTGCTTCAAAGAGGAGAGAAGCGTGTGTGTGCCTGAAACCGTGAGGAGTGATTTTTTTGACATCCTTATGTTCATAAAAGAATCTTCTAAGTCTCTCTTTAACAGCTGAAGGAGAAATCCATCCTCCGAAACTATTCGTAAAGATATAATTTGAATCATGTTTGTAAGGCACACTAGCCCGAAAATACTCTTTTATCTGCTGACGCTTCCAGAATTTCAATACATTTAGAGTTTCATCATCTAAAGTGATAACCCTCTTACTCATTTTGGTTTTAGGGTCCTGAACAGTTTGTTTTTTATTAACAACGACAGCCGTCCGAGAAATGCTTAATCGTTTATTTTCAAAGTCAACATCTGACCACATGAGGCCGATTGCTTCTCCAGTTCTCAATCCAGAAAAAGCGAGTAAGTGAAAAAAGGTATAGTCTACTGGTTTGCAATTTGCTTTGTAAACTTTAAGGAACTCGGTTAGTTCCTGTTTTGTATAGTAGTTTTCTTTGCCCTTTAATGGCCTATTTTTAGGCTTGATAATCTTATCTAAGGGATTTGACTTAATAATGTCAATAGAAGTGGTATACTTGAAAATACGGCTGATGACAGAGTAGTAATTGGCATAGAGGATATAGCGATTACTTAACTGGATAGCAACTTTTTGACAATAAGCTACACTGATCTGCTGGATTTTCATATCTGTAAAATACAAGTCAATCATAACATCAAGTTTTTTCTTAACGTTCTGATAGGTTGTTGGTTTTACGGTGTTTTTATAGCTATCAAGCCATAACTCAGCGACTTCAGCGAAAGTAGGGTTCTGGAAATCTTCATTGTTTGAAAAACCATTTTCTTCAACGTCTAAGAGAAGGTCACGTTCGGCAACCTTTGCCTCTTTAATGGTTTTAAATCCACGTCTTGTTGTGCGCTTTTCTTTTCCAGTAGCAGGGTCTATACCCAGATATGTTTGAAAGAGATATCTAGTCTCTCCTTTTTTTGTAATATATTTTTTTATCATAAAAAGCCCTTTCTTTTCGATTGCTTGCCCGCATAGTTGAAAAGGTGTCGAACTTATGATAAACTATAGTTGTATTTTTTTATCATCCTTTCCATTGCTTGCTAGATGGAGGGTTGAATCCTCACACTCAAAGATGGCCGTCGGAGAGTGTGGGGATTTTTTTGAGTTGTTTCCAAAATGGAAACAGTTGCTAGATAAAAATTAAAAGCCCAACTCATAAGAGCAGGGCTAGAATTGTCCTCTTGGGACAGTATCATATATTTTGTCGTCAAGCGACCTTATGATTTAATTCTAACCCTAATTTTAAGAAAAGTCAATAAAAATACTCGAATTTTAAAAAATATTTTTCAGCGCCTCATCTATTTTGTTCATAGTATTATTAGACAGTACAATACCATTCAAAATTGATTTATTATTTTTGGGATCATAGAGTCTCATTTTACTAATTGTTGTAACCTGATTCAATAAAACAATGCTATCTTTGTTCATATTTTTTATTTTTAGAATAAATTTATTAGCATACTCTATTTTCTCATCAAGTTCTGACAGCAAAGCTGTATTATCTTTCAATTCTTGTTTTATTTTATCTGCTTCAGCATTTGTAAAGTCTATATTTTTATTAATAGTTCGTATTTGTTCGAGAAAAGAATCGTCTCTATCAGAAGCTGGTAAGTTTTTAATCACTTCAAAAGCTTTTATATTATCATCGATTAGTGATTCAACTATTACAGCTCTTTCGCGTAATTCAGCATCTTTGTTTGAAAAACGTTTATATAATTTAGTTAATTCTATAATTTTTTGAGTAGCCTCATTTTTTAACAATTGAAACACTTCGTCGCCAATTGGAAATTGAAAATATTTTAAATTAGACATATCAGTTGTTTCTTTTACAGAGGTTAAAGGCAATACATGAAGAAGATGGTTTGAACGTGCATCTGTTTTATTCAGAACTATTGCATAATGAAGTCCTCCATATTCTCTGCCAACATTGAAACCAAAATCAGCATAAACGATACTTCCTCTTTTTAAAGCCGGAATACTTCGCGAGTTAAAAACTTTCTCAAGCTTTAGGTATTTTACCCAATTCTCTATCCATTGCGCTATTTTATCAGATCGTTTACTCTCTTCGTCGTTCATTCTCTGAAGGTGGTGAAGATAATCCTCCAGTTCTTGTATTATCGTTGCAGTATAGATAGCTATTTCTTGGTTAGTTCTGTTACTTCCCATATTTTTTCCTTTCTTATATTACTTTTATTTCTCTCTATACAAATCCACGACTTCGCCGATAATTCGGAAGTCGGTGTCGGGTGTGATTGGCATATCTTTGTAAGCTGGGTTTAGGCTATGTAGGTATGCCTGGTCTTTGTCGATGACAAGCTGCTTGATATAAGCATCACCGTTATAGTTGAACACTCCGATAACACCGTTATTTAAGTCCACACTGGTCTGGATAAATACCAGGTCGCCATCGTGATAGTCTGGCTCCATGGAGTCCCCTTTGATCGGAATGACAAAGTCGGCATCGATATCTACTGGTAACTCAATCCGTTCCACTCTTACATCGTTCAAATACTGGCCTGTACCTGCAGAAGCAGCATGGTCGTAGTAGTCGTAACTATAAAGCTGGATGACTTCCGACACTTCGTTTTCCTTCGTTTCTTCTTCGTTTTGACTCTCCAGAAGCTCCTCAGACGTTCGTAGAACGATTTTTTTATTTTCAGGGGATAATTTTCGAGCGGTGTTTGTAATTTCTTCTAAAAGGGAGTCTGACGGTTGAGCAGTAGAAATTTTGTTTTCGATAAGGTCAGATTTATTTATATTAAAATAGTTTGCCAAAAGTTCAATTTTACCAATCCGAGGATAAGTTATTCCTTTTAGCCAGTCACGAACTGTAGTGTATTTCAAATCCAAGTCTGCACATAATGTATTTCTGTCTACTCCTTTTTGCTCCATGTAAAAACTTAGATTATTGGCAAAAATTTCTTTGTTTTCGACTTTCATTTCCGCCCCTCCTTACATAGTATATTTTACGGCAAAAACGCAAAAAAGTAAAGAATAAAATAAAAAATTGCGAAAAAAACGCAAAAAATACTTGACATTGCGGTTTAACCGTAACAATGTAATTAAAACCAAAAAAAGCACCTGACGGCAATCAGGCGCATATCAAAAATTACTAATTGAATTATAACACAGATGGGAAAATAGTTAGAGAATGAGGAAATAGTATGAACAATGCAGCGCAAAAAGTAACACGGATTGACAAAGATGCCTGGGAGATTGCTACGGAGCTGGCGAACGAGTACGGCGTTTCTATTTGTCACATCATTAGCGAGAGCGTCCGCTACTGTGCAGAGAATGCCGAATTTAAGGAGATGGACGTTGTCGTTAAACGATTGGTAGTTGGCAGTAAGGTGCTGGAGTAGGAGGGGAAGATGAACGAACTAGAAAGAACAGCCCTCAATGAAGTATTGAGGACCGTTAGACTTATAAATGAAAAAGTTGCTGAGATTGGGGAACTGCAAAGTCAACAAGAGCTAGCTATTTCTTATCTTAGGGGAATAATGGACGGTTCTTTCTAGTTCGTGTAATAATTACCTTACCGTCATGCGATGTTTCAAAATCATGCGTGTGTACGAGAGGAGAATAAGACTGTTGCTTCTCTAACAGATTTAGTATCTTGTTTAGCTTTTTGTTCAAATTGTCATTGAGATCCTCAAGTGTAAGATCTCTTTCGGCACGATTCTCAGGCATTTCAAAGTTTTCAAAGCTTTTCATTTTAGCTTTTAAATCCTTTTTGGATTGCTCGATTTTTCCAACAGAAAGGTTATAGAAAACAGTTCTTTGGGATATAACATCAAAAGGAAGTCCATTACCTGCTTGTATGATAGGAACTAAGGGGAGTTCTTTTGCTTGTCGAAATCCTAATTCATAAAATGCATTCGGATTGTGTCCTGTCATATCTGCTACAACCATAGGGGCAGTCTTAAGGTAGTTGATAATAGTTTCATTGATATTATCAACTGCATCTACTTGGTCAACTCGTACTGGTTTATATCCTAATTCCTCACAGACTGGGGCTATCAGGTAAGAAAAAACCTCATCTGCTCTATCTCTAGTTTCTGTTCCAGATTCACCGATAGCAGTTACAATAAAACAAATTCTTTCAGTCATATTTTCTCTCCAATCGTTTTATTTTCATTATACCAAATTTAGAAAGGAATACTATGAACGAAATTTTTAACTTTCACGGGCAGGAAGTCCGTACTTTGACAATTGATGACGAGCCGTGGTTCGTTGGGAAAGATGTTGCGGACATCCTAGGATATAGCAAGGCTAGAAATGCAATTGCTCTTCACGTTGATGAAGATGACGCCCTAAAACAGGGCCTCACAGATAATTTAGGAAGGGTTCAAGAAACTATCATCATCAATGAATCTGGGCTCTACTCTCTTATCTTATCCAGCAAGTTGCCTCAGGCCAAGGAGTTCAAACGCTGGGTGACATCAGAGGTCTTGCCAGCTATTCGTAAGCAGGGCGGATTTATCCGTGAGGATTTGGACGAGGATGCTTTCATCGCTCTGTTTACTGGTCAAAAGAAATTGCGTGAGCAACAGGCTACCATGCTGGAAGATATTGACTATTTGAAGAGTGAGCAACCGATTCATCCAAGCTATGCTCAATCGCTCCTGAAGAAGCGTAAGGCTAGGGTCGTGGCATGCCTGGGTGGTATCGACAGTCCAGCTTATGCGGATAAGATTTTCGCTCAGTCAGTCTTTAGACAAGCTGAGATTGACTTTAAAGACCACTTCAATATTAGTCGCTATGACCTGCTACCCAAGAAGCATGCGGACGCTGCTTTAGCTTACTGGATGACGTGGGAGCCAAGCACTAATACCAAGATGAAGATTATGGAACTGAACGCTTTTAGCCAAGCGAAGGCGAAGACTAGGAGGAAAAAAATGAAGAAAACGACTTATTCATCGATGTATCTAGCCACAATGGATACGATATTACAGGTATTTTGGCTGACATGGGTACACAGAATACTATTATCAAAATTTCTGAAAGTACAAGCTATATCAACCCTTGCCTGTCCGCTCAAGTTGAGCAATCAACCCCTGTTGGATTTTATCATTTCGCATGGTTTGGAGGTGACATTGAAGAAGCCGAACGAGAGGCACGCTACTTTCTTAATAATGTACCTCAAAAAGTAAAATACTTGTGTCTTGATTACGAAGATCACGCTAGTGGAGATAAACAGGCAAACACAGATGCTTGTATTCGCTTTATGGAAATCCTCAAAGAAAACGGCTATGAGCCAATCTATTACAGCTACAAGCCATTTACACTTAATAATATCTATTATGAACAGATTCTTGCAAAATTCCCAAATAGCCTTTGGATTGCAGGATATGGCTTGAACGATGGGAACGCTGACTTTGAATATTTCCCATCCATGGATAGTATTCGCTGGTGGCAATACTCTTCAAATCCTTACGACAAGAACATTGTTTTACTAGATGATGAAGAAGCTAAGCCCAAAGCACAAGCTGTACAAGACAGAGTGAATAGTCTTCTAAATGGTGGAAACGCTAATTCAGACCTTGACAGCGTAGCACAAGAAGTATTACAGGGTTTGTGGGGCAATGGACAAGAACGTTTCGACAACTTAACAAACGCTGGTTATGACGCACAAGCTGTACAAGACAGAGTGAATAGTCTTTTAAATGGTGGAAACGCTAAGTCAGACCTTGATACCGTAGCAAATGAAGTGCTACAAGGCTTGTGGGGGAACGGTCAAGAAAGATATGATAATTTATCGAGCGCTGGTTACGACGCACAAGCGGTTCAAAATCGAGTTAATGAATTGCTTTCTTAATGAACTCACTAAAAAACCTGTATAAAGTCAAAAATATAGTACACTAGACCGCAGGCTCAGGCTTGCGGTTTTTTTGTTTGCTTAAAAATGGATTTAAAATCCAAGAAATGTAAATCGAATAAACGCATTTCAAATGAGTAAAATCATCTGCTTGGAGGAGTAGTGGTTTTGTCAAAAATAAAAACAGTGAAATTGCTCACTGATTCTTTTGTAAACTATTAGAAGTAAATTGACACCTTCTCAACTATACGGGCAAAGATGACTATGAAAATGAATACGAAGATGAATACGATTTTAAAAAACGGTAGAAATTAATAGAAATGATTTAAAAGAAAAATAAGTAAAAACTCAACTATTGAAAAGCAATGACAACTATTTGTAAACGTTTTTCACTTATGGTATAATAAGCATTGTATTTATTGTATATGAATCTGGAGAAAAAATCAAAGATATTTTTGAAGGATAATATGAGAATAAGGGAGAATATATGACCTTAGAATGGGAAGAATTTCTAGATCCTTACATTCAAGCTGTTGGTGAGTTAAAGATTAAACTACGTGGTATTCGTAAGCAATATCGCAAGCAAAATAAGCATTCTCCGATTGAGTTTGTGACTGGTCGAGTCAAGCCAATTGAAAGTATCAAGGAAAAAATGGCTCGGCGTGGCATTACTTATGCGACCTTAGAGCACGATTTGCAAGATATTGCTGGTTTGCGTGTGATGGTTCAGTTTGTAGATGACGTCAAGGAAGTAGTGGAGATTTTGCGCAAACGTCAGGATATGCGGATCATACAGGAGCGAGATTACATTACTCATCGAAAATCCTCAGGCTATCGTTCCTACCATATGGTAGTAGAATATACGGTTGATACCATTAATGGTGCTAAGACAATTTTAGCAGAAATTCAAATACGTACCTTGGCCATGAATTTCTGGGCAACAATAGAACATTCTCTCAACTACAAGTACCAAGGGGATTTCCCAGAGGAGATTAAAAAGCGACTGGAAATTACTGCCAAGATTGCCCATCAGTTGGATGAAGAAATGGGTAAAATTCGTGATGATATCCAGGAAGCCCAGGCTCTGTTTGATCCTTTGAGTAGAAAATTAAATGACGGTGTAGGAAACAGTGACGATACAGATGAAGAATACAGGTAAACGAATTGACCTGATAGCCAATAGAAAACCACAGAGTCAAAGGGTTTTGTATGAATTGCGAGATCGTTTGAAGAGAAATCAGTTTATACTCAATGATACCAATCCGGACATTGTCATCTCCATTGGTGGGGATGGTATGCTCTTGTCGGCCTTTCATAAGTATGAAAACCAACTTGACAAGGTACGCTTTATTGGTGTTCATACGGGACATCTGGGCTTCTATACGGACTACCGTGATTTTGAGTTGGATAAGCTAGTGACTAATTTGCAGCTAGATACGGGAGCAAGAGTCTCTTACCCTGTTCTAAATGTGAAGGTCTTTCTTGAAAATGGTGAAGTGAAGATTTTCAGGGCACTAAATGAAGCCAGTATCCGCAGGTCGGATCGAACAATGGTAACAGATATTGTAATCAATGGTGTCCCCTTTGAACGTTTTCGAGGAGATGGGCTAACAGTTTCGACACCGACTGGTAGTACAGCCTATAACAAATCACTTGGTGGAGCTGTTTTACACCCTACCATTGAAGCTCTTCAGTTGACGGAAATTGCCAGCCTAAACAATCGTGTCTATCGAACGCTGGGTTCTTCCATTATTGTTCCTAAAAAGGATAAGATTGAACTCATTCCAACGAGAAACGATTACCATACCATTTCTGTTGACAATAGCGTTTATTCATTCCGCAATATTGAGCGTATTGAGTATCAAATCGATCATCATAAGATTCACTTTGTCGCGTCACCGAGCCACACCAGTTTCTGGAATCGTGTTAAGGATGCATTTATCGGCGAGGTGGACGAATGAGGTTTGAATTTATCGCAGATGAGCATGTAAAGGTTAAGACCTTCTTAAAAAAGCACGAGGTTTCTAAAGGGCTGCTGGCCAAGATTAAGTTTCGAGGCGGAGCTATTCTGGTCAATGACCAACCGCAAAATGCAACTTATCTATTGGATATTGGAGACCGAGTTATCATCAATATTCCTGCTGAGGAAGGCTTTGAAACTCTAGAAGCTATCGAGCGCCCACTGAATATTCTCTATGAGGATGACCATTTTCTAGTCTTGAACAAACCCTATGGAGTGGCTTCTATTCCTAGTGTCAACCACTCCAATACAATTGCCAATTTTATCAAGGGTTACTACGTCAAGCAAGACTATGAAAATCAGCAGGTTCACATTGTGACTAGGCTTGATAGGGACACTTCTGGCTTGATGCTCTTTGCCAAGCACGGCTATGCCCACGCACGATTAGACAAGCAGTTGCAGAAGAAGTCCATTGAAAAACGCTACTTTGCTTTGGTTAAAGGTGATGGATATTTGGAGTCAGAGGGGGAAATTATTGCTCCGATTGCGCGTGATGAAGACTCCATTATTACTAGACGTGTGGCCAAAGGTGGAAAGTATGCCCATACTTCATACAAGATTGTGGCATCTTATGGGAATATTCACTTGGTTGACATTCGCCTGCATACTGGACGAACCCACCAAATCCGAGTCCATTTTTCTCATATTGGTTTTCCTTTGTTGGGAGATGATTTGTATGGTGGTAGTCTGGACGACGGCATCCAACGTCAGGCCCTGCATTGCCATTACCTATCTTTTTATCATCCATTTTTAGAGCAAGACTTGCAGTTAGAAAGTCCCTTGCCGGATGATTTCAGTAACCTTATTAAACAGTTATCAACTAATACTCTATAAAAACTGATTCAGAGTATAATTATTATTTTAAAGGAGAAAACTCATGGAAGTTTTTGAAAGTCTCAAAGCCAACCTTGTTGGCAAAAATGCTCGTATCGTTCTCCCTGAAGGGGAAGAGCCTCGTATTCTTCAAGCAACTAAACGCTTGGTAAAAGAAACAGAAGTGATTCCTGTTTTGCTTGGAAATCCTGAAAAAATTAAAATTTATCTTGAAATTGAAGGGATCATGGATGGTTATGAAGTCATTGACCCTCAACATTATCCTCAATTTGAAGAAATGGTTGCTGCTTTGGTGGAGCGTCGCAAGGGCAAAATGTCTGAAGAAGATGCACGCAAGGTTTTGGTTGAAGATGTCAACTATTTTGGTGTTATGTTAGTATACATGGGCTTGGTTGATGGAATGGTATCAGGTGCGATTCACTCAACAGCTTCAACAGTACGTCCAGCCCTTCAAATTATCAAAACTCGTCCAAATGTAACGCGTACATCAGGTGCCTTCCTCATGGTTCGTGGTACGGAACGTTACCTGTTTGGAGACTGTGCCATCAACATCAATCCAGACGCGGAAGCTTTGGCTGAAATTGCCATCAACTCAGCAATTACAGCTAAGATGTTTGGTATCGAACCTAAAATTGCTATGCTAAGCTATTCTACTAAAGGTTCAGGATTTGGAGAAAGTGTTGATAAGGTTGTTGAAGCAACTAAAATTGCTCACGACTTGCGTCCTGACCTTGAAATCGATGGTGAGTTGCAATTTGATGCAGCCTTTGTTCCTGAAACTGCAGCTCTGAAAGCTCCTGGAAGTACGGTAGCTGGTCAAGCAAATGTCTTCATCTTCCCAGGTATCGAGGCAGGAAATATCGGCTACAAGATGGCAGAACGTCTTGGTGGCTTTGCGGCCGTAGGTCCTGTTTTGCAAGGTTTGAACAAGCCAGTTAACGATCTTTCTCGTGGATGTAATGCTGATGATGTTTACAAGTTGACCCTTATCACAGCAGCCCAAGCTGTTCATCAATAAGATTTAGTCCTCTTTCCCTTGGGAAGAGGCTTTTTATACTCAATGAAAATCAAAGAGCAAACTAGGAAACTAGCCGCAGGCTGCTCAAAGCACTGCTTTGAGGTTGTAGATAAGACTGACGAAGTCAGGAACCATACCTACGGCAAGGCGACGTTGACGTAGTTTGAAGAGATTTTCGAAGAGTATTAATACTAGGAAAAGGACAGTTAGAATCTTCTGTGTTATACTAGAGATATGTTAGATTTGAAAGAATACGGTATCGTCATGTGGCCAAAGGAGAAGATTGTTTCTTTCCGTGAGAAACTTCTCATTTGGTATGATGAAAACAAAAGAGATTTACCCTGGCGTAGAAGTAAAAATCCTTATCATATCTGGGTATCTGAAATTATGCTCCAGCAGACTAGAGTTGATACGGTTATTCCTTACTACGAACGATTCTTGGACTGGTTTCCAACAGTGGAAAGTTTGGCAAATGCCCCTGAGGAAAGTTTGTTGAAGGCTTGGGAGGGATTGGGCTATTATTCTCGAGTTCGCAATATGCAGGCTGCTGCTCAACAGATTATGGCTGATTTTGGTGGTCGATTTCCAAACACCTATGAAGGAATTTCCAGTTTAAAAGGAATTGGTCCTTACACTGCAGGAGCCATTTCTAGTATTGCTTTTAACTTGCCTGAGCCAGCTGTAGATGGTAATGTCATGCGGGTCTTGGCGCGTCTATTTGAAGTCAACCACGATATTGGTATTCCAAGTAATCGCAAAATTTTTCAGGCAATGATGGAAATCTTGATTGACCCAGAACGTCCAGGTGATTTTAATCAAGCCTTGATGGACTTGGGTTCAGACATTGAGGCTCCTGTAAATCCTAGACCAGAAGAGAGTCCAGTGAAGGACTTCAGTGCGGCATATCAGAATGGAACCATGGACCGTTATCCAATCAAGGCTCCCAAGAAAAAGCCTGTTCCTATTTATCTTAAAGCCTTGGTGGTAAAAAATAGTCAGGGAAAATTTCTTCTTGAAAAAAATGAAAGCGAAAAGTTGTTAGCAGGATTTTGGCATTTTCCCTTGATAGAAGTAGATGACTTTTCGCAAGAAGAGCAGTTTGACCTCTTTCATCAGGTTGCAGAAGAAAGTGTGAACTTTGGCCCAAGTCCAGAAGAGAGTTTCCAGCAGGACTACGACCTAGATGTTGATTGGCTTGATGTTTATTTTGAGACTGTCAAGCATGTCTTTAGCCATCGTAAATGGCATGTTCAAATTGTAGCAGGTCAGGTGAGTGATTTCCATAATTTTTCAGATAGGGAAGTTCGCTGGCTTTCACCAGAAGAGTTTAAGGATGTTCCGCTTGCTAAACCCCAACAAAAAATCTGGCAGGCTTATGCAAAAGCCAACTTAGACAGTAGCAAAGACTAGCTATTGTGTTTTCTTGTTATTTTTTTGATATAATAGTAGAGAAAAAGGTGAACAAATGAAAAAAATATTAATTGTAGATGATGAAAAACCAATCTCGGATATTATCAAGTTTAATATGACCAAGGAAGGTTACGAGGTTGTAACTGCTTTTAACGGTCGTGAAGCGCTAGAACAATTTGAAGCAGAGCAGCCAGATATTATTATTCTGGATTTGATGCTTCCAGAAATTGATGGTTTAGAAGTTGCTAAGACCATTCGCAAGACAAGTAGTGTACCTATTATCATGCTTTCTGCTAAAGACAGTGAATTTGATAAGGTTATCGGTTTAGAGCTTGGGGCAGATGACTATGTGACAAAACCCTTCTCAAATCGTGAGTTGCAGGCGCGTGTTAAAGCTCTTCTTCGGCGTTCTCATCCTATACCAGTAGATGAGCAGGAAGCAGATAGCAAACCTCAGCCTATCCAAATTGGCGACTTGGAGATTGTTCCAGAAGCCTATGTAGCTAAAAAATACGGTGAAGAACTAGACTTAACTCACCGTGAATTTGAGCTTTTGTATCACTTGGCGTCTCATATCGGTCAAGTAATTACGCGTGAACACTTGCTTGAAACGGTCTGGGGTTATGATTATTTCGGAGATGTTCGAACAGTCGACGTAACGATCAGACGTTTGCGTGAGAAGATTGAAGACACACCAAGCCGTCCAGAGTATATCCTAACACGTCGTGGTGTTGGTTATTATATGAGAAATAATGATTAAACTAATTAAAGACATAGTTTTAACCAGTGATTTTATCTTTAGCCTCATTTTACTTGGCTTTATTTTAGTTGTGACCTTACTCTTGCTAGAAAATCGTCGGGATAATATTCGACTGAAACAAATCAATCAAAAGATAAAAGACCTAATTGCAGGAGATTATTCTCAGGTATTGGACATGCAGGGAAGCTCTGAAATCACTAATATTACCAATAATCTCAATGATTTATCAGAAGTAATTCGCTTGACTCAAGAAAATCTGGAACAAGAGAGTAAACGATTGCATAGTATCCTCTCATACATGACGGACGGAGTTCTTGCGACCAATCGTCGTGGTAAGATTACCATGATTAATGATATGGCTAAGAAACAGCTAGGCGTTCAGAAGGAAGAGGTTCTTAATAAAAGTATTCTAGAATTGCTTAAGATTGCAGACGAGTATGAACTTCGCGATTTGATCACCCAGATTCCTGAGCTTATGATTGATTCTCAGGATGCCAATGGAGAGTATCTAAGCCTTCGTGTACGTTTTGCCTTGGTTCGTCGTGAGTCTGGCTTTATCTCAGGTTTGGTTGCAGTTTTACACGATACGACGGAGCAGGAGAAGGAAGAACGGGAACGGAGACTCTTTGTTTCCAACGTTAGTCATGAGCTACGGACACCTCTGACTAGCGTAAAATCCTATCTTGAAGCCTTGGATGAGGGTGCCTTGTCAGAACCTGTAGCACCAGACTTTATCAAGGTGTCTCTAGACGAAACCAACCGTATGATGCGGATGGTAACAGACCTTCTTCATCTTTCTCGAATTGATAATGCAACCAGTCATCTGGATGTGGAATTGATTAATTTTACTGCCTTTATAACCTTTATTCTCAACCGTTTTGATCAGATAAGAGGGCAGGATGAAGAGAAGAAATATGAACTGGTGAGAGATTACCCAATTACCTCAGTCTGGATTGAAATTGATACAGACAAGATGACACAGGTGATTGATAATATTCTCAACAATGCCATTAAATATTCTCCAGATGGTGGGAAAATCACAGTGACCATGAAGACAACTGATGATCAGATGATTTTATCCATTTCAGACCAAGGATTGGGGATACCAAAGCAGGATTTACCACGTATCTTTGACCGTTTTTATCGTGTGGATCGTGCTAGAAGTCGTGCCCAAGGTGGTACTGGTTTAGGACTAGCTATTGCTAAAGAAATTATCAAACAACATAAGGGCTTTATTTGGGCTAAGAGTGAATACGGTAAGGGATCGACCTTTACCATTGTGCTCCCTTATGATAAGGATGCAGTGAAAGAAGAAGTATGGGAGGACGAAGTAGAAGACTAGAATGAGTGAAACAGGCTTTAAATACAGTATTTTAGCGTCGGGTTCCAGTGGAAATTCCTTTTATCTGGAAACCCCAAAAAAGAAGCTTTTAGTAGATGCAGGTTTGTCTGGTAAGAAAATCACCAGCCTACTTGCTGAAATCAATCGCAAACCAGAAGACCTGGATGCCATCTTGATTACCCATGAGCATTCAGACCATATTCACGGTGTGGGGGTTTTGGCTCGCAAGTATGGTATGGATTTGTATGCCAATGAAAAAACTTGGCAAGCTATGGAAAATAGCAAATACCTTGGCAAGGTAGATTCTTCACAAAAGCATATCTTTGAAATGGGCAAAACCAAAACCTTTGGAGATATTGATATTGAGAGTTTTGGGGTTAGCCATGATGCAGTCGCACCGCAGTTTTATCGCTTTATGAAGGATGATAAGAGTTTTGTCCTTTTGACAGATACAGGTTATGTCAGTGACCGTATGGCAGGAATTGTCGAAAATGCGGATGGCTATCTTATCGAGTCCAACCATGATGTAGAGATTTTGCGAGCAGGTTCTTACGCTTGGCGACTCAAACAACGAATCCTATCTGATCTAGGTCACCTTTCTAACGAGGACGGTGCTGAAGCTATGATTCGGACCCTAGGAAATCGCACTAAGAAAATCTATCTTGGTCACTTGTCTAAGGAAAACAATATCAAGGAGCTGGCTCACATGACCATGGTCAACCAGCTAGCCCAAGCGGATCTGGGAGTTGGAGTAGACTTTAAGGTTTACGATACCTCACCAGATACTGCAACACCATTGACAGATATATAAAAAGAATGCTGAGAAGGTGTTCTTTTTATATTGACTGAACACCTAAAAAGTAATACAATGGTGTTACCATTAAAAAAGGGAGTACAAAAGATGACTACTATTACATTAAAAGTTTCTGAAGCTGATAAAACATTTATGAAAGCAATGGCTAAGTTTGAAGGAGTTTCTCTGTCGGAACTTGTCCGCACCAAAACTCTTGAAGCTTTAGAAGACGAATACGACGCTCGTGTGGCAGATTTAGCTTATCAAGAGTATTTAGAAGACTTGGAAAAAGGAGTTGAACCCATTACTTGGGAAGAAATGATGCATGATTTAGGCTTGGAGGATGAATAATTTGTATAAATTAGTTCCGACAAGACGCTTCATCAAGCAATTAAAAAAATTGGACCGTTATACGCAGAAGCTAATTACAAACTATTTACAAACCAATGTTTTGGAAGACCCAAGACGACACGGAAAGCCTTTGGTTGGTAATCGCGTTGGTCAATGGCGCTATAGAATTGGTAATTATCGAGTTATCGTACAAATTATAGATAATGAATTAGTCATTGCTACTCTAGAAGTTGGTCATCGGAGAGATATTTATTGAATTACTTTTTTCAAGTAAATTTTCATTCTTTAAAATATGATATAATAGGGCTTACAATATAAGAGAGGTTGCTTATGACAATAGATATTAGTGAAGAAAGTTTGGCTATGGAGTCTGCCGACTTATTAAAAATTCTTTTAAAAGATCGAACGACCAAGAAAAATATTGTTTGGGCAACGCATTCTTATGAATTGTTAGGAAAGGGATTTGCTCCAAGTGATCGCATCAATGCAAGTAAGGTGACGGGAACCTATGCAGACTTGGTTCAACCCCGATCAGAAAAGTCCAAGTATGAACAAAAAGATCGAACTAAGATTAGAGCCGAAGTTTTTACGCCAACTTGGTTAGTTGAAAAGCAAAATGGTTACGTGGAAGCTGAGCTTGAATCTCTGGATCTTGAAGATTATATCCAATTACGCTGGCTAGAAATTACCTGTGGTGAAGCACCTTATATGGTAACGCGCTATGATACCGTAACTGGTGAGGAAATTCCATTATCTGAACGAGTTGGTTTTGTTGATAGAAAATTGCAGCGCATTAGTCGTGAGGTTTCGGACGAAGCTACCTTCTATGAACTTGTAAAAAAAGCTTATCGTGCTTCTTATGGTTATGAGTATCAAGGAGATTCTCTCCTTTTGGCGCGTGAAAATCTTTTAGCAACATTTGAGGACTACTATCTTGCAAATATTGGAAATCAACCAACCTTAGAGCAAAAGAAAGAAATTGCGACTATTATATCCTACAATGTCTTTCAGATGGATGGATTGGAAAAAAATAGTCCTTACTCGGCTAAACAAGAGCAATCTCAACAGTTAAGCTTGTTTTCAGATGAGCTAGAAGTCCAAGAAGTAGAAGAATCTAAAACCCAAATCAAAGACTGGAAAAAGAATAAAATGATAGGTTTTGAGCGCCTATCAAGTGAGGAAAGTGAAATGAAATTTGATGTCGTGATAGGAAATCCGCCTTACCAAGAGGAGGCACAGGGAACAAGTACAAAGGATATGCCTATATATCATAAATTTATTTCAGAATCATATAAAATTTCTAAAAAAGCATCTTTAATAACTCCTGCAAGATTTTTATCAAATGCTGGAGGGACTCCAAAAACTTGGAATCAACAAATGTTGAATAATCAGCATGTAAAGGTATCTTTTTTTGAACAAAAGAGCGGTAATGTATTTCCTGGAACTGATATAAAAGGAGGGGTAGCAGTTACTTATTATGATGCTGAACGAGAATTTGAACCAATTGAAGTTTTTGTTCCCTTTATAGAAATGAATTCAATTAGAAAGAAAGTTATAAAGAAAAATTTTGAATCTATTGATCAGTTTGTTACTAATAGAGGATCATATCGCTATTCTGATTTGATTTATACAGATTTTCCTAAACTAATGAGCAGAGTTTCTGATAGGAGAGTTGCCTCTAATGCTTTTGAAAAATTGCCTGAATTATTTTTCGATATAAAACCTGAAGATGGTAATGAGTATATTAAAATATATGGACGTTTTAATAATGAACGTGTATATAAATGGTTTAGAAAAGATTATGTAACATGCCCATCAAATTTTGAAAAGTATAAAATAATTCTTCCAAAAGCAAATGGAAGTGGGGCGATTGGCGAAGTCCTATCGACCCCCGTCATCGGGTCCCCCGTCATCGGGTACACAGAGACATTTATTTCTGTTGGTGAATTTGATTCTTTAGAAGAGGCGGAGGCTTGTTTAAAATATATTAAATCTAAGTTTTTGCGCACAATGCTTGGAATTTTAAAAATTACCCAAGATAATACTAAAGATAAATGGAAATATGTCCCTCTCCAAGACTTTACGGTCAATTCAGACATTGATTGGACACAATCAGTGGCTGATATTGACCGTCAGCTCTATCAAAAATATGGTCTTTCTCCAGAGGAAATTGCCTTTATTGAGACACATGTAAGGGAGATGGATTAGAGAAGTATTTTTATTTGACAAATAGCGCTCAGTGATCTATAATAGACACATAGGATTAGGTCAGGAAGCATACGATGCCCTGACCCTTTTTATTTTATAGGAGATAAGTTTGAAGGAACATAAAACATTTAATCAACAGTTAACAATCTTAAGAAATAGGGGTGTTGTAGTACCAACGAATGGGAAGCCAAAGAGATTTTTAGAACAAGAAAACTATTACAATGTTATAAACGGTTATAAAGATTTATTTTTAGTAAAGGACAGCAATAATCGACCTGTTGAACCTGAAATTTATCAAAAAGGAACTCACTTTAACGAACTAAAGGCCTTGTTTTTATTTGATAGAGAATTAAGGATATTATTATTGAAATATTTATTGATATTCGAAAATTCAATAAAGACAACAGTTGCATATGAATTCTCTAAAAAACACCCTCGTAAGAATGCTTATTTAGATATTGCAAATTTTGTAGACAATGATCCTAAAAAAGTTCTTCAACAAATCTCTATCTTAACCAAGACGATTCATGATAAGGTAGATAGAACTGGCGCTATTAAACATTACATTGAAGAACATGGGGAAGTACCACTTTGGGTTTTAGTTAATTTTCTTACAATGGGAAACATTGCTAATTTTTACAATATTTTAACGGATAGTACAAAGAATATTATTGCAAAATTTTATACAGATAAATATAGAACACAAAATAAAGACAATACATTTAGACTATCTAGTGCAGATTTAAGTGCATGTTTGAAAGTGGCTAACCTAGTTAGAAATATCTGTGCACATGATGAACGACTGTATAATGTTAATTTAAGAAATGTCAGAATATCTCAAATAGCAAATCATTTTGGGATAAGGAGATATGATAATAAACGTTTTATAGTGGTTATTCTATTTTTAAAAATTGTACTTGATAAGAAAGATTTTCAAAGATTATATAAAGCTTTAATGAATCTATTCAATCAGTATGCTGATGAATTTAAAACTGTAGTGTTTGATGACATTTTAAACACGATGGGAATCGATTTAACAGAGTTAGAAAAATTATCTTAGTTTTTTAAAAAAAGGAATACTTATGCCAGTAGAAATTAAAACAACTAAAGAAATTCATCCTAAAATCTATGCCTACACTACACCGACGGTAACCAGCAATGAGGGCTGGATTAAGATTGGTTATACGGAGCGTGATGTCAGACAACGGATTAAAGAACAAACGCATACAGCTCATATAGATACAGATGTTTTATGGACTGGAGATGCAGCTTATACGGAAGAACCTGATAAGGGAAAGACTTTTAAGGACCATGATTTTCACCATTTCCTTTCTTTCCATGATGTGGAACGTCGTCCTAAGACGGAATGGTTTTACTTTAATGGAACTCCTGAAAAATCAAAAAATCTTTTTGATAAGTTTGTTCAGCATGATTTGTCAGGTTATCAGCCTGGGCAAGGACAGGACTATACTCTTCGACAAGAGCAAGAAGAAGCAGTTTCTAAGACCTTAGCTTATTTCCAGAATCATCTAGGAGGTAAGTTCCTCTGGAATGCCAAGCCACGTTTTGGTAAAACCTTATCTACCTATGACTTAGCTCGACGGATGGAGGCTGTCAATGTCTTAATTGTAACCAACAGACCTGCAATAGCTAACTCATGGTATGATGATTTCGAAACATTCATAGCAGGTCAAACGACTTATAAGTTTGTTTCTGAATCAGACAGCCTTAAGAGTCGTCCAACCTTGTCACGAAAAGAATTTGTTGGTATTTTAGATGACGATGTAAGACAACTTGCTTTTATCAGTCTTCAAGACTTGAAAGGCTCTGCTTATCTAGGTGGAGAGCATAACAAACTTAAATGGGTTACAGATCTCCACTGGGATTTATTGGTTATCGATGAGGCTCACGAAGGAGTTGATACCTTTAAGACAGACCAAGCTTTTAATAAGATTCGGCGGAATTTCACTCTGCATTTGTCAGGTACACCATTTAAGGCATTGGCCAAAGGAGATTTTACAGAGGATCAAATCTACAACTGGTCTTATGCGGATGAACAGTCTGCTAAATCGACTTGGTCTTCTGAGCAAGAAGAGGAAAATCCATATGAAACCTTACCTCAGTTAAATCTCTTTACCTATCAAATGTCTCAGATGATTGGTGAAGAGTTAGAAAAAGGCGCTCAACTTGATGGTGAAAATATTGACTATGCTTTTGACTTAAGTGAATTTTTCGCTACAGATGATAAAGGGAAATTTATCCATGAGCAAGATGTCAGAAATTGGTTAGATACTCTATCTAGCAATGAAAAATATCCATTTTCAACTAAAGAACTTCGAAATGAACTCAAACATACTTTTTGGCTTTTAGAACGTGTAGCCTCAGCTAAAGCCTTAAAAGCACTACTAGAAGAACACCCAATCTATGAAAACTATGAGATTGTTCTAGCTGCTGGTGACGGACGCATGTCCGAAGAAGACGATAAAGTCAAACTCAAATCCTTAGACTTGGTTAGAAAAGCGATAGCAGAGAATGATAAAACTATCACCCTATCCGTCGGTCAATTGACGACAGGTGTCACTATCCCTGAGTGGACAGGTGTATTGATGTTATCGAACATGAAATCACCTGCACTTTATATGCAGGCTACCTTCCGTGCTCAAAATCCATACTCATGGAGCGATAACAAAGGAAATCACTTCCGCAAAGAAAGAGCCTATGTATTTGACTTTGCGCCAGAAAGGACCTTAATTCTCTTTGATGAGTTTGCTAACAACTTATCACTAGCAACTGTAGGAGGTGGTGGGACTTCTGCAACTCGTGAAGAAAATATCAGAGAATTACTAAATTTCTTCCCTGTCATAGCTGAAGATCGTGCTGGTAAGATGGTTGAAATTGATGCCAAGGCAGTTCTGACTATACCGCGTCAGATAAAAGCTAGGGAAGTCCTCAAACGAGGCTTTATGTCCAATCTCTTATTTGATAATATCAGCGGTATTTTCCAAGCTAGTCAAACAGTTCTAGATATTTTAAATGAGCTGCCAGTTGAAAAGGAAGGCAAGTTACAAACACCTTCTGATTTACTAGATTTTTCAGATGTTACAGTAGATGATGAAGGAAATGCAGTAGTAGACCATGAAATTGTAATTAATCAGCAAATGCGACTTTTTGGTGAAAAAGTCTATGGACTTAGTCAATCTGTGACAGATTTGTTCACTAAGGATGAGGACAGAACTCAAAAACAGCTGGTTAATGATTTGAGCAAGACAGTTTCTTCAGTGATTGTAGAAGATTTGAAAGGTGAATACAACCTTAAAACTCGAGAAACAGATCAAATCAAGAAGCAAATTGTAGCAACATTTGAGAATGAAGTTCGAAAAAATGAGATAGAACGTAAAATTACTGAAGCTCATATCAAGGAAGAGTTGCAGCAACAGCTCAAGGAAGTAAATGATAAGGAGCAGAAAGATAAGATTCAAGAAGATCTTGAAAGACGAATAGAAGAAAATAATCTCATCCACAAAGAAAAACTAGAGCAAACACTTAAAAAAGAAGTGGAAAAAATGCCTGAGAAGTTTATCGAACAGGTTGAGATAAAACGTGTTGAACAGTTGAAACAATCAGCTCAGGATGAGATTCGTGATCACCTTCGAGGCTTTGCACGAACAATCCCTAGTTTTATCATGGCCTATGGTGATAAATCTCTAACGCTTGATAATTTTGATACCTTTGTACCTGAGCATGTTTTTTATGAAGTAACGGGAATCACGATTGACCAATTTCGTTACCTAAGAGATGGTGGGCAAGATTTTGCAGGGCATCTCTTTGATCGAGCAACATTTAATGAAGCAATCCAAGAATTTCTTCGTAAGAAAGAGGAGTTGGCGGATTATTTTAAAGATCAAAAAGAAGATATTTTTGACTATATTCCACCACAGAAAACCAACCAGATTTTTACTCCTAAACGGGTAGTGAAGAGGATGGTAGATGATCTTGAAAAAGAAAATCCAGGAATATTTGATGATCCATTTAAGACATTCATTGATTTGTACATGAAGTCTGGTCTCTATATTGCTGAGCTTGTTAAGCGACTATATAATAGCGAAGGCTTGAAAGATGTATTTCCAAATTCTGAGGAACGCTTAAAGCATATCCTGGAAAATCAAGTTTATGGATTTGCACCTTCAGAGATTATCTATAACATCTCGACTAATTTTATCTTTGGAAATCTCTCTCAAGATATCAGTAGAAAGAACTTTGTTTTAGAAGATACCATTCCTGCTGCCAAAGAAGGAAGAATTCAGGAGTTGGTTGATTCCTATTTTGAAAATAATTAAAAAAGAAGGCGAGGGCCTTCTTTTTTATATCTTTTACAATCCTGCAAATTCTTTGATTTCTTGTGCTGACATTGAAGAGTCACAACGAACACTGATTTGTCCATCTGCAATGTGAACGAAGCCTGGTACAGTTGGAATTCCGTAGCGTGAGCGGAATTCTTGCAACTCATTGAGTTGGCTTGCTTCTTCACTGTTGATGAAGTAGATGTGAGCTTTAGTTTCAGCTACGACACCTGCCAAGGTACCAGCAAATTTACGGCAGTAAGGGCAAGTTTTGCGACCGATGAAGAAGGTTGCAGTTTCTTTATTATCAAGAGCTTCTTGCGCACGCGCAACTGTAGTGACTTCAAGGTCTTTGATATTATCTAAAAATTGTTCCATGAGATTACCTCGCTTTCATTGATAAGTCTAGTATGCCATAAAGTTTCTAAAATTGCTTAGATTTGATACGAAAAAAAGATGAGATTGGTTAGTCTCATCTTTTATAGGGCCTTATTTTACAAAAGCATTGATTTCTGCTTCGATATTAGCAATCTTAGCTTGTGATTCTTCGTTGGTTTCCCCTACAACTGCAATGTAGAACTTGATTTTTGGTTCTGTACCTGAAGGGCGAACGGCAATCCATGAACCGTCAGCAAGTGTGTATTTCAACACATCACTTGGAGGAGTTGTCAAGTTTGTAACAGTTCCGTCAGCAGCAGTAGCAGTTTGAGCCTTGAAGTCTTCTACGACAGTGATAGCTGTTGTGTTCCATTCTTTTGGAGCATTGTTGCGGAATTTAGCCATAATCGCTTTGATTTGTTCTGCACCATCGACACCTGAAAGGGTAACAGAGATTGTCTTTTCTGCATAGTAGCCGTACTCTTTGTAGATTTCTTCGATACCGTCAGCAAGTGTCAAACCGCGTGAACGGTAGTAGGCGGCAAGTTCAGCAACGACAAGAACAGCTTGGATAGCGTCTTTATCACGTACGAATGGTTTAATCAAGTAACCGAAGCTTTCTTCAAATCCCATCATGTATGTGTGATTGTGTTTTTCTTCGAATTCTTGGATTTTTTCAGCGATAAATTTGAAACCTGTCAAAACGTTGAACATAGTTGCGCCGTAGCTTTCAGCAATCTTCGTTACCAAGTCAGTTGATACGATAGATTTACATAGGGCTGCATTTTCAGGAAGAGTTCCAGCGTTTTTGTGGGCTTCCAAGATGTATTTTGCCATGATAGCACCGATTTGGTTACCTGATAGGTTGAGGTAGCTACCATCTTTTTGAAGAACTTCAACACCAACACGGTCAGCATCAGGGTCAGTTGCCACAAGAACATCTGCACCAACTTGACGACCAAGTTCTTCAGCGAGGGCAAAGGCTGCTTGGCTTTCTGGGTTTGGAGATTTTACAGTTGAGAAGTCTGGGTCAGCAGTTGCTTGCGCTTCAACGACTTGAACAGAGTCAAATCCTGCTTGGGCAAGAGCACGACGAGCCAACATTTCACCAGTACCATGAAGTGGTGTGTAGACAATCTTCATGTCTTTACCAAATTCTTCAATCAAGGCTGGATTGATGTTTACGTCCTTAACTTCTTTAAGGTATTCTACGTCAACAGCTTCGCCGATAACTTCAATCAAGCCAGAAGCTTTTTCAGCTTCCACATCAGCAACTTCTACCGCAAATGGGTTTTCGATTGCACGGATATAAGTAGTCAAAGCGTCCGCGTCGTGTGGAGGCATTTGTCCACCGTCTTCACCGTAAACCTTATAACCGTTAAATGGAGCAGGGTTGTGGCTGGCTGTGACCATGATACCTGCGAAACAGTTGAGATGACGAACTGCAAATGATAGTTCTGGAGTTGGACGAAGGCTTTCAAATACGTAAGATTTGATGCCGTGTTTAGCAAGAACTGCCGCAGATTCAAAGGCAAACTCTGGTGAGAAGTGACGGCTATCGTAGGCGATTGCGACACCACGTTCTTTTTCATTTCCACCTTTTGATTCAATCAAACGAGCCAATCCTTCAGTAGCTTGGCGAACAACGTAAATGTTGATGCGGTTGGTACCAGCACCAATCAAGCCACGCATGCCTGCAGTACCAAATTCAAGATTTGTATAGAAGGCATCTTCCTTAGTTTTTTCGTCCATATTTTCCAAATCTTGACGAAGGTAGTCAGGAAGCTCCGAAAAATCAACCCATTTCTGGTAATTTTCTTGGTAAGACATTAACATTCTCCTTTTTGTAAATTGTTTTAACCGTTCACATTATAGCACTTTTTAGCGTTTTAGTAAAACGGTAGCATAATTTTCAGAAAAGTGGTGTCATATGCTGGTTTATCAAGTCTTGAATGCCTCAGGGAAACATGCTATACTACTTGTATGATTATTTTACAAGCTAATAAAATTGAACGTTCTTTTGCAGGAGAGGTTCTTTTTGATAATATCAATCTGCAAGTTGATGAACGAGACAGGATTGCTCTTGTTGGGAAAAATGGAGCAGGTAAGTCTACTCTTTTGAAGATTTTGGTTGGAGAAGAGGAGCCAACTAGTGGAGAAATCAATAAGAAAAAAGATATTTCTCTGTCTTACCTAGCCCAAGATAGCCGTTTTGAGTCTGAAAATACCATCTACGATGAGATGCTTCATGTCTTTGATGACTTATGTCGGACGGAGAAACAACTTCGTCAGATGGAGTTGGAGATGGGTGAAAAGTCTGGTGATGATTTGGATAAACTGATGTCAGATTACGACCGCTTATCTGAAAATTTTCGTCAGGCAGGTGGCTTTACCTATGAAACTGATATTCGAGTGATTTTGAATGGATTCAAGTTTGACGAATCTATGTGGCAGATGAAAATTGCCGAACTTTCAGGTGGTCAAAATACTCGCTTGGCTCTTGCTAAAATGCTTCTTGAAAAGCCCAATCTCTTGGTCTTGGACGAGCCAACCAATCACTTGGATATTGAAACTATTGCTTGGCTAGAGAATTACTTGATAAATTATAGCGGTGCCCTCATTATTGTCAGTCACGACCGTTATTTCTTGGATAAGGTTGCGACAATTACGCTAGATTTGACCAAGCATTCCTTGGATCGCTATGTGGGCAACTACTCTCGTTTTGTCGAGTTGAAAGAGCAAAAACTAGCTACTGAGGCAAAAAACTATGAAAAGCAACAGAAGGAAATTGCAGCTCTAGAAGACTTTGTCAATCGTAATCTAGTCCGAGCTTCAACGACCAAACGTGCCCAATCTCGTCGAAAACAACTGGAAAAAATGGAACGTTTGGACAAGCCTGAAGCTGGTAAGAAATCAGCCAACATGACCTTCCAGTCTGAGAAAACCTCGGGTAATATTGTCTTGACTGTTGAAAATGCGGCTATTGGTTATGATGGGGAAGTATTGTCAGAGCCTATCAACCTAGACCTTCGTAAAATGAATGCTGTTGCTATTGTTGGACCAAATGGTATCGGCAAGTCAACCTTTATCAAGTCTATTGTGGATCAAATTCCTTTTATCAAGGGTGAAAAGCGCTTTGGCGCCAATGTTGAGGTTGGTTACTATGACCAAACCCAAAGTAAGCTGACACCAAGTAATACTGTATTAGATGAACTCTGGAATGATTTTAAACTGACGCCGGAAGTTGAAATTCGCAACCGTCTAGGTGCCTTCCTTTTCTCAGGAGATGATGTTAAAAAATCAGTCGGCATGTTATCTGGTGGCGAAAAAGCTCGTTTGCTTTTAGCTAAATTGTCTATGGAAAACAACAACTTCTTGATCCTTGACGAGCCGACCAACCACTTGGATATTGATAGCAAGGAAGTGTTGGAAAATGCCTTGATTGACTTTGATGGGACCTTGCTCTTTGTCAGCCACGACCGTTACTTTATCAATCGTGTGGCAACTCATGTTTTGGAATTGTCTGAGAATGGCTCGACTCTTTACTTGGGTGATTACGACTACTATGTCGAGAAGAAAGCAGAAGTAGAAATGAGTCTGACAGAGGAAGCTTCAACTAACAATCAAGTAAAAGAAGCAAGTCCAGTCAATGATTATCAAGCCCAGAAAGAAAGTCAAAAAGAAGTTCGTAAGCTCATGCGACAAATCGAAAGTCTAGAAGCTGAAATTGAAGAGCTAGAAAGTCAAAGTCAAGTCATTTCTGAACAAATGTTGGAAACAAACGATGCCGAAAAACTGATGGAATTGCAGGTTGAGCTGGACAAAATCAGCCACCGTCAGGAAGAAGCCATGCTTGAGTGGGAAGAATTATCAGAGCAGGTGTAAAGATGGAACATCTTGGAAAAGTATTTCGTGAATTTCGAACAAGTGGAAATTATTCTTTAAAGGAGGCTGCCGGGGAATCCTGTTCAACCTCTCAGTTATCTCGCTTTGAACTTGGGGAGTCTGACCTAGCAGTCTCACGTTTCTTTGAGATTTTGGATAACATTCATGTAACAATCGAAAATTTTATGGATAAGGCAAGGAATTTTCACAATCATGAACATGTTGCCATGATGGGACAAATTGTACCCCTTTATTATTCAAATGATATTGCAGGTTTTCAAAAGCTGCAAAGTGAACAACTTGAAAAGGCTAAGAGTTCGACAAATCCTCTCTATTTTGAGCTGAACTGGATTTTGCTACAGGGTCTGATTTGTCAAAGAGATTCGACTTATGAGATGAAGCAGGATGATCTGGATAAGGTGGCAGATTATCTCTTCAAAACAGAAGAATGGACCATGTATGAGTTGATTCTTTTCGGTAACCTCTATAGTTTCTATGATGTGGATTATGTCACTCGAATTGGAAGAGAAGTTATGGAGAGGGAAGAATTTTACCAAGAGATTGGTCGCCATAAGAGATTGGTTTTGATTTTGGCCCTCAATTGTTATCAGCATTGTTTAGAGCATCTTTCTTTTGACAATGCAAGCTATTTCGAGACTTATACAGAGAAGATTATTGGTAAAAACATTAGTCTTTATGAACGGAATATTTTACATTACCTCAAAGGTTTTGCCTTGTACCAAAAAGGACAGTGTAAAGAAGGCTGTAAGCAGATGCAAGAGGCCATGCATATTTTTGATGTGCTAGCTCTTCCAGAGCAAGTAGCCTACTATCAGGAACACTACGAAAAATTTGTCAAAGATTAATTTTCCCAAATAAGGGAAAAAATAAAAAGCTCCTTTCGGTTTTGATACAATAGTTTCAAAATTTGAGAGGAGTTTTCATATGAATCGCTATGCAGTACAGTTAATTAGCCGTGGAGCTGTTAACAAGATAGGGAATATGCTCTATGATTATGGAAATAGTGTCTGGTTGGCTTCCATGGGGACTATCGGGCAGACTGTTTTAGGAATGTATCAGATTTCTGAACTCGTTACATCTATTCTCGTAAATCCTTTTGGCGGAGTCATTTCAGACCGTTTTTCTCGTCGTAAGATTTTAATGACGACAGACCTTGTTTGTGGGATTCTTTGTCTGACTATTTCTTTCATAAGGAATGACAGCTGGATGATTGGGGCTTTGATTTTTGCCAATATTGTTCAGGCGGTTGCATTTGCATTTTCTCGTACAGCCAATAAAGCTATCATAACTGAGGTTGTTGAGAAAGACGAGATTGTGACCTACAATGCTCGTTTAGAGTTGGCCTTGCAGGTTGTAGCTGTAAGTTCTCCTGTACTTTCCTTCCTTGTTTTACAATTTGCCAGTCTCCATACGACGCTTGTTTTAGATGCCATTAGTTTTTTCATCGCATTTACCTTGGTAGCTTTTCTCCCTAAAAAAGAGACTCAGGAACAAGAGAAAAAGACTTTCAGCTGGAAAGCCATTTTTGCTGATATGAAAGATGGACTTGGCTATATTTGGCGCCAGAAAGAAATCTTTTTCCTTTTGTTAGTAGCTTCCAGTGTTAATTTCTTTTTTGCCGCTTTTGAATTTCTCCTCCCCTTTTCAAATAGGCTTTACGGAGTAGAAGGAGCTTACGCAAGTATTTTGACTATGGGGGCTATTGGTTCCATCATTGGGGCTCTTCTAGCTAGTAAAATTAAAGCTAATGTTTATAATCTTTTGATTTTACTGGCTTTGACAGGTGTCGGAGTTCTTATGATGGGATTACCACTTCCAAATTTGCTTTCCTTTTCTGGAAATTTAGTTTGTGAATTGTTTATGACAATTTTTAATATTCACTTTTTTACTCAGGTGCAAACCAAGGTTGAGGGGGAATATTTGGGGAGAGTATTAAGCACAATTTTTACCTTAGCCATTCTATTTATGCCTATTGCCAAAGGCTTTATGACAGTGCTACCAAGTGTACATCTCTTTTCTTTCTTGATAATTGGAAGCGGGGTTATCATCCTGTCTTGTCTATCCCTCGTGTATGTTCGAACTCATTTTGAAAAAGAGACATAAGTTTGCTTGGACTTCAAAAATAATTCCAATCTGAGTGTTTTTTCCGCCCTTCTCGTTTGTGAGGAGGGCTTACTTTGTGGTAAAATGGTCTTATGAATAAAAGAATGAATGAGTTAGTCGCCTTGCTCAATCGCTATGCGACTGAGTACTATACCAGCGATAATCCGTCGGTTTCTGACAGTGAGTATGACCGCCTTTACCGAGAGTTGGTTGAGTTAGAAACTGCCTATCCAGATCAAGTGTTAGCAGACAGTCCGACCCATCGTGTTGGTGGTAAGGTTTTAGATGGTTTTGAAAAATACAGTCATCAGTATCCTCTTTACAGTTTGCAGGATGCTTTTTCACGTGAGGAGCTTGAAGCTTTTGATGCGCGTGTTCGTAAGGAAGTGGCCCATCCAACCTATATTTGTGAGCTGAAAATCGATGGCTTGTCTATCTCACTGACTTATGAAAAGGGTATTTTGGTTGCTGGGGCAACACGTGGTGATGGTTCTGTTGGGGAGAATATCACGGAAAACCTCAAGCGCGTTAAGGACATTCCTTTGACCTTGCCAGAAGAATTAGATATCACAGTTCGTGGGGAATGTTATATGCCACGCTCTTCTTTTGACCAGGTCAACCAAGCTCGCCAAGAAAATGGAGAGCCTGAATTTGCCAATCCTCGTAATGCGGCAGCAGGCACACTACGTCAGCTGGACACAGCAGTAGTAGCTAAGCGCAATCTTGCTACCTTTCTCTATCAAGAAGCCAGCCCTTCAACTCGTGATAGCCAAGAAAAGGTTTTGAAGCACCTAGAACAGCTTGGTTTTGTGGTCAATCCTAAGCGAATCTTGGCTGAAAACATAGATGAAATCTGGGATTTTATTCAAGAAGTAGGACAAGAACGGGACAATCTGCCTTATGATATCGATGGGGTGGTGATCAAGGTCAATGACTTAGCAAGCCAAGAAGAACTCGGTTTTACCGTCAAGGCTCCAAAGTGGGCTGTAGCCTACAAGTTTCCTGCTGAGGAAAAAGAAGCCCAACTCTTATCAGTTGATTGGACTGTTGGCCGTACTGGAGTTGTTACGCCAACTGCAAATCTAACACCAGTACAACTAGCTGGAACAACTGTTAGCCGTGCGACTCTGCACAATGTGGATTATATTGCTGAAAAAGATATTCGTAAGGACGACACGGTCATTGTCTATAAGGCTGGGGACATCATCCCTGCTGTTTTACGTGTAGTAGAGTCAAAACGAATTTCTGAAGAGAAACTAGATATTCCAACAAACTGCCCAAGTTGTGACTCTGACTTGTTGCACTTTGAAGATGAAGTGGCTCTCCGTTGTATCAATCCGCGTTGCCCTGCTCAAATCATGGAAGGCTTGATTCACTTTGCCTCTCGAGATGCCATGAATATTACAGGCCTTGGTCCATCTATTGTTGAGAAGCTTTTTGCTACCAATCTGGTTAAGGACGTGGCAGACATTTATCGTTTGAAAGAAGAAGATTTCCTCCTTTTAGAAGGTGTTAAGGAAAAGTCTGCTGCTAAACTGTATCAGGCCATCCAAGCATCTAAGGAAAACTCAGCTGAGAAGCTCTTGTTTGGTCTGGGAATTCGCCATGTAGGAAGCAAGGCCAGTCAGCTCTTACTTCAACATTTTCATTCAATCGAAAATCTGGCTCAGGCAGATCCAGAGGAAGTGGCTAGTATTGAAAGTCTGGGTGGTGTGATTGCCAAAAGTCTTCAGACTTATTTTGCGACAGAAGGCTCTGAAATTCTCCTCAGAGAATTGAAAGAAGCTGGGGTAAATCTGGATTATAAAGGTCAGACTGTAGTGGCAGATGCGGCCTTGTCAGGTTTGACCGTTGTATTGACTGGAAAATTGGAACGTCTCAAACGCTCAGAAGCTAAAAGCAAACTAGAAAGTCTTGGTGCCAAGGTAACAGGCAGTGTTTCTAAAAAGACCGATCTTGTTGTTGCAGGTGCAGACGCTGGAAGTAAACTGCAAAAAGCACAAGAACTTGGTATCGAAGTTCGAGATGAAGCTTGGCTAGAAAGTTTGTAATGATAGTTTAAAACCAGAGTTTAGATAATATAACTATGTTTGTTAGTCGTGACAAAATTGGTCAATAATTTATTAGTGAAATAGAAACAAATCAAGAATTAAAAAGGAAAAATAAAAAATGTATAATTACCCTATGCGCATTCATTACCATCGTAAGAATGGAGAATACGATACTTGCTCTTTTGTGAAAAGTCAGGATCAACGAATTGATTTGCTAACCTACAAAGAAGATTATTTTGGCGCTTTATTTAGTTTTGAACACCCAAGTTCTCATCCACTAGAAAGTTTGAATTTTGTGGTTCATACAGGCCAAACCAGTAAAGAGTATGCTATCCGTTTTAATCACTACCCTCTTTTAACAGAGGTCTGGATTTTGGAAGGGGATGATAGGATTTATTATTCTGAAAATCCTGCTATTGCCAGTCCTTTCTATAAGAATCAAAATCCTTTTGCCTTTGATAAGGCCATTAACAGTGCTAGTTTTGATCATCATTGGGGCTACCAAGGTGAATTGGGTTGCCGTGTAGAGGACAATCAGGCTCATTTTGCTCTCTGGGCTCCAACAGCGACAGAAGTGCAGGTTGTCGTTTATGAATCAGCTACTAACGATGCTCCTGTTTGGAAAACTTTTGAGATGGAAAGAGGCAATAGCTACTCTT
Source organism: Streptococcus sp. M334 (assembly GCF_000187745.1). Taxonomy (GTDB): domain Bacteria; phylum Bacillota; class Bacilli; order Lactobacillales; family Streptococcaceae; genus Streptococcus. The sequence goes on along the minus strand of NZ_GL732486.1, from coordinate 567,367 downwards.
ATAACCATAAAGACAATACAATCGGTGTCTGGAGTTTGGATGTTGAGGAAGATTTGACTGGTAAGGCTTATCAGTATCAAGTCCAATTCCCCCATCACCAAACACTGACACGCGACCCATACACAATTGCGACCAGTCCTGATGGCAAACGTTCAGCTATCCTGAGCCATGAAGAAAAGCAAGTTGCAAACTTCGAGGTCAAGCATGGTTCTGAGGCTACTTGGCGCTTGGCAAATCCATGTAAGGCAGTTATTTGTGAAATGCACATTCGTGATTTGACCAAATCACCGACCTCAGGTGTAGATGAACATCTTCGAGGAACTTTCTTGGGTGCTGCTCAGACTGGAACGGTTAACCAGTACGGTCAGTCAACTGCTTTTGATCACATCAAGAAGCTGGGCTACAATTATGTTCAATTGCAACCAATTGCAGACCGTCACAAAGAATACGATGCTGATGGGAATGTAACCTACAACTGGGGTTATGATCCACAAAACTATAACGCACCAGAAACCAGCCTTTCAACAAATTCAGAGGATCCAGCTCAGGTTATTCGTGATTTGAAGACCATGGTTCAAGCTTATCACGATGCGGGTATTGGTGTCATTATGGATGTAGTCTATAACCATACTTTTTCAGTTGTTGATGCACCTTTCCAAACAACTGTCCCTGATTACTACTATCGTATGAATCCAGACGGTACCTTCCAGAATGGAACGGGTGTTGGAAATGAAACAGCCAGCGAACACGAAATGTTCCGCAAGTATATGATTGATTCTCTTCTATACTGGGTGCAGGAATACAATATTGACGGCTTCCGTTTTGACTTGATGGGGATTCATGATGTCAAGACTATGCAGATGATTCGTCAGAGTTTGGATGAAATCGACCCTAACATTATCCTCTATGGAGAAGGATGGGATATGGGAACAGGTCTGGCCCCTTATGATAAGGCTAAGAAAGACAATGCCTACCAGATGCCAAATATTGGTTTCTTTAATGACAATCAGCGCGATGCTGTCAAAGGTGGAGAAGTTTATGGTGCTATCAAGTCAGGTTTTGTTAGTGGTGCTGCGACAGAACCAATCCTAGCCAAAGCCATCCTAGGCAGTCGTGAATTAGGAACCTATACACATCCAAATCAGGTGCTTAACTATGTAGAGGCCCATGACAATTACAATCTTCACGATTTGTTGGCAACCCTACATCCAGACCAAAGTTCAGAGAAAATCATGCGCAAGGTCGAAACTGCCACAGCCATGAACCTACTCATGCAAGGGATGGCCTTTATGGAAATCGGTCAAGAATTTGGTCGTACCAAACTGGTTGCAACTGGTGAGAATGGTGAGTTGACCCATGATGATAGAGAACGTGCTATGAATAGCTACAATGCTCCTGACAGTGTGAATCAAGTCAACTGGGACTTGATCAATGAGCGTCAAGATAGTATTGAGTTTATTCGTCAGATGATTCGATTGAAGACCGAAACCAGCGCCTTTTCTTACCCTACTTATGAAGAAATTTACCATCATGTCTTTGTTCATTCAGCAAATGAGCATAGTGGTTGGATTGTTTATGAGATTCACGGGGAAGAACATCTATTGGTTGTCTTTAATGCTAAAGGGCAAGACTTCCAGTTTGAAAATGCTGGAAATCTAGAACTCTTGGTAACCAACAGCCATTTAGCTGATAAAGACATGGTTGGTGGCGTTAGCGCCAGCGTCTTTAAAGTTTTGTAGATGAAATCAAAAGTTTTCAATTGGGCCGTATAATTTCTAGTATATCTTGATACTCGAATTATAAAACTCAATGAAAAATAGTATAGCATGAAAAAGGTTTAGTTCATCTAAGCCTTTTCTTTTTGTACTTATAGTAGATTGAAATAAGATATGAACAGCAAGATTAGGAAAGTCAAATTAATTTCTAGAAATGTTTTAGAATCTGTAGTGTACTACTTTAGGTTCAATCCACTATACTGCTTAACAAGAGTGTTCAAATAGTTTGAAAAATTAAGCTTGTGAAAATAATCTCAAAAATATTGTAAAAAAGGGTTGCAATTTTCTGAAAATTTGGTAAAATATATCTTAACAATTTTCAGGAGGACGAGAATTTGACAAGATATCAGAATTTAGTAAATGGAGAATGGAAATCATCTGAAAAAGAAATTACGATTTATTCACCAATCAATCAAGAAGAATTAGGGACAGTACCTGCTATGAGTCAGGTAGAAGTAGATGAGGCTATGCAAGCTGCGCGTGCAGCTCTCCCTGCATGGCGTGATTTAGCACCAGTTGAGCGTGCAGCTTATTTGCATAAGGCAGCAGCTATTTTAGAACGCGATAAGGAAGAAATTGGTACTATCCTTGCCAAAGAAGTAGCAAAAGGGTTTAAAGCAGCTATTGGAGAAGTGGTGCGTACCGCAGAATTGATCCGCTATGCTGCAGAAGAAGGGCTACGGATTACAGGTCAAGCAATGGAAGGTGGTGGTTTTGAGGTAGCAAGTAAAAACAAACTGGCTGTTGTTCGTCGTGAGCCGGTTGGAGTCGTGCTAGCTATTGCTCCCTTTAACTATCCAGTCAACCTTTCTGGATCTAAGATTGCTCCGGCCTTGATTGCAGGGAATGTGGTTATGTTTAAGCCACCAACACAAGGTTCTATTTCTGGTCTCTTGTTGGCTAAAGCCTTTGAAGAAGCGGGGATTCCAGCAGGTGTTTTCAATACCATTACGGGACGTGGTTCAGAAATTGGGGATTATATCATTGAGCACAAAGAAGTCAACTTCATCAACTTTACAGGATCAACCCCTATCGGGGAACGTATTGGTCGTTTAGCTGGTATGCGTCCTATCATGTTGGAACTTGGCGGAAAAGATGCGGCTCTTGTACTAGAAGATGCAGATTTGGAACATGCTGCCAAGCAAATCGTTGCAGGAGCTTTTAGCTACTCAGGTCAACGTTGCACGGCCATTAAACGTGTCATTGCTCTCGAAAGTGTTGCAGATACATTAGCTGATTTACTTCAAGCAGAGGTTGCCAAGTTAACAGTAGGTGATCCATTCGACAATGCTGATATCACACCAGTTATTGACAATGCTTCAGCTGACTTCATTTGGGGCTTGATTGAGGATGCACAAGAAAAAGGGGCTCAGGCTCTTACACCAATCAAACGTGAGGGCAATCTTCTCTGGCCAGTGCTTTTTGACCAAGTTACAAAAGATATGAAAGTAGCATGGGAAGAGCCATTTGGTCCAGTTTTACCGATTATTCGTGTGGCTAGTGTAGAGGAAGCTATTGCTTTTGCCAACGAATCTGAATTCGGCCTTCAATCATCAGTCTTTACAAATGATTTCAAAAAAGCCTTTGAAATTGCTGAAAAACTTGAAGTGGGTACAGTCCATATTAATAATAAAACCCAACGTGGTCCAGACAATTTCCCATTCCTTGGTGTCAAAGGTTCTGGTGCTGGTGTTCAAGGAATTAAATATAGCATTGAAGCGATGACAAATGTCAAATCCATTGTTTTTGATGTGAAATAAAAGATAAAATCAGGAAATTGGTTTCCTGGTTTCTTTTTTTAGTTAAAAGAAACACTTTTATTAGTAAAATAACGAACTTTATGGTAGTATTGTAAAAAAAACAATTCGTTTTCAAAGCGTTTCTGAAAATTTCTTGATTTACAAGTGAACACATCAGTGAATTTGTTGAAGACTTTCAAAAGAATTTTTAGCAAATATAGTAATTTACTTGAATCTTCTCTAAAAAGGTAGTATAATAAATCTATAGAAAACGCTTACAGAATTAGGAGGGTGTATGGATAAGAAACAAGCTTTAGAAACCTTTATGACGGGTGAAAATTTTCACCTCCAGCACTATCTGGGAGCACATAGGGAAGAAAAAAATGGAGAGTCTGGCTATACTTTTCGTGTGTGGGCACCCAATGCTCAGGCTGTTCACTTGGTAGGGGATTTCACTAATTGGGTTGAAAATCAAATTCCGATGGAACGGAATGAATTTGGAGTCTGGGAAGTCTTTACCAGTCTTGCTCAAGAAGGCCAAATTTATAAGTACAATATTACACGTGCAAATGGTCATCAGCTGATGAAGATTGACCCTTTGGCTGTACGGTATGAGGCACGACCTGGTACTGGAGCAATTTTAACAGAGATCCCAGAGAAAAAATGGAAGGATGGCCTTTGGCTAGCCCGTAGAAAACGCTTGAGCTTTGAAGAGCGTCCCGTTAATATTTATGAAGCACATGCTGGGTCATGGAAGAGAAATCCTGATGGTAGCCCTTATAGTTTTGCTCAACTGAAAGATGAACTCATTCCTTACTTGGTTGAGATGAACTATACTCACATTGAGTTTATGCCCTTGATGTCTCACCCACTCGGTTTGAGTTGGGGTTACCAGCTTATGGGTTACTTCGCTTTAGAGCATGCCTATGGTCGCCCTGAAGAGTTTCAAGATTTTGTTGAGGAATGTCACTTAAACAATATTGGGGTTATCGTGGACTGGGTACCTGGTCACTTTACTATCAATGATGATGCCTTAGCCTATTATGATGGAACACCGACTTTTGAGTATCAGGATCATAATAAGGCTCATAACTACGGTTGGGGAGCACTCAATTTTGACCTTGGAAAGAATGAAGTCCAGTCTTTCTTGATTTCTAGTATTAAGTTTTGGATTGATTTTTATCATTTAGATGGTATTCGCGTGGATGCGGTTAGCAACATGCTCTATCTTGATTATGATGATGCGCCATGGACGCCTAATAAAGATGGTGGCAATCTCAACTATGAAGGATATTATTTCCTTCAACGCTTGAATGATGTGATTAAACAAGTTCATCCAGACGTTATGATGATTGCAGAAGAAAGCTCATCAGCTACTCAGATTACTGACACCAAGGATTCAGATGGTCTAGGTTTTGATTATAAATGGAATATGGGCTGGATGAATGATATCCTCCGTTTCTACGAAGAAGATCCGATTTACCGTAAGTATGACTTTAATTTGGTGACTTTCAGCTTTATGTATGTCTTCAAGGAAAATTATCTCTTACCATTCTCACACGATGAAGTGGTTCATGGCAAGAAGAGTATGATGCATAAGATGTGGGGAGAACGCTACAATCAATTCGCAGGCTTACGCAATCTCTACACTTACCAAATTTGTCACCCTGGTAAGAAATTGCTCTTCATGGGTAGTGAATACGGGCAATTTCTAGAATGGAAATCTGAAGAACAGTTGGAATGGTCTAATCTAGAAGACCCAATGAATGCTAAGATGAAGTATTTCACTTCTCAGCTAAACCAGTTTTACAAAGACCATCGCTGTTTGTGGGAAATTGATACCAGCTATGATGGTATTGAAATCATCGATGCGGATAATCGTGACCAGAGTGTTCTGTCCTTCATCCGTAAGGGTAAAAAGGGCGACATGTTAGTCTGTGTCTTTAATATGGCACCAGTTGAACGAAAAGATTTTACAATCGGCCTTCCTGTTGCAGGGATTTATGAAGAAGTCTGGAATACTGAGTTAGAAGAGTGGGGCGGTGTCTGGAAAGAACATAATCAAACTGTGCAAACGCAAGAAGGACTATGGAAAGATTATGAGCAGACCTTGACCTTTACCCTGCCAGCTATGGGAGCAAGTGTTTGGAAAATCAAACGTCGCTTGAAATCTGCAAAAACCGTCACAAGTAAAAACCAAAAAGGAGTAGAAAATGAAGAATGAAATGTTAGCTTTGATTCTTGCTGGTGGGCAAGGAACTCGTCTCGGTAAACTCACTCAAAGCATCGCAAAACCAGCTGTGCAATTTGGTGGGCGCTACCGTATCATTGACTTTGCTCTCTCAAACTGTGCCAACTCAGGCATTCACAATGTTGGAGTCATCACACAGTATCAACCACTTGCTCTCAACAACCATATCGGGAATGGTTCAAGTTGGGGTCTAGATGGGATTAATTCTGGTGTCTCTATCCTTCAACCTTATTCTGCAAGTGAAGGAAATCGTTGGTTTGAAGGAACTAGTCACGCTATTTATCAAAATATCGACTATATCGATAGTGTCAATCCTGAGTATGTTTTGATTCTTTCGGGTGACCATATCTATAAGATGGACTACGATGCTATGCTCCAGTCTCACAAGGATAATAATGCCAGTTTGACAGTAGCAGTTCTTGATGTTCCTCTTAAAGAAGCTAGCCGTTTTGGCATCATGAACACAGATGCTAACAATCGTATTGTAGAATTTGAAGAGAAACCAGCCCAACCAAAATCTACCAAAGCCTCTATGGGAATTTACATCTTTGATTGGCAACGTCTCCGCAATATGTTAGTCGCTGCAGAAAAGAGCAATGTCGATATGTCAGACTTCGGTAAAAATGTCATTCCAAATTACCTTGAGTCAGGTGAAAGTGTCTATGCCTACGAATTTAATGGTTACTGGAAAGACGTCGGTACGATTGAGTCGCTTTGGGAAGCGAATATGGAGTACATTTCACCAGAAAATGCCTTGGATAGCCGTAACCGTCAATGGAAGATTTACTCAAGAAACTTAATTTCACCACCAAACTTCCTTGGGGCCAATGCTCATGTGGAAGATTCCTTGGTTGTAGACGGATGTTTCGTTGATGGAACTGTTAAACATTCTATCCTTTCAACAGGTGCGCAAGTTCGCGAAGGGGCAGAAGTTGTTGATTCAGTTATCATGAGTGGAGCCATTATTGGACACGGAGCTAAAATCAAACGTGCCATTATTGGTGAAGGTGCAGTTATTTCTGATGGTGTCGAAATTGATGGAACAGAAGAAGTACAAGTTGTAGGATATAATGAAGTAGTGGGGGTAGCAACAGATGAAGATTGATAAATATTCTGCCATTTTAGGAAACACAGTTGGTTTTCATGATATGTCAACACTGACAGACCACCGTCCAGTAGCTAGTTTGCCATTTGGCGGTAAATATCGTTTGATTGACTTCCCGCTATCAAGTCTTGCCAATGCTGGTGTTCGTAGTGTTTTTGGTATTTTTCAGCAGGATAATATTAGTTCTGTTTTTGACCATATCCGTTCAGGGCGTGAGTGGGGCTTGTCCACTCTTCTTAGTCACTATTATCTAGGAATTTATAATACACGCGTTGAGAGTAGCACAGTAGGAAAAGAATACTACCAACAGCTTCTTACTTATTTGAAACGTTCCGGCTCAAACCAAACAGTGTCACTTAACTGTGATGTTTTGATTAATATCGATCTGAACCAAGTGTTCCATCTTCATAACACAACGAAGAGGCCTATTACAGTTGTTTATAAGAAACTTCCTAAGAAAGATATTTCAGAAGTGAACGCAATCTTGGAAGTGGATGAAACAGACCATGTTCGTTCTCACACGCTATTTGATAGAAAATCAACAGAAGAAATGTTCAATATGTCTACAGATATTTTTGTTATTGATACACCTTGGTTGATTGAACGCTTAGAAGAAGAAGCTAAGAAAGAACATCCAGAGAAATTGCGTTATGTTTTACGGGATTTGGCTGCAAAAGAAGGGGCTTTTGCCTACGAGTACACAGGCTATTTGGCAAATATTCATTCTGTAGAGTCTTATTACCAAGCTAATAAAGATATGCTTGAATCTCAAAAATTCTATTCTCTTTTCTCACCAAACCAAAAGATTTATACAAAGGTTAAAAACGAAGAACCAACTTACTATGCTAATACATCTAAGGTAAGTACTTCTCAGTTTGCGTCTGGTAGTATTATTGAAGGTCAAGTGGCTAATTCTGTTTTATCACGTAATATTCATGTCCATAAGGATAGCTTGGTTAAAGATAGCATCTTATTCCCTCGTGTTGTTATTGGAGAAGGTGCTCAGGTAGAATATGCTATCTTGGACAAGGGTGTTGAAGTTGCGGATGGCGTTGTGATCCGTGGAACTGCAGAACATCCAGTCGTCGTTAAGAAAGGTGCTAAAGTAACAGAGGATATTCATTCATGAAAATTTTATTTGTAGCAGCTGAGGGGGCACCCTTTTCAAAAACAGGTGGTTTGGGAGACGTCATTGGCGCTCTTCCCAAATCACTGGTAAAAGCTGGGCACGAAGTTGCAGTGATTCTCCCCTACTATGACATGGTAGAGGCTAAATTTGGAAATCAGATTGAAGATGTTCTTCATTTTGAGGTGAGTGTTGGTTGGCGCAGACAGTATTGTGGAATTAAGAAAACAGTATTAAATGGTGTAACCTTCTACTTTATTGACAATCAATATTATTTCTTCCGTGGTCATGTTTACGGTGATTTTGATGACGGAGAACGCTTTGCCTTTTTCCAACTTGCTGCCATTGAAGCAATGGAAAGAATTAATTTTATCCCTGACCTTCTCCATGTTCATGACTACCATACAGCTATGATTCCTTTCTTGTTAAAGGAAAAATACCGTTGGATTCAAGCCTATCAAGGAATAAAAACTGTTTTAACCATTCATAATTTGGAATTCCAAGGACAATTCTCAGAAGGAATGTTGGGTGATTTATTTGGAGTTGGCTTTGAACGTTATGCGGATGGTACCCTTCGCTGGAACAACTGTCTCAACTGGATGAAGGCAGGTATTCTCTATGCGGATCGTGTGTCAACTGTCTCGCCTAGCTATGCCCATGAAATTATGACCAGTCAGTTCGGCTGTAACTTGGATCAGATTCTTCGAATGGAGTCTGGTAAAGTTTCTGGTATCGTGAATGGGATTGATGCTGACCTTTATAATCCTCAGACGGATGCCCTATTAGACTATCATTTTAATCAGGAAGATTTGTCTGGGAAAGCCCAAAACAAGGCAAAATTGCAAGAAAGAGTTGGCTTGCCTGCTAGAGCTGACGTTCCACTGGTGGGAATTGTTTCTCGTTTGACACGTCAAAAAGGTTTTGATGTGGTGGTGGAAAGTCTGCACCATATCTTGCAAGAAGATGTTCAGATTGTTCTTTTGGGAACTGGAGATCCAGCCTTTGAAGGTGCTTTCTCGTGGTTTGCTCAGATTTACCCAGACAAGCTATCAGCAAATATCACTTTTGATGTCAAACTTGCCCAAGAAATCTACGCTGCTTGTGACCTCTTCCTCATGCCGAGTCGTTTTGAACCATGTGGTTTGTCTCAAATGATGGCAATGCGTTACGGAACCTTGCCATTGGTTCATGAGGTTGGTGGCTTGCGAGATACTGTTCAAGCCTTTAATCCGATTGAAGGAAGCGGTACTGGCTTTAGCTTTGACAATCTATCTCCTTACTGGTTGAATTGGACTTTCCAAACCGCATTGGACTTGTATCGAAACCATCCTGACGTTTGGAGAAACTTACAAAAACAAGCTATGGAGTGTGACTTCTCATGGGATACAGCCTGCAAGTCATACCTTGACTTGTATCATAGTTTAGTTAACTAATAGATAAAATCGTATGATGACTTCATACGATTTTTGGGCTGTTTAGAGAGGAGAAGATATGTCTCAAGTAAAAGGCTTGTGTGTTATGGATGTTGATGGAACCTTAATCCTAGAAGAAGTAATCGACCTTTTGGGAAGAGAGGTAGGTTGTGAGGAAGAAATTGCGCAGGTTACAAGTCAGGCGATGCGAGGAGAGATAGAATTTGAAACGAGTTTACGAAAAAGAGTGTCCTTCTTGGAAGGTCTTCCTATTTCGGTCTTTGATAAAGTTTTCGACTCTATTCATCTATCGCCAAATGTTCAAGAATTCATCTCTATTCTCCAAAAGAATGGCATTCTAGTTGGTCTGGTGTCAGGTGGTTTTATACCAATAGTTGAGAGATTAGCGAAATCACTTGGTATTGCCTATTTCTCTGCCAATCAACTTGAAGTCAAAGACGGTCTTCTAACAGGAAAATTAGTTGGAGCAATTATAAGCCCTGAAGTCAAACAAGCAACCCTAGAACAATGGAGAAAGGAACTAAAACTTTCTAAAAAAAGAACAATAGCAATCGGTGATGGGGCCAATGATTTATTGATGTTGAAGTCGGCGGGACTTGGAATTGCCTTTTGTGCCAAAGAAGTGCTCAAAAAAGAAATACAACATCATGTTGACAAGAGGGATTTTTTAGAAGTACTTCCTTTGATTAACTTTTTAGAATGAGGGAAAATATGAAGATTGTAATTGCACCAGATTCGTTTAAGGAAAGCTTGACTGCCGAAGAGGTGGCTAAAGCTATAAAAAGAGGATTCCAACAATCAATGGCAGATGTAGAATGTTTCCTCTGCCCTGTTGGTGATGGGGGAGAAGCCACTGTAGATGCTATTCGACATTCTCTTGATCTTGAAGAAAAATGGGTCCAAGTGACAGGACCTTTTGGACAAAAAGAAGAAATGCGTTATTTTCAAAATGGGAAACTGGCACTATTTGAAGTTGCTGATTTAGTTGGCCTTGGGAAAATTCCGCTAGAGAAACGAGATCCACTGCAAATCCAAACTTGTGGTATTGGAGAGTTGGTTCGTCATCTCATTGCTCAAGGGATTAAAGATATCTATATCGGAGTTGGTGGCACGGCCAGTAATGACGGAGGAATTGGGATCGCTGCTGGTTTAGGTTATCGATTTTATGATAGGGATGGAAATGTCTTGCCCGCTTGCGGTCAGTCCTTACTAAAATTAGTTTCTGTTTCAATAGAAAATCGCTATGAAATTCCTGAAGATGTTCAAATTTGTATCTTAGCAGATGTCGTGAGTCCCTTATGTGGTCCTCAAGGTGCGACTTATACCTTTGGCAAACAAAAAGGCTTAGATCCTGTTATGTTTGCAGTCGTAGATCAGGCAATACAAGATTTTTATGAAAAAGTCTCCCCTGTAATATTGGAAATTAAAGGAGCAGGATCTGGTGGAGGCATTGCTGGGGGTTTGTGTGCCTTTGCTCAGACAAATATCGTGTCTGGAATTGATACCTGCTTGGAGCTAATCAACTTTGATAAGACAGTTTCAGATGCTGATTTGGTTATTGTTGGAGAAGGGAGACTAGATCGTCAAAGTTTAGCAGGTAAAGCACCAATTGGTGTAGCAAAAAGAACCCCTGTCGGAGTTCCTGTTATTGCTATTTGTGGTAGTCTTGCTGACGATTTACCTTCCCTACCATTTCAAAATATTCAAGCTGCCTTTTCTATTTTGGAGAAAAGTGAAGCTTTAGAAGACAGTTTGAAAAATGCCAGTCTCTATCTGGAGCACACTGCTGCTAATATTGGGCGTTTATTAAATATGCGCAAGATTTAGCCAAACCATTTCTTCCAGATGGATGTTTTGGCTGGTTCTTCTTTTTTAACTTCCCAAAGTTTTGCAAAAGCAAGTCGAAGATCCTTTTCTTCTACTTGAACCGGTGCATTGCTATGAATAATCAGGCCAAAAGGAGAAGAAGTATGCTCTTCAGACACTATGGTGGCTTGGCTATCAGTTTCTTTAGCTTCTTTCAAGTAGAAAACTTGTTTGTCAAATTCGATAGTTGGTGAAATCTTCACAAATAGTGGCTCTGCTTTTTCCTGAAGATTTTCTATAATAGATAAAAACCCTTTTTCTAACTGAGGGCTATTTGCTGTATCAATATCTGCATATCCAAGAACTCTTTCCTCAAAAGTACCAAGATAGCGTCTTTGCTCATCTGGATTTAATTTTGCTCCACCATGAGCTTTTTCAAGTAATTGTTTTGATAAATCTGTCATGAAAACAGTATATCATAAAAATTAGAATAAAACAGACAAAAGAAAGCGATTACTTTATAAAGTTAAGGAAAATTTGCACAAAGATAACGTTTTTTCTTGAAAAAGGAGGGGTTTTAAGGTATTATAGAGGTGTAAAAAATTTAACTCATAAGGAGAGTAAAAAATGTCAATTATTACTGATGTTTACGCTCGCGAAGTCCTAGACTCACGCGGTAACCCAACACTTGAAGTAGAAGTTTACACTGAATCAGGTGCTTTCGGACGTGGTATGGTTCCATCAGGAGCTTCTACTGGTGAACACGAAGCAGTTGAACTTCGCGACGGTGACAAATCTCGTTACGGTGGTCTTGGTACACAAAAAGCTGTTGACAACGTAAACAACATCATTGCTGAAGCTATCATCGGCTACGATGTACGTGATCAACAAGCTATCGACCGTGCTATGATTGCTCTTGACGGTACTCCTAACAAAGGTAAATTGGGGGCAAACGCAATCCTTGGTGTGTCTATCGCTGTAGCTCGTGCTGCTGCTGACTATCTTGAAATCCCACTTTACAGCTACCTTGGTGGATTCAACACTAAAGTTCTTCCAACTCCAATGATGAACATCATCAATGGTGGTTCTCACTCTGACGCTCCAATCGCTTTCCAAGAGTTCATGATTTTGCCAGTTGGTGCGCCAACATTCAAAGAAGCTCTTCGTTACGGTGCTGAAATCTTCCACGCTCTTAAGAAAATCCTTAAATCACGTGGTTTGGAAACTGCCGTAGGTGACGAAGGTGGATTCGCTCCTCGTTTCGAAGGAACTGAAGACGGTGTTGAAACTATCCTTGCTGCGATTGAAGCTGCTGGATACGTTCCAGGTAAAGACGTATTTATCGGATTTGACTGTGCTTCATCAGAATTCTACGATAAAGAACGTAAAGTTTACGACTACACTAAATTTGAAGGTGAAGGCGCTGCTGTTCGTACATCTGCAGAACAAATCGATTACCTTGAAGAATTGGTTAACAAATACCCAATCATCACTATCGAAGATGGTATGGATGAAAACGACTGGGATGGTTGGAAAGCTCTTACTGAACGTCTTGGTAAGAAAGTACAACTTGTTGGTGACGACTTCTTCGTAACAAACACTGACTACCTTGCACGTGGTATCCAAGAAGGTGCTGCTAACTCAATCCTTATCAAAGTTAACCAAATCGGTACTCTTACTGAAACTTTCGAAGCTATCGAAATGGCTAAAGAAGCTGGTTACACTGCCGTTGTATCACACCGTTCAGGTGAAACTGAAGATTCAACAATCGCTGACATCGCAGTTGCAACTAACGCAGGACAAATCAAGACTGGTTCACTTTCACGTACAGACCGTATCGCTAAATACAACCAATTACTTCGCATCGAAGACCAACTTGGTGAAGTAGCTGAATACCGTGGATTGAAATCATTCTACAATCTTAAAAAATAAAATAGTTCAGTGAACTATTTTATCCCGAACCTTGAAATTCAAAAGTTCGGCCGTTGATTTAACAACGTTTCTAGCCCCTCGGAATTTATCCGAAGGGCTATTTTTGTATTCAGGGGGCAAAAAAGGGGCATAACTTTTTTAAGAAAGCTCAGTTACCAATAAATACGATTTAGCTAATATAATTGAAAATGATGGAAAAAAGGGTGAATTTATGATATACTTTAACATAGGACCTTTTTAGAAATTTTGAAAGAGTATTAAAAATTAAAAATGAGAAAAATTGTTATCAATGGTGGTTTGCCCCTGCAAGGTGAGATTACCATTAGTGGCGCAAAAAATAGTGTAGTAGCTTTGATTCCAGCTATTATCTTGGCTGATGATGTGGTGACTTTGGATTGTGTACCAGATATTTCTGATGTTGCTAGTCTTGTTGAAATCATGGAGTTAATGGGGGCTACCGTTAAGCGTTATGACGATGTGTTAGAGATTGATCCAAGAGGTGTTCAAAATATTCCAATGCCTTATGGGAAAATCAATAGTCTTCGTGCATCTTATTATTTTTATGGAAGTCTTTTAGGTCGCTTTGGGGAAGCCACTGTTGGCTTGCCTGGTGGATGTGATTTGGGACCTCGCCCTATTGACTTACACCTTAAGGCTTTTGAAGCTATGGGTGCCACTGTTAGCTACGAGGGAGATAACATGAAGTTATCTGCTAAAAATACAGGACTCCATGGAGCAAGTATTTACATGGATACGGTTAGTGTGGGTGCGACGATTAATACAATGATTGCTGCGGTTAAAGCAAATGGGCGTACCATTATTGAAAATGCAGCTCGTGAGCCTGAGATTATTGATGTTGCCACTCTCTTGAATAATATGGGAGCCCATATCCGTGGTGCTGGAACCAATATTATCATTATTGATGGTGTTGAAAGATTACATGGGACACGTCATCAGGTGATTCCAGACCGTATTGAAGCGGGAACATATATTTCCTTAGCTGCTGCAGTGGGTAAGGGAATTCGTATAAATAATGTTCTTTACGAACACCTAGAAGGATTTATTGCTAAGTTAGAAGAAATGGGAGTGAGAATGACAGTATCTGAAGACAGTATTTTTGTCGAAGAACAGTCTAATTTGAAAGCAATCAATATTAAGACAGCTCCTTATCCAGGCTTTGCAACTGATTTGCAACAACCGATTACCCCTCTTTTGCTAACAGCTAATGGTCGTGGTACAATTGTTGATACGATTTACGAAAAACGTGTAAACCATGTTTTTGAATTAGCTAAGATGGACGCAGATATATCAACAACAAATGGTCATATTTTATACACAGGTGGACGTGGTTTGCGTGGAGCAAGTGTTAAAGCGACTGACCTGAGAGCTGGTGCAGCTTTAGTTATTGCTGGTTTGATGGCCGAGGGACAAACTGAAATTACCAATATCGAGTTTATCTTACGTGGTTATTCTGATATTATCGAAAAATTACGTAATCTAGGAGCGGATATTAGACTTGTTGAGGATTAAACCGTAGAGGTGTTTATGAATATTTGGACCAAATTAGCAATGTTTTCTTTTTTTGAAACGGATCGCTTGTATTTGCGTCCTTTCTTTTTTAGTGATAGCCAGGATTTTTATGAGATAGCTTCGAATCCAGAAAATCTTCAATTTATTTTTCCAAGTCAAGCTAGTCTCGAAGAGAGTCAATATGCACTGGCCAATTATTTTATGAAATCTCCATTAGGAGTATGGGCTATTTGTGACCAGAAAAATCAACAAATGATTGGTTCTATTAAATTTGAGAAGTTAGATGAAATCAAAAAAGAAGCAGAGCTTGGCTATTTTTTGAGAAAAGATGCTTGGTCACAAGGATTTATGACAGAAGTTGTAAAAAAACTTTGCCAACTTTCTTTTGAAGAATTTGATTTAAAACAATTATCTATTATAACCCATCTTGAAAATGAAGCTAGCCAAAAGGTTGCTCTTAAGTCTGGATTTAGTTTGTTCCGTCAGTTTAAAGGCAGTGATCGCTATACAAGGAAAATGCGAGATTATCTTGAATTTCGGTATGTAAAAGGAGAATTCAATGAGTAAGCATCAGGAAATTCTAAGTTATTTGGAGGAATTACCAGTAGGTAAAAGGGTCAGTGTTCGTAGTATTTCCAATCATCTGGGAGTCAGTGATGGAACGGCCTATCGCGCTATCAAGGAAGCTGAAAATCGTGGAATTGTAGAGACTCGTCCCCGTAGTGGAACAATTCGCATTAAATCGAAGAAAGTTGCTATCGAAAGATTAACATATGCAGAAATTGCAGAAGTAACTTCTTCTGAGGTGTTAGCTGGACAAGAAGGTTTAGAAAGAGAATTTAGTAAGTTCTCTATTGGTGCTATGACCGAACAAAACATCCTATCCTATCTTCATGATGGGGGACTCTTGATTGTCGGAGACCGAACCCGTATTCAGTTGTTAGCCTTGGAAAATGAAAATGCGGTTCTCGTTACAGGTGGATTTCATGTCCATGATGATGTGCTAAAACTGGCTAATCAAAAAGGGATTCCTGTTTTAAGAAGTAAGCATGATACCTTTACCGTTGCGACCATGATCAATAAAGCCTTGTCAAATGTCCAAATCAAGACTGATATTTTGACAGTTGAGAAACTTTATCGTCCAAGTCATGAATATGGTTTTCTGAGAGAGACTGACACAGTCAAAGATTATTTGGACTTAGTACGTAAGAATCGAAGCAGTCGTTTTCCAGTTATTAACCAACATCAGGTTGTCGTTGGAGTTGTAACTATGAGAGATGCTGGTGACAAGTCACCAAGTACCACAATTGATAAAGTCATGTCTCGTAGTCTATTTTTAGTTGGATTATCGACAAATATTGCCAATGTGAGTCAACGGATGATTGCCGAAGACTTTGAAATGGTACCAGTTGCTCGAAGCAATCAAACTTTGCTTGGCGTTGTAACTAGACGAGATGTCATGGAGAAGATGAGCCGTTCTCAAGTTTCTGCTTTACCAACTTTTTCTGAGCAGATTGGACAAAAGCTCTCTTATCACCATGATGAGGTAGTGATTACAGTTGAACCCTTTATGCTCGAGAAGAACGGAGTTTTGGCTAATGGTGTATTGGCAGAAATTTTGACCCACATGACCCAAGATTTAGTTGTTAATAGTGGTCGCAATCTCATTATCGAGCAGATGCTAATCTACTTTTTGCAGGCTGTTCAGATAGATGATATATTGCGCATTCAGGCACGGATTATCCATCATACGAGACGGTCAGCTATTATTGACTACGATATTTATCATGGTCACCGGATTGTTTCAAAAGCAAATGTAACCGTTAAAATTAATTAGAAACTAGGAGAAAAAATGATAACATTAAAATCAGCTCGTGAAATCGAAGCTATGGATAAGGCTGGTGATTTTCTAGCAAGTATTCATATCGGCTTACGTGATTTGATTAAGCCTGGCATAGATATGTGGGAAGTTGAAGAATATGTCCGACGTCGTTGTAAGGAAGAAAATTTCCTTCCGCTTCAAATTGGAGTTGACGGTGCCATGATGGACTATCCTTATGCTACGTGTTGCTCTCTTAATGATGAAGTAGCTCATGCTTTCCCTCGTCACTATATCTTGAAAGATGGTGATTTACTCAAAGTTGATATGGTTTTGGGAGGTCCTATAGCTAAATCTGACCTGAATGTCTCAAAATTAAACTTCAACAATGTGGAGCAAATGAAAAAATACACTCAGAGTTACTCTGGTGGTCTAGCAGACTCTTGTTGGGCTTATGCTGTTGGTACACCGTCTGAAGAAGTGAAAAATCTGATGGATGTAACTAAAGAAGCCATGTATAAGGGGATTGAACAAGCTGTTGTTGGAAACCGTATTGGTGATATCGGTGCAGCCATTCAAGAATATGCTGAAAGTCGTGGTTACGGGGTTGTCCGAGATCTAGTAGGCCACGGTGTAGGACCTACAATGCATGAAGAACCAATGGTGCCTAACTATGGTATTGCAGGTCGTGGGCTTCGCCTTCGTGAAGGAATGGTCTTGACCATTGAACCGATGATTAATACTGGCGACTGGGAAATTGATACAGATATGAAGACTGGTTGGGCGCATAAGACCATTGACGGTGGATTGTCATGTCAGTATGAACACCAATTTGTCATTACGAAAGATGGACCTGTTATCTTGACTAGCCAAGGCGAAGAAGGAACTTATTAGTAAAAAGTGAAAA
Source organism: Streptococcus sp. M334 (assembly GCF_000187745.1). Taxonomy (GTDB): domain Bacteria; phylum Bacillota; class Bacilli; order Lactobacillales; family Streptococcaceae; genus Streptococcus. The sequence continues at coordinate 549,944 of NZ_GL732486.1, read as the reverse complement.
GACTACTGGAAGTTTATTTTGATAAAAAATCCAGTAGATCTTTTTATAATAAAACGCATTGTATCAAGTTTTAACTAGCTGATATGATGTGTTTTTCTGATTTTAAGATTCTTATCTCAATCTCTTGGTCTGTATTACGATTTCATACTCAATGAAAATCAAAGAGCAAACTAGGAAGTTAGCCGCAAGCTGTACTTGAGTACGGCAAGGAGACGCTGACGTGGTTTGAAGAGATTTTCGAAGAGTATCAAAAATAAAATTCTTCTAAAATGATACACTTCAGGTTAAAAAAATGTCATTTCAGATTTTCTGGTTCAGAAATAGCTATCACTATGATATAATTATTTTATGATTATTACTATTCCTATAAAAAACCAAAAAGATATTGGCACACCATCTGATTCAGTCGTAGTTCTTGGCTATTTTGATGGTATACATAAGGGACATCAAGAATTATTTCGTGTTGCCAACAAGGCTGCGAGAAAGGATTTGTTGCCTATCGTCGTTATGACCTTTAATGAATCCCCAAAGATCGCTTTAGAGCCTTATCATCCTGACCTATTTTTACATATTTTGAACCCTGCTGAACGTGAGAGAAAATTAAAGCGTGAAGGTGTAGAAGAATTATATCTCCTTGATTTTAGTAGTCAATTCGCTAGTCTCACGGCAGAAGAATTTTTTGCAACTTATATTAAGGCTATGAATGCCAAAATTATTGTTGCAGGTTTTGATTATACATTTGGCTCTGACCAAAAAACGGCAGAAGATTTGAAGGATTACTTTGATGGAGAAGTCATTATTGTCCCACCTGTAGAAGATGAGAAAGGAAAGATTAGTTCAACACGTATCCGTCAAGCTATTTTAGACGGAAATGTGAAAGAAGCAGGAGAACTTTTGGGGGCACCGCTTCCATCAAGAGGTATGGTGGTTCATGGCAATGCTCGTGGCCGTACGATTGGTTATCCAACAGCTAATTTGGTGCTTTTAGATCGTACTTATATGCCAGCAGATGGCGTTTATGTCGTTGATGTTGAGATTCAAAGACAGAAGTATCGTGCTATGGCTAGTGTCGGGAAAAATGTGACCTTTGATGGAGAAGAAGCACGTTTTGAAGTCAATATTTTTGATTTTAATCAAGATATTTATGGGGAAACCGTCATGGTTTATTGGCTTGATCGCATTCGAGATATGACCAAATTTGATTCAGTTGATCAATTAGTGGATCAGTTAAAGGCTGATGAAGAAGTAGCTCGCAATTGGTCTTAAGTGCCTAAATAAATAAAAAAGAGGTTGTCTGTAACCCAAAAGGTAGATGATTTAGTCTAACTTCTGAGGTTACTACATTACCTCTTTTTATTCTTTTTCAAAGGTGAAGCCTTCTCCTAGGATTTCATGGGCTTCTGTAATAGTTATAAAGGCTTGAGGATCGATTCGATGAATCATTTCCTTCATTTTAACAATTTCATTTCTTCCGACAATACAGTAGATGATTTTCAAATCTTTTTGACTATAGTAGCCTTGCCCTGAGATAAAAGTAACACCTCTTCCTAGGTCATCATTAATAGCCTTAGCAAGTTGGTCAGGACGTTTGGTAATAATCATAAATCCTTTACCTGCGTATCCTCCTTCCCCAATCAAATCAATCACTCGGGATACAATGAAAGTAAAGAGTAGGGTGTAAGTAACCAATCTCAAATCCTTAAAAATAAGGAGAATGAGCATGAGAATACAAAAATCTAAGATAAAAAGTAGTTTCCCCATGGAGAAATGAGTGTATTTGTTGAGGATACGAGCTAGAATATCAGTTCCACCAGTTGTACCTCCAGCGTTAAAGATAATTCCAAGACCAATTCCTAATAGAATTCCAGATATAAGGGCAGTAATTAGTAAATCACCTTGAAGATCAATATGAAGGGGAATACGCTCAAAAAAAGCTAACCAGGCAGATAAAGCCAAGGTCCCAAGCAAACTAGAATAGAGAGATTTTGCTCCAAATATTTTCCAAGCTAGGATGAATAGAGGAATATTAATCAGCAGATTCATGATGGAAACAGGGATTTCAAAAAGATAAAAGGTAATAAGAGTAATGCCTGTAGCCCCTCCTTCGAAGAGATGATGGGGAACTACAAAATAGGTTAGACCAAAAGCATAAATGCCAGCACCTAGTAAAATAGTTAAAATGGGATAGATTTTTTTAATCATAGGACACCTCTTTTCTTATAAGTTGATTATATCAAATTTTTAAGGAAAATTTGAATGACTCCATTAGGATTTTTAATCTTTTTTTGATATAATTAAAAGTAAGAAAACCAATCTGAATCCTAAAATAGAAAGATTGATACTATGACAAAAATTAAGATTGTTACCGATTCATCTGTTACTATTGAGCCAGAATTAGTAAAGCAATTAGATATCACGGTAGTTCCTCTATCTGTAATGATTGATAATGTTGTTTATTCGGATGCTGATTTAAAAGAAGAAGGTAAATTTCTTCACTTGATGCAAGAAGCTAAGAATCTTCCTAAAACAAGTCAACCACCTGTAGGTGTTTTCGCTGAAGTTTTTGAAGACTTGTGCAAGGATGGCAGTCAGATTCTTGCTATTCATATGTCCCATGCCCTTTCAGGTACTGTAGAAGCAGCGCGCCAGGGTGCTAGTTTATCTACTGCCGACGTGACAGTTATTGATAGTTCCTTCACTGACCAAGCCTTGAAATTCCAAGTTGTTGAGGCTGCGAAGTTAGCACAAGAAGGTAAAGAGTTGGAGGAAATTTTATCTCATGTAGAAGAAGTAAAAAAACATACGGAGCTCTATATTGGCGTTTCTACTCTAGAAAATCTAGTAAAAGGTGGACGAATTGGTCGTGTAACTGGATTGTTGAGCTCACTTCTCAATATACGTGTTGTCATGCAGATGAAGGATCATGAATTGCAACCAATGGTTAAAGGGCGTGGAGCTAAAACTTTTAAAAAATGGTTGGATGAGTTGATAACATTGCTCTCTGACCGTTCTGTAGCAGAGATTGGAATTTCATATTCTGGTAGTTCTGATTGGGCAAAAGAGATGAAAGACAATTTGCAACCTTATGTTGAAAAGCCAATTTCAGTATTGGAGACAGGGTCTATTATTCAAACTCACACGGGTGAGAACGCTTGGGCTATTTTAGTTCGTTACAATTCCTAAAAACTCCTAAAAAAATAAAGAAAATGCGAATAAATAGCGTTTTTAACTTGACCTAAAAGGGATTTTAGGATATGATTATAGTTGTTAATTAGAAATTAATTTGGAGGAATCATTAACATGGCAAACAAACAAGATTTGATCGCTAAAGTAGCAGAAGCTACAGAATTGACTAAGAAAGACTCAGCAGCAGCAGTTGAAGCTGTATTCGCAGCAGTAGCTGACTACCTTGCAGCTGGTGAAAAAGTTCAATTGATAGGTTTTGGTAACTTTGAAGTTCGTGAGCGTGCTGCACGTAAAGGTCGCAACCCACAAACTGGTAAAGAAATCACAATTGCAGCTTCTAAAGTTCCAGCATTCAAAGCTGGTAAAGCTCTTAAAGACGCTGTTAAATAATCAGCCTTTAAAAAGCCTATTGTATCAAGCTTTCTAGCTTGGTCAGTAGGCTTTTTTGTAGCTTTAGAGCCAAAATCTGAATTAACTAGTGGCAGAAATGACCATTCATATATAGGCTAATTCAATTTGCGTAGCAGAAATCATACAAATAAAATTGATTATAGTACAATAGGATATGAATTATTAAGAAAGTTGGTTCTTTATTGGAAACGATAGTATTTTCAATCTCCGTTTTTTTAGCAGGGGTCTTGTCTTTCTTTTCCCCTTGTATTTTTCCTCTGTTACCAGTTTATACTGGAATTTTGCTGGATGATCAGGAAAGCGCAAAAAGTTTTTCTTTGTTTGGGAGAAAGGTTCTCTGGTCAGGTTTGATTCGCACACTTTGCTTTATCGCAGGTATTTCTCTTATTTTCTTTATTCTAGGATTTGGTGCTGGTTACTTTGGTAATATTCTCTATGCCAATTGGTTTCGCTATACCATGGGTACGATTATCATCATTTTAGGGCTTCACCAGATGGAAATTTTTCATTTTAAGAAATTAGAGGTTCAAAAAAGCTTAACTTTTAAGAAATCAGAAGCCAATCGTTATTGGTCAGCCTTTTTACTCGGTATTACCTTTAGCTTTGGTTGGACGCCTTGTATTGGTCCAGTTTTGAGTTCTGTTTTAGCGCTTGCGGCTTCTGGAGGCAATGGTGCTTGGCAAGGAGCCATCTATACTCTTATTTACACTCTGGGGATGGCCATTCCTTTCTTGGTCTTGGCTCTAGCTTCAGGTGTAGTGATGCCTTATTTTAGTAAAATCAAGCGTCATATGATGCTTCTGAAGAAAATTGGTGGTTTCCTTATTATTTTAATGGGAATTTTGTTAATACTAGGACAAGTAAATGTTCTAGCTGGAATTTTTGAATAAAGGAGAAAAAGATGAAAAAAATAATGTTTGCTGGTTTAAGCCTCTTATCATTAGTCGTATTGATGGCCTGTGGTGAGAAAGAAACTAAAAAGACTCAAGAACCACAACAAGCCCCAAAACAACAGCAACAAACGCCTGTACAACAAATTGCTGTTGGAAAAGAAGCTCCAGACTTCACCTTGCAATCTATGGATGGCAAAGAAGTCAAGTTATCTGATTATAAGGGTAAAAAAGTCTATTTGAAGTTTTGGGCTTCATGGTGTGGTCCATGTAAGAAAAGTATGCCTGAGTTGATGGAATTGGCTGCAAAACCAGATCGCGATTTCGAAATTCTTAGTGTCATTGCACCAGGAATTCAAGGTGAAAAAACTGTCGAGCAATTCCCACAGTGGTTCCAAGAACAAGGTTATAAGGATATCCCAGTTCTTTATGATACTAAAGCAACAACCTTCCAAGCTTATCAAATTCGAAGCATTCCTACAGAATACCTAATTGATAGCCAAGGAAAGATTGGAAAGATTCAATTTGGTGTCATCAGCAACGCGGATGCAGAAGCAGCATTTAAAGAAATGAACTAGAATAGATAAAAATCTGATTACAATATGTAGTCAGATTTTTTAGAAAATTATTTTATAAATATTCACAAATATCCTATATTTATGGTAAAATAGAATCATCATTTTATTTTGGAGTGAAAGATGAATATATTTAGAACAAAGAATGTAAGTTTGGATAAAACGGAGATGCACAGGCATTTGAAGTTATGGGATTTGATTTTGCTTGGTATCGGAGCCATGGTAGGGACAGGCGTCTTTACAATTACAGGTACTGCAGCTGCAACACTTGCTGGTCCAGCGCTAGTGATTTCAATCGTTATTTCTGCCTTGTGTGTGGGATTATCAGCACTATTTTTTGCAGAATTCGCTTCACGAGTACCTGCTACGGGTGGTGCCTATAGTTATCTCTATGCTATCTTAGGAGAATTTCCAGCTTGGTTGGCTGGCTGGTTAACCATGATGGAGTTCATGACAGCCATATCTGGTGTGGCTTCGGGTTGGGCAGCTTATTTTAAAGGGTTACTGTCTCAATACGGGATAGCCCTTCCTCGTGCTTTAAATGGTACCTTTAATCCTCAAGCAGGGACCTTTGTTGACTTATTGCCTATTCTTGTATTGGCCTTAGTGACATCGCTTGTTTTACTCAATGCCAAGGCAGCCTTACGATTTAATTCTATTTTAGTTATTTTGAAATTTTCCGCTTTAGCTCTCTTTGTTTTAGTAGGAATTTGGCATATCAAACTTGATAATTGGAGCAATTTTGCTCCTTATGGTTTTGGACAAATCTATGGAGCTAGTACTGGTATTATGGCTGGTGCATCCTTGATGTTCTTCGGATTTTTAGGCTTCGAATCCATCTCTATGGCTGTAGATGAAGTCAAGACTCCTCAAAAAAATATTCCTAGAGGAATTGTCTTATCGCTTTCTATCGTAACCATTCTTTATGCCTTGGTAACGCTTGTCTTGACTGGTGTAGTTCACTATAGTCATCTAAATGTCGATGATGCCGTTGCCTTTGCTCTTCGTAGCGTTGGGATTAGTTGGGCAGCTAACTATGTGTCATTAGTGGCTATCTTAACCTTGATTACAGTTTGTATTTCGATGACCTATGCCCTATCGCGTATGATTTACAGTTTAGCGCGTGACGGGTTAATGCCTTCCGCCTTTAAGGAACTGACGAAGACAAGTAAGGTACCAAAGAATGCTACTATCTTGACAGGTCTAGCTTCAGCGGTAGCTGCAGGAATGTTTCCATTAGCTAGTATTGCAGCCTTTTTAAATATTTGTACTTTGGCCTACTTGATCATGCTAGCATACGGCCTGATTCGCTTACGGAAAGAAAAAGGGATGCCCAAAGCTGGAGAATTTAAAACACCATTGGTCCCCTTATTACCCATTTTATCAATCATCATTTGTTTGTCCTTCATGTTGCAGTATAATGTGGAAACCTGGGTTGCTTTCCTCGTTGCTTTGTTGATAGGAAGTATTATTTACTTTACTTATGGCTATAAGCATTCAACCATAGAAGAATAATACTCTTCGAAAATCTCTTCAAACCACGTCAGCTTCGCCTTGCCGTATATATGCTTACTGACTTCGTCAGTTTCATCTACAACCTCAAAAACATGTTTTGAGCTGACTTCGTCAGTCTTATCTACAACCTCAAAACAGTGTTTTGAGCAACCTACGGCTAGCTTCCTAATTTGCTCTTTGATTTTCATTGAGTATATAAAGTGAGAATCTGTTGAGTTATTGAAACTCAGCAGATTTTTATATGTGAAAGAAATTTCAAATTTTTTCGAAAAATAGCTTGACAGATTAAATTTTTAGGAGTAGAATGTTTACCAGTTAATTAAATAGTTAAGGAGTTATCCATGAAAAAACAAAGTTTATTTTTGGTACTGTTAAGTGTCTTTCTTTTGTGTTTAGGGGCTTGTGGTCAAAAGGAAAGTCAGACAGGTAAAGGGATGAAGATTGTAACCAGTTTTTATCCTATCTATGCCATGGTCAAGGAAGTATCTGGTGACTTGAATGATGTTCGAATGATTCAGTCAAGTAGCGGAATTCACTCATTTGAACCTTCAGCAAATGATATCGCGGCCATCTATGATGCAGATGTCTTTGTTTACCATTCTCATACGCTCGAATCTTGGGCAGGAAGTCTGGATCCCAATCTTAAAAAATCCAAAGTTAAGGTTTTAGAGGCTTCAGAAGGAATGACCTTAGATCGCGTCCCAGGGCTAGAAGATGTGGAAGCAGGTGATGGAGTTGATGAAAAAACGCTCTATGACCCTCATACTTGGCTAGATCCTGAAAAAGCTGGCGAAGAAGCTCAGATTATCGCTGATAAACTTTCAGAGGTGGATAGTGAGCATAAAGAAACTTACCAGAAAAATGCGCAAGCCTTTATCAAAAAAGCTCAAGAATTGACTAAGAAATTTCAGCCTAAATTTGAAAAAGCGACTCAGAAAACATTTGTAACACAACATACAGCCTTTTCTTATCTAGCTAAGCGATTTGGACTCAATCAACTTGGAATCGCTGGTATCTCTCCAGAACAAGAACCAAGTCCGAGACAACTAACAGAAATTCAGGAATTTGTTAAAACCTATAAGGTTAAAACGATTTTTACAGAAAGTAATGCTTCTTCGAAAGTAGCTGAAACTCTTGTCAAATCAACAGGTGTGGGTCTTAAAACTCTGAATCCTTTAGAGGCAGACCCACAAAATGACAAGACTTATTTAGAAAATCTGGAAGAAAATATGAGTGTTCTAGCAGAAGAATTGAAATGAGGAAAGAATGAAAATCAATAAAAAATATCTAGCAGGATCTGCAGCTGTACTTGTTTTAAGTGTCTGTGCTTATGAACTAGGTTTGCATCAAGCTCAAACTGTAAAAGAAAATAACCGTGTTTCATACATCGATGGTAACCAACCAAGCCAAAAGGCAGAGAATTTGACACCTGATGAAGTCAGTAAAAAAGAAGGTATAAATGCCGAGCAAATCGTTATCAAGATTACTGACCAGGGTTATGTGACCTCTCATGGAGATCATTATCATTACTATAATGGCAAGGTTCCTTATGATGCTATCATCAGTGAAGAACTTCTGATGAAAGATCCAAATTATCAGTTGAAGGATTCAGATATTATTAATGAAATCAAGGGTGGCTATGTGATTAAGATAGATGGTAAGTATTATGTCTATCTAAAGGATGCAGCACATGCTGATAACGTTCGCTCAAAAGAAGAAATCACTCGTCAGAAGCAGGAACACGGTAGTAATCACGGAGGTGGATCTAACGATAAAGCGGTAGTTGCTGCCAGAGCTCAAGGACGTTATACAACGGATGATGGGTATATCTTTAATGCATCTGATATCATTGAGGACACGGGTGATGCCTATATCGTTCCTCATGGTAATCACTTCCACTATATTCCTAAGAGTGACTTGTCTGCCAGTGAATTAGCTGCTGCCCAAGCCTTCTTATCTGGAAAAGGTGGCCAGTTGAGTACGGTTGAATATCGTTCAAGCAGAGCTGAAACAAGAGCTAGTGTGAGAACGAGTCAATCTGAGACACCTCAAAATCCTGCAACAGATTCTGAAAGCCCAAATGAGGATTTAGCTAGTCTCCTTCAAGAATTGTACGCTTTGCCACTTAGCCAACGTCATGTGGAGTCTGATGGATTAGTATTTGACCCAGCACAGATTACAAAACGTACTGCCAATGGTGTGGCAGTTCCTCACGGAGATCATTTCCATTTCATTCCTTATTCGCAAATGTCTGCTTTGGAAGAAAAATTGGCTCGAAATCTTCCAATTGGAGGTCAGCCAGTTCAAAGTCATTCTGACAGTACGAAACCAAGTAGTCCTGAGAAACCAAGTTCAACACCAAGCTCAACCATTAAACCAAACTTTAATCTCAATAAGCCGGCAACAAATCGAGGGACTGGAGGAGCCTATACAACTGATGATGGGTATGTCTTTAGTCCGACAGATGTGATTGAAGATACAGGAGACGCTTTTGTTGTACCGCATGGCAATCATTTCCACTACATACCTAAGAGTGATTTATCTGCAGGAGAACTGGCTGCCGCCCAAGCTTATTGGAATGGCAAACAAGGCGCACATTCCTCTACAAGTTCAAGTAAACCAAGTAGTGATAATGCTAAACCAGCTCAACCAAGTTTGACAGAGACTCCAAATCTGACTGTTACTCCAACTTATCATCAAAATCAAGGGGAAGACATTTCAACACTTTTAAGTGAATTGTATGCCAAACCTTTATCAGAACGACATGTAGAATCTGATGGACTCGTCTTTGATCCGGCACAAATCATCAAACGTACAGCTAACGGTGTAGCAGTTCCTCATGGAGATCATTATCACTTTATTCCTTATTCACAAATGTCACCGCTGGAAGAAAAATTGGCTCGTATGATAGCTGTTAAGGGACAAAATGGTAGTGTCTTGCCAAGTGTCACTCCTTTGAAGCCAGCCCCTACTACCAAACCTCAAGCGCCAGCGGAAAATAGACCGACTGAATTTGATGTCAACCAGGTTGTTAGAAAAGTTGGCGACGGTTATGTTTTCGAGGATAAGGGAGTCAGTCGTTATGTTCTTGCTAAAGATTTGGCCAAGGATAAGATTGATGCTATTGAAAATCTTTTGTCTAAGAAAACTCAAGAGACACACGCTCTAGTTGCGAAGAAAGAAAATGTACCACCTCGTGACCAAGAATTTTATGATAAAGCATATAATTTATTGGCCGAGGCTCATAAAGCCTTGTCTGAAAATAAGGGTCGTATTTCTGATTTCCAAGCTTTGGATAAATTAGCAGAACGCTTGAATGATGAATCGACTAATAAAGGAAAATTAGTAGATGATTTATTGGCATTCCTAGCACCAATTACCCATCCAGAACGTCTTGGTAAACCAAATTCTCAAATTGAATATACCGAAAACGAAGTCCGTATTGCACAATTAGCTGATAAGTATACAACGTCAGATGGTTACATTTTTGACGAACATGATATTATCAGTGATGAAGGAGATGCCTATGTAACGCCTCATATGGGTCATAGTCACTGGATTGGAAAAGACAGTCTTTCTGATAAGGAAAAAGCAGCTGCTCAAGCCTATACTAAAGAAAAAGGTATCCTACCTCCATCTCCAGACGCAGATGCTCAAGCAAATCCAACTGGAGATAGTGCGGCGGCCATTTACAATCGTGTGAAAGGTGAGAAACGAATTCCACTCGTTCGACTTCCATACATGGTAGAGCATACAGTTGAAGTTAAAAACGGGAATTTAATTATTCCTCATAAGGATCATTACCATAACATTAAATTTGCTTGGTTTGACGACCACTCATACAAAGCTCCAAACGGTTATACCTTGGAAGACTTATTTGCGACGATTAAGTACTATGTTGAACATCCTGATGAACGTCCACATTCTAATGATGGATGGGGTAATGCCAGCGAGCATGTCTTAGGTAAGAAAGACCACAGTGAAGATCCAAATAAGAACTTCAAAACGGAAGAAGAGCCAGTAGAGGAAACACCTGCTGAGCCAGAAGTTCCTCAAGTAGAGACTGAAAAAGTAGAAGCCAAGCTCAAAGAAGCAGAAGCTTTACTTACTAAAGTGACTGATGCGAGTTTGAAAGCCAATGCAACTGAAACCCTAGCTGGTTTACGAAATAACTTAAGTTTCCAAACCATGGATAATAATGGTATCATGACAGAAGCAGAAAAATTACTTGCGTTGTTAAAAGGTAGTAATCCTTCATCTGTAAGTAAGGAAAAAATAAACTAATGAAAAATGAAAGTCTCGATAAAGAGGCTTTTATTTTTATTATGTGGATATGTAAAATTCTTGACAAGCAATACTAAAAAGAGTAAACTATTAACTAGTTAATTAACTAGTTCACCATCTTGTGGTGAATCATATAGATTTAAGAAAAGAGAAAAGAATGAAAATCAATAAAAAATATCTAGCTGGGTCAGCAGTTGCACTTGTTTTAAGTGTCTGTGCTTATGAACTAGGTTTGCATCAAGCTCAAATTGTAAAAGAAAATAACCGTGTTTCATACATCGATGGCAACCAACCAAGCCAAAAGGCAGAGAACTTGACACCAGATGAAGTTAGTAAGAGAGAGGGAATCAACGCCGAACAAATCGTCATCAAGATTACGGATCAAGGTTATGTGACGTCTCATGGAGACCATTATCATTACTATAATGGCAAGGTTCCTTATGATGCAATCATCAGTGAAGAGCTCCTCATGAAAGATCCGAATTATCAGTTGAAGGATTCAGACATTGTCAATGAAATCAGGGGTGGTTATGTGATTAAGGTAGACGGGAAATACTATGTTTACCTCAAGGATGCTGCCCACGCGGATAATATTCGTACAAAAGAAGAGATTAAGCGTCAGAAGCAGGAACACAGTCATAATCATGGAGGCGGTTCTAACGATCAGGCGGTAGTTGCTGCCAGAGCTCAAGGTCGTTATACAACGGATGATGGTTATATCTTTAATGCATCTGATATCATCGAGGACACGGGTGATGCCTATATCGTACCGCATGGAAATCATTTCCACTATATACCTAAGAGTGATTTGTCTGCAGGGGAATTGGCTGCCGCCCAAGCCTTCTTATCTGGAAAAGGTGGTCAATTAAGTACTGTTGAATACCGTTCAAGCAGGGGAGAAACAAGATCTAGTGTGAGAACGAGTCAATCTGAGGCTCCTCAAGATTCTGCAACAAATTCTGAGAGTCAAAGTGAGGATTTAGCTAGTCTCCTTCAAGAATTGTACGCTTTGCCACTTAGCCAACGACATGTAGAATCTGATGGATTAGTATTTGACCCAGCACAGATTACAAAACGTACTGCCAATGGTGTGGCAGTTCCTCACGGAGACCATTATCACTTTATTCCTTATTCACAAATGTCACCGCTGGAAGAAAAATTGGCTCGTATGATAGCTGTTAAGGGACAAAATGGTAGTGTCTTGCCATGTGTCACTCCTTTGAAGCCAGCCCCTACTACCAAACCGCTAGCACCAGTGGAAAATAAACCGACTGAATTTGATGTCAACCAGGTTGTTAGAAAAGTTGGCGACGGTTATGTTTTCGAGGATAAGGGAGTCAGTCGTTATGTTCTTGCTAAAGATTTGGCCAAGGATAAGATTGATGCTATTGAAAATTTCTTGTCTAAGAAAACTCAAGAAACACATAATCTAGTTGCGAAGAAAGAAAATGTACCACCTCGTGACCAAGAATTTTATGATAAAGCATATAATTTATTGGCCGAGGCTCATAAAGCCTTGTCTGAAAATAAGGGTCGTACTTCTGATTTCCAAGCCTTAGACAAATTAGCAGAACGCTTGAATGATGAATCTTCTAATAAAGGAAAATTAGTAGATGATTTATTAGCATTCCTAGCACCAATTACCCACCCAGAGCGACTTGGCAAACCAAATTCTCAGATTGCTTATACGGACGATGAAATTAAATTAGCGAAATTAGCAGGTAAGTATACAACAGAAGATGGCTATATCTTTAATCCTAGTGATATAACTAGCGATGAAGGCGATGCCTATGTAGCTCCACATATGACTCATAGTCATTGGATTAAGAAAGAAAGCTTGTCTGAAGCTGAAAGAGCAGCAGCTCAGGCTTATGCTAAAGAGAAAGGTTTGACGCCTCCTTCAACAGATAATCAGGGGTCAGGAAATACTGAAGTTAAAGGAGTAGAAGCAATCTATAATAAAGTGAAGGCAGCTAAGAAGGTTCCACTTGATCACATGCCTTACAATCTCCAACATACTGTTGAAGTCAAAAACGGAAGCTTGATTATTCCCCATTATGATCATTACCATAACATTAAATTTGGTTGGTTTGACGAAGGACTCTACGAGGCACCTAAGGGTTATAGCCTTGAGGATCTCTTTGCAACTGTAAAATATTATGTAGAACATCCAGACGAACGTCCTCACTCAGATAATGGTTGGGGAAATGCCAGCGACCATGTTCGTAAAAATAAGCCAGAAGACAGTAAACCTGATGAAGATAAGAAACATGATGAAGTAAGTGAGCCAACTCGCCCTGAATCTGATGAAAAAGAGAATCACGCAGGTTTAAATCCTTCAGCAGATAATCTTTATAAACCGAGCACTGATACGGAAGAGACAGAGGAAGAAGCTGAAGATACTACAGATGAGGCTAAAGTTCCTCAAGTAGAGACTGAAAAAGTAGAAGCCAAACTCAAAGAAGTAGAAGCTCTACTTGATACAGTAACCGATGCTAGTTTGAAAAACAATGTGACAGAGAGCCTAGCTGGTTTACGAAATAATTTGAGTCTTCAAACCATGGATAATAATGGTATCATGGCAGAAGCAGAAAAATTGCTTGCTTTGTTAAAAGGTAGTGAGTCAGTTACGACGAAACCAGAAGCATAAATTTTATCTCGTTAAATGAAAATGATGTAAGAGTCAGTAGCAATACTGGCTTTTATTTTTTAAAATGTAATAAAAATCTTGACAGATAAACTTAAAAAGGTAAACTATTTACTGGTTAATTAATTGGTTAAATAACCAGTTTATGAAAAAACTGGTTAACCGAGAAAAAGAAGTTAAGAAAAAGCTTCATCATTTATTGAAATGAGGGATTTATGAAATTAAGTAAAAAATATATAGCAGCTGGATCAGCTGTTATCGTATCTTTGAGTCTATGTGCTTATGCATTAAATCAGCATCGCTCGCAGGAAAATAAGGACAATAATCGGGTCTCTTATGTGGATGGTAGTCAGTCAAGTCAGAAAACTGAAAACTTGACACCAGATCAGGTTAGCCAGAAAGAAGGAATTCAGGCTGAGCAAATTGTCATCAAAATTACAGATCAGGGCTATGTGACATCACACGGTGACCACTATCATTACTATAACGGAAAAGTTCCTTATGATGCCCTCTTTAGTGAAGAGCTTCTGATGAAGGATCCAAACTATCAACTTAAGGATGGAGATATTGTCAATGAGGTCAAGGGTGGCTATATCATCAAGGTCGATGGAAAATATTATGTCTACCTGAAAGATGTAGCTCATGCTGATAATGTTCGAACAAAAGATGAAATCAATCGCCAAAAACAAGAACACGTCAAAGATAATGAGAAGGTCAGCTCAGATGTTGCTGTAGCAAGGTCTCAGGGACGCTATACGACAGATGATGGTTATGTCTTTAATCCAGCTGATATTATCGAAGATACGGGTGATGCTTATATCGTTCCTCACGGAGGACACTATCACTACATTCCAAAAAGTGATTTGTCTGCTAGTGAATTGGCTGCAGCTCAAGCCTATCTCTCTGGAACTAGAAAACAACCGAGTGTGACTGACTATCGTCCAAGTACAAATGGGACTGGTCAAACTACCAAGCCTATTCAACAGACTGAAATACCAAGTAATAAAGCCGAGAGTCTTCAAAGTCTATTACAGCAGCTCTATGCTCTTCCAAGTACTCAACGATATGCTGAATCAGATGGTTTGACTTTTGACCCTGCTAAGATTTCAAGCAGAACACCAAGTGGTGTAGCGATTCCTCATGGAAATCACTATCATTTCATCCCCTATACAAAGCTTTCTGCATTAGAAGAAAAGATTGCCAGAATGATTCCTCTAGATAGTGACAGTGTGAAACCAACACCATTGGAGAATCCAAGCAAACCAGCAGAAAAACCTACTCAGCAAAACCATCATCATGAGCAAGACGGTGAGCATGGAAGTCAGAATCCTAAGCATGAAGAGCATGGACATGACCACCATCATGATGAAGACCATGATCACGGTTTTGATGCCGATCGTGTCATTAGTGAGGATGATCAAGGTTTTGTCATCTCACACGGTGATCATAACCATTACTTCTTTAAGAAGGATTTGACAGCTGAACAAATTAAGGCAGCGCAAGACCACTTGAAAGGTGCAAATACAGCAACACCAAATCCAGCTCATGATGACGATCACGATGAAGATCATCATGGACACCATCATGATGAAGACCATGATCATGGATTTGATGCCAATCGTGTCCTCAGTGAAGATGAGCAAGGCTTTGTCATGAGTCATGGTGACCACAATCATTACTTCTTCAAGAAAGATTTGACAGCAGAGCAAATTAAGGCAGCTCAGGATCATTTGAAAGCACATCATGATGCAGAGCCTGTAAAACCTCTTGCTAAAACGGTAGAGTCTTTCTCAAGAGATGCTAGCGATGAAGAAAAGATTGCTTATATTTCTAAAACTTATGGAGTTCCACTTGAAGCTATTAGAATTTCAAACGGATTCTTTGTCTTTGGAAATCCAGACCAAGCCTACGATCCAACTCATATCCATCCCTATGCTGTTCGTAAGGAACACGTTCGGATTCCTCTTCAAACTGGCAATCCAGAACTTGATTTCCTAAATGAACTCTATACCACTGCTTTGCGAGATGGTGTGTCTCCATATAGCTTGCAGGTAGAAAATGGTAGTTTTGTGATTCCTCATGGCGACCACAATCACTACATCAAGGTTCAAACGAAGGGCTATGAAGTGGCTTTAAAAAACAAGATTCCAGCCCTGCAATCTAGCTATCAACCTGGAGCTTTTGACGAGAAGGCAGTCTTGGCAAAAGTAGATCAGCTTCTAGCTGATAGCAGAAGTATCTACAAAGACAAGCCTATCGAACAAAGACAGATTGAGTTAGCTTTAGGTCAGTTTACTGAAAACATGAAGAAACTGGCAACTAACTCTACAGCAGGTTATCTTGCAACACTGGATCTCTTTGATAAGCAATATATCCATATTGATGAAAGTGTTAAGCCTGTTAAAACAAGCGCTCTAGATAAGAAATATCAAGCCTTGATTGATAAAATCAATACACTAGATACAGATTCTTATGGACTTCCTAAGAAAGACCTTCTCGTTCGACTCCAAGAAGCTAAGTTGGCAAAAGATGAGGCTGCTTTAGCAGCGGTTGAATCACAACTTCAAGCCTTGCAAGATTTTAATGATCGAACAGGTGTTACAACAGTGGAATACATCAAGTATTTCTACGAACACGTCAATGACGGGCGTTTGAGTGATGCACTTCGAAACAAGGTCGCTCAGCTTACTTGGACATTGTATCAATCTCAATCCTTCCTTAAGGCAGCAGAATTGAACAAATTATTCCCAAGCATCTATCAAGCAAAACAAGAAGTGGAAGAAGCTTTGAAAGCTCAACCAACTACTGCTAAATCGACTCAGACAGTTCTAGATACTGAAAAAGTAGATAACCAAACTGCCAAGACAGCTATTTATGGCTTCTTGAAAGAATTGTACGGAGACTTTATGCCAGAAGAACATGTCAATCATGTTAGCAAGGAACAAGTTGAAAGTCTTTTGAGCAAGGCAACTCAACTCTTGGAACAAATTCAAGAAGAAGGAATCAGACAATCCTTGGCAGAAGAAGTAGAAAATCTCAAAGCTGCTACAAACAAGGCTGATGCAGACTTTGATGAAGTAAATAGTCAGGTGAAAGACGTCTTGACTCGTATTGCCAGCGCCCTTCAACAAGAGAAGGAAAATGCTGAACAAGACCCTCAGACGCTTGTACTCTATCAAAAACTCTACGATATTCTTATGTCGCTTCATGCTTATTTAGAAAACAATAAGGGTTCTGATGCGGACTTTGATAAGGTAGATGCTCTACTAGACCAACTTTCTGCTAAGAGTAAAGATAAGGCTGCTTTACTTGAATTGACAAAAGCTATTCTAGTATTG
Organism: Streptococcus sp. M334; assembly: GCF_000187745.1. Lineage (GTDB taxonomy): Bacteria > Bacillota > Bacilli > Lactobacillales > Streptococcaceae > Streptococcus. Next base: position 533,098 of record NZ_GL732486.1, on the reverse strand, counting down.
AATAAAGAAATCAAGTCAAAATCAAGCGTAACTCCAGCAACAAATGCTGAGAAGACCAGTACCGAAACGGAAACATCAGTAGCTGCGGAATCAAACAATGAAACTGCAAGCGACGAAAACAAACCAAGCAACACAGGAGATTCTAAACCTGCTGAATCAACTTCAGAAAAGGAAAAAACAGAATCTACAACAAGTACTGGAAATCAAGAAACACCAGTGGTATAAAAAGAAAGGCGAAGTAGCTGAGCTACCTCGTCTTTTTAGTCTTTATAAGCTACGATACCAATGATGGTATCAACTGCACATTCCATAGTCTGAAGGCTGACGTATTCAAAACGTCCGTGCATATTCTCGCCACCCGCAAAGATATTGGGAGTTGGGATTCCCATAAAGGAAATCTTAGAGCCATCTGTTCCACCACGGATTGGTTCGATAATAGGAGTGATACCTAAATCTTCCATCACGGCTTTGGCAATGGTAATTGGAGTCATATCTTTTTCAATGACTTCTTTCATATTGTAGTACTGGTCTGTCAAGTTTAGGGTGATACGGTCGCTACCAAGTTCTTGATTCATCTTATCAGCGATAGACTGCATAGCTGCTTTACGCGCTTCAAAGGCATCTTTTTCAAAATCACGAATGATATAGCTTGCACGTGCCTCCTCGACACTACCTGTCACATCCATTAGATGGTAGAAACCTTGGTAACCTTCAGTTAACTCAGGTCGGTCATTTTCTGGAAGTTGATTATGAAAATCAATTGCTAGCTGAAGGGCGTTAACCATCTGTCCCTTTGCAGTACCAGGGTGGACATTGCGTCCTTGGAAATGCAATTCAGCACCCGCTGCTGAGAAGGTCTCGTACTGAAGTTCACCTAGTGGACCACCATCAACAGTGTAGGCAAAATCCACATCAAAATCTTCTGCATCAAATTTATTAGCACCAACACCGATTTCCTCATCTGGACCAAAACCAACACGAATCTCGCAGTGTTTGATTTCAGGATGAGTAGTCAGATATTCAATAGCTGTCATAATTTCAGCAATACCTGACTTGTCATCAGCTCCTAGTAAGGTTGTTCCATCTGTTGTGATTAGTGTTTGTCCTGGATATTTTTCAAGACTCTTAAAGTCAGCTGGATTGAGTTTGAAACCAGAATTCCCTAGTTCAATCACACCTCCATCGTAGTTTTCAATTACCTGAGGCTTGACCCCTTCGGCATTAAAGTCTGCAGTATCCATGTGAGATATAAAACCAATCTTACGTGTTAAAGACGGATCGTTGGCTGGCAAGGTACCAATTGCAAAACCATTTGGTAGATAGTAGACGTTTTGCAGTCCAACACGTTTCATTTCAGGAATTAGAACATTGGTTGCGAAGTCAACCTGACTCTGCGTACTTGGAGTAGTACTAGAGTGTTCATCAGAGCGCGTGTTGACCTTAACGTAGGTTAAGAAGCGGTCCAAGAGATTGGGGTAAGTCATAAAAAACTCCTTTTGAATTCATTTTTTCCATTGTATCATAGAAAGAAGAGAAAAACAAAAGACAGAAGTTAGGGAAATTCTTTGTGTTAGCGTTTACTTATCAATAAATTAATGATAAAATATACTTGATAAGAATATCACAAGGAAGCAGTTATGAAAAAAGCAATTTTAATGATGACTTTCGGTTCGCCAGAAGAGATTACCTTTGAAGGTGTGGCTGATTTTTTCACAAATATTCGTCGTGGGGTGAGACCTCAAGACCACGAGATTCAAACTCTCTACGATAATTATGTACGAATTGGGGGCACGCCTCTGCAAAAAATTACTCGAGAAGAAGTTGCCTTGGTAGAAGCTAGACTGGGGAATGAGTATAGTGTCTATTTTGCCAATAAGTTTTCAAGACCCTTTATTCCAGATGTGATTAGTCAGATGGAAGCAGACGGAGTTGAGCAGTGTATTTGCTTGATTTTGGAGCCCCATTATTCTTTCTACTCTGTCATGGGATACGAGAAATTTTTAGAAAGCAAGCAAATTCAATTTTTAGTTATTAAGGATTGGTATCAAGAAGAAGCGCTCTTAAACTATTGGGCAGATGAAATTGCTAAGATTTTAAAAGAAGAAGTGAAGCAAGATAGCTTTAAAGTTATCTTTTCAGCCCATAGTGTACCCATTTTTGCCTTGGATTTTGGTGACCCTTATATCGACCAAATTTTTGAAAATAGCAAGTTAGTTGCTGAAAAACTAGGTTTGAGTTCCGAGCAATACACCAACACCTGGCAAAGTGAGAGTGATATAGGTATTCCATGGATTAAGCCAGATGTCTTGGAGTATCTTAGAGAACAGACAGAACATCCAGACCATTATATTTTTGTTCCTATCAGTTTCATCAGTGAACATATTGAAGTCTTGTTTGACAACGATGTGGAATGTTTTGACTTGTGTCAAGAATTTGGGGTGAACTACCATCGTCCACCAATGCCAAATACAGATTCTCGTTTGATTGATGCCTTGGTTAATACAGTCAGAGCTAATGAACATCAAGAATTTAAGGAATTTCTCCCAGAAGAAGAAACCTTTGATGAATTAGTTCCTTCAGATGAGACTAAAAATATCTTGGCCGAATCTCAAGATTTACAAATGCCAGAATTTGTGAAAAAACTGATTGAGAAAAAAGGTCGGGAAAATGTTAAGATGCCTTATCTTATCAAGAAAATGCTTGAGAAAGCAGGTAAGTTACCAAAAGAGTAAAGAAAAAGGATTTAGCTTTGCGCTAGATCCTTTTAATCGATTATTTTTTCTCGAGAAGAGCTTTGATTTCTTGAAGTACTTCCAATTCAGTTGGTGCACCTGGTGCTTCCTCTTCAACAACTTCTTCTTTTTTAGTAAGGCTTTGAGCTTTTTCCATAGCTTTAATAACGAAGAAGAGAACAGTACCTACAACAAGGAAGTTGATAATAGCACTTAAGAATTTACCATATGTAACACCATTCCATGCAAGCTCAGCGATGTTTTGTACTTTTGCAGCTTTCAAAGCAGGGTTCAATAGAAGTGGAGTGATGATATCGTTAACGAATGAAGTTACGATAGCACCAAAAGCAGAGGCAATGATCACACCGACAGCAAGGTCAACAACATTACCACGAAGCAAAAATGCTTTAAGATCTTTTAACATTTTCATTTTCCCTTTCAAAAAATTTTTACTCTTAATTATATATTAATTAAGAAGAGCTTGCAAGATATATGCTCAAAATTTTTTATTTTTTAAAAACATATAGCTTACTTAGAATATAATTAAGAATAATTATTGATATTTGTGCAAGAACTGTTTCGATTGCATTGATTTTGTCAAGACTTTCATTTACGAATTGTCCTATGATGTGAGGAAACTGAGTCACAAACAGAAAAGTAAGGAGCAAATCTAACAGAAAAGTAGAAAGGCGGGCAAGAGAAAATTTTACTAAACGGATAAGTCGATTCTTCCTTGCTTGTTTAAACACAATCGTATCATTTGTGATAAAGGCAAAGAGGATACCGATACTATTTGCTAGTCCAGTGGCGAGGAGTTCTTTATGAGTTAGCTGATAAATGACTAGTCGTGAGAGAATAGAAACTAGAGTTGTCGCAAAGCCAAAGAAGAGATAGGCAAAAATCTCATTGTTAAAAATTTTTTGAATACATTTTTCCATGTATTAAGTATAGCATAAAGTAAGTTATTGTGCTATACTAGTAAGGTTGATTGAATCAACCCTTGGTGCTTAGCTTCTTTCACCAAGCATATTACACGTGGGTACCCGCCAAAGGAGAAAAGATGAAAAAATTAACTATTCGTGATGTAGCAGATATTGCAATCGTCGCTGCTATCTACGTCGTTTTGACTGTCACACCGCCCCTAAATGCCATTAGCTATGGTGCTTATCAGTTCCGTATTTCAGAAATGATGAACTTTATGGCTTTTTACAATCCTAAGTACATCATCGGAGTTACCATCGGTTGTATGATTGCTAATTTCTTTAGCTTTGGACTGCTTGATGTCTTTGTTGGTGGTGGATCAACCTTGGTATTTCTCAGTCTAGGTGTTTGGCTTTTTGCAAAATACAGAAAGGATTACCTCTTTAACGGATTGATTCGAAAAGATCATTTCTTCTTTTCAATCCTCTTTTCAATTTCCATGTTTACTATCGCTGCAGAGTTGAATATCGTAGCGCAATTACCATTCTTCCTTACTTGGTTCACAACAGGAATCGGTGAATTTGCCTCATTAATTATTGGAGCGATTATCATTGGTAAAATTGGTCGTCGAATCGATTTAAGCAAATAGAAGAAGATAAGCTAGGTAGTTCTTACCTGGCTTTTTCTTATGGAAAATGTCTAAGGAAACTTGACAAGTTTTTCTAACTGTAGTATACTTTTTAGGTAAGCTGATTTAGCTCAGTTGGCAGAGCGCATCCATGGTAAGGATGAGGTCGCCGGTTCAATCCCGGCAATTAGCATGAAATAAACAGAAAAGCCCTTGATTTACAAGGGTTTTTGTTATGTTTGCCCCAAATTTTTCAAAGATGTTTCTTATGCACCTGTGTAAATAAAATTAAAGAGTTTTGTCTGTTGACAAAAGTCATTCTCTTTAGTAGAATAGAAGATGCGATGAGTCGATAGGTAGTCTTTGGACTACTATTGAGCATAAGGAGGTCATAACGCAGGAGCGGACCTTGATGAGTTGTGTGAACCTGCTCATCACATGAAGATGCCTCTTAGTCCCTAGTCTAGCGACTGGGGATTTTTATTTTCCAAAAAATGATGAAAAAGCTTTGCAATTCATGGAAAAAGTAGTATAATACATCTATTATAGAAATTTTTAGAAAATTCCGAAAGAGGTTATTTATGGGATATACAGTTGCTGTAGTCGGCGCGACAGGTGCTGTCGGTGCTCAGATGATAAAAATGTTGGAAGAATCAACACTTCCAATCGATAAAATCCGTTTACTTGCTTCTGCACGTTCAGCAGGCAAGACTTTGAAATTTAAAGATCAAGATATTACGATTGAAGAAACGACTGAAACAGCTTTTGAAGGAGTTGACATTGCTCTCTTTTCAGCAGGAGGTTCTACATCAGCTAAGTATGCACCATACGCAGTTAAAGCTGGAGCGGTAGTAGTTGATAATACATCTTATTTCCGTCAAAATCCAGATGTACCATTGGTTGTTCCAGAGGTCAATGCTCATGCACTTGATGCCCACAACGGAATCATTGCTTGCCCTAACTGTTCAACAATCCAAATGATGGTGGCGCTTGAGCCAGTTCATCAAAAATGGGGCTTGGACCGTATCATCGTTTCAACTTACCAAGCCGTTTCAGGTGCTGGTATGGGAGCGATTCTTGAAACACAACGTGAACTCCGTGAAGTCTTGAATGATGGTGTGAATCCACGTGATTTACATGCAGAAATCTTACCTTCAGGCGGTGACAAGAAACACTATCCTATCGCCTTTAACGCTCTTCCACAAATCGATGTCTTCACTGACAATGATTACACTTACGAAGAGATGAAGATGACTAAGGAAACTAAGAAAATCATGGAAGATGATAGCATAGCCGTTTCAGCAACATGTGTGCGTATTCCAGTCTTGTCAGCTCACTCTGAGTCTGTTTACATCGAAACCAAAGAAGTGGCTCCAATCGAAGAAGTCAAAGCAGCTATCGCAGCCTTCCCAGGTGCTGTTCTTGAAGATGATGTAGCTCATCAAATCTATCCGCAAGCCATCAATGCAGTAGGTTCACGTGATACCTTTGTTGGTCGTATCCGTAAAGACTTGGATGCAGAAAAGGGAATTCACATGTGGGTTGTTTCAGATAACCTTCTTAAAGGTGCTGCTTGGAACTCAGTTCAGATTGCAGAAACTCTTCATGAACGCGGATTGGTTCGTCCAACTGCCGAATTGAAATTTGAATTAAAATAGTTATATCGTTTAGGAGTTCAGATGAACTCCTTCTTTGAAATAGAGAGGTGTTTTCATGTCTTATCAAGATTTAAAAGAGTGTAAAATCATCACAGCCTTCATTACTCCTTTCCACGAGGATGGTTCTATCAACTTTGATGCCATTCCAGCCTTGATTGAGCATTTATTGGCCCATCACACAGATGGCATTCTCCTAGCTGGAACGACTGCTGAGAGTCCAACCTTGACCCACGATGAGGAATTGGAGCTATTTGCGGCTGTACAAAAGATTGTCAATGGACGCGTTCCTTTGATTGCGGGTGTAGGTACCAATGATACGCGTGACTCAATCGAATTTGTCAAAGAAGTAGCAGAATTTGGTGGTTTTGCAGCTGGGCTTGCTATCGTACCTTATTACAACAAACCTTCTCAAGAAGGAATGTACCAGCACTTTAAAGCTATTGCGGATGCTTCTGACTTACCAATTATCATCTATAACATTCCAGGTCGTGTGGTTGTCGAATTAACTCCAGAAACCATGCTTCGTTTGGCTGACCATCCAAATATCATCGGTGTCAAAGAATGTACTAGCTTGGCTAACATGGCTTATTTGATTGAACACAAGCCAGAGGAGTTCTTGATTTATACAGGTGAGGATGGAGATGCTTTCCATGCCATGAACCTTGGTGCGGATGGGGTTATCTCTGTTGCATCTCATACAAATGGGGATGAAATGCACGAGATGTTTACTGCTATTGCAGAAAGCGATATGAAGAAAGCAGCGGCTATTCAGCGTAAATTCATTCCTAAAGTCAATGCCCTCTTCTCTTATCCGAGCCCTGCTCCTGTTAAGGCGGTTCTTAACTATATGGGATTTGAAGCTGGTCCAACTCGTCTACCTCTAGTTCCGGCACCAGAAGAAGATGCCAAACGCATTATCAAGGTTGTTGTAGATGGCGACTACGAAGCGACTAAGGCAACTGTAACAGGTGTTTTAAGACCAGATTACTAATAAGACAATAAAATCCATGACCGCAAAAAGGATCATGGATTTTTCTTATTTTCCTAAACAGAATTGGCTAAAGAGTTGGGTAATGAGTTCATCTGGAGCAGCATCCCCAGTGATTTCTCCGAGGATTTCCCAAGTACGAGTCAAGTCAACTTGAAGCAAATCAACTGGCATACCTAGTTCAAGACCTTCATTAACAGCTTGTAGGCTTTCTACTGCCTTTTCAATTAGAGAAATGTGACGGGCATTTGACAAGTAAGTAGCATCTTGTTCAACCAAACCAGCATTTTCAAAGAAGAGGTTGTTAATTCTCTCTTCAATCTTATCAATGTTTTGATTTTTAAGGACTGAAATACGGATGACATCTTCTGGAAGTTCCTCGGTTTCGATGGCCTCAGGCAGGTCTGTTTTATTAAGTAGAATAATGCGGTTAGTCTCTTGACTAATTTCAAGCAGTTGTCTGTCTTGAGCAGTCAGTGGTTCGCTGGCATTTAGCACTAGTAGAACTAAGTCGGCTTCCTTAAGGGCTTTTTTCGAACGCTCAACTCCAATTTGTTCGACGATGTCATCTGTTTCACGAATGCCAGCTGTGTCAATCAGTTTGAGAGGGACACCGTTGATGTTGACGTATTCTTCAATGACATCACGTGTCGTACCAGCAATATCGGTTACGATTGCCTTGTCCTCACGCAAGAGGTTGTTGAGAAGGCTGGATTTCCCAACGTTGGGACGTCCGATGATAGCCGTTGAAATTCCTTCACGAAGGATTTTACCGCGACGGGCTGTTCTAAGAAGATTGGTTAGCAATTGCTCAAACTCCATAGTCTTCTCACGGACAACGGCAGTAGTAGCTTCCTCAACATCATCGTATTCAGGATAGTCGATATTGACTTCAACTTGGGCAAGTGTATTGAGGATTTCTTGACGGGTATTATTGATAAGATCAGAAAGGGAGCCGTCCAGTTGTTTGACCGCAATGTTCATGGCCTTGTCTGTCTTGGCGCGGATGATGTCCATAACGGCTTCAGCCTGAGTCAAGTCAACACGTCCATTTAGGAAGGCACGTTTAGTAAATTCACCAGGTTCAGCCAATCGAGCTCCTTCACGGATAGCTAGCTGGAGAATCTCATTGGTCACCGCAATCCCACCGTGAGTGTTAATCTCGATAATATCCTCACGAGTGAAGGTCTTTGGAGACTTCATAGCCCCAACCATAACCTCGTCCATGACTTTTCCTGTCTGAGGATCAACAATGTGACCGTAGTTGAGAGTGTGGCTAGCAACCTTGCTCAAGTCTTTTCCTTTGAAAATCTTTTGCGCAATAGCAAAACTTTCTGTTCCGCTCAGGCGGACAATACCAATAGCCCCTTCACCTAGTGGAGTAGAGATAGCAGCGATGGTATCAAATTCACGTGTAATCATAATGTTTCCTTTAATAAATTGCTCTTTTCTTGGAATATTCCAAGTCTCTTCTCAAATTGTAACAAATTTGGACTATTTCTTCAATGGCTGCTACTTGGATATTGAAAAAGCCTAAGCAATTCTGCTTAAGCTAGCTTATTTGGTGCGCATTTCACCTTGAGGGAAGTAAGTTCCTTCTGGCATGTCGTTGATGATGACATGAACGGCTGATTGAGGGGCTCCTGTGTTGCGAACAACAGCTTCTGTTACTTCCTTAGCAAGAGCTTTCTTTTGCTCGAGCGTGCGTCCTTCAAATAAATCGATGCGTACAAATGGCATAATAGCTTCCTCCACTAGTTTTTGATTTCTTCTATTTTACCACATTTTGCCGTTTAAAGCTTAAGAAAATTATGATATACTAGAATGTAGCAAAAATTTAGAAATGGACGTGAAGCAAGAAACATGGCACAGTTGTATTATCGTTATGGGACCATGAACTCTGGTAAGACTATTGAGATTCTCAAGGTGGCCTATAACTATGAGGAGCAAGGAAAAGGTGTTGTGATTATGACCTCGGCTCTGGATACGCGTGACGGTGTTGGCTATGTGTCGAGTCGAATCGGTATGAAACGCCCTGCTCTTGCGATTGAGGAAACGACGGATATCTTTGGCTATGTCCGAGACTTACCTGAAAAACCATACTGTGTGTTGGTCGATGAAGCCCAGTTTCTCAAGCGTCACCATGTTTACGACCTCGCTCGTGTTGTCGATGAGCTAGACATACCTGTCATGGCTTTTGGTTTGAAAAATGATTTTCGAAATGAGTTGTTCGAAGGTTCCAAGTATCTCCTGCTTTTAGCAGATAAAATCGATGAGATCAAGACCATCTGTCAGTATTGCAAGAAAAAGGCGACCATGGTATTACGAACTCAGGATGGACTGCCCGTTTATGATGGTGAGCAGATTCAAATCGGTGGAAATGAAACCTATATCTCGGTTTGTCGTAAACATTATTTTGCGCCAATGATAACCTCTAACAAGGAGCAAAACTATGACAATTGAACTAAGAGGTGTTACAATGGAAAATTATTTTGATGTTTTGAATTTGGATGTCAAGGAATATCAAAAACAATTCATTGCAACCAACGCAATTAGTTTAGCTGAAGCATACGTCTACACTAAAAATGGAGATTTTGTAGCTCCATTGGCAGTTTATGATAATGATGCAATTATAGGTTTTGTGATGATAGCTTATGATAAAAAGAACGGAATTAGTAGTGGAAATTATTTACTATTTCGTTTTATGATTGATAAGAATTTTCAAAATCAAGGGTATTTTAAACCAATTATGGATAAAGTACTAGACTATGTTCGAACAGAGCCTGCAGGTTTAGCCAATAAACTTTGGTTGTCTTATGAACCAGAAAATGAACATGCGAGATCATGTTACCTCAGTTATGGATTTAAAGAAACTGGGGAAATATCCGAGAACGAAGTAGTAGCAATCTATGATTTAACAATTGAGAAATAAGGAGAAAAAATGAACATCTATGATCAACTACAAGCTGTAGAAGACCGTTATGAAGAATTAGGAGAATTGCTGAGTGACCCAGATGTGGTATCGGATACCAAGCGTTTTATGGAGCTTTCAAAAGAAGAGGCTTCTACTCGTGATACTGTAACAGCCTACCGTGAGTACAAACAAGTCCTTCAAAATATCGTCGATGCTGAAGAGATGATTAAGGAATCAGGCGGAGATGCGGATTTGGAAGAAATGGCCAAGCAAGAGCTCAAAGATGCCAAGGCTGAAAAAGAAGAATACGAAGAAAAACTTAAAATTTTGCTCCTTCCAAAGGATCCAAACGATGACAAGAACATCATCCTTGAAATCCGTGGTGCGGCTGGTGGTGACGAAGCGGCACTTTTTGCTGGGGATTTGCTAACTATGTACCAAAAGTATGCAGAAGCCCAAGGCTGGCGCTTTGAAGTTATGGAAGCTTCTATGAACGGTGTCGGTGGTTTCAAAGAAGTGGTTGCTATGGTTTCTGGTCAGTCTGTATACTCTAAACTCAAGTACGAATCAGGTGCCCACCGTGTGCAACGTGTCCCTGTGACAGAAAGCCAAGGTCGTGTCCATACATCAACTGCCACAGTTCTTGTCATGCCTGAAGTCGAAGAAGTAGAGTACGATATTGATCCAAAAGACCTTCGTGTTGATATCTATCACGCATCTGGTGCTGGTGGACAGAACGTCAATAAGGTTGCGACTGCCGTTCGTATCGTTCACTTGCCAACCAATATCAAGGTTGAGATGCAGGAAGAACGTACCCAGCAGAAAAACCGTGAGAAGGCTATGAAGATTATCCGTGCGCGTGTTGCTGACCACTTTGCTCAGATTGCACAAGATGAACAAGACGCTGAGCGTAAGTCAACGATTGGTACTGGGGACCGTTCAGAACGGATCCGTACTTATAACTTCCCACAAAACCGTGTCACAGATCACCGTATTGGCTTAACCCTCCAAAAACTAGATACGATTTTGTCTGGTAAATTGGATGAAGTTGTGGATGCCTTGGTGCTCTATGACCAAACACAGAAATTAGAAGAATTAAACAAATAATGAAATTAGCTCAATTATTTTCAGATTTTGAAGAAGAGTTGATAAGACAAGGAGAGGAAGCTGAAAGCCTCTCTTTTGTCTATCGTAGCCTGAAAAATCTATCTTTTACAGATTTCGTTTTTGCCCTCCAGCAAGAGGTAACCGAGGAAGAAAAACAATTTGTAAAAGAAATTTACCAGCAGTTAGCAGCTCATAAACCTGCCCAGTACATTATCGGTCATGCAGATTTCTTTGGTATGCAGTTAATAGTTGATGAGCGTGTTTTGATTCCCCGACCTGAAACAGAGGAGTTGGTGGAGATTATTCTGGATGAAAATCATGAAGAAAATCTTTCGGTTCTTGATATTGGAACAGGAAGTGGAGCTATAGCTCTTGCACTCTCTAAAAATAGACCAGATTGGTCAGTGACAGCAGCAGATATTTCTCAAGAGGCTTTAGAATTAGCTAGTGAAAATGCTAAAAATCAAAATCTTCAAATATTTTTAAAAAAATCTGACTGTTTTACAGAAATTTCTGAAAAATATGATATAATTGTTTCCAATCCACCCTATATCTCTCGTGAAGATGAGTCAGAGGTCGGTTTGAATGTTTTGCATTCGGAACCTCACCTAGCTCTCTTTGCAGACGAGGATGGCCTAGCTATTTACCGTAGAATTGCGGAAGATGCAAAAGACTATCTCAAAGATGGTGGTAAGATTTACCTTGAAATTGGATACAAACAAGGTCAAAGTGTTCCTGAGCTTTTTAGGAAACATCTTCCTGAAAAGCGAGTTCGAACACTCAAGGACCAATTTGGTCAAGATAGGATGGTTGTAGTTGATGATGGACAGGATTAGACAAGAGTTGGAAAATGGTGGAGCTGTCGTTCTGCCTACAGAGACTGTTTACGGTCTTTTTGCCAAGGCTCTAGACGAAAAAGCAGTTGATCATGTATACCAACTTAAACATCGTCCTAGAGATAAGGCGCTCAATCTAAATATCGCCTCTCTAGAGGACATCTTGCACTTTTCAAAGAATCAGCCAGCTTATCTACAAAAACTTGTCGAGATTTTTTTACCAGGTCCCTTGACCATTATCCTAGAAGCCAATGACAGAGTTCCCTATTGGGTCAATTCTGGCCTTGCAACTGTTGGATTTCGGATGCCCAGTCACCCTTTTACCCTTAATTTGATTCGAGAGACAGGTCCCTTGATTGGGCCGTCTGCCAATATTTCAGGTCAGGCAAGTGGTGTAACTTTTGAACAAATTCTAGAGGATTTTGACCAAGAGGTTCTGGGTATGGAAGACGATGCTTTTCTAACTGGACAGGATTCAACGATTTTGGATTTGTCTGGAGACAAGGTGAAAATCTTACGACAAGGAACCATTAAGCGAGAAGATATTCTTGCTCAGTTGCCAGAGATTTCTTTTGAGGAGGAATGAGATGCTAAGAGATTTGCAAGAAACAGATGTGAAAGCTATATGTGACATCAACCAAGAGGCTTTGAGCTATTCTTTTAGTCAAGAGGAGACAGCTAGTCAACTAGATAGACTGTCTCAGGATTCCCATCATTTCCTACTTGGCTATGAGGATGAAGCTAGTCATGCCTTGCTTGGATATGTACACGCTGAGGTCTATGAATCACTTTATTCTAAAGCAGGATTTAATATCTTAGGCTTAGCAGTTTCACCTCAAGTACAAGGTCAAGGTATTGGCAAAAGCTTATTGCAAGGGTTGGAAGAAGAAGCAAAAAGACGTGGTTATGGGTTTATCCGCTTAAACTCTGCCGATCATCGTCTGGGTGCTCATGCATTTTATGAAAAAGTTGGTTATACTTGTGATAAAATGCAGAAACGGTTTATTCGCATCTTTTAGTTTGATTTTCTAATAAGAAAATTAAACTAATGGACTAGTCACACAATAAAGGAGAAGACCTATGATTTTTGACAAAGATGATTTTAAAGCATATGATGCTGATCTCTGGAATGCTATTGCCAAAGAAGAAGAACGCCAACAAAATAATATCGAGTTGATTGCTTCGGAAAACGTTGTCTCCAAGGCTGTTATGGCAGCTCAAGGGTCTATCTTGACGAATAAATACGCCGAAGGTTATCCAGGACGCCGTTATTATGGTGGAACGGATGTGGTAGACGTGGTAGAATCTCTAGCCATTGAACGCGCAAAAGAAATTTTCGGTGCTAAATTCGCCAATGTCCAACCTCACTCTGGAAGCCAAGCTAACTGTGCGGCTTACATGGCCTTGATTGAGCCAGGTGATACGGTTATGGGAATGGATTTGGCAGCAGGTGGTCACTTGACCCACGGAGCTCCTGTAAGCTTCTCTGGTCAAACCTACAACTTTGTTTCTTATAGTGTGGATCCTGAAACGGAACTCTTGGATTTTGATGTTATCTTGAAACAAGCCCAAGAAGTAAAACCAAAATTGATCGTAGCAGGTGCTTCAGCCTATTCTCAAATTATCGACTTTTCAAAATTCCGTGAAATTGCGGATGCTGTTGGAGCTAAGCTCATGGTAGATATGGCTCATATCGCTGGTTTGGTGGCTGCTGGTCTTCACCCAAGTCCAGTACCATATGCTCATATCACGACAACAACGACTCACAAAACCCTTCGTGGCCCTCGTGGTGGTTTGATTTTGACCAATGACGAAGAACTTGCTAAGAAAATCAATTCAGCTATTTTCCCAGGTATTCAGGGCGGTCCTTTGGAACATGTTGTTGCTGCTAAGGCAGTTTCCTTCAAAGAAGTTTTGGATCCAGCCTTCAAGGAATATGCTGCTAATGTTATCAAGAACAGCAAGGCTATGGCAGATGTCTTCTTGCAAGACCCTGATTTCCGTATTATTTCTGGCGGGACTGAAAACCACCTCTTCCTAGTGGATGTAACTAAGGTTGTAGAAAACGGAAAAGTTGCTCAAAACTTGCTGGATGAAGTCAATATTACCCTAAATAAAAACTCAATCCCTTACGAAACCTTATCACCATTCAAGACAAGTGGTATTCGTATTGGATCTGCAGCCATTACTGCACGTGGATTTGGTGAAGAAGAAAGTCGCAAAGTGGCTGAACTCATCATTAAAACCCTTAAGAATGCAGAAAATGAGGCTGTCTTAGAAGAAGTGAGAAGTGCAGTCAAAGAATTGACAGATGCCTTCCCATTATACGAGGACTAAAATTTTTATGGATATTTATATTAAGAAAGCCATTATTCACCAGTTCAGTCCGGATGATACCGAGCTGTTCCTAGCGGATAAGTTTCTCAATATTACTCCAAAAATCGAAGAATACCTACGTAAAAAAATTGAACGTGTGTATTCAGATGAGGCTAAGACTGGGATTTTCGAAGAAGAAAATCCCTTCTTCAATCACATCACAGATGATTTGTTGGAGACATCAGTAACACTGGCTAATCTCTGGAAAGAGGAGTTCAGCATTTCAGAAAATCTCAAGACCAATGACTTGATTTTTGTACAATTTTCTAAAGAAGGTGTAGAACATTTGGCTTTCTTGCGAATTGCTCTGCGGGAGACCTTGACTCACCTCGGTGGAGAAGTTGATAATCCAATCAAGCTGACTCAGAATAACCTGCCTGGATTTGGAACGGGTGCCGACGAAGCCTTGGTGGTCAATCTTCAGAGCCGCAAGTATCATCTGATTGAAAAACGAATCAAATACAACGGGACTTTTTTGAACTATTTTTCAGAAAATCTTTTAGCTGTCGCTCCTAAGATTTCTCCTAAGAAATCTATCAAAGAACTGGAAAAAACGGCCCAGAGAATTGCTGAATCTTTTAACACAGATGATTTTCAATTTCAATCTAAGGTCAAATCAGCGATTTTCAACAACCTGGAAGAAAGCAATGAATTATCGCCTGAGAAATTGGCAAACGACCTTTTTGACAATAATCTGACGGCTCGTTTAAGCTTTATTGACCAAGTTAAAGAATCTGTACCAGAACCTGTTCAATTTGATGAAATTGATGCCAGTCGCCAATTAAAGAAATTTGAAAACCAAAAACTCTCCTTGTCAAATGGAATTGAGCTCATCGTTCCCAATAACGTCTATCAAGACGCCGAGTCTGTTGAGTTTATTCAAAATGATAATGGAACCTACTCTATCTTAATCAAAAATATCGAGGATATCCAAAGTAAATAATGTTTAAACGAATTCGAAGAGTGCTTGTACTAGCAGTCTTCCTTTTTGCTGGCTACAAAGTTTACCGTGTTCACCAAGATGTCAAGCAAGTCATGACCTATCAACCCATGGTTAGAGAAATCTTGAGTGAAAAAGACACCCCAGCAAACGAAGAGCTTGTGCTCGCTATGATTTATACCGAAACAAAAGGAAAAGAAGGCGATGTTATGCAGTCTAGTGAGTCTGCAAGTGGTTCCACCAACACCATCAATGATAATGCCTCTAGCATTCGGCAAGGCGTTCAAACTCTGACAGACAATCTGTATCTGGCTCAGAAGAAGGGTGTTGATGTCTGGACAGCTGTTCAAGCCTATAATTTTGGACCTGCCTATATCGATTTTATCGCCCAAAATGGCAAGGAAAACACCTTGGCTCTGGCCAAACAGTACTCTCGTGAGACTGTTGCCCCTTTGCTTGGCAATACCACTGGAAAGACTTATAGTTATATGCACCCCATTTCCATTTTTCACGGTGCTGAACTCTATGTAAATGGAGGAAACTATTATTATTCTAGACAGGTGCAACTCAACCTTTACATCATCAAATGTTTCACTCTCTTTTCGACATCTGGCTAGACCAGGTGTTTTTGTTATAAGTTTTCTTTAAGATAGATATATTACTCTAGAAAGGTAAAGGAGGAAATTCCCTATGAGAAAGAAACTCTTTCTGACCAGTGCTGCGGTCTTGTGGGCAGTAACAGCTATGAATAGCGCCCATGCAGCAACAGATGTGCAAAAAGTTATCGATGAAACCTATGTCCAACCTGAATATGTCCTAGGTTCATCATTGTCTGACGACCAAAAAAATCAAACCCTTAAAAAACTGGGATACAATGCCTCAACAGACACCAAAGAACTCAAGACCATGACACCTGATGTCTATTCTAAAATCATGAATGTGGCAAATGACTCTAGCTTACAACTGTATTCATCAGCCAAGATTCAAAAACTAGGTGACAAGTCGCCCCTTGAGGTCAAGATTGAAACACCAGAAAACATCACTAAGGTGACGCAGGATATGTACCGCAATGCGGCCGTAACTTTGGGTGTGGAACACGCCAAAATCACTGTAGCAGCCCCTATTCCCGTTACAGGAGAAAGTGCTTTAGCAGGAATTTATTATTCACTAGAAGCTAATGGAGCCAAGGTGCCGCAAGCCAACAAAGATTTGGCTCAAGAAGAGCTAAAGGCTTTGTCAGATATCAATGCTGAAAACAAGGACAAGTCAGGCTATGATGCTAATAAATTAAACGTTGCCCTAGCCGACATCAAGTCAGGACTCGCCAAAGCTAAAGAAAGCAAGGGAAATCTGACGGAGGAAGATGTCCGTAAAATCGTTGAAGATACCTTAAAAAATTACAAACTTGATCAGGTTATAACAGGAAACCAGATCAATATCATCATCAATTTTGCTTTAAATCTCTCAAAGAGTGATATTCTCAGCAATGCTGACTTCACTAAAACCCTAAATGACCTTAAACAAAGTATTGTTTCACAAGCTGGCGATAGTTTTAAAAATATCAACCTTAACTTTGATGCTGATAAGGCGATAGAGGACGGCGCGAACTTTTTAAGCTCCCTCTGGCAAGCCATTGTCAACTTCTTCAAGAGTTTTGGTTCTTAAGAAAAATCATGGTATAATAGATGGTAACCGTAATGTTGCCGTCTTTTTTGTCGGTCAATAGAAAGAGAATAAAATGTTAAAGAAAAATGATATTGTAGAAGTTGAAATTGTTGATTTGACCCACGAAGGGGCCGGGGTGGCCAAGGTGGATGGTTTGGTATTTTTTGTAGAGAATGCTTTACCAAGTGAAAAAATCCTCATGCGAGTTCTCAAGGTTAATAAAAAGATTGGCTTTGGGAAAGTTGAAGAATACCTTGTCCAGTCGCCACACCGTAATCAAGATCTAGATTTGGATTACCTGCGTTCAGGAATCGCTGATTTGGGTCATCTTGCCTATCCAGAACAGCTCAAATTTAAAACTAAGCAAGTCAAGGACAGTCTCTACAAGATTGCTGGAATTGCAGATGTAGGGGTTGCTGAAACGCTCGGTATGGAACATCCAGTCAAGTATCGCAACAAGGCGCAGGTCCCTGTTCGTCGAGTAAATGGTATTTTGGAAACTGGATTTTTCCATAAGAATTCCCACGACCTCCTGCCTATTGAAGATTTCTTTATCCAAGATTCTGTGATTGATGAGCTAGTAGTAGCCCTACGCGACTTGCTCCGCCGTTATGATTTGAAACCTTATGATGAAAAGGAACAAGCTGGCTTGATTCGGAATCTTGTGGTGCGTCGTGGGCACTATTCTGGCCAAATCATGGTTATCTTAGTAACAACTCGTCCTAAAATTTTCCGAGTGGAGCAATTGATTGAACAACTAGTCAAGCAGTTCCCAGAGATTGTGTCTGTCATGCAAAATATCAACGACAAAAATACTAATGCGATTTTTGGTAAGGAATGGCACACACTTTATGGACAAGACTTTATTACTGACCAGATGTTGGGAAATGACTACCAAATCTCTGGACCAGCATTTTACCAAGTCAATACTAAAATGGCTGAAAAACTTTATCAAACAGCTATTGACTTTGCAGCATTAAAATCAGATGATGTGGTTATTGATGCCTATTCTGGTATCGGGACGATTGGTCTTTCTGTTGCGAAACTCGTCAAAGAAGTTTATGGTGTTGAAGTGATTCCAGAGGCGGTTGAAAATAGCGAGAAGAATGCTCAACTGAACAATATTTCAAACGCCCACTATGTTTGCGACACAGCTGAAAACGCCATGAAAAGCTGGCTTAAAGATGGCATTCAACCAAGCCTTATCCTAGTGGACCCACCAAGAAAAGGACTCACAGAAAGCTTTATCAAGGCAAGTAGCCAAACTGGAGCAGACCGCATCGCCTATATCTCATGTAATGTTGCAACTATGGCGCGTGATATCAAACTCTACCGAGAATTGGGATATGAGTTGAAGAAAGTACAGCCAGTGGACTTATTTCCTCAGACACACCACGTCGAGTGTGTAGCTTTGCTGGTAAAAGCCTAGAACCTTTTGATAAATCGAATAGAAAAATTCTTTAAATCAATACTTTTTGTGATGTATGGTGAAGTATCAAACTGAGAGCAGCAGTTGAGTGTCTTGGTTTGATAGGTGGAGTAGTTGGGTTTTTATTTCCATTAACATTTAGGGTATATATTTATTTCCAATGGGCATGGCTTTATAGGAATAAATGTATACCTTTTTTAATTGGTTAAATGCGTGAAGTTATATTTTTAAGATTGATGCCGCTAATTTATACTGTAATCAAATAGGAGTGTAAGAGAATTTGTGGTATAATAATTGTTGATATTAATAATACCATTCGCGCTGAAAGTGTTTGGTTTTTTAACATAAGAAAGTTGAGTACTATATATGGGAATTGCTGAGAAACGAATTGAAGAGTTGAAAGGTATGAAATTTAATGTTCCATCGTATCAAAGAGGATATCGTTGGACTAAGCACGAGGTGATCACTCTATTAGAGGACTTGTACAATCATGATTCTAAATTAAAGTATTGTTTGCAACCTTTAATTGTAAAAAAAGTTTCTGAAAACACCTATGATGTTGTTGATGGACAACAGAGGTTGACAACTATTTTTATTTTCCTGAAATTTATGTCCGCAGAATTTGGGAGTAGCCGTAGAAGAAGTAATCAATATGAGTTTTTTGAATTAGCATACGAAACGAGAGAAAAAAGTAGCAGATATTTAAAAGAATTAAGTTTTGATACATACAAACTTATTGCAGAATACGATATTGATGCTAGTCATATTAGCAATGCTTTTTCTGCAATTGATGATTGGCTTGATAAAGATGATATTAATTCGGATAATGCTTTACATGATATATACAAGGTACTGACAGAATCAGTATTCTTCATTTGGTACGAAATTGATGAAACTGAGGATCCAATTAATATTTTTACGAAAGTAAACTTGGGAAAAATTCCATTGACAAATGCAGAACTTATTAAAGCTCTTATATTAGATAAAAATAATTATGTGGATGGATATGAGAGTGAAAGAATACATCGTTCGATAGCCTGGAATCGGATTGAACACCGACTCCAGCAAGATACATTTTGGAACTTTTTAACTAATAATGCAATATACGATACTAGGATTGATTTTTTATTTAACCTACAAGCTAACAATGACCCAGTCAATAGTAGTATAGACAAATATAGCACTTTTTACACTATTTATGAGGGATATAAGATTGCGAAAAATAAAGTAGAGTTTATAAATCAGTTCTGGAATTCTATCCAATTGTTATTTGAGGAATTGAACAATTGGTATATGGATCTAGATAGATATCACCTTATCGGCTATTTACTTTCTTTAAATAGCTTGAATATTAATAAAGTGTTTGCTGCTACGAGAGAAAATAAAAAGTCGGAGGCTTTCACTAAGTTAAAAGAGCTTGCCTGTGAAACAATCCCTGAGATTGAAGATATTGAGAATCTTTCATATGGAAGCAAATCTGTACGGAGTCTATTGTTGCTTTTTAACTTAGTGACGTTGATTAATAAAGGAGAAAAACAGTACCGTTTTCCATTTGATTTATATAAAAAAGAAAAATGGGATATTGAGCATATTCATGCAACTGCCGATGAAAGTGCGGAGCCTGATGACAGTATTGGAAATTTGACATTATTGGATCAGAATACCAATAGAAGTTATCAGGATGCCCCCTTTTATGAAAAAAGGAAAACTATTATCGAAGTTGATGCTGAAGGTAAATTTGTACCTGTTTGTACTCGGAATGTTTTTTTGAAGGTATATAGTTGTAATCCTGAAAACTTTAACTCTTGGACTGAGGATGACAAATCTGATTATATTAGTTCTATGAAGAAAGAATTAGCTAAGTTTTTTAATTTGGAAGAGGAGTAGGTATGAGTGAGCAAACTAAGTTCAACTTGAAAACACTTTTGGAAAACTATAATGTTGTTATTCCTTTAATTCAGAGAGATTATGCCCAAGGTAGACTAGACGTTAGAACTACTGATGTTAGGAAGAAGCTACTACAAGACATAAATACAGCCTTAACAAGTGAGGATAATCTGCCTTTAGACTTAAATTTTATCTATGGAAAGTCATCAAACGGTCAATTTATTCCGCTAGATGGTCAGCAAAGATTGACAACTTTGTTTTTAGTTTACTTGTACGCATTTAGAAATAGTGAGAGCTGCGATTTTCTACGTAATTTTTCCTACGAGACAAGAGATTCTTCCAAACAGTTTTTCACTAGTTTGTTTGAATTCAGAAAAGATATTTTCGAAACTACTGTACTTCCATCTGAATTTATTAAAGATGCATCATGGTTTGCAGACTCTTGGCTGTTAGACCCTACTGTTCAAGGAGCACTTGTTACATTAGATGAGATAACTGAACAATTTCATGATAATTTTGATTATGAGGAAATTTTAAGTAAAATTGATGGACATAAAGTTGTATTCAATTTCTTAGATATTGATGAACTTGGCTCTGAAGATGAACTTTATATCAAATTAAATTCCAGAGGAAGGCCTCTGACAGATTTTGAAAACTTCAAAGCAAGATTCATTTCTAGATTACATATAATTAACGGAGAATTAGCTAGTAGTTTTACTAAAAATTTGGATACTAAGTGGACGGATACTGTATGGAAAATCGATAAAGATAAATTTGATATAAATTTTTAAATTTATTTGAAATCGCCCTTATCAATAATTTAGATTCGTTGGATTATTCTGAGCGTGAAAATTGGACTTCTAAAGTTAATTTTGAATCTATAAATTTAGAACATGTAGATTTAATAGTGGGTGTACTTGAATTTCTATCTGAAAATAAGTATCCAGATGTCTCTAGTACTTTAGTTAAGGCAATTGAGAATAAAAGTCTGAAATCTAGAGTTTATTTCCATGTTATTTCAAAGTTTATACTTCATAATGGATTACATTTAGATAATAGCTTTGAAAAATGGTACCGTATCTTCAGGAACCTAATAGATAATTCTGATATTGATTATCAAACTCCATATGAAAGGGCTATTAATGGGATAAACGAGCAAATCCCTTATATGTCAGATCTTTTAGATCATTTATCTGAAGGCAATAGAATTTCAGGTTTTAATTATGAACAAGTTTCTGAAGAGATAGAAAAAGCTAAACTAATTATTACTGATAAATCTTTGAAGGCTCTTATTTTTCGAGCTGAAGAGCATCCTTATTTTAGCGGTCAAATACGAAGCTGTTTCTTCTTCGAATCTGACGACTCTTTAATATATAAACGTGAAACGATATCACATTATTGGAATAAGATATCAAATATGTTTGATAACAATAAAGCTATTGAAGGACGTTTACTGAGAGTTGCTTTATTATCCCTTGGAGATTACACACTTAATGTTGATAGTTATAAGACACTTTGCCAAGATGATCCAAACGAGAGTTCGAGCACACCGAGTCTGAAAAAATTATTTTCATCACGGAATATATTTGTTAGAAGAATTCTTGATGAAATTAATCTGAATAAAGACTTGAAGAATGAGTATATACGAATTGTTTTTGAAAATTCAGGGAAAATTGATAGTCATGATTGGAGATATGCCTTTATAGAAAATTACGAATTAATGTTTAATAAGATGGCAGCTAACCATTACAGGCTTAAAAGTGCATTTTCCGCTAATGATATGATTATGATAACTAATAAGAACTCCAGAGCTAAAAATACGGATATTCATTTATTGGCTTTAATGGAGGAATTAAAAAAGTATGGAATATATTCTACCTATGAGAGTGAGCTTGGATTGTGGACTCCCTATCGTTATATATATATCCATTCTTTGGAGACTCAAATCTATTTTAAAGGTAATTTTTTCCTTATTGAGAATGAGGATCATACCCAGCATAAACTTATTGATCCAAGTGAAAGGACTCCATCTGATTATAAGTCTGTGGCTAAATATTTATCAGATTTTAATTCAAAAAAATAATAGATTAAAAAGAAGAAGGGTCTTCTTTTTAATCTATAGCATAAACAGTCTTTAAGTATATATATTTCCTAGTGAGATTATTTTTTTCGACAGTTTCAACATTGAATAGAAAATAATGATCTCGACAATCTTTGGAATTATCTTTGTTAAGCTTAAAATAGTTTTTTGGGGGATTTAGCCATAGTTAACAAGATATCATCTGTCAAAAATGTTAATGTTATATCAAGTGCTGAAAAGCGATAGAAGTCTAACTCAAACTGACGATAGCTATCACTGAAGTAATCCATTTGTAGTTGGTTCCTATGGAACTCAAGCAGATTCATTTTTGCACCTTCTCAATCAATTCAATATTGTGAATATCCTTGAAAAGGGCACATTAATGTGACCTCAGACTGAAGAAAAAAGTTCATTTTGGACAATTTTCTTCAGTCTTTTTCTTTAATTAGAGAAACTAAAAAACTGTTAAGAATAGCGCTATACCAACATTCCTAAGAGTTTTTACAATATAGTATCCAACCTACAATATGGCAATTTTTCTATTGCTGGTAGGGGTTGTCTACGTTCTGAAAGCCTTGATTTTAAGGCTTTTTTGCATTTTCCAATAAAGAACTTGACATTATTAGTTTCTTGCATTATAATGAAATTACGTACCATTAGTATGTTGGAAAGGAGTTATAATGGCAAGGAATAGAAACCCACATGAAACTAGAAAAAAAATACTAGAAGTTTCGAAAGATTTATTTTTAGAAAAAGGATTTGATAATACCTCAATACAAGATATAATCGATGGGTTAGGTGGGTTGACAAAAGGTGTTATTTATCATCATTTCGAGTCTAAAGATGAAATATTGCAATCAATCATTAGCGAAAATAATCAAGAAATTTTAAATTACAATTGGAGAGGAGATACTGCATTAGAAAAAATACAAAATTCTTTGATGGATGCGTTCTCTAATTTAGAACAACAAAGATTAGTATACTCTGTCTCAATTATGCTAAGAAGTCCACGTTTGTTAGGAGAGCAGTATTTAAGTTTATTTTCTGATTTTTTACCAGGGATTAGAGAAAAAGTTTTCGAAGGTGTTAAAGATAAATCAATTAAAACAGAATATCCTGAAGAGCTAGCTGATTTGATTGTTTTAACTTTGAATATTTGGATTGGGTTTCAAATTTCTATTTATTCAGTAGAAGAATTAAAGAGTAAAATGAAGTTCATTAAACTAACTTTTGAAGGTTTGGGAGTGCAGTTGATTACTGATGAAATGATGGAAGTAATTTTCCAATTATTTGATCACTTAAAAGGTGTCAAATAAATTTTAAGTATTGATATTTTAAAAAATACCATACTCTAGATATGGTATTAAAAATTCCAGTATACATACCTTTAGTATGTTTATTTTTGAATCTTAACATATCGGGAGTATGTAAGGTGTTTTTTGAATAGTGTAATTAATATTAACAAAATTTTTTGGAGGAAAAATCTATGTTGTCGCTTATTAAAATTGAATTAAATAAAGTTTCTAAATCTAAATTATTTTTAGCCTGGTTGGGTACTATATTGATAGTTTTAGGTATTACAGGAATTATCATCATGGGGCTAGGTACGGATAATAAATTGGGAGAATTTGTAGGGCAGAGTTCTGATAATTTTAGAATTGCTGATAAATGGGAAAATTGGGCAATTGCAACATCATTGTTTGGATCTTTATTTACTAAAGCAGCATTTTTGATTTTTGAATCTTATTTATTGTCTACGATTATTATTGATGAATTTAAACGAAGAACAATTTTTCAGCTGTTTTCCTACCCTGTTTCTAAAATAAAGTTACTATGGGGAAAAGTGCTTACAGTAATTCTGATATCATTTATTGCTCATTTTACTGCACATTTAGTGATTCAATTATTAATAAAATTAGTTGCAGTTTTAACTGAATCAAATTATATCCCAGTAGCTAATCAAATGATTAACTTAGCTGGAATTACGTTTGGAACGGTATTAATCGGAATACTACCTTTTGTTTTAGGCATGATTAGGCATTCAATAGCTATAACTATGCTTTCAGGACTTGGTTTAGCAGCGTTACTTTCGAATGTAAGTCCAGGCAGTTTAACGAATAATTTTGTTGATAACTTATTCTTCTTAATATTTGCTAGTTTCATAAGTTTAATGATTGTTTCATTTTTAATTTATAATATTTCAAGAAAAGATATTAATACCAAGTAGTATAGCTGAATTTAATGAAAGTAAAGTGATAATTCTTTGATGATTACTTTAAAAGAAGAACTGTATAAATTGGTATTTATGATCCTTAATAAAAAATTTTTGCATTTAAAGCTGGCTATAGAAAGAGAGATAGAAATGGGAAATATTGTTGAAATAAAAGAACTTTTTAAAACTATTGCTAAGGAAGAAATTTTAAGTGGTATTAACTTACAAATTTCTGAAGGAGAAATCTATGGATTTTTAGGACCAAATGGCGCAGGGAAAACAACTTTAATGAAATGCATGTTATCCTTATCAACTGTTACATCTGGTAGTATTGAAATCTTTGGAAAAAATTTACAAGATCACAGAGAGGAGATTCTAAGTCAGGTTGGAAGTGTTATTGAAACACCAATTTTTTATGAAAACCTCACAGCAAAAGAAATTTTGGAAATTCACGCGCAATATATGAGGAAAAATATTACCGAATCAGATATAATAAGAGCCTTAAGGATGGTCGGATTAAAAAATACGACTAAAAAAGTAAAAGAGTTTTCGTTAGGAATGAGACAGAGACTTGGTTTAGCTCGGGCTTTCCTAACAAAACCTAAATTGTTAATTTTAGATGAACCAATCAATGGTTTAGATCCAATAGGAATTCAAAAAATTCGGAATCTTTTGTTGTCTCTTTCTAAGGAATGTGGTGTTACAATATTCATATCAAGTCATATTTTATCAGAAATTTCACAGATAGCAGATAAGATTGGTGTTATCAAAAATGGAGAAATGCTAGAACAAGTCTCTATGAAAGAGCTTAGGAGAGAGAATATTGACTTAGAAGAATATTTTATGTCACATTTTCTAAATGAAATTTAAGAATTATGAGGTAGTTTAGGAATGAAACAATTGACAAAGTACCATAAGAAGTCTTTTTATACTTTCATGATTTTTAATATACTAGTTCCTTTAACTAATATTGCTTTTGCTTATTCTATTAAAATTATAATTGATAGTGGAATGTCCCAAAATAGGGAAGCTCTAACCCAAGCGATACTAATAGGCGCTATCGTAATATTTATCTATGCCAGTCTTAATTTTATATCCCTTCGATTAAGAAATAAACTTGTTAGGCAGATTATGTCAAGATACAAAAATAAGGTGTTTAAATCTATTTTAGATAGGGATTATAGAGAATTTTCTAAGGAAAAATCAGGGAAATTTATTTCAATATTAACTGAGAACATAAAGAAAATTGAGCAGGATTATTTGCACCAGTATTTTAATATTTCAAAAAATATTTCCTTAATGATTTTCTCACTCCTAGCTATGTTTATAGGCAATTGGTTTTTGACCTTATTAGTTATCATTGCTAGCATTATTCCTATGATGACTTCAGGATTCATTGGACAAAAATCAGCCTCTCTACAAAATAGTTCTATGATAGCCGATCAGAAATATTTAGCTAAGGTTAAAGATATTTTAGCAGGGTTTCTAGTTATAAAAAGTTTTAATGTGAAAGAGGCTATCCGTCAAGATTACAGAAACGAAAGCGAAAAATTGGATGAGATATATTTCATCAAAGGGAAATTTGATGTTTTATCTAATGTTATTTCTCAAGTTTCAGGGATGATTGTTTTTTTAGTAGCCTTTAGTGGAGGAATGTATCTGGTCTTCGGTGGGCATACCACAATTGGGAGTGTTACAGCTATTGTTCAACTAGTCAATTTTGTAGTAATGCCACTAAATGAAATTGGTATGGGAATGAGTAAATTCCGTGAAGGTCAGGCTACACTGAATTCATTTGAGGTAAAAGATGTAATCGAACTTCAAACTGGTAAAACGAAAGAATATTTTGATGATGTCATTTCTTTTTCAAATGTAGATTTTTCCTACCCTAATGCTGAGGAAAAGATTTTTAATCATTTATCTTTGCAGATCAAAAAGGGGGAAAAAATTGCAATAGTAGGTATGTCAGGTAGTGGAAAATCAACTTTACTCAATCTATTACTGCGTTTCTATGATGTAACAAGTGGGTATATCTCAATTGATAATCAAGATTTGCAAGCTATTTCAGCAGAGAGCCTTTATAACTTAATGACTATTGTTCAGCAAGATGTTTATATCTTTGATGATACTTTAAAAGCAAATATTACCCTTAGTCAATCCTTTACTGAAGATGATATAAAAAAAGCTGTACAGCAGTCTGGCTTAGAAAGTTATATTTTAGAAAATGAATTAGGTCTACAAACTTTATGTGGAGAGAATGGATCAAATCTATCTGGGGGAGAAAGACAGAGACTTAGTATTGCGCGTGCCTTGATTCGAAAAACTCCAATCTTATTATTAGATGAGGCTACCTCGTCTTTAGATAATAAAGTTACTAGTGAAATTGAAAATTCAATTTTAGAAATTCAAGATTTGACGGTTCTTGTTGTTACGCATAAGTTAAATAAGAGCATGTTGAAAAAATACAATAGAATTCTTTTTATGAAAAATGGAGTTATTGTTGAAGATGGTTCTTTTGATAACTTGATGGATCGGAAAGGTGAATTTTATAAATTGGTTGAGTTGAGTGTGTAATTCTCTTTCGTTTTATAGTATAATTCTATAAAACACTCTATTACTTTCGTTTTATAATATAGATGTTGACTAGCACCACATGTTGAGGCGATATCACTGCTTGTACAAGCTGAGGCATCAGCGAAGTAGAAGTAAACGATCTCCCATACGATAGGACTCGTAGAATAAGGAGGGAAACCGACGAAATGATACGGTAAGTCCGAATCGTCTAGTATGTAGTATTGCTGGTGCGATCTTAGTCAGTTTATAATAAAATGATATGTTTTAAAAATTTATAATTTCGAAACGTGAATAAACTTGTTTAAACTTTATATATCTTTAGAAAGTGTGAAAGATTGGACGAACAAATTTTTTTGATGGGTGGAAATCCGCCGATAAAGAACCATACGATTGTTAATAAAATTGTGTCATCAAGGAAGATCGAAAGAATTGTCATTTTTACAGTTTATCGAGAAAATTGGGAACCGTATATGAAACAGTACACGGAAGTTTTCCGAAGCCATCTTTCTAACCTAAACACTGATTACTTACTCTTGGACACTGAGCAGATTAATTTTGATAGCTATCTAGATGCTGATCTAGTTATTATCGGTGGTGGAAATACGGAAAAGTATTTAGCTACTTACGTCAATCAGCAGTTCAAAAATTATATCGATCGTATGCTGAATAAAGGGACAAAAGTTATGGGATTTTCTGCAGGAGCCCTATTATTAGGAGAAAAAGTCTATGTTTCACCTAATGATAATTCAGATCATCAGATAAAGATAAAAAATGGATTAGGACTCTTTAGTCAGTTTTTAATTAGTGTCCATTATGATTCCTGGAATGATAAAGCTAATAAGGAGAGAGCTGAAGAACTCGTTAATGTTCCCATAATTCCACTAAATGATCATTCCTGTCTTGTATTGGATAAACTTGGAAACATCACAGAGAAAATTGACTAGTTTTAATCATGCGAATCTGAATCTACGAAACTAAAGTATTGACGAAATGAATAATGAAAAGCCTTGATTGTAAGGCTTTTTTTGGTTTTTTGTGATAGAATATAGGTAGTTATAATCGAGAGCAACTAAGAAGCAGTAAAAAAATATTATACGTAGAATAATCAAGATTAGGAAGATAAAATGACAGAAATTGATAAAAGGAATTTAAAAAATTATCTTTATTGTACATTTGGAATTACTTATATAGCTTGGGGGCTTCTTGCCATCTTTACGCAATCTCATATTTTGGGATTAGAAACATTTATAGGGAGAATGTTACATATAGTAGGTGCACTTGGTCCAGCTATTGCAAGTGGCTTTTATTTGAAAAGGAATAATATAAAATTTAAACATTTTGTATTTAATAAAAGAAAAAATAGTAGTATTTATTTTATTATTCATTTGTTAGCAATTTTGATACTATTTTCTGTATCTTCCTTAGAATTAAATGGAGTATCAATTTATCTGATGCCATTATTCTTTATACAACTAATTTTTTTTGGTGGTGGACATGAAGAATTAGGATGGAGAGGTATATTACAACCGTTACTTGATAAAAAATATACTTATTGGCAATCTAATTTGATTGTAGGATTAATTTGGGGGATTTGGCATCTGCCTTTATGGTTTATAGTTGGAGAAAGCCATCAAGGATTTCCTTTTATTTTATTTTTTATATATACATTATTTTTAAGTTTTGTTTTAGGGCTTCTTTACCGTCAAACGAAATCTGTGGGATACTGTCTATTATTTCATGCGTTCGCAAATTTGTTAAATCTCTATTTTGTGTTAAAAATTAATGTTATTTTTATCATCATTTTTATTGGTTATTTGATTTATACAATGTTGGCTAGTAATAGAATTAGTAAGGAAAAGTAATTTTAACTTTAGATTAGTATATCCATTATTAAAAGTAACGATTGGCTAATTAGATGATCTATGTTAGAGAATTATCTATTATAATTTAAAGTGGAGTGATGAATGTCGTTTCTTTTGAAGTGGTGAAAATCTTTCCGTTCCACAGTATCATTCTAAAATGATTTTTACTGCCTTTCGTTTATTAATATAAAAGAAGAATATTACCACATGTTGAGGCGGTATCACTGCTTATTCAAACTGATTAAACAAGGATGTAGCTAGTGAAAGTCCTACAGTAAGGAGTTTAAACATGAAATTCCATGAATTTGGGGATAAGAATTTACCTCCTATCTTACTAATACACGGTGGCGGCAGTTCTTGGTGGAATTATCTTCGTCAAGCACGTATCTTGTCAGAAAAATACCGTATTATTCTACCCACTTTGAATGGTCACGGCGAGGAATATCAACTTGATTATGTTTCTACTGAAGATTCTACATTGGAGATTCTAGACTATATCAAAGCAAACTGTGGTGGGAAATTGTTTGCAATCAGTGGTGTTTCACTTGGTGGTCAAATTGCCATGGAGCTTTTATCTTTAGATAGTGAAATTGCTGAGAAGGCCATTATAGACGGAATCCTCTGTATTCCTCAACCAAGGTTAGCTAAAATCAGCATCTTTCTAGTGTCTCTATTTGGTAAACTGATGTTCAATAAATTCTCTTGCAAACTTCAGTTAAGCATGATGAACAAACTCTATCCTAAACTGCCTTATCCAGAGGAAATAAAAGCTTATTATTTGGAGGATTTGCCAAGGACGCCTGTCAAAACATTGGTGACCATTTACAAAAACTATATGGGGCATTACAAGCTGAAAGATATGATTTCTGCTAGCAAAGCTCAAGTTCTGTATATCTATGGTGAAAAAGAATTGAACTGTGTGAAAGAATCAGCGAAATTATTTCATCAGCTACATTCAAATACAATTTTGTATGAAGCAAAAGGTTATAATCATGGTTATTTATCATCTTACCTACATCAGGAGTGGATTGATTTAGTTGAGCCATTTTTAAAGAGCAATCCATTGGGAATGTGTAATGAATCTGATATGTCACAAGGAGGAATCGTATGCTAGGAGCAATTATTGGAGACATTGTAGACTCTGTTTACGAATGGAACAATATCAAAACGAAGGATTTTCCTTTATTTCTTGAGGATTGTTTTTCACGGATGATACGGTAAGTCCGAACCGTTGAGTGTGTAATCTTGTTAGTGAAACGTAGCTAATCCTCAAAATAAAGAAACTAAAACTCCATTATTTTGAGATGACAACCTAAACTGGTTTTAAGGAGGTGTTATATTGATAGAAAGCAGACCTGAGTTTGATAAAATCGTATCATTCGATGAGTTTAATAAATACTATTGGTATCGTGATGAACTCTCACAGATATGCAAATCATTAGGGCTTGAATATAGGGGCACTAAACAAGAACTCAATCATATTATTGAGCAGTACTTTAAGGGTAACTTGATTAAGAAGTCATCAATAAAAAGGAAAAAGAAACGAGTAGAAATCGTTACCTTAGATACGCCTTTACTTGAATGTGGATTCTCCTTTAATGCACACTTTAGAGAATATTTCTCAACTTTAACAGGTATTTCGCCATTTAAATTTACTGCTGATATGGCGACTGCTTGGAGAAAAGTAAAAAGAGAAAATGATTTGAATTTTACAATCCAAGATATGCTAAAAGTTTATTATGGAAATTCAGATTATGCCAAGTATGATCATTCGGTTTGTCAATGGAACCAATTTTTAAAGGACTTCTGTGCAGACGAAAATAGTCGTAACTACTCAAACAAGTTAAAAGTAGCTTCTATTCTTTGGAAAGAAGTTAGAAATTCAAAAGCTGAAAAAATTTATTCAAAGAATCTTTTGACTGAATATGCTGATAAAATAAAAGAGTATGGTAAGTAGAAACCCCATCTCACTTGGTGGCGATAGTGATACACTTGCTGCAATAACTGGTAGCATTGCCGAGGCAGCTTACGGTATTCCTTATTGGATAAAAGATAAGGCCTATTCTTACTTGGATGAACCCTTAAAGGATGTAGTCATTAGATGGGAAAATAAAATAAAAGCGTATTAATCTCCAGTACGTCAGATTTCTATTTTCTATATTTTCATTGTATAATAGGGTTACATTTAGTTTCATATAATGAAATATAAAGATTTCTAACGAAGATTAAGGAGAAAATCAATGAAAAAAGCAATGGTAATTATTAACCCTACTTCTGGTGGGGAAAAGGCTTTGGATTACAAAGATAAGCTGGAAAATAAAGCAAAAGAATACTTTGAACACGTGGAAACCAAAATTACCGAAAAAGCTTTGGATGCAACACATTTTGCTGAGGAAGCTTCTCGTGAGCAGTACAATGCAGTGGTTGTGTTTGGTGGAGATGGGACTGTCAACGAAGTCATTTCGGGTATTGCTGAGAGAGACTACATTCCTAAGTTGGGGATTATCCCTGGGGGTACGGGTAACCTCATTACAAAACTGTTGGAAATCAATCAAGACATCGATGGCGCAATTGATGAACTGGATTTCAACTTAACCAATAAGATTGATATCGGTAAAGCGAATGACAATTATTTTGGTTATATTTTTAGTATCGGTTCTCTACCTGAGGCGATTCACAATGTGGAGATTGAGGACAAGACAAAATTCGGTATTTTAGCCTATGCTGTAAATACAATGAAGTCTGTCATGACGGATCAAGTCTTTAACATTAAGGTTGAGACAGAAAATGGAAATTATGTTGGTGAAGCTAGCCATGTGTTGGTTCTCTTGACAAATTACTTTGCTGATAAGAAAATTTTTGAAGAGAACAAAGACGGCTATGCCAATATTTTAATTCTGAAAGATGCTTCTATATTCTCTAAACTATCCGTTATTCCTGATTTACTAAAAGGAGATGTTGTCGCAAATGATAATATCGAATATATCAAAGCCCGCACTATTAAAATTTCTTCTGATAGTGAATTGGAGTCGGATGTTGACGGCGATAAATCGGATAACCTACCTGTAGAAATCAAAGTTCTAGCTCAGCGAGTAGAAGTATTTTCAAAACCGAAAGAGTAAAAGATAAAAATTAGTTTATCATTCACAACGAAATTAAGTTCTATATCAACGATTGGAGGAGGAATGAATTCTCTATTTGATGAATTTCGAACAATTTGTTCTCATTTAAACCAAGTCGGAATCACTCCGACGCTCATGGGGTCTTTGGGGTTTGAATACCGATCAAATGAAGAATGGGGGCCGTCTGACATTGACATTCATGTGCCTGGTGATCCTAGAGGTTGGGAAGCACCTGATCATCTCAGAATTTATGAGTGGGACAAGATAATGAAAGTGATGAAACACTTAGACTATGCCTTAATAGATATTCATGAGCATGAATTCAAAAAAGATGGTCTGAGTGTTGAATTCGGAAGTATCGATTCTTTACCTGATTTTGCAGGAGTTTCGGAATCGGATATAGAGTTGATTCATCTCGAAAACATCACTTTTCGCATTCCAAATCTAGAACAGTTTTTAAGTATTTACAAGGCTTCTTCCCAAGATTCTTATCGAAATGAGCACAATAACAATAAGGATTTTAAAAAAATTGAGTGGCTGGAAAGACATTTGTAAATCATCATTTGAAAAGTAGCAAGTTGTAAGATTGGCTGCTTTTTTATTTATAGAACTAAACCACTCGAAACTATGGACAAACCTTGCAAATAAAATACGAAAGTAGTATACTAGATTAACAATTGTGAAAACGTTTGCGTTGTATACGGATGAAAGTAAACTAGGAGACAGATACAATGGAATTAACAGCCATTTACCATAGGCCTGAGTCGGAGTATGCCTATCTTTATAAGGATAAGAAGCTTCATATTCGGATTCGAACTAAGAAAGGGGATATTGAAAGTATCAACTTGCATTATGGTGATCCTTTTATCTTTATGGAGGAGTTTTATCAAGATACAAAGAAAATGGCCAAGATAACTTCTGATGCCTTATTTGACCATTGGCAGGTTGAAGTGTCTGTCGACTTTGCACGTATCCAGTATCTCTTTGAAGTCACGGATACAGGAGGTCAAAGTATTTTGTATGGTGATAAAGGGTGTGTGGACAATTCTCTAGAAAATCTTCATGCTATTGGAAATGGATTTAAGTTGCCTTATCTTCATGAAATTGATTCATGCCAGGTTCCTGACTGGGTTTCAAATACGGTATGGTATCAGATATTTCCTGAGCGGTTTGCCAATGGAAATGCTCAATTAAACCCAGAAGGGACTTTAGACTGGGAATCATCTATCACACCTAAGAGTGATGATTTCTTTGGTGGTGATTTACAGGGGATTATTGACCATCTGGATTACTTGCAAGACTTGGGCATTACTGGACTTTATCTTTGTCCGATCTTTGAATCTACGAGCAATCATAAGTACAATACGACAGATTACTTTGAAATTGACCGTCATTTTGGAGACAAGGAGACTTTTCGGGAACTGGTCGAGCAAGCGCATCAGCGAGGTATGAAAATCATGCTGGATGCTGTATTTAATCATATTGGTTCGCAATCTCCTCAATGGCAAGATGTTGTCAAAAATGGTGAGCAATCTGCTTATAGGGATTGGTTCCATATTCAACAATTCCCAGTGACAACTGAAAAGCTAGCCAATAAGAGAGAGTTACCCTATCATGCTTTTGGTTTTGAGGACTATATGCCTAAGCTAAATACAGCCAATCCAGAAGTTAAGGATTATCTTTTAAAGGTTGCGACTTATTGGATTGAAGAGTTTGATATCGATGCTTGGCGTTTGGATGTGGCTAATGAGATTGACCATCAATTTTGGAAGGATTTTCGAAAGGCAGTTTTAGCTAAAAAGTCTGATCTTTATATCCTTGGAGAAGTCTGGCATACGTCTCAGCCATGGCTAAATGGAGATGAGTTCCATGCTGTCATGAATTATCCGTTATCTGATAGCATCAAAGAGTATTTCTTACGAGGTATTAAGAAGACAGACCAGTTCATCGATGAAATCAATGGCCAATCTATGTATTACAAGCAACAGATTTCAGAGGTTATGTTTAATCTCTTGGATTCTCATGATACAGAGAGAATCTTGTGGACGGCCAATGAAGACGCTCAACTGGTTAAATCAGCCCTAGCCTTTCTCTTTTTACAAAAAGGAACACCCTGTATCTATTACGGAACAGAGTTAGCCTTAACTGGCGGTCCAGACCCAGATTGTCGTCGTTGTATGCCTTGGGAACGTGTCTCAAGTGACAATGATATGCTGAATTTCATGAAGAAGCTGATCCAGATACGGAAATATGCGTCAGCAATCATTCCGCATGGCAAGTATAACCTAAAAGAAATTAAAGCTGATGTAGTAGCTCTGGAATGGACATACGAAGGCCGAGTCCTTAAAGCCATCTTTAACCAATCAAGAGAAGAGTATCTTTTAGAGAAAGAAGTAGTAGCACTAGCAAGCAATTGCCAAGAATTGGAAAATCAGCTTGTCATCTCTCCAAAAGGATTTGTGATTTTTCATTAAAGAGCAATTAAGAGTGACAGGAAAATTGTAATATAAAGATCATTTTACAAACAGACTATTTGTCGTCTTGCTACAATTGGTATATAATTTAACTTAAAGAAAATAGGAGGACTAATCGAATGGAATTAAAAGATTTTACAGAAAAAGAACAGGAAATGATTAAGAAGGGGCTGACTACGTCTAAGATTAGTGACAAGGAAACTGCTGAGAAGATTCTTGCGCTAGTACCACAAGACTTGATTAAGCGAATCCCATTTTTCGTCAGAAAACATGCTACAACACGTACTATTAAACGCATTTCAATTGAACACCCTGAGCTCTACGCTGCAGCTCAAACAAGTGGTGAGATTCCAGAAAAAGAAAGAGAAGAATTGCGTCAGATTATCACAACTATCTTTGAACAAAAGATGAATAAGCATAGTATTAAGTAGAGAATGAAAAAATATTTTATTGGCGGTTTGGGAAGCAATGTCTATCATAGCAAGGATTTTCTTCAGGAACTAAATTCGCAGATTTATTTTCTAAATCCATATGAAAAGCATCTTCGAGATGAAACAGAATTGAAATCATGGTTTAAAAATGAGATTGTAGAGGAAGAATCTATCTGTCTGATAGGTCATTCTCTTGGAGGAGATTTGGCGCGTTACCTTGCATCGGAATTTTATGAAGTGAAAAAACTAATTCTTTTGGATGGTGGCTATCTAGATTTAGATAAGATTTTAACTTTAGATGCGGAATTAGAGGAAACTAAAAACTATATCAAATCTCAAATTATTTCGGACTTAGATGTTCTTATTTCTAAAGAAAAATCTGAAGCAAAGCATTGGTCAAAAAATATGGAGAAAGCAGTAAGACAGTCCTATCACTGGAATGCGGAGTATAATAGATATGAGTTAGCTATAAAATATGAAAATATAGAAGCGATACTCAGCCTACGGAGGAAAATACAAGCTTTTAAGAGAGAAGTGGGAGAGACCTTGTTTATCAGTCCTTGCTATTCTAATGAAACCACATGGAGAGAGGAAGCCTTAAAAGAATTGCCAGACTATTTTGATACTATTTTTCTAGAGAACTTTGGCCATGAGCTTTATACTGAAGCACCTAGAGAAGTTGCTAGTCTGATTAATGAGTGGTTCTCTTATTCTCAATGAGCTACTTGTATTATTTAAAATGTTATAGGATTTAAAATAGCAGCATTAATAACTTTTCAAAACCATAATATTTATTTGCTCTGATAGAGATTGTTACGGGAGCGAATTATCCTGCCATTGTAATTACCGCAATTATTTATTTTAATACAGAAAAGGAGAAAATAAGATGGTTGTGAAAATAAGAAAACAAGGAAATTCAATCACTATTCCAAGTGGTGTAAAATCGGAAGAATTGGATCAGCAGGTTTCTTATATATCTGATGATGCCTTTGACTTAAATGTAGATAAAATCTTTGACAGATACGACGATGTTTTCAAAGCTTTGGTGGGAAAATAACAGTATAATTGACAGAAAAGTAAATTGAAAAAATAAATGCTTTAGCAATTCAACGGTATTCTCCAAATGAGAAAATTCAAACAGTTAGTCCTTCGGCTTTAAATATGATTGTTAATTTACCAGAACAATTTGTCTTTGGGAAGCCTCTTTATCCAACAATTTTTGATAAAGCAACGATACTATTTGTCCAATTGATAAAGAAGCATGTTTTTGCCAATGCTAATAAACGAACTGCTTTCTTCGTTTTGGTGAAATTTCTACAGTTAAATCATTATCGTTTTTCTGTAACGGTTGAAGAAGCGGTAAATATGTGTGTAACTATCGCAGTAGAGTCCTTAACAGATGAAAGCTTAACCACTTACGCCAAATGGGTCTCTGAACATTCGTTTAGAATTATTGGAAAAAATTAAGCTCAACTATTCAATTCTTGTAAGTATAAATAAAGAGACTATATTAAAAATCTGTAATGCAGAAACGACTATTGTCTCTTTTTTTGATGGGGGAGAATTTTCGGCATCTTCCTGTATCTCATATAACAAAAAACGAACAGGCTCTTTTTCCGTCATTCAGAAGAGAACTTGTTCGTTTTTATCTTGCTTTTTTAAAACACGCGATACACATAGGGATTCTCTGGTTTATCGACTTTGGTAAAGCTTTCGATTTCCAATGTTGGGAGGTTTTGTTTGAGTTCTTTATGGTAGTGATTGACCAGTTTTCCTTTGGCTGTTATCCAGGTGTTGTTCTCATACTGCCGGGTATTTCCCTTGGTCAGCAATCCATAGACACCTGAATCTGCGATACAGTGAATAATGCCGAAGCGGAACAGAAATTGGCTATTGGCATGACTGGGGTCGTTATAGACAAAGCCTGTGAACTGGACTGTCTTGTCCTCAAACTCATCTGGATAGTCGTAGATAGCCTCCATGACTTCCATATAGTTTTCGTTGGTAATCTGAATACTATCTTGCGACAAGTATTTATCCGCCGCTGTTCGCATCTCCTTTTCATAGGCTGATTTTGAAAAATAAGAACTGGTATCTGGTTTCAAATATTGGCTTGTCGTCCCTTCACTTGTCTGAATGGCTTGATCCGTTCCTTCTGATAAGGGGAAATGATAGCCTTTGGCAGAAACGGTCTGAGAATCCAAGCTAACAGTTGGAAAAGTTAAACCGACGACAATTGGAATGACAAGAAGAGCAATACTAGTTCCTTTAGCTAATCGGCTATTCAGATGACTGTGGGTTTTGACTTGCTTAATCCAGATATACAATTGAACAATAGCCAAGATAAAGGAAAGCACCATGGAGATATAGGCAAGATAGGAATAGTGCATGTTGATGTACTGGTTTAATTTGCCCGACAGATGGAGATAAATGGTCAGTTCAAAATAGCCAGCTAAAACTAAAAATCGAATCATAGGATGACTCCAATCAAGAGAGAATAGACTAAGACAACGAGAGTCACAATCGTAATGAAGTGACTGATAAATCGTGCTTTCAAGTAATTTTTCATCATGAGAATATTTTTGATATCCAGCATTGGGCCAATAACAAGAAAGGCCAGAACTGGTGCCAAACCAAAACTCGAGAGTAGAGAGGCTCCGATAAAGGCATCCGCCTCACTACAGAGCGAAAGAAGAAAGGCCAAAAGCATCAAGAGCAGGATGGCAAAAAGAGGGGTCGCACTAATAGAGGTCAGAATCCGAGTCGGAACATAAACCTGTATAACAGAAGCAAAGAGGCAGCCAAATACCAAATAACGCCCCGTATCAAAAAACTCATCTATGGCCTGCACAAAAACCTGAAAAACTTTTTTTGCAGGGTTCAAGTGAGAAAAATCATGTTCATGACAGGCCAACCGATTTTCTTTCTGAATCGGTTCTTGCCAGAAAAATCCTAGAAAAATCCCAAGTATCACAGCCACAAGAATGGAACCAAGAGCTCGTAACAGGGCGACATGGAAGGAGTTGCCAAAGGCAGAATAGGTCGCAAAGAGAACAATGGGATTGATAACAGGTGCTGTTACAAGAAAGGGAACAGCCGTGTAACTGGGAACCTTTTTTTCCAGAAAACGATTGATAATGGGGACAATCCCACATTCGCAAGAAGGGAAAAGTATCCCTACGAAGGTACCAAAAAAGATTCTCCCCCAACGATTTCGAGGGAGAAAATGATAAACCTTATCAGGTGTGATATAGACCTCAATCAGCCCTGAAACAATACTTCCTATCAGAACGAAGGGGAGGGCTTCAATGATAATGGAGAGAAAAATGGCTCCAGTCTGAAGCACACTAGATGGGAGTTGTTGGAAAGCAGTCATCTAGTTTTTCTTTTCTGCTTTAGCTTTTTTCTCTTTGTCATCAGGGAAAGCAACTTGTTTCAAATCAGGGAGTTTAGCAAACTCTTCAAACATCTTGTCCAAGTCGTCTCGTTTTGTAAATTTTACAGCCATAGGTGTACCTCGATTCTAAATTCTACCTCTATTATACTATTATTTTGAGGAAAAGGAAAAAGTTAAAATTTCAAATTGAGTAGCTAATAGATAATATAGCTTGATATTAGCTGATATATATCATAAGTGTGATATAATTAAATAAAAAGAAGATTATGGGAGGTAGTAAAATTGACTTGCTTAATCAGTGTTATTTTATTACATCAAGGAGACAGAAATAGTTTATTAGAGTCTTTGTCAATAGTGGAAAGACAAACATTAAAAGATATAGAGGTTATTATTGTAAATCAATCTACAGAGGAGATAGCTTCCATTAGCCAACAGATGGATCTATCATTTAATATTAAGATTATAGATGAGAATTCTTTTTCTGAGTTGTCTGATATGATTACAGGAGATTATATTACGTTTCTATCTTCAAATGATTCATTATTTGATTGGACATTTGAAAAGATGTATCATGCGATAAGATTATCCGATTCTGATGTGGTTCTTGGTAATTTTGCTGATTTGAATGATGGAGTATTTTACTTTTATCCTTGGGGGGATAATTGGTTGACAGAAAATTTAACGAATGTTCAAGTTTTGCAAAAGATGGATGATACAGATCATCGAATTAGAAAACAATATTGCTCATTATTCGGAAAATTATTCAATAGTAAGCTTTTACGAAAAATAAATCAATTTGATATAAACAACCTTATTTGGAGACTTTATATTCACTCTAAAACTGCAACCTATATTAATTTCCCGACATATATCTATAAACCTGTTGTAGATGCTAAACCTCTAAAAGGCTCCTACAAAATCATATTAGAAAATTATGAAAATAGAATCAAAGATTGCTCTGTCTTAG
The DNA here is from genome assembly GCF_000187745.1 of Streptococcus sp. M334. GTDB lineage: Bacteria > Bacillota > Bacilli > Lactobacillales > Streptococcaceae > Streptococcus. The sequence continues at coordinate 493,898 of NZ_GL732486.1, read as the reverse complement.
AAAACTATGATATAGAAATAGCGAAAAAACAGTATATTCAAGAATTAGCAAATTTTAGTGCTCAGTTAAAAAATGACGGTGAACATTTAGATTCTGAAATTGTTTATCATAAGTTGATAGCTGCAGAGAAAGGAATTTTCCCTTTTCTTGACCTTGATAGATTAGATTTTTCGATTATAAGTAATAATTGTGTTGGAGGATTAATTTATAAACAACTTGGTTTTCAATATAGAACACCTTTTGTTGGTTTATTTATTCTTCCTGATGATTATTATAAACTTACAAAGGACTTTCGTTATTATATGGAACAAGAACTTGTTTTCGAAGAGGAACTTATTTCACCGAGCTGGACTCATGAAGTTTATCCTTTGGGACATTTAGGAGATATAGATATTCATTTTCTACATTATTCTAGTATTGAAGAAGCACGGACTAAGTGGGAAAAAAGAAAAAAACGCATAAATTGGGATAATCTATATTTTAAATTTGACAATAAAGATTCAGCTAGTGAAGAAATTCTAAGTAAGATGGATAATCTTCCTTATTCTAACAAATTAATTTTAGTCAATCGTCCATATAAAAATTTGAAAAGTCAATGTGTTATTCCAGGTCAGGAACATCTTCCAGAACTGGCTATTATGTCTGATCCATTAAATACTTTTGATATCATGGCTTGGTTAAAAAAAGGCGGCAATGCTCTATAAGTACAAGTTATTGCGCTATAGCATATAAATCTATTCCCTACATATTTTTTAAATGTTCTACGAGTTAATTTGAAATGTTTGGCTTATGGTATAATAGATTCATGGATAAAAAATATGAAAAAATCTCCCAAGATTTGGGAGTGACGTTAAAGCAAATTGATACCGTTCTAAGTTTGACTGCTGAAGGGGCGACTATTCCCTTTATCGCGCGTTATCGCAAGGACATGACTGGTAGTCTGGATGAGGTGGCGATTAAGGCTATTATTGACTTGGATAAAAGTCTGACCAACCTCAACGACCGTAAGGAGGCTGTCTTAGCTAAGATTCAAGAACAAGGTAAGTTGACCAAGGAATTGGAAGAAGCTATCTTATCTGCCGAAAAATTAGCCGACGTAGAAGAACTCTACCTTCCTTACAAGGAAAAACGTCGAACCAAGGCAACCATTGCCCGTGAAGCTGGACTCTTTCCTCTTGCTCGCCTGATTTTGCAGAATGTAGCTGACTTAGAGAAAGAAGCTGAGAAGTTTGTCTGTGAAGGATTTGTGACTGGTAAGGAAGCTTTAGCTGGTGCAGTTGATATCTTGGTTGAAGCCTTATCGGAAGATGTGACCTTGCGTTCCATGACTTATCAGGAGGTGCTGAGACACTCTAAACTTACTTCTCAAGTCAAGGATGAAAGTCTTGATGAAAAACAAGTTTTTCAGATATATTATGATTTTTCAGAGACCGTTGGCAATATGCAGAGCTATCGTACCTTGGCGCTTAATCGTGGGGAGAAACTAGGAATTTTGAAGGTCAGTTTTGAACATGCGACGGACCGTATTCTAGCTTTCTTTGCTGCTCGTTTCAAGGTGAAAAATGCCTATATAGATGAAGTTGTTCAGCAATCTGTTAAGAAAAAAGTCCTGCTTGCTATCGAGCGCCGTATTCGTACAGAATTAACTGAAAAGGCAGAAGAGGGAGCTATTCAACTCTTTTCTGACAACCTGCGCAATCTCCTCTTGGTTGCTCCGCTGAAAGGGCGCGTGGTTCTTGGATTTGACCCTGCCTTTCGTACAGGTGCTAAGTTAGCTGTCGTTGATGCAACAGGAAAAATGCTGACAACACAGGTCATTTATCCTGTCAAACCAGCATCTGCTCGTCAAATCGAAGAAGCTAAGAAAGATTTGGCCGACTTGATTGGTCAATACGGCGTGGAAATTATTGCCATCGGAAATGGAACGGCCAGTCGGGAAAGTGAAGCCTTTGTGGCGGAAGTTCTTAAAGATTTTCCAGAAGTCAGCTATGTTATCGTCAATGAAAGTGGTGCTTCTGTCTATTCTGCTAGTGAACTTGCACGTCAGGAATTTCCAGACTTGACTGTTGAAAAACGCTCTGCCATCTCTATCGCCCGTCGTTTGCAAGATCCCCTTGCTGAATTGGTCAAAATCGATCCTAAGTCAATCGGTGTTGGTCAGTACCAGCACGATGTCAGCCAGAAGAAACTATCTGAAAGTCTGGACTTTGTCGTGGATACCGTGGTCAACCAAGTCGGTGTCAATATCAATACTGCCAGCCCAGCTCTGCTTTCCCATGTTGCTGGACTCAATAAAACCATTTCTGAAAATATTGTCAAATACCGTGAGGAAGAAGGAAAAATCACTTCACGCGCCCAAATCAAGAAGGTTCCTCGTCTGGGAGCCAAGGCTTTTGAACAGGCTGCTGGTTTCCTCCGTATTCCAGAAAGTAGCAATATCCTTGATAATACAGGAGTTCACCCAGAAAACTATGCTGCGGTTAAGGAGCTCTTCAAACGCTTGGATATCAAGAACCTGAATGAAGAAGCCCAAGGCAAACTCAAGTCGCTATCAATCAAGGAAATGGCGCAAGAGCTAGACCTTGGTCCAGAAACTCTTAAAGATATCATTGCGGACCTTCTCAAACCAGGTCGAGATTTCCGTGATTCCTTTGACGCACCTGTACTTCGCCAAGATGTCCTAGACATCAAGGATTTAGTGGTTGGTCAGAAGTTAGAAGGTGTGGTTCGTAACGTCGTTGACTTCGGAGCCTTCGTTGATATCGGGATTCACGAGGACGGCTTGATTCACATTTCTCATATGAGTCGCAAATTTATCAAACACCCTAGCCAAGTGGTGTCAGTTGGAGATTTGGTAACGGTTTGGGTTAAGAAAATCGATACTGAACGGGAAAAAGTCAATCTGTCGCTCCTAGCTCCAGATGAATCTAACTGATTACGTCAAGAAAGTTTCGCTAGAAGACTTCGGAAGACCTTTTATCCATCAAGCCCAGTGGAATTCTCGTCTACGAACGACAGGTGGGCGATTTTTCCCAAAAGATGGGCATTTGGATTTTAATCCCAAGGTCTATGATGAACTGGGTTTGGATGTTTTTAGGAAAATTGTTCGCCATGAACTCTGTCATTATCACCTCTATTTTCAAGGGAAGGGCTATCAACACAAGGATCGGGATTTTAAGGAACTGTTGAAAGCAGTGGATGGATTACGCTTTGTGCCCCCCTTGCCCAATAGCAACTCCAAGCCAATCAAGCTCTATCGTTGCCAATCCTGCCAGCAAACTTATCATCGCAAGCGAAGGATTGATACCAAACGCTATCGCTGTGGACTTTGTCGAGGTAAATTGCTACTAGTAAATCAGCCTGAGGACTGATGAAAGCCGAGCCTACCCGTGATATACTATGTCTAACCTAGTAGAAAGAGGTAATACCATGAACAGTAAATTTTATAAAATGAGACGAAATCGCATGATTTCAGGAGTTCTGGCAGGTCTATCAGACAAGTGGAACTTTGATGTTACCCTTGTTCGTTTTTTGTTTGCCATTTTTACAGTTGCAAACTTTGGACTTGGCGTGATTATCTATATCGTCCTAGCTTCTATCATGCCAACCAAGGAAGAAATCGAAGCAGAAATGTATGGAACAGGCCCACGTAAGCGCAAAGAAGCCCAAGCCATTGACGATAATGAAGGATGGTTTTGGTGAGGTAAATAAGAAAATAAGCTTTGTACTATAAAAGACAAGGCTTTTTTCATCTTGTCAGAATTCATGGCTAAATGGTATAATAAGCGTATAAAAATAATTTGACAGGAAATGGATTATGGCTAATGAAAATGAGTTACTCGCATTACAATTATCAGATATAGAGTTTGAATACGACCAATTGCTTAATTTAGAAAATTCTCTAGAAAATAATCTCAAAGATCTTATTAAAGATATAGAAAAAATTGATTTAGATAGGGAAAAATTACAAAATAATGAATACCTTCAAGAATCTATTGAGAATATAGTCTGGGAGCAAGTACAACTTCAACTTGCTGCACAAATTGGTGATGAGTTTATTAAAGAGAACAACGGACAAACCCTAGATTTACGAAAAGAAGCACATATACAAACTGCTGAAAATTTTGAAAAAGGTAAATTTGCAACCCATAATAGAGATGTTAATTATCAAGAAAGATACGACACTTGGCAAAATAATTTTGTTAAAGACGACTTAGGAAATATTCAAACACACTCAACTCGTTCAGGTAAAATTGTAAATACTTTAACCAAAGAAGCGAGAAAACCATTTGACACCGGAAGGCCAACAGGTTCAAAAGAAAAAGGAACCCAAATGGATCATACAGTTTCTGCTGGAGAGATTATACGTGATCCAAAAGCAAATGCTTTTTTGACAAAAGAAGAGCAGATTGCTTTTGCAAATAGTAAAGCTAATCTTAACGAAATTAGGAGTGAGGTTAATCAAGCGAAGGGAGATTTATCTACATCAGAATTATTCGATAATCCAAACTCTAAGGGACAATATGCTAGAGAAGTCCATAATATTAGTTCAAAAGAAGAGAAACAGTTAAGAGAGAAAGATAAAGAGGCACGCACGGAATACGACAGAGTGAGAGATGAGGCTGAGAAGCGAGCTATTCAATCAGGTAAAAAATCACGACGCGATGAGGCATTAAAAATTTCCGGAAAAGCTTTGAAAGCAGCGCTTTTACAGTTATTATCAGAATTTTTGCGAGAATTGATTTCTAAATTTATCTCCTGGCTAAAAGATACAGAAAGAAACTTATCGACTTTTATTGATAAAATAAAAGAGGCTATCATATCTTTTGTAAATAACTTAGCAAATCATGTATTAAATGTCGGTAAATCTGTAGTTACAATGATTGCGTCTGCAATTGTTGGACCTGTAATTAATACAGCTCTTAAAGCTTGGACCTTTATACACCAAGGTTGGAAATCTTTGAAAGAAGCAATAGATTATATAAATAATCCTGAAAATAAAGATAAAAGCCTTGATATTATGATGTTAGAGGTTGGAAAAATTATTGTTGCGGGTTTAACAGCTACAGGTGCAATTGTAGTTGGGGAAGCTTTAGGAGCATCCCTCACAGCAAGTTTTCCAGTTTTGGCTATTTCAATACCACTTTTGGGAACAATCGGTAGCGTCATTGGAACATTTATGGGAGCAACTTTATCAGGAATTATTGGCGCTTTCGTACTAAAAATGATTGATCAGCAAATTGTCAATAAACAAATTTCCGAGCTAAATTCTAAGAAAATTGATCAAAATAATGAAATGTTAGTAATCCAAGATCAATTATTAGATGTTAAGAGTATAAAGTTACAAGTTGAAAAAGATTCTGTTATCAATACTATTAAGGAAAGACATGATATAGCTGCTTCAATGATGAAAGAAAAGCTGTCAGATATTTTTGCAGAATCTACAAGAGACGATAAAAGTGACTTTGATGAGATTGATACTTTATTACAAGAATTATTAGATTAAGGAGAAAAATATGGACCAAGAAGTATTTGAGCAAGAACAAGATTCGTTTAATGGAAACATTAGTAGACATGATTTTGACCAAGCTAAAGAACAACTAAAAGAATTTGCTGAGCAAATTGGAGAAGAACTTTATTTTGATAGAGTTAGAACTCATGAAGATTTCTTTGGTTTTGAATTTGCTGAACACGGAGTGACTGGAAATGAGTTTAATACCTTAGTTGAGCAAATTCAAAATTATTTCTCAAAATTCTATGAGAGACAACAAAAGATGGTAGAAGAATTTGGTCAAGTATATATAGCTTTGGAGGCTCTTGATAAAGATTATATTCAAGCAATTTTATCTTCAGTGGCAGCAATTGATCATACAAATAAAAAAATTATAAGAGAACAAGAACGTCTTCAAAAGACGATTGAAAATCAGAAAGCAACTCTAGTAGCTCTTAAGCAGTTCAAAGAGAAACTTAACGAAGAAAATAGCAAAAACTCTATAGAAAAACATGAAGTAATGCTTTCTAAATTCAATGATAGACTTGAAAATCTAGAACAATTCGCAAGTACTCTTCCTTCAGAACCAGTTTCAAATACTGGAGAAATTGAGCAACTTAGGAGAGAATTAAATGAAAGTAAACAACAAATTCAATTTATTTCAAATCGCCTTCTAACAGTCTTTATTGTTTCTGGAATTTCTATTGGTATGTTAGTGATTGCCTTGCTTTTCATGTTATTGAGGTAAGATATGTCAACTTCTCGAGATAAATTAATTTGTAGTGCAAAGAAATTAGACTTCTATTTTGGAAAAGAAAATAATTATCTTGATAAAGTAAATAATATTATAGAAAATCATACTGATACAAAATCAGTAGCAGAATTGTATAAATCTATTTTTTTATTACAACAAATTAACAAACGAAACAAGCTTACACCTTTATTGAAAGATTTATCTGATAATCTAGCTAGTTTTCTTGGATATACTTATCTATTTGATACTTTGGAAAAAGAACTAAGTCACCAAAAGAAATCATCTTTAGACGACCTTTTGGTGGAACTAAATCAGTTAGTAGGTTTAGAGAAGGTAAAAAAAGAAGTTAGTCGTTTAATTATTTATCAAAAAGTTCAGTCAAAAAGGAAAGAGTCTGGTTTAAATATTCCTAAAAGAACTTTACACATGGCTTTTATGGGAAATCCAGGAACAGGAAAAACAACTGTTGCTAGAATTATTGGAAGAATGTACTACCAATTGGGACTTTTATCCAAAGGACATTTTTTAGAAGTCTCCAGAACAGATTTAATTGCAGGTTACCAAGGACAAACTGCACTGAAAGTTAAAAATGTCATAGAAAAGGCAAAAGGTGGAGTTCTCTTTATTGATGAGGCGTATAGTATTACTGAAAATGAAAATACTGATTCATACGGGCGAGAATGTTTAACAGAACTTACAAAGGCTTTAGAAGATTCACGAGATGATTTAATTGTTATTGTGGCTGGTTATACCGAACCAATGAACCATTTCTTTGAATCAAATCCTGGTTTGAAATCTCGATTTAATTATTTTATTAATTTTGAAAATTATTCTTCTACAGAATTGTTAGATATTTTTGAAACATTAGCAAGAAAAGACGACTACAATATAGATGACAAGCTGAAAGAAGTATTATTAAATTATTTTAATGAAAAGTTAGAAAGTAATCTCACCAATTTTTCTAACGGTCGCTTTGTTCGAAATCTATATGAGGATTTAATAATGAATCAAGCTGTCCGACTTAACCAAAGTGAAGATGTGAATTTAAAAGAATTAACTTTGTTGATTAAAGATGATTTTTGTTTAGATGAAAATTGTTCTAGTGACATAGATTTATAATCAAACGAAAGAATGAATCTTCAAACTGTTTATGAATGTATTATTGACCGTTGCAGTCAATTTACGAATCTGAACCCTTGTATCCGCAAGGGTTTTCTTCTTGCCTTCTTTTTATGGTAAAATATTTTTAATAAAATTTCTAAATTCCCCCCAATCTTACAAAAATGTAAGATTAAAGTCTTTTTTGTAAGGTTAGGTTATGGCAAGCGGTCTTTTTTTGATGTAAACTAGACTCATAAAGAACAAAGGAGTAACATCATGAAACAAATCTTACATAAGAAAACAAGAAAACCAAGCCACAAAGATATCGAGCGCGTTCAGCTGGGATGCGCTATGATGCAAGAGACATTTCATTTGATGGGATATTAAGAAAGGAGATTCTCATGACACTTTTAGATGTAAAACACGTTCAAAAAATTTATAAAACTCGTTTTCAGGGCAACCAAGTAGAAGCTCTCAAGGATATTCACTTTACCGTCGAAAAGGGCGACTACGTTGCCATCATGGGTGAGTCTGGTTCTGGTAAATCAACTCTTCTCAATATCCTAGCTATGCTGGATAAACCAAGTCGTGGTCAGGTTTACCTGAATGGAACTGATACAGCAACCATTAAAAATTCACAGGCTTCTAGCTTCCGTCGTGAAAAGTTGGGCTTTGTCTTTCAAGACTTTAATTTGCTAGATACTCTCTCTGTAAAAGACAATATCTTGCTTCCGCTTGTCTTGTCAAGAAGACCTATTACGGAGATGATGAAGAAATTGGTGGTGACAGCTGAGAATCTAGGCATCAACCAATTACAAGAGAAGTACCCTTACGAGATTTCTGGTGGTCAGAAACAGCGTGTAGCAGTAGCCCGCGCCATCATTACAGAACCTGAAATTCTCCTTGCGGATGAGCCAACAGGAGCTCTTGACTCCAAGTCCTCTGCAGCCTTACTTGATGTCTTTGATGAAATCAATGAGCGCGGCCAAACCATTCTCATGGTAACCCACTCAACGGCAGCAGCTAGCAGAGCTAAACGTGTACTCTTTATCAAAGACGGCATTCTTTACAACCAAATCTACCGTGGAGAGAAAACAGAGCGTCAGATGTTCCAAGAAATCTCTGATACCTTGACTGTCATGGCAAGCGAGGTGAATTAGTATGTTTCGATTAACCAATAAGTTAGCGGTATCGAACTTGATTAAAAACCGCAAACTCTACTATCCTTTTGCGCTGGCTGTTCTCTTGGCAGTCACTGTCACCTATCTCTTTTACTCCCTAACCTTTAATCCTAAGATTGCGGAAATCCGTGGAGGTGAAACGATTCAAGCTACTCTTGGATTTGGTATGTTTGTCGTTACCCTTGCGTCTGCCATAATCGTCCTCTATGCCAATAGTTTTGTTATGAAAAACCGTTCCAAGGAACTGGGAATTTATGGCATGTTGGGATTGGAGAAGCGTCATCTAATCAGTATGACCTTTAAGGAGTTAGTGCTATTTGGAATGCTAACTGTTGGAGCAGGAATCGGTATTGGAGCCTTGTTTGACAAGTTGATTTTTGCTTTCCTACTCAAACTGATGAAATTGAAGGTTGAGCTGGTCGCTACCTTCCAGATGAAAGTTGTCATTACAGTGCTTGTTGTCTTTGGTTTGATTTTCCTAGGTCTCATGTTTCTGAATGCTCTTCGAATCGCCCGTATGAATGCCCTCCAGCTCTCACGTGAGAAAGCTAGCGGTGAGAAAAAAGGTCGTTTCCTATCTCTCCAAACTATTCTTGGTACGATTAGTTTAGGGATTGGATACTATCTTTCCCTTACTGTAAAAGATCCTCTTACAGCCCTAACAACTTTCTTCCTAGCTGTTTTGCTGGTTATCTTTGGTACTTATCTCTTGTTTAATGCAGGAATTACAGTCTTCCTACAAATCTTAAAGAAAAACAAGAAATACTATTACCAACCTAATAACCTCATCTCTGTTTCCAACTTGATTTTTCGTATGAAGAAAAATGCGGTTGGGCTAGCAACCATCGCTATCTTGTCAACAATGGTTTTGGTAACCATGTCAGCAGCGACAAGCATTTTCAATGCCTCAGAAAGCTTTAAAAAAGTTCTAAATCCTCATGATTTTGGGGTTTCAGGGCAAAATGTTGAAAAAGAAGATTTGGACAAACTCTTGAGCCAGTTTGCAAGTGACAAAGGTTATAAGATTAAAGAGAAAGAAGTTCTTCGTTACGCTTACTTTGGTGTTGCAAACCAAGAAGGTAGCAAGTTAACCCTTTTTGAAAAAGGACAAAATCGTGTCCAACCCACAACAGTTTTCATGGTATTTGACCAAAAAGATTATGAAAATATGACTGGCCAAAAACTGTCTCTATCAGGAAATGAGGTCGGACTCTTTGCAAAGAATGAGGGAGTTAAAGAACAGAAAGCTCTAACTCTAAATGATCATCAATTTTCTGTCAAAGAAGAATTTACTAAAGATTTCATTGTAAACCATGTTCCAAATCAGTTTAATATTTTGACTGCTGATTACAATTACCTTGTTGTACCTAATTTACAAGCCTTTTTTGACCAATTCCCAGATTCGGCTATCTATAATCAGTTTTACGGTGGTATGAATGTAAATATCAGTGAAGAAGAACAACTCAAGGTCGCTGAAGAATATGATAAATACCTCAATCAGTTTAATGCTCAATTAAACACGGAAGGTAGCTATGTTTACGGTAGCAATCTAGCAGATGCTAGTGCTCAGATGAGTGCCCTCTTTGGTGGTGTCTTCTTTATCGGTATTTTCCTATCCATTATCTTTATGGTCGGAACCGTTCTGGTCATCTACTACAAACAAATTTCTGAAGGTTATGAAGACCGTGAACGCTTTATTATCTTGCAGAAAGTCGGTTTAGATCAAAAGCAAATCAAGCAAACCATCAACAAACAGGTTTTAACTGTTTTCTTCCTTCCTTTGCTCTTTGCCTTCATACATCTCGCCTTTGCCTACCATATGCTTAGTCTGATTTTAAAAGTGATTGGTGTAATAGATACGACTATGATGTTGATTGTGACCTTGTCTATCTGCGCTATCTTCCTCATCGCCTATGTGCTGATTTTCATGATTACTTCTAGAAGCTATCGCAAGATTGTACAAATGTAAAAAAAGATACCTCGACTTCAAAATCGAGGTATTTCTTGTATTTTATACTCAATGAAAATCAAAAAGTAAACTAGGAAGCTAGCCGCAGGTTGCTCAAAGCACTGCTTTGAGGTTGCAGATAGAACTGACGAAGTCAGCTCAAAACACTGTTTTGAGGTTGCAGATAGAACTGACGAAGTCAGTAACCATATATACGGCAAGGCAACGCTGACGTGGTTTGAAGAGATTTTCGAAGAGTATTAAATGCTGAAAAGTTGTCCGAGTAAGAAGGTAACTCCCATAGTCAAGAGACCAATAGCAAGGTTACGAATCATAGCTGTTTTGGTTGGGGCTTTTCCAAGTTTGGCACTAGTGTAGCCAGTCATCAAGAGTGAAAGACCTACAATCAGGACAGTAGCTGGAATGCGGTAATCACTTGGGAAAATGGTCACTGACAGCATTGGAGGCAAACTTCCAAGGAAAAAGGCAACAAAGCTGGAAACAGCAGCGTGCCAAGGATTGGTAAATTCTTCGTACTCAATCCCATATTTTTCCTCGACCAGAGCCTTGAGTGGATTTTTAAGAAAGGCCTTATTGGTCAAGAGTTGAGCAGAGGTTTCACATTCTCCATTTTGGATATAGGCAGTATAGAGGGATTTTTTAGCTAGTTCTATATCTTGGTCTAGTAAGAGTTGCTCACGCGCAACAGCTGCTTCCTCAGTATCTTTTTGAGTTGAAACGGATACATATTCTCCACCAGCCATTGAAAAGGCACCGGCCAAAATAGCTGCAAATCCTGATAAAAAGATAATCCAGATATTGCTAGTGGCACTGGCAACCCCGATAACCACACCAGCAATGGAAATAATTCCATCATTTGCACCAAGAACACCCGCACGCAGGATATTTAAACGACCTGCAAAATTTGAATCAATTTCGTGATTTGTTTCTGACATACTATTCTCCTTTTTATCCAGTATAAAGGAAATAGCTAATGAAATCAATCTTTTAAAAGTATCTGAAAAAAGTTGCACGATTTTAATTTTACGAGCTTTTTTAAAAGTTAGAAACAGCACTAGCTAGTAGAGAAGGATAAAAGAGAAGCAAAGCTGATAGACTTGTCCTTTTTCTACTTATCTATGGTATAATAGGAGGTAGATTTACTAATCGGAGTAAGAAAGATTTTATGATTAAACTAGTAACAACAGAAATCGGAATAAAGTAATTTATACAATAGAATACTAAGAAAGTCTTGGAATAAGCTTGTTTTAGAAAAATTGAAATTTTATTGCTTAGTCGTGTAATTTATGAATTTTAAAAATGTAGTATAATGTTAATGTAATTGTTAATCGTTAAAATGTACAAAATTGTTAGTATGTATTTGTAATTGACGTTTCAAATCAATTGAGTAAGAATGAAGGAGGCAAATAATGCTCAAGAAATCTTTTGATGAATGTTACTGCACTTCAATACATGATATTGCAACCTTGGATGATATAGCTGATTTTGTGGAAAGTCATGATGGTAAGTTAGGTAATTATGAGGGCACTATGTTTTGTCCAGAGTGTAGATCTGCAGAGCTAAGTTATGTGCATAAAACTTCTAAAAAAAGAGCATTTTTGAGAAGGAAATCTAGTTCGAGACATTTACCGTATTGCTCCTACATTCATGAATATAGTTCTATTCAATTTTCTAAGGAGTATTATGAGTCATTGACGGATGGACAAATACAGGATAAAATGGCCTCTATGATGCGATTATTGCTACGGGATCCCCTAGTTAATAGGGTGATTACCACCCAAGCAACGAACAATGTAGAAGTTGATAATCCATTGCTTCTAAAGAAGGAGAAGAATGGTCAACAAATCCGAAGGTCACTCAGACGCAAAAAATTGAGTACATGGCTTGGTGAAGAGATTGCGGGAGAACTTTATTTGTTTTATGGTGAAGTGAAATTAAAGGTTCAAAGGATTGAAAAAACTAATGAGGCAGGAGAGTCATACTTCTATTGTTTTTTAGATATCTTTTGTGAAAATAAAAATAGAGAGTGGAAGAAAAAAACACAAATTTATAGAGGTGCTACGGAAGATAGTATTGATGAAAAACAAATTTATCATTTTGTCGCCGTCGGCAAGCTAGATTTTTCTAATGGTTTTCCAAAATTGGAACTATCTAATAAACAATCGCTCTTATTTAAAGTGGTTGAATAACTATATATTTCTATAGCCTTTTATATGAGTTACATATCTTAAACATATTAAAATTATAGATTATAGACAAAAAATCGGCTCTTTGTCAACTGTAGTGGGTTTCTGACATACTATTCTCCTTTTTATCCAGCATAAAGGAAAGAGGTAATGAAATCAATCTTTTAAAAGTATCTGAAAAAAGTTGCACGATTCTAATGATGTAGAAATTTCAGCATTTTTTCTGATAAATCAAACACCGAGGGTAATGAGTATAGAATTGCATAAAAAATTTAAATTAAATATGAAAATCATTTTGTTCACTTTATAATCGTTTACAAGAAAATAATTAGTATTAAATCAAATAAAATCCAAATATTTTGCGAACTTTTTTATATTTTTTTCGTAAAACGCTTTACAAGTTCTTAAAAACATGATATAGTAATGGAGCTTAGAAAATGAGATGATGTTTTCTAGCAAATATAAACCCGAGTAAAAAATGCCTACGGACAGGCAGGGTTGAATGCCGAAGCGTGGTTGAAAAGCCACATTATTGATAGGGTTAAAAGCCTACTTTTATAAGTTGATGTTAGGACACTTGTCCTAATTCATAAATTTTTAGTGTGGTGAAAGCACACGTCATCTTGTGAAACGATCAATAAAGTACGTAATATTTGCTACTAGAGAGTTAGGAAACATCGGGAACAGACATACTCAAAAGAAACAAACATAAAAACGTCAGAAGATTGCAGAGCAGGTGAAAACCTGCTCTTTTTTCATAAGTCAACCTTTAGTCGCCTTTATCTTCTTGAGGCGCTACAAATACGATAAAGGAGCATGTCTTGAAAGAGTTAGATCAAAACCAAGCCCCAATATATGAAGCCTTGGTGAAGTTACGCAAGAAACGGATTGTTCCCTTTGATGTTCCAGGTCACAAGCGTGGACGGGGAAATCCAGAACTTGTCGAACTGCTAGGTGAAAAATGTGTAGGCATTGACGTCAACTCCATGAAACCCTTGGACAATTTAGGTCATCCCATCTCTATTATCAGGGATGCAGAAGAATTAGCTGCGGATGCATTTGGAGCTGCCCATGCCTTTCTCATGATTGGTGGAACAACTTCATCGGTACAGACTATGATTCTGTCAACTTGTAAGACTGGAGATAAGATTATTCTTCCGAGAAATGTCCATAAATCTGCCATCAATGCGCTGGTTCTATGTGGTGCTATTCCCATCTATATCGAGATGAGTGTGGATTCTAAGATTGGTATCGCTTTAGGTCTTGAAAATGACCGAGTAGCTAAGGCCATAAAGGAGCATCCAGATGCCAAGGCCATTTTGATTAACAATCCTACTTACTACGGAATCTGTTCAGACCTAAGGGGATTGACAGAAATGGCTCATGAAGCTGGCATGCTGGTTTTAGTAGATGAAGCCCACGGAGCGCATTTGCATTTTACAGATAAATTGCCAATTTCTGCTATGGATGCAGGTGCTGATATGGCAGCAGTCTCCATGCATAAGTCTGGTGGGAGTTTGACCCAAAGTTCGCTTCTTTTAATCGGGGAGCAGATGAATCCTGAATACGTTCGTCAGATTATCAACCTGACCCAGTCAACATCCGCCTCTTATTTGTTGATGGCTAGTTTGGATATTTCACGTCGCAACTTGGCCCTTCGTGGTAAAGAGTCGTTTGAGAAAGTCATTGAGCTATCCGAGTACGCTCGCCGTGAAATCAATGCCATTGGCGGTTACTATGCTTACTCAAAAGAGTTAATAGACGGAGTGTCTGTTTGTGATTTTGACGTAACCAAGCTGTCAGTTTACACTCAGGGTATTGGCTTAACAGGTATCGAGGTTTATGACCTCCTACGAGACGAATACGATATTCAAATTGAATTTGGTGATATTGGCAATATCTTGGCTTATATTTCAATTGGTGACCGCATCCAAGACATCGAGCGCTTGGTTGGTGCTCTTGCTGATATCAAGAGACTCTATTCAAGAGATGGGAAAGACTTGATAGCAGGAGAATATATCCAGCCCGAGTTAGTGCTGTCTCCGCAAGAAGCCTTCTATTCAGAGAGAAAAAGTTTGACATTGAACGAATCTGTCGGACAAGTTTGTGGAGAATTTGTCATGTGCTATCCTCCAGGAATTCCTATCTTGGCTCCTGGTGAACGCATTACACGTGAAATTGTGGATTATATCCAATTTGCCAAGGAACGTGGTTGTTCCCTCCAAGGGACGGAAGATCCTGAGATCAATCACATCAACGTCATTAAGAGAAAGGAGAACTAGATGGATTTATGGTTTTCTGAAGTTCATACTCCAGATGTGAAATTGTCCCTGAGAACAGCCAAGCAACTCTACGCTGGTAAAAGTGAATGGCAGGATATCGAGGTTCTTGACACTCCAGCTTTTGGAAAGATTTTGATTTTAAATGGGCACGTCTTGTTCTCAGATGCGGATGATTTTGTCTACAATGAAATGACAGTTCATGTTCCCATGGCTGTGCATCCCAATCCCAAGAAAGTCTTGGTTATTGGGGGTGGTGACGGAGGTGTTGCCCAAGTTTTAACACTCTATCCTGAACTGGAGCAAATCGATATTGTGGAACCAGATGAGATGTTGGTTGAAGTCTGTCGTGAGTATTTCCCAGATTTTGCTGCAGGGTTAGATGATCCTCGTGTTACCATTTACTATCAAAATGGGCTACGCTTTTTGCGAAACTGCGAAGATGATTACGATATCATTATCAACGATGCGACAGATCCATTTGGACATACGGAAGGGCTCTTTACCAAGGAATTTTACGGAAATAGTTACAGAGCCTTGAAAGAGGACGGTATCATGATATACCAGCATGGTAGTCCTTTCTTTGACGAAGATGAGTCGGCTTGCCGAAGCATGCACCGTAAGGTTAATCAAGCCTTTCCAATTAGTCGGGTCTACCAAGCCCACATCCCAACCAGTCCAGCTGGCTATTGGTTGTTTGGATTTGCATCGAAAAAATACCACCCTGTCAAAGATTTTGACAAGGAAGGCTGGAAAAAACGCCAGCTTTTCACAGAATACTATACTGCAAACTTACACGTGGGTGCCTTTATGTTGCCCAAGTATGTTGAGGACATTTTAGAAGAAGAGGAAGGAAAAAAATGAGTCGTTTATTAGTTATCGGATGTGGGGGCGTTGCCCAAGTTGCTATTTCAAAGATTTGTCAAGATAGCGAAACATTTACAGAAATTATGATTGCTAGCCGTACCAAGTCAAAATGCGATGACTTGAAAGCTAAATTAGAAGGCAAAACAAATACTAAGATTGAAACAGCATCTCTTGATGCTGACAAGGTTGAAGAAGTGATTGCCCTGATTGAAAGCTACAAACCAGAAGCTGTTTTGAACGTAGCTTTACCATATCAAGATTTAACAATTATGGACGCTTGTTTGGCAACAGGTGTTCACTATATCGACACAGCTAACTACGAGGCTGAGGATACAGAAGACCCTGAATGGCGTGCTATTTATGAGAAACGTTGTAAGGAACTTGGTTTTACAGCCTACTTTGACTACTCATGGCAATGGGCTTATCAGGAAAAATTCAAAGAAGCTGGCTTGACCGCTCTGCTTGGTTCTGGTTTTGACCCAGGTGTGACCAGTGTTTTCTCAGCTTATGCTCTCAAACATTATTTTGATGAAATCCACTATATCGACATTTTAGACTGTAATGGTGGTGACCACGGTTATCCATTTGCAACCAACTTTAACCCAGAAATCAATCTCCGTGAGGTTTCAGCACCAGGTTCTTACTGGGAAGATGGAAAATGGGTCGAAGTCAAAGCTATGTCTATCAAGCGCGAGTATGACTTCCCTCAAGTTGGACAAAAAGACATGTATCTCCTTCACCATGAAGAAATTGAATCATTGGCTAAGAACATTCCAGGCGTTAAACGCATTCGTTTCTTTATGACCTTTGGTCAATCTTACTTGACGCACATGAAATGTCTTGAAAATGTTGGACTCCTTCGTACGGATACCATTAACTTCAACGGCCAAGAAATTGTTCCAATTCAATTTTTAAAAGCTCTGCTTCCAGATCCTGCAAGCCTTGGTCCACGTACTGTTGGAAAAACAAATATCGGATGTATCTTTACAGGTGTCAAAGATGGAGTTGAAAAAACCATCTACATCTACAATGTTTGCGACCATCAGGAATGTTACGCAGAAGTTGGTTCACAAGCAATTTCTTACACGACAGGCGTTCCAGCCATGATTGGGACAAAATTAGTCATGAACGGTACTTGGAAACAAGCTGGAGTGTATAACCTTGAAGAATTGGATCCAGATCCATTCATGGAAGCTTTGAATGAGTATGGTTTACCTTGGGTTGTGGTTGAAAATCCACAAATGGTGGACTGATGAAGTTAGAACAAGTACCAACACCAGCCTATGTTGTTGACTTAGCAAAGTTAGAAGCCAATTGCCGCATTCTACAATATGTACAAGAAGAAGCTGGTTGCAAGGTTTTGCTTGCCCAGAAGGCATATTCCCTTTACAAAACCTATCCCTTGATTAGCCAGTATCTATCAGGTACAACTGCAAGTGGTCTCTACGAGGCCAAATTAGCAAGGGAAGAATTTCCTGGCGAAGTCCATGTTTTTGCACCTGCTTTCAAGGATGAGGACATGGAGGAATTGCTTGAGATAACAGACCATATCGTTTTTAATTCTGAGAGACAGTTGCGTAAGCATGGTTCGCGTTGTCGTGAGGCTGGTATCAGTGTTGGTTTACGTCTCAATCCCCAATGTTCAACTCAGGGTGATCACGCGCTCTATGACCCTTGTGCACCAGGTTCTCGTTTTGGCGTGATACTAGATAAAATTCCTAGTGATTTGTTGGATTTGGTGGATGGTCTTCATTTTCACACCCTTTGCGAGCAGGGAGCAGATGATTTACAGACAACTTTGAAAGCAGTAGAAGAGCAGTTTGGTTCCTATTTGCATCACGTTAAATGGCTCAATATGGGGGGCGGACACCACATCACAAGAGAAGGTTACGATGTGGATTTGCTGATTTCAGAAATCAAGCGTATCCGAGAAACTTATAATCTTGAAGTCTATATCGAGCCGGGTGAAGCCATTGCGCTCAATGCGGGTTATCTAGCAACTGAGGTATTGGATATTGTAGAAAACGGTATGGAAATCTTGGTTTTAGATGCTTCCGCGACCTGTCATATGCCTGATGTACTTGAGATGCCCTATCGTCCACCTTTGAGAAATGGCTATGAAGCACAAGAAAAAGCCCATACCTATAGACTTTCTTCCAATACCTGTCTGACGGGCGATGTGATTGGTGATTATAGCTTTGAAAATCCAGTCCAAATCGGAGACAGACTTTATTTCGAAGACATGGCTATTTATTCTTTTGTCAAAAATAATACCTTTAACGGTATTGGCTTGCCGAGTCTCTATATCATGGATGAAAATGGAGATTGTGACTTGGTCAAGGATTTTGGTTATCAAGACTTTAAAGGGAGATTATCATGATAAACAGTCCAAAAAAATTAGGCTATCGCATGCCAGCAGAGTACGAACCCCATCATGGTACCCTCATGATATGGCCTACAAGACCAGGATCTTGGCCTTATCAAGGTAAGGCAGCTAAAAAGGCTTTTAGCCAGATTATAAAAACCATAGCAGAAGGGGAAACCGTTTATCTCTTGGTGGAGCAAGACTATCTATCTGAAGCCCAAGACTACCTTGGAGATAGCGTTATTTATCTAGACATTCCCACCAATGATGCCTGGGCCCGTGATACAGGTCCGACTATTCTTGTCAATGATAAATGCCAGAAATTAGCCGTGGATTGGTCTTTTAATGCTTGGGGTGGAGCTGTAGATGGTCTATACCAAGACTATGAAGATGATGACCAAGTAGCCAGTCGTTTTGCTGAAGAGTTGGAAATGCCTGTTTACGATGCCAAGCCTTTTGTCCTAGAAGGCGGAGCGATACATAGCGATGGTCAAGGAACCATTCTTGTGACTGAAAGTTGCTTGCTTAGTTCTGGTCGCAATCCTCACCTGACTAAAGAGGAAATCGAGAATACCTTATTAGAGTGCCTTGGAGCTGAAAAAGTTATCTGGCTTCCTTATGGTATTTATCAGGATGAAACCAATGAACACGTTGACAACGTTGCTGCCTTTGTTGGTCCTGCTGAGCTTGTCTTGGCTTGGACGGACGACGAAAGTGATTCTCAGTATACCATGTCAAAAGCAGATCTCGAACTCTTAGAGCAAGAGACAGATGCAAAAGGTCGTCACTTCACCATTCATAAATTGCCTATCCCTGCAGTTCGTCAAGTTGTGACAGAAGAGGATTTGCCAGGCTACATCTATGAAGAAGGAGAAGAAGAGCGATACGCAGGTGAACGACTAGCAGCTTCCTACGTAAACTTTTATATCGCCAACAAGGTTGTCCTTGTTCCCCAGTTTGAAGATGTCAACGACCAAGTAGCCTTGGAAATCCTCAGCAAGTGTTTCCCAGACCGTAAAGTTGTCGGAATTCCAGCTAGAGATATTCTCTTAGGTGGTGGCAATATCCACTGTATCACCCAACAAATCCCAGAATAGGAGAAAAAGATGAGAAATGTAAGAGTTGCAGCCATTCAGATGCAATGTGCCAAGGATGTAACAACAAATATCCAAACCGCAGAGCGTTTAGTACGTCAGGCTGCAGAACAAGGCGCCCAAATCATTCTCTTACCGGAGTTGTTTGAACGTCCTTATTTTTGTCAGGAACGTCAGTATGACTACTACCAGCATGCCCAATCCGTAGCAGAAAATACTGCCATTCAGCATTTTAAGGTGATTGCTAAGGAACTACAGGTTGTTTTACCGATCAGTTTCTATGAAAAAGATGGCAATGTCTTGTATAACTCTATTGCCGTCATTGATGCAGATGGGGAAGTGCTGGGCGTTTATCGGAAAACTCACATACCAGATGACCATTATTATCAAGAAAAATTTTATTTCACACCTGGCAACACAGGTTTCAAGGTCTGGGATACTCGCTATGCTAAGATTGGGATCGGTATCTGTTGGGATCAATGGTTCCCTGAAACAGCCCGTTGTCTCGCATTAAATGGGGCAGAATTGCTCTTTTATCCAACTGCTATTGGCTCTGAGCCTATCCTAGATAAGGACAGTTGTGGTCATTGGCAACGTACCATGCAAGGACACGCAGCAGCTAATATTGTTCCAGTCATTGCAGCCAATCGCTATGGCTTTGAAGAAGTCACTCCAAGTGAGGAAAATGGTGGACAGTGTTCCAGTCTTGACTTCTACGGTTCCTCCTTTATGACGGATGAAACAGGAGCTATTTTAGAACGAGCTGAAAGACAAGAAGAAACTGTTCTGTTAGCTACTTATGACCTAGACAAGGGAGCAAGCGAACGCCTAAACTGGGGCTTGTTTCGAGATAGAAGACCCGAAATGTATCAACGCATTACGGACTAGTAGGGGAAAAATGAGAGATTCATTCTGCTAGACTCGTTTTCACTAGCAACTATAAGGATACAATGTTATCTAGCAAGTGGATTTTACATTTTAACCCTCTAAGGCTTTCTCGCGCTTTGATGCGAGGAGCTTTTCTGTTTAAGCTTTATCAATAAAACATGCTATAATAGTTGCAGAAAGGTTGGTATTTATGGCTAGGATATTGGTTATTGAAGACAATAGTGACATTCAAGAAATTTTGCGAACACTTCTTACTGAGGAGCATGAAGTGATTCAAGCCTTTTCAGGAACTGAAGGAATCATGCTTTTTGACCAAGGTGGGATTGACCTCGTTTTGTTAGATATCATGCTTCCTGGGAAAAATGGTGATCAGGTTTTAAAAGCCATCAGGAAACAAAGCCAAACTCCAGTCATTATGCTAACGGCTTTGAGCGATAAGAAGTTAATCAGTCAATACCTCTTAGACGGTGCCAATGATTACATAGTCAAACCTTTTGATTTGGACGAAGTCTTTGCTAGAGTTACTGTTCAATTACGCCAAAGTGCAGAAAAACAGCCTATGGAAATAGGAAAAACTGAAAATCTGCCACAAAACTTGAAAAATATCCAGTTTGATGCGGAAAGTTTTGAAATCAAAAATAGCCAGGAAACGATTCGTCTTGCTAAGAAAGAATGCTTGATTCTCCAAACTCTCCTCAAACATCCAAAGAAAATCTTCACCAAGGAAGAACTTTATGAATTGGTCTGGGAGGATAGCTACCTACCTGGAGATAATACTCTCAATACGCATTTGAGTAATCTTCGTAAAAAATTAAACCAGCTTGATCCAAATCAAGAATATATTGAAACCATCTGGGGAGTTGGTGTAAGATTAAAAGGAGACAAGCAATGACCTACATGATAATTTTTGTTCTACTGGTACTCCTAATTATTTTATCGATTCTATTAATTCGCTACCATCTAGCACTTAAAAACCTGAGTCAACAGATTGAAGACAAGATTCTCACGGGTAGTATGAAAAGAGTCGGAGTCAGCATTTTTTCCAAACATTTTTTTACAACTCTACCAGCAGATTGAGAATTTATTTCAAGAAGTGGAACAATCTCGATTGGTTATGAAAAGGGAAAAGCAGACTCTGGATATGGCCATCAGCAATATCGCTCATGATATTCGGACGCCTCTGACTATCGCTTCAGGTTACACCCAACAATTGATAAAGTCTCCTGAAGACAAAGCAGAAACCTTACAAAAAATAGCCCAGCATCTTGATTTAGTTTCCAAACGTTTGGAGGCTCTCCTAGAATATCGTCGTTTGATGGAAGGAGCTGTCAAACCGAAACTGGAAGAAATAGATCTCTCAACTTTTATCACCAAAAAGACTTTGGCTTATTATGATGTTTTTCAGTCGGCAAATATCATGCTTGATTTTAAGGTTGAAACTGGTCTGAAAATGAGGACTGATGAAGACTTGCTGGATCGAATTTTACAAAATCTGCTTGGAAATGTCCTCAAACATGGCAAGGAAGAAGCGCGGCTATCTTTGAGAAAGGAAAAGGAACAGCTTGTCTTAGAGATTGCAAACCTTGTTAAACAGCCCATCAAAAGAATAGAAAATCTCAGCAACCGTTTTTATTCGGAAAATCTATCAGACACGGAAGAATCCTCTGGTTTAGGCCTTTATATCACTGAGGAATTATGTCATCTTCTTGGTGCAGAGATGAAACTAAGCACAGATGGGCAATGGTTGTCGGTTTTCATTTACTTTTAACGAAATAAACCTCCTCTGTAGGCTAGAGGAGGTCATTTTTTATAGACTTTTCTTTTTGAAAACTGCCAATCCACTTAGATTAAAGATTACGATAACAACTAAAGTAACTATAAGGGTATAGAAAATTGATTCACTATTAGCAGTCATAGCATAGAAAAACTGCAATGATAAATATGGCAAAATTTTGATACTTGGGAAGATGAGCATTGGCATAGAAAGGATGATAGAGCTGACCAAATAACCAATAAATACCGCAAGATAAGAATGACTAACATAGAGAATGAAGGAAACAATGGAAAGCCAAGCTAGAAGGCAAAGAAATTGAAGGGAAATGGTTATCAGTAGATTGCCGATAAAGCCATCAGGCATGGTTCCAAATCCATTTAAGATAGTTGCTGGAATAAAGGCAATCACAAGACTGATGATAAGTTGCAAAAGTGCAATACAAGCCACTACAAAGGATTTGGCAAGGAAAAACTCTGTACGAGAACCCCCTACTGTCAAACTATTTTTATAGAGCTTTCCGATTAAATCAACACCGAGAACTAGACAAGTTAGAACAATACAGAGAAAAACGAGGTTTGAACCTTGACTAGATGCGTTGATCAGGGCTTGTACACCGTCCCAGCCATGGGTTGGAATTTCTGGTTCTTCTGTCTGGATTGCCATCAGATGGCCAGTAGCCCCAAAAATAGCCCCCATTAACATGAGTATAAAGAGAATGAATTCTGTAATCCAGAATCCTTTGGAACGGAAAAGACGGTAAAAGTCTGCTTGAATGGTATGTATCATGATTTTCCTCCTATTGGACCAATTGAGTGAAGTATTCTTCTAGGTTTTGACGGGCATAGTAAATCTCGTCAATGGCAACATCTGCCAAGGTTAATTCTTTGAGAATCTGTTTGACATCTTGTTCCTGACCAAAGATGTGGATTTCGTTCTCAGGATTGACAACCTTGAACTGGAGCTGGATTTGTTCTTTCAATACTTGACAAGCTTTCTCTTGGTCGGCTGTCTTAAGCACAATATAATCCTCACTTAGTGTTTCAAATTCAGCTTTGCTGATTTCACGAATAATCTTGCCTTGATCTAAAATACCAAAACGATTAGCTACGAGGTAGAGTTCTGACAAGATATGGCTAGAGATGAGAATGGTGATCCCTTTTTCTTGATTGAGCCGTTGAATCATCAGACGAAATTCTTTGATACCGATTGGGTCGAGACCATTGATAGGTTCATCTAAGATTAGGAAGTCTGGTTTGGATAGGAGGGCAATGGCAATACCAAGTCTTTGTTTCATTCCTAGCGAGAAATCACGAAAGACTTTCTTACCTGTATCTGACAAACCTACATAGTCTAGTGTTTCTCGAATGACTTGATCAGCATTTGGAATATGACGAATCATACAGTAATATTTCAGATTTTGATAAGCTGTTAAGTGATTATGAGCTACGGGTGATTCTATCACTGAACCTACTCGAGATAGAGCCTTGGTCCACTCATTTTCCGACTTACTAGAAAAGAGGGAAACAGTTCCTTTATCCGCAAACAGTAGTTGCGTAATGATTTTTATCAAGGTGGTTTTCCCAGCTCCGTTCTTCCCGATAAGTCCATAAATATCTCCCTCTCTTATCGTTAGATGAAGATCCTGAAGGATAGCTTGTTTGTCAAAGTTTTTGGACAATCCATGAATGTCAAGTACTGTTTTCATGATTCTCTCCTTTTGATTTATTTTGATAACTTTAGTATAAAGCATAGAAATCAAAGAAAGCTCAAGGATTTCTAAAGAGTTTCTAAAGTTTTAGGCATGCTTAAATATCAAAACCCAGTTGACACGAACTGGGCTTCTTAATTATAAAATATATTTCTCAATAGCACGCGCAACGCCGTCTTCTTCGTTGCTTGCTGTAACGGCATCCGCAAGAGATTTGACATAATCGCTGGCATTTCCCATAGCAATGCCAAGCCCTGCAAACTGGAGCATTTCGATATCGTTATTAGCATCGCCCATGGCCATAATCTCTGAGGAATCAATCTTCAAAATTTCTGCCAGTCGAGAAAGAGCAGTAGCCTTTGTCGTACCAAGTGGCATAGCTTCATAAATGACAGGCTGCGAACGAACTCCACTGAATCGTTGGCAGAGTTCCTCAGCAAAACGCTCTTCAAAATCATCTGTTTGTTCTTTTGTTCCCAAAAACATACCTTGGAACATACGATACTTACCACTAGTCGCTTCCTCAAAAGAAATTTCAGTCAGGTCTGAAAAAACTAGTTTGGCGTCATTTTGGATGACTTGATTGGGCTTGCCACCGAGGACAAAATAATGTTCCTCATCAAAAAGGGTCAACTGAACATCACTTTTTTCAGCTAGGTCATAGAGGTATTCGATGTCAGATGGACTGAGTTCTTGCCAGTCAACTAATCCCCAGTCACTGGTCTGGTGGGTTGAGCAACCGTTATTGACAATGACATACTCATTCTGGAGGTCCAGCCCCAGTTTTTTATAGTAGGGAAGGACACCGAAAAGCGGGCGACCCGTACAGAGAACCAGTTTGACACCTTTTTCAATGGCTTGGTGAATAGCAGTAATGTGAGCTTGTGGAATTTCCTTAGCTTCATTGAGGAGGGTTCCATCCATATCCAAGGCTAGTAGTTTAATCATAGGTTTTCCTTCTTTATCTTTTGGTATTATTATAGCATATTTTTGAGAAGAAATTGATAAGAAGCTTGGGACTAAGTGATTTTACAGTTTAGGATGCTTTGAGGGCAATTCATGATTTGAAGAGGATATTTTGAAAAGATATGCTATACTAAACTTGTTATACAGTTAAGTAAATCATTATATTCAATAATCTAGTCAAGGAAAACAGAGGGTTTAATATGAAAAAACGGATTATTCAGATTTTACTAGCATTGTCCTTAATTTTTTACAAATCAACATGGTTTTGGGGGCTTTTCAATCACCTCGCAAAGCCTTATCTACCAGCAAGTCGTGAATTTTTTCAGATTCTTCTTTTGATGGAGAGTGGAGTTCTTTTCTTAGCGGTCATCTACCTACTAGTTTTTGCAGGAAAGCAAACTTTTCATTTTAAGTGGCAGTTGAGGTACTTTATCTACCTTTTACTGGGCTACATCATTTCATATATGTCTGATCTCCTCTTTTCGTATTTCATATCCACGCCTTCAAATCAGATTTCTTTGAATGAAACGGTAGAAATGATGGGACGACAGGAGTTCCCTTATTTCTTGCTCATCGTTTGCTTCATCGCCCCTATTGCTGAGGAATTGATTTATCGCGGTGTGCTTATGACAACCTTTTTCAAAAACTCACCTTGGTACGGAGATGTTTTGCTTTCTGCTATTATTTTCGGTTATATTCATATCAATTTTGCTTTAACTCCTCTTGCTTTTTTCATTTATGCTAGTGGAGGTTTTATTTTGGCTCTATTATATCGCATGACTAAAAATCTCTACTATCCAATACTAGTTCATATTCTCATTAATATCACTGCCTTTTGGGACGTGTGGTTACTCCTATTTTCAGGAAGTTAGCTTAATAAAATAATGTCGGAACTTTCCGGCATTTTCTTTTCAACGGATGAGCAAGAACTGATTATTTACAGACTTGGGTGGCTAATCATGGTATAATAAAAGGTAATGAAAATTGCAACGAGGCAGAGATGAAATTACTTTATACTGATATTCGGACTTCTTTAACAGAAATTCTAACTAGAGAGGCAGAAGAGCTAGTTGCTGCTGGCAAGCGGATCTTCTATATCGCTCCTAACTCTCTTTCTTTTGAAAAGGAACGTGCCGTGCTGGAATGCTTGTCCCAGCAGGCTTCTTTTGCGATTACCGTCACGCGCTTTGCGCAGATGGCTCGTTATCTGGTCTTAAATGATTTGCCTGCTAAAACCAGTCTAGATGACATTGGACTTGGGATGGTCTTTTATAAATGCCTTGTTGAACTTGATCCTAAGGATTTACGTGTTTATGGAGCTATCAAGCAGGATCCTCAATTTATCCAGCAGTTGATTGAGCTTTATCATGAGATAGCGACTGCTCAGATGAACTTTTTGGACTTGGAAAGCTTGACTGATGAGGATAAGCGAGCGGATTTGCTCTTGATTTTTGAGAAAGTAACGGCCTATCTCAATCAAGGCCAGTTAGCTCAGGGAAGTCAGTTGTCCCATTTGATTGAGGCTATTGAGGATGACAAAGTTAGTAGTGATTTCACTCAAATTGCTTTAGTCATTGATGGATTTACCCGTTTTTCTGCTGAGGAAGAGCGAATCGTGGATCTACTTCATGGCAAGGGTGTTGAGATTGTCATTGGGGCTTATGCTAGTAAGAAAGCTTATGCCAGTCCTTTTCGCGAGGGCAATCTCTACCAAGCTAGTGTGGAGTTTCTCCATCATCTGGCCTCTAAATACCAAACTCCTGCTCAGGATTATTCTCAAACTCATGAGAAGATGGATAGTTTTGACAAGGCCTCTCGTTTGCTGGAGTCTTCTTATGACTTTTCAGAACTCACTTTGGATGTCGATGAGAAGGATCGTGAAAACTTACAAATCTGGTCTTGTTTGACGCAAAAAGAAGAGTTGGAGTTGGTAGCCCGTAGCATCCGTCAGAAATTACATGCCAATCCAGACCTGAGTTACAAGCATTTCCGTATTCTCTTAGGTGATGTGCCTTCTTATCAATTATCTCTAAAAACGATTTTTGACCAGTATCAGATTCCTTTCTATCTTGGTAGAAGCGAATCCATGGCGCATCATCCCTTGACTCAGTTTGTCGAGTCTATTTTAGCTTTAAAACGCTATCGTTTCCGTCAGGAAGATTTGATTAATCTCCTCAGAACTGGTTTATATACCGACCTTAATCAGTCTGATATTGATGCTTTTGAGCAATATATCCGCTATCTTGGCATCAATGGCTTACCAGCCTTTCAGCAAACCTTTACCAAATCCCACCATGGGAAATTTAGTCTTGAGCGTTTGAATGCTCTTCGTCTGCGTATTTTAACCCCTCTTGAAACCCTCTTTACCAGTCGAAAACAAAAGACTGAAAATCTCCTACAAAAATGGAATGTCTTTCTAAAAGAGGGAGCGGTGACCAAGCAGTTGCAAGATTTGACAGCCACTATGGAAGCCCTAGAACAGGAAAGACAAGCCGAAGTTTGGAAGGCTTTCTGTCATGTTTTAGAACAATTTGCGACTGTTTTTGCTGGTTCACAGGTTAGTCTAGAGGACTTCTTAGCCTTGCTCCATTCTGGAATGAGTTTGTCCCAATACCGTACCATTCCAGCAACAGTGGACACTGTTCTAGTGCAGAGTTACGATTTGATTGCGCCCTTAACAGCTGACTTTGTCTATGCCATTGGTCTGACTCAGGACAATTTACCAAAAATCGCGCAAAACACCAGTCTTTTGACAGATGAAGAAAGGCAAAACCTAAACCAAGAGACTGAAGAGGGAGCACAATTGCTGATTGCCAGCAGTGAAAATCTCAAGAAAAATCGCTATACCATGATTTCCTTGGTCAATTCTGCTCGTAAGCAGTTGGTCTTGTCGGCTCCAAGCCTTTTTAATGAAAGTGAAAGTAAGGAATCAACCTATCTTCAAGAGCTGGTCCATTTTGGATTTAGTCGGAGAGAGAAGAGGATGAATCACAAAGGGCTGTCTAAGGAGGATATGGGGTCCTATCACAGTCTTTTGTCTAGTTTGGTTGCCTATCACCAGCAGGGTGAGATGAGTGAGACTGAGCAAGATTTGACCTTTGTCAAGGTTCTGGCTCGTGTGATGGGTAAAAAACTAAACCAGCACGGCCTTGCAAATCCAGCCCTACCAACAAGCCCAAGCAGTAAGCCCTTGACCAAGGATACCTTGCAAGCTCTCTATCCTGCAGAACAGGAGTTTTACCTGTCTACCTCTGGTTTGACGGAGTTTTACCGGAACCAATACAGTTATTTCCTCCGCTATGTTTTAGGCTTGCAGGAGGAATTACGCCTGCGTCCTGATGCCCGCAGTCACGGAAATTTCTTGCACCGAATTTTTGAACGTGCCTTGCAGTTGCCTGATGAAGATTCCTTTGACCACCGTCTAGAACAAGCTATTCAAGAAACCAGTCAAGAACGCGAATTTGAAGCTATTTATCAAGAAAGTTTGGAAGCCCAGTTTACCAAAGAAGTTCTTCTGGATGTTGCACGGACGACTGGACATATTCTCAGACACAATCCAGCCATCGAGACTATTAAAGAAGAGGCAAATTTTGGTGGAAAAGACCAAGCCTTTATTCAATTGGACAATGGTCGGAGTGTCTTTGTACGAGGTAAGGTTGACCGCATTGACCGCTTGAAAGCTGATGGGGCGATAGGAGTAGTAGACTACAAGTCTAGTCTAACTCAGTTCCAGTTTCCTCATTTCTTTAATGGTCTCAATTCTCAGTTGCCAACTTATCTAGCTGCCTTAAAAAGAGAAGGGGAGCAGAACTTTTTTGGTGCCATGTACTTGGAAATGGCTGAGCCTGTCCAATCTTTGATGGCCGTTAAAAGTCTGGCAGGTGCAGTAGTAGAAGCTAGCAAGTCAATGAAATACCAAGGCCTCTTTTTAGAAAAAGAAAGCAGTCATTTGGGTGAATTTTACAATAAAAATAAGGCCAATCAGCTGACGGATGAGGAATTTCAGCTCCTACTGGACTACAATGCCCAACTTTACAAGAAAGCAGCTGAGAAAATTTTAGAAGGTCAGTTCGCCATTAACCCTTATACTGAAAATGGCAGAAGTATTGCACCGTATGTTCAGCAACATCAAGCCATCACAGGATTTGAAGCCAATTACCACTTGGGCCAAGCCCGTTTTCTAGAAAAGTTGGACTTGGCTGACGGCAAGCGTCTTGTCGGAGAAAAACTCAAGCAAGCTTGGTTTGAAAAAATAAGAGAGGAGTTGAATCGATGAAGCCCATTCCCTTTTTAACTGAGGAAGAAATTCAAAAACTGCAAGAAGCAGAAGCGCATTCGGGCAAGAAACAAAAGAAAACTGCCGAGCAAATTGAAGCCATCTATACTTCTGGTCAGAATATTCTTGTCTCAGCGTCGGCTGGTTCTGGTAAAACCTTTGTCATGGCAGAGCGCATTCTAGATCAATTGGCGCGTGGTGTCGAAATTTCTCAACTCTTTATCTCAACCTTTACCGTCAAGGCTGCCACAGAGCTTAAGGAACGTTTGGAGAAAAAAATCAGCCAACAAATCCAAGAAACGAATGATGTCGAGCTCAAACAACACTTGGGTCGCCAGTTGGCAGACCTACCCAATGCTGCCATCGGAACCATGGACTCTTTCACACAAAAATTCCTTGGTAAACATGGCTATCTACTTGATATTGCGCCTAATTTCCGTATTTTACAAAACCAAAGCGAACAACTTCTTCTAAAAAATGAAGTCTTTCATGAGGTATTTGAAGCGCATTACCAAGGTAAACAGAAAGAGACCTTTAGTCATTTGCTGAAAAACTTTGCTGGACGTGGAAAAGATGAACGGGGGCTGCGCCAGCAAGTTTACAAAATTTATGACTTCCTCCAATCTACCAGTAATCCTCAGAAATGGTTAAGTGAATCTTTCCTCAAAGGCTTTGAGAAAGCTGATTTTACGAGTGAAAAAGAAAAACTGACTGAGCAAATCAAACAAACCCTTTGGGATTTGGAAAGCTTTTTCCGTTATCATCTGGATAATGATGCTAAGGAGTTTCCCAAGGCAGCTTATTTAGAAAATGTCCAGTTGATTCTGGATGAAATTGGTTCCTTGAATCAAGAGTCCGATAGTCAGGCTTACCAAACGGCGCTTGCGCGTGTTGTCGAAATTTCGAAAGAGAAAAACGGTCGGGCCCTGACTAATGCCAGTCGTAAGGCTGATTTGAAGCCACTGACCGATGCCTACAACGAAGAGAGAAAGACCCAATTTGCTAAACTAGGACAACTGTCAGACCAGATAACCATTCTCGACTATCAAGAACGTTATCATGGAGATACATGGGAACTAGCTAAGACTTTCCAAGCCTTCATGGGTGACTTTGTGGAGGCGTATCGTGAACGTAAGCGCCAGGAAAATACCTTTGAATTCGCTGATATCAGCCATTACACCATTGAGATTTTAGAGAAATTCCCGCAAGTCCGTGAGGCTTATCAGGATCGCTTCCACGAAGTCATGGTCGATGAGTATCAGGATACCAACCATATTCAAGAACGGATGCTGGAATTGCTGTCTAATGGCCACAATCGATTTATGGTGGGAGATATCAAGCAGTCCATCTACCGATTCCGTCAGGCAGATCCGCAGATTTTCAATGAGAAATTCCAACGCTATGCACAAGATTCCCAAGAAGGCAAGTTGATTCTCCTCAAGGAA
The DNA here is from genome assembly GCF_000187745.1 of Streptococcus sp. M334. Classification (GTDB taxonomy): domain Bacteria; phylum Bacillota; class Bacilli; order Lactobacillales; family Streptococcaceae; genus Streptococcus. Next base: position 463,554 of record NZ_GL732486.1, on the reverse strand, counting down.
AATTTCCGTAGTAGTTCAGAAGTGCTGTCAGCAACCAATGATGTTTTTGAACGTCTTATGGACCAAGAGGTTGGCGAAATCAACTATGATAACATGCACCAGCTTGTTTTTGCCAATACCAAACTGACTCCCAATCCAGACAACAAGGCAGAATTTCTCCTCTATGATAAGGACGACACAGGTGAGGAAGAAGAGGTGCAGGCAGAAACGAAATTAACAGGCGAAATGCGCTTGGTTATCAAGGAGATTCTGAAACTTCATCAGGAAAAAGGTGTTTCCTTTAAAGAAATTGCCCTTCTGACCTCCAGTCGCAGTCGTAATGACCAGATTCTCCTCGCCCTGTCTGAGTACGGAATTCCTGTCAAAACTGACGGAGAGCAAAACAATTATCTCCAATCCCTAGAAGTGCAAGTCATGCTAGATACCCTTCGTGTCATTCACAATCCTCTGCAAGACTACGCCTTGGTTGCTCTTATGAAGTCTCCAATGTTTGGTTTTGATGAGGACGAGTTAGCACGCTTGTCCCTTCAGAAAGCAGAGGATAAAATCCAAGAAAATCTCTATGATAAGCTAGTCAATGCACAAAAAATGGTAACAAGCCAGAAAAACTTGATTCACACGGCTCTAGTTGAGAAACTAAAGCAATTCATGGATATCTTGGCTTCTTGGCGCTTGTATGCCAAAACCCACTCCCTCTATGATTTGATTTGGAAGATTTATAACGACCGTTTTTACTACGATTATGTTGGGGCTTTGCCAAATGGTCCTGCTAGACAGGCCAATCTCTATGCCCTAGCTCTGCGTGCTGATCAATTTGAAAAGAGCAATTTCAAGGGCTTGTCCCGCTTTATTCGTATGATTGACCAAATCTTAGAAGCCCAACACGATTTGGCAAGCGTGGCCGTTGCACCGCCAAAAGATGCAGTTGAACTCATGACCATTCACAAGAGTAAAGGGCTAGAGTTTCCTTACGTCTTTATCCTCAATATGGATCAGGATTTTAACAAGCAAGACAGCATGTCAGAAGTCATTCTCAGCCGAAAAAATGGACTAGGTGTTAAGTATATTGCCAAAATGGAAACAGGAGCAGTGGAAGATCACTATCCGAAAACCATCAAACTCTCCATTCCTAGCCTGACCTATAGGCAGAATGAAGAGGAATTACAGCTGGCAAGCTATTCAGAGCAGATGCGTCTCCTTTATGTTGCCATGACGAGGGCTGAGAAAAAGCTCTATCTTGTCGGCAAGGGTTCTCGCGAAAAGCTGGAAGCCAAGGAATACCCAGCAGCTAAAAATGGAAAACTAAATAGCAATACTAGACTGCAAGCAAGGAATTTCCAAGATTGGATTTGGGCTATCAGTAAAGTGTTTGCTAAGGATCATCTCAACTTTAGCTATCGTTTTGTTGGAGAAGATCAGTTAACCAGAGAAGATATAGGAGAATTGGAAAACAAAAGTCCTCTCCAAGATAGCTCCCAGGCAGACAATCGCCAGTCAGAAACCATTAAGGAAGCTCTTGAAATGCTGAAAGAAGTGGAAGTTTATAATACTCTTCACCAGGCAGCTATTGAATTGCCAAGTGTTCAAACCCCAAGCCAAATCAAGAAATTCTACGAACCAGTTATGGATATGGAAGGTGTAGAGATTGCTAGTCGAGCCCAGTCAGTAGACAAGAAAATCAGCTTTGATTTGCCAGATTTTTCAACCAAAGAAAAGGTAACAGGAGCTGAGATTGGTAGTGCTACCCACGAACTCATGCAGAGAATTGACCTAAGTCACCGACCAACGCTTGCTAGCCTGACAGAAACTCTCAAACAAGTTCAAACCAGCCCAGCTGTCAGAGACAAGATTAATCTTGCTAAAATTCTAGCTTTCTTTGACACAGCACTCGGTCAGGAAATTCTTGCCAATACCGACCATCTCTATCGCGAGCAACCTTTCTCCATGCTCAAACGAGATCCAAAGAGTCAGGAAGATTTCGTTGTCCGTGGTATCCTTGATGGCTATCTACTTTACGAGGATAAAATCGTTCTGTTCGACTATAAGACAGACCGCTATGATAAACCAAGTCAACTCATAGATCGCTATCGTAGTCAATTATCCCTATACGGAGAGGCTTTATCTCGAGCCTATTCGATTGAAAATATTGAAAAATACTTAATTTTACTAGGTAAAAACGAGGTTCAAGTTGTAAAAGTATAATCTAGAAAGGAGACCTCATGACACTTCCAGTTAGAAAATCCCTACATGATGCGGTGTTACAGGCTTCAAAAGCGGATACTTGGGAACAAGCTACCAAGGAATGGAATGAAGTTTCCTTGATTTTTAACGGTATCGGCCGTAGCAATTGTGTCTGTGGGAATGCTATCAAATACGCTTACGAACTCTTTAACGGCGTCACAGGTCAACGCCTCTTTCCGATTGGTAGCGATTGTGTTCGACATTTTCATCGATTAAGCCTTGACCAGCAACTAGAAGAGGAAGAAAAACTGCTCAGAAAGGTCGAAAATCTAACCAGAAAAGCCCAGAAAAAGGAAAAAATCAAGATCAATAAAAGTGACTTTGACGAGCGTCTTCTAAAGTGGCTCTGGGAAAAAGGTGTTTTTAAACCCAATCGTGGAAATCAGTTCTCACCTGAGAAAGACTACCATCTCTTCCTAGAAGTCTTTCAAGGAGGAAGTTGGACCAAGGCAGAGCCAAAGAAAAAGGCTCGTATGGAAGAAGTCTTAGAAAAATGTATCAAACCCTTTTTACTTGGAAAGCCAGATGACCAACTCTACCTTGTCAAGCTAGGTAAGGAGAAAATTGACTACGAACAAGAACTCCGTATCCAGGCAGAAAAAGAGCGTAAGAAGAGGGATAAAATAGCTAAGCAATATGCAGACAATCTAGTTCTAGCCATGGGCCCAGCAGAGCGTGCCTATCAAGATTACTTTGGCTTTACAGAGACTCTGACTCAAGAAGAACGCAAGTGGGAGAAAATTCTTTTTGGTAAAAATCGAACAGAACGGGCTATCAAGGCCAAACAATACCAAAAAGAGCTGGAAAAAGACCAACGAATTGCTAGTCAGGATCCAATTGAAAGAAAGCAGAAGCAGACCTGGCTCCTCAATTCCTATTTTCGTGAGCTTCCTGAAGAAAAATCCCGATTTGCTCGGCTTTTATTAGAATATCGAAAAAGTGGTGAAGTACCCTTTTCAACCGCATACCTGTCAGATCCTCTCATCGACTTTTTCTATAAAATGAAAGCTTTTGAGTTTGAAATCGCACCAGAACAAGTTCGAGATTTTCTAAAAAAAAGCCTTCAGGCAGATCATCTCTCCTCAGCACAGGAAAGCTGGATAGAAGGAATTCTCCTCAACTGCCTCAAACCATTTTTAGAACGATTGCTAATATAAGTAACACCTACCGTGGAAATTCCATGGTAGGTTATATTTTATCCAAAAAGAAAATAGGAAATTACAAACCCTGCTCCTTCGTATTTTATATATAAAATAAAGTATGAAAGCGCAACTTAATTTTAAGACTTTTTTGTAAATTAAGAGTATAATTGAAGTGTATTACCTTTTTGTAAGATAACAAGCTAATATAATAAAGTTTGCCTTACATATTTTTAAATTTTATTTCAAGGAGGAATCATGGAAAAGTATTTTGGTGAAAAACAGCAGCGTTTTTCATTTAGAAAATTATCAGTAGGACTTGTATCTGCAACGATTTCAAGTTTATTTTTTATGTCTGTATTAGGTAGTTCATCTGTAGAGGCTCAAGAGACTAAAGGTGTTCACTATAAATATGTGACAGAGTCAGAGCTATCATCAGATGAGAAGAAGCAGCTTGTCTATGATATTCCGACATACATGGATAATGATGATGAGACTTATTATCTTGTTTATAAATTAAATTCCCAAAATCAACTGGGAGAATTACCTAATACTGGAAGCAAGAATGATGTTCAAACCTTGGTTGCTGGTGTTAGCTTAGCTGCTCTGGGGATTTTAATTTTTTCCGTTTCTAAGAAAAAGGTTAAGAATAAAACAGTATTACATTTAGTATTGGTTGCAGGAATAGGAAATGGTGTCTTAGTTTCAGCTCATGCTTTAGAAAATAATCTCTTACTGAATTACAATACTGACTATGAATTAATCTCAGGAGAAAAATTACCTCTTCCTAAAGATATTTCAGGTTACACTTATATTGGATATATCAAAGAGGGAAACATAACTTCTGAATCTAAAGTAAATAATCAAGAGAAATCAGTATCTAGTCCAACAAATCAACAAAAGGTAGATTATAGTGTTACACCGAATTTTGTAGAAAAGCCATCAAAAGTACAAACTATGCAGGAAGAAAAACCTGTTTCTACTAAATTAACCAATCCAAGAAAAGAAGAGAAACAATCTTCAAATTCTCAATCACAATTAGCAGAACATAAGGATGTACAAGCTGGAGCTTTGATAACAGATAAAGGCGCCCCAGAAGTTCAACCTGAATTGCCAAAAGCAGTTGTAACAGATAAAGGCGAACCAGCAGTTCAACCTGCGTTACCTGAAGCAGTTATAACCAACAAAGGTGAACCTGCAATTCAACCAGAGCTTTCTGAAGCGGTAGTAAGTGACAAAGGTAAGTCAGCAGTTCAACCAGCTTTACCAGAAGCTGTAGTAACCAACAAAGGCACCCCAGAAGTTCAATCTGAATTGCCAAAAGCAGTTGTAACAGATAAAGACAAACCAGCAGTCCAGCCTGCCTTACCAGAAGCTGTTGTAAGTGATAAAGCTGAGCCAGCAGTTCAACCAGCTTTACCAGAAGCTGTAGTAACCAACAAAGGCACCCCAGAAGTTCAACCTGAATTGCCAAAAGCAGTTGTAACAGATAAAGACAAACCAGCAATTCAACCTGCGTTACCTGAAACAGTTGTAACAGACAAAGGTGAATCAGAGCAAGTAGCTCCACTTCCAGAATATACAGGAGTACAAGCTGGAGCGTTAGTAGAACCAGAGAAAGTAGAAGCGCCAAGAGAGTACACAGGAGTACAAGCTGGAGCTATAGTAGAACCAGAACAAGTAACTCCACAACCAGAGTACAAGGGGACTCAGTCTAGTGCCATCGTCGAACCAGAGACCCATGCTTCCTTACCAGAATATACAGGTGAGCAATCAGGAGCTGTTGTAGCCCCTGAGACAGCTGAAAAACCAGAATATACCAGCATCCAGTCTGGAGCAATAGTCGAACCAGAGAAAGTAGCTCCACTTCCAGAATACACAGGAGTACAGGCCGGAGCAATAGCAGAGCCTGAGAAAGTGGAAGCTCCGAGAGAATATACTGGTATACAAGCTGGAGCAATAGCAGAGCCTGAGAAAGTGGAAGCTCCGAGAGAATATACTGGTATACAAGCTGGAGCTATAGTAGAACCAGAAAAAGTAGAATCGCCAAGAGAATATACAGGAGTGCAAGCTGGAGCTATAGTAGAACCAGAAAAAGTAGAACCGCCTAGTGAGTTTTCTGGAAGTATTGAACGACCAAGTACAGAAGAGACTAAACCAAATAATGAAAATACTAATACATCAGAAGAAATGAGTATTCAGAAAAAATCTAGTGCATTAATTAATATGAATTTTGTTACTAATTCAAATACTCAGCCAGCAGTAGGTTCAGCCACATTTATTGCACCAAATGTACTTTTAACAGTGGCTCATAATTTTATTAGCAGTTCTTCTGATAATACTACAGGTAAGTTCATAGGGGATGAAACCAAAAATACATATGAATGGGTAACTCCCGATGGGCGAAAAGGAAGATTTACTGCTAATGATATCCATTTTTATAATAAACAAGATTATCCAAAAGGATTTATCTATGATTTAGCAGTGATTAAGCTACCTGCAACAACTGACAGAGAACATGTAGAATTAGTTAAAAATTATACTAAAGTAAATCTTAATGACAAACTAAATGTTCATGGATATCCAGGTGGGAAATATACGCACTTAAAAGATGCTAGGGTAGAAATGGAACAAGAATATGCGAATAACACCTACGGTGTTCAATATCAAGGTGGAAATCCTGGTATGAGTGGTGGAGGAATATTTAATGCTAATGGTGAAGTCATTGGTGTCCACCAAAATGGAGCACAAAATCGCTCAGGCGGATTGATTTTATCTCCTACACAATTAGCTTGGATTAAGAGTATTATAGCAGGTAATGAAATTCCACCAGTATACGATAAACTTTATCGTCATAAAGATGAGAAAAAAGACGATATTAAAGAAGAAGTTATTAAGAAATTGGAACTTAGAAATATAACTTCTGTTGAACTATATTCTAAAGAAGGTGATAAGTATCGTCATGTTACTTCATTAGATTCTGTGCCAAATGCTCCACAAAATTACTTCATGAAAGTTAAATCAGAGAATTTTAAAGATGTGATGCTACCAGTTACAAGCATTACTAATACTAATAAAGATAATAGAGATGTTTATAAAATAGTAGCAAGTGTAAATAATCTGATACAACATGAAAATAATAATGTACTAGAAAATTATACATACTATTTACCAAAAACTCAGCAAAGTGAAACTGGTGTCTATACATCATTTAAAAATTTAGTAGATGCAATGAATAACACTCCTAATGGCACATTCCGTTTAGGTGCAACTATGGATGCTCGTGAACTTGAACTTCCAGATGGTCAAGAAAGTTATGTGAAAAATGAATTTCATGGAACATTAATAGGGCAAAATAATAATAAGTATTACGCTATATATAACCTGAAAAAACCACTGTTTAATGTGCTAAATAGCGCTACAGTAAAAGATATTTCAATAAAAGATGCCAATATTTCATCAAAAGAAGATGCTGCAACATTAGCGAAAGAAGCGAGAAATAGAACTGTAATTAGTAATGTTCATGCTGATGGAGCAATAGCTGGGGAACATGGAATAGGGGGATTAGTATCACAAGTTAATAATTCTACTATTTCTAACAGTAGCTATACAGGTAGAATAACTAATACATATAACACAGTTGCTAGTTATCAAATCGGAGGTTTAGTAGGTAAACTTTCTGGTTCGAGGGGATTAATAGATAAGTCGTTCGCATCAATTGATTTAGCATCAAACGCAACTAAAGGGGATCAATCTATTGGTGGAATAGTTGGTGCAGTAGAAGATAGTGCGCTAATTAGTAATAGTTATGCTGAAGGAAATCTTAATAATGTGCAACGTTTTGCAAACGTTGGTGGAGTAGTTGGTAATCTTTGGGACCCAGTAGGCGGATTAGAAAAATCTGGTCAACTATCTAATGTGCTAAGTGATGTTAATGTTACAAACGGTAATGCAATAACTGGAAAAGATTTCACTGACATGAAAGCAAATCATGTATATAGCAACAAAAATAATAAGGTTGTAAACGTAGTACAAGAAGATGATGAAATCTTAACTAAGGATTCTGATGTTCAAAGAGGAGAAGTATTAGAAGACGCACAGATTAAAGAGAAAAAAGCTGCTTTTGTATCTAGAAATACTATTAAAACAGAAGACTTTAATTTCTCTTCTAGATATGTAACTGACTATAAAAATCTTGAGAATGCCGTTTCATCTAAAGAAAAAGTATATAAAAATATAGAAAAACTATTACCGTTCTATAATAGAGAAACAATAGTTAAGTACGGAAATTTAGTAGAGTCAAGTAGTAATCTTTATAATAAAGAATTATTATCAGTTGTTCCAATGAAAGATAATGAAGTAATTAGTGATATTAACAAATACAAATCAAGTATAAATAAATTATTACTATATTACGCAGACAATACATCAGAGAAACTTAATGTAAATTATCAAAGTGATTTTTCAAATGTAGCTGAGTATAGAATAGGCGATACAAAATTAATTTACACACCAAATACATTACTTCGCAATTATAATAATATTTTAGATAAAGTATTACCAACGTTAAATAGTATACAATATAAATCAGACGCAATTAGAAAAGTATTAGATGTTTCTAAGGATGTTAGTTTAACGGAATTATATTTAGAAGAACAATTCGATACTACAAAAAATAACTTGAGAGATAGTTTAACGAAACTACTTACTGCAGATGCTGCAATAGCTGAAAATAATAATAAGATAATAGATAATTATGTAATCGAAAAAATTAAAAATAATAAGGAAGCTTTACTTCTAGGATTAACATATTTAGAACGTTGGTACAATTTCAAATATGGTGATACAAAAGCGAAAGATTTAATTATGTACCACTTGGATTTCTTCGGTAAATCAAATAGCTCAGCGTTAGATAATGTTATCGAACTAGGTAAATCTGGATATAATAATTTACTAGCGAAAAATAATGTTATAACTTATAACGTTTTATTAGCGAAAAATTATAAAACTAATAATTTATTTGATGCTTTGGAAAAATATAGAAAAGCTTTTGTACCAGATAAAACAAATAATGAGTGGTTTAAAGAACAAACTAAAGCCTATATAGTAGAAGAAAAATCTACAATTAAAGAGGTAAGTGATAAGCAATCAATAGCTGGTAGTCCATATTCAATTGGAGTATATGATAGATTAACTAGCCCATCTTGGAAATACCCAAGTATGGTCTTACCGCTATTAACATTACCTGAAAAATCGGTGTTTATTATTGCGAACATTTCGACTATAGGATTTGGAGCTTATGATAGATATAGAAGTAAAGAACATCCAGCAGGAACTAATTTAAATGACTATGTTGAAACAAAAGCTAAAGAAGCGGCTGCTAGATTTAGAGATCACTATGATTACTGGTATAAAATATTAGATGATAAAAATAAATCAAAATTGTATAGAAGTGTTCTAGTCTATGATGCATTTAGATTTGGTACAGATGAAAAAGTAGATAAAGATACATACCAAGCTAATTTTGAAACTAATCATCCAGCGATAAAACATTTCTTCGGTCCAGCGGGAAATAATGTTGTTCATAATTCTAATGGAGCCTACGCTACAGGGGATGCATTCTATTATATGGCATATCGTATGCTTGATAAAGATGGTGCGGTAACTTATACACATGAAATGACACATAACTCAGATCGAGAAATTTATCTTGGAGGATACGGAAGACGAAATGGACTTGGACCAGAGTTTTATGCTAAAGGATTATTACAAGCTCCAGATCATCCAAACGACCCAACTATTACAATTAACTCTATATTGAAATATGAAGAATCAGAAGATCCAACTAGACTTCAGGTAAAAGATCCTACAAAACGATTTAATAATGCAGAAGACTTGCAAACATATATGCATAATATGTTTGATGTAATTTATATGCTAGAATATCTAGAAGGTAATGCAGTTGTTAACTTGGATATTTCTAAGAAAAATGAGTTATTGAGAAGAATAGAAAATAAATTTGAAACAGATCCAGATGGAAGTAAGGTTTATGCAACTAATGTTATTCGTTACTTAAATGATAGTGAACTTAGAAAATTAACTACATTTAATAGTTTAATTGAAAATGATGTCATTACTAGAAGAGGATACGAAAATGGAAATGACAATACTTTTAAACGAAATGGATATTATACAATTAAACTATTCTCACCAATATATTCTGCTCTAAGTAATGATAAAGGAACTCCGGGTGATTTAATGGGTCGTCGTATGGCGTTTGAGTTGTTAGCTGCAAAAGGTTTTAAAGATGGAATGGTACCATATATTTCTAATCAATACGCGGAAGAAGCAAAAGCAAATGGTGACGTTATTACATCATATGGTAAAAAAATCGGTAATGTAACTGATGATTTAGTGCTTAAGAAAGTGTTTAATAATGAATATAAATCATGGATTGATTTCAAAAAAGCAATGTATAATGAGCGAATAGCTAAATTTAATAAATTAATGAGCATTAGCTTCATTAACCCAAATGGAGATTGGTTCAGAAAAGATAGAGTGACAATAACAAATATAAATGCGCTTCAAAGAATGATGACTGATGCTGTCAATGAAGATGCTGAGGATTATCTTGTGAATATATATCCAGAAAGAAGTAGAGTTCATAAACTTAAACAGGCAATATATAAAGCTTATCTCGATCAAACGAATGACTTTAGAAATTCAATTTTTGAGAATAAAAAATAGTGTTTGCTATTAGGAAATAAAAAGTAAAGGTAGAGGATTACAATTGTCATTATTAAAAAAAGATAAATTTTCCATTAGGAAAATAAAAGGTATTGTTGGCTCAGTATTCTTGGGAAGTCTTTTATTCGCTCCGTCAATTGTTGGTGCATCGACTTATCACTACTTGGATTATAGTAATTTGACACAAACTGAACGTGATCAGCTCAAACAAGGTAGACCTGACGAATCAAAAGAATCATATGCTTTGGTTTATGAGAAAGACGCACTACCAAATACTGGTCAATCACAATCTATTATGACTGTATTTGGTTTATTGACCATCGGTAGTCTTGTTGTAGTTATTACAAAAGATAAGAGAAATAAAAAAATAGCTACATTTTTGATTGTAGGGGCGACAGGTTTAGTTACACTATCAACTACTTCAGCACTTAATTTGAATGCTAACATCCATGAGTCTGGACGTGATGGTGTGTTGCAAATTTCTGGTTACAGATATGTTGGTTACTTGGAATTTGATGAGAGAACGGTTTCATCGGTTTCGCTAGTTGAACAATCCAAAGTTGTAGCAGAGAAAGGCGAACCTGAAGTTCAACCAGCCTTACCAGAAGCTGTTGTAACTGAAAAAGGGGAACCTGAGATTCAAGCAGAATTGCCAGTAGCAGTTGTAACTGAAAAAGGCGAACCTGCAGTTCAACAAGAATTACCAGAAGCAGTCGTGACCGACAAAGGAGAACCCGAAGTTCAAGCAGAATTACCAGCAGCTGTAGTCACTGAAAAGGGAGAACCTGAGGTTCAACCAGCTTTATCAGAAGCTGTAGTCACTGAAAAAGGGGAGCCAGCAGTTCAACCAGCCTTACCCGAAGCAGTTGTAACTGAAAAAGGGGAACCTGAAGTTCAACCAGCCTTATCAGAAGCCGTAGTCACTGAAAAGGGAGAACCTGAAGTTCAACAAGTGTTACCAGAAGCTGTAGTCACTGAAAAGGGGGAGCCAGCAGTTCAACCAGCCTTACCCGAAGCTGTTGTAACTGAAAAAGGGGAACCTGAGGTTCAACCAGCCTTATCAGAAGCAGTTGTAACTGAAAAAGGCGAACCTGAAGTTCAACAAGTGTTACCTGAATATACTACAAAAGTTGCACCAACTTTGACTTTGGATAAGGTAACAGAAGATGCGATGGATCGTTCAGCTAAATTGGATTACACTCTTGAAAATACAGGTAATGCTGAAATCAAGAGCATTATAGCTGAGATTAAAGATGGGGACACTGTTGTTAAGCGAGTTGATTTATCTAAAGAAAAATTGACAGACGCTATTCAAGGTTTGGATTTATTCAAAGATTATAAAATTGCAACAACAATGACTTACAACCGTGGTGAAGGTGATGAAACATCTAAACTGGATGAAAAACCTTTACGTTTAGAGTTGAAAAAAGTTGAAATTAAAAATATCGCATCTACTAATTTAGTGAAGGTAAATGACGATGGTACTGAAACACCTAGTGATTTCATGACTGAAAAACCTTCAGATGAAGATGTGAAGAAAATGTACTTAAAAATCACTAGTCGTGATAATAAAATAACACGTTTAGCAGTTGATAAGATTGAGTTGGTGACTGAAAAAGAAAAAGAACTTTATAAAATTACAGCAACTGCTCAAGATTTGATTCAACATGTTGACCCATCTAAAACCAGAAATGAATACATTCATTACATTGAAAAACCTCGTCCTAAGGTTGATAATGTTTACTATAATTTTAAAGATTTAGTGGATGCTATGAATGCTGATAAAAATGGTACATTTAAAATCGGAGCAGATTTGAATGCAGAAAATGTACCAACGCCTAATAAAGAATATGTACCTGGGACATTTAGAGGTACATTGACCAGTGTAGAAGGAAACCAGTATTCAATTCATAACATGAAACGTCAATTATTCGGTGGTATCGAAGGCGGTTCAGTTAAAAATATTAACTTAGCAAACGTTAATATCAATATGCCTTGGATTAATGATATTTCAGCACTTGCTAAGACTGTTAAAAATGCGACAGTTGAGAATATCAAGGTTACTGGTAGCATTCTTGGAAACAATAGTATTGCTGGTATTGTTAATAAGATTGATCGTGGTGGCCTGTTAAGAAATGTGGCATTTATCGGTAAATTGCAGGCTGTTGGTGATCGTGATGGGAATTTAGCTGGTATTGCTGGTGAAATTTGGAAAGGTAACTTAGATAGAGCATATGCTGATGTAACAATCACAGGTAAACGAGCTAGAGCTGCTGGACTTGTCGCGAAATCTGATAATGGTATGGATAATTTCACTGTAGGAAAAGAGGGTTCTGTTCGTCATTCAGTTGCTAAAGGTACAATTGACATTGATAATCCAGTTGATGTTGGTGGGTTTATCAGTTCTAACTGGGTATTAGGGCAAATTGAAGATAACGTATCAATGGTGAAAGTTTCTAAAGGTGAGATCTTCTATGGTTCAAGAAATATAGATGACGAAGGTGGTTACTTCTCAGGTAATAGACTTGAAAATGATTTCGTTGTTCGTGATATGAGTACAGGAGCCTCTTCATATCAACGTTCTAAACGTGTTAAAGAAATTAGTTTAGAAGAAGCTAATAAGAAAATTACAGGGTACAATATAACAGCTAGTGGATTTGAAATTAGTGCTCTTCCTGAAGATACGCTTAACCGTACAGCACCAAAATCAGAGGAATACAAATCAACTCAAGACTACAAATCCGAACGTGATTTGGCTTATCGTAATATTGAGAAACTTCAACCATTTTATAATAAAGAATGGATTGTCAACCAAGGTAACAAACTTGCAGAAGATTCAAACTTAGCTAAGAAAGAAGTCCTTTCTGTTACGGGAATGAAGGATGGTCAATTCGTGACCGATTTATCGGATATCGATAAAATAATGATTCACTATGCAGATGGCACTAAAGAAGAAATGTTTGTAACTGCTAATGCTGATTCCAAAGTGAAACAAGTTCGTGAGTATGCGATTGCTGGACAAAATGTTGTTTATACACCGAATATGGTTGTTAAAAATCGTGATAAATTGATTGCTGATGTTAAAGCTCAATTATCAAGTGTAGAATTGATTTCACAAGAAGTCCGTGCCTTGATGGATAAACGAGATACATCTAGAGATTCTAATGCTAATTCGGATGAACGTAAGAATGGTTATATTAAAGATCTATTCTTTGAAGAAAGCTTTGCGGACGTGAAAGAAAATCTTGACAAACTAGTTAAAGCTATTGTTGAAAACGAAGACCATCAATTGAATGGTGATGAAGCTGCGATAAAAGCACTTCTCAAGAAAGTAGAAACCAATAAAGCTAAAATCATGATGGCTCTGACTTATCTCAATCGTTACTATGATATTAAATACGGTGACATGAGTATAAAAAACATCATGATGTTTAAACCTGACTTTTATGGTAAGACACCAAGTGTTATTGACAGACTCATCAACATCGGTTCGAGTGAAAAGAACTTGAAGGGGGATCGGACTCAGGATGCTTACCGTGAGATCATCTCAGGTAACACTGGTAAAGGTAATTTACGTAACTTCTTAGAATACAACATGCGTTTGTTTACAGAGGATAAAGACATCAATGATTGGTTTATCCACTCAGCTAAGAATGTTTATGTTTCAGAACCTCAAACTACAAATCCTGACTTTATTAATAAACGTCATAGAGTCTTTGATGGGCTAGATAACGGCGTTCATGGACGTATGATTTTACCATTGCTCAACTTGAAGAAAGCTCATATGTTCTTAATTTCAACCTATAATACAATGGCTTATAGTTCATTTGAGAAATATGGTAAGTTAACAGAAGAATCTAGAAATGAATTTAAGAAAGAAATTGATAAAGTTGCTAAAGGGCAACAAACTTATCTTGATTTCTGGTCAAGATTAGCTCTACCTAATGTTCGTGATAGACTTCTTAAGAGTCAAAATATGGTACCGACACCAGTTTGGGATAACCAGACCTACAATGGTTCCCCTGTAGGTCGTCGAGGATTTGACAGTAAGGGTAACCCTGTAGCCCCAATTCGTGAATTATATGGTCCAACATGGAGACACCATGATAGAGACTGGCGTATGGGCGCTATGGCCTCAATATTCCCTAATCCAAATAATGATGACAAGGTCTTGTTCATGGTAACGGATATGATTAGTCCGTTTGGTATTTCAGCCTTTACTCACGAAACAACACACGTAAATGATAGAATGCTTTACTTCGGTGGTCATAGACACCGCCAAGGTACAGACGTTGAAGCCTATGCACAAGGTATGTTGCAAACACCGGATAAATCTACAAGTAACGGTGAATATGGTGCTCTAGGTCTTAACATGGCCTATCATCGTGAAAATGATGGTAACCAATGGTACAACCCAGATCCTGACAAATTAAAGACACGTGATGACATTGACCGCTACATGAGAAACTACAATGAAGCTATGATGTTGCTTGATCATGTAGAAGCTGATGCTGTACTTCCTAAAATTAAAGGGGACAATAGCAAGTGGTTCAAAAAAATTGACAGGGTCGATAGACATGTTGATAGTTTAAATAAATTAACCGCTCCACATCAATGGGATAGAGTTCGTGACCTAAATGACGGAGAGAAAACTAAGCCATTGGCAAGTATTGATGATTTGGTTGATAATAACTTTATGACTAAACATAATAATCCTGGCAATGGTGTGTTCCGACCAGAGGACTTCACGCCTAACTCAGCATATGTTAATGTTCAAATGATGGCTGGTATTTATGGTGGTAATACAAGCAAAGGTGCTCCAGGTTCATTATCATTCAAGCATAATGCCTTCCGTATGTGGGGTTACTTTGGCTATGCAAATGGATTTATCGGATATGTATCTAGCAAATACCAAGGTGAAGCGGATAAACAAAACCAAGGTAGATTGGGTGATGATTTCATTATCAAAAAAGTTTCAAACAACCAATTCTTAAACCTTGAAGATTGGAAGAAACATTGGTATCATGATGTTAAAGCCAGAGCTGAAAAAGGATTCACAGAGATTACAATTGATGGACAAACCATTCACAATTATAACGAATTGAAAGCCTTATTCGACAAAGCTGTCACAGAAGACCTCAAGAAAGCTGGAAACTACTCAAATACTGAGAATTTGAAATCTAAAGTATTCAAAGCCCTTCTTAAAAATACAGATGGTTTCTTTGATCCTTTGTTTAAATGAATATAACAAATAGCTATTTAATATGATGCTAGACAAAAACTAGCTTTAAAATAAAACCACACAGTGATAATTTCAGTTTTATACTCAATGAAGCTGAAAGAAACATTGTGTGGTTTTGTTTTATAGTCAATTGAAACAAGAAGAGGACATAAGAACCTCGTAAAAAGTATTGCACCTTAGTAATACAAAAGATTGAAGTTAGAATAATACAGTGTGGCTTCTAAAATATTATTAGAAATTGATTTGTTCATATTTTATTTCATTTCATTATAAAAAATTCTTGTTTATGATTTTTCATCTGCAAGCGATTTGCAGTAGATAAAAAGACTGAGAGCTTACTTCTCAGTCTTGGATATGTTGAAAGAGGTGGTCGAGTTGGTTTAGGTAGTCGGTGCGTGAATTGATAATTCTCAGGATATGGACTTCTTTTTCATGAATGAGGTAAAAGAGTAGGTATTGTTTAGAGACAATCATTCTGAGCGAGTTTCCTTGATAGAGGGAGTATCCGATTTTATGATCAAAGTTAATACCACCCTCTGGTGAGAACATGAGTAGGTTGCTGGTTTGTTGGAGGCGAGTGATGACTTTCTTGGCTATGTTTTCACTGAACTCTGTGGAGTAATAGATGAAAATATCGTCTAAGTCTTGTCTAGCTTGTTCTGTAAAGCGTACTTTATAGTCCATACTTTGAAAAGACCTCGTCTGCGTCGTAGAGACGTCCTTCGATGATGTCTTGGTAGCCTTTATCTAGTTCTGCTTTGAGTTCGCCTAGGAAGACTTCTGCTTTGAGTTGGTCGGCTGTCTTAATTGGGAGACCTTTTTCAAGGACGATTTGTTCTACAAAAAGGTTGAGAGCATCTGAAAGGCTGATGTTTTTGCTTTCTAGAATATTTTTTGCTTCTTCGAATAGTTGGTTATTGACTCGGAAGTTATAAACTCGGTCTCGTGTAAGTGTTGACATAGTATTTCTCCTTGTAATGTTGTTGTATTACATATATCTTACAAAAAAAGATAGAGAAAGTCAAGTATGGGGAAAATAAGCATTGGCAGTTTTTCATTACGTTGCAGTTTTGTAGAAAGATAAATGAGTGAATAGCAAAAGATTGGAATTTTAATCGGATTTAAAAGTTTCTTAATCTGGAAACAAGAGCAGACAAAATAAAGAAGTCATGATATAATATAAATTAGATTTCTATGTTATAAAGCAAGAACTGTTTGAACATCATTCATTTTATGTTCAAACGATAATAAAATAGGGGCTCTAAACCCTTGCTATGAAAGGAAAAAAACTCAATGGCTACTATTCAATGGTTGGTCTAGAAGATTTAAAATAATAAAACATTGTGAAGTAGAATAAATGCTTAAAGCCCTTGAAATTCAAGGGTTTTTATTGGTTTAGATTTTAATTCTTCACATTGTTATATATGCTTGATTGAGCAATAATCATCAATAAAAACATTTTTTTGGTGTTGAGTTTGGTGTTCAAATATTTATTATGTTACGGAAAGGAATTTCACAATCTTTCCGTTTTTTTATTTTCAGGAGGGAAAATGACAAAAGAACTACAATCATCACGCTATATTGTCATTTCATTTTTAGTACGTGAAATGGGAATTGACATTGTTGAAGCCATCTCTCTTATGGCTGAATTAGAAAAAAATGGCTTGGTTCGATTGGAATCAAGTGGAGATTTAATACTCAAAGAACTTGGAGGAGCGCTATGAAACGAATTACCGCAAATCAATACCAAACTTCAGAACGGTATTACAAATTACCTAAAATTCTTTTTGAGGATGAGAAATATATGGATATGAAACTAGAAGTAAAGGTGGGTTATTCTATTTTAAAAGATCGTTTAGAATTATCTCTTAGTCGTGGTTGGATAGATGAAGAAGGGGCGGTTTATTTAGTATTTTCTAATTCTAAACTGATGAGGCTGTTAGGTTGTTCGAAGTCAAAATTACTGTCCATCAAAAAAACTCTTAAAGAATATGACCTAATTGATGAAGTCCAACAGTCTTCAAGTGAGAAAGGGAGGCTAGCTAATAAGATTTATTTAGGGGAGTTGTCTTCTACCCCAGTAGCTAGTCCGAACAGGCCTAGTGTTAAAAAAAGACTAGGGCAGGTTGAAAATGAAACGCCCCCCGTCTCACATTCAGCCCCTAGTGAGACTGAAGTTAGTGAGACTAAATATAGTGAGACTGATTCTTTATTTATTGAGGATGAGGAGGATAGGAATTCTCAACCTATTTTGAGAGAATCTATCAGTATGCTCTTGACAATGTTCGCTTTGTTAGACGAGCGGAAGTTTTGGCTGAATTTGTGTTTAACGGCTTGTATTCTGTTTGGAATAACCGTGTTAGAAAAGGAGGTGGTTAAAATGTCGCCAATCGAGTGGATATTAGTTATACTCATTGTCATTTCAAGTGGAGTGACAGTTCTGACAATGATAGTTGATAAGAAAGGGGTGATAAAGAAATGAGATTTATTGATTTATTTTCAGGTATCGGTGGCTTTCGACTTGGAATGGAAAGTGTCGGACACGAATGTATTGGATTTTGTGAGATTGATAAATTTGCTAGGAAATCTTATAAGTCCATTTTTCAAACGGAAGGAGAAATAGAATTTCATGACATACGAGATGTTTCAGATGACGAATTTAAAAAACTTAGAGGGAAAGTCGATGTCGTCTGTGGGGGATTCCCTTGTCAAGCATTTTCAATCGCAGGAAGACGATTGGGATTTGAAGATACTAGAGGCACTCTGTTCTTTGAAATTGCTCGGGCGGCCAAACAAATCCAACCACGTTTTCTTTTTCTTGAAAATGTTAAAGGCCTACTCAATCACGATAAGGGACGGACGTTCACCACAATCCTTACCACACTTGATGAGTTGGGGTTTGATGTTGAGTGGCAGGTGCTTAACAGTAAGGATTTTGGCGTTCCCCAAAACAGAGAGAGGGTGTTTATTATCGGACATTCTAGAAAGAAAGGTACCAGACTCTTATTTCCTTTCAGACGAGAAGGTCAAGCAACTAACTCTGAGATTTTAAAAACATTAGGGAATTTGAATCCATCAAAAAGTGGAATGAGCGGTAAAGTCTATTATTCAGAAGGTCTTGCGCCAACCTTAGTTCGTGGTAAAGGAGAAGGATTTAAAGTTGCGATTCCTTGTATGACACCAGATAGATTAGACAAAAGACAAAATGGTAGACGTTTCAAGGATAATCAAGAGGTGATGTTTACTTTAAATACTCAGGATCGCCATGGTATTGTCGTTGTTGGAGATTTACCAACTAGCTTTAAGGAAACTGGTCGCGTCTATGGAAGTGAGGGCTTATCTCCAACACTGACTACGATGCAAGGAGGAGATAAAATCCCCAAAATACTAATTCCAGAACCAATCCAATTTCTAAAAGTCCGGGAAGCAACGAAAAAAGGATATGCTCAAGCAGAGATTGGGGATTCAATCAATTTAGAAAGACCAAGTTCTCAGTATCGTCGTGGTAGAGTTGGAAAAGGTATAGCGAATACGTTAACAACTAGTGGGCAAATGGGAGTAGTAGTGGCTAGCTATGAAGGGGAAGATAAGCAAGTTTATCATGTAGCCGGTGTCTTAATTGATGGGCAATTTTACCGTTTGAGGATACGAAGAATCACCCCTAAAGAGTGTTTTAGACTGCAGGGATTTCCTGATTGGGCTTTTGAAGCTGCTAGAAAAGTCTCTAGTAATAGTCAGCTCTATAAACAAGCTGGTAATAGTGTAACCGTTCCTGTGATTGCCGCAATCGCAAAGAAATTAAAAGAAGTAGAGGAAAAAGATGAAAGCATTAAATAAAGAATCAATACTAGATTGTGATGAATTAGAAACAGAATTACATGACGCAGAAATCAAACAACTGGATGAACAAATATTTTTGATGCCCAATTATCCATGTGAGTTTGAAGTGAAATTTTTAGATTATTACCATAAAAAACACAACTACCCACTATTTTATGAATCCTATCTTCAAAACATTATGGAATTCCTTGAAAGTCAGGATATAAAGAACGGAGCTGATGCCTTTGTAGATGATAATCATAATATTGTTTTTGTTTTATATGGGCAAGGCTATCGATCCGAGGGAAAAGAGGGAATACTTACAACCCAAGTAACTGTAAAAGCTTATGATGAAGACAAGCAACCGATTAACTTCGCAAATTTATTAGATTCCTTAATAGTCTCAGAATATCAAATGGAACCGAAACTTTGGGAGGTCTCCCATGATTGATCTCTATCTAAGTAAAAATAACCATAGAAATCAACTTCTTTTAGAATTCTTCCAAAACTATGGCATCGAGGTATCTTGTCATTCAGTTTCTGAAATGACAAAGGACAAATTAATTGAGATGATGAGCTATTCTTCAGATTGTTTCGAGTTTTTATCTCCCAATTTATTACGATTTAAGAACCGTGACAATTTAAGATTAACGGATTTCGTTGAGATGATTTTAAAAAATCCTGAACTAAACATCAGACTTCCTCTTGCGGTTTCAAATAAGCGGGTTTATCCAAATCTGAATTTGGAAGAGGTTAGAGCTTTATTGCCAAGAGATACGAAACAATTGATTTACATGGCACAAACACATTATTTATCTAACTAAAGGAGAAGCAATATGGCTGAACGATTTTGGGAGAACTTGTCCATTATTTTGGCTGAAAGAAATATCAGCTGGATTGAGTTAACCAGAAAAATGTTTGCGGGAGAGTTTCACTATCCAAGTGAATTGAATCGTTTGTATCAAAAGATTCGCCACTATAAGATGGAACAACGAATGCCTCAAAGTCCATGGGTAGAAAGGATTGTGCAGGTATTAGATTTAGATTATGAAGATTTATTTCGGAGGTAACTATGAAAAGAATAATTCCAGTTTATATATTCCAACAAGTAAATGTCCTATTGGTATCTCTATACTTACTGAAATTGCTTTGTATCGGTGAGTTAACTATACTACAGATTCTCTATGGAGCGTCGCTCATTTCTTTTTTATGGATGTATGGTCAACGAAAACAAGTGATCAAGGTTAATATGAAAACTAGGATAAAATGGCTTGGTATTGGATTTGTCAGCCTACTGATTATAAGTCTATGTTTTAGTCTGATTCATGCTCAAGGAAGCACGAATCAAGCAAACTTAGTTGGGCTTCAACATCAAGTTCCTTGGTTTTCATTTTTATTGTTTTTAATCAATGCGAGTATGGTTGAAGAATTTTTGTATCGAGAAATTTTATGGAACTTGGTCAAAAAATTAGATATCAGAATTGCGTTGACAAGTGTTTTGTTCACTTTAGCTCATCATCCAGGAACCATTCTAGCTTGGTGTTTGTATGTTTCATTGGGAATGTTTTTAGGGATGGTACGCTATAAATCGGACTTATGGGGCAGTATGGGGCTACATTTGGTGTGGAACCTACTAGTTTATAGTTTGCTGCTTTTTTAGACCAAATTAGCTTGTTTTAGGGAAATGAAATGCTAACGTTATGTAACAATGTTAGTCTTTTATTTCAAAGGTCTTTGATTAATATGAATTTAGCTCGACAGAAAAATAAGAAATGTGATAAAAATTTCAACTACTCTTATCTATAATAAAGCTACCTGTTCTTTGAAAATTGAATCCACTCCGTCTTGATTAGCGTGCCTGTGTAAGTAGGGACTGAGAGTATTTCCCTGTGAAGGGCAACTGGCACAAGACGTGTGTGAGAATTTTCTAACAGACACGGAGTTTATCGTTACCAGACTTAAACGATGCGACAAACTAGATAAAGGAGTTAATCATGAAGGTAGTAAACTTGTATGATTTGAAACAAATGGGAAATAAAGGTGGTTGTACCATCCAATTGATTCATCACTTTCCTTTTGGTATGGGCTTAGGACATCTCAAAAAAGACTACATTGAATTTAAACGTGTTGGTATCTTTAATGGGAAAGCAGTAGAAGTTACTCTTCGAGAACCTTATTCGAGAGATCTACTGAAGGTTGTCAAGTCGATTAAGCAACGTCAGAAATTGATAGCTTATCGTTATAAGGAAGAAAAGCTGCTATTTGTGAAGAAGGAGGCATCAGATGTCCTCTGAACAACAGGAACGAATGGCAGTTCAATATGCTGAGCGTAGTCTTTTATTCACTGTCAAAAGTCTTTTAAAGATTCTAGAATGGTCTAGACGTCAGGCTTTAGCACAGGATTCCGCCTATAAGATAGGGGTGCAGAAATTAGAAGAATTGCTACAATCTCCTTATTCGATTGATACGATTAATCTGAAAAAAGATTTCTTAGACAAACCAATTGATATAGAGAAATTTAAAGCTTTTTTAGAAAAAGAAGAGATTCCTTTAGCCATCGCTTGGCAAGGAGATTCTCTGCATTTCTACACGAAAGACCGTTCGATTCTAGACAATCATTTAGACCATCTGTTAGAAAAAATGGTTAATGATCCGGAGAAATTAGCTGATTTTACCATGGATAAGTCATTAGACGATGCAATTGATGAGGCTAAATCCCAAATTACCTTTAGACAAGAAGGGGCCGTCAAACAGAAAGAGATGGTGAGATGATGTACAGTGGAAAGAAATTCCTACTATTCTCACTGTTAGGCATCTTACTAGGCTATCTTTTTCATCGTTTGACGCTTTTGTATGATTCCTATACTGGAAATACTTTAGATAAATGGACTCGTCTCCTGATGGAAGGTCAAGAGGAAGTTCTTCAGTCGCCATGGAATATTTCTTTCACTGGAAAATCAAGTGCTTTTTTTCTACTAGGCTTTGTGATGATGTTGCTGGTTTATCTCTATCTAGAGACCGGTAAGAAACAATATCGAGAAGGAGTAGAATACGGGAGCGCCCGTTTTGGAACTCTAAAAGAAAAGAATCTCTTTTACGGTAAGGAATTTTCTCATGATACGATCTTAGCTCAAGATGTTCGTTTGACATTATTAGATAAAAAACCACCCCAATATGATAGAAATAAGAATATTGCGGTGATCGGAGGTTCAGGAAGTGGGAAGACATTTCGCTTTGTGAAACCCAATCTGATTCAGATGAATAGTTCTAATATTGTAGTGGATCCTAAAGATCACTTGGCCGAAAAAACAGGCAAACTCTTTTTAGAACATGGCTACCAAGTAAAGGTGTTAGATTTAGTTAATATGAAGAACTCAGATGGCTTCAATCCTTTTCGCTATATAGAGACAGAAAATGATTTGAATCGCATGCTGACGGTTTATTTCAATAACACCAAAGGCTCTGGCTCCCGTAGTGATCCATTTTGGGATGAAGCTTCTATGACTTTGGTACGAGCTTTAGCCTCTTACTTGGTCGATTTCTATAACCCACCTAAAACAAGAGAACAGCTCATAGAAGAAAGTCGTTTGAGTCAAACAGAATACCAAAACTTGTTGAAACGTCAAAAAAAAGAAGTGGAAGAGCGAAAAAAACGAGGGCGTTATCCAAGTTTTGCTGAAATCTCAAAACTCATTAAACACTTATCCAAAGGTGAAAACCAAGAAAAAAGTGTCTTAGAAATTCTATTTGAAAATTATGCTAAAAAGTATGGGACTGAAAATTTTACCATGCGAAATTGGGCAGATTTCCAAAATTATAAGGATAAGACTCTGGATTCTGTTATAGCTGTAACCACTGCTAAATTTGCCCTCTTCAATATTCAAAGTGTCATGGATTTGACCAAAAGAGATACCCTCGATATGAAGACATGGGGCCAGGAAAAATCAATGGTTTACTTAGTTATCCCAGATAACGATAGTACCTTTCGCTTTCTTTCAGCCCTCTTTTTTTCAACCGCATTTCAAACCCTAACAAGACAAGCAGATATTGATTTTAAGGGTCAATTGCCTCTTCATGTGAGAGTTTACTTAGATGAGTTCGCAAATATCGGAGAAATCCCAGATTTTGCTGAACAAACCTCAACAGTCCGCTCTCGGAACATGAGTCTCGTTCCTATTCTACAAAATATTGCCCAACTTCAAGGGCTCTATAAAGAAAAAGAAGCTTGGAAAACCATTTTGGGGAACTGTGATAGCTTAGTCTACTTAGGTGGGAATGATGAAGATACCTTTAAATTTATGAGTGGCTTACTCGGTAAACAAACCATTGATGTTCGAAATACTAGTCGTTCCTTTGGCCAGACAGGTTCAGGATCCCTTTCTCATCAAAAGATTGCTCGTGATTTAATGACACCTGATGAAGTCGGAAATATGAAACGGCATGAATGCTTGGTTCGAATTGCCAATATGCCTGTCTTTAAAAGCAAAAAATACAATTCTACTAAGCATCCAAACTGGAAGTACCTAGCCAATCAAGAAACCGATGAACGGTGGTGGAACTATCAAATCAATCCTTTGAATCAAAGACAAGAAAATCATCTTGAAGGCCTTAAAATTCGTGATTTAACTTTTGAATCTAGTTTAAAATAAAAATAGAAAAGAGGAAATAGATGATTACGCATTTTAAAGGTTTTGTTTATGGAGTTGACGCAAGTGCTATGTTTGCACAAGCTATGTCTTTATTGCAGAAGGGATTGATTGCGGTTGGTGCCTTTCTCGTTGTTGTGGGGATTGTCAATCTTGCAACCAACATTAAAGATGGTGGACCAGGTGTTCGAAATGCCATTCTTGAAATTGTCGGTGGTGTTATGGTCGGAGCTGCTGGAGCCTTTGTAACTCAAATTTCAATTTAGGAGGATAAACAATGACATGAATCTTAGTTTAGTCTCACCCTTTGTTTACCTTGCATCTGAAAAAATATCAGCTGAAAATTTATTTGAAGGATTTAATGTGGATTTACAATCTACGGTAGATCTGATTAAATCTCTATCTAGCTACAATCCAACTGTTTGGACTTATATGTCTAGTATTACTAAAAGTGTCATGCAGCCTCTTGGAGTTGCGATTTTATCAGTTGTTCTCATCCTAGAATTTTCGAAGATGGCAAAGAAAATTGCTAACTCTGGTGGAGCGATGACCTTTGAAGCCTTAGCGCCGATGTTGATTAGTTATATTATGGTCGCAGTTGTAATTACCAACACTACCGTTATTGTAGAAGCCATCATCGGGATTGCGAGTCACGCCATTGAACAAGTGGCCTCGATTGTGGCTCACGGTGGGGCAAAGTATGATACCATCTCTGGATTAAAAGGTTCAGGATTTATTGGCCGGATGATTGTGGGCTTTTTTGCCCTCCTCATTTGGCTTGTTCGGATAGTAAGTGCAGCCATGGTTAATCTTTTAGTATCTATTCGATTTATTCAACTCTACCTTATGATCCCATTTGCCCCTCTTACGATTCCAACATTTTTAAGTGATGAATGGAAGTCTATTGGTATTGGCTATTTAAAAAATATTATGGTCTATGCGGTACAAGGGGTTCTTATTTTTCTGATTGTTTCTCTTGTTCCTTTGTTTGAATCTGCTGGAAAAATAGCTGTTTCAAATGGTGCAGGAGTCCTGCAATCACTTGCGATTATGTTTGGTAGTTTGGTACAAGCTATCTTACTAATTATTGCCCTCGTTGGTTCTCAACGTACGGCTCGCTCAATTTTAGGTATGTAATTAGATAAAGGCTAGGAAGTGATTGCTTCTTAGCCTTTTTAGAAAGGAAAGTCATGAATACACGTGTCTTTAAAGACATCTCAAAATACCAACACAGGGCTTGGTTAGGTTTCACCACAAGACAAATCATCTTTGTTTTACCAGCCTTTATTGTCACAATTATTGTTTTGGGCTTGAATCTCTTTTTCTGGCAATTTGGAGATTGGTTTGTTTACGGTTTTGTGTTTGCCTTTACCATCCCCCTCATGCTTTTTGGAGTCTATAAACCCAATGATTTATATTTTGAACATTATTTGAAATACCGTCTTCATTTTGAATTAACGGTTCCCCTACGCACAATTACAGGAAAGAAAGGATCTGAACATGAAAAGAAAATCAAATACATTAAAGAAACAAAAAACTTCAATGACTAATCAGAAAGAAGTTAAAGGGAAAAAAGAGGAAGTGTTACCCTCAACGGCTAATACTCTTTCCTATCAAGCCCTGTATCAAAATGGTCTGATGCAGGTAAAAGAAGATTATTTCTCACAAAGCTATTTACTTGGTGATGTCAATTACCAGACCGTTGGTTTAGAAGATAAGGGCGCAATCATTGAGAAGTATTCTGATTTGATTAACTCTTTAGATGACCAAACCAACTTCCAATTGACCATCTTTAATAAAAGATTGAATTTAGAAAAGTTTAGACAGAGTGTTCTGTATGAGGAGAAAGAAGATGGGTATGATACCTATCGTAAAGAATTGAATCGAATGATGAATCAAAATTTAGACAGTGGTGAAAATAACTTTTCAGCTGTGAAACTGATTAGCTTTGGTAGAAAGGATTCTAATCCCAAACAAGCTTATCGTTCCTTGTCTCAAATTGGAGAATATTTCAAGAGTGGTTTCTCAGAAATTGATGCTCGATTTGAATCCTTGGCTGGAGAAGACCGTGTCAACTTGTTGGCAGATATGCTTAGAGGAGAACACCATCTTCCTTTTTCTTACCGTGATTTAACGAGATCGGGTCAGACAACTCGTCACTTCATAGCACCTAATCTCTTGGATTTTAAAAACAAGAATTACCTACAAATCAATGACCGCTTATTACAGATTGTCTATGTGAGAGACTACGGCATGGAATTAGGGGATCAGTTTATCCGAGACCTCATGCAAGGAGATTTGGAATTGATTGTGAGCCTTCATGCTCAAAGTTCGACTAAGGCGGATGCCATGAAGAAACTACGAACAAAGAAGACCTTGATGGAATCCCAAAAGATTGGGGAACAACAAAAACTAGCTCGTACAGGTATCTATTTGGAAAAAGTAGGTCATGTATTAGAAAGCAATATCGATGAAGCTGAGGAACTCTTAAAAACCATGACCGAGACAGGAGATAAACTGTTTCAAACAGTCTTCTTGATTGGTGTTTTTGGTCAGGATGAAGAAGAACTTAAACAAGCCCTAGACACTATCCAACAAGTGGCCGGTTCAAATGACCTAATGATTGATAAACTACCATATATGCAAGAAGCAGCCTTTAATAGTTTGCTGCCATTTGGTTGTGATTTTTTAGAGGGAGTATCACGGAGTTTATTAACGTCCAATATAGCAGTGAACTCACCTTGGACTTCAGTAGACCTACAAGACCGTAGTGGGAAATATTACGGTATCAATCAAATATCAAGTAATATTATTACCATTGATCGCAGCCTATTAAATACACCGTCTGGTCTGATTTTAGGAACATCTGGAGCAGGGAAAGGGATGGCAACCAAGCATGAAATTATCACGACCAAAATCAAGGAATCTGGTGAAAATACTGAAATTATCATCGTGGATCCAGAAGCAGAGTACAGTGTCATTGGACGGACTTTTGGGGGAGAAATGATTGATATTGCGCCTGATTCCCAAACCTATCTCAATGTCCTTGACTTGTCTGAGGAAAATATGGATGAAGATCCTGTAAAGGTAAAATCAGAATTTCTTTTATCCTTTATCGGCAAGTTATTGGATAGAAAAATGGATGGAAGAGAAAAATCGATTATCGACCGAGTTACGAGGCTCACCTATCAGTCATTTAAAGAGCCTTCTTTGGAAGAATGGGTCTTTGTATTGAGTCAACAACCAGAAGAAGAAGCGCAGAATTTGGCACTTGATATGGAACTGTATGTCGAAGGTTCTCTTGATATTTTTTCTCATAAGACCAATATTCAGACAGGATCTAATTTCTTGATTTATAACGTTAAGAAGTTAGGAGATGAGCTGAAACAAATCGCCCTTATGGTTGTTTTTGATCAGATATGGAATCGTGTCGTTCGGAACCAAAAATTAGGGAAGAAGACCTGGATTTATTTTGATGAAATGCAGCTTCTCTTATTAGATAAATATGCCAGTGATTTCTTCTTTAAATTGTGGAGTCGTGTCAGAAAATATGGAGCCAGTCCGACTGGAATAACTCAAAACGTCGAAACCTTATTGTTAGATCCAAATGGTAGACGGATTATTGCAAATAGTGAATTTATGATTCTCCTCAAGCAAGCAAAAAATGATAGAGAAGAACTGGTTCAACTCTTAGGCTTGTCAAAAGAACTTGAAAAATACCTTGTCAATCCAGAAAAAGGGGCAGGACTGATAAAAGCTGGTTCAGTTGTTGTTCCCTTTAAAAATAAGATTCCTCAAGGTACTCAATTGTTTGATATCATGAGTACAGATCCTGATAAAATGGCTTCTAATTAAGGGGAAGGTAAATGAAGGATAAAAGAGAAATCATACGTGCCCGAAAGGCATTTAGAAGAAGTCTAAAAGATGAGAAGAAATTCTTGAAACAAGGAAAGAAGGAGGTGAGGAAACAGAAAAAAGATTCCGCTGGACTGGATGAAAAAGCATGGAAAAAAGAGATAAAAGAAAAGCTAGAGGAGATGAGAGAAGCTTCAAAGGCTAGAGTAAAACAAGCAAATGAAGACTACAATCATATTCTTCAAAATAGTCCTCCATCTCTTTTAAATCGCAAAGAATTAAGAGACAGACGGTTGCCTCATGCTAGGAAACGATTGAAAATAGCCAAGAAGCAATTTAAGGAAGCAAAGGTAGAAGCAAAAGAAGAAAGAAAAGAGAGTCGTAAAGAAAGAAAAACCAATCAAAAATTTTTCTACGGTCAGGAATCGAAACATAAATCTAATTTTTTCTTTCAAGGGAAGAGTTTAGAAGAATTAAAAGCTAAGAAAGAAGTCAAGGCCGCAAAAGAGAATCTAAAATCTACTAAACAAGTCTATAAGTCCAAAAAAGTCAGTAGGAAAGCCAAAACTTTTCTTTATGTCCTTGGACGTGAAGGTGGAGAGTTAGCTTCAGAAAATGAAGATTTAGAAGGTTATCACACACTTCAAGAGACAATTAGAAAAGGAAAACGCTACAGTCGCCTTTCTTATAACCTTGGAAAAGCTAGTGTCAAAACAGGACAAGCAACAGGTCGTTTTACCAAGAAAAGACTGACCAACACAAAAGAGCGATACCATCATTTTAAGGATGGAAAAGGATGGAAACTAGCGAAAGATAACCCAAGTTCTTTTAAAAATCGGTTTCGAAAATTAAAGAAACAAGGTCTTACAAGTGTCCGAAATATCTATCAAAAACTAAAAGCAGCCTTTTCCTTCTTTACATTTGCGGCTGGAAATCTTGTAACCTGGATAGTTGGAGGAATAGTCTTTCTTCTTTTACTTATAATGAGCTTCTTTTTAGGATTTTCATCTGCTAGTTTGATTCAACAAGATGAATTTGAATTAACAAAAGCTTATACCCACCTAACTTGGGAAGATGCAGAACATACTCGCACAAATGACAAAGGAATTACTTATTACACAAAAGTTGATGATGTGATGGGCTATATGAACTTTAAATTCCATGACTATGAGTTACACAAACCAGTTCACTTATTTAGTTCAGAATCTTACAAGGATTATCTGTCTACTTTGTGGCATGATTTAAACGATGGGGATGATTTGAAATCCATGCAAGACCTCTATGAAACTCCTAAGTATAAACTATCGAAAGACGATCAAGAGGAAATAAAGGAACTAAAAGAAGAGGGTGTCTATGCTTCCATGCAGGAATTGGACAATCCATTTGAGGGGAAAAGCAACGAAGATAGTCTAACCATGACTTATCGTTATGGATACTATGATTTAGACGGAAAACCTACTCTTCAGGAGTATATTCTACTAGAAGCGAAGGCTCACCAAACAATTGTCGCACCAATGGATGGTGTTGTATCTCTAGACGGAGATGATGTTATTCTCACTAACGGAAAAGGAGAGAATGAGAGTCGATTGACCTTGTATTCTATTCATAATGGCCGTGCGATTGAGGGGACAAGAGTCCTAACGGGTGATATTATTGGTGAAACACCAGACGATACAGGTTTGAAAGTTTCCTATCAAAAGTATAAAAACAAGAAAGAAAAATTTGTGTATGTCAATCCGCAATTTTATTTTCCAAAAGTCATTCAACTTCAGACCACTATCTTACCAGCCATTGGTCAGTTTGGTGGGGATGAGTTTGAACGAGCAAAACATATTTATGAGTTTTTGAAATCTCAAGGGGCAAGTCCCCAAGCCATTGCGGCAATTTTAGGAAATTGGTCGGTAGAGTCTTCTATTAATCCTAAACGAGCTGAAGGAGATTATTTAACTCCTCCTGTTGGCGCTACCGATTCCTCATGGGATGATGAAAGCTGGTTAGCGATTGGAGGTCCAGCCATTTATAGTGGTGCTTATCCTAATATTCTTCATAGAGGTCTAGGTTTAGGGCAATGGACAGATACCGCAGATGGGTCAACACGGCATACAGCCTTGTTAAATTATGCACGCACCCAAAATAAGAAATGGTATGATTTAGACCTACAACTTGATTTTATGCTTCATGGGGATAGTCCTTACTATCAAAGTTGGTTAAAGGATTTCTTTAAAAATACAGGCAGTGCAGTCAATCTGGCCCAACTCTTTCTGACCTATTGGGAGGGAAATTCTGGTGACAAACTACTGGAAAGACAAACCAGAGCAACGGAATGGTATTACCAAATTGAAAAAGGCTTTAGTCAAACAAATGGAGGACAGGCAAAAAGTGATCCACAATCCCTTGAAGGGGTTCGTGGGGACTTGTATGATCATTCTGTTCCTGGTGGTGGAGATGGTATGGCCTATGCTTATGGACAATGTACATGGGGTGTTGCGGCTCGTATGAACCAGTTAGGCTTAAAATTAAAAGGTAGAAATGGAGAAAAGATTTCAATCATTAATACCATGGGAAATGGTCAAGACTGGGTTGCGACAGCTTCAAGTCTTGGTGGGGAAACGGGCTCTACACCAAGAGCAGGTGCTATTGTTTCTTTTGTAGGAGGTACACATGGTACACCAGCCAGCTATGGTCATGTGGCTTTTGTAGAGAAGGTCTATGATGATGGTTCTTTCCTTGTGTCTGAAACCAACTATGGGGGCAACCCTAACTATACCTTTAGAAAAATCTCTCAAGCAGATAGTGCCATCAGTTTTGCTTATACGACCAAATAGAAGAGTTTACACTTGAAATTGTAGCTATTTAAAGATACAATATGTCTATAAATGAGTGGTCGGCTCATGGTCAATCTGATAGTAATCTTGGACATAAGGGCCAAGCGGTGGCGGACACCAGAACAAAATCCGATAGCAATCTTGGACGTACGGGCCAAGCGGTGGCAGACACCAGAATAAACCGACTGATTAGGTGGCTTACAGGTTCAGTAAGTCATCTTTTTTATTTGGAAAAACAGTAAGAAAGCGTAAAAAATCAATTCCTGTACTAGCGTGTAATTGAAATTTTTTAGTTTTGGCGTTAGAACTGTTTCCTCAGTCCTAGCCCCTTCTCTTTTTGATAAGTATGCTTGGCGGAAAGTAGTTTGTAAATGATTCTGAGAATCTTATGAGCATAAGCAATGACGGCCTTCATCTTGCTTACTCTTTGGGAAATTCGATTATAAAAAAAAGAAAAAGCTGGATCCTTGGAATGTGCTGCAATTAATCCCGACATGGTCAAAGCCTGTTTTATTTAGCGATTTCCTTGCGTGATGTGTGAGGATTTTTTAATGACAGCACTATAGGCTAAACATCTTTTTCTGTCATGAGTTAGCAGGCTCTGCCTGCTTAGAGTTTTACATATGCTACTATCTTCGTTATAGCTAACTTAAATTCTCATTTATTAAGTATACCTAAGTTTTATGTTTAAATTTTGTATAGAATAGTTGTATCACTTATCAAAGCTATGTTTACGCTTTCAATCAAGCCTCATTTATGATACTATTAAGGTAATAGAAAAAAATTCTTAGTTCGCTGAAGACCTTTATTCGAGATTCAGAGGAAATAGAAATTTTAACAGTAAACAAAGTATAAATTTCTAATTATCTTTTTATATTTTCTTAAATGCTCGTAAAGCCTTATTCTATGTGCTTTCGAGTATTTTTACTGTAGGAAGATACTTCACGTTTCTTTGCATATTTCCTCATGTCTTAGCTGTCAGAAGTGGTAAATAAGTAGTAAATTCATTTGTACTACTAAGCAACAAGACGCTCCTGTTGCTTCTCTTTATTCAAGCGTTTCATTTCTGCCATTGCAGAATCGAATGTTGCATGTGCGTAATAGTTCAGCGTCATGGCTATATTAGCATGTCCCATAATGTACTGTAATGCCTTTGGATTCATTCCTGCATTTGCATAGTTGGTACAGAATGTATGTCGCAAACTATGTGGAGTGATGTGTGGCAATTTATCCTCGTTATACTTATTGTATTTCTTAACAAGACCTTTCATCATGCCGTTGTAATCACTTGCCACTTTTGGATAGTTCTTTCTATTAAGAAAGAGGAAATCACTATATCCATCAATCTCAACACGCTTATCATTCTTTCGATTCGCTAACACTCGCTTAAATGCTTGATAGGCTTCTTCAACCATAGGAACTTGACGTTCGCCACTTTTGGTCTTTGGTGTTTCAATGTAGTACCCAATTTCAGTATCTCTCAATAGCTGATGGTCTATATTGACAAGACGATTCTCAAAATCTAAATCTGGAAGTGTCAAACCACCAAACTCTGAAATACGAAGACCTGTTTTTAAGAGTATCAGAATTTCATCATAATTTTTGCTGTAGGTTTTATCAGCTTTTGCAAAGGCTAACAGTTTTTCTTCCTGTTCTTCTGTTAGTACGGTCTTAGGGACAGTATCATCATCAAGAACTGCTTTCAGTTGAAAGTCAAATGGATTCTTCCGAACACAATCATCTTGTATAGCAATATAGAATGAAGCCTTTAAAGAACGTTTGTAGTTATTGATGGTTTGATAAGCATAACCATTTTCACTCATTCTAATAGCCCATTCTTTAGCGTCTGATGGCTTAATACTGTCAATACTTCTTACACCTAACTTGTCTTTCTTCAAAATATCCATAAGATATTTGCGTCCAGTTTCAGTGTTTTTTCTAACCTTTGGTCTTTGAGCGTTCTGTTTTGCGTAAAGCTGGCAGAGTGTCATTTTCTTTCCTACAACATCAATACCATCATGAATGTCTTTCTGTAACTCTGCGATTTTCTCTCTAAGTGAGATACAATCACGCTTTCCTGCTGGTACTAGGTCTGTAGCCACAAGTTTCCACGAGTAAACAAATTGCGGTTCTCCAAATGAATCTATATATTTGTATAAGTATCTTCCGTCTTTTCGTTGGCTCTCTCCAGTCTTTAAGATTCGACCTTTATTGTCACGTCTTTTTTCTGACATGGCATTTGCTCCTTTCCTTTATGGAAAGAGCCTTGATACGACTTAATACTATTTTATCATATACAAGACCCTTTGGCGACGCTAGATTGCGTCCAATGTATCTATAATTTTTTCAAATTGTTTTCGTTTAATCTGAATACGATTGCCATTCATAATCAGCCAATTTGCATTTTTATTTTCCTCTGCCAAGCGTCGTAGCTTGTTTTCGCCAATACGAAAATATTTTGACGCTTCTTCAATGGTTAGGGTATAACGTTCCCAAATAGGAATGTCAGTCTGCTTCATAAAATCCTCCTTTCCAAATCACTTATTTGGATTTCATAAAAGTTGTTTTACCAGCAATCGAACAGCTTTAGCAAAGCTCACGGGAGTTCCACCCCTGCATGGTTCTCATGTAGCCATACTCATTGCCTGCGACGGTTTTATCACGCTCGGACTATTGACTGTATGGGAGTATCATTATCACGATAAGAATGTCGTTGCAGGCAATCCTGCTAAAGATTGCTTCTCGGATCACTAACATGAATCGCTCGCTATCTTTATAAGATAGGTCATGGCGGTTAGTTCCGTTGGCTCTTTTCTTATCGAAACGTATTCGATTACTTTTATTCAGTTTTCAAAGAACAATGGCTCGTTAGCCTATCAAAACACATTGAAAGCTCAATATGCTTTGGTGGAATAACAAACCTCCCTGTTCGGGAAGCGTGGAATGGTTTAGCACGCTTCCACGAAAGGAGAGAGGATATTACTTAATTTCAAATGACAAAATCTTTGTAATCAGTCTGGTTTCCATTCTTCCACGTAAGACTTCATCAACGACCATACTTTGATTGCCATATTCATCTTTCATAAGTCGTAGGGAACGCTTCGTTATGTACCCTCTGTAATGATGTAGAATCTGGTTAATCGCTTCGGTATCGCCATCTGTTGCCTTTACAATGAGAGGAAAGGGAATCATAGGATATTGTGTTTTCATTCTTCAAATTCCTCCATAAACTTTTTAATTAAGGCTAGTCCACTGGTTCTATGCCGATAGACAGTAGAACGGTTCAATTTCAACAGGTCTGCAATTTCTGAATCGCTCATGTCCATAAAGTAAAACAGCAGTAGAATTTCACGTTTCTTGTCTGGCAACTCACGTAATGCTTCACTCAACAAATCATTTTCAACGCCTACTGATAACCCATTGAGTGTAAAAATCTGAAAGTCAGTTGAATAGTTATCTGTTGTCGCAAACTGGCTAACAAGATAATCGCCAACATCCGAAAAGGACACCTCACGCTTTGCAATCCTTGAAAGATAAAGCATATAATTCTTTCGCTCGTCTTCCATAGCACGTTTACAGATATAGTCAAACTGATTTTCTATTGTGGTCTGAAAAGAAGATGGTTTCATGTTTCTCACCCCCTTTCTGTCTAGGAAAGGAAGTGAGCCTTGCTCGTTTATCTCCTTTCACTCTTAGTCCCAATGTGAAAGGGGGATTTGTTGCATTACTGATAAATAAACTTTGTAAAAAAGTTCTGAATAGCCAAAAAAGCATATAAACAGATTTATTTCTCTGTTTACATGCTTCTGTTATTCTATCTATATGATTTATAAAACCACATTGGTGGACGTACTTATCTATTGCAGATAGACGACTTTTTTTGACAAGAACCCAATGTAAGGAAATTTATTGTATATGATGTACTTCATGGCGACGTTGACCTCCAACAAACCGCCATTTGGAAGTAATATACAATATTTTAACAGCGTAAATAGCACTACCATATAACGGTTTTTTTTATTGGCGTTTAGTAGTGCTTTTTATTAAATATAAACCTATAAACCATATAACACGTTTTTCTATACCTGTTTTTAATTCAGTAGGAACAATAAAATGTATAGAGGTGGTCTACTATGCGTAAAAAAGAAGATAAATATGATTTTAGAGCCTTTGGTTTAGCCATTAAAGAAGCTCGATTGAAACGAGGTTTAACTCGTGAACAAGTGGGAGCATTGATTGAAATTGACCCACGGTACTTAACTAATATTGAAAATAAAGGGCAACACCCCAGCATACAAGTTCTTTATGACCTTGTATCGTTACTTCATGTTTCCGTTGATGAATTTTTCTTACCTGCTAATAACTTGGTAAAAAGCACCCGACGATTACAGATAGAGAAATACATGGATAGCTTTACAGACAAAGAACTATCCTTAATGGAATCTTTAGCCAGCGGTATCAACGAAGCAAGAAACATCGAAGACTAATTAAAAGAATCCATACATAACGGAAAGAGCCGATAAAATGAGATTGTATTAATCTCATTTTATCGGCTCTGCGTCTTTGCGTCTGGCTCTGTAATCACAGTTACTTTGAACTGCTTTATTTCAATTAAATTTTCTTGTCTGCATTTCGGACAATAGAGGGGGAATTTTTTTAATTCAGTATCTTCCCTTATCTTTAATCGTGTTTTATTTCCACATACAGGACATGTTGAGGCGGTAAGTTTGCTAGTCAAGGAGTAAAACGACGAAGATTAGCATTTACTTCCGCCCATGCGATAGCTGTCCGTGATTGACAAGTGCTAGCACGCAGACAGAACGGAGATAGCGAACCGCTGAGTGTGTCGCTCTGCTCGTAAAAGCTTAGAAACCTTTGAACGAAAGGGATAATGAAAGCCTTGATTGCAAGGCTTTTTGCTTTATGGTGGGTAAGTATCAGAGTGAGAAAATTTTTGGAATGAGTAGAAGTGATAGCTAGAAATTATCAGTTTCTATTTCCATTTACCCTGTGGGTACGTGTTTGTTTCCATTGACAAGGAGTTTGTGGGAATAGAAATGTACCCACCTTGTTTGAATCAAGTGAAGTGTAGTTGAAGGAAATCTGTTGAAAGCAATACTTCATTTTACCGAATAAGTAATAATTTAGGCAACTTCAAATCGATTAAAAAAAACTATTTTAAAGGTTAAGAGTAGACAAAAATTGTCCACTCTTTTTTGCAAACTCAATTTATCAATAAATGAAATGAGGGAATGTAAAATGAAATATTTTGAGGTTGAGTTAGAAAATCCTGATGAATTTTTAAAACTACAAACAGAAGATTTTGTGAAAGCTAATCGCTTGCTACTAAGGAAGATAATCCAGAGCGTTACAGTCTATGAAGAAAACTTCGTCATATCCTTTAAATCTGGCATCGAATTGGAAGTATGAGTCTCATTCCATAACTTTTATATTGAACATATCATCTTGTTGTGTTATACTATAAATTGATATAAACAAAGATGTAGGAGGAACCGAAACTATGACAGCCTCAATGCGTTTAAGATAAGCTGGCAATAAAAAAAGCAGAATCTATACCCGATGATAGGCTTTTTTGTTGTGCTTATTTATACGATATTGAGCATTCATTAGTTACGGTGAGGATATTGGTTATTTAACTATACCTTTATTTAACTATGTCTTTAATATGAATGTTTCCAAATTGTATGTATGCAGACCAAAAGCCACATTGTGGGGTTTGGCCTGCATTTTTTATTGCCTAGAATGCTATTCAAAATAGAAATTCAAGCAAAATAATATGCAGGAGATAATATAAATGGAAAAATACAACAATTGGAAACGAAAATTTTATGCAATATGGGCAGGGCAAGCAGTATCATTAATCACTAGTGCCATCCTGCAAATGGCGATTATTTTTTACCTTACAGAAAAAACAGGATCTGCGATGGTCTTGTCTATGGCTTCATTAGTAGGTTTTTTACCCTATGCGATTTTGGGACCTGCCATTGGTGTGCTAGTGGATCGTCATGATAGGAAGAAGATAATGATTGGTGCCGATTTAATTATCGCAGCAGCTGGTGCAGTGCTTGCTATTGTTGCATTCTGTATGGAGCTACCTGTCTGGATGATTATGATAGTATTGTTTATCCGTAGCATTGGAACAGCTTTTCATACCCCAGCACTCAATGCGGTTACACCACTTTTAGTACCAGAAGAACAGCTAACGAAATGCGCAGGCTATAGTCAGTCTTTGCAGTCTATAAGCTATATTGTTAGTCCGGCAGTTGCAGCACTCTTATACTCCGTTTGGGATTTAAATGCTATTATTGCCATCGACGTATTGGGTGCTGTGATTGCATCTATTACGGTAGCAATTGTACGTATACCTAAGCTGGGTAATCAAGTGCAAAGTTTAGAACCAAATTTCATAAGGGAGATGAAAGAAGGAGTTGTGGTTCTGAGACAAAACAAAGGATTGTTTGCCTTATTACTCTTAGGAACACTATATACTTTTGTTTATATGCCAATCAATGCACTATTTCCTTTAATAAGCATGGAACACTTTAATGGAACGCCTGTGCATATTTCTATTACGGAAATTTCCTTTGCATTTGGGATGCTAGCAGGAGGCTTATTATTAGGAAGATTAGGGGGCTTCGAAAAGCATGTATTACTAATAACAAGTTCATTTTTTATAATGGGGACCAGTTTAGCCGTTTCGGGAATACTTCCTCCAAATGGATTTGTAATATTCGTAGTTTGCTGTGCAATAATGGGGCTTTCGGTGCCATTTTATAGCGGTGTGCAAACAGCTCTTTTTCAGGAGAAAATTAAGCCTGAATATTTAGGACGTGTATTTTCTTTGATCGGAAGTATCATGTCACTTGCTATGCCAATTGGGTTAATTCTTTCTGGATTCTTTGCTGATAAAATCGGTGTAAATCATTGGTTTTTACTATCAGGTATTTTAATTATTGGCATTGCTATAGTTTGCCAAATGATAACTGAGGTTAGAAAATTAGATTTAAAATAAACAATATTGGAGGAATATTTATGTATCTTATTTTCATGTAACTCTTCCTGCTAAAATCGCAGGGTTTTCCCTGCATACAAACAAATGAAAGCATGCGATTATAGACAGGAGGAAATGTTATGGAATTAATATTAAAAGCAAAAGACATTCGTGTGGAATTCAAAGGACGCGATGTTTTAGATATAAATGAATTAGAAGTATATGATTATGACCGTATTGGTTTAGTAGGAGCAAATGGTGCTGGAAAAAGCACTTTACTCAGGGTACTTTTAGGAGAATTAACTCCCCCAGGATGTAAAATGAATCGTCTGGGTGAACTTGCCTATATTCCCCAGTTGGACGAAGTAACTCTGCAGGAGGAAAAAGATTTTGCACTTGTAGGCAAGCTAGGTGTTGAGCAATTAAATATACAGACTATGAGCGGTGGTGAAGAAACAAGGCTTAAAATAGCACAGGCCTTATCGGCACAGGTTCATGGTATTTTAGCGGATGAACCTACGAGCCATTTAGACCGTGAAGGAATTGATTTTCTAATAGGACAGCTAAAATATTTTACAGGTGCACTGTTAGTTATTAGCCATGACCGCTATTTTCTTGATGAAATAGTAGATAAAATATGGGAACTGAAAGATGGCAAAATCACTGAGTATTGGGGAAACTATTCTGATTATCTTCGTCAGAAAGAGGAAGAACGTAAGAGCCAAGCTGCAGAATACGAACAATTTATTGCGGAACGTGCCCGATTGGAAAGGGCTGCGGAGGAAAAGCGAAAACAGGCTCGTAAAATAGAACAGAAGGCAAAAGGTTCTTCAAAGAAAAAAAGTACTGAAGACGGAGGGCGTTTAGCTCATCAAAAATCAATAGGAAGTAAGGAAAAAAAGATGTATAATGCTGCTAAAACCCTAGAGCACAGGATTGCGGCCTTAGGAAAAGTAGAAGCTCCGGAAGGCATTCGCAGAATTCGTTTCAGGCAAAGTAAAGCATTGGAGCTCCATAATCCATACCCTATAGTCGGTGCAGAAATTAATAAAGTATTTGGGGATAAGGCTCTGTTTGAAAATGCATCTTTTCAAATTCCGTTAGGAGCAAAAGTGGCGTTAACTGGTGGTAATGGAATCGGAAAAACAACTTTAATCCAAATGATCTTAAACCATGAAGAAGGAATTTCTATTTCGCCTAAGGCAAAAATAGGTTACTTTGCACAGAATGGTTACAAGTACAACAGTAATCAGAATGTTATGGAGTTTATGCAGAAGGATTGTGACTACAATATATCAGAAATTCGTTCAGTGCTAGCATCTATGGGGTTCAAACAGAACGATATTGGAAAAAGTTTATCTGTTTTAAGCGGTGGAGAAATTATAAAATTGTTGCTTGCTAAAATGCTCATGGGTAGATATAACATCCTAATAATGGATGAACCCAGTAACTTCCTTGACATACCAAGTTTAGAGGCTTTGGAAATACTAATGAAGGAGTACACCGGAACTATCGTGTTTATCACCCACGATAAACGATTACTCGAAAATGTAGCAGATGTAGTTTATGAAATTAGAGATAAGAAAATAAATCTGAAACATTAAATTTAAGGTAGTCGCTGGTCAGTATAGTCTGTTCTGGTTGGCGACTCCATTGTTAAAGAGTATAAAGACTTTAGATTTTATGAATATTAAAAATAGGAACAGTCAATTGAACTGCTCCTATTTTTCTGCTAAATATATTGTAGTTTTCTTATATGTATAATGATAGATTAGCGGATTCTCATCTACGGTACTTACTTCAAATATGAAGAAGTGATCGCGGTTATCTCTGGACTTTTCCTTATTGAGGACAAAGTAATTCTTACGTGAAGTCGCCATTGTTTTTAGGATATCATCAGTTAGGAAGGTCAATGGAATATTCATGTTAGAGTAGCGGTAGAAGTCACGTTCAAAATCTTGGTAGCTCTCGCTATAATAGTCCATTTGTAGGTGATTACGCTGAAACTCAAGCTGATTCATAGAGCACCTCCTCGACAAGTTCAATACTAATAATGTCTTTTAATTTCAAATTGATGTGACCTGTTGTAGTTTTTATCAAAATGAAATCTTTGGTCAGACTTGGTATTGTTCCAGTGTAGGAAACACGCTTGTTTTTTTCAATCACTTGAATGCGTGTGCGTAGCTGCCCGGCGTATACTTGACTGAGGAGTAATAATTTCTTCTCTAGTGATAAGTCAGACATGTACGTTACTTTGTTTGTATCATCAGAGAGTGCTGATGCATGTTCAGATAGGAAAAAGCCCATCCATTTTTGCATCTTTGTATCCTGGTACTCTCTTGCTGATTGAAATGGTAAATATGAACGGTCAATCATATCAAATCCTTTCTATGCAGAGGCAAGGGTATTTTTATCAAATTGAATCGTAAAACCTTGAATTCCCCCACCTGTGTAACATTCTTTAAAGCGATTGATTACCTCAGTATAGATTATCACAGATGAGCTTGTTGGCTTAATGCTAAATGTAAATTCCAATGGTAATCGGTTTTCAGATTTAGCATGTACTAGTCGTATCGATATTTCAGTTGTTTTGAGTTTTCTCTGACGAAGTTTTGAAGTTGCTGTTTCAACGATTCCATGTAAAAATCTTTCAAGCATTTCAATATCATTACATCCTTTGCTACGGATTTCTGAAAATTGTACTGTATTTTTTTCTTGTTTCATTTTAATCCCTCCAATCCACCCGCGGAATGACCACCGATAAGTTTACTGCGTTCAATATTTCTGGAACCTTCAGTTAGGACGGTTCCTTTTTGTATGGCTAAAAAACCAAACTGTTCTCTGACAACATCAATAGCTGTCTGAAGTCTATTATCTTTTTCAATTTGTTCTACATCATCAAAGAGTGATAGTAGAGTATAGCTTTCATCTACGAAGCCACTATAAGATACACCAATTTGTCTCACTGCACCAGAGGTGTATTTTTTCGGAATAATACAAGTACATGACTCACCATTGTTTTGGGGAGATTTGCGGGTTCAATTTTATTCTGAGCATTTATAGATTTTTTCATCTCAGTCCTAGAATAGCCAATATGAATAGAAACGACAGTAGTCAATACTAGGGCTACTGTTCCGTTCCACAGTATCATTTAAAAATCATTTTCACACCCTTTCGTCTATTAGTATAGAAGAAAGCTCTCAGCACACAATATCCACTTGTAGTTTATAATAACTATCTCCTCCTTTACACTTTAATTCAAATCTTTATTAAAAAATATTTCATCTTATTTAACAAGAAACCATATTTATATAACAACATAAAATACACTAAGTTATTTTATTGAACATATATCGTACTTTATCTATCCGACTATTTGGACGACGGGGCTGGCAAACAGGTTCACCGGTAGTAACATGGTACCCTTTTAACTCTGTTAAACAAACACTACGTCCATTTGTAAAGAAAGTTAAATCACTACGATATTCTTGAATACACCGAGCAGGGATTTCTCCACTAAGAATGACCTCATTATTTTTCAATTGAGTGTCTACGATGTTCGCACAATATTTAGGAGCATCGGTGTATGCTCGTGAAAGATATTCCTGTGGCGCATAAATTTTAAAACTAAGATATGGCTCTAACAATTCTGTTCCAGCTTTTTTTAAGACTTGTTCCAATACAATAGGAGCAAGCATCCGAAAATCTGCTGGGGTACTAACAGGGCTATAGTATAAGCCATACTTAAAACAGATTTTACAGTCCGTCACATTCCAACCATACAATCCTTGTTCACAGCCATAGCGTATCCCTTCCATAACTGCATTTTGAAATGATTGATTTAAGTATCCAAGAGAAACCGAGCTCTCATACTGCATTCCACTTCCCAACGGAAGCGGTGATACAGATAAACCAATGGAAGCCCAGAAAGGATTCGGTGGAACTTCGATGTGAATGGTATACTCTGCTTTTTTTAACGGTCTTTCCATATAAATGACTGTAGGCTCTTTTATTTCTATCTCCACATGATACTTTTCTTGCAGCAGAGCACAAGTCACTTCCATTTGTACTTTCCCTAAGAAAGAAAGTATGATTTCATGTGTCGCAGAATCCACATAATATCGCAGAAGCGGGTCACTGTCGGAGATTTCTAAAAGTGCATCAAGTAACATTTCCCTTTGTTGAGGTTTGCTCGGTTCAACAGTCGTTTGCAGCAGAGGGAGGGGATTTTCAATTCTCTCTCTCTGTGGCAATAGCTTTGTATCTCCAAGAACACTATTTAACTTCAAAAACTCATTCTGCAAAATAACAATTTCCCCGGAATAAGCCTTATCGATTTTACATAATTCACCATTTATTGAAGTATACATTTCTGTAATTTTTATTTTTTCCTTTTCCGATATTCTAACCGAATCTCGCAAATGCAGTACGCCACTATAAAGACGTATATATGCAAGACGCTGTCTTTTTTCCGAATACTCAATTTTGAAAACATTTCCGCAAAGTTCAGACGGACCTCGATGTGTTGATGAATAAAATTTATTAGTAATAACTTCTATAAGGTTATCAATCCCTATATTACTTTTTGCACTTCCATGATAAAGAGGGAACAGAGAACAATTCTGAAATCTTATGCTTTCCTCTTGTTCGAGTTCCAATGCTTCTAATGATTTACCGGACATATATTTCTCTAAAAGGTCATCGTTTCCCTCTATTACCGTATCCCATTGTTCAGATTCGGTAAAGTTCGTCACACACATATTAGGATACAGTTCTACCTTCTGTTTGATTACAATTTCGGCAGAAAGTTTCTCTTTAATATCCTGATAAACCGTTGATAAATCAATTCCATTTTGGTCAATCTTATTGATAAAAAAGATTGTGGGAATCCCCATTTTCCTAAGTGCATGAAATAATATACGAGTTTGTGCTTGTACGCCATCTTTTGCAGAAATCAGTAGAATTGCCCCATCTAAAACTGATAATGAACGATATACTTCTGCTAAGAAATCCATATGTCCTGGCGTGTCTATGATGTTCACCTTCGTATTTTCCCACTGAAAAGAGGTTATTCCTGTCTGAATTGTAATTCCTCTCTGACGTTCTAAAAGCGTATTATCCGTCCTCGTTGTACCTTTGTCCACGCTTCCTAATTCTGTAATCGCTCCACTGTTATATAATAAGCTTTCTGTTAAGGTAGTTTTTCCCGCATCAACATGAGCTAAAACTCCAATATTAATAATTTTCATGTGATTTTCCTCCATTCAAAAGCCCAAAAGGGCATAAAAAATCANCANATACTATATACTACTACGTA
>NZ_GL732486.1:383269-420263 GCF_000187745.1 Streptococcus sp. M334 | reverse complement strand
AAATACTCTTATCACTGGGATTTTTATGCATAACCATAGGCATACAAAGCATACAGATATTCTCCGGATACTTTAGAATCACATGATAAAGGTATTCTTAAACTGGGTACAAAAAACTAAGCCCTCCTAAAAAAGGACATCCAATTATTTGTTCCCACTATCAAATTGACAGTTTATTTAAGAATACCTTGCCGCATATTTATTAACTCCTTTTAAATAGATACTTAAATAATAGCACGTAAGAGCATATTTGTCAAGGAATCTCCAATTTTTTATCAAAGAGAGTACGTGATTACAAAATAGCTGTAATAATGTACCAATATTTGTTATTCTATAATCTTCCAATTACTCCCGTTCTTTTCAAGTACCAAA
Organism: Streptococcus sp. M334; assembly: GCF_000187745.1. Taxonomy (GTDB): domain Bacteria; phylum Bacillota; class Bacilli; order Lactobacillales; family Streptococcaceae; genus Streptococcus. The sequence continues at coordinate 419,891 of NZ_GL732486.1, read as the reverse complement.
TCAAATTGAGATACCTGCGTTGCTTTGGTCTGCTGGTCGATATACTCCACTGTCAGCGATACCGTGACTTGATTATCCTTACGATTGTGAATAGGATTTACCAGTTCTTGAAAGATGTACTCTTTTCCGATTGGTTTTAATATCCCGTCATTCACATAGTAGGAAAGTTCACTGGCTGTCGCTGTAGGATAGAGCTTGAAGAACGTCGTTAAAAACTCATTGATTTCATTGGTTGTAATGGAATCAACCGTCCCCTCACTTTCAATGGCTTTTGGTTTATAACTTGATTTCTTAGGTATGTTGGTAATGGTCGGATTCTTAACCAGTACCATATTTCCAGAACCATCTACATAGACACTCACTATATAAGCAGAGTGGACGGTCTTTGTATTTTCTCCCTCTGTAATGAGCTGGTCTACACTGTAGGTTACATTAAACTCATTGTCGCCAGTTGGCTCTACCGTCCATATCTGAAATCCTCTTACAGAAGACGATACAGGAATATCTTTGCGTACTGTATCAACATTGAGAGCTTGAAGTTCATCTGTCAGATAGCCTTTTAGACTTTCCATTCGATTATCAATGGACTTATCGGATTGCTCCCATGAATAGTAGACTTTCGCAAAGTTCTCTACAAAATTTTCTACATGATGAGTATCAACGTATTCCTTTTCTATGATAGTTGTTTCGTGAATAGTATGAGTATCTATAGCTGTAAAGTGCTTGAATATCGCAAAGCTGAAACTAAGCCCTAAAAGTACCCACAAGGCAATCACAACCTTTTTATGAGGATTGACCTTATAGTAGACACGAGGTTTCTTTTCCTTTGGTATCTGTTTTTCTTTATTCTGATTTTTTCTAAATTTCATCATTAAATCTTCCTTTCTCATTGTTTGATTCGTCCTGCTCCCACTAAATGCTGTTGCCAGTAGGGGCTTGTTAAGTCGGCATAACCGATTGGGTCGCCTGCATGAAACATACGGTTATTGCCAAGGTATATCCCAACATGAGTAATATAAGAGCCAGCGTTATAGGTAGAATGAAAGAAAACCAAATCGCCAGCTTGTGCTTCCGATAGTGGGATATGCTGGGTCACATCATATTGCTGTTGTGCGGTTCGTGGTAAGTTAATTCCAGCTTTTCCATACGTCCATTGTGTCAGTCCGCTACAATCAAAAGAAGTAGTCGGGGAAGCTCCACCGTAAACGTATCGCCAGCCCTCATATTTCAGTGCTTCGTCCATGATGGCTTGTACCGTATCATCATCAAACTCTGTTGTGACAAGATACTGCGTTACCAGTTGCACATAAAACATATTGCCATAGTTGTATCGCCAGCCCCCATTGATAGGTATGGCTATGGGATTGGGGTAAGACACTTTTTCGCCACCTGAATACTCTTTTGAGAAACTTTGAGCCAGTTCAAAGGTATATTTATTTCCACGATTAGCCACATACCCTAAGAAACCACCACCATAATTGTAGGACTGGATAACCGATTCTAAATCTACACTGAGCCTTTCGCTACTGGCTAATAATTCACTGAAATACTTCACACCTTGCTTAATGGATTCTTCTGTACTCAATGAATTAGGTGGAAGACCGAGGGATTCCGAGGACTGCATAACATCTTCCGCAGTACCGCCCGATTCCACCTGTATAATCGCAAGAAGTATGTTGACATATTCTTCAACGCCATATTCTTTGGCATATTTTTCTACCATAGGCTTATGAGCCAGCACTTCTGCGGAAACATTCACACCTCCATAATGAATATTGGAAATTCCGCTGTCCTGTTCATCTGAAAATAAAATGGCAACAAACAGAAGCAGTGAGAAGACCATCAAGAATAATCCAGAACCACCAATCACTAAAGTTTTCAACTTCATGGTTTCTTACCGACTTTCTTAATGGTGGCGGTTTTGATTGGTGGTCTACTTCTTGTATTTTGTAGTGGTACTCTTTGAACAGTAGACGGACGTTCTTTTGTGATTGGACGTTGTGAAGTTCTATCTGCTGTAGTGGTTGAAGTTGCTGGCTTTTGAACGGTTTTTTCTTGAACGGTATTGCCTTGGCGTTCCACTTTTGGACTTGAAAAATCGGACTTAACTGCTGGACGCTCTTGTTTGGCTTGTTGAGATTCCTTATATGAAGTCTGAATATTAGACTGTTTTGAGGTCTGTTCATCATGATATTGTTCTTGTCTTGTAGTCGGTCTTTCATGAACAGAAGAAGCAGGCTGTTTTTTCTGTTTGACCTGTTCCATTTCAGAGCGACGCTTCGCAATGGTTTTTCGCCTTTGTTCCTGCTGTTCCTTGCGTCCACTGGCTCTGTCCGCTTTGGTTTGAGAAATACTACTGGTTAAATCACGGACATTCTCTTTTACTTTGGATTTTCCTTGATATACTGCATATCTTGCATTGGTCGGCAAATCTTTAACCTGTTCTTTCAAACCACTAGCAGTGTCTACCATTCTGTCTTTGGTATCAGCTACTGTACCGATGGTTTGACCGATACGTTTTCCAAGTGTTGATTTTTCCTTTCCGTCTGGTCGGGAGTGATCTGCTTGTGTCCTTGCAGAACTCCCCGAACCCGACTGTCCTTTTTTACCTGTAACAATGGCAGACCCAGCCCCTAGAGTAGTCATGGAACGTCCAAGTTTCCGCTGTAGACGGTGCATGTGAGCGTGCATAAGCATACGAGGTTTTCTCATCACACGACTTCCCACACTTTGAGAATCGTTACTCTGTAGAGAAAACATACTCATTAAATCGCCCAGCTTGAAGTAGATTCCTGCAAAGGTCACAATCTGTAGAAAAGCAATCAAAAAGAACGGATAACCAGCCGATAAGGTATAGAGCATGGTTGAAATACTAAATGCTGTCGTAATAATCAATGTGATTCCAGCTCGTGTCAAAATGGTATTAAAGAGCTTTGTTATGGCTCGTTTTGACATACCATCAAATGATGGAATCATGCTTAAAATAAAGCTCACAGGCAGAAACATAGCATAGATGATAAAAAGTACCTGCGAGAAAATCATGATTCCTGTTAATAGGAATACAAATATGGAAATCCCAATATTGAAGACAAATAGGAAGAAGACTGTACCTAAACGGTTAATGGTCTTTGTAATGGTTAGATTGGTATTGCTTCTGTCTTCAATTTCTTCCGCAACAATTTTTTCTCTGTCTTCGCCATTGTTGGAATCTGGGCTGGTGGAGAGCAGGCTTTCCACACGGTCAATACCGATACTTTCAATGTCTGAACTGTTGTATTGAAGCAGTAGCCACGGTTGCTGAACCTGTATGGAAAACAGGCTATCTCTGATTAAGTCCACGCTGTCCTTGCCTTGACTATCGGAATGGGGCATGACAATCTTCGTGCCAAGTGATAAACTGGCATTACTGATGTCTGATGAAAAGTCATTGATTTTTTTAATGTAGTCGGGAGCGTAGGCAATAAAGGAAGCCGATAGGATAAACACCAGCACAAAATTCATAATGGCATGAATTGCCTTTGTGGTTTCTCTCTTTATCAGTCCCGTATAGGCAACATAAACCCCAAGAACCAAAATCAAGAGTAAGAGGAATCCAACATAGAAACCCTCTGTTGAAAATCCGTTTGCACTCACACCAGCTAAGGTCTGCATATTCTTACCAATGGAATCTGCTGTAGCGGAAATGAAGTCTAAGGAATAGGCTTCCTGTACTAAGTAACCTGTCGCATTGGAAACATACAAACTGATTGTCCAAATAAAATTGGTAATGGCATATAGTCCATACATGACCTGTTTTCCAATCCCGTCCGACCAGTTCCACGGAAGCCAGCCCCAGCTATTATCCACATAAAAATCCAGTTGATAGTTTTCAAGTGGGTATCGGCTGTATTCATTTGCCACATTGACCGTATCATCTACCAAGCCCGCAGCTTGAACCACCGTTCCCAGCATGGCTAAAAGAAAAATGGCAATCACAAGTGTGAAAGCCACTGTCATTGCCACTTTACCTAGACGTTTCAGCGTCCAGTTTGATTTTATTCTGTTTACTATTGATGGTTTCACATTTACACCTCTTTTCGCACAGGTGGTCTGGTATCAAAGGCATGGAGCAGTTCTTCAAATACAGGGTGGAACTGTATCACACCGACACGACCATATAAATCACTGATAAGGCATTGCCCGTTTTCCAAATCACGCAATCGCTTCTGATTGTTTTCGTCCTCTGGGTCTACACCAAAAAAGGCTAAGGTCTTTTTAATCTCGTTAAGGTCAGTGGAACGAAATGCAAATTTTAAGCCGAGGTTATTTTTCAGTTTTTCATCTAAGAGGTCGTCTGTATTTTGGGTCACGAAATATACCCCAGCGTTCATAGCACGACCAGCCCGAACCAGCTTCATAGATAGTGTTTTTCCTTGTGCTACCTGTAAAAAGCTCCATGCTTCGTCTAAATCTACAATCTTGAAAATGCTTCGGTCTGTATGGATAAAGTCTAAAGCAAAGGTACTAATGACAATCAGCATAGCAACGGATAAAAGCTCCATAGTGGTATATTCCTCAAAGGAAGTTTCCTTGTCGGGAAGTACCAAGTCCGCAACCTGTATAATGTTCAGTTGTTTTTCTAAGCTGATAGACTGCTCCACATAACCATTACTGAATAATAAATGTGCAAAGTCATAGTCTGTAAAACTTTCGATATGGTCGGCTATACTGGTACTTAGTGGCGTATTCTCAACCCGTAATTCCTCAATCACTTTCATCAACCCTCGTACTTCACTATTGGTTACTGCACGAATGGCTTTTCTAAGGATTGGGAAGCGTTCCCCATCACGAGAGGAAATCCCCGTAAGGAATGTCAGAATATCAATAGCCAGTGATTCAGAATCTTTGGGATTTTTCATAATCACATAAGGGTCAAGTAAGCCTTTGTTTTTCTCATCAGAAGTCAGAGTGACGATATTGATTTCATGGGAAATCTCTGGCAAGGTTTCTTTCCATCTGCCACGTTCTGCTTTTGGGTCTACAATCACTGCTTGTGCCCCATAAAGCACCGCATAATAGACGATAAGGTTATTCGCAAAGGATTTACCACCACCCAGCGAACCAACAAAAGCCGACGCTAACGCATTGGTTACTGAACCCTTAACCCCTTGACTGGCAAGAGCAGGTTTCAGATAGACATTGCGTCCAGTATCTAAGCTGTAGCCAACATAAATCCCCTCATTTTCCCCCAGCATTTGAGTAGCACCAAAACCTAAACCAGCGAGGAAATCAGAGGTCACGTATTGAATATAATCATTCATATAACGCTTGCTGGCAGGTAAAAATTCTTCATGTAAGCCGAGCATATCCCCAAATGGTCGTACCAGTTTTACGCTTAAATCGTCATAAAAATCTTTCACTTCATTACAACGACGTTTGAGTTCGTCAAGATCATTTGCTGATACCCTTACCACATAAGACAGCTTGTACATAGATTCCTTGCTTTGGTCTAAATTGGTTTCCAGCTCATTCACACTTTCCAGAGCTTCCGCCACATTGGAGCTGGTTTCATTATCACTTTGCCAAGCGTGGTTATCCAAGTCTTTCAGTTCTTTCTTTTTATTGCGGACAGTAGATAGGGCTTTACGATTCGCTACAATTTCCACATTCATTGACGTATCAATCGGGAATGTAAATTGCTGTTGCTGGTAGTAGAAGATTTCAGAGGACGGGAAGTCCAGTTCTCCGACAATGCTGTTAATGGTAAAGTAAGCTACATAGACGGTTTCATCTTCCTGCTGGATTTTCAAATATCGCTGTTTTTCTTCCACCAAACAGCGAGTAGGCTTAATCAAGTCATAGTATTTAATCAGCGTTTCATTATCCAGCTTTTTCTTTGATAGATGGTACTCATACTCTTCATAGGCAGTGCCTGTCTGTCCGTAAAGGTGTTCAATCAGATAGCCGAAGTCGTCCTTATCTAACCTGCGGATTTTGAAACGACGAGAGATTTTATTTTCTAAGAGCTTTTCCATCTTCTGAAAACGCAGGATTTCATCATTACTCATACTAACAAAATCGCCCATCAGCTTATGGTTCACATCATAGACAAAATCAGACAAAGCATTTTTTGCTTCAACGGTAAGATTTTTCATAGAAAACTCCTGATCGTTGAGAAGCAACTTAAAGCCGATAAAGAAACGGTAGTTCACTTGATTTTCGCCAATCATGGATATTAAAGCGTCTGTCTGTTGGTCGATTTTGTCATAGGCAACCGCTTTGAGCTTGCCAGTGACTTCATTTTTGGAACGCTCTTGTGCAGAACGTATGCTGGATTCTGTACTGATTTGTAAAGCATGAATTTTGCCATCACGATTTTGTGCGATAAGCTGTCTGAAAGAATCATGCACTTGTATTTTCTGTTCTGGACTTAGAAATGAGTAATTGTAAGGAACAAGCTCATAGTAAGCATAACATTCCCCGTCTTTATTCCAGACGAGATTGTTTTCAATGTATTTAATTGGATATGCCATAAAATTCACTCCTAACTGCTGTAATGGCTTCTTGTGGCTGGTTTCTGCCAAGCGTTACTTTTTTTCCTGCATAGGTCAGCTTTGGTCGCAGTGCATAAGCAATGACAGACTTCAAAAATCCATAAGGCTTTTTACCATCAAAAGTTTTTGTAGACATAAACCATGTGAAAGCCACAGGAATCCCAAAGTATTTGAGAAATGCTCCCTCTATCATGGAAAGAGGGGGCAAGTTGCCAAGTATCATCACTGCAAAGAGTGACACGACAAACCATGTCATTTGCGTAAAGGTTATGGGAAACGGAAGTCTAAAATCATTGATAGAATACAGTACCTTTTCCACAGACCAGATACTGGTATAGCTTCGTATTTTCTTCATGTAATCAATCCTTTCATAAAAAATAGGGGTAGCTGATTGAGCCACCCCGTAAAATAGAAAATCTGCCAGTAGTAATGTACCGACAGATTTAATAGACGATTTCAAAAATCCCATGATTGGTTGAGATAAACGTTCCTGAAAGGTCTAAATCCCGACCATAGGCTTGATAATCAATATAGTTTTGAAGACTAGCTGGTACTTCGCCTAAAGCACCCGTTTCTTCAATGTAGTAGCGTGCCACGTCATACATATCATCACAATCGGAATGAATGATAATATCCTCTTGATGTTCGCTTAGTTCTTCAATGCTTGAAAAATGAGTGAGCAGAGCAGATAGCTCCGATTGTAATTCTTCGGGTAATTCCGATACCATTTCCCATAGTCGATTGAGTTCGCCAATGGAAGTGTATTCGTCAACCGTAAAGGGTAACTCGTAGTCATGAATGGCGTATTCCTCATATTCATCATTCAAGCCGATTTTCTCTTTGACTTCCTCAAAGTCAATGGGAAAGGTAAACCACGCACCGACCAATTCGCCCTCATTGTATTTGCCTAAATTCGCAATATAGACTTGCATATCGTCCATATATTCACGTCCTTTCTTTGTAGAGATTCAAAAATCCCTACCGCACTTCGTTTGGTGTACCATTCCTTTGCGGAACATAAGAAAACCACTTATATTCCACAAAAGAACGGTTTTATTTAAGCACCAATAATGCGATTGAATAGCTCTAGTAAAATGTCTTTTACTCCAGCAGCGTTGAAGACTAAGCCAACCGCAATAATCGCAATAATTAAAAAGCCAATCAGTTTGCTAAACTCACGCTTGAAGCCAAGATACAAGCCAATCACAACGATTGCTAAAAGCACCAGTGATTGAGCGTTTGATAGAAACCAGTTATAAAGGTTTTGTCCAAAATTCATAAAAATGTTCTCCTCTCTATATTCAATGAATTTGTATTTGAGTTATTTTTTTGTTGTTATCACGTCCTGTTCTTTTACTGACTGTTGCTTCAAAATCTGCTTGTGTCGGTCTGTCAGTTTCGCATGGTCGAGAATGTCTTTTACAACCTGCGTCTGGTTGATTTCATCAAGTTTAATCGCAACCTTTAAGGTCGGGGCAACTTGATGAGATAGCCAGTTCAGCGTCCTTTGGAAGGAGTAAGGCTCTGGTTTTGTGGTTAGTTTTAATCGTTCACGATTGTTCCCAATAAACCAAGCCCATTCTTCATTCAGTTTCCAATCAGAACGAGGTTTGGAATCGTCTTTATCTACAAAACGGATATACCGATTGATAATTTTAAAGGCGGTATGCTCTGGATTGTCATAGACGAGTAAATCACGGACTGCATAATAGGCACGCTCATTTTTCAATCGAATCTCAAAACGGTTTTTTACTTCTGCGTCTTCAATGGGAATATCATTTTTCTTGTACTGCTCGTAGTCCTTTTCATAGATACAGAAATAAACTTCACTTTGTAATGAACCGATATAGAGGGTGTTTCCCATACATTCCTTTTCCTCTTTGCGTACCAGTTCGCCACTGCGATAGCTTTTAAAACTGCGGAAGACGGAGATACATTCTTCCTGTTGGCACTTTTCAGTGAGTACAGGGATATTTAAAATCCCTGTCTTATCGTTAATGGCAAGGTCAAGGCGTTTCATCACACCGCCAGCCACCAAAACGTCCATAAAGAACTCATACCAGCTTCTTTGTTGTGCCAGAAGATAGCTTTCAAATTGTCTGCACCCACGACCTTTCAATTCCACCAGAACTCCTTTGTCCAGTTCATGGGAGCAAAGGACGAATATGTCGCCTAAAGCATAATGCTCTGAATAAGAATAGAAACCATAGTCCTCATGAAGAAAATAGGACAGTTTCAGTTGTAAGATGTTTTCGACCACCTGCTGTACGTCTGTTGTCGGAAAGCGAATTCTTACATAATCAAACAGCATTTCAAGGGGAGCGTCGGGATTGAAGCGTTCCAGAGCTTCCCAAAGGGACTGCTGTAAATCCTCTGATGGCTTGACTTTTCCTGTTTCAATATCGCTTAGATACTGCCTTGTAATACCAGTCGCAACAGCTAAACGGTTTTGAGATAGTCCATAAGCCAAGCGTTTTTCTTTTAAATGCTGTAACCAAGTTTGTTCATTCAGTAAAAATCCCTCCAATCAAAAAGGCGTATGTCAACTTTTAAAGCCCATTTGACATACGCTGAAATTTTGTAAATCCCTTGTAACCAAAGGATTTTCTAATGTTTTTTTGACTGTTTCCTGTCGATTTGTACCCCCCTGTTAGATACGGGGGGTTAAGTGCTGGCGTGGCTATTGCCACACCAGCCAGCAAGATCAGTCCACACCTGCGACTTCCGCTTCGCACGTCGCCTGCGTGGACTGTCTGCTGTTGGATAACTTTTTAATTTCCTCCAAGAAATCATATCCTTTTGGTACAAGGGGAGTATAAAACTCTGATATGACACTTGTTCCTACATCAACATAGCCACGACCTTTGATTCGCTTTAAGAAGAAATCCTTTTGTACGTCACTGCCAAACATCATGCCATAGCCCATTTCAGACATACGACCTAAAGCCACTCTGAAATTAAACTGATCACGGATTCCGTCGCCTAAATATTTTGCGTCTGGACGTTGACAAGCCAGTATTAGAAAGAAGCCAGCTTGACGACCTAACATGACAATCTGTTTCAGCTTATTCATAACTGCGGTGTTTTCTTTTGTTCCCAGCATTTCCATGAAAGCGACGTATTCATCAAAGATTAAGAAGTGTGCCGGGAGACCTAAGTAAGCATAATTTTTGCCAGTCTTATAGTTCTTCATCTGCTTCATTTCCTCACTACGTTTCATCATTTCTTCATAGAATGTTTCAATGCAAGAAAGCAAGTCTTCTTTTCTATAGTAGACATTTGCCATCACAGAACCTAAGTCCGCAAGATCAGCATTTTTCGGGTCAAGAATATACAGTTTTGAATCTGTATGAAGCAAGGCTTCAATCAGTGTCAGTATAAAGTAAGTTTTACCGCCACCTGTACCACCAGCAATCAACATATGAGGGAGCTTATCATATTCCCACCATACGTTTTTCATTAAGCGAAGTTTACCATCTTTAGCTTCTACTTCATCAATAGAAATACGACTGGCTATGGTGTCATAGAGCAAAGTATATTCCACATAGGAATCCTTTAACTCTTTATCCGTCAGCTCACAGTACAAGCCACTCTCTAATTTCTTTTCCAAGTGTAAGAGTTGGTCTTGATATTTTCCCAGCGTGATTTCCACCCGTATCTGTATCAAGCCATTTTTAAGTCGATAATACATTTTAGGGAAGTAGGTTATCTTTTCCTTTGTACGACCAGCACTATCTTTAAAGAAACCCTCTGTTTTGACCTGTTCAGATTCATACCACTTGTTTTCAAGTATCATCTTTGCCAGTTTTTGACGGTGGTAAAGTTGTTTAACCGTATCATAGCGAACCCGTTTGAATACAAACGCTACCAGCAAGCAGATAAGAATTGCGACACTGAAACTGATAATTAAATAGGGAATGTCAATCTTATCTGCTTGTGATAGGTTAAAATCCTGCCAGTTGATCTGCTGGATTGTCTTCACATGAAACAGTCCGACAACCAGCAGGAAAACAGGCAGGAGTGACGCTATCGTAAAATGAAAGACTAAATCTTTACCAGATGGGCGAATCCTTTTACCACGCTGTTTCATGCGAAAAAGTCTCCTTTCTACCTAGCGACTATTTGTCTTGTGTCGGTTCTTTCTTTGCTTGTGGTTGAGCTTTGAATGAACTAGAATCCTTTGTCAGCACAATATCGTCTGCCTTGATATACCAGTCAACATCTGCTCCTTGATAGGTGGCAGTAGCAACGGTGTCCGCAATGGGATTGATAAGTTCCACCCGTGCGTTATAATCAAACTCTTTCAAAGGCACGCTGGCAGGAATACTTACTTGAATCATGCGTCCTTGTCCTTTGGATTTTAAGTCATAGGTACGTTCCTTGATTTCATCTGAAACCGACCCGTCTTCATTTTGGATTCTCACTTCACGACGTAGAGCAGAGAATTTCAATTCTCCAAAAGTCGTGTCTTTATCTAATACAATGCCATTTGCTAATCTCATCATTTTTCCTCTCTTTCTTTATTCTTTTATCATGTCGTCAGCATGTAAAAGGTAATTTGTAAAACCACGAGTGCCGATTTTGTAGCCCTCTGCGGTAATACGTGGATTGACTAACTTCACACGTTCCTCAAAGCCGAAATGTTTTTCGCCAGCTTCAGCAGGAAGCACCACCACAATATCATCTGCTCTTTGAACATCAGAATAGAGATTATAGCTTCTTGATAAGACAGTTAGCCGTCCGTTGATTCTTCGCTGAACGACTTTATCCTCGCCAGCAAATTCTAAATTGCCGAATGTTTTTTCCATGTTGGGAATCACAAATTTAAGTTCCATATTTTTACCTATCCTTTCTTTTTTATTGGCTGAATGAATGTTTGATGGTCTTAAAGAGTGGGGAACGACCTTTTGATTCTTGATTTTTTGTTTTCATAAGTTCACTTCCTTTCAAAATCGGGTAAAAAAATAGACACCTCATTTTTTGAAGTGTCTACCTATTAAATATTCAAATTTTATTGGAAGTATCTTTATATCTTCACTTTTCAAGGATAAATCGTCGTATCAAAGCTCATTCATAAGTAGTAAATTAGTAGTAAATTGAGTGGTTTTGACCTTGATAAAGTGTGATAAGTCCAGTTTTTATGCGGATAACTAGATTTTTATGCTATTTTTATCCATAAAAAATACGTTTCATAAGTTACTTACTTAATATTAATAGAAATCCAATATTGTATAATTAAATTAAAGATGACACTGGAATCAGGAGGATTTATTATGGTTAATAATGTAGCTGTTAAAGTCTCAAACCTTTCAAAAGAATTTTTGTTAGGGCAAGACAAAACTGTCTCTATTTTGAAAGATGTTTCTTTATCTGTCAATTATGGGGAATTTATATCAATACTTGGTGTCAGTGGTTCTGGAAAGTCTACTTTGCTAAGTTGCTTATCAAGTTTATCTGAACCAACAAGTGGCGAAGTTGTTATCAATGGTATAAATCCATATACCTTAAAAGAAGGGAAGCTTGCTAAATTTAGAAGGCAAGATATTGCAATTATTTTTCAAAACTATAATCTGGTACCCGCTCTACCTGTACTAGAAAATGTTACACTTCCTCTGAGACTCTCAGGAAAGAGTGTTGATAGCAATAAAGTAAAAAAATGTTGGATAGTTTGAATTTTAAAGCAGAACTATCATCATTAGTTGCTACCTTATCAGGTGGAGAACAGCAAAAAGTGGCTATTACTCGTGCAATAATAGCTGATAGTAAAATTATTTTTGCTGATGAGCCAACAGGAGCTCTGGACAGCGTCTCAAGAAAACTTATTTTTGAAACACTTCGTAATTTAGCGAGTCAAGGAAAATGTGTGTTTATGGTCACTCATGATATTGAGTTGGCTTCAAAAACTGACAGAGCACTCATTTTAAAAGACGGAAAAATATCTCAACAAATTATTAAACCTTCAGCTGATGAGCTCTACCAAGCACTTGAAAGTAGTAAAGATTAATTTGAGGAGGTTTTATTATGCTAAAATTAATCATTTACCAATTTCAGTACTCAAAAAGACAATGGTTAGGAACAATACCATTACTATTTGTATCTAGCCTGATTGTTGGAACATCTTTATTTGGTATTGCTAGTTCAATAAATACTGCTAATATTAACGCTTCACAACTTTTTCAAATGCTAATAATTTTTGGAGGGACTACTTTATTTTTCCTTATTTCAAATAATATAAGGCTGCTAATAGATATCTTTAAAAAGGATTACCAATTATGGGCTACCCTAGGCGCAAGCAGAACTCAACTATCTTTACTAGTATTTGGACAGTTTTATTTAATGGCAGTGATTGTTAGTAGTATTGGTACAATACTTTCATTTTTTGTGACAGATAGTTACTACAAATTTTTACAAAATTTATTAGGAAGAGATGAGTTACCTGATTTAGTTATTACAGCCAACATTCAATCAATTTTATTGAGTGTTTTCATAGTCCCAACAATTGTCGGGATAGGGGCTTACTTTTATTCAAGCCGTATACTTAAAATATCATCAATATTAAAACCAAAAAAGAAAAAAAGAAAAGTTACAGTAACTGGTTTTGTTAACATCTCTGTTCGTTTAATCCTATGGTTACTATGTATAGGTTTGATTGTTTCAGCAAGTTTTAGCAGAAATAAAGAAATAATTTCAACACAGTCAAGCATAATATTATTTTTATTAATTATTCACATCCTTATTATTCAATCACTATCTCCATCAATTCAAGTGTTTCTAATAAAATTTTTAATGAGGATATTTCCAACTGAAAATTATGTAATCAATACAGGCTTTTGGAATCTACTATCCAATCCTAGTTATTTAAAAAGTATACAAACTTCAATGAGCATGGGAGTAACTCTCATTTCTGGGTTTATTCTTTACACCCAAAATATGTATTCATTCATGAATAAAGCAAACGGTGTACTCGAAGCAAGAGCTTCCTTTATTGCTTATCTGTCTGCTCCAATTATTCTGATTATTACTAGTTCTATTTCTCTTACAATTTTATCTTCTAATAAAGATATTGAAGACATTAAACAGTTAAAGACACTGGGAGTGTCAAGATCACAACTTTTTAAAATACGTATAGGCGAGGCAATAATACATTCGGTGTTAATTTTATTAGTATCAGTAATTTTCAATTTAATTATTTTAATTTTAGTTAGCTTTATTGGCCAACTTTTAGGCCAAAGTGTAGTAGATATATCGGGTTTTTGGCAACCGAGTCTTATAGTTATTTCTTTGTTAGTTATTTTTTATAGTATTACAAAGGAATTTTATATATTTCGAGATAGATAAATTGGAATAGTTACTGATTCAAAAGAATACAGACACGTTTCAATCATGACTTCCATTATAAAAACCTCCTGTTAACTATTTGAACAATAGAACAAGGGGCTACTAGTAAGATATTTTCATGCTCAAGGCATATTCGAGTTATCTCATGACTCTTGTTCATGCAGTTTTACATACAGGCTAGGAAAAACCCTATTAAAGATCACGGATTGGTATTGTTCACCTTCATTATAGGCTAAACATCTTTTTCTGTCATGAGTTAGCAGGCTCTGCCTGATTAGAGTTTTACATGTAATCTATTTTAATAGTAATGTTTTATCATTTTCAGGAGAACGTAGTTTTGACTCGTTCTCTTTTTTGTTGTGATACTTATTTCAAGGAATATTTGGTAGGATTGGAGTGAAAAAAGATTAACTAGGAAAGAAGGAAGTATATGGAAGCCATTTATCAACGTGATTCGGATCAAGATGGATTAACTGATGCTCAAGAATTGGCGCTAGGAACCAATCCTCTTAGCGCAGATTCTGATGGTGATGGACGTTCAGATTTAGTGGAAATAGAAGAAGGAACCAATCCCTTAGAAAAGGATTTACAAGACATAGACCAAACAAGTATAACTGAATCGTCATCAGTATTTATGGAAATGAAACAAAAGATTTCAGATATGATGGAGAGTCACTACAAGGAATTTATACAGGCTCTGATTAGTATTGAAACAGGGATTGAAAACCAACAAGACCTAGAAGACTTATATACTTACTACATGAGAACAGATGCTGTTTCTCTTTTGTCTAGTAATTTAGAAACCAGTCCTCAAGAGGTGGAAATGGAGATAGAGTTGTAGGGGAATCATGTGATTCTCCTATTTTAGTATAGATGAAAGGAGCGAGTATGGAAGTAGTGCAATTATTGGCTATGTTTCGTGGAACAATTCCAAAAGATAGGGAGAAAATGGACCTATTTCTTCGTTATCAAGCGCAACATTTTGATGAGAAATGGCAGGACTTGGTAGAGAGTTTTTTGGCTGAAGAGGGCAAGATAGAAGAGATTCCTCACGTCTATTCTTTTTATCAAGATATTGTTTCTTTCTTAGAGGCTAGTTCTGAAAATAATGACCAAGATTTAGAAAGTTACACAAGAACTTTTGGACAAGCGGGTCTAGATAAATTATCTCAATTAAGTAATTTTGAGAAAAACTTGGTGCTAGAAGTCGCAATCTATAACCTTTCCACTCGATTTTACATCCAATCTGAAAAAAAGAAGTTAGAACCATTAAGTGAGCTTGTATGTCATCAGAATAAGGATGTCAATTTAGTCAATGTCTATCGAGTTGCGAATAATCTATCTGACCGTATTAGTAGAGATATAGAGGAATTTCTTCTAATGGTTGACTCAAAAGAGCTTAAAAAAGAAGTTCTTGAGATTCATTTTGAAGAAAAAGAGGGAGATGTTCTAGCCTATTTGGGTTCAGAATTGATGGCTACTTTAGATACCGTTACGGATCTTGTCCATCATGAAGAAAACTACACACAACTCCCACTGACACAAAAGCTGAAGATTATTACTCATTTTGATGAAGTGAAAGCTATAAGAGAAAAGTCTAATCAAGTAGAGGAATCTTTATCTCCTTCAAGTGATATTGAACAGGAAACGGAAGAAACGAACTCTTTTTCTAATGTCGATAAAATTGTAGAAGAAGCTTTGAGGGAATATCCAATCGGTTCACAAGTAAGTTATAAAGGACAAGTATTTCAGTTGGTTTCGATTGAAAATGCTCAGTTAAATGACTTGGTTCGCCTAGAACTATTCAGTGATTCCAACCAGTTATTTGAAGAGAATCCTATCTTATACTTGAACAGTTTAGAAGAGATTGAACAAGTATTGTCTCATGTAGAACTTGAAAAAGATGATTCAGAGATTGAGATTGATCCATCAAGTGAAAGTCAGGAAATAGATTTGTTTTCCTACCTGGAAGAAGATAATGAAAAGGAAAAGGATAAGGAAACAAAACCTTTAATTTCAGGTATAGAAGAGACGGATGTTACTGTTCAAGATTTTGTTTTTCCAGATGACTTAGAGGACTTTTATCCTAAGACAAATCGAGAAAAGATTGAAACGAATATCGCCGCAATTAAACTTGTTAAAAGATTAGAAAAAGAGGGACGACAAGCGAATCCAGAAGAACAAGAACTACTAGCCAAGTATGTCGGATGGGGTGGCCTTGCCAATGAATTTTTTGATGAACTCAATCCAAAGTACGAATCAGAACGTTTAACTCTTAGGAGCTTAGTAAGTAAATCAGAATACTCCACCATGAAACAAAGTTCTCTTACAGCCTATTATACAGACCCAATGATTATTCGCCAGATTTGGCAAAAATTACTGGATGATGGTTTTGAAGGAGGAAGGATTTTAGATCCTTCTATGGGGACTGGGAACTTCTTTGCGGCTATGCCTAGAAGTATACGAGAGAGGTCAGAACTCTATGGAGTTGAATTAGACAGCGTGACAGGCGCAATCGCAAAACAACTCCACCCCAATACCCATATTGAAGTGCGAGGATTTGAAGAAGTTCCCTATCAAAATAATAGTTTTGATTTAGTCTTAACGAATGTTCCATTTGGAAATTTTCGGATTGCTGATAAAAACTATGATAAACCTTATATGATTCACGACTACTTTGTCAAACACTCACTTGATTTAGTAAGAGACGGAGGACAAGTTTCGATTATCTCTTCTATCGGGACAATGGATAAGCGGACAGATAATGTCTTACAAGAGATTAAAACCAACACTCATTTTTTAGGGGGTGTTCGTTTGCCGGATACGGCTTTTAAAAAGATTGCAGGTACTCGAGTGACCACAGATCTCCTCTTCTTTCAAAAGGATCAAGCAAAGAATCTTAATGAGGAGGAACTTGTCTTTAGTGGCTCTATTCCCTTTGAGGAGGATAAGCGTGTCTGGATCAATCCTTATTTTGATGGGAAATACAATACACAAGTTTTGGGTCAATATGAGGTACGTAATTTTAATGGAGGAACTCTCAATGTTAAGAGGGTATCAGAAACATTAGCTACTGACATAATGAAAGCATTCGAGAATGTGGAAGCACCTAGACCAATTGACAACTCTTTGAAAGCACCTGTTTTTATCCAAGAAGAAGTGGATAATTCTATTCCAAGTCGTATACGTGAGGACTTAGCGCTCTATTCTTTTGGATATGAGGGAAAGCAAATTTATTACCGAGATACGCATGGCATTCGGAAAAGTTCAAAAGTAGATGAAATTAGTTATTATGTAGATGAGAAGGGAGATTTTAAAGCTTGGGACAGTTCTTTGTCTGAACATAAAATAGACCGATTCGTGCAACTTCATTTGACAGATGAGGAAGCACTAGATGTTTACAAGTCAGAAGAAGCGAGTAAAAGAGGGAAATATAAGGGACTGTTCAAAAAAACTGTCTTTTATGAAAGTCCCTTATCGAATAAGGATATTAGTCGTATTAAGGGCATGGTTGATTTGAGAGAGACCTATCAAGCCTTAATTGAAATTCAACGTCATCAAGATTATAGTCGGACAGATTTTCAGGTATTACTTAGTAAACTCAATCATGACTATGACCGCTTTGTAAGTCAATTTGGCTACTTGAATGCCTCAGTCAATCGGAACTTATTTGATAGTGACGATAAGTATTCCTTACTAGCTAGTTTAGAAGATGAATACATTGATTCTAAAGATCAGAAAGTAAAATATAAAAAATCTTTAGCCTTTGAGAAAGCATTGGTTAGGCCGGAGAGAGTGATTACAAGAGTATCAACTGCTTTAGATGCCTTAAACTCTAGTTTATCGGATGGTAGAGGGGTTGATTTAGACTATATGGTATCAATTTACCCTGAGCATAGCCAAGCTGCTATTTTAGATGAGTTAGGTGACCAGGTTTTAATGGATCCAGAAAGCTATTTAAGAGGGGAAAAAAAATATCTTTCTAAGAACCAGTTTTTGTCAGGAGATATTCTCAACAAGATAGAAGTAGTTCAACTATTAGTGGAGGAAAACAATCAAGAATGTGACTGGTCTCATGCTTTAGATTTGTTAGAATCTGTTCGTCCTCCACGGATTCATCTGGCAGATATTGAGTTTAAAATAGGGTCACGTTGGATTCCTCAATCCGTTTATGGTAAGTTTGCTTTTGAATGTTTTACTAATCGTGAATTTGAATTGTCTTCGCCTGATGTTGAACAAGTCATTGAAGTGAATCCTGTCGATGGCCAGGTTCATTTAAGGACATCATTTGCTTATCGCTATCCAAGTGCTAAAGATAGTAGTCTTGGAGTTAATGGGTCACGTTATGATACAGGAAGAAAGATTTTTGAGAATTTACTAAATTCAAACCAACCGACGATTACTATGACTGTTACGGAAGGAGAAAAGAAAAAGACCATAACAGATTTGGAAAAAACCTCTGTTCTAAGAGCAAAAGAGCAGCATTTACAAGAGCTCTTTCAAGACTTTGTCTCACGGTATCCAGAAGTCCAACAAGTCATTGAGGAAAGCTATAATCGTCTTTATAATCGAACGGTTAGTCGAGAGTATGACGGTAGCCATCTAGTTATTGATGGCTTGGCACAAAACATCAGTTTTCGTCCTCACCAAGAGAATGCCATTCAAAGAATCGTAGAAGAAAAAAGAGCCTTGTTAGCTCATGAGGTAGGTTCAGGAAAGACCTTGACCATGCTTGGTGCTGGGTTTAAATTAAAGGAGTTGGGGATGGTTCATAAGCCCTTGTATGTAGTACCTTCTAGTTTGTCCGCTCAATTTGGCCAAGAAATCATGAAATTTTTCCCTACCAAAAAAGTCTTTGTGACCACTAAGAAAGATTTTGTGAAGGCGAGAAGAAAACAATTTGTGTCACGTATTATTACAGGAGATTACGATGCCATTGTTATTGGGGATTCTCAATTTGAAAAAATCCCTGTCAGTAAGGAAAGACAGATGAATTATATAGAGGATAAACTTAATGAACTACGAGAGATTAAAACACATTCTGAAAATAAGTATACCGTTAAAGAAGCAGAGCAATCAATAAGTGGTCTAGAGAAACAATTGGAAGAACTCCAACGCTTTAATCGTGATAGTTTTATTGATTTTGAGAACTTAGGAATTGATTTTCTCTTTGTGGATGAAGCACATCACTTTAAAAATATTCGTCCAATTACTGGACTTGGAAATGTAGCAGGGATTACCAATACAACCTCTAAGAAGAACGTGGATATGGAAATGAAGGTTCGACAGATTCAGGAAGAACATGATTTTAAGAATATTGTTTTTGCGACAGGAACACCTGTTTCCAATTCTATTAGTGAGTTGTATACTATGATGAACTACATTCAACCGGATATCTTAAAACGCTATCAAGTTGATTATTTTGACTCTTGGGTAGGTGCTTTTGGAGAAATTCAAAACTCTATGGAATTAGCTCCTACAGGGGATAAGTACCAACCTAAGAAACGATTTAAAAAGTTTGTCAATCTACCTGAGTTGATGAAAATCTATAAAGAAACAGCTGACATTCAAACACAAGATATGTTGGATTTACCTGTTCCAGAAGCTCATCTTATCCCTATTGAGAGTGAGTTAACTGAAAACCAGAAACTCTATCTAGAAGAATTGGTTATGAGGTCAGATGCGGTCAAATGTGGAACAGTTGATCCGAGCCAGGATAACATGTTAAAGATTACGGGTGAGGCACGGAAACTAGCAATTGATATGCGTTTATTGGACTCTAGTTATAGTCTAGCAGACAATCATAAACTGCTTCAGGTAGTGGATAATGTTGAAAGAATTTATCGTGAGGGAATGGGAAATAAGGCTACTCAGATGATTTTTTCAGATATTGGCACACCTAAGAAAAAGGATAATGGCTTTGATGTTTATTCTGAAATAAAGGCTTTATTAGTTGATAGAGGAATCCCTAGTAAGGAAATTGCCTTTGTACATGATGCCAATAGTGATGAAAAGAAGAATAGTTTGTCTCGAAAGGTCAATGCAGGAGAGGTGCGTATCTTACTTGCATCAACTGAAAAAGGAGGAACAGGTTTAAATGTTCAGAGCAAGATGAAAGCAGTTCATCATTTGGATGTCCCTTGGAGACCAAGTGACATTCAGCAACGCAATGGACGTATTATCCGACAGGGAAATGAAAACAAGGAAGTAGATATTTACCACTATATTACCAAAGGTTCGTTTGATAATTATCTATGGGCAACTCAGGAGAACAAACTCCGTTATATTAAGCAGATTATGACTTCTAAGGAGCCGATTCGTGCTGCAGAAGACATTGATGAACAGACTATGACGGCTTCTGACTTTAAGGCATTAGCAACAGGTAATCCTTATCTCAAATATAAGATGGAACTAGAGAATGATCTAACTCTATTAGAAAATCAAAGACGCGCCTTTCAACGCAGCAAGGATCACTATCGTCATACAATCTCCTACTGTGAAGAAAATATGCCCATTCTTGAGAAACGATTAAGCAAATATGAAGGAGACATTCAACAGTCTGAAATGTCGAAAGACCAGGCATTTTCTATGACGGTAGGTAAGCAAGCTTTTGATCAACGATCTGAAGCAGGGGAATCCCTACACCGTCTTATCCGTCATAATCAAGCTGACAGCAAAGAATTCCGAACCCTAGCAAGCTATCGAGGATTTGACATTAAAATGCTTAGTCTTCCAATAAATCAACCTCTTCCTGAAACATTCTCTGTTAAGATTGTAGGAGAAAATCAATATTCTGTCAGTTTAGATTTGTATTCTCCTTTGGGGACCATTCAAAGGCTTCAGCATACGATTGATCACATTAAGGAGGACCAAGTGAAAACTCAGAACTTATTGGATGAATTACAGGATAAATTGACTACTGCTAAAGTTGAAATTGAGAAAAATTTTCCAAAGGAAGAGGATTATCAAACTAAAAAGGCCGAATACGATGTACTCTCGCCATTGATTGAAACAGAAACGGATTTAGATATTATTGATCAGGCCTTAAGACAATTCCACGAAAAAGGAAAAGAAAGGCAAGAACAACTTTCTTTTGAATTAGATTAAAAAATAGATACAAATAGCGGACAAGAAAAGAAAAGCGCGGTAAAATAAAGATAGAAAGAAACGAGGTAACGATTATGATGGAAGATACCTATTATCAATTAGAAGAGGCCTTGGTACAGGGATTTCAAACGCCTGAAGAATACCAAGCCTACAAGGAGCTAAAGGAACATTATGAGGAAGTTACTGGGGATTACAGTTTTTCTAAACGAGAACTCACTAGTCAATTGGAAATAGCTCTTCAAAATCATCGAGGTGTGGACTTTGAAGAATATGAAAAAGAGGAGTATTTGGACTTAGTTCAAAAATTAGAAGAGTTTGATTCCTCTCTTGCCACCCATTATCGTCAATTGATTGACTAGAAAGGAGAAAGTCATGAATGATTTACTCCTTATCCCAGTAATTTTTTTAGCAGTAGGAGGAATTCTCATTCTTTTATGGAGACTCTTTCTTATTGCCAGTGGACTTTTCCTTATTGGTTTTATTAGTTTTCTTATTTTCGTGGAGGGCTATGGAATTTATCTGTTCTTTACTGAACCGACCCTTTATATGGAAGATTTATCCCAGAATGGTCTGATCAGTTTTACAGTATTTTATGTAACTTTTAATCTAGCCTTTCTTGTCTTTGGTATTTTAAAAATTATCAGTTGGAAAAGAGAGTAAAAAAACAGTTGAACAAGATTGTTCAGCTGTTTTTTATATAGGGGCTAAATTACAGAATTGTAATTATAAGGCGATGATAATGATGATTTCAAGTAAAATCATTATGAATCTTCTTTTGGGAATATTCATGTGAAACCTCCTTTAATAAATTAATAAAAATTTTAATTATTATGGTATAATCTAGTCATATTTTATCACATGGATAGATTTTATTTGAGATTTGTCCCATATTTGCTCATGGAGGTATAGGATGTTAAAAAAATTTGGAGAAATATATAAATTATTTAGAGAATCAAGAAAAATTACTCTTAGAGAGATTGAGCACAAAGGAATATCACGTTCACAGCTGTCTAGGTTTGAAAAGGGGGAGACAGATTTAACGATAACAAAATTTTTGTTGGCTCTTGAACAGATAAATGTTCCCATCAAGGAATTTATGTTTGCAGCTAATGATTTTAAAAGAGATCACTTTTATCAACTTATAGATGAAGTTAAGCAGTGTTTCCTTAAGAGAAACGTGGCTAAATTACATAAAATGTTGATTAAACTCATGGAAAATGATGATTTATCTATTTTTTCAACAATCGAAATTATTTTTTTAAAAATAAAATTACAAGAACTTTCTAACGAAGAATATTTCAGCGATACGGATATAAACAGAATAACCGATTACTTATTTAGTGTTGATTATTGGGGAATGTTTGAAATTTTATTATTTGGAAATATCATGTATATTTTCAATCATGAAACATTTCTATTATTATCTAAAGAGATGTTACATAGAACTGAGTTTTATCATGACATACCTAGTTATAGAAGAGTAATCGCTAGTATGGCTCTAAATGCTTTTATCATTTGTATTGAAAGAGATTATCTAACGGATGCAAAATATTTTGAAAAACAAATTTCGCATTTTTATTTTGATGAATCCGAAATTTATGAACGGTTGATTTTTACATATGCACGCTCTTTTTATGAATTTAAAAAAGAACAGACAACAAAATCAATCCTAAAAATGAGAAAAGTAATTGGATTTATGCGCGCAGCAGAATGTGAGAAACTTGCAGAAAGATATGAGGAGCATTTAATTAAAATATTAGCACCTTTATCAGATGATAAATGAAAGTGCAGATTTGGGACAAAATAGAATTAGATTTATAAAGTGATAAACTATGCTCGTAAGCTTACAAATATAATTTAAAGCAAAGAAGGGATAGTCATGGCTAGTTTAGAGAAATATGAATTGATGGAAACTGAACTAACAGCAATTAGTACAGCAGATTCAGAATTATCAATGAGGTATTATTATTCGAAACAGTTGGCCTGGCAAATGGAGCCAACGACAGGGGTAGTTTATATTTTGGATAAACAGATAAATAAAATGTTTTTACTGGAAGATTCCTCAAAAGATATTTGGCTTTCTTTTTCCAAGCAGAGGACTTATAATCAAGTTTTACTAAGCCTTTCTGAAATATATGGCTGTGACATTTCTGAAATTAAGTCACTGGTAGATGAGTTTGTACTAGAACTCTTAGAGAATGGACTAATTTATGAACTCTGAATTCTATGATAATGATATATACGCTTTAGCTTCAAAAAACAAAACATTACTATCTGTTACTATAGAATTAACAACAAGGTGTAATTGGCGGTGTAAGCATTGTTATCTTCCTTCGTATGTCACTAAGGGGATTTCAAGAGAATGTCTTTATGAATTGTTTCAGGATTTGAGAGAGATGGGGACGTTTGAATTGCTCTTTACAGGTGGTGAGATATTTACACGACCAGATACATTGGAAATTATTAGAGATGCTAGAGAGATGTTCTTTGATGTTAAATTGTTTACGAATGTTTCATTGTTGAATGAGGAGATAATTAAGGCGTTAGCTGAATTGAATATTTCTCAAGTATCATGTACGGTGTTTTCAATGAATGAAAATATCCATGATCAAATAACTTCAGTTAAAGGTTCACTGAAGAAAACGGTAGCCAATTTGAATTTATTAAAAGAATACGATATACCAGTGGAAGTTAAACAGATTATTCTTACTACCAACCAAAATTGTATTGATGAAGTGTCAGAGTTTTGTAAAAATATGAATTTTAAGCATTTAGCTACAACGAATATCTTTTATAAAACTGATGGTAATGCCACCCCGTCTATATTTCGTGTGAGTGATCAGTTCTTAAATGAGAATATAGTAAAAATAGACACAATTAGAAATTTTAGATGTTTCGAAAATAATTCAAGTATGTATGTCTGTAATGCAACAAGATACAGTTGTACTATTGAATCAAATGGAAATTTTTTAGCATGTAATAATTTAAACATGCCTATTGGAAATATATTAAACACTTCCATCAAGGATATTTGGTTAAATTCTACTACTTTACACGAGATTCAAAATAAGAAATTTAGCGAATTGGAAAAGTGCCCAAGTTGCCCACTTAATAAGTATTGCAATAGATGTAGTGGTATAGCATTACTTGAGGATAAATCTCTTTGGGGATGTTTAAAATCTGAGCGTCAAGTAGCTAGAGCAAGGTATGTTAATCAAGACTATTATTCTGGCATTGGTATAACGAATTTTTATTGTTAATTTTTAGTTAGAGAGATATGAAGTGTTATTTTTAATTCCTCTGGAGAGAGGCATATAAGTACTACATGATGGGAAAGGAGAGAGGGTTCATGACTAAAGTTTTCAAAAAACCACAATTGGTTGTTAAAGCACCAACAGTTGTTATCAGTAGTAGAAAGTCAGCACTATGTAGTGGTGGAAGTTCTCATATTGTTGTTGACACAAGTAGTAACTAATCAACTTTTGATTAGATGTTGCTAAAGGTAATGCAAAGGATGATTAAATAATTTTAACTTGTATCGTTCTTTGCTTACCTTTTTAGGAGTTGTGATATGCATGACTGAAACTATTAAAGATATAACAGATGTTATAAAATTATACCGAGAAAATCGTAATTTATACTCAGTAACGATTGAAATAACTTCGTTTTGTAATTGGAGATGTGAACATTGTTACATTTCAGAATATAATCAGAAAGGATTTGATTTAGATACTTTTAGAAATCTCTTAGTTCAATTACGAGAGTTAGGTACATTTGAAATTGTTTTTACAGGAGGAGAAGTGTTTGCACATCCTTTTGCTATGAAATATATTAAGATTGCTAGGGAAATGTTTTTCAATGTAATTATCTATTCAAATGTGTCAATGTTGAATGAGCAACGCATTGCAATTTTGTCAGATTTATATATTGATTATATTTCTTGTACAATATTCTCAATGGATAAAGAGATTCACGATCAGATTACCAATAAAAAAGGTTCATTGGAAAGATGTCTTCATAATCTAGAATTATTAAAGAAATTTGATATTCTAGTAGAAGTAAAAACACCTCTATTTTTACAAAACATTAACTCCATTGATAAAGTATATGATTTTTGTAAGAAAAATAATTTCAAATATAAGGTTGATACCCAAATTGTTCCACGGAGAGGTACGATAGGAAATGAGGTTAGAGTGAAATCGTTGACTCTAAAACAACTAATTCCAATACAGAAAAAAATAGATGAAATAAATGGTGTTACTTTTGTTCATAAGAATGAAAATTTTTTAACGTGTAGTTCTGTGCAGTTATCACTATATATAACATGTTTAGGAGCAGTACAACCATGTTCTCTTTACAGTAGGAGTATTGGAAATATATATCTGACCCCTATCAGAGAAATATGGAATAGATCGGCTTTCAATAAGATAGCAAAATACACTTTAAAAAACAGTAAGAATTGTAGTACATGTGCGATTTCTAATTATTGTACGCAATGTCCTGGTATTGCATTATCAGAATCGGGAGACAGTAGAAATTGTTCTACGATATGCAAAAAAACAGCTTTAGCAAGGAGTATAGTCTATGCAGATTTATCTTAAACCGCTGCGTTGGTATCTTTTCTTTAATCTGGTTTTTGGTGGTATTTCCAATGTCTGCACTGCCTTGCTACCCTATTTCACCCAGGAATTGGTTAGGGGGCATTATCAAATTGCCTTGTATGGCTACTGCCTGGCGGTGTTGTGCTATCTGGGTTGCAACTATATCCAGATGCGTTTGGATTGGAAGCAGGCAATTCTCTTTTCCACTCATCTTAAAAATGACTGATTTCATTCGCTTTTGGAGTTGAGGCACCACGATTTCAAGCAGAAAACGGTGGCAGAGTACATTTCCTATCAATCAAACGACCTAGATTCCTTGGAGAAGGACTACCTACCACCTCTTATGAGTTTTATCAAGCAAATTCTGAGGATTCTCATTTACACTGTGGTGATTAGTCGCACCATCAATCCTTTGGTCGCTTTGATTTTGCTTGTTTCGACAGCTGTCAGTATTCAAATTCCCAAGATTGTGGGGAAGTTAACCGCCCAACATCGGCAGGTTTATCTAGAAAAGCAGGGAAATTACTATCGTACTTTGGAGGATTTGCTCAAGGGACACCATCTGGTCAATCAAGTCACCTTGTCTGGCTTTCAGGACCAGCAACGAAATGCTCTCAATACCTTGCAGGATAAGTATTTGGGTTACGGTTTGACCAAAATCATGGGTATTCTGCTGACAGGGCTTTCCTTTGAGTTTATCAGCATTGTCCTTTTCGCTTATCTCGCTTACTCCCTTGCCACTCAGCAGTTGGGCATTCCTGAGGTTGTGGCTAGCTTTGGCTATATCACTGCTTTTTCGGAGCCAATCCAGGAAATCCTATACGACTTGCAAATGCTGGAGTCGGTCAAACCTGTGGTGCAAAGTTTTCAAGCAATTGTCAGCCGTCCGTCCGCTGTTCAGGCGCCTCAGATGTCTTTCGAGAGCCTGATGCTAAACCATATCACCAAGCGACTGGGGGAGTCTAGCTTGACTATTCCTCACGTTGAAATTCGCAAGGGGGACAAGATTGCCCTCATCGGCGAAAATGGTTCTGGAAAGAGTAGTCTGCTCAACATTTTAAACGGGACTGACCGGGATTTTCAAGGTGAAATCTTACTTGATCATCTCCCTGTTCATCAACTCTGGGGCAAATTTGGTATGATTTTGCAACAGGAGCACACCTTTATCTCATCTTATGAAAATAATGTCACTATTTTCAAGACTTTTGAGGCTAATTTTAGGGATGAAAAGTTTGAAAAGATACCACCCCAGTCCCTGTCAGGTGGTCAGCAACAGCACATGTATCTCAATCGGGAGAAAAATCGTCATAGTCCGCTAATTATCATGGATGAGCCTTTTTCTGCTTTGGATGCCAGCCAATTTCAAAAGGAATTAGACAAGGTACTTAGCTTGTCAAGTGCTGTCGTCCTTACACTTCACCGTCAAGAAGAGATGCTATCACGCTTTGATCAGATTTGGGAAATCAAGGATGGGGAGTTGGTTGTCGTGAAAAGAGTTCTAAAACATGACTAACATAAGCTTTTCACAAGTTCAAAAGAGTTTTCATAAGAATATGATTTTGGATATTCCTGATTTTCATCATCTATTATCTAGTCATGATAAAACTGATCATACGCTTTCAACGCATTTCGGTTTTTTGGGGGTCTAAATACCGAGCGCTTTTTTTACTCAGGCCTCGTTTTTCCCGTGGTAAGCTCGGTGAATTTGAGACAATTATTTGATAGTATTATAAAAAATTAAGGATTCTTTTTTCAATGTAGAGTCCTTTTTCTATTGTGATACTTTTTTCAAGATTTATCTGGTATGCTTGACCTAGTTTTTATAGAAAGAAGGTCTAAGATGTTAAATAAAGTCAAAACTAAAGCCTTAATTAGTGTTGGAGCAGTAGCCGCAACTAGCTTTATTCTCATGATGGGATATACTGCTGGTCAACATTCTACTGCTAAACAAAGTCGCAAAGAAATCGAATTGGCTGCAGCTAAACTTGTAGAGGACAAACAAGCAGAAGATAAAGCCAGCATTTTGTCATCGGATACTGTAAAAGAATTTTTGACGCAGTACTATACGAAAGAAAAGCTCGGAGAAAATAATACACGTATTCAACCTTATATGACTGAATCGGCTTATTCTCAAGAATTGTCAAGTCAAAATGATGCCATGAACCAAGTTTATAAGGACTATATTTTGGATTATCATTTTGAAAAAGCAGATATCTTTGTCAATCAGACTACGAATCAAGCCATTGCCATGGTCTCTTATAATGTAACCTATGTATCTGATTTAAAGAATGCCAACCAATCAAAGACCAATCAGACAGAAACCAGAACGGTTAAGTTGTCTTATTCGAAACTACCAGGTAAGTTATTGGTCAATCAAGTGCAGGTTTGGAAATCTGGGTTAGATGATTTGGATAAGGCCACTCCCAAAACTTTGGAAGAATCCTCATCTGTTCCATCATTGCCAAATACTACAACAAAATGATAATATTGCATGGAAATAGAAGAATGTAAGCAAATTTCAATTCTTGATGTAGCCAATCGTTTAGGTATCTCCTTTAAACAAGTTTCGAGCAGTGTCTATGAACATCCTGAACACGATTCATTCCGGATTTTTTCGAATACCAATACTTTTAAATGGTTTTCAAGAGATATTCAAGGTGATGTCATTGATTTTGTTCGACTTGTTAAGGGACTTTCCTTTAAAGAAACTCTAGCTTTTCTTTCTGAAGAACCTTTTCAAAAAGAAGCTGTTCAAGAAAATAGAGAGAGACCATTTAATTATCCTTTAAAGAGAATAGAAGATTCAAACTGTAGTCTGGCCAGATATTACTTAACAGAATGTAGAGGAATCTCAGAAGAAATCATACAAAAGATGATTCAACAAGGTTTGATAGCACAAGCTAGTTGGAAAACAAATGAAACTGTTGAACCTGTTATTGTTTTTTAAAGTTTTGATCATCGTCATAAACTGCAGGCAGCAAGCTTACAAGGGATTTATAAGAAACATTCTCTTCCAAGAGAGAGGTTGAAAACGATTCTAAAAGGAAGCCATGGACATGTTGGAATATCCTTTGATATCGGTCACCCCAATAGACTAGTCTTTTGTGAATCGTTCATCGACTTAATGAGCTATTACGAGCTTCATCAACAAAGTCTATCAGATGTTCGTTTGGTATCTATGGAGGGATTAAAAAGGTCTGTTGTCGCTTATCAAACTTTACGACTGATAGCTGAAGAAAATCAGAAATTGGAATTTTTAGATACAGTAATACCTTCAAAATTATTGCCTCTAATCAATACAATTCGTGATACCACCAGCTATTTTGATAATCATCCTGATTTATTGACACTTGCGGTAGATTGTGATGATGCTGGAAAAGATTTTTCTGATAAGTTATCTCAATCAGGATTTCCTGTTTTACTGGATTTACCTGATAATGAATCTGGGAAAGTGAAGCTAGACTGGAATGATGTTCTTAGAGAAAAGAAAGCAGATTTACAATGTATGCTTGAAACTGTAAAAGAGACATTAGGGTACCAACCAGTAAGACAATCCTCTCAATGTTTAGAATTGTGATAACAAAATCAAGATGTTTTAGCTAATATTAGAATGAAGGAGGTTCGTATATGACCATTATTGAACGCTTAGAAGAAAAGGTCACTAGGCAAGAAAGCAAGGTAGCAAGAGAGACCGAAAAACTAACTGCATACAAAGAGCAACTGGAGACAGCGATGTTTGCGACGTTCAAAAGGCGTCAAAGCATTAGTCACATGAGTTTTGAAGAAGCTCTTGACCATGCCTTCGGTAGAGAAAGACAATTCGATGATTCTGAATTTAGAAAGGATGAAATGAGTGAATGACAAAAGATTGGAATTTTAATCAACCATTAGAAAGTAAATCAGAAAATCAAGAAGATCCAGATAAAATTGCGGCCTTATTTGGAAATCATCAAGGAGGTAATGATGTAAATTATGAAGCAGCTTTTCAAAAGCGAAAACAAGAACCTGTGACGGCATCGAATCCTAGTTCTAAACCCAAAGTTACAGAGGTTAGAACAGGAAAAGAGACAGATATCACTACAAGTTATCAGCAACATCTTAAAAGACTTATTGCGGATAACAATAGCGATATTGAAAGCAGTCAAAAGAAAATTGAAGAGCTACATACGTTGATTGACACAAAGAATAAAGACAATAAGAAATTGCAGTCCATTTATGATGCGATTTCCGAATTACACTAAGCAGTCTTAAGAGGCTGCTTTTTTTGAGAGGTTATAGATGTTTACAAAATTTTTTAAGAAAAAACAAGACAATAGTGATGTATTTAAGAAACTAATTCATCGACTATCTGATATGTCTGTCCAGGATCTTGAAAAAATAGACCGACTGCTAGATATCATTTTCACACCAAATCAAGGATCAGAACAACTAAAAACAGAAGCAACTTATAGAGAAGAAACTTTGGACGACACATTAAAGGAAGCTAAGAACCAACTTCATAAGGAACAATTGGAGAAGAATTTAGAGAGATTTAGAAAAGATGGAAGGAAGTGAATCGTTTTATAAAATTTTCTTTTACTTGAATAAAGTCTTGTGTTATACTTTTAGTATAGACTAGAGAAGGAAGTAAATATTTTGGACTTGACTACCAAGCAGGAAAAGCAACTAGGTCAGACTCAGTGGTTTCATGCTACATTATTGAAACATTTAGAATCCTTAAAAAAAGGAATCGATGTTCAATTTAACTTAGGAAGGGAGCTAGATTTTGGACCTGGATTCTATATTACGCCTGACTTTGAACAAGCTAGAAAATTTATTAACAAGCAAGTTGAAGCATTAAATCGAAGCACCTCTAACAATAATATTTTTGACTCAAAGGAAGAAGTAGGAATTATAGTAGAATTTCGTATTTCAAATTTTGTAGAAATTTTTAAGAACCCTGACTATCATTGTCACTATTTTGCAAAACATAAAAAGTCAGAGTCAGATTTAGATTTTGCGGAATTTGTAGTTCAAAATCGGGAAAATCCAGATGAATTACAACACCATTTTGATTTTATCTATGGTGTTCAGACTGATGATAATCCAACCCAAGCTTTAGCTCGTTTTCGTCAAAATGAAATTACAAAAGAAGAAATGCTTGCTGAGTTTAGAAAACCCTATTCTTTTAAACAATTATCCATCCACAACCAATCTTTTTGTGATATAATAAGAATAGAGAAGGTTTATCAATCAAAAACAGGAGAGGAGTTACAAAAATGGCAGTAGTATCATTGGAAAATAATATTAAACTATATAGTTCAGAATTATTTCAAGCACTATTAAAAGCCTCTAATTATAAATTGGATAAGCGTATTGCTCAGACTGTTGCAGAAGGCTATGCTCGTAATCTAGATTATTCTGATCCTGAACTGATGCATGTTGGTGTAACTTCGGTTGCTAACAATCTGCTTACAAAAATTAAACAAGAGTATTTTAATGTATAGTATTTTGAAACAAGTGACCTCAAAAGAAAGAAATTACTCTTAGCCAAGTTGATAGCTAGCAGTTCAGTTATCAGGGTTAATAGTAGCGAGTCAGGCGGACTGACTCGCTTTTTCGTTATTTAGTTTTCCGATAAATTGTAATAAATGTCTACCAGAATAGTTCAGTTGTGTTTCGTGACAGTCGGCTTGTGACTCATTTTTGTCAAGTCAGAAATGAAACTCCTGTCGGAATAAGTTAGACTGACAAATTAAGACTAAGTTTTGCAGTATTTCATATGATAGATTAGGCTTAAAAATTTTATTTTACGGAGTTGAAAGAAGTTGCTTCATTGGCACGATTCTCATTTATAAAGTAATTTGAGTAAGCATCCTGTTTTATGTTATCTCTATATGATATAATGAAAGAGAGGTATAAATTATGTCAAATTTAGAAATAAAAAAAATTGATATCAAAGATTTTGGTTGCTATAAAGACTACAAACAGCATAGTCAATCAGGTATCGGTAATGATTTTAATGATGGAAGAATTAATATTTTTTACGGTAGAAACTATTCCGGAAAAAGTACTTATTCGAAAATTTTTCAAAGTATTGAACTTAAGCAACTTCCAGAAAAGTATGAAAAGATAGATTTTGAAGTCAAACTAGCTAATCATAGGATTATTAAGTCAAACGAAATAGGTAGCGAGTTACCAATAGATTGCAAAGTTTTTAATCAGCGATTTATTGACGATAATATTTATCTTCACAACGACAATAAATTAAATAGTTTCCAAATTTCAATAGGTAGTGATACTAATGAAACCTTGAAGAAAATCGAAGATATACGATTAAACGAACTTAAACCTAGAAATGAAAAATTGTCACAGATTGAATTGGATATAACTGAAAAGCAACAAAAGACTAAAATCAGTAAAGATAGTTTAGATTCAAAACTGAGAACAACTGCTTCAAAAATTAAGAATTTAAAGAATCCCTCGGTCGTAGTTGGTAATAAATATGATATACGAGATATAAAGGAGGAGTTTGAAAAATATTCAGCTCATTTTCCTATTTTACCATTACAAGATGATGAGAAGGCTGTAGCTGAGTTAGAAAAGAATGTTGAACAAGCCAAAATACGAATTCTCGAAAAAAACATAAATAAACCACAAAAAATTGATTTAGTTAGTTTTGATAAAAATTTTAATTTCACATTATTTTTAGAAAATACGAAGAAACTTTTATCTAAAGTTGTCTCAGTAAGTAATATTTTAGATGAATATAAAGATAGTCCAGATAAAATAAATTGGATTAAGCATGGTGTTGATATCCATGGAGATAATCCAGAAAAATGTGTATTTTGTGGTAATAGCATTGATAGTGACCTCATTAAAAATCTAAAGTTGGCTTTTTCTGATGAGTTAAGATCTCTGGAAAACGAATTAGTGCTGCAAAATAATAGGATAAAATCAGAAATCCAAAAATTAGATGCTATTCCAAATATTAATAAGGAAGATTATTTTAAAGATTCTGTATCTGATATTCAAAATATAAACAAAGAGATTGAAAATAATACTGATAATAGAAAAAGAGTTCTAGAAATACTAGAATCAAAAATTTCAGAAAAACAACGAGACATTTTTTCTAAAATTGAAATTAATGATTTAAATTGGATTGATTTTTCCGAAATTCAAGTTGAGATTAACTCACTATATGATGACACTATTAAACAGATAGAACAATTTGAGGATAGGAAAACTAAAAGTTTAGATTTTCTTCGAAGATATTATATTGTAAAAGAGTTCCCTGTACCTGAGTTCACTAAACTATCTCAAGAAGTTGACCAACTCCAAGAGGATATGGAAAAAATAAATTTGGAGCAGAAAATAGTAAACGAAGAAAAAGAAAAATTTGAGAAAGATATTAGTGAACTTGAAGGTAGTTTAAAGTCAGAATCTGAAGCAGTAAAACGTATAAATATGATACTTCAAAATTCTTTAGCACATTCAGAGATGTCCCTAAAATCAGTCGATGATGAGGAAGGTATATATTTCGAAGTTTCTCGAAATGAAGAAAGAGCATATAATCTAAGTGAAGGAGAAAAATCATTAATAGCCTTTGCTTATTATATTACAAGATTAGAAAGTTTGTCGACAGAAGAAAAGTCAAAAACAATCTTATTTATTGATGACCCTGTCTCTAGTCTAGATGAAAATAACATTTTTTATATTTACAACCTAATTTTTTGTCTTCTAAAAAAGAAAGAATTTTTACAATACTTCTTGTCCACTCATAATCTAGATTTCTTGAAATATACAAATAGATTTTCTAATAAAAAAGATTATTACTTAATAGAAAAGATAAAAGAAGCTGAAAATATCCCGTCAAAAAGTTATATAAAAAATTTGCCTAATTATATGTCAAATAAAGTCACGGAATTTGTATTCCTGTTTGAACAAATATATAGAGTGGCGACGGAAGATGAAGACGAAAATAATTTTTCTGTTTTTTATAATTTTCCAAATAACGGCAGAAAGTTTATTGAAACTCTTTTGTACTTTAAATATCCTGACTGTCAAACAAACAATGACAATAAAATTATTAATTATTTCGGAGGTGAGAATGCTCCGTTTATACAACGTATAAATAATGAGTACTCTCATGGAGAAGATAGGTTTGATAGAACTCGCAATCCCATTAATACATGCGAGTTTAAGCATGATGCTAGAATAATATTAGGCGTCTTACATCGAAATGATCCAGAACAATTTAAATCATTTCTCAATAATAGTAATTTAACTCACCCAGATTTTCTGGAAGATAGATAAAAATAACGACATTTCATTAAAGAGATGTACTTATACTCAACGAAAATCAAAGAGCAAACTAGGAAGCTAGTCGCTGACTGTACTTAGGTATGGCAAGGCGAAGCTGACGCAGTTTGAATTTGATTTTCGAAGAGTATTATCTCTATACTGTTGAGTGTTATGCTCCCTTTTAGGTAGCTTTTTTAGAAGTAAAGTTTAGGCTAGAAAAATAAGAAATAACGCACCAATTTTGGTGCGTTATGCTTTTTTATGCTATAATTGAATTATAAAAATAAAGGAGTTTGCCATGATTGGAAAGAACATAAAATCCTTACGTAAAACACATGACTTAACACAACCCGAATTTGCACGGATTGTAGGTATTTCACGAAATAGTCTGAGTCGTTATGAAAATGGAACGAGTTCAGTCTCTACCGAATTAATAGACATCATTTGTCAGAAGTTTAATGTATCTTATGTCGATATTGTAGGAGAAGATAAAATGCTCAATCCTGTTGAAGATTATGAATTGACTTTAAAAATTGAAATTGTGAAAGAAAGAGGTGCTAATCTACTATCTAGACTCTATCGTTATCAAGATAGCCAGGGAATTAGCATTGATGATGAATCTAATCCTTGGATTTTAATGAGTGACGATCTATCTTACTTGATTCATACGAATATCTATTTAGTAGAGACTTTTAATGAAGTAGAGAGATATAGTGGCTATTTGGATGGAATTGAACGTATGTTAGAGATATCTGAAAAACGGATGGTAACCTAATGGAAATCCAAGATTATACTGATAGTGAATTCAAACATGCTCTAGCACGGAACCTTCGCTCACTGACAAGAAGAAAAAAGTCCAGTAAGCAACCTATTGCGATTTTACTTGGAGGGCAAAGTGGTGCTGGTAAGACTACAATTCATCGTATTAAACAGAAAGAATTTCAAGGAAATATTGTTATCATAGATGGCGATAGTTTTCGTTCTCAGCATCCACACTATTTAGAACTTCAGCAAGAATATGGCAAAGATAGTGTTGAATACACCAAGGATTTTGCAGGAAAAATGGTGGAGTCTTTAGTGAGAGAATTGAGTCATTTGGGATACAATCTTTTGATTGAGGGAACTTTACGTACTATTGATGTTCCAAAGAAAACAGCACAACTATTGAAAAATAAGGGATATGAAGTACAATTAGACTTAATTGCGACAAAGCCTGAGCTGTCTTATCTGAGTACCCTTATCCGGTACGAAGAACTGTACTCTATCAATCCAACTCAAGCACGCGCAACTCCAAAAGAACATCATGATGGTATTGTAGAGCATTTAGTTGATAACCTAAGAGAGTTAGAAAACGATAAACTCTTTGACCGCATTCAAATTTACCAAAGAGATAGGACATGTATTTACGATTCTGAAACGGATGAGATTTCCGTAACAACAGTTCTTCAAGAATGCCTCTTCGGAAAATGGAGTAATGTAGAGAAAGAGATGCTTAAATCTGGAGAAGAAAGATTGAAAGATTTAACTAATCGAAATGGTTATTAGATCTCGGATTTTAAAATAAAGTCTATTTAGGATAAAAAAAGTCTTTAAAATCAGAAAAACGCATAGTATTAGGTGTTGAAACTTGATACTATGCGTTTTCTTGTAGGAAGATTTACTCCATTTTCTTCTGAGATTGAGTTTTTCCTCATCTATATTTAAGGATATTTGAAAGTTATATTTTAGAAAAACAATTATGGAGTTCTTAATACGGAATCTAGTATAAATGCTGATTCAAAATGAAGTTTTATATGTTTTTTGCTTTTGTTGAGCATAAAATCTATTAACTAAATTCGAACTACAAAAATTAATTTTAGATGAACTAAACTGTAAGCTTTGGAAAGTTCTCTTACTCGATTTCAGAATGAATCGCTGATACAGGATTAAAAGAACTAAGTATTTCTTTTTGTTTTGAATGAGATACGTGAGTATAGATTTGTGTGATTGATATAGAACTGTGTCCTAGCATTTGTTGAATATATCGAATATCTACATCACTATCTAGAAGCATTGTCGCAAAGCTATGTCTAAACATATGCGGTGTAATAGTTCTAGAAAAGTTATTTTGTTCAACGATTCTCTTTATTACTAAACGTACACTTTGCTCTGACAATGGTTTAAGTGAATGTTTCCCTGGGAACAAGAAATCATTGGATTCATTTCTTGTTTTATTTATATATGTTTCTAATAAATTGAATGTTTTTTGATCTCCTAAAAATAGGATACGCTCTTTCTTACCCTTTCCTATAATATGGAGTGTCTTATTGGAAAGATTAATATCTTTGAGATGAATGTGGCAAAGTTCAGAAATTCTGATGCCTGTTGAAAGTAAAAGTGAAATAATCAGTAGATTTCTTTCAGCGTGTTGTTTTTGATAATCAGTTTTAGATACAATTACTTTCTGTTCTAAATATATAAAAATGCTTTTCAGAATGTCATGCGGAATCGTTTTAGGTAATATTTTTTCAGTTCTAAATTGAAAGCGCAATTGATTGAAGGGATTCTCTTCAATTATGTTCTGGTATTTTAGATAGTTATAAAACACCTTCATACAGGCAATTTTTCTTCTTAATGTATTCGTTTTTATGCTAGATTGTGTCAAGTGTTCTATATAGGATTCGACATTATCATGGTCTGAGTTATAAAATTGCATAAGATCATTCTTATAAGCGCGAATTGTGTGTGAACTCAAACGCTTATGAGTTTTGCAATAATCTA
>NZ_GL732486.1:373903-383192 GCF_000187745.1 Streptococcus sp. M334 | reverse complement strand
CAGAATGTCATGCGGAATCGTTTTTAGGTTAATATTTTTTTCAGTTCTAAATTGAAAGCGCAATTGATTGAAGGGATTCTCTTCAATTATGTTCTGGTATTTTAGATAGTTATAAAACACCTTCATACAGGCAATTTTTCTTCTTAATGTATTCGTTTTTATGCTAGATTGTGTCAAGTGTTCTATATAGGATTCGACATTATCATGGTCTGAGTTATAAAATTGCATAAGATCATTCTTATAAGCGCGAATTGTGTGTGAACTCAAACGCTTATGAGTTTTGCAATAATCTAAGTAAGTAGAAATAAGTTTATAGTCCATAAAAATCTCCTTTATCAACAATCATGCTATTATAAACTTATTTAGGTGCTTTGTATAGTGATAATAAATAGTTATCGGTAGGAGAAGTCAGTGTATAAAATTAATAAATTTGAAGGTGAAATCTATCAGAAGTTAAATAAAATTCTTGATTCATATAACCAAGAACAAAATAGCGTAATAAATCTTGCTGCATGTATTAGCTATCCATTCACCGAAGTATTAGAGATTCAAAGTTTCCCTCTCGCTACCCTGCCAACAGAGGGAGCTGTTGAAAAACGCTTTTTTCCTCATTGTACTTCATTGGATAATATTGAAATATATTCAGAAGAATTGTGTCTTCAACTTTTTGATTTAAATCCTGGTGATTATAGAGTTAATGTGCAACCACATTCAGGAACTCAGGCTAACCAAATAGTCTATAATTGTGTTTTAGATAGTGAGGATTATATTTTATCGTTATCTCCAAAAGACGGAGGACATATTTCACACACTTATACAGGCAAAGGTACTGTAAAATATTATCACTTAGATCATGATTTAAATATTGATTATATCGAATTAAAGGAATTATTAGATAAATATAAACCTAAATTGATTATTATTGGTGCTTCATCGTATGGAAATGAATTTAATTATCAACAAATTTATGAAATTATAAAAGAGGTTAGCCCCAATACCCTTATTTTAGCGGATATTTGCCATAGTGTTTTATATATTATGGCAAAGCTACATAAGTCGATTTTTCCATATGTGGATTTCGTTACTTTTACAATGGATAAATGTTTACGTGGGCCTCAAGGAGGAGTACTAATGTATCGTTCTATATTTGAAGAAAAAATAACTAATTCAATTTTTCCTAGAACACAGGGAGGTCCTACACAAAATGCATTATTTGCGAAATGTATCTGTTTAATCAAATTATTATCAATAGATATTCAAAATTATGCACAACAAGTTATAAAAAATACTTTATTGTTTATAAAACAATTAAGTAAAGAAGGGGTTGATGTTGTTTATAAAAACTCAAAGACTCATATAATTTTAGTTAATCTACTGAATCTAAACTTGAGTGGTAAGGATGCAGAGAATCTACTTTTTCAACATAAAATATTAGTTAACCGAAATCAAATTCCAAATGATACACACGGACCAATGACGACTTCAGGAATAAGATTAGGAACAATCGGAATTACAAATTTATCCTATACTGATGATGACATTAAAAAATTAGCTAAACTAGTAGCTAATTTATTAAAATATAAACAATATGATTATTCCATATATTTAGATCTCATTTGCAAGTACCATGAACAAATTAATATCTCCAATTAGGAGAAAGACCTATACAGAAATTATAGTTTTTGTAAGGAATCAACAGATAGTATTTAGTGAGTCCGTCTTGATAATCATCAATATAAGTTTTTTCACAAACAAAAGGAATATCATCAAATTGTTGTAAATTGTATACTATTTGAAATTTATACCAAGGATCGTCTATGAGTGGAATTTCTTCCTCAAAGTTTTTTAGTGAATTTTGAAATTCTGTAAAAGAGATTCTTTCAGAAATCAATTCAATAATTAATTTGTTTAACTTGAGCATCCTAATATCTAAGGTCAAAGCTTTAGGACATTCTTGAAGTGATTTATTTATAAATTTCAGAGATTGTTGATAATTTTTATTCATCAAAAAAATAATTGATTTATTACAATATGGTTCAAAAATTTCATTTGAATTATATTTTTTTAGTATTTTTGTGGCTTTATTTAGATTCTCTAAAGCTATATCATATTCTCCGTCCCAGATATTAACAACACCTAAATTATTATATACTGTTGCAACAGGTATTTGATATTCATTACGTTGAAAATAGTCCAATGCTAGTTTGAGATTTTCGGTAGCTTCTTTAGTTGGGAAATAATGAGCAGAATTTCGTAAAATAATATAATAGAAGTCGTCTTTTTCTACAGAATTCATGCTTTCATTAAGGAGTTTAATTGCCTCTCGATCTTTACCTAAATGACCATAAGCATTTAGCTTGTAGAGTAATGTTCCAGAGCAATTTTCTAACTTTTCCAGTGATTTTAGCGCCTCCTCAAATTCATATTTTTGAATTTGAAATCTAGGATAGTATAGCTGTAAATCTTTTGAATAATTATCATTTTGAAGACTGTTTAAAATAGCTAAACCTCCATTAAAATCAGAAATCCACTGGTACGAGTTCAATATATAATGTAAGTATTTTTCGGGTAATAATTCTATTAAATGAAGTATCTTCTTACTCAAAGATACAATGTAAAAATATGAATTTTTCCTGTATTCGATTTCAAGTAACTGTTTGATATATTCTACATTTTGTCGCAACTCTTCAATATTACATATATTTATTAAGCAGTGAATTAAATAAGCTAACTCGCCACCAACTCCTATAGATAGGATAGTTTGCTCTAAATATATTTTTAGATTGTTGGTTACTAATTGAAGATCAGAAGCATTTGTGTGATTTAAAATACCATTTACAATTGATTCGTGTGAAATTTTGATTTTATCATTTGTATCTCCATTAATATAGACAAAACCTGCATCAATAAGGGATTTTAGAGAATCAGCTACTTCAGTATTTTCGTCTAATATAGATTTAATGTAGTTAAAAACTATATCTTTTCTCATACCAGCAGGAAAAATCGATGATATGATAAGTATATTTTTTTGAATATCTGGAAGTTTGTCATATATATCAGAAATATTAAATAATTCTGAATTAGGATTATCAATAAGTCTGTTAGTAATTAATTCAATATCTTTATAATTACCTTGTGTTATCTGCCAGATTTGATTCAATTTGACATTATCAAGTAAAGCAATTTTATTTCTTATTAGTAATTTACACTCATCCTCAGTAAGATACGATAAATTTAATACAGTAGGAGTATAATTGTCCAATGTATCTAGTTTATCAATCGATTTTAACTTATCATTTGTTCGGTTTATAATTGTTAAAGAGATTCCGCTTTGAAGTGTATTAAAGTCATCTTCAAATTTTATTTTTATATCTTCAGATAAAAATTGATAATTATCAATAATAATATTAAGACGGATTTTTTTGAAACATGACTGAAATATCTTAAATATAAGTCATTTTCAAATATTCCCTCCTTTATTGCAGTAATAACTTCTTCCCAAGGATAATCAATTACTTTTTTGTAAGTTGTATCGAACGCAATAAACGATCTGATTAACCTAAAACTATGTTTCAGAGTTAGATTTGTTAGTTTTTGTTTTCTTAAATAATTTGAAAACGAATATTTTTGAGGTATTGATAAGCATAGATTTCTTCTGAATTGTGTTGGGACATACGCTCCTTTTAGTAGATTTTCAAAAAATTTATTACTTTCAAACCCATCATTTATAACATCAATGTAGAGAATAAAGGCTTCTTTATCATGGCTGTAAACTTGTTGACAAACCTCTTTGATTAGCTCGGTTTTACCACTACCACTTAAACCATTAATAATATATAAACTATTTTTATCATTACTAGAAAATTTAAAATGCTGTTTTAATTCTTCTATTTCAGTATCGCGACCGTAATACATAAAACATCTCCTACCGATAACTATTTATTATCATTAGTATACCATAAATTCATCTTTAGTAGATTGATTTGTATAATGTTTTTTTTAGTTAAAATTAAATAGCAAACTATGATATTGATCAACGAGAGCCTAAAATACGATTTTTAAATCATATCTAATACTTTTGATTTAATTACAAACTTGAAACAATGGGGTATTTGTATAGGTTGAAGGAAATAAGTACAAATTTATTAGAAAATCAAGATTTCATAGAATTAGCACGAAAAATTTCAATTTTAGAATTGTATTCTCTAATGATTTTGAATCGGTCTTTTTATATGACTCTCAGTCCGTCTCGCTCCGTTAGGTGCGAGACAAAAAACCACCCACTATGCGGGTGCGCGTCGAAGGTTATACCAAAAAAACTCCAAACACGATACAATAAAGGTGTTCAAACCAATTGTAAAGCGAAAGGAGAAAAATATGGCACAAAAGGCTCATAGTTTATCGCACACAAAGTGGCACTGTTCTATCACATTGTTTTCACCCCTAAGTATAGACGAAAAGTCATCTATAATCAATATCGAAGTAGTTTAGGCG
Organism: Streptococcus sp. M334; assembly: GCF_000187745.1. GTDB lineage: Bacteria > Bacillota > Bacilli > Lactobacillales > Streptococcaceae > Streptococcus. The sequence continues at coordinate 378,698 of NZ_GL732486.1, read as the reverse complement.
AAATATTTCATCGCTTGTGTAGTTATAAAGGAGTTGAGATTATCGAGGGTCACTTAATGCCAGACCATGTACATATGTTAGTCAGTATTCCACCGAGGATAAGTGTTTAGAGTTTCATGGGTTATTTAAAAGGTAAAAGTGCACTCATGATGTTTGACAAACACGCCAATCTCAAGTACAAGTTTGGGAATCGGCATTTCGGGGCGGAAGGTTATTATGTGAGTACGGTGGGACTTAATGAAGCCACAATTAAGAAATATATTCAAGAGTAAAGAAATTATCCAGTGGATGATTTCTTCACGAGTACGAAAATTCGAGAGCGAGTAAAGCATGATATAGCACTAGATGAATTGAGTGTAAAAGAATATGAGGATCCCTTTAGAGATAGTGGTAAGTAATACTAAAGCCTCTTTGTGAGGCAAGTGACGAGTCAAGAGCAATAAGGCTTGAACAAAGTGAAAGCCAGCGCCTAAAGACGCTGGCTGGTAATTTGGGCTTATAGCCCTGGGACAAACCACCCGTTTGACGGGTGGTAATGATTATTCAATGGGAATATAATGAAATTCTTTCAAAAGAAAAAACAGAACCATGATCAATTTAAACGACTGATTCATCGACTATTAGAGATGTCAGATAATGAGCTAACCAAAGTAGAACAATTCCTAGATGTGGTTTTTGATACAAGTTTCAAGTCTAGTGAGAGAGTAGAAATATCTCTAAACGATATAACTATTGAGGAACAAAGTCTTGATAGGTCAGGAAGCGAAAAATAAACTGAATACTGAGCAGTTGGAGAAGCGAATAGAGCAGTTTAAACAAGCAAAAAAACTGAGAAATGGGTAAAAAAGATTAGGCATTGTTGAATGTCTGATATTTGTTGTTAAATACCTTTCCTTCTATTGTTTTTGACGAATTTGATATTTTGTCTCGATATTGTTAGTGATATAACCTTTCTCTCTTAAAGTGTTAGTTATTTCTGTATAAATATCATTACCGTTTGAATCTTTGATAGTAATAATTAAAACGAATTCTTGAGATGGTACGTACAATCCATCTCGTGAAGTTAAATCTACTCGTAGTTTCCATCCATCCTCTAAGTTAATTCCTTTACTTATTTTTCTGTAGTAAGATTTTATAGGACTCCATTTAAATCCATGCTTAACTTGTGCTGCTTCAAATTTTTCATCCCATTTTGATTCAAGTGGAACCTGACCTTTATATTTAGTTTTTCCTTCAGCTGTGTATGAATATGTCCCAAAACTAACATCAATATTAGTTCTACAATATTCACGACCATATTTAGGGTCTAAAGGTGGTAAGTAGGCAAGGGTCATTCCTATTTCACCAATATATTTGTTATTTTTGATAAGGGATTTTGGATATGGGAAATCATACATTTCTAAATGTGTCCCCTGAGATACTTTTTGTTTGAAAATCAGTGTTACGCAATCTTTACTGCATTGCAAAATATCTTTTGTATCAGCTGAAGAAATCCCAAATCCATAATATTTAATATTGTCTGGATGTTCGTCTAATAACTCACGAGAGTTCATCCTAGCTGAATGTATTAACATTGCTTTAGAGAGGAGTAAATCAGGCTCTACCATTTCTTCATATATGGAAGCGTACTTTTGCAATGATCGGGGAGTCGAATAACTTGTTCCATTTCCTTCAATTATTTTCCCACTTGAATCCAAACCTTTGACTCCTAATCCATCAATTTTATACGAAGTAGACAAATTACCACCATAATCAACGATATCAGGCTTAATAATATAGTTAGCGCCAGGTCCTCTTCGACTAAAAGGAGAAGGTTCATTAAATTTTACAATTGAATCTATAGAATCAAATAATGCAACAGAACCTACAGTTATAGCTCGAATAGAATCAGCTGGTGATATAAGTCGGTCATGCTCTCCAATATCTATTTGAGGTGGCCAATTCCGAAGAGGAAGACTATTTATGTTCCCGCTAGAAACAAAGATTTGCACATGGTAGGTGTCTTGAATGTAATCTAAAAACACACCTAAATCAGACATTGAATCATCACAAGGCTTGTTTTCAATTCCTAGAGACAGATTCCATATTTTAGTAGTGGACGAATATTTCTCCATTACTTCTTCAATAATTACCATTAAATCATCTTCTGTAATAGAATCAGTTAATCCAAATTTTGTATCACTATTTGGAATTGCAACGATATCTACAAATTTAAATCGATAAGCAGTAGAAGAAGGAATACCATTTAAAACATTTCCATATTGTATAGTAGACGCTATAAATGTGGCATGTTGTGGATTTTGATAAATTTTATCTACATATTCTTCTCGTGCAACAATATGAGGTGATAAAAATGGATTATTGTCACTTATTCCACCATCAATAATTCCTATAGTAACATCGCTATCCTTGTATTCGGAATCTAGTAAGATTTGTAATTCAGTAGATGAAAAATTATTCTGAGGAAGGGAGTACTCTTGAAAAAAATCAACAGTTTTTACTCCGTTAATAGAAGCTAATTTGATAATGTCTTTATAAGAAGTGACTTCTATTTTTAAAAATTTAATTTTATCACCATATGAAAAAATTTCATATTTATCTTCAAAATTGAGTAAATGTAATTTTTGTATCACATATTCCCAAATTTGTTCATTATCAAAGTCATCATCAAAATCAAAGATCTTAATTTTAATAAGCTTATTAATAGAGTTAAAGTCTTCCGATTTAATAGACTGGAGTGTCGGTGAAATTTTTTCTTCCGGTCTAATAGGTTGAATATTAACTATTGTAGTCATGTTGGCTTGAAATTTTTGTGATGGCGGATTTTCAACCATCTCTATTGTTTTGTGAATGTTTTTTCTGTCTACTTTAATATATATTTCGTCTAAATCTTCGCTGCCAATAATTCTACAATTTCTACATAAATCAGAGGGTTTATGTGATTTTGCAATAGCTTCAGGTTTTACTGTTATTTTTCCCACAGCAGGGATAGCTTCGTTTTCATCAAAAACATCTGAATAAAAAGATAACAACTCTTCGAACTTATCGGTTATTCCTTTTTTTAACTCCGGAGTTACTTTTCCAAAAAATTTCAAATCTCCGCCCCCAATATTTGGGACAATATCAGTTGTTTTGGGAAGAACTAATTTTATTGGTAGATTATTCTCGCTCATGATTAAACCTCTTTCACCATTTTTTGAATAGTTGTTTTTGAACTACCTAAAATATCTGCAATTGTTTGTAAACTAAATATTTTTGAATCTTTTTCTCGTAAATACTTTGCTTTAATCTTTAATAGTTCTCGAGAATCTTCACAGTTTTGAGGGATGATATTTTTGGCAATAAACATTTCTTCATAAATGCTAGATAAATTAAAAGAAGAATTGTGTATAACTGAGTTCCTTATTGCTTTGGTCATAATATCCTCTATATCAGAACCGCTTTGTCCATCAAATAAAGTTGAAATTTCCAAAATTTCTTTTTGGTTAAATTTATATATATCATTAGAAAATAGTGTAATCAATTCTGCAATGGCAGTTTTATCAGGCAGTTCTATTTCTAATTTATAGTCAAATCTTCTCCATATTGCTAAATCAAGTAACTGCTGATGATTAGTAGCTGCTAAAATTAAGCTATCGTTGCTCATCGTATCGATATTTTGTAAAAGGCTATTAACTACTCTTTTCAACTCACCAAGCTCGTTATTATCGTCTCTAGCCTTGGCAATAGCATCAAATTCATCTAAAAATAATACACAAGGCATTTTTTGCGCAAATTCAAATAGACTACGAATGTTTTTAGCGGTAGTACCGAGATATGAAGAAATTAGACTATCTAATCTAGCGACAATGAGTGGTAAATTTAATTTTTTAGCAATTAAGTAGGCACTCTTGGTTTTTCCACATCCAGGTGGTCCATACAGCAGTAGTGAATTAGATACATTTATTCCAATAGAATTAAGTTTATCGGCGTTTTGATAACTTAAAATAAATGAATTTAATTTTTCTTCATTTCTTTTTGAAAGAATAACTTCAGTATCATTTTGATGTGGGTAAATAATGTCAGCAAGATTCATTCTTGATTCAGTATCAACAGGAATATCAATAGAATTAGTATTATTCATTGGAGTCAGAGTAGACTCGGCTTGAGCGGATAATAACCGCTTAAATTTAATTGCTGAGCGAGAATCACCATCCTTTTCTAGTTTTGATACCAATTGTTTTGTATAGTTAAAAACTTTGGTTTGATCATGCTTTAAAGCACCTTCTATGATTTTACCAATCTCAATAGAGTATTTCATTATTACACCTCCTACTATATTTTAACGGAACGAATCGAAATTGTAAAGAACGAACACCCTAATAAACGGAACTATTGTCAAAAATAATGGGAGTATAGAGTGTATTTTAGGTACATTTGAATTTTTACAGAGGCGTATTCTTGAATAAGCTATGGTTTACAATGTAGGTTTGAATAATGAAGGGTACGAAATTATAGATAAATCATTGCAGATATTGTCACAATATTTGTGATAACTTTTCCAAATCATCCTTGTTATCCTAATATCATTCATAGAAAATAAATTTTTGATTTTCTATGGGGGTTTGGGGGCGGAGCCACCAAGTTATCTTATCGTTAGCTGTCACAACTGAAAGGTTTTAGTCAGCTGGCGATATGATTTTTGGGATATTGTGGACACAATATCTGAGCTCGCAAAGACCGAACAAGAAGCAAGTGAGGTCTTTAGGAAGCGTACTGACAATGTGAGGTAGACTTACACTGTCAGACAAGTAGA
>NZ_GL732486.1:329523-373883 GCF_000187745.1 Streptococcus sp. M334 | reverse complement strand
CGGAACGAATCGAAATTGTAAAGAACGAACACCCTAATAAACGGAACTATTGTCAAAAAATAATGGGAGTATAGAGTGTATTTTAGGTACATTTGAATTTTTACAGAGGCGTATTCTTGAATAAGCTATGGTTTACAATGTAGGTTTGAATAATGAAGGGTACGAAATTATAGATAAATCATTGCAGATATTGTCACAATATTTGTGATAACTTTTCCAAATCATCCTTGTTATCCTAATATCATTCATAGAAAATAAATTTTTGATTTTCTATGGGGGTTTGGGGGCGGAGCCACCAAGTTATCTTATCGTTAGCTGTCACAACTGAAAGGTTTTAGTCAGCTGGCGATATGATTTTTGGGATATTGTGGACACAATATCTGAGCTCGCAAAGACCGAACAAGAAGCAAGTGAGGTCTTTAGGAAGCGTACTGACAATGTGAGGTAGACTTACACTGTCAGACAAGTAGAATGTTGAAGGGATATCAGAATGGGACAAGAAATTAAGTCAATCCGTAAGCAATTTAGAATCACGAGACAAGAAGAAAAACAGATAAAAGAAATGATGAGGGAACAAAAAGTGGATAGTTTCTCAGAATTTCTTCGTCAAAATTTATTGAAAAATAATTATCAGGATAGAATTCTTGAAAGTTGGTTCTCCCTTTGGCAGTCTCAAAAGTTTGAACAGATTAGTCGAGATGTGTATGAAGTTCTGGTTGTCGCAAGAGAAAATCATCAAGTGACTCAAGAGCACGTCTCAATCTTATTGACTTGCGTTCAAGAATTGATTGCAGAAGTGAATCAAGTGCAGCCACTCAGTCGTGAGTTCCGTGAAAAATATATTGGTTAGGAGGATGTAATGGTTTATCGCTATCGTACCAATCTCAAAAAAGTATTTCTAACTGATCCAGAATTACACCAATTGAATGAACGGATTGCTAAGAGCAATTGTCAAAATTTCTCAGCCTATGCCAGAAAAGTTTTGCTTAATCCCAATATGGCTTTTGTCACAATTAACACGGATACCTATGAACAGTTAGTGTTTGAATTGAGACGGATCGGAAATAATATTAATCAAATTGCGCGCGCTATCAATCAGAGCCATCTGATTTCTCAGGAACAATTACAAGAATTGAGTAAGGGAATTAGTGAGTTAATTACTGGAGTAGAGAAAGATTTTCAAGTTGAAGTGAATAGACTGAGGGAGTTTTATGGTAGTCACTAAACACTTTGCGACGCATGGTAAAAAATACCGTAGACGATTGATTAAATATATCCTCAATCCAGAAAAAACGGATAATCTAAAATTAGTATCTGATTTTGGCATGAGTAATTACTTAGACTTTCCTAGCCATGCAGAAATGGTAGAGATGTACAATGTCAACTTCACCAATAATGACAAGTTGTACGAATCCAGAAACGACCGACAAGAAAAACACCAACAAACTATTCATGCTCATCACCTCATTCAATCATTTTCTCCTGAAGATAATCTGACACCTGAAGAAATTAACCGCATTGGTTATGAGACCATGATGGAATTGACAGGAGGTCGTTTTAAGTTTATCGTAGCAACTCATACAGACAAAGATCATGTTCATAATCACATCATAATCAACTCTATTGACCGCAATTCAGATAAAAAATTGATATGGAACTATGCCTTAGAACGAAATCTCCGTATGATTTCAGACCGTATTTCTAAAGTGGCTGGGGCGAAAATTATTGAGAAGAGTTTTTCTTACCGTGACTATCAAAAATATAGGCAGTCTAGTCATAAATTTGAATTAAAGCAACGTCTTTATTTTTTGATGCAGCAATCTAAATCGTTTGATGATTTTTTAGAGAAAGCAAAGCAGTTGCATGTTCAGATTGATTTTAGTCAAAAGCATAGCCGTTTTTTGATGACAGATAGAACGATGATAAAACCAATTCGAGGACGCCAACTCAGCAAACGAGATCTATATGATGAAGAATTTTTTAGAATGCATTTTGCTAAGCAAGAGATTGAAAGTCGTTTAGAATTTTTGTTGAACCGTGTCAATTTTTTAGAAGATTTAATAACAAAAGCAAAAGAATTGAATCTAACCATTGACTTAAAACAAAAAAATGTAACTTTTATCCTGGAAGAAGATAATCAAAAGATAAGTTTAGGTCATCAAAAAATAAGTGATAAGAAATTATATGATGTCAAATTTTTTCAAGATTATTTTAAAAATAAGGAAGTCGGTGCTTCAGAAGGATTAGAGAATTTACAGGCACAGTACCATGCTTTCCAAGAAGAACGAGATAAGGATAAAGTATCCACTGAAGAGATTGAGGAAGCCTTTGAGACATTTAAAGAAAAACGAGATACCGTTCGTGAATTTGAAGTGGAACTTGCAGAGAACCAAATAGCGAAGCTAGTTGATGAGGGCATTTATATCAAAGTGTCTTTTGGTATTAAGCAGAGTGGTCTCATTTTCATTCCCAATTATCAATTAGATATTCTGGAAGAAGAGAATCAAACAAAATATAAAATCTTTATACGTGAGACAACCTCATGCTTTGTCTATAACAAAGAACATTCGGATAAGAATCAGTATGTCAAAGGACGAACATTGATAAGACAGCTAACCAACGATAGTCGAGTAATACCATACAGAAGACCTACAGTTAAGAGTCTACAGGAAAAGATTACTGAGATTAACCTCTTCATTGAATTAACTGAAGCAGATAAGAAATACCAAGACATTAAAGATGAGTTAGTAAAAGAAATAGCAGAGATAGATATAAAACTAAATCAAATTAATGAAAAAATCGCCAACTTAAATAAGATGGCGGAAGTGCTTATCAATTTGAAGAGTGAAGATGTGAGCAGTCGAAAGATTGCAAGATATGACTTTTTAAAATTAAATTTGCCAGAATCAATTACAGTAGAACAAGTAAGCGAAGAAATAAGAGCGTTTCAAGAGGAGCTAAATCATTATCTTTATGAGTATGAGAACTTAATAAAAAATTTAGAAATGTTTGTAAAAGTACTGAATGATAAGGATTTTGATAAAAAATTTAGTATAGAAATACTATTGGAATAACAAGAACTAATCCTATGGTGGTTAAAGATTAACTATCCTTGTGTCATTGATTAATATATTTGTCATAGTGCTCTTGGTACTGTGCTTTTATATTATGTTCTCCTAAAATTTCAAATACCTGAAGTGCTTGTTTCATCTTTTCGATTCCGTTCGCAAGATTGCACTTAAATTCAAAGTATCCACATGTATATAAGAAGACGGTTTGTTCATAATAGTTTAATTCATTATTTAGTAATTTTTTTATTTCTTTGATTAGAAAACTACAATTTTGAAATTCTTCTTTATCAATACTAACAATTAGGCAATTGATTGCCAATTGTGTAACAAGCCGTTTATTTGTCTTATTTAATGTTGAATAGATATAATTTTTTAACATTTCTATAGTTAATAGGAAAAAGGAGTTATAATTAATTGTTCTTACACAGTTACCTAATAAGATAATTTCATAGTAACCCCAGTTTTCAACTTTAAAAAGATAATCTGTAAGCTGTAATAACTCCTCGTCCGAGGGGAGAAAATTTTTATTTGTTGTATAGAGAATCGATTTTACCATTGTCTTTTCATAAGGACCCAAGTTATAACTTGAAGAGTTTGATAGTAATTCAATAATACTATCAAAATTTTTTGTGGAGTAGTGTTTTCGAATATATTGCACCAAGTTAGCGAATGATCCAGTTCTAGTAGAATTATTGTCATGAAGAATAATAAATTCATCCAAAGTTATATGTAATTTATCTAAAATATTGATTAGTCGAATACAAGAGATTTCTGATTCTCCCCGTTCAAATCTAGAGATTTGAGATTTAGATAAATTACTATCAGCAATTGAACTTAAACTTATTTTCTTCCCTTTTCGAATTTTTCTGAGTGTTATACCAAGTTTTGATTTCATTTTTCCCATATTCCCAACAAAATTACAAGGATTTTTTATTTATTATACAATAAATAAAAAATAAAGGGAGGTTCAGTATGAAAAAACTTTTAAAATTTACATCAATATTGTTATTGATTATGGATATTATCATTATAGTCGGAGGTTGATTCTTACTAATCTTATACGTAATTCTTAGAGGATATCTATTATGCAAGAAGTTATTATCACAAATAATAAAAGTTGGTTATTTAGTTCGTCTAAGAGACATAGAAGACACCTAAAAAGGGTTGTTACTTATTGCAAAGTTAGTTCCGATAGTGAGAATTAGAAAAACAGTTACGAATCTCAAGTAAGACACTACAAAGAATATATTTCTAAGCGTTCAGATTGGTAACTTGCAGATATTTATCATATAAAGGTATATTAGGAACAAAAGTAGGAAAAAGACAAGCTTTTAACGACTAATAAATGAAATGAAAACTGTTATATTTCACTGATTGCTGTCATATAAAACATATTTTTATGAGTGACGTATTTACTTTCATTGTATAATCACAATAGAAATACTATTTTAGTTTTACTAAAATCTAGAATATTTGAAAACTAATTGGCTTACTTATATATGAAAACATCCCTAATCTGCAACAAGGAGAGGAAGCAATGAAAAATTTAGGACAAATCTTAAAAAAAAATTCGAGAAGCTAAGGGCCTCTCTCTTTATAATATTGCTAATGATGAGATTTCTACCTCTCAGTTATCTAGATTTGAAAATGGATATACAGATATTACTCTTAGTAAATTACTTTCAGTTTTAAAGACACTGGACGTATCTTTAGAAGAGTTTATGTATTTAGGGCGTGGTTTTCATAAGATGAGTAATTTCGAGGTAATTGATAAGATAAATAATTATTTTTATAAGAACAACAGCCCAGCCTTGAGAAGACTCCTAATTAATTGTATAGAAAAGGAAGAGGAGAAACTAAGTAAGAAATTAACAATAATTTTGATTAAGTTAAAGCTCCAAGAAATTGAGAAAGATAATATTGTGACTTCTGAAGAAATTGATTTTATATCAGACTATTTATTCAGCATAGATATCTGGGGTGAATATGAATTAGAGCTATTTTCCTCCACAATGGAAATTTTTTGCCAATCAAGCATTATGATATTAACGAAGGAAATGGTGAGAAGAACTGATTTTTATAAACATTTACCGACCCATAGAAGATTAATTACCAGCATGTTATTTAATGCTTTTAGCCTCAGCGTAGAAAGAAATAATATAGTTGATGCATCTTATTATAGAGAACAATTAGTCCAGTTATTTTTTGATGAAACAGAATTATATGAAAGATTAGTTTTTCACCTCATAGATAGTTGTTACAATTTTAAGATGACAAATGAATTGAGTAATATTTTAGAGATGAGAAAGTGTATTGGCTTTCTGAAAACCTTGGAAAGCATGAATTTAGTAGATAGATGGGAAAAATATATTGAGAGAGTACTTAATAGTAACTAATTGCAAATTAGGGATAAAAACTATTAGACCAACTGCTAGTGATATAATAACATTAGGCAGTAGGTCTAATAGTTTTTATAATCAAGGAGGATTAATCATGAAGAAATTATTGAAGTTCTGGGAAGATGTTGTTTTAGTATAGAAATAAGTCTTGAAAAACTGGATTTGAAGAATTATTTTGATTAAACAATTTTTAGTTAGGGTTCTGTTAAGGAATTATAGTATTTAGAGTTACAAGTTTGAATATCGAAAAAGATATTCACTAGAACTGGGGTGGTTGTAATGAGTGTATTAGAGTTTATAAAACCTAGAAAAGATTCCGTATATACTCCATTGAATAGTATTAGGGTAAAGCTGACAGATAACTGTAATTGGAACTGCTGGTGGTGTCATAATGAAGGAACAGGTAGTAGGGAACAAAGATTAATAAAAAATATTGATTTTTTCAATGATAAATTTTTTAATGATTTTATTGATCTAACAGATTCCTTAAATATTACTGAGGTACATTTGACAGGTGGTGAGCCTAGTTTACATCCAGATATTGACTTAATTATTAAAAAATTGAAAGAATATAATTTTGTTGTTAAGATGACCTCAATTGGAGGTAAAAAGGAGGTTTTTGATAAGATAATATCTTCGGGAATAGATGGAATTAATTTTAGTTTACATGCGGTAGATACGGTTGAAATGTACAACACTCAAGTTAATCGTTCTAATAGATGGGTAGAGCAAAATCATCGGAAGTTAAAAGAACTAATAGAATATGTAAGTAGAAAAGGAGTTCCTGTAAAGATAAATACTGTTGTAGCCAGCTCTGAAGATTTCGGTAGAGCTTATGAAGTGATGAAGTGGGCTAGTAGCCGCAACATTGCCATAAGAATCTTAAACGAAGTTGAAAGCAATGAAAAATCTATTAGTGCGATTAGAAATTTTTTTGATTCGTTAAATGGTATTGAAATAAGTAGGAAATATATCAAAGGAAGTTCATCTGGAACTATTTTTTATAATGTTCCTAATATTGGTGAAGTGGGATTTAAAATACTGATTCCAAACTACTTGCACGATATGTGTAAATGTTGTAGAATTAGGGAAAAGGGCAGATGTGGTGAATATTTTTATGGAATACGATTAGAAAATTTGCTTGGTAATTACAATATTAGGCTTTGTGTCCATAAAACATCACCAGAAACTTACTATAGACTGAGTGAATTTAAAGAGACTTCAGCCTTTGAAGAATTGAGAGGTAAAATTAATGAATGAATTAGAAGTTAGATTTGAACTTAACGATGAGAGGGATTATAATAATGCTATTTCATATTTAGAAAAATCTTATAAATTTAAGTGTGAAAATAAGCAAGTTGATGAATATTTTAAAACAAAAGGAAGAGAATTTGAAAATGATGAGGTAGGTAGCTTTATTTACAGAATTCGTCAAGAAGCTGATGATAAGGCATGTGTTTTCACAAGAAAAGATACGATAAAACAAGGAATGTGGAGTGAAAGTGAAATAGAGTTGGAATCTGAAAAACTAGAATTTGTAAGGAATATCTTGCAAGATGGTTTTTCAAATATTTTCACAATAAGTAAATATAGAAAGACTTATCATGACGTATTAGAAAATAAAACGATTAATCTAGATAAGATTGATGGTCTTGGATTTTATCTTGAAATAGAGATTTTAGGAGATTTTTCAAAAGAAGATTATAATAATTTTTATGAGAAAATGTGCGGAGAGTTCTCGTTTTTAAATTCAAAAATAGAAACAAAGGGCTATGTCCAATTAATGAGAGAAAAAAATGGACGTAATTGAAATTATCAAACAGTTTTATTTTTATGGTCAAGAAAATGGATTTCGAAAACTACAAGAAGGTAAAGTTGTTAGACCTAGAGGGTCAGAGACTATCTTTAATATGTCTGCTATTTCAGAGCATATTAGTTTGTTTGATATGCTATCTGAAACTGGTTGCGTGGAAAAATATGTAACAAAACAGCTATCATATTTTTCAAATAAATTAGATGGCGTCGGTATTAATAGATTGACTAATCCGATGGAGGTTGGCTTATCATTTCTAGTTAAGAATTGCAAAGAACCGGCAGAGATGATTTATCATGCTTTAGCTTTTTTGCAAAGCATTGGTTTATTTACACACCGTATATATGTACGATGTGATAAAGAATTAGAGTTTCGCAGATGGTACATAAAAACAGGAATACCATCTGAAAATATATATGAATGGAAAAATATTGAGAAATTTCATATAGGAAAACAGAGACCTACAGGTAATTACTCTTACTTATATTACAAGTATCTTAATGGTGTAGTTCCGTTCGGAACAATTGCAACTATATATAGAGATGGAAACTACCATTTTGATGTAGTTTTTTATGCAGAACGTTTAGCAATGATTCTAGAAGAAAAAGAATCAATCTGGGGAATTTCCGAAATTAATTTTTTGTTGCCAGTTGTGTCATCATTGCCTATTGATTTTTTAAATGTTAATAGATTCGTTTTACTTTTTAGAGTTTTGGTTTTATTAATTCATGGTGGGATAGGAGAAATTTCAAATAAAAAACAGGGGTATTTTTTAAAAAAAATTATACGTGAATTAGCTTTTTTATTAGATTCAAAAACTATCTCCAATTTATCAAAGAAAAAATTAGTTGACTTATCTTCTAATCTTGTTCACAGTTTAGGTTATACTGATTTGAACATTCAGCAGAAGAGACAACTTGAGGAAAGTATAGAAAAAATAAATTATTTCTCTATTGATATAGCAAAGAGATTGAATAAAGTTGAAAACATGCTTAGGAATCAAGAGGTTAATTCAATTGATTTCAGAAAACTAAAAGGTGAATACGGAATATTTCCTGAATGGATAGTAGCAAAATATTCTGATATTCTCAAGGATAGAGGTATTCATATAGAAATAAAAAAACGGAATTCTATTCGAAGTTTAGCCTTAGGAAACGATAATAGACTAGTAGATATTGATGAACTATTAGGAGAAAAAAATGTCTAAAATACTTGTTATTGGTGGTTTCTCTGAAATACACAGAGCACTTAAAAAAAATAATTGTAAGTTAACATTGGTTTGTGAATCTTCGAAGATAAAACCATATTTTAAAGATCTTTATGATGAAGTTCTTGCCTTTAACAGTTTTAAAAATGAAGTTCAAATTATTGAAACAGTAAGTAAGGCTGTTGAATATTTAGGAGACTATCAATCGATAATTTGTATGTTTGAAAATTTACAAGCACTAGCATACAAAATAGCTGAAAAAACAAAGATACCTTTTAATATCAATGAAACTCAAATGATGGTTATAAATAATAAGTATGCATTGAGAACTTACTTGAAAAATTCATTCTTTGACAACGTTAACTGTGAAATGATTGAGAATAGAGATGATGTGATAAGATTTGTCAACAAAAATGGCACATCAATCTTAAAACCGATAGATGGTACTGGGAGTCGAGCAATCTATAAAGTTGATTCATCAAACATGAAGGAAATAGTGAATCAAGTAGAGATTTCAGATGAAACGTTTATAATTGAAAAATTTATTGAAGGTGAAGAATTTAGTATAGAGGCTATAAGCGTAAATAGTCAGCATCATATTTATGGTATAACAAAAAAATTAAAAAATCTCGAAACATTTGTTGAGATTGGCCATATTGTACCTGCTAATATTTCGACTGATTTAAAAGATATAATTAACAACTATATGGGGAAACTATTATCAATTTTGAAGGTTACAAATGGTCCAACTCATACAGAGATAATTATCACAAACAATCAAGAGATTCATGTTGTCGAAACTCACTTTAGATTAGGTGGAGGTATGATTTCGGAATTATATAGAAATATTAGTATAAACCATAATCCTATAGAGATAGCAGCCCTATCATCTGCTCAACTTTTAAATGATTTTGATAATTTTGTCTTTTCTTCTAAATTTGTAGCTATTTATTTTGAGGAATTTGAAGGTGAAGTAATTAAAACAGTTACTTTAGATGATCACTATATTGAAAATCATAAGGATATTATCGCTACTGAATTATATGTTAAAGCGGGGGATAAGAGGAGAGAAATAGGTAGCTCAAATAGGATTGGTCATGTGATAAAAACTTCAAACGATTACAATGAGTTAATCTCAGGTAGAGAAAAGACATTGAATTCCTGTATTGAAGTACTGTATGAATAGTCAATTTTGGAGGTGAAATATGTCTGTAGTGATTATTGATCGTGAAGGTAAGTCTAAACATAATTATTTAAAATGGTTAAATGATTTTGACCAAGAGGTATATATCTTGGGCTATCTCGAAACGATAAATAGTTTTTCTTATGATAAGGCTATAGGTTTTCCTGAATTTGAGACCAACGGAAATGTTGAGCAATTTATTTATGAATTAAATAAAATCGATCCTGTTACAAAAATTTTAGCTTTTGAAGAAGGTAGTATTATTCGAGCTGCTTGTATACGAAAGAATTTGGGAATAAAAGGTCAAACACTTGAAGAAGCACTATTGTTTAGAGATAAATATCTAATGCGGAAAAAACTTTCTAAAGAAGGTTTTAAAATTCCTAAATTTAGAAAAGTAGATCACTTTATGGATGTTGTATCTTTCTGTGAACAATTTGGGTATCCTGTGATTTTGAAACCAAGAAAAAAATGGGCTTCAAAAGGTGTTATCAAAATTGAAAATAAAGATTCGTTGTCAGATGTTCTTTATAATATTTCGCTAGATGATTACTTGGTTGAAGAATATGTGAGTGGACAGCTATATCATGTTGACGGATTTTTTAACGGTCAATCGATAGAGTTTTCTTGTTGTAGTATGTATGTCAAAAATTGTTTAGAAGCATTTGAAGAGGGATTTGGTCTTGGTTCAATAATGCTTGATATTGACTCGAATGAAGACAAGTTATTAAAAAATTATACTGCAGAGATTTTTAAAAAATTTGAAGTTGATTATAATACGATTTTTCATGCAGAAATATTTATTGATAAATCTGGTAATCCAATACTCTGTGAGATTGGAAGTAGGCTTGTAGGGGGTGAATATACGAAAAATATTATTAAATCATTCTCAATTAATTTGGATGAATATTTGGTAAAAAGAGAGTTAGGCATTCCTTATAATATAGGCAACACTTCAAGTATTAGGCTTTCTGGGAAAGTATGGATACCGGCACAAAAGGGATATGTGAAGTCTATTCCAATATTGGATTTGGATGGGATTATAGAGATACAAATTAAACAATATGAAAATGTTCGCTTTGCTGGATTACAGAAACAGATGGATTACTTATTAACTGTTAGCTTTTTTGGGAAGAATTTGGATGAACTCCTTCAAAAAGCAATGGATATAAAGAATTTTTATAGCAAGTCAATTGATTGGTCGGAAACTATTACTGATACATGGTTTACTACTTAGTAGTTAGGGTCTAATTTTTTATCTGCATAAGATTAAGAATGTTACGTTTTTAATAGATACGAGAGAATTTAGTTCAATTACTTGGTGAAGTTAGTTGGTAATACAGATATTTCATGATGGAGTTTTAAAAACTCCTATTTTTATAAAAATCAGATTCTATAAAAGTGGATAAATCAACATTTCCATCTTTAGAATTTTAGGGTTTTAAAGACTCTTTTGAACGAGTAATACTTTCAAAGTTATTTCATAGTTTCTTTCAACCATTATTTAAGGTGTCTTATAACACTAATAATGGTAATGATAGGTTGTAGATATACTTTTATTGTTAAACTATGATGAAATTAAATAGTGCCTTATACAAATTGTGGTAGCATTTTAGACATTGCTAATGGAGGACCTGAAAAAGATAATATGAGGTGATATTAATGGAAAATAAAAAAATAAAGAATATAAGTTATCTTGTCACGAGTAAAGGGGTATCTAAAATCGGAGATATCATGTTTGACTTCGCTAATAATACCTTTCTGGCAGGACTAAATCCAACATCTTTATCGTTGGTTGCCATTTATCAATCATTAGAAAAGGTGATCGGGGTTCTATTCAATTTATTCGGTGGAGTCATTGCAGATAGTTTTAAGCGGAAAAAAATTATCATTGGGACAAATTTCTTATCTGGAGCCGCTTGCATAGTTCTATCATTAATCTCTAAAGAACAATGGTTAGTTTATGCGATTGTTATCACAAATGTCATATTGGCTTTTATGAGCGCATTTTCAGGACCGTCCTACAAGGCTTTTACGAAAGAAGTCGTAAAAGAAGATAGTATTTCCAAACTAAATTCACTATTAGAAACAACGAGTACTGTAATAAAAGTAACGATTCCTATGGTAGCAATCTTCTTGTACAACATTCTAGGGGTACGGGGGGTGCTATTATTGGATGGATTATCATTTCTAATGGCAGCTTTATTGATTTTATTTGTTACACCTGTGAATGAAGAAGTAGATACAAAGGAGGAAATGACAATAAGTGGAGTCTTTAACGACTTAAAAGTAGGATTCAAGTATGTTTATAGCCATAAACCAATCTTTATTATTATCATTCTTTCTGCTTTGGTTAATTTTGTTCTAGCAGCCTATAATTTATTATTACCTTATAGTAGTCAAATGTTTGAAGGAATTTCAGATAGACTTTATGGAAGCTTTCTAACAGCGCAAGCAATTGGTGGTTTTTTGGGATCGATATTAAGTGGTTTTGTCAATAGATCTTTGTCAAGTAGACGTTTGCTTCTCTTTTCAGCGTGTTCAGGCTTAATGTTAATGCTAACTGCACCGCTTTATTTTATATTCCATAACCTCATTATCCTAATTTTTTCTCCAGCGTTATTTAGTCTATTTCTTTCCATTTTTAATATCCAATTTTTCTCTATTGTTCAAAGAGATGTAGATAATGAGTTTCTTGGCAGAGTCTTTGGAATTATCTTTTCAGTAGCGATCCTTTTTATGCCACTAGGTACCGTTTTTTTCTCAGTAGTTTTAAATCCTAACAATACTTTTAATATTTTTATTATTGGTGTATCTATTACGGTATTATCGCTAATATTCAGCACGCTATTGAAGAGGTATGATAGAAGTTGATACCTGATATAGAGAATTTAGAGTGCCTTTGGAATATATTTTTGGAAACATTTAATCAATCACAGTTGAATGTGAAGGGCAATCTGTTTTAGAAGAATACAATCAAGATACCATTATGCTATTACTTTAGTTTAGTTAAAATATTGAGAAGTATTACTTTTATTGAGAAAGCATCACAAAGGATTCCAATTAAATTTTAATGATTTTTCTAATCTAATTTTGTGGTTATTGACAAATAAAGTCTAGTTAATTGCTTTGGATCCATGGAGTGGTTTATATACATCTGTTAATGCAACGGATAATTTTATTGATAAGTAGGGGGTGGCTATTATTCAACCTTTAGGTTCTGAAAGTAAGATATTCACATTGGAAATATCATGTTGACCATTTTTCAATTTGCTGGTTAGCAGTAATCTGAACATCATTAATTCCTTTCTTAACAAAATTATGCGACTTTTGTTACCGGATTACTGCTGATTTTTTAATAGCTTATAACATTTTTATTTTTAGACGGTTAATAGATTTTGACCGTCTTTCTTAATATTGTCTTACCTATAATAGATATGCTTATGAGAAGTGTTTAATAAATTAATTTTAGTTCAAAATGTCCAATTGGGACACTTTGAATGATTTCTTAGTTTTATATATTATACTTTTCTCAGGAGAAAGCTAGATGTACAGACGTTTGAGAGATTTGAGGAAAGATCACGATTTGACCCAAAAACAAATAGCTAAAATACTTTCGTTTACAAACTCAGCTTATGCTAAAATTGAGCGGGGTGAGCATGCCTTAACGGCAGATGTATTGGTAACTCTCTCAAACTTTTACGATGTCAGTACAGACTACCTATTGGGGTTGACAGATTTTCCTGATAAAATTCGCTTTGGAAAATAATCTCCTCAATTTAATAGAGTGTGAAAATGAGGAGATTTTTTATTTGTTCTTTGACAATTGAATATTCCAAAATGGTACTTTCCTCATTTGTGGAGCAGATTTGAATGGCTCGCCATGATAAGAGCGATATTAAAACCATCAATAAAATAGAGCGATACTTTATATGCCATGATACAAATGATATACAATGATACTTCTGACCGTTCAGGCTGCCACCGTAAAAGAGCAGTAAGTGAAATTCTTATGATGACTTCATCAGTCATGCCATGGAGGGAAAAATATTTTTTAGGAAGGATGATGTCATGAATATAAAATATATATCTGTCGAAAATTCCATTGCAGAATGGGCCGATAAAAAAGGAATTCTAAAAAGATGGGATGGTTTAAATCAATATACATTGAACAGATGGATTAAAGAAATGAGAGAAAACAGATCATTTTCCATGTATGTAATTAACCCAACCCATAAACTTGTTTTCATTAATCTAGAAGGATTTGAAAGTTTCTTAAGATGGAAGCAAAAGCGGACAAAATAAGGAAGTCATGGTATAATATAGGGTAGTTATTTATTCTATACAACAATGATTTATTTCTTTTTAAGAGTTAAGAGGAATTAAATTATGTATTATGTAACTAAAACAAATTCAAAAGGGCAACCCTTATATCAAGTGGTTGAAAAGTACAAAGATCCACTAACAGGAAAGTGGAAATCAGTAACTGTAAGTTATACTAAGAATACTAGTAGGGCGAGGAAACAAGCTGAAAGAGAGGTTCTTGATAAAATAGATAGACTAACTACTTCATTTGAAAGTCAGTTTAGTCCTGAACTGATTACAACATTTGGAGAGTTAAAAGAAAATTGGTTTCAGACGTGGTGTGTCTCTGTTAAACCACAAACAATTCAGAGAGAACTACTGGTTATGAAGCATCTTGGGAAAATTATAGGAGATGATTTTTTATTAGACAGGATTACCCCACTTCTGATGAAAAATAGTCTCAATAAATATTTAGAAATGTATGATGCATCGCCTTCAACAATGACTCATATAAAAAGCACTTGTAATAAGATTTTTAATCATGGTGTGTTATATAATGTCATTAAGTTTTCTCCTATGACTGCGGTAAAACTAGATATTTCACTAGAGAAAAGGCGTAAAGCAAAAGAAAGACATGATTCTAAATTTCTAGAAATCCATGAATTACACGCTTTTTTTGATGTGTTACGTCAATGCAGAAATGCAAACTATTATGATCTTGCTATAGTATTGTTGCTTACAGGTATTCGAATAAGTGAAGCTGCATTTTTACCATCAGATATTGATTTTGAAAAAGGAATCTTGCATATTGATAAGGCACTTCAATATCATTGTTTAAAAGTTGAGCAATTTCATTTTGATACAACTAAAACACTCAATTCAATTAGAGAAGTAGCTTTGCCTGAAGCTGCAAGCGAAGCTATTAAAAGGACAATACAGAGAAATAAAGAGTTTGATGCTTATATGGAGAAACATCCTTGTCCTGCTTTTACACATTCTGAAAGTGTATTTAGAACAGAATATGGCTCTCCAATAACATCAAGCACTTTTCGTCAAATTTTGAAACGAATAGAAGGAAAATTATTGACAAATTGTTTAAGTGACTATGGTTTTAAGTGGGTAAAACATGTTACTCCCCATTCGTTTAGGCATATGCATATTAGTTACCTTCAAAGTAATGAGATGCACATAGCAGTGAAAGATATTATGACTAGGGTAGGACACGCTAACTTTGAGACAACAATGGGCTATACACATAATATAAATCGTTCACAAGAAAATACTGTAAAAGCCTTAAATCAATTTGTAGAAAATCACAATTTCCATTTTGAAGAATTGAAAAGTTATACCTGTAAATATTCCAGAATGATTGAAAAATTTATTGAAACTAGTGATAATAGCAATAAAGTAGAATTAAGTGTTGATGAGTTCAAAGACTTGTTACATCTTAGTCCACGTTACTCACCTAAAAATATTGTTTCAAATTTACTATTAAAAATCAAAAAAGATATTGTCAAATACCACCCACAGTCACAGTTTGATATAAAGATTGTGAAATCAAGTGAGAATCAAATCAGAGGTTTTTCCATTGCATGGTAGCTTTGGTGTTCGCTTGGTGTTTAGACAATAGTAAAATAAAATAGGGGCTCTAAACCCTTGCTATGAAAGGAAAAAAACTCAATGGCTACTATTCAATGGTTTCCTGGTCACATGTCTAAAGCGCGTCGACAGGTGCAGGAGAATTTAAAATTTGTTGATTTTGTGACGATTTTGGTTGATGCACGCTTACCTTTATCTAGTCAAAATCCTATGTTGACCAAGATTGTTGGTGACAAACCAAAACTCTTGATTTTAAACAAGGCAGACTTGGCCGATCCAGCAATGACAAAGGAATGGCGTCAGTATTTTGAATCACAAGGAATCCAGACGCTAGCTATCAATTCCAAAGAGCAAGTGACTGTAAAAGTTGTAACAGATGCGGCAAAAAAACTCATGGCGGATAAGATTACACGCCAGAAGGAACGCGGTATCCAGATTGAAACCTTGCGTACCATGATTATCGGGATTCCAAACGCTGGTAAATCAACTCTCATGAACCGTTTGGCTGGTAAGAAGATTGCCGTTGTTGGCAACAAACCAGGTGTGACCAAGGGTCAACAATGGCTCAAAACCAATAAAGACCTGGAAATCTTGGATACACCAGGGATTCTTTGGCCTAAGTTTGAGGATGAAACTGTTGCCCTTAAGTTGGCCTTGACTGGAGCTATCAAAGACCAGTTGCTTCCTATGGATGAGGTAACTATTTTTGGTCTCAATTATTTCAAAGAACATTATCCAGAAAAGCTGGCTGAACGCTTCAAACAAATGAAAATTGAAGAAGAAGCGCCTGTTATTATTATGGATATGACCCGCGCCCTCGGTTTCAGGGATGACTATGACCGCTTTTACAGTCTCTTCGTGAAAGAAGTCCGCGACGGCAAACTCGGTAACTATACCTTAGATACATTGGAAGACCTCAATGGCGACGATTAAAGAAATCAAAGAACTCCTTGCAACAGTCAAGGAGTTAGAAAGCCCTATTTTTTTAGATCTTGAAAAGGATAATCGCTCTGGAGTTCAAAAAGAAATCAGCAAGCGTAAAAAAGCCATTCAGGCTGAATTGGATGAGAATCTTCGTTTGGAATCCATGCTTTCCTATGAAAAAGAGCTTTACAAGCAAGGTTTAACCTTAATTGCAGGTGTTGACGAGGTTGGCCGTGGTCCTCTGGCTGGACCTGTAGTCTCTGCAGCCGTTATTTTACCTCAAAATTGTAAAATTAAAGACCTCAACGACAGCAAGAAAATTCCTAAAAAGAAACATCTGGAGATTTTCCAAGCAGTTCAGGACCAAGCCTTGTCAATCGGCATTGGTATCATGGATAATCAGGTTATCGACCAAGTCAATATCTATGAAGCGACCAAACTAGCCATGCAGGAAGCAATCTCTCAGCTCAGTCCTCAACCAGAGCACCTTTTGATAGATGCCATGAAACTGGATTTGCCCATTTCACAAACCTCCATCATCAAAGGAGATGCAAACTCTCTCTCTATCGCCGCAGCTTCAATAGTAGCCAAAGTGACACGTGATGAATTGATGAAGGACTACGACCAGCAGTTCCCTGGCTATGATTTTACTGCTAATGCAGGATATGGAACTGCTAAACACCTAGAAGGACTGGAAAAGCTAGGAGTTACCCCAATTCACCGAACCAGTTTTGAACCCGTTAAATCACTGGTTTCAGGAGAAAAAGAAATTTAAGTTAGAAGGAATGATTATGGAGGAACAGTCAGAAACACTCAGTTCCAAGAAAGAATTTGCCTTTGCCTCGAGCACCATATTATCCCAAGTTGGACGAGGAATCATTGTCGGTCTTGTCGTTGGGATCATCGTTGGATCCTTTCGTTTCTTAATTGAAAAAGGCTTCCACCTGATACAAGGACTTTATCAAGATCAAGCGCACTTAGTGCGCAATCTTTTTATACTGGTTTTATTTTACGTACTCATCTGCTGGATTAGTGCTAAACTGACACGTTCAGAAAAAGATATCAAAGGCTCAGGAATCCCTCAAGTCGAAGCCGAACTGAAAGGCCTCATGACCCTCAACTGGTGGGGCGTTCTTTGGAAAAAATATGTGCTAGGAATTCTTGCCATTGCTAGTGGACTCATGCTAGGGCGTGAAGGACCTAGTATTCAACTTGGAGCAGTTGGTGGTAAAGGTATTGCAAAGTGGCTCAAATCCAGTCCGGTTGAGGAACGTTCCCTGATTGCCAGTGGTGCTGCAGCAGGATTAGCCGCAGCCTTTAATGCACCGATTGCAGGACTCCTCTTTGTCGTAGAAGAAGTCTATCATCACTTTTCTCGATTTTTCTGGGTATCTACTCTAGCAGCCAGTCTCGTAGCAAACTTTGTCTCTTTGCTCATATTTGGCCTAACACCCGTACTGGACATGCCAGACAACATCCCACTCATGACCCTGGATCAGTATTGGATTTACCTCCTTATGGGAATTTTTCTTGGACTTTCCGGTTTTCTCTATGAGAAGGCTGTGTTAAACGTCGGCAGAGTTTATGATTGGCTTGGTCAAAAAATCCGTTTGGATAGAGCTTATTATCCAATTCTTGCTTTTATCCTTATCATACCAGTCGGAATCTTCTTACCCCAAATCCTTGGTGGTGGAAATCAGCTGGTTCTTTCCCTGACTGAGCAAGATTTTAGTTTCCAAGTTCTATTAGCTTACTTTTTGATTCGCTTTGTTTGGAGCATGATTAGTTATGGAAGTGGCCTTCCAGGAGGAATTTTCTTACCAATTTTGGCGCTTGGGTCCTTACTTGGTGCCCTAGTTGGTGTTATTTGTGTCAATCTTGGTCTTGTCAGTCAAGAGCAGTTTCCTATCTTTGTCATTCTGGGAATGAGTGGCTACTTTGGAGCGATTTCTAAAGCTCCCTTAACCGCTATGATTCTAGTAACCGAGATGGTAGGAGATATTCGTAATCTCATGCCACTTGGCTTAGTGACCTTGGTCGCCTACATCATTATGGACCTACTCAAGGGTGCACCAGTCTATGAGGCTATGTTGGAAAAAATGCTGCCAGAAGAAGCAACAGATGAAGGAGAAGTCACCCTCATTGAAATTCCTGTATCAGACAAAATCGCTGGAAAACAGGTTCATGAACTCAACTTACCACACAATATCCTTATTACAACCCAAGTCCATAATGGCAAGAGCCAAACAGTTAACGGCTCAACCAGAATGTATCTAGGAGATATGATTCACCTTGTTATTCCAAAAAGTGAAATTGGGAAAATAAAAGATTTATTGTTGTAGATCAAAAATCTTATTACATAATTTTTATTATGTAATAAAAATATCAAGAATATTTTGTTGATTTTGATAAGGGAAGAATACATCATAATGAAAATACTAGATGTTCTATATGAATTTTATGGTGATTTTGAATTCATTAAAGAAAAGTGGAATGAAAAATACGAAGGTATTCTTATCAAAATAAAGGATGAGCAAGGATATAAAAGATGCCGCTTAGCAAAAAGAACACCGAAAAAAGAAGGGTATTTTACAGTTTTTTGAAAAAAAGACAAAAATAACATGAACATTCCTTACACCAATGAAGATTTGGGAACTGAACTTGTTATCGTTGTCATCGATAATGATAAAAAGGGGCTATTTATTATTCCAAACGAAGTTGCTATTTGTAAGAAAATTCTCTCAACAAAAAACAGCAAAGGAAAAATGTCCATGCGATTTTATCCGCCTTGGTGCACAAATTTAAATACATTAGAGAAATTGAATTACAAGAATGACTTTGAAAAATTTTTAGTGGATTCATATCTAACACAAAGACTTGGTTCCTATGAAAAAAGAACCAAGTCTTTGTGTTAGTTTCTCAAGAATAAAGTACATTTTTTGCTAACTTGTACCAAAAAAATTTTTTAGTTATCGGACTTTATTAACTGTTATTAAATCATTTTTAGTTACTTTAATAGAAGGCTATGCAACATCTTTCCGAAAAACTATAATTTTCTTGAAAAATATATAAGCCTATGCTATACTACTAGTAGACTTATTTATGGAGAAAATACATGAAACGTGAGATTTTATTAGAACGAATCGACAAACTAAAACAAATCATGCCCTGGTATGTTCTGGAATACTACCAATCTAAGCTGGCTGTACCTTACAGTTTTACAACCTTGTACGAATACCTCAAGGAATACGATCGATTTTTCAGTTGGATTTTAGAGTCTGGTATTTCAAACGCTGATAAAATGTCTGATATTCCTTTATCTGTCTTGGAAAACATGTCAAAGAAAGATATGGAAGCCTTTATCCTTTACCTACGTGAACGTCCTTTGCTCAATGCTAATACAACCAAACAAGGTGTTTCTCAGACAACTATCAATCGAACCTTGTCAGCTCTTTCCAGTCTTTATAAGTATCTAACCGAGGAAGTCGAAAACGACCAGGGGGAACCTTATTTCTATCGCAATGTAATGAAGAAAGTTTCAACCAAAAAAAAGAAAGAAACGCTTGCTGCCAGAGCTGAAAACATCAAGCAAAAACTCTTTCTAGGTGATGAAACAGAAGGTTTTCTAACTTATATCGACCAAGAGTATCCACAACAACTTTCAAATCGCGCTCTATCTTCATTTAATAAAAATAAAGAACGTGATTTGGCCATTATTGCCCTTCTCTTGGCGTCTGGTGTCCGCTTATCTGAAGCTGTTAATCTGGATCTAAGAGATCTCAATCTCAAAATGATGATTATTGATGTCACTCGAAAAGGTGGCAAACGTGATTCGGTCAATGTCGCTGCCTTTGCTAAGCCTTATCTAGAGAATTATCTAGCCATTCGAAATCAACGCTATAAGACGGAAAAAACAGATACAGCCCTTTTTTTGACACTCTACAGAGGTATTCCTAATCGTATCGATGCTTCTAGCGTTGAGAAAATGGTTGCTAAGTACTCTGAAGATTTTAAAGTGCGTGTAACACCCCACAAACTGCGCCATACGTTAGCAACCAGGCTCTATGATGCCACTAAATCGCAAGTTTTGGTCAGTCACCAGCTAGGACATGCCAGCACACAAGTCACTGACCTCTATACCCATATCATTAATGATGAACAAAAGAATGCTCTAGATAGTTTATAAAATACATAAAATAAATTATGTAATATATGATTTTAAAAAAGAAGCTGGTCCTACAACCAACTTCTTTTTGGTTTATCCAACTACCGCTTCAGCAATTTCTTCACGGCTAATACCAGCGAAGTAGCGTGTAATATCAATGGTTTCTAGCGCCTTAAGGACATCTTCGCGTTCGTATTTCACTCCACGAAGGACATCTTCTACTGCAGCAACGTCTTCAATACCAAAGAAGTCACCATAAATCTTGATGTCTTGGATTTTTGATTCGACGACATTAGCAAAGACTTCCACCTTACCACTAGTGAATTTGGTTCCACGACGGACGTTAAATTCAGGTGATTTACCATAGTTCCAGTCCCAAGTTCCAAACTTAGTATCTTTGATACGGTTAATTTCAGCCAATTCTTCCTCAGAAAAAACGTATTCTGTCATCTCTGGATACTCTTTTTTCATGTATTCCAAGAGTAAGTCACGGAATTCTTCAACTGTGATTTTTTCTGGCAATTCATTGACAATATTAGTTACACGGGCACGAACCGATTTCACACCTTTTGATTCAAATTTGTCCTTCGAAACCTTGAGGGCGTTAGCAAGGACTGACAAATCAACGTCAAAGAGCAAGCAACCGTGGTGCATGATACGGCCGTTGATATAGGCTTGGGCATTTCCACAGAATTTCTTGCCATCAATTTCTAAGTCGTTACGACCTGTAAACTCGGCTTTAACCCCAAGTTGAGCCAGGGTATTGATAACCGGAGTTGAGAAGCTCTTAAAGTCAAAGGCCTTATTTTCATCTTCTTTTGAGATAATCGTGTAGTTGAGGTTATTTAAATCGTGGTAAACAGCTCCACCACCGCTGATACGGCGAACCACCTCAATACCATTTTCTCGAACATAATCACGGTTGATTTCTTCGATAGTGTTCTGGTGACGTCCGACAATGATAGATGGTTTGTTAATCCAAAGTAGGAAGATTTGATCCTCATCCAAAAGGTGTTTAAAGGCATATTCTTCCAAGGCGATATTAAAAGCAGTGTCGTTTGAATGATTGATAATGTATTTCATGAGATACCTTCTTATACGATAGAGACTGGAAAACACCTTTCCAGTCTAATCTATCTTTCTTTTATTTTTTCTTAGGTGAATGGATGGCCATTCCTAGAACATCCGCAAATGCTTCATACATCACTTCAGAGTAGGTTGGATGTCCGTGGATGGTCTTCAGCATTTCTTCAACAGTAATTTCCATTTCGATAATGCTTGACGCCTCATTGATCAATTCTGCAGCTGCAGGACCGATAATATGAACACCAAGAATTTCTCCGTATTTCTTATCTGCAATAACTTTAACGAAACCTTGAGCAGCATCCGATGCAATAGCACGACCGTTGGCTGCAAAGTTGAATTTTCCGATGGCAACATCGTATTTCGCACGGGCTTGTTCTTCTGTGAGACCTACTGCTGCTACTTCTGGAAGTGTGTAGATAGCTGCAGGAGTCAAATTCAACTTGGCAACAGCATGATTTCCTTTAAGAGCATTTTCTGCGGCAACTTCTCCCATACGGAAGGCTGCGTGAGCCAACATCTTAGTACCGTTGATGTCACCTGGTGCGTAAATTCCTGGAACTGAAGTTTCCATGTATTCGTTGACCTTGATACGACCACGATCCAATTCAAACTCAACCTCTCCAATACCTTCAAGGTCTGGCACACGACCAATTGAAAGAAGGGCTTTACTTGCGATAATATCGTCTTTTCCTTCAACCTTGATACGAAGTTGACCATTTTCCTCAATGATTTCTTGCAATTTAGTACCAGTCAAGATAGTCATACCTTTGCGTTCAAGAATCAAGCGAAGGTTCTTAGAAACTTCCGCATCCATAGCTGGTACGATACGGTCCATCATTTCAATAACAGTCACTTTTGAACCAAATGTCATGAAGGCCTGCCCGAGTTCGATACCGACAACACCACCACCGATGATAACAAGACTTTCTGGAACTTCGTTCATTTCAAGGATGTCATCACTAGTCATCACAAGAGATGATTCCATACCAGGGACGTTAATCTTGCTGACTTTTGAACCACCAGCAAGGATGATTTTCTTGGTTTCAAGAAATTCAGAACCATTTACCAAGACATTCTTGTCCTTAGTGATCGTACCAATTCCTTTATGAACAGTAACTCCGTAGCTACGAAGAAGACCAGCAACTCCACCAACCAAGGTATTAACAACCTTAGACTTGGTTTCAAGGAGTTTGTCCATATCTACAGTGAAGTTTGGATTTTCGATTACGATACCACGGTTTGCAGCATGACCGATGTTTTCGATAATTTCAGCGTTGTGAAGATAGGTCTTGGTTGGGATACATCCACGATTCAAGCAGGTTCCACCAAGTTCAGATTTCTCAACAAGGGCAACCTTACCGCCGAGTTGGGCAGCTTTAATGGCTGCAACATAACCAGCAGGACCTCCACCAATCACAACAATATCAAAGGCATCATCGCTTTTACCATCATCATTTGAAGCACTTGCTGTAGGTGCTGGACTAGCTTCTGGCGCTACTGCTCCAGCTGTTGGGATGTTTTCCCCTTCTTCACCAAGATAACCAATAACTTCCGTTACAGGGACAGTTTCGCCATCTCCTTTTAGGATAGCGATCAAGTAACCGTCTTCTTCGGCTTCCAATTCCATACTGACTTTGTCAGTCATAATTTCCAAAAGGATTTCTCCTTCTTTTACAAATTCTCCGACTTTTTTATTCCATTGGACGATTTGTCCTTCTGTCATATCCACGCCGGCTTTTGGCATAATTACTTCTAAGGCCATGTCTTCCTTCCTTTTTCTATATCTTAAAAATGAATATTCTTGCTCTTAAATCAACATTGAGATTGGATTTTCAATCAATTCTTTCAAATCTTTCATAAACTTAGCTCCAGCCATACCATCTACGACACGGTGGTCAATGGTTAATCCTAGGCTCATGATAGGGCGAATCACAATTTCACCATTGACGACAACTGGCTTCTCAATTGTCGAACTCACACCAAGGATAGCTGAGTTTGGTTGGTTAATGATAGGACCAAAGGACTGAACGCCAAACATTCCCAAGTTACTGATTGTAAATGTTGAATTTTGCAGTTCACTTGGAGCCAATTTACCATCCAAGGTACGACCAATGACGTCTTTGAAGGCTACGACTAGCTCTGAAAGAGTCATCTTTTCAGCATTGTAAACAACTGGTGTCATCAATCCATTATCCATCCCAACTGCCATGGCAAGGTTGACATAGTTGTGAGTGATAATGGTCTTGCCATCTTCTGTCAATGAGGCGTTGATGTAAGGGTGTTTCATAAGAGTTTTAACAACTGCAAGTGAAAGAAGGTCTGTTACAGTAGTCTTCTTCCCAGTTGCTTCCATGATTGGCTCCAGAACCTTCTTACGAAGTGCCAACATTTCAGTCATATCAACTTCATAGTTGAGCGTGAAGGTTGGTGCAGTTAGGTAAGATTCAACCATACGTTGGGCAATAACCTTACGCATTGGTGTCATTGGAATACGCTCAATTTCACCGTATGGTGTTACATTATCAGGAACTTCTTCCACTTTTTCGATCTGAGCAGGAGACTTGATGGTATCGTTTTCGATATTTTCAGGAAGCAAGGCCAAAACGTCCTTCTTCATA
This sequence comes from Streptococcus sp. M334, assembly GCF_000187745.1. Taxonomy (GTDB): domain Bacteria; phylum Bacillota; class Bacilli; order Lactobacillales; family Streptococcaceae; genus Streptococcus. Next base: position 349,513 of record NZ_GL732486.1, on the reverse strand, counting down.
ATCTTACCACGATGACCCGTTCCTTGGATTTCCTGCCAAGCAATATTATGTTCGAGGGCAATTCGTTTTGCAAGTGGCGAAATGCGAACCACGTTTGTGTCTTTATAAGTTTCCACGTCTTCTTTGTGGACACGACCGTTTGCACCTGAGCCAGAAACGTCGTAGAGGTTGATCCCTAAATCATCCGCTAACTTTCTAGCTGCAGGAGTCGCTCTTAGCTTGTCATCAGCCATGACCTCTCCAATTCTATTATAAGATACTAAGGGCGTCAAAAGTCAAAGTGAAAATAGGAAACTTGACGAAGAAACTTTAGTTTCTAGGAAAGTTTATCTTTTTCACACAGACTTTAGCCCGAGTTCAATTTTATGATACTAAGGGCGTTAAAAGCGACTGAAAAATAGGAAATCTACGCAGGCTTCGATGAAGTCAAGGAGATTTATCTTTTTTCCGAGCTTTTAGCCCGTGTTCGAATATAAGATATTAAGGACGCAGAGGGCAATGAAAAATAGGAGATTGACGATGTGTTCGATGAACACAAGGAAATCTATCTTTTTTTCGCAGACCTCCGTCCGAATTCAATTAAATGATACTAAGGGCGTCAAAAGTCAAAGTGAAAATAGGAAACTTGATGAAGAAACTTTAGTTTCTAGGAAAGTTTATCTTTTTCACACAGACTTTAGCCCGAGTTCAACTCTACAAGCAGCTTGGATACAACACATATCTCAAGTTGTTACGGTTGCTGCTATCAAGCGGCCAACCTAGTAGACTTACTAAGTCGTTCGTCGAATAACATCGATTCGACTCCCTCCTGTCGCAACTCTTCAAATCATTTGAATACAAAACATATCTCAAGTTACTAAAGTTAAAAACTCAAATTATTTTACATAATTTATCTTATGTAACTCTATTCTTTGTTATAAGTTTTACGAATGGCATCTTTGATGCTTTCAACTGTTGGAATCATTGCATTTTCTAGGTTTTGTGCGTAAGGCATTGGCACATCTTCTCCTGCGCAACGGCGGATTGGTGCATCTAGATAGTCAAATGCTTCTGATTCTGAAATGATAGCTGAAATCTCTCCGATATAGCCACTTGTTTTGTGGGCGTCGTTGACCAGAACAACCTTACCAGTCTTCTTAACTGAGTTAATGATGATATCCTTATCAAGAGGAACAAGGGTACGTGGGTCCACGATTTCAACAGAAATTCCTTCTTCTGCCAATTCTTCAGCAGCTTGAACCACACGACGAAGCATTTTTCCATAGGTAACAACTGTTACATCCGTACCTTCACGTTTGATTTCTCCAACTCCAAGTGGAATTGTGTAGTCTGGATCAACTGGCACTTCCCCTTTTTGGTTAAATTCTGACTTGTACTCAAGAATAATAACTGGGTTGTTATCACGGATAGAGGACTTAAGCAGTCCTTTCATGTCCGCAGGCGTACCTGGTGCCACAACCTTAAGACCAGGAATATGAGTAAACCAAGACTCTAGAGATTGTGAGTGCTGGGCTGCAGATCCAACTCCATTACCAGCTGCACACCGAACAGTCATTGGGACCTGACCCTTACCACCAAACATATAACGTGTTTTAGCAGCTTGGTTAACGATATTGTCCATGGCAATAACTGAGAAATCCATGAAAGTCATATCAACGATTGGACGAAGTCCTGTCATGGCTGCTCCTGCTGCTGCTCCAGAGATGGCAGCTTCAGAAATCGGACAGTCACGAACACGTTCTGGGCCAAATTCTTCAAGCATTCCGACAGAAGTACCGAAGTCTCCTCCAAAGACACCGACATCTTCTCCCATCAAGAACACATTTTCATCGCGACGCATTTCCTCAGACATAGCAAGGATAATGGTGTCACGGAAGGACATTGTTTTTGTTTCCATTTTATCTCTTTCTCCTTAGTCTGCGTAAATATCTTCAAATGCTGATTCAAGCGGTGGAAATGGACTTTCTTCTGCAAATTTAACAGAAGCTTCTACTGCTTCCTTGACTTGCGCTTGGATTTCTTCCAATTCTTCAGCACTTGCAATAGTATTTTCAATGAGGTACTTGCGAAGGTTTTCGATTGGGTCTTTTTGTTTCCACAATTCCACTTCTTCACGCGTACGATATTTACCAGGGTCAGATGATGAGTGACCAAGCCAGCGATAAGTAACACTTTCAATCAAGACTGGACCATTGCCACTGCGAACATGATCTACGGCTTTCTTGAACCCTTCATAGACATCGATGACATTGTTACCGTCTTCGATGAACATTCCAGGAATTCCATATGCAGCGCTACGTTGGTGGATATGTTCTACATTAGTCATTTTCTTAATATCCGCAGAGATACCATAACCGTTGTTAATGCAATAAAAAATGACTGGCAGGTTCCAGATAGAAGCCATGTTTACTGCTTCGTGGAAAACACCTTCGTTGGTCGCACCATCTCCAAAGAAGCAGACAACGATTTTTCCAGTATGTTGCATTTGCTGACTGAGGGCTGCACCGACAGCGATCCCCATACCACCACCTACGATACCATTGGCACCAAGGTTACCAGCATCAAGGTCGGCGATATGCATAGAACCACCTTTACCTTTACAGGTTCCAGTGTATTTACCAAGGATTTCAGCCATCATTCCGTTGAGGTCAATTCCTTTTGCAATAGCTTGTCCGTGACCACGGTGGTTTGAGGTAATTAGGTCATCTGGGTTGAGAGCCAACATAGCACCCACGTTAGCTGCCTCTTCTCCAACAGAAAAGTGCGTCATTCCGGGCACTTTCCCTTTCTTTACTAATTGTGCAATTTTTAAGTCCATACGACGGATTTCTTCCATCTTTCGGAACATTTCTAGCAAAAGATTTTTATCTAAAGTTGACATCTTCTTGCCTTTCTAACTTTCTTCTTACCTTACTATTTTACCGTTTTTGGTAAGTACTGTCAAAGTTTTTCTAAAGAAAATTTCACAAATTAAAAAAGAAAATCCCATAGGAATAAGGGATTTTCTTGTTAAGAATATTTTTTCACAAACTTTTTTATCTTTTAGATTTTGCTAAAGATTCAAATCTCTTCATAATCACAGTTAGACGCCAACGGTAGAGAGCCCCGCTCACGATTAGACTAATAATCAAACCAATCCAGTAAGAATAAGCTCCAAAATCTGTTAGAGAGTCGAATACCATAGCTACTGGGAGTGTCACCCCCCAGTAACCAACCAAACCAAGGTAAAAAGGAATAACTGTATCCTTATAACCCCGCAAAATTCCCTGAAGGGGTGCCGCAAAGGTATCTGCTAACTGGAAGAAAAGACTATAAGTCAAAAAACGCGCTGTCAAATCGATAAATTCTGGGTCGTTACCATAAAGATTGGCCACATTTTCCCTAAAAATGTAAAGGAAAGATAAGGTGAAGCCTGCAAAAATAAGTGCTGTCCATCTTCCTAGAACAATATAGGTTTTCGCATCATCAAATCGCTTGGCTCCCACTTCATAGGAAACGACAATAGCCATAGCAGATGAGATACTCATAGGAAAGGCGTACATAAGACTTGAAAAGTTCATAGCTGACTGGTGACTAGCGATAATCAAGGATGAGAACTTAGCCATAATCAAACCAACCACGGAAAAGATAGCCACTTCCGCGAAGACAGTTCCCCCAATAGGCAGACCTAAGCGAACCCCTTCCTTAATTCTATCCATATTAAGTGGAATTCGTTTCTCAAGATGTAGGGCTTTGAGCTTCTCCTGTTTAAATAAAACTAGAACAGAAATCCCCAGCAAAACCCAATAAGCCAATGAAGTACCTAAACCAGAACCAGCACCTCCCAGTTCTGGAACACCAAAGGCTCCGAAAATCAAGAGATAATTAAATCCACTATTGAGAGGAAGCAACAAAAGCATGAGATACATGGACAGCTTGGTCAACCCCAGCGAATCCAGCAAGGAGCGAATGACACTAAAGAGCAACAGGGGGATAATGCCGATAGATAAAAAGCAAAGATAGCGAACCGCTACTGCCGCCACTGGAGCTTCTAGTCCAATATGATTCAAGATTGGTGGTGCCAGGAAAAGTACCATCCCCAGCAAGACCACAGATAGACCCAAGGCAAGATAAATGAACTGGTAAAAATCAGACGCCACTTCTTCCTTTTTACCTCGACCAAGATGGTGACCAATGATAGGCACCAAGGCTGATACAATCCCTGTTAGGAATGTAAAGAAAGGATTCCAGATACTGGTTGCCATAGACACACCAGCTAGGTCGATAGTGCTGTATTGACCTGTCATAGTCGTATCAACAAAGGAGGCAGAATAATTGGCAAATTGATAAATCAGGATAGGGAAGAAAATTTTTAAAAATAATACTAACTTCTCTTGTAAACACTTTGTCTTATACATACTTCTCTTTCTATTCTGATTTATCTAAACCAAAGAGTTTCAGACCATAGTTTTTCAAACTTAGCGGAGGGTTATTAGATTTTGAAGTAGTATGCCAACACGCACATGTACGACAATAATAGCTTCTAACTAAACCTCCATTATCATATTGAACCGCATGGTCAGCTTTTTCTTTAGTTTCATATTGAATTTTAGAACGATTAGCTGCGGGACAGTAAATGCCGCTATTAGATTTTGCTTGTCTCTCCCTACGTTTTCGAAAATAATTCATATTCCAACTCCTATCAAGCTTGATAGACGATTTGTCCTTTACAGATGGTATATTTAACCTGCCCTTTTAAGCTTTCACCAATGAATGGTGAATTAGCTGCTTTGGAAGCAAAATGGGAGTCCACAAGGCGGTCAGCCTTAGCATCAAAAATAGTGATGTCCGCTGGACCATTCTCAGCCAAGTAACCTGCTTCAAAGTTATAAAGCTTGGCTGGGTTGTATGTCATCTTTTCAAGTAATTCCATCAAGCTTAACTCCCCAGCTTCGACCAAATAAGTCAATCCGAGGGAAAGAGATGTTTCTAAGCCAGTCATACCAGACGGCGCCTTGGTAATATCCTCGACATTTTTTTCATCCGCATGGTGAGGCGCGTGGTCAGTTGCGATAACTGTGATGACGCCTGATTTGAGACCTTCGATAACGGCACGACGGTCTGATTCCAAACGAAGTGGTGGATTCATCTTTGCATTGCTACCTTGTGTCAAAAGAAGTGTTTCTGTCTTAGAGAAATGCTGTGGCGCTACTTCTGCTGTGACTTGCGCACCCAATCTCTGAGCAAACTCAACTACTTTAACACTTTCTTCCTTAGACAAATGCTGGATGTGAACATGGGCCTTAGTTGCATAGGCAATCATGACATCACGCGCCATCATAGCGTACTCAGCGACCCCAGTAGCACCGCAAATATGGAAATGTTCTTTAGCAATATTTTCATTAAATCCAAGAATACCGTTCAATCCTGGATCTTCCTCATGAAGACTAATAAAGGTGTTGAGTTTTTTGGCTTCCTCCATGGCTTCCTTGACCACTTTACTGCTTTCAAGCGGAATACCGTCATCTGAAAAACCAACCGCACCTGCTTCTAAGAGTGCCTTAAAGTCTGTCAAGTCTTTCCCATTAAAATTCTTAGTAATGGTCGCAACTGTTTTGACATTAATCTTTTCTTTGGCAGCTGACTGAAGAACTTCTTGCAAAGTCTCCACGTCTGAAATGGTTGGACTAGTATTAGCCATCATAACAACAGTTGTAAAACCACCTGCAGCGGCTGCTAGGGCACCAGTATGGATGTCTTCCTTGTGGGTCTGACCAGGTTCACGGAAATGAACATGAATATCAACCAAGCCAGGAGCAACTACAAGACCACTAGCATCAATCAGTTCTGATCCTTCTTCTTTAATCTCAGGCGCAATTTTGACAATTTTCCCATCTTGGACCAAGACATCACATACTTGATCCAAACCAGATTTGGGATCCATTACACGACCATTTTTGATTAGTAGCATCTGCTTTCTCCTTTATTCATAAAAATCAACTTGGGTATCCAACAATTTATCCCCATCATAAACAAACTTGGCTGAAAAGAAGGGTTTATCTTCTAAAAGCCACCCAACAAAGGTATGGTCACCTTCCCAAGTCGGCTTACTCAAAACCTCGTCATAGGGAACCCATTCCAGCGTTCCCTCGTTGCAGTCAATCAAGTCCCCCTCAAACTCCGTCACTTTAAAAACATAGGTGTACCAGTCTAGATCTGGCGTGAATTCAGGAAAAGTGATGACACCTTTTAGAACTGGCTTAGCTTTGAGCCCTGTTTCTTCGAGGATTTCACGCACCGCGCATTCCTGAGGCGTCTCACCTCGCTCTAACTTACCACCCACACCAATCCATTTGCCTTCATGGACATCATTGGGTTTCTTATTACGGTGGAGCATGAGCAGTTCTTTCCCATTATCAATGTAGCAAATTGTCGCTAACTGAGGCATATTTTCTCCTTATCTAAGCCAATCGATTGGCTCTTGTCCTGTCTCTTTTAAGAATGTATTGGTCTTGGAAAAAGGCTTGGAACCCCAAAATCCTCTATAAACCGACAAAGGACTGGGATGGGCTGATTCGATAACCAAGTGGTGAGGATTGGTAACTAAGGCCTTCTTCTTGCGTGCATAGGCTCCCCAGAGTACAAAAACAACTGGTCTATCTAGATGATTGACCACCTGAATCACAGCATCCGTAAAGGGCTCCCATATCTGCCCAGCATGACCATTGGCCTGTCCAGCCGGAACCGTCAAACAAGCATTAAGAAGCAAGACTCCTTGCTCAGCCCAAGCCGTCAAATCGTGTGATTTCTTAACTCCAAGATCATCTGACAATTCTTTCAAGATATTTTGCAAGGATGGTGGAGCTGGGATAGAGTCCGGTACAGAAAAACTCAAGCCCTGCGCTTGACCTGGCCCGTGATAGGGATCTTGCCCTAGAATCACCACCTTAACTTCTTCAAGCGGTGTTGTCAAGAGAGCCTGAAAAACCTTTTCCTTGGGCGGATAAATAGCCCCCTGAGAATAGACCTGCTCCATAAACTGATTGATTTTCCCGAAATAACCCTCAGGTAATTGCGCCTTAATCAAAGCATGCCAAGACGAGTGTTCCATAGCCAACTCCTTCGTTTTTACTGCCTCTATTATAGCAAAAAGTAGCTATCTAAACCACTTTTTACAGTTTATCTAAGCAATCCAGTAAATCTTGATAAGAATGGACTTCATAAGTCGGCTGGGCTTGTGTGTGATTTTCGAGGTGATGAGGATTGTACCAAATCGTGTCAATTCCCGCATTATTGCCACCTTGAATGTCAGCGGTTAGAGAATCTCCAATCATTAGGGCTTTTTCTTTGCTAAATCCTGTAATCTGTTGACCGATTTTTTCATAAAATAGAGCATCAGGCTTTTGTGTTTGTAGCTGTTCAGAGATAAAGATTTGATTGAAATAAGGTGCCAGACCAGATTGAGCCAAACGTCCCGTCTGAATAGCAGTAATGCCATTTGTCGCAGCATACAGCTCATAATCTCGCTCGATAAGGCTGTCTAAGAGTTCATGAGCACCCGATAGTGTTTGTCCCTGTTGGGCGAGGTAAAATTGGTAACGCTGGGCTAGAAAACTACCGTCTTTTTCCTGTCTAAAATGAGCAAATAAACGAGAAAAGCGCGTGTTAACCAGCTCTTGTTTACTGATTTTCTTTTGTTCCAAGTCCTTCCAGAGAGCCTTGTTCATAGGAACGTAATAGTCTTTATAGGCCTGAATATCTGTAACCCCTTCTTCTTTTAGAAGTTGCGTCAAAGCCACATCCTCAGCAGCATCAAAATCAAGAAGAGTGTGGTCAAGGTCGAAAAGTAGAAATTTGTAGGACAATTTGAGGTTTTCCTTTCTAAGATAAACAACTTTCACTTCAGCCAGTTGTTTAATGTAAAAACTTAAAAGCAGTATAATACCATAAAGAATAATAGTTCCAATTGATAAACTAACCCATACTATTCTAGTGAATGATAGAAAAATCTTCTATAAATTCGAGCAATAGTTAAAATACATACAAATATGACTCCCAAAATAGATAACACTATTTTCACAAAATTGATTTCAGAGCCTATTACATAGATATGAAAAAGAGGGGCTAGTCCTACACATAGAGACAATAGATAACTACTAAATCTTATCTCACCAATTCCTGCAAAAAAATGTTTCATTTTAAATATCCCAATTTTACCTTTGATCTTTATAATCCACTAACAAATCTATTGGCTTCTCTTTTTTTTGAAAAATCTTGACAACAAATTTACTCCACTTAATGCTACTAAGACTTCAATGGGCAAAAAATAGTAATTCCATATCAAATGAGAAATCAGCAATGTTAGAAATAGTATACAATCAATATAACTATTCTGAAAATACTCTGTAATTACATAATACAGAAATACCACAACCATCAAAATTAAAACAACCATTATAATACTATCATCCTGTCCTTAATTTATTGTCACTTTTGCCATCCCATTCATCAATAGCATTAAAAATCCAATCAAGAAATGATTACCCACTCACTAACGCTATTTCCAAAATTTAATTTTTTGGGGGATTTAGTAACGCAATTCCAATTAGCAATACACCTAATATAAATAAAAGTATTTCCCAAAATTTATTCTCAGTTTTAATAAAAGGTATAAGATACATACTAACCAATATGGAACTTACCCCTAAAAGAGCAAAGACTACTCTGACTTTATCACTTAGTTTAAACATATTTAATTCCCCATAAAATAAGCAGTGGCTATGTTTACTGTAACATTTATCCCAAAAGAAAGAACTTCGTTTTTATCTCTTCGTTAGCTAGATAAGATATCCTTTCACTATTTAATTTTAAAGAAAACTAAGATGTAACCCTATTTATCTCACTTCTTATTTTTAAATAATTCATACTCTTTTTCTCTGATAAAGGGAAGTGAAAAATTAGAAAAAATTAGTAGAATTGAAAATAGATATCCATCTTTTTGCATTGCTAAAACATAGCCTAAAAATAAATAGACAATCAAATCTAGTACAAAAAGAAAAAATATCCTCCTTTTCATCATCTCACTTGAATTAAAGATTCTGTTTAATAGAATCTTTATCGTAGTATCTACACAAATTTTTATCAAAAAGATAAGAGTCAATACACGATTATCAACTGTACCATGAAGAATAAATGGAAATATAGTTAATATAAAACTAGAAATCTCTAAATATTTTATCCAAGGAGATTGAGACATCTTACTTTTAAACTGACTGATTTTCCTATACTCGCTAGCTAATCTAGTATCAAAATCTCTACCAATTTTATTAAAGATTAAGAACTCCAGGATAAAAATACTTATTAATACGATATAAGTAGAAACGTTTCCTGGGAAATATTTATTGATTAAAATTGGAAAACTAATTAACAGAATCGAGTTTATAGCCAAACAAATGGATACTATTTTATTCTTCACAGAGTATATAGGTAGCGATACTATTGAATAGAGAAACGCTAAAAAAATAAGCAAGAAATACTCAGTGCTGCTAATTAGCGGCGCCCTTAATGATAAAAATAGATAGGCACCCCACACGATGATATGCGCTTTACGAATTGACTCTAAACTACTCATCTACCTACTCCTAATATGCAAAGAGAATCCATTTTTAGCTTACATTCTCTTTCAAACAAGTCATAAGCATGTCATGATATTTCTTTCTTCTACATTAGGTAAAGTTGAAATACATTTTTTGCAAGTGAAAATATAATTGTTATTTAAAATCCCAAAAAGATCTATCCTTCTTCTAGACCTAAACCAAGTCAGATTAAAGATACAAATAGAATGATAAGGCTTTCTTTTACTTTAGACTACCATAAAACAAGGAATCTTTCAACAAAATTCATTGGTAAAACACTATCCTATACAATTGACAGCTCAAATCTTTCAGAATAGAACAATCCTAACTATCGAATGCTCTAACTTCATAAATATCCATGCAATTCTAGGTTTAGAATTCCTATAAACTAAATGTTTTGGCACTATTCTAAGTCATTGATTGCCTTAAATTTTAATTTTTGAAAGATTCTAAAGCTAGAATTTCTCAAAGACAAGGAAAAAAACTATTAGAAACTTAGAAAAATCTTTCCTAAATTTCACTGTTTCTTGAATTAATGAGACTTACAATTTTTCCGATGAACTTTGAGCTTTTTCGTAGCCCAATCATAGTGACTGGAAGTGCTACTGACAAAGTAGGAACCTAGACTTGTCCCTCCCGTCCACTTATAGACACCTTTGTTAAAGAGTTCATCATTGCTAAAAACTTCTATCAACTCTAAAACCTCTCTATGTGATTGTTCAAGGAGTCTAGTCGCTTCTTCTAAGGACGTTTTCTGGTGTTTCTTCCAAAAAGCGACATTCATTTCTCCATAGGTTTTCCAAGTATAAGGTTCAGGGAGAAAAGGTATCTCATTACCTTTTTGATTAGAATGTACCCAAGTTAAAAGTAATTGATGCCATTCATAAAGATGGATCAAAACATCCCGTAGATTTTTATCTCTTTTCCAGTGCGCTTCCTTTTTCTTTTGGTCTCTTAAAAAATCAAAAGGAGTCTGCAACTCTTCTTCACTTAGTTTAGAGATGAAGAGCTTGAGATTTTCATAATTCTCCTTAGAGGCTAATACTAGCTCCTCTTTTGTTTTCGGTCTAGGCACAGGAGTTCTCCCTTCATTTTCAAGTAGGTTGAGGTTTTTTCTTACTTCATTATACCACAGGCAAAAACTGGCTGTTCCTCTCAACAACCAGTTTCTTTATTTTTAAGTTAATTTCTTACTATTCTTCTTCTGAAGGAAAAGCGATACTATAGCCAGCAAAGCAAAGGCTATACCAACATACCAGTAGGGTTGATCTAGGGTCGTTGAACGACCTGATAGATTGACGATTCCGCGAAAAAGCATACCAGTTGTTAGAACGGCTACTGACGAGTTCCATAAGTTTAGACTGATTCGCCCTAAGTTTGGAATGATTTTCAGCAGTAATGCTAGAATGACGCCCCCTACTAGGGGGACTACAAAAAGATAGTGCATATGAAGGGAGGTTTCCCCAAAACTGAAAGACTCGTAGATACGGCTAAATACTAAAAAGAAAATAGTAAGAATACTATAGCCGACTAGCGTCTTTTGGAGGCGTTTGTTTTTATTTTTAGTAACCGATGTAGACAATATCACTCACCGCCCTTTCTGATATTTTGCTTCCACCTGTAGTCGGTTTATTGATTACATGACCATTAAAGTAGAGAGTTGAAGAACCTCCACCATCTAGGTTGTAGGCCGTCTTCACTCCGTAAGATTTCATCACTTCTGCCATCTGGTAAAGAGACAAGCCCTTGCTCTCCGAGGTACGACCATCTGAAACAACAATGATATAGTGGTTTTCATCGATAATTCCAATAGCTGTACGAGGATTTGAAGCCATAGCCTGACCAACTTCTGTATTGATACCGACAGAAATCTCACCATTTTCAACTAGAGACGGACCAAATGCCAGTAGATTAACTACACCATCTTGAACTAATTGGTCAGCTGAGATTTGGTTCTCATAAATGATTTTAAAAGAGCCATCCTTGTAAATGGCAAGGTCACCATTACTGGCGTCTTCACGGATACTATCCCGATAGACGACACCATTACGGATAACATAACCTGAGCTATTAGCTCCATAGTAGTCGCCATTGACAGCTAAAATAGCATTGTTTTCAGCTGCTGTCACAGAGGTTTTGGCTGTAACGTTGGTTCCATAGGAGTTTTGAGCTAGGGCTGTTTTCAGATAATCTGCAGAGCTCAAAGTCACATCCGCCACATAGATTTTCGTATCATTCACCGTCTTTTCAGTTAGATTGACACTAATACTCCCATCTGAATAGCTGGTATCCGTTACTTGGGCATTTGGGACTGCCTGACTTGCTACTTCTGTGTTAGATGTAGAACTGGTATTAGATACAGTGGAGATAGTCTCCGCTAGTACAAATGTCTTTAACATCGAATAGGTAAAGGAACTTGTCAGAAGCAAGCCAAAGACCGAGGCGTATAGATAAGCTTTCTTAAAAAATTTCATACTGGATAACAAGTCCTTTCTTTGAAAATAAATCGTGTCTGAACAGTCCAAGATACCACAAAGAGAAGCATTCCTACAAAAATTTTAGCCATGAATAAATTGATTCCGAAACCTGTATTAAAAAGGCTAATTAGGAGAGTATCTAAGAAAAAGAGAACAACAGACAAGGTTAAATAACCTGCACCTGTTTTTAAATTACTTGCTTTATTTTTAAATACCAATTTTTTATTAGTCGAAAAGTTGAAGATAGAGCTGGTCACACGAGCCAGCCCATTTGATAGGAGGAGGTGTAAACCTGATGGAATAAAGCTCAAGAAAAGAATAAAAAAAGCATAAACTAGATAATCTACGATAAAACTACTAAATGATGAAAGAGCGAATTTCAAAATGTTTTTGTAAATCATTAAACCATCTCGAATAGGTCGGAAGTGAGAAGCTTGATTGTCGTTTATATAGACTGTTTCAATAGGAACTTCCAAAATCGGATATTGTTTGCTGGCTTCCAATAGCATGTTCATTTCATACTCATAACGTTGTCCTTCCACTTCCATCATAAAAGGAATCAAGTCTGTCGTGAAAGCACGAAGTCCTGTCTGTGTGTCTGAAACTGCTACGCCTGTTTGGATTTTAAATAAGATACGTGTCAAGCTATTTCCAAAGCGACTACGCAAGAGAACCTTGCCAGTAAAAGCACGAACACCAAGAACCAGAGTGCTAGGATTTTCGTTGGCCTTGTTACTAGTGCGGAGTATGTCCCAAATCTTGTGTTGACCATCCGCATCTGCTGTAACGATAGTTCCAGGCATCTTGAGGGATTGAATGTAAACAAAAGCTGTTTTCAAAGCCTGCCCCTTACCTTGATTGACCTGATGACGAAGTACAGTCCCATAGTTTTCAGCCTGAGCAAATATTTCTTTACATTCAGGAGAACTACCATCATCAATCACAATGATAGAAAAATCACCCTTCTTGTGAATTTTTTCAATCAGTGTTAGCAAATTAAAATCAGGTTGATAAGCTGGAATAACTAAATAATTCATAGCTGTACCTCTTTCTTTTTGTTTGTATAAGTATACGTTCACTTGCTTAAAAAATCCTTATAACTACTTTTTTATAAAAATAAATTGATGATTTCTCAAAAATAGACCATAAAGAGAAAACTCCATAGAAATGATTTCTACAGAGTTAGAACAGTATCTTTATAATAATAAATAGGATAGTCAATCTCTATAACTTATCCTTTAATTTCTCAACAAAGAGATAGGCTGCTGGACAGGTCAAGGTATTCTTAATCGTTAGATGGTTGATTTGATGGATCTTTTTGCGATCTGTATGGGGGAACTCTCGACAGGCCTTTGGACGAACATCATAGATGGAACAGAGATTATCTCCTCCTAGAAAGGGGCAGGGCATGGATTTGAAAACCTTGTCCCCATCTTCATCTACCTGCAAAAACTCTGCTTCAAAAGCTGGTAATTTCATCTTAAAGTACTTAGCAATACGAGTGATGTCTGCTTCCTTGAAGTCAGGCCCCAATGTCTTGCAACAGTTAGCGCAAGCCGTACAATCAATCTCTGCAAAGACTTCTTGGTGTATCTGCTGGGCTAGCTTGTCTAGGTTTTTAGGAGGTTTTTTCTTTAGATTGGCTAAAACTTTTCGATGTTCCTTCTGCTTTTGCAAGGCTAGCTGATGGTAATACTCAATATCAATTTCTTTAGACATAGTTTCTCTCTTATTCTATTTGCTCCCCCTATTATATCACGCCTCTGACTCATTGAAAAGTGGACTTTATAAGACTATACTTTTCCAAAATGTAGCAAAAAACCTTGCAACTAGGTTACAAGGTTGATGACATTAATCAAAGTTAACGTATTCTTTTTGAAGTTCAAGAACTTCTTCCATTGTTGAACACTCTGTAAGGGCACGGTTTGCGTACTCTTCCATCTTAGCAGTGTCCAATTTCTTCATCAAGCTACGTGTACGAAGAACTGATGTTGCTGACATAGAGAACTCATCCAAGCCCATTCCGACAAGAAGTGGAACAGCTTTTTGGTCACCAGCCATCTCACCACACATACCAGCCCATTTACCTTCAGCGTGAGCTGCCTTGATAACGTTGTTGATCAAGCGAAGGATTGATGGGTTATATGGTTGGTAAAGGTATGAAACTTGCTCGTTCATACGGTCTGCTGCCATTGAGTATTGGATCAAGTCGTTTGTTCCAATTGACATGAAGTCTACTTCTTTTGCAAATTGGTCTGCAAGCATTGCTGCTGCAGGGATCTCAATCATGATACCAACTTGGATGTCATCCGCAACTGCAACACCTTCAGCAAGAAGGTTTGCTTTTTCTTCTTCATAAACTGCTTTGGCTGCACGGAATTCTTTCAAAAGGGCAACCATTGGGAACATGATACGCAATTGACCATGAACAGAAGCACGAAGAAGGGCACGGATTTGTGTACGGAACATTGCATCTCCAGTTTCAGAAATAGAGATACGAAGGGCACGGAATCCAAGGAATGGGTTCATTTCATGTGGCATATCGAAGTAAGGAAGTTCCTTATCTCCACCAATATCCATTGTACGAACAACCACTGGTTTACCATTCATTCCCTCAAGAACAGCTTTGTATGCTTCATACTGCTCGTCTTCTGTTGGGAAATCTTGAGAATCCATGTACAAGAATTCTGTACGGTAAAGTCCAACAGCTTCTGCACCGTTGTTGTTAACACCTTCAACGTCTTTTGGAGTACCGATGTTAGCAGCCAACTCGAAGTGTTTACCGTCAGCAGTCACTGTTTGAGCATCTTTCAAAAGTGCCCATTCAGCTTTTTGTTTAGCATAAGCTTCACCAGCTGCTTTAAATTCAGCCGCTTGTTCATCTGTTGGGTTGATAATGACTTCACCAGTAATTCCGTTAACGGCAAGGTTATCACCGTCTTTAACGATTTCAGTGATGTTATTTGTTCCCAATACAGCTGCAATTTCAAGTGTACGTGCCATGATAGCTGAGTGGCTTGTACGTCCACCGATATTTGTTACAAAAGCTTTTACAAAGTTTTTGTCCAATTGAGCTGTATCAGATGGTGTCAAGTCATGCGCAATCACAATTACTTCTTCGTTGATAGAAGCTGGGTTTGGCAATTTCTTACCAAGAAGGTTTGCCAATACACGTTTTGTCACGTCGCGAATATCCGCTGCACGTTCTTGCATGTATGGATTGTCTTCCATGCCTTCAAAGATAGTGATGAACATGTCAGTCACTTCTTTAAGACCTGCTTCTGCATTGACTTTCTTAGCACGGATTGTTTCTTTAATCTGACCAATCAATTCTGGGTCAGAAAGAACCATCAAATGAGCGTCAAAAACTTGAGCCGCTTCTTCACCAAGCGTACCTACAGCCTTCTCACGGATAAGAGAAAGCTCGTTTTGAGAAGCTTCAAGAGCTACATCCAAACGAGCCTCTTCTGCGTTTGTATCTTCGACTGAAACAGTCTCGAATGACAAATCCGGTTGAACGAGTAGATATGCTTTTGCAACTGCAACACCGTCAGATGCTGCGATTCCTTTAAGCATTTCTGTCATTTTCCTTATGCCAATCCTTCTTTTTCCATTGTTTCTGAGATTGCAGCGATAGCGTCATCTGCATCTGCACCTTCAGCTGAGATAGTTACATCAGCACCTTGGCCAACACCAAGACTCATAACACCCATGATTGATTTAAGGTTAACTGATTTACCTTTGTACTCAAGAGTGATATCTGAAGCAAATTTGCTAGCAGTTTGTACCAACAATGTTGCTGGACGTGCGTGAATACCTGTTTCTGCCACTACGTGGAAATCTTTAGAAGCCATAGTTTGACTCTCCTTTTGTTCTTTCTTTTTTGAGTTATATGTGATAACCCTTACAATTTGGTATTATATCATCTTCTAGGATTTTTTTCAAGCATTTTATGGGATTTATTCGATTTCCTTTCAGATAACTTGCTGAAAATCTTCTATCCTAGATGGCAAAACACAGGATATAGTTTTTCAAAAAACAACTTATAGGATAATTATCACTTTTTCACAAAACAAACACTATATATTGTGCTTTGTTTGGTTATCTATAAAAATAGACCACTATATTTAGTTTTAAATCATTGACAAAAATTTATTTTCTGATATACTAAGAAAGTAATCTATTTTGAAAGAGGAGTTACACAATGGTAACCGTTTATTCTAAAAACAACTGTGTCCAATGTAAAATGACCAAACGTTTCTTGGACAGTAATAATGTCGCTTATCGTGAAATCAATCTTGATGAGCAACCTGAGTACATCGATCAAGTTAAAGAGCTCGGTTTCAGCGCAGCTCCTGTTATCCAAACACCAACTGAAGTCTTTTCAGGTTTCCAACCAGGAAAATTGAAACAATTAGCATAATCTTAATACATCATCCAGAAGAAACTGCTTCTAGGGCTAACTTAGAAGCCTTTCTTTTGTAATTAGATAAGGGAAATTTTATGGGATTAAAACATCTTGAGGACGTGACTTACTTCCGTCTCAATAACGAAATCAACCGTCCTGTTAATGGACAAATCATGCTTCATAAAGATAAAGAAGCCTTGGATGCCTTCTTTAAAGAAAATGTAGTTCCAAACACTATGGTTTTTGATTCAATTACTGATAAAATCGACTACCTCATTGAACACGACTACATCGAAACAACCTTTATCAAGAAATACCGTCCAGAATTTTTGGAAGAAATGTCGCAATTTATTAAAGATCAAAACTTCCAATTCAAATCTTTCATGGCAGCTTATAAATTTTACAATCAGTACGCCTTGAAAACTAATGACGGTGAATACTATCTTGAAAGTATGGAGGACCGTGTCTTCTTTAACGCCCTTTATTTCGCTGATGGTGATGAAGCTGTTGCAATCGATATTGCCAATGAAATCATCCACCAACGCTACCAACCTGCTACTCCTTCCTTCTTGAATGCTGGACGTGCTCGTCGCGGGGAGTTAGTATCTTGCTTCCTAATCCAAGTAACGGATGATATGAACTCTATCGGACGTTCTATCAACTCAGCTCTTCAACTTTCACGTATCGGTGGTGGTGTGGGAATTACCCTCAGTAACCTTCGTGAAGCGGGCGCACCTATCAAAGGCTATGAAGGAGCAGCTTCTGGGGTCGTACCAGTTATGAAGCTTTTTGAGGACAGCTTCTCTTACTCTAACCAATTGGGTCAACGTCAAGGTGCAGGGGTTGTTTACCTCAACGTCTTTCATCCAGATATCATCGCTTTCCTTTCAACTAAGAAAGAAAACGCTGATGAAAAAGTTCGTGTAAAAACCCTTTCACTTGGTGTTGTGGTACCCGATAAATTCTACGAATTGGCTCGTAAAAATGAAGAAATGTACCTCTTCAGCCCATACTCTGTAGAGCTTGAATACGGTGTGCCATTTAACTACATCGATATTACTGAAAAATACGATGAACTAGTCGCAAATCCAAATATCCGCAAAACAAAAATCAAGGCGCGTGATTTGGAAACTGAAATCTCTAAATTGCAACAAGAGTCTGGCTACCCTTATGTAGTCAACATTGATACGGCTAACCGTGCAAATCCAGTTGATGGAAAAATTATCATGAGTAACTTGTGTTCTGAGATTCTTCAAGTCCAAGAACCAAGCTTGATCAACGACGCTCAAGAATTCCTTCAAATGGGAACGGACGTTTCATGTAACCTTGGTTCAACCAACGTCGTCAACATGATGACTTCACCTGACTTTGGTCGTTCTATCCGTGCTATGGTTCGTGCTTTAACTTTCGTTACAGATAGTTCGCACATCGTAGCTGTGCCAACTATTGACCATGGAAATAGCCAAGCTCACACCTTTGGTCTTGGTGCCATGGGACTTCACAGCTACCTTGCACAACAACTGATTGAATACGGGTCACCTGAGTCTGTTGAGTTTACAAGCATCTACTTTATGCTTATGAACTACTGGACTTTAGTTGAGTCAAACAATATTGCGCGTGAACGTGGTATCACCTTCCATAACTTTGAAAAATCAGACTATGCTAAGGGAAGCTACTTCGACAAGTATGTAACTGGCGAATTTGTTCCAAAATCAGACCGCGTTAAAGAACTCTTCAAAGATGTCTTTATTCCAAGTGCTGCTGACTGGGCTGAACTTCGCGACAAGGTTCAAGCAGATGGTCTTTACCACCAAAACCGCCTTGCTGTAGCGCCAAATGGTTCTATCAGCTATATCAACGACGTTTCTGCTTCTATCCACCCGATTACGCAACGTATCGAAGAACGTCAAGAAAAGAAAATCGGTAAAATCTACTATCCTGCTGCTGGCTTGTCAACAGAAACCATTCCTTACTACACTTCTGCTTACGATATGGATATGCGTAAGGTGATTGATGTTTACGCTGCTGCAACTGAGCACGTGGACCAAGGACTTTCACTCACCCTCTTCATGCGTAGTGACATTCCAAAAGGACTTTACGAATGGAAGAAAGAAAACAAACAAACGACACGTGACTTGTCAATCCTTCGTAACTATGCCTTTAACAAGGGAATCAAGTCTATCTACTACGTCCGTACTTTCACAGATGACGGTGGAGAAGTCGGTGCTAACCAATGTGAAAGCTGTGTGATTTAATCTTTGCTTGAGGAAACTACATTTTCTCAGATAAGTGATTCATTCACCCTGCTAAATTAAACTGGAATAAGCATCTATACTATGGAAAAACAAAAAAGTCGGGCTTCCGACTTTTTGTGCGATACTCCTCTAGAATTATGATAAAATAGAAATAATTGTGAGTTCGCAATATTAAACACAGAAAGAGATTTCAAATGGAAACTTACTACAAAGCCATTAACTGGAATGCCATCGAAGATGTCATCGACAAATCAACTTGGGAAAAACTGACGGAGCAATTCTGGCTTGATACACGTATTCCCTTGTCAAATGACCTAGACGACTGGAGAAAACTATCAAACAAGGAAAAAGACTTAGTTGGAAAAGTCTTTGGTGGTTTAACCCTTCTCGACACTATGCAATCTGAAACAGGGGTTCAAGCCCTTCGCGCAGACATCCGTACTCCACATGAAGAAGCTGTTTTTAATAACATCCAATTTATGGAATCTGTCCACGCTAAATCTTATTCATCAATCTTTTCTACCTTGAATACTAAGGCTGAGATTGAAGAAATTTTCGAATGGACCAATACCAATCCTTACCTACAAAAGAAGGCTGAGATTGTTAACGAAATCTACCTAAACGGTAGCCCACTTGAAAAGAAAGTAGCCAGCGTCTTCCTTGAAACCTTCCTCTTCTACTCAGGTTTCTTCACACCGCTCTACTATCTCGGTAACAACAAACTAGCTAACGTTGCGGAAATCATCAAACTGATTATTCGTGATGAGTCTGTTCACGGAACCTACATTGGTTACAAATTCCAACTTGGTTTCAATGAATTACCTGAAGAAGAGCAAGAAAAACTCAAAGAATGGATGTACGACCTGCTCTACACTCTCTACGAGAATGAAGAAGGTTACACAGAGAGCCTCTATGATGGTGTTGGTTGGACGGAAGAAGTCAAAACCTTCCTTCGCTACAATGCCAACAAGGCACTCATGAACCTGGGACAAGATCCACTCTTCCCAGACTCAGCAGATGATGTCAACCCAATCGTTATGAACGGTATTTCAACAGGAACTTCCAACCACGACTTCTTCTCTCAAGTCGGAAATGGTTACCTTCTTGGTGAAGTTGAAGCCATGCAAGACGATGACTACAACTACGGTTTGAACTAATTCATTTATCCCAGAACTGATAACAAATATCATGGCTTGTTTAAAACAACCATGATATTTTTGTTTTTGTTTTCTTTTG
>NZ_GL732486.1:276897-329250 GCF_000187745.1 Streptococcus sp. M334 | reverse complement strand
TAATTCCCGTAAGTTTTAGCTAGAACTTTTATGAGTCCCATATCACTCTCCTTCGATGATTTCAGCCTCTTTTCGGCTTGTTTAAAACAACCATGATATTTTTGTTTTTGTTTTCTTTTGTTTTTTAAATTGATTGATTGAACACTTTATGATAAAATAGTAATAGAAATAGAGGTGATAAGGATGTTAAAGCAGGAAAAACTAGATAATATTCTAGAAACGGTAAATACAAAGGGAACTATTACTGTAAAAGAAATCATGGCTCGCTTGGATGTATCAGATATGACTGCTAGACGCTACTTGCAAGAGTTGGCAGACAAGGATCTACTTGTTCGGGTTCACGGTGGAGCTGAGAAAATTCGCACAGGTTCTATTTTAAATAATGAACGTTCCAATATTGAAAAACAAAGCTTACAGATTGCAGAAAAACAAGAAATTAGTCGTTTTGCAGGCCATTTAATTGATGAGGGTGAAACTATTTTTATCGGCCCAGGAACAACATTGGAATCTTTTGCTCGTGAACTTCCAATTGATAATATTCGTGTTGTAACAAACAGTTTACCAGTCTTTCTCATCCTAAACGAACGAAAACTAACAGATTTGATTTTAATTGGTGGAAACTACCGCTCTATCACTGGGGCCTTTGTGGGAACACTAACCTTGCAAAACCTAGCCAATCTCCAATTTTCTAAAGCTTTCGTTAGCTGTAATGGTATTAAGGACAATGCGATTGCGACCTTTAGTGAAGAGGAAGGTGAATCTCAACGCATCGCCCTCAATAATTCCAATAAAAAATACTTACTAGCTGACAATAGTAAGTTCAATAAATTTGATTTTTATACCTTCTACAATATCTCTGATATTGATACCATCGTTTCAGATTCTAAACTGAGCAAAGAAACGTTTGAACAACTTTCAAAACAAACAAAAATTATTCTTTCTAAACCATAAAACTATCCCCACCGATTGGTGGGGATTTTTATCTACAGATCAGTCTATAATCTGACTTTCCGCTACTTTCTTGTACCAGTGAGCTGATTTCTTCGGATAACGTTCTTGAGTTTCAAAGTCTACATAGAAGAGACCGTAACGTTTCTCATAACCATTTGACCATGAGAAGACATCCATTAATGACCAAATGAAGTAACCTTTTACATTAGCTCCATCTGCAATAGCATCAGACAAGACTTCCAAGTGTTGTTTGACATAATCAATACGTCCATCATCGTAAACAGTATTATCAACGAACTCGTCTTTGTATCCGAGACCATTTTCAGTGATGTAAATCTTCTTGTAGTTAGGATAATCTTTCTTCACACGCATGATTTGGTCATACAAACCTTGAGGGTAGATAATCCAATCCCAGTCCGTACGTGGTACATAGTCTGGAGCTACACGGCGACCAACACCTTTGATTTGGTACTTCGAGCTTCCTTTCTCACCCTTACCGTTATGGATGATTTCAGTTTCTCCATCAAAGGCTTCCATCCAGTCACTCATATAGTAGTTGATGCCTAGAAAATCATTCAAGTCTTTTGCAGCTTCTAATACTGTAAAATCTTCTTCACGAAGATCCAAGCTACCACCATTGACTGATAAGATATGGTTAACACCTTCCATCGTTTCAGCTGAATAGCGGCCTAGATAAGTTGCATCCAAGATAAATTTATTGTGAATGATATCTTCCAACTCTGCTGCACGAACATCTGCTGGATTTTTAGGATCCAAAGGATACTTGGTTGGCAGTGCGTGAACAACACCAATTTCACCTTTATAACCTTTATCTTTATATAGCTTGACTGCGCGTGCATGAGACACCATCATATTGTGGTGCGATTGGAAGACTTTGGCAAGGTCGTACTGAATACCTGGAGGGAATTTACCAACCAAGTATTGACCATCACCAATTGGTCCAATTTCATTGAATGTTGTCCAATAGTTTACTTCTGGAAATTCTTCAAAACAGAAGGCAGCGTAGTCTACAAAGTGTTCAATATTTTCACGGTTTAAGAAGTCGCCATTTGAGTGGAGAGCTTCTGGCGTGTCAAAGTGATGAAGAGTTACAAAGGGCTCAACATGACGTTTGTGGCACTCGGCAAATAAATTATGATAAAACTCAACACCTTTCTGATTTACTTGACCATAACCAGTCGGGAAAATACGTGACCAGGCAATAGAAATTCGAATACCATTGACACCATACTCTTCTGCTAGCTTGAGGTCAACTGGATATCGATTGTAAAAATCACTGGCTGGTTCTGCAGTGTACCAGTAGTTATCTTCAAGATATTTATCCCAAGCAACTGGTCCTTTTCCATCAGTATGTGTAGCACCTTCTGCTTGATAAGCAGCTGTTGCTCCACCGAAAATAAAGTCTTTTGGAAGTGTTTTTGTCATTTTTTTCACCTATTTCTTGATTTAAATAAAGTAAAAGTGAGAGGAGAGGAGTCAGTGAGCCATCCTTCTCCATCTCACTTCTTGTACCAAGTCACCGAATTGTGACATGAGAAGGTAAAAACGATGTCTTTTTACCGACGAATTAACAAGGCGATTAGGAAATTCGCCATAGCGATTTCCGTAACGAGAGGAAACTATTTCAGAGTCCCTATTATTAATCGAATTGTGACATGAGGAGGTAAAAACGATGTCTTTTTACCGACGAATTAACAAGGCGATTAGGAAATTCGCCATAGCGATTTCCGTAACGAGAGGAGACTGTTTCACAGTCCCTATCGTTAATCGAATTGCGCTTGTACAAATGCAAGAGCACCTTTTCCATCACGGGTTAATTTGATGTATTGAGCGCCTTCTGTCTTGGCAAGTTTAATACCGAGTTTATCTGTTTCTGCTTTCATATCTTCAAAGTTTGAAGCAACTTGAGGGGCAAGGATAACCAAATCAAACTCTGGCAACATTTCACGGTGAGCACCATAGCCACCTGCTGCTGCTTTCACAGGGACATTGTATTCTGCAGCTGCCTTGTTCAAAGCATTTGCAAGGAGACCACTTGTACCTCCACCTGCACAGAGAACGAGGACATTTGTTTCTTCAGTGATGGTATTTTGTGCTGTATCGACACCCGCTTTTTCAAGAATAGCATCCGCTTTTGCAGTGTTGAAGTTTGCAGCAACTTTTTCTTTCAATTCATCATTAGACTTACCTGAACGTTCTTCTTCAAGAATTTGTTCATCATAGACCTTAAGGAATGGATAGTAAATGACAACGTCAACCACAATTAGAAGGGCAGCAAGAATGAATGATAGAACTTGGAAGTTAGTACCAAGAACTAGACCTAGTGGAGCTGGGGTTGTCCATGGTAGATTAGCAGTAAATGAATTCATTCCAAGAGTTTCAATGAAGAATTTAAAGATCCAAACGTTTGCGATAGGAGCAAAGATAAATGGAATGAAGAAGATTGGGTTCAATACAAGCGGTGCACCAAACAAGATTGGTTCATTTACACCAAAGAAGGTTGGAACTACTGAAGCACGTCCGATTGCACGGTTACGTTTTGATTTTGTTAACCACATGAACATGAATGGAACAACCAGTGTCGCACCAGTACCACCCATGGTAACGATAAACATTTGTGTACCAGAAGTAAGAATCTTGTCAGCGTGCATACCTTGTTGGAGAAGGTTCAAGTTGACTTCGGCATTGGCATAGGTAATAGCTGCGATAGCAGGTTCAACGATAGATGGACCATGGATACCAACAAACCAGAAGAAGGCAAAGGCACCAAAGATAATGGTGATACCTAGATAACCATCAGCAGCAGAGAATAATGGTGCAAAGAATTTACCGATTGATTCAGCTACGCTTGCACCCACAAAATGACGTGCTAGTAAATCAAGAGCATAAAGAGAAACAACAGATAGAGTGAATGGAATCACATCTTTAAAGACTTGTGAGATATTGGGTGGAACTTCGTCAGGCATACGAATAGTGACGTTGTTCTTAACACAAACCTTATAGATGGCTACAGTAACAAAGGCAGCAAGGAAGGCTGAAAGCAAACCTTTTGTCCCCAAGAATCCAGTAGCTAGACCATTTTCGATAGGATCAGCTGCCAACATCAACAAACCAACAATTGCTGCCAACAATGTTGACATATAGTTGATTTGATTGGTTTTCTCCATGCTACGGTTTACTGAGTCGGTCAATGACTTAGCTGTTGTACCAGCTACCAAGAGAGCCAGAATACCCATAGAATAGCTGTAAGGTTTCATCAGAAAAGCTACAACTTCATCAGACCATTTAAAGCCCCATGAGTTTGGTACAAAGGCGATTAAGATAAAGATACTTGAGAAGAGAATAACAGGCATACCTGCAATGAAACCATCACGAATAGCACGAAGATAGATATTACGAGATAGTTTCTCAAAGAAAGGCTTTCCTTTCTCAATAAATGCAATTAATTTGTTCATTACTTAACTCCTCTCTTGTAGAGTTCAATTAAATGATGCATCAAATCTTTTAACAAGATAGTTGTCATCAAGTGGTCTTGGCCATGCATCATGGTTACACTATACGCTAAGTCCTCACCAGAAGCTTCCTTAGTTAATAGACTTGTTTGCGCGTGGTGAGCCTCTGCAATACAGCTACCAGCTTCCTCTACCAAAGTGTCCGCTTTCGCAAAATCACCAGCTTCAGCAGCCTTTAAAGCTTCCAATAGTTTTGAACGAGCATCGCCAGCATAGGCTACGATTTCAAAACCTAACAATGTTACTTCTTCTCTATTCATGATAGAATTCTCCTTATATAGTTTTAAATAAATTTTTATGACAATAAACGTTGGATATGTAGAACTAGATAAACACGTTCACTTTTATACAAATCAAGACCCGTATGTTGCGTAATCACATCGTATATCTTGGAACCAATTTCAAACGCTCTTGGATAGGATTGTTTGACATGGTCTTCCATATCCAGAAGTGATTGGTTATCATCTCTAGATCTGTCTAAATAATCCAAGAAATAATTCAAATGAATCATAAAGCGATCATAGAAATGATTATTCTCTTTGGTTCGTTGAATTGCATAGTCCTTTAGCACTTCTTCAACATTCTTGAGAATTTCTTTCCTTTTATCAATCGACTCAACCATTTGGACTTCATTCTCACCCTCAGCATTGATGAAATGATAAGCAATCCGAATAATTTCGTCCTCAGGAAAATGATCCGCTAGCTTCTGACGGTAAATTTCAAAAGCTTCATTTGCGATTTGAAAAGCGACAGGATACTTAGTGGAAATATCTGGCAGATTGCTATCCTTGTACCTTTCTTGTGCTAGAGCTTGATAAGAACAGTAAACATGGTCTGTCAACGTTACGTAAAGATATTCTTGAATCGGATAATGATATTTCTTTGAAAGCTTATCAATAATCTCATAGGTCACTGTGATAAAATCAAGCGGAACATCTTTGAGAAGAGCTATAAAGTTTTCTCTGGACTCTTCGGTCTTCATCCGAAAGATTTTCTCAACCTGATGTTCAGCAATCAAATCTCCCTTCTTCTTTCCAAATGCAATCCCCTTACCAATTACAATCACTTCTTCTCCTTTATCATTTCTGACAAGCGAGACATTGTGATTCATTGGATTTAGAATTCGATACATGTCAACCTCCTTTTATATCTTAAAGGTATATGAGTACAAAAAATGACCACAAATGAACTAGAAAATCATCCGATTTCTAATTCACCTGTGATCATGCCTAATATTACTTAGTAACACTCACCTTGTATTAACTTGTGATTTAAGTATAGCACAAGTAAGTTATTTTGTAAACCCTTACGAAGAACTTTTTTATTTTTTTGAGTATTCTTTTATCAAAAAATAAAATCATAAACAAAATTAAGAAAACAAGTGTTTATAATTCAGAAAATTTCATCTCAATTCAAAAACAAGTGTACTAATAACTCTATATTTTTTTGAACGCTCCAAACCAAAATCCATTATTCCTAATAAATAACTCATCACCAAAAGCTCTAGTATGTTTTGAACCGATTTCTAATTTTACAAGACGCATAGGAGCCAATAATTCAATTAACTCACTTTCTGTATAAACTCTTTCTAACATTGAATCTAGTTTTCTACGTATATAACCTTTTTCTAGTAAAGAATTATCAGGAATTGCATCTCGGAAAATTCCATCTTTCCGTGGACAATAAAAATAATACATTCCTCCTGCTTTCAACACCCTTTTCACCTCTGAAAAATAGTTTTGTCTATCTTTTTCATCAACTATAAATGTAATCGCAGACATTATATCAAATATAGAATCGAAATGGTTGTCAGGAAAATCTAAACCTTTACCTACATCTGTCTGTGTTATATGACAATTAAATTGTGGAAATGACTTAGTCAATAATTGTTTTGCACTATCAGCGGCCTCCTTTGTTAAATCTACACCACAATAAGTATCAGCATAATGATTTTCAATTAAATAGTAAAGATTCCTTCCAAAACCACAACCAACTTCTAATACCCTGCACTCATCGTTTTGAGTAACGATTTGATTTCTCAAAGAAAAAATCTTTTGAACTGCATCATTAGGAACTAAGCGTGTCTCTGTTTTTGATGATTGGGCATGTAATTCTTCCCATTTCTTGTGATTATCTTCATTTAAAACAAATGTATCCATTGAACTCTCCATATCTCATTATCGTTTCTACATGATGAAATCCAGCACTCTTTAACATTTCTTTATTTTCAGCATGAGTGTGGTTAATCATAACTCCCTCCAAGCTCAATTGCTTAGATAGAATTTCTTCTGGACTAAATCCATGTTCTTGCTTGAATTTAATATAATTGGAAACTATCAATTTATTTACCTTAGGATCTGTCATGATTTCTTTCTCAAATAGAATAAACGCTCCACCTTCAACTAAAGATTCATATATTTTTGATAAAATCTTTATTCTCTTGTCTGGAAGAATAAACTGAAGGAAATAATAGCTAATAATTAAATCGCTGGGTTCTAACCTGGCTTCCTCCACGGAGCTTGTTATGAATTCAAGCTCAGGAAATTTCGATTGTGCTACCTGATTCATTTCTGGAATCTCTTCTATCCCGATAAAACGAACTTCTTTTTTAGACTTGTGACGCTGGTATAATTTACCAATCAGATTACCCGTTGCAGAGCCTAGCTCATAACATAAGGAATGGTCACGAATAAAAAATCGCTTAGATGACAAACAAGGTCATGTCCTTCATCATATAAAGGAATGGATTGTCTAACATGCTCATCAAAATGTTGAGCTACACCATTACCAAAACTCCATTGTGTTCCATTTTGAATAACAATATCATTTCCAACTTCCATAGACTACTCCTCTTCTCCCTTGACTTTCCAGTTTACTAATACCAATGCTAACACAACCATCGAACCCCCAAGAACCAAATTCAATGTAAACGGCTCATGTAAGCCCATAATAGAAAAGATAGTTGAAAATACTGGAACTAAAAACAAGAAACTGCTAGCTACTGTTGCTCCCCTTTGTCCTAGACTATAAAACCACAGTCCAAACGAACCAACAGACGCAGGAATAATTAACCATATAAACCAAACCCAGCCCCAAAATCCTAAATTTAGAAAGTTATAACTTTCATGCACAGGTATTGAGAATAAGTAAAGGAATACCCCACCTAATAACAATTGCCAAGCTGTAAATATCCATGGACCGTTATCAAAAGGAATTTTCTTGGTGACAACTGTATTGATTGACCAACAGAATGAACCAAGTAAAGCAAACAAAGCACCTAAACTAAACGCAGATACATCTAGTCCAATACAAGTAACAACTCCAGCCACACCTAATACTAAGGCACTTATCTTCTGAATAGTCAATGTATCTTTTAACAAAAAATGTGCTAAGAAAGCTAACCAAAGAGGATTCGTAAATAAGATAATGGAAGACATCGATGACGACACATCATGAGCTAGGGCAAGATTAAGAAATCCCATGGTTCCAGCTGTCTGTAAGAGCCCGATAGTCACAACCAATATAAACCCCTTTATCTTGCTACCTTGACTTTTAGGGATGATAG
The DNA here is from genome assembly GCF_000187745.1 of Streptococcus sp. M334. Classification (GTDB taxonomy): domain Bacteria; phylum Bacillota; class Bacilli; order Lactobacillales; family Streptococcaceae; genus Streptococcus. The sequence goes on along the minus strand of NZ_GL732486.1, from coordinate 321,201 downwards.
TCCCTCCCTTGCCAAATAAAAACGATAATACCAACATCACTAACCCAGCAATAATAAATCGAACACCCCCAAGTAATAATGGAGGAGTCTTTTCAACTACTATGAGATATTTCCCAGTTGGAAAAGACGACCCCATAAAAAGTGTGGTAAGTAATATAGAAATCAAAAAAATAAAATTTGAACCTCGTTTCATTTCTTTCCCCTTCTTTCAAAAGATATTGATGATATTTTTTGTCTTTTATTCTACTCTTTTAAAAATGAATGTCAAGAGATTTATCAAAAAATTCCAAGATTATTTTTTTAAACTCCTATGTATTGAGAAAAAAACAAAAAAAGGCTATACTGGTAATTGTGGATAATGATTATCTTTTTATATGGAGGTACAAACATGCGATTGTCATCAGGTTGGGAACAGTCAGTCTATGTCTTACTCATGTTAAATCAGCTCCCTGAAGGAAAGTATATCAATACAATTTCCTTGAGTGAACGGCTAGAAGTTTCAGATTCTTATTTGAAAAAAATTATAAAACTATTAGACAACGAAGGATTGGTTAAATCCGTTAGAGGGAAAAATGGAGGCGTTGCTCTTTCTAAACCCCTCAGCCAAATCACCTTTTACGATGTATTTGTCGCTATAGAAGGAAAAAATCGAATCTTTGAAAGTCAAAATCTTCTAAAAAAATTCTTAGGCAACAAGGAAAGTAAAAAGGCTAAAAGATGCGTCGTAACCAACTCTCTTGATATTATTGAAAATACTTTAGTTGCAACCCTGACTTCTATTACACTCAGCCAAGTAGCCCATCAATCTGAGATTAACTATGATTTAACCGATATCAGAAATTGGATCAATAAATGCCAAAACTAGCTGAAGAAAAAATTCTTCAACTAGTTTTTATAAATCCTTGACAAATAATTTTACAAAGACTATACTATATTTGAAGATATAATGTATCTTCTATATCGCCAACGATGATATTTCATTGCATGCTTTTGGATAGCTAAAGAAAGAAGGTTCTTATGAAAGTTATTTTAGCTACTGACCAAGATGGTTTCCAACTGAAAGAAACCGTCAAACACTATCTGCTTCATTCTGGTTATGAAGTAATTGACCTCAACTCTACACAAGGTTCTGCGGATTTCGTTGATTCTACTATCAATGCTATTACAGAGTTTAGAAAATATAAGCAAGCTCGTGCTATTCTTTTTGACAAGTTTGGACATTCTTTTATGCCTGCTAATAAGTTTAAAGGTATTATCTGCGCCGCTGTTTACGATGAACACTCTGCCATGATGACTATTCGACACAATTCTACTCCAATCATTACAATTGGTTCTGGAATTACAGGTGATATTTTAGCAGTTGAAATAGTCAAAGCCTTTCTTGAACACAACTATGATGCTGGTCGTCACCAAGTTCGTATTGATATGCTGAACAAGCTCTGCTAGGAGGTATTCCCATGAAAATTGCTCTCGGTTGTGATCACATTGTAACAGATGTGAAGATGAAGATTTCAAAACACCTAAAAGAACAAGGTCATGAAATCATTGATGTTGGTACTTATGATTTCGTCCGTACTCACTATCCTATTTATGGTCGCTTAATTGCAGAGGAGGTCGTCAATGGACGGGCTGACTTTGGAGTCGCCCTTTGCGGTACAGGTGTTGGAATTGCTGTATCTGCTGATAAAGTTCCTGGAACTCGAGTTGTACTTGTCGGAGATGTTGCGACTGCTCGTTCCGCTCGTGAAAATCTCAATGCTAATATTGTTGCTTTCGGTGGTGCAATCCTAGGTATCAATTTCATTAACAACATTGTAGATGAATTTATCAATACCAAGTACAAACCAAGTCCTGAAAAAGAGGAATTGATTGCGAAAATTGATAAACTATCTGAAGTGAGCCCAGATGTAGCTGCCAATGATCATATCTTCGATGAAGAGAATGCCAAGTGGAATCGTGGAGAATATCACGATTAACTTGTATTCCGCCTTCTATATTTTATCTAATACTCAATGAAAATCAAAGAGCAAACTAGAAAGCTAGCCGCAGGCTGCTCAAAGCACTGCTTTGAGGTTATAGATAGAACTGACGAAGTCAGCTCAAAACACTGTTTTGAGGTTGTAGATAGAACTGACGAAGTCAGTAACCATACCTACGATAAGGCGACGCTAACGTGGTTTGAAGAGATTTTCGAAGAGTATAACCTTGAGGATAACTATCTCAAGGTTATTTTTACGTCATCAAAAAAGTCTAGAGATATTTCTATCCCTAGACTAAATTTTTTTCGCAATTTGAGTGCTACACGCGTTCTTTCCATGAAGTTGCTGTTGTTTGAAGAACTTTATTGAGTTCGTCAATGTTTTCAAATCCTGTTGTGCGAAGCCATTCGCGAGCTGCTGCTTCACCATCTTTGATGTATGCTTCAACTGATCCAGCCCATGTTGCACGGCCACAAAGAACTCCGTTAAAGTTTGCACCTGATTCATGAGCAAATACAAGAGTATCTTGGAAGAGTTTAGCTGATACACCAGCACTCAAGTAGATGTATGGCAAGTTAGTTGCTTCATCTTGAGCTTTGAAAAAGGCTGCTGCTTCTTCACGTGTATAAACTACTTCACCTTCAGCGAAGCCTTCAACATATTTAATGTTAACAGGAACTTCTACTTTCAAGACATCAATGTTAAAGCGTGGGTCTGAGAAGACTTTCATAGCACCGATAACTTTGTGTGGTTTTACTTTAGCGTATTCTACAGAACCTGCGTCAGCAATTTTTTCATCGTAAGCAAGAATTTCAAGGAAGAATGGGATATCTTCAGCCACACATTCAGAACCGATACGTTCGATGTAAGCTTGTTTTTCTTGGTTGAGTTCGTCTGAGCTATCTACATCATAGTAAAGCAAGAATTTAACTGCATCTGCACCTTCTTCTTTAATACGTTTTGCAGACCAAACATCCAAGCAGTCTGGCAAGCGTTTTGTGCTTGTTGTGTCATAACCTGTTTTTTCATAAGCAAGAAGGAGACCAGCTTTTTCATCAAGAGCTTTAGTTGCTGGAAGTCCATACTCAGGGTCAAGAAGCATAGATGAAGCGTATTTAGTCAATTCATCTGCTACCAAGACTTTCAGTTCTTCCATTTGAGCCACAGTTGGTTCTTCTGTTTGGTGTTGAGCCATGAGGCGTTTCAAAGCACCACGTTGGTCAAATGCAAGAGCTGAGATGATACCATTTTCATCAGAAAGTTTTTCTAAGCGTACACGTTTTTGTTCTGTTAAAGCCATTTTATACCTCTTTTACTATTAATTGATCATATAGAGCTTGATAATTGGCCATGTTGACATGACCAGTCATTTTTTCTTGAGCATTGAGCATACCAAGGACATTTGCCTTGATGAGTAATTCTGCATCCGATTCTTTGTTAAGAAGTCCTGAAGAAATTCCTGCCACAGTAGAGTCTCCAGATCCGACAGGGTTGACTACCTGAATTCTAGGAATATCTACCTTGTAGAAAGTGTCACCATGTTTGGCAAAAGCACCGTTGGCACCAAGTGAAACGATAATCCATTCAATACCTGCAAACAAAGGTTCTTGAAGGACTTCTTTTAATTCATCCAAATCCTCAGAAACTTCTCTTCCTAGAAGCTGAGACAATTCCTCATTATTTGGTTTGATGACTGTTGGTTTATGTGGTGATTCAAGAACCGCCTGAAGTGCTACACCAGAGCAGTCCAAGACAACAGGCTTGCCAGCTTGATTAGCAAGTTTTACCAAGCTAGCATAGTAATCAACTGGAAGGCCAGCTGGCAGACTACCTGAGATAGCTACTACTTCAACTGAGTCCAAGAGTTTTTTGAAATGTTCCAAAAAGTCTTGACCTTCCTGTTCCAATACTTCAGGACCTTTTTCAAGGACTTCTGTTTGGTTGTCTCCGTGGAGAATAGCGATACAGTTCCGAGTTTCTCCCTGAATTGAGAAGAAATCTTTCTTTACTTGATCATCGATATGTTCAACCAAAAACTCACCAAGTTTGCCACCCACTAAACCAGTAGCAAGAACAGGATCTCCAAATTCTGAAAGTACTCGGGTAACATTGAGTCCCTTACCACCAGCCGTTTTGGTTACATCCACCACACGATTGACAGTATCAATCTTCAACTCATCCAAAGGATAGGAAATATCAATGGATGGGTTCATTGTGACTGTTAAAATCATAGGTCACCTCTTAGTCGTGGTATTCTCCGCGATCCCATTTTTCAAGGAATTCAGTGAAGAAGTTTGCGTCTGTTTGTTGAGCATTGTGACTTTCAACGTGTTCAATTTTCGCAATCAATTTTTTGTTTTCTTCAGATGGTTTGTATTCAGCATGGATGAAAGCTTCGATGATATCACACATGAGCAATTCACCAGTAATCTTACCACCAAAACCAATAACGTTAGCGTTCAATTGCTCTTTAGCATAAAGGGCTGTTGTCATATCACGAACCAAGGCAGAACGAACACCTGGGACTTTATTTACAGCGTTGTTGATACCAACACCAGTACCACAGATACATACCCCAAGATCAGCTTGACCGCTAGTTACAGCTTCCCCTACTTTTTTACCAAAGATTGGGTAGTGAGTACGTGTATGGTCATATGTACCAAAGTCAATGACTTCATATCCTTTTGATTTCAAAAATTCTGAAACCGCCATTTTTTCATCTGTTACGATGTGGTCACATCCAATTGCAATTCTCATTAGTTATTCCCTCCGATTAATTATATAAATCTAATATCATTTATCCCTACTCAAGAAAAATCAAGATTAGCTTATACTCAATCAAAATCAAAGAGCAAACTAGGAAGCGAGCCGCAGGCTGTACTTGAGTACGACAAGGCGAAGCTGACGTGGTTTGAATTTGATTTTCGAAGAGTATTAGGAAGCGAGCTGCGAGCATAACTGAAGTTAGCTAAAGTGAGCTGACAACAGATTATCTTGATTTTTGAAGAGTATTAGCACATTTTGTTCAACATATCGACCCTAATTTGGTGACGTCCACCATCGTATTTACCGTTAACAAATCCTTTAGCGATGTTTTTAGCCAATTCATCACCAACAAGTTGTGCACCCATAGTGATCATACGTGAGTTGTTGTGACCACGAGTCATATAAGCTGAACGTTCGTCAGATACTTCTGCAGCAACCATTCCTTTGATCTTAGTTGCGACCATAAATGGACCAGCTCCATAAGCATCAATCACGATACCAAGGTTTTGTTCTTCTTTGTTTACTTCTGCAGCAACAGCAAGAGTTACATCAACAAAGTCTTGACCTTCAGCTGTAACATCCACAACGTGGAAGTTTTCTTTTTCCAAGAAGTCTTTCACAACTTCTTTCAATCTCAAACCTGCAGCATCTGCACCGATAACAATAGACATATTGTATACTCCTTTTTATTTTTTCTAGGCTAGTAAAACCTTTTACAGTTAGCAGTTTACCTACAAAAAGCTTTCTAGCAGTTTATTGACAAATTGGATTGAATGAGATGAATGACACCTTATTCAAGTTTAGGAAACCAGTTTCCTAGAAATAATCCTTCTCCACGAAAGAGAATATAACAAGTGATTGTTTGTTTGTTACAAACATCATTTGTTGCTTACAAACATAATATACTCCTATTTTATGAAAAAGTCAACAGTTAATGTTTGTTTTTGTGTTTTTTAACTAAAAAATTTCGATGTCAAAACCAATTTGATCCACTTGACCAGGTTCTAGGAGACGAACATTCTTCTTATCTTCTAGACGATCTCCTTCTTCAAGAGATGTTGACAAGCCAGACCATGGTTCAAAGGCAATGAAAGGGCCCTTATTCAAAGTTGACCAGATGATGAGGTTTGGAAACTCTGCAAAGTTCACTTTTAATCCCTTATCATGTTTACGAGAACGAAGGACAATTGTTCTAGATTGCAATTCATCTAAGGTGACTGCATCTGTGCTGAAAAGATCATAACTAAGATCTATTTCTTTTTGTCCCTCTAACCATGGACTTCTATCTTGAAAATCCAGCATACCCGTTTCTGGGAAAGGACGTGGAACAGAGCAAGTCTCTTCTTTCTCAAACTCTAAATAGTAATCTTCATAGACTTCATCATCCAGTAGAGGACAATTAAATCCTGGATGTCCACCAATAAAGTAAGGCATGACCTTGCTAGTTTCTTTATTAAATATTTTGTATTGAGTTCGTACTGTCTTGCCAGTAAGGATATAAGTGATTTCTAGGCGGAAATGATAAGGGTAGTTCTGATAGCTATTCTCATCGTCCTCAATTGCAAAAGTTACACTCTTGTCTGTCTGTTCAACTAATTCAAATTCTTTCTTACGAACCAAACCATGACGAGGAATGTTTCCTTTGCTTTCCTGCCCCTTCTCATCTATATAGAGGGCTGTATCCTCTCTTAATGAACCACAAATAGGAAAGAGAACAGGAGCTTGTCCACTCCAATATGTAGCATCTCCTTGCCACAAATACTCCAGTCCCTCAGCATCTTTTATAGAAGAAAGAGCCCCACCAAAACTGTTAAATTGAACTCTTAATTGTTCTGATTTTAATTCAATTACCATTATTTTCTCCGATTTCTTGATAGTTTATAAAAAACTAGGCTGTCACTCCTAATGGTATGACAACCTAGCTTTAACAATTTACATTTTATAGGAGCGCATTATTTTGCTTTTGCTGCGTACTCTTCGTTACGTTTGATCATTTGTTTTCTGTACCAAGCAAAGATACCGATATAGAATACAAGGAAGACTACAGCACCAAGGATTGCTTTGATATCACCTGTTGTAGTGTTACCAATTGTCCAACCAAGAAGTTTTTCGATTGGTCCTTCAAGAGTTGAGTGAGTAATCAATTGAGTTTGGCTCACACCTGCTGGGAAGGCACCTACACCTTTAGCAAGTTCTGTTGCAAATGGTGCAATAAGTGTACCTGAAAGAAGGAAGAGTGGCAACAAGAGTGTTCCGAAGATGATCATGCGGAGCAATTTACCACGTGTTACAACCAAGAGAGCTGGAGTAACACCCATAGCGATGATACCTGCAAGTGGCAAGATACCATTTCCGACTTTTGAAAGAAGCACAGCTTCAATCAACATGATTGGTGCAAGTACGTTGGCACAAGCCCAGATTTCAGCACGACCAGCGATGAATGGCCAGTCAAGACCGATGTTAAATTTACGTCCTTGAAGACGTTTAGTAGCAACGTTTGTAATACCTTGTGAAAGTGGTTCTACGGCAGCGATGAACCATGAACCGATAAGTGAGAAGAGTTCCAAAGATACACCAGCTGTCAAACCAAGAGACAACCATCCTTTAATAACAAGACGCCATTTATCTGCATCTTCAACACCTGCAATTGGATGTGGAGTTCCCATAATACCGATAACGATACCAAGGATGAAACCGATAAAGAATTTAGAGCCCCAGAAACCGATTTTCTTGTTCAATTTAGCAGCGTCAAAGTCATATTTATCAAGTCCTGGGAAGAATTTTTCAAAAATTTTATCCAAAACCATGATAACTGGGTTCATCATGTAGTTCATGTGAGTTGATGTCATTGGTGATGAACTTGGAGCGTTAAGAAGATCATCAAATGTAGGCTTCATCAAGTCAGAGTTGATAATTTTCAACACACCAACAAGGACGATAGCTGCTGTAGCAATCAAGAGTGAAACCCCTTGGCTCACACCATTGTTGTCAGCATACCATTTAATCAAAAGACCTGTGATAGACAAGTGCCAGATATCAAAGATATCAACGTCAAGTGTATCAGTTTTCTTCATAGCAAGCATCACTACGTTGACAATCAACATGATGAGCAAGAAGTAAAGTGTCCAAGCAGATCCCCAAGTGATTGTGGCAAGTGGTGCCCAACCAACGTCAGTGATACTCAATTGGATACCTGTGTTTTCAACGAATTTTGCAAGTGATGCTGAGAAAGCACCATTTAGCATACCGATGATAGCTCCGATACCAGTAAGAGCGATGGCAAGTTTGATACCACCTTCAAGCGCTTTGGAGAATTTCACTCCAAAAAGTAAAGCCAATACTGTCAAAATGATTAACATGATGACAGGTCCACCCATATCTAAGATGGGCTTGAAAAACTTGCCGATTAGGTCAAAGATTGCATCCATAACAGTTCCTCCCTTTTTATGTTATATGAATGTTAACAAATTAAAATTAGCTTAATCCGTGTTCTTTAATAGCTGCTTCAATATTATCAAATACTGGAGCACTCATCGCTGGGATACGGAATAAGATTGGTCCAGCTTCGATAACTGGGATACCTGGGTCAAAACCAAGATCTGTTGCAGCAATTGGTGTAAAGATGTCATAACCTTTGATAAGGTCTTCATTAACGTCTTTGACCATTACCGCATCACAGTGAACATCAAAACCACGGTTTGAAAGCTCTTCTTCAAGAGCACTTTTAATTTGGTGGCTTGAGTTAACACCTGCACCGCAGGCAGCAAGAATTTTAATCATATGGATTTCCTCCGATTTAATATTTTTAATAGACAAGATTATGCAGTTGCTTCAGCTATATAAGCATAGATAGCTTCTGGTTCAGAAATTTTAGCCAAATCTTCCAAATGACCATTTCCTGTAAAGAAGTCCATCAACTGAGCAAGAATGTTCGTTTGACTTGAGCTTGAGTTATTAATGATAAAGAAGAGCAAGGATACTTCTACTTCCTTATCTGGCGCAATCATATTATGGAAAGTCACCGGTTTCTCTAATCGAACGACTACAACTTTTTCGGCAAGATTATGAATCGTATCTGTATGAGGAATAGCCACATTCGGCAAATCCTTACCCAAAAATTCCATATCTAAGCCAGTTGGAAATGACTTTTCACGCGTGATCAAGGCTTCACGATAAGTTGGAGTTACGATTTCTCGTTCTTCCAATAAAGTGGCAACCTGATCAAAGAGATGTTCTTGATTATTCGCTTCTAAGCAAAACACAAGGTTTTTGTCAAAGAAATGATCTAATCCCATAAGGTTTTCCCTTCTTTCCATTAACTTTATGTTATAAGTATAACACTATATGAAATCGTTGTCAATAATTTTCTGTTCTTTTTTGTCTCTTTTTTTATATTTTTGTTGTTTTTATAGTTCTACTTATTGAAACAAACACATAAACAAACACACTAAACATTTTTTGTTTTGGAATCAAAAAAAGCAGACCATTTAAGCCTGCTTTACTATTGATTCTGATATAATTTTGCTATTAACAAGAAAAGCAATTATGATAACTTATTCTTCATCCATACTCAAGACGCTGAGGAAGGCTTCTTGTGGTACTTCTACTGATCCGATGGCTTTCATGCGCTTCTTACCAGCTTTTTGTTTTTCAAGGAGTTTGCGTTTACGAGAAACGTCACCACCATAACATTTAGCAAGTACGTTCTTACGAAGGGCCTTGATATCAGTACGAGCCACAATCTTGTGTCCAATAGCTGCTTGAATTGGCACCTCAAATTGTTGACGAGGAATAATTTTCTTGAGCTTATCAACGATGAGTTTTCCACGTTCGTAGGCAAAGTCCTTGTGAACGATAAAGCTGAGGGCATCCACCTTGTCTCCATTAAGAAGGATATCCATTTTCACCAGCTTAGACGGACGATACTCTGACAATTCGTAGTCAAAGCTTGCATAACCACGTGTCGAAGACTTAAGCTTATCAAAGAAGTCAAAGACAATTTCAGCCAGTGGAATTTGATAGATAACATTGACACGGTTATCATCAATATAGTCCATCGTCACGAAGTCCCCACGCTTACGCTGTGCCAACTCCATCACTGCTCCAACAAACTCCTGTGGTACCATGATTTGCGCCTTAACATAAGGTTCTTCAATGGTCGCAATCTTAGTTGGGTCTGGAAACTCAGATGGGTTCGACACATCCATAGACTCACCGTCGGTTTGATTAACCTTATAGATAACAGATGGCGCTGTCATGATGAGGTCGATGTTGAACTCACGCTCTAAACGTTCTTGGATAACATCCATATGGAGGAGTCCAAGGAAACCACAACGGAAACCAAATCCAAGTGCCTGAGATGTTTCTGGTTCAAACTGAAGACTAGCATCATTCAGTTGCAATTTTTCAAGGGCTTCACGTAGGTCATTGTACTTGTTTGATTCGATTGGATAGAGGCCCGCAAAGACCATAGGATTCATCTGCTTGTAACCATGTAATGGCTCTGCCGCAGGATTGGTTGCCAAGGTAACGGTATCACCCACACGAGTGTCCTGAACCGTCTTGATAGAAGCTGCAATATAACCAACATCACCAGTCGCAAGGAAATCACGACCAACTGCTTTCGGGGTAAAAATACCAACTTCTGTCACATCAAAGGTCTTGCCATTGCTCATAAGCTGAATCTTATCGCCAGGTTTGACAACCCCATCCATGACACGCACTTGGAGGATAACCCCACGGTAGGCATCGTAAACAGAGTCGAAAATCAAGGCCTTAAGTGGCGCCGTCACATCACCCGTTGGTGCTGGTACTTTTTCTACGATCTGCTCGAGGATTTCTTCAATACCGATACCAGCCTTGGCAGAAGCCAAAACTGCTTCACTGGCATCCAAACCAATCACATCTTCAATCTCAGTACGCACGCGCTCAGGGTCTGCAGCCGGCAGGTCAATTTTGTTAATGACTGGCATGATTTCCAAATCATTGTCCAAGGCCAGATAAACATTGGCAAGGGTTTGAGCCTCAATTCCTTGGGCGGCATCGACCACCAAAATCGCTCCCTCACAGGCAGCTAGCGAACGCGAAACTTCATAGGTAAAGTCAACGTGCCCTGGCGTGTCAATCAAGTGGAAAATATAAGTTTCCCCATCTTTTGCAGTATAATTCAGCTCAATGGCATTCAACTTAATGGTAATCCCACGTTCTCGCTCTAAATCCATACTATCCAAAAGCTGGGCCTGCATTTCACGACTTGAAACCGTCTCTGTTTTTTCCAAAATGCGGTCTGCTAGAGTCGACTTTCCGTGGTCAATATGGGCGATAATAGAGAAGTTACGAATCTTCTCCTGTCGTTTTTTCAAATCTTCTAAGTTCATGATTCTCTTCCTTTCAGGGTATCTATTTATTATAAATTGTTTTTGATAATTTGACAAGACCATACCCTGCTAGGAGTACTAATCTTCAGCGACAAAGCCGTCATTTTCGATAAAGTGGCGTTCTGTCATTCCCTGGTCTGTAAAGACAATCCCGTGAAGGACACCACCATAAACAGCTCCTCCATCCATCCCAATCTTACCATCTTCTGTAGTCCAAAGCTCTGCTGTACCACGTTCTTGCTTCAACAAACCATAAACTGGCGTATGACCAAAGACAATGGTTTTTCCAGTATGATTTTCGGCTTCGTGGAATGGTTTTCTGAGCCAGACCTTTTTATAATCTGTGGTTTCATGCCAGTCATCCAAGGTCAAATCAATACCTGCGTGAACAAAGATATACTTGTCTGTCTCTACCACAAAAGGCATTTGACGAATGAATTCGACCAAATCTGCTGCTTCAGTAGCAACTCGCTTGGCATCCTCAACTCCATCAACTGGTGCATCCAAGGGACGACCCAGGATAGAGTTAATGGTTGTATCTCCACCATTGCGACGATAGTGGTCATAGCTTTCTTGTGGGTCATCAAGCCAAGTCAAAAACATATACTCGTGGTTTCCTGACAAACAGATTGCCCCTTGATTGTCCACTAAGTCCTTGACCATTTCAAGAACACGGCGACTATCTTCACCGCGGTCAATCAAATCCCCTAGAAAGAGCAACTGGGTCTGACCGTCCCATGTTTTGAGAAGGTCTTCTAGCATCCCAGCTTTTCCGTGAACATCTCCAATTACATAATAGTCTGTCATCTTATTTCTCCTTGTTTCTCAACAATTCTCTGGCTTGCGTCAGGGCTGCTTCCGTCACATCATCACCTGCCAACATCTTGGCAACTTCCTCCACTCGCTCTTCAACCGTCAAGAGACGAACAGTCGAAACTGTTGAATGGTCATTGCTAATCTTCTCAATAAAGAATTGATAATCCGCAATCGCAATCACTTGTGGCAAATGGGAAATAGCCAGAACCTGACCATGCTGGCCAATCTTATGAATCTTCTGTGCAATGGCCTGAGCTACACGGCCTGAAACTCCTGTATCCACTTCATCAAAGACAATACTTGTCTTGCCTTCTTTACGTGAAAAGGCAGACTTAATGGCTAGCATGAGACGGGATAATTCCCCACCAGACGCAACCTTGACCAAGGGTTTAAAGTCTTCGCCAGGGTTGGTTGAAATGTAAAACTCAACCATTTCATTTCCTTCACGACTGAATTTGCCCTTACTAAAACGAACCTGAAACTGGGCTTTTTCCATATAGAGGTCTTGCAGTTCTTGTTTAATTTCTGCTTCTAGCTGCTGAGCCAAGTCATGACGAGCAGATGCAAGCTGACCAGCCAAATCAACAAGATTGACTTCCAATTTCTTGAGCTCCGCTTCCATGTCCTCAGACGAAAGGTTATTGCCTGTCAAGAGATTGTATTCTTCCGTAATCTTGGCGAAATAGAGCAAGACATCGTCAACAGTCCCACCATACTTGCGGGTAATGGTATGAAGGAGGTTCAAGCGATTCTCAACCTGCATGAGACGATTGCCATCAAAATCAAGGTCCTCAATGATTGCTTCCAGATGCTTGCTAATATCTTCTAAGACATAGTAGGTCTCAGACAGAGAGCTTGAAATTTCACGGTATTCAGGGTCATACTCTTCGACACTTTCCATGTCATTCATGGCCGAACGAACATTGGCCAGACTTGAAAACTCTTCATTGTCCAACATACTGTAGGCATTGGTTAGGGTATCCGCTATATTTTTATGGTTGAGGAGTTTATCTCGCTCTTGGTTAAGAGACAAGTCCTCACCTGCTTGCAAGTTTGCTGCCTCAATCTCTGCCATTTGAAATTCCAACATTTCGATACGAGCCTTGTGTTCCTGTTGGTTTTTCTTGACTTCCAGGACCTGCTTGCGCATTTTTCGATAGGCATCAAAACTCGTCTGATAGGTTTCTTTCAAGGTACAAAAGGCTGTATCACCAAATTCATCCAACATCTGAATATGAAGTTGAGGACGCATTAACTCTTCTTGGTCATGCTGACCATGAATATCTACCAGATGTTGTCCAATAGCACGCAAAACAGACAGATTGACCATCTGACCATTTACACGACTGATACTCCGACCATTTTGCAAGATTTCCCGACGGATGATAATTTCATCACCCATTTCCAAACCTTGCTCATTAAAAATCTCCTGCAAAAGGCGACTATTTTCAACGGAGAATAGCCCCTCAATCTCTGCCTTTGGCGCACCGTGACGAATAACATCTGTCGTCGCACGAGATCCCAACATCATATTCATGGCATCAATGATAATCGACTTCCCTGCACCCGTTTCACCAGTCAGGACAGTCATCCCCTTTTCAAAATTGAGGGAAATAGCCTCAATAATGGCAAAGTTTTTTATCGAAATTTCAAGTAACATACAGACCTACCAATTTTTTACTTGTTCAAAGATTTCCACAGCTAGACTTTCACTTCTGGCAATGACTAAAATCGAGCTATCATCAGCCAAACAGCTAAAAATCTTGTCCGCAAAAGTCTCGGTTAACTGAGCTTTTACAAAAGCCGTATTTCCTGGAATCACTTGGAGATTGATCATCTTGTCCATCAATTCTGCCGATTCGATATTGTCTTCAGCCAGTTGCAAACTTTTTACGATTGATTTTGGTAATTCATAGACATAGGTGTTATCTCTCAAAGGAATTTTGACAATACCTAATTCTTTTATATCTCGGGATACCGTTGCCTGAGTGGCACTGATACCTGCCTCTTTCAAATGTTCTACAATTTCTTCTTGTGTACCGATTTGATAATCTGTCACAAATCGTCTAATTTTTTCAAGTCTCTCTTTTTTATTCATTTTTAAATTGACTATGCGCCCTCTCTACTACTTCCTCAATCTCAGCAAGAACCTGATTGCTTGCTGACTCTTCTTTTTTTAAATACGCTAAAAATTCAATATTTCCATGTCCACCTTGGATGGGGGAAAAGTCCAAACCAAGGACTGAAAAACCTTCCTCTACTGCCATAGTTGTGACAGATTCAAGGACATTCTGGTGAACCTTGGCGTCGCGAATGATTCCATTTTTCCCAATCTGCTCACGTCCTGCCTCAAACTGGGGCTTAACCAAAGCCACGACCTGACCTTGATTAGCCAAAACACGGTGCAAGGCCGGAAGAATCAGACTGAGGGAAATGAAACTCACATCAATACTGGCAAAGCTCGGTTCCTGCTCGAAATCAGTCTTTTCAGCATAGCGGAAATTGAACTGCTCCATGCTGACAACACGTGGATCTTGGCGTAATTTCCAAGCCAACTGATTAGTACCAACATCAACTGCAAAGACTAACTCAGCACCATTTTGCAACATGACATCGGTAAAACCTCCAGTAGAGGCACCGATATCAATTGTGGTCGCCCCATCAACTGATAAATCAAAGACCTGCAAGGCCTTTTCCAGTTTCAAACCACCACGACTAACATACTTGAGTTTCTCGCCCTTGAGTTTTAGCTCGGTGTCATCTGGAATTTTCTCTCCTGGTTTGTCAAACCGTTCTCCGTTAAGGACTGCTACGACTAGGCCAGCCATGACACCACGCTTGGCCTGTTCTCGCGTTTCAAACAAACCCTGTTTATAAGCTAGTACGTCCACTCTTTCCTTAGCCATTGATTCTCAAACTTTCTACTACTTTTACAATCGATTCTATCTCAAAAGGAACCTGCTGGGCAATGTCGTCTAATTTTGCATTAGCTTGATCCAAAGTCTGGTTACAAAAGATAATAGCCTCTTCCAAGCCCAACAAGGCAGGATAGGTTGACTTTTCTGCATGCAAGTCCTTTTGTGGTGTCTTGCCGATTTCCTCAAAACTGGCGGTCACATCCAGTACATCATCTCGAACTTGAAAAGCAAGTCCAATCAATTCCCCAACAGTTTTCAGCTTTTCCTGCATTTCAGGTGCCAATTCCGCAATAATAGCAGCCGCTTGGAAGGGATAAGCTAGTAGTTTTCCAGTTTTATTAGCATGAATAGTCTGGAGTTCTTCCAAAGACAAATGCTGATGTTCACCCTCCATGTCCAAAACCTGCCCTGCCACCATACCCAGACTACCTGAAGCAAGAGATAGGTTGGCAATCAAGTCCACCTTGATCTGACTTGGCAAATCTGCCTGCGCTATCAAGGCATATGGATCTAGGAACAAGGCATCTCCAGCCAAAATCGCCATTGCTTCTCCAAATTTCTTGTGGTTGGTCAAGCGTCCCCGACGGTAATCATCATCATCCATAGCTGGAAGATCATCATGAATCAAGCTCCCTGTATGGATCATTTCCAAGGCCGCAGCCACCTGCGCGTGAGCAGGTTTGATGGCAACTTGTAAGGCTTCCAAAACTTCTAACAAGAGAAAGGGCCGAATGCGCTTGCCACCAGCATGAATGGAATAGAGAACAGATTCTCGCAAGCTAGAGGCAAACTGCTGGTCTCCATAAAAGTCTTCCAAAGCCGACTGGACAAGAGCTAATTTTTCTTGCTTCTTCATTCAAAATCACTTTCTGTTCCATCTTCTTGCATGACCTTGACCAAGGTCTTTTCAGCCTTGTCCAACGTCGCTTGGAGCTCTTTTGACAAGACCATGCCCTTTTGAAAGGCCGCAATCGCATCTTCTAGAGCAATTTCACCATTTTCTAAACTTTGGACAATGATTTCCAGTTCTGCTAGATTTTCCTCAAATTTCTTTTGTTTTGACATCTTTAACCTCTAATTCTACTTGACCATCTCGCATTAAAAGCGTCACTTGGTCTTTTTTCTTCAAATTTTCAACCGAATCGATAACGGAATCTTCTTTTTTGACAATTGCATAGCCACGCGCCACGATTCGACTGGTATCCAACATCAGCAAGGCTTCTGATAATCTCTTGACTTCAGCAACCTTGGCATCATAAACTAACGCCATTTGGCTACGGAGGAGCTTGTCCAACTGTGCAAGCCGATCCTGATAACGTTGGATTTTAGTAACAGGTGATAACTGGACTAGTCGATGCTTCCTTGCTTGGACCAATTGTTTGTTATCAGAAATCCGTGTTCGTAAACTTTGTTTTAAGCGCAGTTGCAGTTGATCCAAGCGTTGCAAATAACCATCATACAAGCGCTCTGGTTGTCTAAAGATGACTGACTGACTGCATTTTTTTAGGGCTTCTTGTTTCTTAGATAGGACATTTCGGACTGCTGTTGCCATCCGTTTTTCTTGATTTTGCAAATGAGCTAGTATATCCAACTTGGTCACAGGTGTTGCTAGTTCAGCTGCAGCTGTTGGCGTTGCAGCACGGCGATCTGCCACAAAATCTGCTAAAGTCACATCTGTCTCATGTCCTACACTAGAGATAACTGGCAAACGAGATTCAAAAATAGCTCGTACCACAATTTCTTCGTTAAAGGCCCAGAGATCCTCGATGGAACCACCACCACGACCAATAATCAGCAAATCCAAATCGTCCCGTTGATTAGCACGCGCAATATTACGAGCAATTTCCTCCGCAGAACCATCACCTTGCACCTTGGTCGGATAGAGGAGTATATCGACACCTGGAAATCGCCTGCTGACGGTCGTGATAATATCTCGAATAACAGCTCCACTACGGCTAGTTACCACACCAATTCTCTTAGAAAATTGGGGCAGAGCTTGCTTGAAGCGTTCTTGAAACAGGCCTTCTTCTGCCAATTTTTTCTTGAGTTGTTCAAACTGAATCGCAAGCGCACCAACTCCATCAGGCTCAGCCTTTTCTATGATGATGGAGTAGCTACCACTTGGTTCATAGACCTGCACGCGCCCAATCACATTGATTTTCATCCCTTCTTCTAGGTCGAAGCCTAATTTCTGATAAATCCCAGACCAGATGGTCGCTTGAATAACTGCATGGTCATCCTTTAGGGAGAAATATTGGTGAGTAGGTCGTTTACGAAAGTTGGAAACTTGACCAGTTAAATATACCCGTTCCAAGTACGGGTCTTTATCGAATTTCATTTTCAGATACTTGGTCAAAGTTGTTACCGATAAATACTTTTCCATCTCCACCTACTATTCATTTTCTTGCTTTTCTATGGGTATTATTATACCAAAAATATGCCTAAAAATCTCCATTTATGTACCATTATGAGGGAAAAATAGAAAAAGGAGGCAAGGCCTCCACATCTGTTTATTTGCTGTTTCGAGCTTCTTCCAAAATCTTTGCAATCTTGGTTGTCAAAAGATCGATAGCAACAGTATTGCTGACTCCCTCAGGAATGACGATATCAGCATAACGCTTGGTTGGTTCGATAAACTGATGGTACATTGGTTTGACCACACCTAAGTACTGGTCAATAACGCTATCAAGGCTACGGCCACGTTCTTCCATATCGCGCTTGATACGACGAATAATGCGCACATCATCATCTGTATCCACAAAAATCTTGATATCCATCAAATCACGCAGACGCTTATCCTCCAGGACCAAAATTCCCTCAACGATAAAGACATCTTGAGGCTCTTGACGATAGGTCTTGCTGCTTCGTGTATGCTCTGTATAGTCATAAGTCGGAATATCCACTGGACGACCCGCCAACAATTCCTTAATCTGCTCGATCATCAAGTCTGTATCAAAGGCAAAAGGATGGTCATAGTTAGTTTTGATACGCTCTTCAAAGGTCAAGTGAGACTGATCCTTGTAGTATGAATCATGCTCAATCATGGAAATCTTTTCATCAGGAAAATGCGATAAAATGGCTCTTGAAACACTGGTCTTACCACCACCAGAACCACCTGTCACTCCGATAATGATTGGTCTATTTTGCATGCTATCCTCCGTTTTTTTATCCGTCGTCTATTCTATCACATTTTTTACAAAATTTATAGTCTGGTTTGGATAGTTTAGTGGAAGAATTCCATCCCCACACTCCAGTTAAACTAGATAAAAACCTTCCTTGGCTTGTAGAGATTGTCTCGCTTCTCTAGAATGGCAAGCAATTTGTCATCTTCAAAGGCAGCCAATTCTTGGTCTGTTTGGTCTAACTCTATAAAACGACCAAAACGCACTTCTGTAGACTGTTCTGGCGTTAGGAAAACTTTAACAAGATCCCCTGTCCCAATCTCTAGAGGATAGAGAAAGTCCAGTTGACCAGCCTCTACTTTTTCAGCAATTTCTTCCAAGGTAAGAGAGTCTTCTAGTTGTAAACCTGCTGCACTAGTCCGTGTCAGGTATGACATATGAGCCGCATAACCCAGCTTCTCTCCCAAATCAACTGAC
This sequence comes from Streptococcus sp. M334, assembly GCF_000187745.1. Classification (GTDB taxonomy): domain Bacteria; phylum Bacillota; class Bacilli; order Lactobacillales; family Streptococcaceae; genus Streptococcus. Next base: position 302,746 of record NZ_GL732486.1, on the reverse strand, counting down.
AAGGTACGAATATAAGTTCCCTTGCTACATTTCACACGAAAAGTAAAACGTGCTAGATGCCCCTCATAAGAAATCGGACTTGTCCGCTCAAAGCTATAAATAGTCACCTGACGTTCTGGACGCTCTACTTCCTGACCAGCACGCGCATACTCATAGAGTTTGCGACCATTAACCTTAACAGCTGAATACATAGGCGGAATCTGACTAATAGGTCCAGTCAAACTCGCAATCGCTTCATCGACAAGCTTTTCATTTAAAGGTGACAAAACAGGCGTCTCTGCGACCACTTCCCCACTAGTATCCTCAGTTGTCGTGGAATAGCCTAGAGTGATTTCTCCCTCATAGACCTTACCCTCGTCCTGCATAAACTCGACCATGCGTGTCGCCTTACCAACCGCAATGGGCAAAACACCCACCACATCCGGATCCAAGGTTCCACCATGACCAATTTTCTTAGTGCCCAAAATCTTACGCAGTTTAAAAACCGCATCATGCGAGGTCATGCCCGCTTCTTTTTTTAAGTTGATAATACCGTTCATATTTTTCTTTCTCACTCCCCCTTCAGCGCTTCAAACTTCGCTTTCATGGTTGGATTTTTACGGGTCAATTTCTTGACGGATACATCTTCCAGCTTATTGTTTGCGAGACGGAGCTGATTTTCAGATGTTGTCAAGAATTTCTTAACCTCTTCCATGCGTTTGATGGCCTTGTCGATTTCATCAATAGCTTTACCAAAGTTGGTCGAAGCTGAATTATAGTTCTTGGCAAAGGCTAGTTTAAAGGCATCCAAGTCTTCCTCAAAATGTGTAATATCTATATTTTGCTCGCGAACCAAGGCCAACTCCTGCTTGTATTTCAAAGAATTAAGCGCCGCATTTCGCAGGAGTCCAATCAACTGGATAAAGAATTGAGGACGGACAACATACATCTTTTCATACTCGTGGCTGACATCAACAATCCCTGTGTTAAAGTAGTCGTTATCGGCCTCAAGCATAGTCACCAAAACGGCATACTCACAGTTCTTCTCCCGACGGTCCTTGTCCAATTCCTTATAAAAATCTGCATTCTTGTGCTTCTTCTCTGTCCCGTCCGCTTCATTTTTCATCTCAAACATGATGGAAATGATTTCAACACCATTTTCATCACATTCACGGAAGATAAAGTCCCCCTTAGACCCACGCGCAGAGACCTTGTTATCCTTCTCAAAGTAGGCATTTGGAAAGGCAAAACTGCGTACCTTATTGAACTCACTCTCTGCATACTGTTCCAGACTTTCACCGATAGCTTTTGTAGATTGTTGGGCCTTGAAATTCTTATAAAATTCGACTTGTTCACTGGCTGCCTTGAGCTGTGCTTCGTAATTTTGCTTAACAGAAGCAAGAGAAAGTTCGTTTTCTTTTTCTTGCAAGAGAAGCTGATTTTTAACCTGGTCTCGTTCTTTTTCTAGGTCAGAAAGGGTCTTCTGTAGCTGATTTTCGTGCTCCAATCGCAAGGTCGCCAACTGGTTTTCCAAGGCCTGTACTTCCTTATCCTTAGCCAATAAAGCCTCATGGCTTGTTTGTTCAACTTCTTTCTTAGCCAATTCTTTTTCTGTATCAAAGTTTTGGATTTGGCTCTGTAATTGCGTAATTTCTTGATCCTTCTGAGCCAGTTTAGACTGTTGCTCATTCATAACCTTCTGCTCAGCCAAGGCCAGTTCCTGCTTCATGCGATTGTGCAGTTCCTTATCAAACTCTGCCGTTCTCACTTGAGACAATAGTTCAGCATACTGACTTTCATTTACTGTAAAGACTTCCCCACAGTTGGGACATTTAATTTCGTTCATATCGTTCCTCTTTCTAGACTTCTGTAACCATTATATCATGCCTAAGGGAAAATCAAAAACAGCGAGTCGAAACCCACTGTTTATCTTCTTTTACTTTAAATTTTTTCCAAGGCCAAGCGCAAGTCTTCAATCAAATCCTCTACATTTTCAAGTCCGATAGACAAGCGGATTTGGTTTGGTGTGACTCCTGCTGCTTCTAGGTCTTTTTCTGACAATTGACCGTGAGTGGTTGTAGCTGGATGAACAACCAGAGATTTAGCATCTGCCACGTTTGCAAGGTCAGAAAAGATTTCTAAATGATCAATAACCTTGCGTGCTTCTTCCTCGCCACCTTTAACATGGAAGGTAAAGATTGAACCCACACCTTTTGGCAAGTATTTCTCAGCTAAGGCATGATAAGGACTATCTGCAAGTTTTGGATAATTGACTTTTTCTACCTTAGGATGGTTGACAAGAAAATCAACAATTTTCTCTGCATTTTGTACATGGCGTTCCACACGAAGTGAAAGGGTTTCAAGTCCTTGGAGCAAGAGAAAGGCATTAAATGGAGACAAGGCTGCACCTGTATCACGGAGCAATTGAACACGGACAGCGATAATAAAAGCTGCTACACCCACATCACGAGTATAGCTCAAATTGTGGTAGCTTGGATCTTCCTCAACAAATTGAGGGAATTTTCCTGAAGCCGCCCAGTCAAAACGCCCGCTATCGACAATCACTCCACCAATAGTCGTACCATGCCCACCGATAAACTTAGTCGCAGAGTGAATGGCAATATCTACACCGTGAGAGAAGACGTTAATCAAATAAGGTGTAGCAAATGTATTGTCAGAAACAAGTGGAATCTGATGCTTATGAGCAATCTCTGCCAATTTTTCCAAGTCTGGAATGTTAATCAAGGGGTTACCCAAGGTTTCAATCAAGACAAGCTTGGTATTGTCATTGATAGCTGCTCCTACTTCCTCCAAATTATCCACATCCACAAAGGTAGTTGTAATACCATAACGTGGAAGGGTTTCTTTCAAAAGATTGAAGGTCCCACCGTAAATAGTTGATGCTGCTACAACATGGTCACCAGCATGGGCAAGAGCCAAAATCGTATAAGTCACTGCAGCCATACCAGATGCTGTTGCAAGAGCTCCGACACCACCTTCGAGAGCTGCAATTCTTTCTTCAAAAGCAGCCGTTGTAGGATTTGTAATACGAGTATAGATATTACCTGGCTTTCTCAAGGCAAACAAATCGGCACCTTCCTGCGTGTCATCAAAAACAAAGGATGTTGTCTGATAAATCGGAACTGCACGAGACTTGGTAGCTGGATCCACAACTTGACCAGCGTGTAGTTGCAAAGTTTCAAATTTAAAATCACGAGTCATAAAACGACCTCCAAATAGTTTGATTAAGGATATTGTAGCACCTTAAGGTATAGTTTACTAATATTAGTTTTCTATATTTTGATATAATAAATAGCTATTGCTATCATTCCCATATAAAAAAGCACGAATCAATCGTGCCATTTTCTTAATCTACATAAGTATCTTCATTTTTATTAAGGAAGGCGTATGGAAGACCCATCAAGAAACCACCACCAATTAAGTTTCCGATGAAGGTTACACCCCAATGACGAAGCATATTCCCAACACCGAAATTAGCAATTGAGTCAGCAGCAACACTGAATTTCACAATCGCGAAAGAAGCAAAGTTCGCAGCAATGTGCTCGTTTGTTAAGAATACAAACATGTAAATTGCTGATAAAACTAGCCAAAGTTTGGCACCACCATCTTTGACCAAAACAAATGAAAGAATCGCAATATTTACGAAAATATTTGCCAAAATAGCCTCAAGTAAGACTAATTCATTTGAACGGCCTAACTTCATCTCAACAACACCTGAGATGAAACTATCGTGAGTCAGATGTGCATAGGCTGCTGAATGAGCAAAGCCCCACCCTGCTATTAAGGCTCCGATAAGGTTGAACAAGGTACAGTAAAGTAAAATCTCAGCTGTTTTTCTCCAAGAGATTTTTTTCAAGAAACTACCAGCAGTCAAGAACATCATGTTTGATGTTACCAACTCGGCATTCAAGAAAACAATGTAGGCCAATCCCCAAGCAAAGACAAATGGGAAGAGGAAGCGTCCACTACCTGGTGCAATTTTATTAATCAAGTCAGCCCCAACTGCACCAGCAGCTGTACTGAAAGTTAAGAATGCACCTGCAAACATAGAACGAATCGCATACTTAAATTTGCTCTGACTATAAAGACTTTCTTTCTTCTTGCAAGCAAATTCAATCTTTGAGATAAATTCTGAAGAAACCATAATAAACTCCTAAAACTTTTATTTGTGATAATTATAACATAAAATCGATATAAAGAAAAGCCTTTCATGACTGTATTTTTCCCCAATTTAAAAATTCAGCAATCGTTTACATTGTTTTAATAACAAGCTTTAGAATTTTTAATTGTCCGAATCTAGAGATTGAGTAGAATCATTTTTGTTCTATTTATTACTAAATAGAACAAAATGATTTCTCCGCACCTCTACTCTGATTCTTCTTAATCGACATAAGTATCTTCATTCTTATTGAGGAAGGCATACGGTAAACCAATCAGAAGACCTCCACCTATAAAGTTAGCAATAAAGGTTACACCCCAATGTCGAAGGATATTTGGAAGATCAAAGTGAGGTACTTGATCAGCAATCATGCTGAATTTCATAATACTAAAGGAAGCAAAATTGGCAGCAATGTGCTCATTAGACAAGAAGACAAACATGGAAATAGCTGATAAAATAATCCATAGTTTGGCAGCACCATCTTTAACTAGTATAGATGAAAGAATGGCAATATTTACAAATATATTGGCAAGAATTCCCTCAAGCAGGACTAAATCACTTGGACGCGCCAATTTCTTGGCTACAAGCTTAGGAAGGAAACTATCATGAGTCAAATGGGAAAAGGCTGATGAGTTGGCAAAGACCCATCCAGCTACCAAGGCACCAATGAGATTAAACAAAGTACAAAAGAGTAAAATAATCATTGCCTTTTTCCAATCAATCTTTTTCAAGAACACTCCAGCTGTTAAGTACATCATATTGGAAGTTATCAATTCCGCATTTAGAAAGACGATATAGGCCAGCCCCCAAGCGAAAACAAATGGGAAAAGGAAATAGCCACTATTTGGAACAATATTATTTAATAAATCCGCACCAATAGCCCCAGCAGCTGTACTAAAAGTTAAAAAAGTACCTGCAAACATGGAACGAATAGCATACTTGGACTTACTTTGATTGAAAAGACTTTCTTTCTTGTGGCAATAATAATCTATCTTCGAAATAAACTCTGAAGAACTCATAAACATCTCCTATTTTTTAATATTTATTATTATAACATAAAATATTTTAATAGGTAATCATTTTCTTAAATTTATAACATTTGTATTGATTTATACTCTTCGAAAATTAAATTCAAACCACGCCAGCTCTATCTGCAATCTCAAAACAGTATTTTGATCAACCTGCGACTAGCTTCCTAGTTTGCTCTTTGATTTTCATTGAATATTAGCATTACATAGTTTGCTTATAAAGCCATAAAAAGAACCAGTAAAACTAAATGTTTACTGATTCTTTAAAAATTAATAACGTTGTTTATACGGTTGATTGAAAGCTGTTAGAATTTCTTCAGGTGTTTGTGAATAGTCTTTTGTATCTTTCAAATCACCTTTGACAATAATCCGCTCTGTCGCATCATAGTCTACACATGTTACAAGTGTGATTTCATCAACACCACTACGGTCATCAATCTCATCAACACGATCTGGAGTTACATGCTTCACTTCATGAATTACATAGGTATAGACCTTATCCTTATCAGTTAGATAAATTTTCATCCCATTCTTAGCGCGTGATAATGGAGAAAATAGCATCTGACTAGCATTTTCTGCTGTAAAAATGTGATGACTAGCAAGTGAATAGTTTCCCTTCCCCATCACTTGATCACGCTTCATTGTACCAGCTCCATAGAAGAGATTGACATTATCAAGCCCCTTAAAAATTGGTAAGTTGATTTCTACTTCAGGAATAGCAATTCCACCAATAACTGGCAATTTTTGCGAATTCCATTGTGAGGATAAGACAGCTTCTGACGAAATGGCTTTTACTGAGTCAAAGTCAAAATTACCTTCTGTATCTTGATTTTCTTCCAGTTTTTCTTTTGATACTTGGCTAACTTGATACTTGTTAGTATTCCAAACCATGAACATATCACGAATTTTTGAATTGAAAATCAAAGCTACTGACAAGATGATTAAGAATCCTGCCAAAATATTGATTAGTAAATTTTTACGATTTGTTTTCTTTTTGTTCTTTTTATGAGACATTATGCTTCACCTTCTGTTTCGTTTTCTGTCCCAACTTCTTCTTTTTCTGCTGTTACCGTTGTAAAGGTTACAATTTTAGCATCTTGATCCAGGCGCATCACCTTAACTCCCATAGTTGATCGACCTGTTTGTGAAATATTGGCAACGTTTGTTCGAATCATGACACCTGTATCAGTGATAATCATCAAATCTTCATCGCCTTTAACTGTCAAAAGACCTGATAGAGAACCATTTTTCTCAGCTACATTAGCCGTCTTCATCCCTTTACCACCACGACCTTTTGTTGGATATTCGGTCGCAACTGTACGCTTACCATACCCTTTTTCTGTGATGATAAGAACCTCGTCTTGGTCTGTAATCACACTAGCACCAACTACTGTGTCCCCTTCACGGAGATTGACACCTTTCACACCAGTGGCACCTCGGCTCATACCTCGAACGACTGATTGCTTAAAGCGAACTGCATAACCAAACTTGGTACCAATGATAATATCCGTATCTTCTTCTGTCAGTAAGACATTAATCAACTCATCTTCATCTTTGAGGTTCAATGCTTTAAGTCCATTTTGACGAATATTAGCAAATTCCTTAACGCTGGTTCTCTTCACGATACCATGACGGGTTGTGAAGAAGAGATAGGCGTCATCACTGCGTTCAGATTCAACATTGATGATGGTCTGAATACTTTCACCTTCATCCAATTTCAAAAGATTGACTATTGGTAATCCCTTGGCAGTACGTCCATACTCAGGAATTTCATAGCCTTTCAGGCGATAGACACGACCTTTATTTGTGAAGAAGAGCAGATGATCATGGGTGCTGGTTGACACTAACTCACGGACAAAATCGTCATCCTTAACGCCGGTTCCTTGAACACCACGACCCCCACGTTTTTGAGCAGTAAACTCGGCTTGATCCAGGCGTTTAATGTAGCCTTTGTTAGAAAGAGTGATTAAGACATCCGATTCTTCAATCAAGTCCTCATCTTCAAGACTCAATACTTCCCCAACCATCAATTCAGTACGACGTTGGTCGCCAAACTTACGCTTGACTTCATCTAATTCATCTTTAATGATTTGAGAAACACGTTCGGGCTTAGCAAGAATATCTGCTAAATCCGCAATCAAAGCCAAGAGGTCATCATATTCAGACTGAATCTTATCGCGTTCCAAGCCTGTTAAACGACGGAGACGCATATCAAGGATAGCCTGGCTTTGACGTTCAGAAAGCTTAAACTTGCTCATCAACTCAGCTTGTGCTTCCGCATCCGTTTCACTAGCACGGATGATACGAATCACTTCGTCGATATGGTCTAGTGCAATCAAGAGACCTTCTAAGATATGCGCACGTGCTTCCGCTTTTTCCTTATCAAAACGTGTACGACGAACAACCACTTCTTTTTGGTGCTCAATATAGGCATCCAAAATCTGACGAAGAGATAAAATCTTCGGTACACCATTTTGAATCGCCAACATATTAAAACCAAAGTTGGTTTGCATCTGGGTCATCTTGAAGAGATTGTTGAGGATAACATTGGCAGAAGCATCGCGTTTAACTTCAATGACGAATCGAACTCCTTCACGGTTTGACTCATCACGAACTGCTGTAATACCCTCAATTCGTTTTTCCTGAACCAAACGAACAATATGCTCATGCACCTTTGTTTTATTGACCATGTAAGGAAATTCTGTTACAACGATGCGCTCACGACCAGCCTTAGTTTCTTCGATTTCAGTACGAGAACGAAGAACAATCGAACCTTTACCTGTTTCGTAAGCCTTATGGATACCTGATTTTCCCATAACAAGGGCACCAGTTGGAAAATCTGGACCAGGCAAGACTTCCATCAAGTCCTTGGTAGTCACTTCAGGATTATCCATGACCAACTTCACCGCATCAATGGTTTCACCCAAGTTGTGAGGTGGAATATTGGTTGCCATCCCAACAGCAATACCAGTTGCTCCATTAACCAAAAGGTTTGGAAAACGTGCTGGCAAGACCAAGGGTTCACGTTCATTGGCATCATAGTTATCAACGAAATCAACCGTATTTTTATTGATATCACGAAGCATTTCCAGAGCAATTTTGCTCATACGTGCCTCAGTGTATCGCTGCGCGGCAGCACCGTCTCCATCCATAGAACCAAAGTTTCCATGCCCATCGACAAGCATGTAACGGTAGCTCCACCATTGAGCCATACGAACCATGGCTTCATAGATAGAGGAATCTCCGTGTGGGTGGTATTTACCCATGACATCCCCTGTAATACGAGCAGATTTTTTATGAGGTTTGTCTGGGGTAACACCTAATTCATTCATTCCGTAGAGAATCCGACGGTGGACGGGTTTCAAGCCATCTCGAACATCAGGAAGAGCCCGCGCTACGATAACACTCATGGCGTAGTCGATAAAGCTCGTCTTCATCTCCTTTGTCAGATTGACATTCACTAAATTTCTATCCTGCATTAATAAATGCCTCATTTCACTATTAGTAATTAACTATATTATACCACAATGTCTGCCATATTTCAGGTATCTAGAACTACTAAAACGTTTACATCAAGAACTGCAAGGCATATCCGTGACAAAGCATTTTAAAAGTGATAGAATTGAAATAACTGGGGAAACCCCTGAATAAAATTAAGGAGATGTTTAGACAAATGACACTAACTAAACAACACAAAAAAGTTATCCTTGTTGGTGATGGTGCTGTAGGTTCATCTTACGCCTTCGCTCTTGTTACTCAAGGAATCGCACAAGAACTTGGTATTATTGAAATTCCTCAATTGTTTGAAAAAGCAGTTGGTGATGCTGAAGACCTTAGCCACGCGCTTGCATTTACTTCACCAAAGAAAATCTACGCTGCTAAATACGAAGACTGTGCGGACGCTGACCTTGTTGTTATCACTGCTGGTGCTCCTCAAAAACCAGGTGAAACTCGTCTTGACCTTGTAGGTAAAAACCTTGCTATCAACAAATCAATCGTTGAGCAAGTTGTTGCTTCTGGTTTCGATGGTATCTTCCTTGTAGCAGCTAACCCAGTTGACGTCTTAACTTACTCAACTTGGAAATTCTCTGGATTCCCTAAAGAACGCGTTATCGGTTCAGGTACTTCACTTGATTCAGCTCGTTTCCGTCAAGCACTTGCTGAAAAAATCGGTGTTGATGCTCGTTCAGTCCATGCCTACATCATGGGTGAACACGGTGACTCAGAATTTGCTGTTTGGTCACATGCTAACGTTGCTGGTGTTAAATTGGAACAATGGTTGCAAGCAAACCGTGACTTAGATGAAGCTGACCTTGTGGAACTCTTCATTTCTGTTCGTGACGCTGCTTACTCAATCATCAACAAAAAAGGTGCAACATACTATGGTATCGCTGTAGCCCTTGCTCGTATCACAAAAGCAATCCTTGATGATGAAAATGCAGTACTTCCACTTTCTGTATTCCAAGAAGGTCAATATGGTGTTGAGAACGTCTTTATCGGTCAACCAGCTATCGTTGGTGCACACGGTATCGTTCGTCCAGTAAACATTCCATTGAACGACGCAGAAACTCAAAAAATGCAAGCATCTGCAAAAGAATTGCAAGCTATCATTGATGAGGCATGGAAAAATCCTGAATTCCAAGCAGCTTCAAAAAACTAATTTAGCTATAGACAACTCCTTGAATCATCAGGGAGTTGTTTTTTTCTGTATTTAAACCTAATATCTGATGTACGTTCGCTTCTACAAGACAGCATAGCTTGTATAAGCCATAAACATTAAAACAACAACTGTAATCTACACTCACATTTCAAATATCATGAAACAAGCCGTGCTTGATGCACTTGATACTGTTGCACTGAATAGAAAGTAAAAAGTTTTGCCCCATTTTTGCCCTCAACACAAAAAAGAGCCCATCATACAGGCTAGAAAGCTTGATATGATAGGCTTTTTCTTATTTTAATTAGCGTACTGTGCGGATACGCATTGTGTTTGTACGTACAGCTTCTCCAACTGGTACACCAGCTACGATAACGATATCGTCACCAGATTGTACAAGACCTGCTTCAACTGCTTTACGTTCAGCAATTTCGAACATATCGTCAGTTGAAGATGGAGCATCTGTCAACATTGGGATAACACCCCAGTTCAACATCAATCCACGTTCTGTCAATTCGTCAAATGTCAACGCCAAGATGTCAGCATTTGGACGGTATTTAGAAATCAAACGTGCAGTGTGTCCAGTCTTAGTAAGAGTTACAACCAATTTAATGTCCATTGAGTTAGTAGCATCTTTAACAGCTGAAGCCATTACTTCTGTCTTAGAGTTACGTTCGAATGAATCTGAGTTCAAACGTCCGTATTCGTTAAGAAGAGTTTGAGCGTTCTTGTCGATTGTTGCCATTGTAGTTACTGACTCAAGTGGGTATTTACCGTTTGCAGACTCACCTGAAAGCATTGTAGCGTCAGTTCCATCGATAACAGCGTTAAATACGTCTGATACTTCTGAACGAGTTGCACGTGGTTTTTCAGTCATTGTTTCAAGCATGTTTGTTGCAGTGATAACAACTTTACCTGCAGCATTGACTTTCTTGATAATCATTTTTTGGTAAACTGGAACCATTTCGTATGGTACTTCGATACCCATGTCACCACGAGCGATCATGATACCATCAGCAACTTCGATGATTTCATCCAAGTTGTCGATACCTTGTTGGTTTTCGATTTTAGCGAACAATTGAACGTGTCCGTTTCCAGTTTCTTTACAGATTGCACGAACTTCGTTTACGTCTTTTGCAGTACGTACGAATGAAATAGCGATGAAGTTGATACCTTGTTCAAGACCAAAGCGAATGTCATCGTTATCACGTTCAGCAAGGGCTGGGAAAGGAATTTTAGTGTTAGGGATGTTCACACCTTTTTGTTTAGCGATGATACCATCGTTTTCAACTTCAACTTCAAATTCACGAGCTACGTCATCTTTAGCAACCACACGAAGACCAAGTTTACCATCGTCAACCAAAACTTGACGGCCAACTTCAACATCATCATAGATATCAAGAGCACCAGCAACGTTCAATGCAATCACATCACGAGTTGATTTGATTCCTTGTTTAGTTGCAACACGGATTTTCTCACCAGTTTTGTATGAGTACTCTTTTGCATCTCCTTCAAACAATTCTGTACGGATTTCTGGTCCTTTTGTGTCAAGAAGGAAACCAACTTTTTTACCTGCAAGTTTTTCAGCAAGTTTAACAGTCGCCATACGGTCACCTTGTTCTTGGTGGTCACCGTGTGAGAAGTTGAAACGGAATGTGTTAGCACCAGCTTCAATCAATTTAGCAATGTTTTTAGCTGAAGCTTCAACATCAAGTTTTTCACCCCAGTATCCGTCATCACCGAATTTTTTACCACCACGGATTTCTACCGCAGGTCCCAAAGTTGCAACGATTTTTACACGTTTGTTCATGATTTTTGTGACTCCTTTATATATATGACCTTTTTGGTCTTATTAACTAAATTATAAATTATGACAAGCTCTTATTCAAGCTAGATAGCTCAATGTCGGCTTTGTGTGGGTTATTTACCACAATCTTACCTTCTGCAGTCAAGCTGAACAATGCTCCTTCTTCTGCAGTTCCAAGAATTGGGTTTTCAACCATTTTCTCGTTACGGATACCAACCGCAACACCACCGATACCTTTTTTAAGAAGTTTAACGGCATGGGCACCCATACGTGACGCCAATACACGGTCACGCGCAGTTGGAGAACCACCACGTTGAATATGACCAAGTTCTGTCACACGAAGGTCGCTTGTATCCCCAGCTTCTTTAAGTTTTTGACCAAATTCAGCCGCTGACATCACACCCTCAGCCAAGACGATGATATTGTGTTTTTTACCACACTCATAACCAGCTTTGATGCTTGCTACGATATCTTCCATCTTGAAGCCTTCTTCAGGGATGATGATTTCATCAGCACCAGTTGCAATACCAGCCCAAAGAGCGATATCACCAGCATTACGTCCCATAACTTCGATAACAAAAGTACGACGGTGACTTGATGATGTATCACGAATCTTATCGATAGCGTCCATAGCAGTCGTAACCGCTGTGTCAAAACCGATTGTGAAGTCTGTACCAACGATATCGTTATCGATTGTACCTGGAAGACCGATAGCTGGGAAGCCATGCTCAGTCAAACGCATAGCACCGTGGTAAGATCCGTCACCACCGATAACAACTACACCTTCAATCCCGTGTTTTTTCAATTGCTCAATCCCTTTAAGTTGCCCTTCAAGTTGAGCGAACTCTGGATAGCGAGCTGAGTGAAGGAAAGTACCACCACGAGAAATGATGTCTCCTACTGAAGCGGCATCTAATGGATGAATTTCACCAGCAACCATACCAGCATATCCATCATAGATACCAAATACTTCCATTCCTTCTGAAATTGCTTGACGAACAACTGCACGGATGGCAGCATTCATACCAGGGGCGTCTCCACCACTAGTCAAAACAGCAATACGTTTCATATTGGTTTATGCTCCTTTTTCTTTTAACATTCTTATTGATTATACCACATTTGATTTTAAAATTCTTCTATTTTCCGTATTTTTAGCGATAAATCGTTTTCATAACCATTCCATTCAATTTCGCTTCTAATTCATCAGATTTAGTTACAAAATGATGAGGAGATACAATCGTTCTCTGTTCCTCTTCATACCTAATGATGACTGGAATTGGGCCTTTATATTGCTCTAAAATACGTAAAATTTCCTGATCCGATTCATGATTTTTCACTTGAATCCAAAAGCGCTCAGCCACTGCTTCTCTTATTTCTTGTGCAATCATTTGCAGACGGCCATCACGGGACTGGACTTTCCCTCTGATATAGTAGAAGGCTCCTTCTCTTACTTCCTGCCCAATCTGTCGATATAAATCTGAAAAGAGAGTGACATCCAATTTTTTCTTACTGTCATCTACCTGTAAAAAGGCCATATTTTCACCCTTTTTGGTGCGAATGATTTTAATTTTTTGAATTTCTACCAAGATAATGGAGTGACTATTTTCTGACAAATTTCCGATTGGTGTAATCGGATAAATAGCCTTACTTGCAATAGCTTGTAGGGGATGTTTGCTAACTCCTACTCCTAAAAGCTCTTGTTCCATATAGAATTTTTCTTGTCCCGTCCAATCTTCCGATTCCTGCCAACTATATATCGTATCACCGAACAAGCTTCCTAACTCTTTCACAAATTCAAATAGATTAGCTAAATTATTGAATACTTTTTGACGATTTTTCTCAAATGAATCGAAAAGACCAACTTTTACTAATGGTTCTAGCAGAGGAAGTTTCAGATAATTCTCAGGTAATTTAGCTATAAAATCTTCAATGTTAGAATAAGGTCTATTTTCAATGATCCAAAGCGCCAAATCTTTGCTGACTCCCTTAATCGATTTCAAACCTAGATAGATAGACTTGTTGGCAATTTTATCGTGATAGGGAATGGTGTTAATTGACAGAGGGGCTACTTCAAATCCTGCTTCTAGGGCATCCATTAAGTAATCACTGTTGGAAGAATTCAACATGACCTGATAAAAGATGGCTGGATAATGTGTTTTGAAATAAGCCAACTGGAAAGCCAAGGCTGAGTATGCATAGGCATGAGAACGGTTAAAACCATAACCTGCAAACTTCTCCATGACATCAAAGACCTTCTCTGCCTTTTCCGCAGTATGTCCAGCTTCTAATGAACCTTGAATAAAGGAAGCCCTCATCTCATGCATGGCAGAGGCATCCTTTTTCCCCATAGCCCGACGCAAAATATCGGCTTTCCCAAGACTAAATCCAGCAAAACGCTGAGCAACCTGCATAACCTGCTCCTGATAGAGCATAATTCCGTAGGTTGGAGCCAAAATATCCTCCAGTACTGGATCCAGAACAGTCACTTCTTCTTGCCCATGCTTTCTAGCTACAAAATTATTGATGTAATCACTAGCACCTGGCCGATTTAGGGAAGTAGTTGCTACGACATCTTCAAAACAGACAGGTTGAACACGCTTAAGCAGACGAATGGCACCAGGTTGTTCAAATTGAAAGATACCTTTTGTATTGCCAGAGGCAAATAGAGCTAACGTTTCTTTGTCTTCCAAATCAATTTCGTTGATAACTATCTTAACACCTTCTGTTTCTGCAAGTAATTCTTGCATCTTCTGGACAAAGGTCAAATTTCGTAGTCCCAGAAAATCCATCTTCAAAAGTCCACTTGCTTCAACTCCATGAGCATCATACTGAGTCAGTGGGATTTCGTCACCATGCTTTAGAGGGATGTAATTGGTCAAGTCTTGGTCGCTAATGACAACACCAGCCGCATGGACAGAGGTTTGTCTTGGATAGCCCTCTATCTTGCAAGCAATCTCAAAGGCTTTTTGGTATTCTAACTTACTATTGATTTGCTGACGAAACTGTAGATTGCCCTCATAGGCTGACTTAAGATTATCACGAAAACTGATTTTCTTGGTAATTGCAGATAATTCATACTCAGGAACACCAAAGCGTTTCAAGACATCTCGTAGAGCTTGCTTGGCTCCAAAGGTTGAAAAAGTAACGATTTGAGCAGCATGTTTACTTCCATATTTATTGCCAACATACCTGATAAAATCTGGACGATAAATATCTGGGATATCAATATCAATATCAGGCATAGTATAGCGTTCACGATTGAGGAAACGTTCAAAAATCAGATTTTTCTCTACTGGGTCAATCCCTGTAATATCCAAGGCATAGGAAACCAAACTACCAACTGCAGAACCCCGTCCCATTCCCATATAGTAGCCATTCGAACGTCCAAAACGCAGCAAATCCCAGACAACCAAAAAATAATCATCAAAGCCCATATCATGAATAACAGCCAATTCTTGGTCTAGACGGTCTTGATATTCTTTACCAGTCAACCCCTTCTGAGCAAGCCCCAATTCAGCACGCTCTCTCAACTCTTCTACTGCTGGTCTAGCTGGGTTAAAACGAGGCAGTTTCAAACTAGTATCCAAATCATAAGAAATGCCTGAAATCAGCTTTTCTAAGTTTTCCAAGGCTTGAGGAAAACGTTCTTGGAATAGTTTCTCTAAAGAACTTGCTGATATAAAAACATCTTGTCGCGAGCGCAAAGGGACTTCTCTGAGCGGTAGGTTTTCTTTAATTGCTGTTAATACTTGTAGAACTTCTCTATCCCTGCTTTCAAAGGCATTAACCCGATATAGTGGCAAAATTGGATGATGAAATTCGCTGGTCAGTGTTTCTGGATAAACTCCAATATAGTAATCATATCCTAGATTTAGCGACTCAATCTCTTCAAAATAAGGCACAATGACCGCAATATCCTCCAGGTATTGGGACAGGACCGACCAAGTTTTCTCCCCCTGCATCTTGGCTGTTGAAAGCTTCATCAACTGCTGATAGCCCACACTAGATAGAGCTAAAAAGCGCAGATTTACTTCCTGCTCATCCACTAAAAGAGTCATTTCAAGCCCTAATAGAGGATGAATGCCGTATTTTTTTGTAATCTCTAGAAAGTCGAAAGCCCCATATAGGTTATCAATATCCATCATAGCCAGATGAGTGTAGCCATAGTCTTTAGCTGCTCTCACATACTTGTCTATCGAAATAACACTCTCCATAAAACTATAAACTGTTTTTGTATCTAGTTGTGCGATCAATTTACACTTCTCCTCTATCCTTCTCACGTTCTCACTATATTATACCATTTTCAAAAAAGAAAGATAAAACCAATAACTCCTATCTCTGTTTTATCCTTAAAGTAAAATTTTTTGAACGAAAAAAGTAAAAATACATTTAAAGAATCAAATGCTCCGATAATTTTTTTACTTTTTTATCCCAAGAAGTGAATATATCTTTTAAACTAGAAAGATATATTCACTTAACTTAGTTACTATGATAACTTATTTCAAGCTATAGAATAGTACTTGTTTTTCATATAAACGATATTCATTATTATTGAATTAATTTCTTTCTTACTTAATGGTTCCATTTATCCTATTTTTTTGATATAATAACCTTAATTATTTTTTATAAGGAGGTTTTATGCGCTTTAATCAATTCAGCTATTTATCACTTCCAAGAAATACTATTTTATATGAATTTAAAAAGTATGGATTTGATTTTCCATCTGAGATGGCAGATAAAAAGATGTTAGAGGCTTTTCTAAGTCGTGTCTTTTTTACTTATCAAGACATCAATTATCCACTCTCCATCTTAGCAGTTGATAAAGAAACAGACTTTCTGACTTTTTGTCAGTCAGAAAGAGAGTTGACTGCAGATATTTTCTATACTGTAGCCTTTCAACTCCTAGGTTTTTCTTATTTGGTTGACTTCGAAGACAGTGATGTTTTTCGTAAAGAGACTGGATTTCCTATTGTATACGGTGACTTGATTGAAAATCTCTATCAGTTACTCAGTACTCGTACTAAAAAAGGGAACACTCTTATCGACCAACTTGTCAGTGATGGTCTTATCCCTGAAGATAATGACTATCACTACTTTAACGGCAAGAGCTTGGCTACTTTTTCTAGCCATGATGCCATTCGAGAGGTGGTCTACGTTGAGTCTCGTGTCGATACTGACCAAAAAGGGCTACCAGACCTAGTCAAGGTTAGCATTATTCGTCCTCGTTATGACGGGCAAATACCTGCTATCATGACGACCAGTCCCTATCATCAGGGAACAAATGATAAAGCGAGCGACAAAGCTCTTTACAAGATGGAGGGAGATATCGAGGTTAAACCTGCTCACAAGATCGAGCTAGAGGAACCTCAACTAAATCTCGTCCAACCTCAAGGTCAAGCTGAGCTTGTGTCAGAAGCTGAGGAAAAGTTGACGCACATCAACGCTAGCTATAGTCTCAACGACTACTTCCTTCCACGAGGGTTTGCTAATCTCTATGTCTCAGGTGTTGGTACCAAAGACTCTACTGGTTTCATGACTAACGGGGACTACCAGCAAATTGAGGCCTATAAAAATGTCATCGATTGGCTCAATGGTCGTTGCCGTGCCTTTACTGATCACACGCGCCAGCGTCAAGTCAAGGCTGACTGGTCAAACGGAAAAGTAGCCACAACTGGACTTTCCTATCTAGGTACCATATCAAACGGTCTTGCCACTACTGGTGTAGATGGTTTAGAAGTTATCATTGCCGAGGCTGGCATTTCTTCATGGTACAACTATTATCGTGAAAACGGTCTGGTCACTAGCCCAGGTGGTTATCCTGGTGAGGATTTTGACTCGCTTGCTGAGTTAACCTACTCTCGTAATCTCTTAGCTGGTGACTATATCCGTGGTAATGAGGCTCACCAAGCTGACTTAGAAAAAGTAAAAGAACAACTGGATCGCAAGACTGGCGACTACAATCAGTTTTGGCATAACCGCAATTATCTGCTCAATGCCCATAAAGTAAAGGCAGAGGTTGTCTTTACTCATGGTTCTCAGGATTGGAATGTCAAACCACTTCATGTTTACCAGATGTTCCACGCTCTTCCATCTCACATCAATAAGCATCTCTTTTTCCATAATGGCGCCCATGTTTATATGAACAACTGGCAGTCCATTGACTTCCGTGAGTCCATGAATGCTTTGTTGACAAAGAAATTACTGGGACAGGAAACAGATTATCAGCTTCCGACTGTTATCTGGCAGGACAATACCGCTCCTCAGACTTGGTTATCACTTGATACCTTCGGTGAGCAAGAAAACTTCGAAACCTTCGCACTTGGTCAAGAAGAGCAGGTTATTCAAAATCAGTATTCAGATAAGGATTTTGAACGTTATGGTAAAACATACCAGACCTTCAATACGGAACTCTATCAAGGGAAAGTCAATCAAATTACTATTGACCTTCCTGTGACCAAAGATTTCCACCTGAACGGTCGTGCACAGCTCAATCTTCGTATCAAGTCCAGTAAAAACAAGGGGCTCTTATCAGCCCAACTGCTAGAACTTGGACAAAAGAAATACTTACAGCCTTATCCAGCTGTTTTAAGTGCTAGAACCATTGACAACGGTCGCTATCATATGCTGGAAAATCTCTGTGAACTGCCATTTAGACCAGATGCACAACGAGTCGTAACCAAGGGCTATCTCAATTTGCAAAATCGAAATGATTTGCTAATAGTTGAGAATATTAATGCAGATGAATGGATGGATATCCAGTTTGAACTGCAACCAACTATTTACAAGTTAAAAGAAGGAGACACTCTCCGTCTAGTCCTCTATACCACTGACTTTGAAATCACCATACGTGACAATACCACTTACCACCTGACTGTGGAGCTTGAACAGTCTACACTTATCCTACCTTGCCAAAAGGTATAATATCAGACTTTCAATATGGAAGGATTCTCAGGAAAAGGTCAATCCAATACCCACTGACCTTCCTATAATCAATAACCTCCACTTGAACAGTCGAAAGAAACTACAACTTGGTATCAAATCCAGTTCAAATAAAGGCTGTTAGAAGCCCTACTACTGGAGCTTGAACAAAAGATACCGCCCCATAACCAACATGTGTAACCCTCTATCATACACGCTACCACACCACATGTTGGACAATCTCTGTGAATTC
The DNA here is from genome assembly GCF_000187745.1 of Streptococcus sp. M334. Taxonomy (GTDB): domain Bacteria; phylum Bacillota; class Bacilli; order Lactobacillales; family Streptococcaceae; genus Streptococcus. The sequence continues at coordinate 283,924 of NZ_GL732486.1, read as the reverse complement.
CCGTTTAGCGTAAATTCACAACAAGCCGTGACAAAATGCTACCAAAATTAAATGATTTACTGTTAGTAGAGAACAGCCATGTATGTAGATGAACGAATAAATTTCTCATTCATCTGCACCCAACTAGTGACAAGTTAAAAGCAGGAGATTCTCTCCGTATCGTTCTAAATTACTACTGACTTTCAAATCTTCATACGTGACAATACCGCTTACCACCCGACTGACGATTTCGATCAGTCCACGCTTTCTGTACTTTGTACAAGGAGTAAATTTTTATGAATAAATCTGAACACCGCCACCAACTCATACGAGCTCTTGTAACCAAAAACAAGATCCATACTCAAGCTGAGCTACAATCTCTTCTTGCTGATAATGATATTCAAGTTACACAAGCTACACTTTCGAGAGATATTAAAAGTATGAACCTCTCAAAAGTACGTGAAGAAGATAATTCTTACTACGTGCTAAATACTGGTTCCATCTCAAAATGGGAAAAACGCTTGGAGACTTATATGGAGGATGCTCTTGTACTGATGCACCCTGTTCAACATCAAGTACTTTTGAAAACTCTTCCTGGTTTGGCTCAATCCTTTGGTTCTATCATTGATGCTTTGAGTTTTCCTGACGCTATCGCTACGCTCTGTGGGGACGATGTCTGTCTGGTCATCTGTGAAGATGCAGAGGCTGCACAAAGTTGTTTTGAAGAATTGAAAAAATTCACACCACCATTCTTTTTTGGTGAATAAAAAAACTCCGTGTCTGATGTTAAGGCACGGAATTTTTTATCTTCTTTACTGAGATGGATTTTCTTTTTTCGTTCGTGCCAATCTCAGGGCACGATTTGGATTGAGACGATTAAATAGTTCTTCCAATTTCTTTTCATTCCAAACATCTGCGGCGGAAACGAAATTGCCATCCGCATCTCGGAAAGATATCGGTTTATCTCCCATGCTAGTCTCCTAGTCTACAAATTCAAATTCAAATTTACCAATGCGGACCAAATCCCCATCCTTAGCACCACGCGCACGAAGAGCTTCATCAACCCCCATACCACGTAATTGACGAGCAAATTTCATGACTGATTCGTCACGATCAAAGTTGGTCATATTGAAGAGTTTCATCAGTTTTTCACCAGAGAGTACCCATGTCGCATCGTCATCACGACTAATTTCAAAGGCTTTCTCTTCCTCGTCAAATCCATAGTAAGCTTCTTCTTCCATATCTGACTCGTCGTAGAGCAAGAATTCTGGTGTCTTATCTAACAATTCAGCTGTCGCATCCAAAAGCGTTGCCAAACCTTGTTTGGTCAAACCAGATATTGGGAAGATAGCTGGCAACTCTTCAAATTCATCGTAGTTTTCAGCCAATTTCTTCTTGAATTCTTCAAGATTTTCCTGACTCTCAGGCATGTCCATCTTATTAGCTACAATAATCTGTGGACGCTCCATGAGACGGAGGTTATAAGACTCCAATTCCTTGTTAATAGCCAGATAATCCTCATAAGGATCACGTCCTTCGCTAGCTGACATATCAATGATGTGAAGGATGACACGTGTACGCTCAATATGACGGAGGAACTGGGTTCCTAGACCGACTCCTTGACTAGCCCCTTCAATCAAACCTGGCAAGTCGGCTACTGCAAAGGATTCACCTGATTGGGTGCGAACCATACCTAGATTTGGCACAATGGTCGTAAAGTGGTAGGCACCAATTTTAGGTTTAGCTGAAGTAATAACACTTAAAAGTGTTGATTTTCCTACAGATGGGAAACCTACTAAACCAACATCTGCCAAGATTTTTAGTTCCAATTGTAACTCACGTTCCTGACCTGGCTCTCCATTTTCAGAGATTTCAGGTGCAGGATTTTTTGGAGTCGCAAAGCGGATATTTCCACGTCCACCACGACCACCGTGAGCAACGATAAATTCTTGACCATGTTCAATCAAATCTGTCAAGACCTTGCCAGTCTCTGCATCACGCACAGTCGTACCTTGTGGTACTCGAACTCTAAGTTCCTCAGCACCACGACCATGCATCCCTTTGGTCATTCCTTTTTCACCAGAATCAGCCTTGAAATGGCGATTATAGCGGAAATCCATGAGGGTACGCAAACCTTCGTCTACAACGAAGACCACATTTCCTCCACGACCACCGTCACCACCCCAAGGACCGCCATTAGGGACATATTTTTCACGGCGAAAGGCAACCATACCATCGCCACCATTACCAGCCTTGACCTTAATCTTAGCTGTATCTAAAAACATACTCATTTTTTCTTCTCACTTTAAAAAAGGGCTGGGAAATCCCAGTCACAAAATTTTCTTGAATCTATTTTATAGATTACTGAGGGCACCAATTGCAGTTGCAAAAATTCCCAATAAACTTGCTACTAACATGATAAGTACGATAAACAAGGTTATTTTCTCAAACATAGTTTTTTTACGATTTCCATTATCTCCAAATGCCATTTTTCTCTCCTTCATTACATTCTATTTTCTATTATCTTAGCATGAATTCAGCTAGTTTTCAATAGTCAGTTGCCACTGGTGCAATAATCCATAAAATGATATAGGCTACAATTCCCGCTCCGTAACAGCAAGCAAGAACACCCCATATTACGCGAACAATAGTAGGATCCGTATCAAGATAATGGGCCACTCCTGCACAAACACCTGCGATCTTTTTATCATGACCACTTCTCATTAATTGTTTTTTCATAGCTTATCCTCTTTCTATTCTTCATGGTCTTTCCAATAATCTCTTATGCTGATTAACTGTGTTTTTGAAGCCTTCAGCATACGTCTAGAGCCTTTTACGGGCACAGCAACTACCTGTTGTGGTAAATACAAAACTGTCTTAAAGATACGCTGACTAACCGTATCATCTTTGACTAAATCTTTCTCGAAATTATTTGAAATAATGGCATCCAGATAAAACTCATGTACTCGTTTCCCAAAGTTCTCTGCTGAAATCTCATACAATTTCGCTGATAAGGTATGCTCATTCATATCTGGCGTTGCAATCAGGGCTTCCAAAATAGCACCAGCCAAATCATGTTCTCCATAGTACAAGGTTCCAAACATTTTATCACTGATAAGATTGTCCAGATAAGGATTTCCATGTGCAATGACAGGTGTCCCACTAGCCAAACTTTCCAAGTAGGTCAAGCCTTGGGTTTCACTTGTCGATGCCGAGATGAAGAAATCCGCCGCCTTATAATAAAGAGCTGTCTCACTAGGAACAATCATACCTGTAAAGATAACGAAATCTTGAATCTCTAGTTTCTGGGCTTGCTCTTTGAGGTCATCCAGATAAGGCCCATCCCCAGCAACTACCAGTTTCACCTTGTCTTCCTCTCTTAGAACTTCTGCAAAGGCTGCTAATACTGCTTGAATATTTTTTTCATAGGAAATTCTGGAAAGACTAAGCAACATCTTTTCATTACCTTGAATCCCTAATTTACTACGCAGTTCTGTCAAATTTTCCTGCTTGATTTCCGGACGATCAAACTTAGCTAATTCAATTCCAGTTGGAATGACCCGCTTTTCAACCTTGACCTTATAGTCAGATAGCAAGTCACGGACAATCTCACTCGGGCAAATAACCCCATCCACATCATGCAAGAAACCTCTAACCAGATACTTGACCATACTAGGACGAATCAACATCCCCTTGGCAATATAATGGACATAGTCTTCATACTGGGTGTGATAGGTATGAATGACGGGAATTTCCAATTCACGCGCAATCCAAATCCCCAACAAGCCAAGAGAAAATTCTGTCTGAGTATGGATAACATCCAGTTGATACTGTTTGGCAATTTCAAGCGCCTTGCTGAAACCTCGATAGGCAAAACGACGGTCTTTAAAAGCAAAAAAAGGAACACTTGGAATACGGATAATTTGCCAATCTTCATAGCGATTGACATCCTTATCTGTAGTCGTAAAGATAAAAACAGCATGCCCCTGCTTTTCAAGTTCTGTTTTCAAGGTTCGAATACTGGTCGCAACACCAGAAACCTGAGGAAAATAGGTATCTGTAAATAAACCAATTCGCATAGATTACCTCACTTTTTATTTTCTCCCTAAAGCGGCTTGTTTCTCATAAAAGTCCAACCAGATTTGTAACAGATGCTCTTCAGAATACTCTCTAGAAATATTCTTAGCTTTTTCTTTGAGATCTTTTAAGGCAACAGGATTTGCTTGATATTCTAAAATAGCCTCTTTCATCTCTTCTCTATCTGCTGTCGCCCGATAATTTCCCTCCAAAATCACCTTATAGAGATCCAAATCACGCAACATAATAGGAGATTCACAACTGGCAGCTTCTAGGATAGTCATAGGAAAGAGCTCATTGTAACTAGGTAACAAGAAAAGATCCGCTAGGGCATACAATTCGCGCATACGCTCTGGCGATACAATACCTGGAAACATTAAATTTTTAGGGGGATTGTCCATAATTTTCTTATAGCGTTCATAACCATCTGTCATACCACCAAAAGAGAAACCACCAGCCCAGATAAAGGTAATCTGAGGCAATTCCTCAGCCAGACGGATAAAGTCATCAATCCCTTTACGTTTCTGAACTTGACCAGCACCTACTACGATAAACTGATTATCACTAATACCTAGCTCTGTTCGCAGTCTGACTATCTCTTCTTGTGGTAGAGGATGCCATTTTTCCTTGTTGACAAAGTTAGGAATATAGGTCACTTTTTCACGTGGAATACCAGCTGCCACCAAATCCTCGATAAACATAGGATTGACCACAACCAAGTGCTCCATACGGTTGTAAAAAGAAAATACATAACGTTTGACAATTCCCTTTAAGAAAAATGGAATTTTCAAACTCCCCTCAAGTGTATCAGGCAAGAAATGTACATAGCCAATTTTCCTCCCTGAGCGTTTCTTTTGGAATGTAGACAAATAATAGGGGAAATCAATCGTATGAAAGTGAGTCACATCTGCCTCGATTGGAAGATTTTCTGTAACAATCAATTTGTCCTTGGCATCACGGTGAAGAAGACGAACTAATTCACGGTAAGCACCTGAAACTCCTTGTCCTGCTACTTTCTCACTTGAACTCAACATATTGATGCGTAATTTCTTTTTTTCCATAACTACTATTATATCATTTTCTTTGAATAAAATCAGCAAAAGAAAGGAGAGACTAGAGGAAAAGAGGAGTAAATTTCCTCGCTTTTCCAACGGTCTCTCACATACTTTTATATGTTTACTTAATGCCTAGGGCAATGCGGGCATAGCGACTCATTTTTTCAACGGTCCAGGCTGGATACCAGACTAATTTGACCTCAGTATCCGTTACTTCTGGCACCTCTGTCATGGCATCATAAATCTGGTCTGTCAAAAGGTCAGCTAGGGGACAACCCATAGTTGTCAAAGTCATATCAATCTCTGTTTGCCCTGTGTCACCGTCAAAACGAATCTCATAAATTAAACCAAGATTTACAATATCGATTCCCAACTCAGGGTCGATGACTTCTTCCAAGGCTGATAAAATTCGTGTTTTGATGTTTTCAATTTGTTCTTCTGTATAAGCCATAATTTTCCTCACTCCTAGTCTTCAATAAAATCACGAAGCGGTTTGCTGCGACTTGGTTGGCGTAGTTTTCTCAAAGCCTTGGCTTCAATCTGACGGATACGCTCGCGAGTTACGTTAAAGACTTTACCCACATCTTCAAGAGTACGCATTTTTCCATCATCTAATCCGAAACGCAAACGCAGAACATTTTCTTCACGATCTGTAAGAGTATCCAAGACCTCATCCAACTGCTCACGCAAGACGATACGAGTTGTATAGTCCACTGGATTTTCAATCACTTCATCTTCAATAAAGTCTCCAAGATGACTATCATCTTCTTCACCGATTGGTGTTTCAAGAGATACTGGTTCTTGGGCAATCTTCAAGATTTCACGAACCTTGTCAGGGGTCATATCCATACGTTCAGCGATTTGCTCAGGTGTTGGATCTTGTCCCAATTCTTGAAGGAGATTCCGCTGTTCACGAACCAATTTATTAATGGTTTCAACCATGTGGACTGGGATACGGATAGTACGAGCTTGGTCCGCAATAGCACGAGTGATAGCCTGACGAATCCACCAAGTTGCATAAGTTGAGAACTTGAACCCTTTAGAATAGTCAAACTTGTCAACCGCTTTCATCAAGCCCATATTTCCTTCTTGAATCAAGTCAAGGAACTGCATACCACGGCCGACATAGCGTTTGGCAATAGAAACAACCAAACGAAGGTTGGCTTCCGCAAGGCGTTGTTTGGCTTCGATATCACCAGCTTCAACAGCCAGTGCCAACTCTTTTTCCTCTTCATTGGTCAAGAGAGGAACGACTCCAATCTCTTTCAAGTACATACGAACAGGGTCGTTGACCTTAGCCGAAGTTGACCCAATCAAGTCCTCATCGCTGAGTTCTGGTTCTTCTTCAGCACTAAGAACACGCGCACTTGGATTTCCTTCGTTATCTGTGATAGAAATCCCTGCATCCTGAATCCGTTGCAAGAGATCCTCAATCCCATCAGCGTCCAAGGTAAAAGGAACGACAAGACTAGCATTGATTTCATCATCTGTTGCTGTCCCTTTTTGCTTATGATTACGGATAAATTCTGCTACTTGTACGTCAAATGTTGTTACTTCTTTTTGTTTTGTTGCCATTATTACTCCATTCTTCTCTTTTGGGAAATTAAACGTTCTAACTCTTCTAAGGCTGTGTCTGTATCTCCTACATGGCTAGCTTCCTGCACCTTCTTTTTGATTCTCATATTGTCCTGATTCAAGAGAGCCTTGTTTCGAGTCATTTCTACTTCACTAAGTTCCTGCGGCGACATCTCAGCAGGCAAATCCTGAGCTAAAACTTGGTACCAAGCTCTTTCGACCTCCTCTTTCTGTTCTGCTAAAACTTCTGGAGGAAGATTACCATACTGGCCAAGCAAGTCATATAGGACCTGAAATTCAGGTGTATCAAATGCAAAGTCTTCTCGCAAACGATAATCGTT
>NZ_GL732486.1:261794-276799 GCF_000187745.1 Streptococcus sp. M334 | reverse complement strand
AAATGTTGTTACTTCTTTTTGTTTTGTTGCCATTATTACTCCATTCTTCTCTTTTGGGAAATTAAACGTTCTAACTCTTCTAAGGCTGTGTCTGTATCTCCTACATGGCTAGCTTCCTGCACCTTCTTTTTTGATTCTCATATTGTCCTGATTCAAGAGAGCCTTGTTTCGAGTCATTTCTACTTCACTAAGTTCCTGCGGCGACATCTCAGCAGGCAAATCCTGAGCTAAAACTTGGTACCAAGCTCTTTCGACCTCCTCTTTCTGTTCTGCTAAAACTTCTGGAGGAAGATTACCATACTGGCCAAGCAAGTCATATAGGACCTGAAATTCAGGTGTATCAAATGCAAAGTCTTCTCGCAAACGATAATCGTTCAAAACAAGAGGGGACTCCATCATTCGATAAAGTAAATGGGCTTCAGCCCTCATAATAGCTGATAACTGCTTGGTGACAGGCATAGTGATTGGCGTCGGTTTGGAAATTCCTTCCATGCGATTCTGCCTTTGCGCCTGACGACTCTCATTAACAATCTGCTCAATCTGAGCATAATCAAAGGACGCCAGACTGTCAGCTAAAATATGAATATAGCTGTTTTGAGCAGTGATAGACTTTTCTTGAACAATCAAGGGAGCTATTTTTTCAATAAACTCAATCTGGGCCTGCAGATTTTCACTATTTTCAGGTTTATACTGGTGAATGTAGAACTCAATCGGACTAATACGAGTTTTCGTTAATAGATAGGCCAAGTCTTCTGGTCCATTTTTTTGTAGATACTCATCTGGATCCAAGTTATCAGGCATGCTGACGATTTGCACAGGCATATCACCAATTTCGTCCAGCGCTTTCAATGTCGCAGCTTGCCCAGCCTTATCACCATCGTAAACAAGGACTAACTTCTTGGTTAACCTTTTCAGATGCTCAACATGCTCTCGACTCAAGGCTGTTCCCATAGATGCGACAGCGTTTTCGATTCCAGCCCGATAAGCTGCAATGACATCCATGAACCCTTCCATCAGGTAAATCTCACTGGCTTTTCCAGAAGATTTTTTTGCCCTATCCATATGATATAATTCGTAACTTTTGTTAAAAATTGCAGTCGATCGGCTATTTTTATACTTAGAAGTTTGTGAATCCGTTTTCTGCCAGATACGACCTGAGAAGGCAATAACCTTTCCTTGATCATTTGTCAGGGGAAACATAATCCGATTGTGAAAGGTGTCTACAAATTGATTAGCTTCCGAGAGATAAAACAGTCCTGAATCCAAGAATTCCTCTTCACGATACTGACCAGACAAACGTTGATAGAGATAGTTGCGTTCTGGAGGTGCCAAACCAATCCGAAAATGTTTGAGCACTTCATCTGTCAATCCACGCTGATAAAGGTAATTTCTCGCCTCTTCTCCCATGGTCGTTGTCATGAGAATAGCATGGTAAAATTTGGCTGCATCTTCGTGCATATCATAAAGAGCTTGGTGAGGAGAAACTGGCTTTTGTTCACTATAAAGCGGTTTTTCAACCTCAATTCCAACACGCTGACCTAAGATTTGGACAGCCTCCATAAAGGGAACCCCTTGGTACTCCTCGATGAATTTAAAGACATCACCTGAGCGACCACAACCAAAACAGTGATAAAACTGCTTGTCTTCCACAACGTTGAAAGAAGGAGTCTTTTCACCATGAAAAGGACAGAGCCCTAAATAGTTCCGTCCAGCCTTCTGCAAAGAAATCACATCACCTATGACTTCCACAATGTTGGCATTGTTTTTGATTTCTTCAATGACTTGTTTGTCAACCATACACAATACCTCCATTTTATCATAGTTTCACGTAAACTAGTATAGCTTATTTCTGAAAAAAAGTAAACCATTTCATACGCTTTCCGTAATTCTCTTTGCCTTATTTTTCTAGATAGAAAAGAAAGTTAAAAAACTCAGAAACACTTCCATGCCTCTAAGTTTTGCTTCACAATTTTTGATGAAAATAAAGCTCATCTATTCAAATAATTGATAGTAGTCTGAGATTTTCATTTTTGCCTTTTCTTCTTGGTTCAAATCTTGGATAATCCGTCCTTCTTTCATGACAATCAGACGATTGCCATATTTGAGAGCATCTTCCATATGATGAGTAATCATAAGAGCTGTCAGCTGATCTTTCTTGACAAATTCATCTGTCAACTCCATGAGTGCGACACTTGTCTTTGGATCAAGGGCTGCAGTATGCTCATCTAGCAAGAGTAATTCAGGTCGCTTCAAGGTTGCCATCAAGAGACTTAAGGCCTGTCTTTGCCCACCTGATAAGAACTCAATCGGTGTATTCAAGTGTTTCTCAAGACCATTCCCTACTTTTTCAATGGTCGCCTGAAATTCATCCTTATAACTAGTCAAGCGTCGTGGTAACAATCCACGCTTTTCACCACGAAACTTGGCAATCAAGAGATTCTCTGCCACTGTCATACGAGGAGCTGTCCCCATCTTTGGATCTTGGAAGACACGAGACAGATACTTAGCACGCTTCTCTGGTGAAAACTTAGTAACATCTTCACCCAAGATACGAATAGTTCCACTGGTTAATGACAAGGTTCCTGCAATAGTGTTAAAGAGGGTCGATTTACCAGCACCATTACCTCCTAAAATCGTAATGAAATCCTGTTCAAAAATTTCTAAGGAAACATCATTTAAAATAATCTTTTCTTCATCAAAGCCATTTTTAACGACTTTGGTTGCATTTTTTAATTCTACAATTGCTGTCATTTGCTTAATTTGGCTCCTTTCAAGATTATTTGCTTAAATGTTGGAATCATGAGGCAGACTGCCAAAATCAAGGCACTGTATAAACGAAGGTAACTTGTATTAAAGCCAAGCGCGATGACAGCCCACACTAAGAATTGATAGGCGATAGAACCCACAACGATGGCAACCAAACGCTCTGCCAGGCTCAAACTCTTGAAAATAACTTCCCCAATAATCAAACTTGCAAGCCCCACAACGATAACCCCGATTCCTCGAGATACATCAGCATACCCTTCTTGCTGGGCAATGAGAGCACCTGCAAGGGCAATCACACCATTTGATAAGACCAAGCCCATGAGCTCCATGCGTCCAGTATGAATCCCGAAACTTCTAGCCATATCAGGATTGTCACCTGTAGCAATATAGGCTTGTCCTAGTTTGGTATCCAAGAAAAAGAGCATGAGAGCAATAACAATACTGACAAAGATGAGACCTGTCAAGAGTTGATTCAAATCCGAGTCAAAAGGCAAAATATCCTGGATTTGCTTGGTTCCAAGCAATCCTAAATTGGCACGTCCCATAATCAAGAGCATGATAGAGTGACAGGAAGTCATCACCAAAATCCCTGAGAGCAAGGTCGGGATCTTCCCTTTTGTATAAAGAAGTCCTGCTGCCATTCCAGCCAAACAACCTGCTCCTACAGCAACAAGAGTCGCTAAAAATGGGTTCACGCCTTTGGTTATCAAAGTGACAGCAACAGCTCCCCCAAGAGGGAAGGAACCCTCTGTCGTCATATCTGGAAAGTTCAAAATCCTAAATGTCATAAAGATTCCTAGACCTAAAATAGCCCAGACAAATCCTTGAGAAATAATAGACAATATCATCTGTTTCTTAACCTTTTCTATATGATTTCTATTGTAAAAAATTGGAGGAGATGTCCCCAACTCCTCCATTGTAGATTATTCAATCACCTGTCCTGCTTCTTTGAGAACAGATTCAGGAATCGTAATACCTAGCTCTTGTGCTAATTTTTTATTGATCACTGACTTACCTGTTGAAAAGACATTGACTGGAGTATCAGCCGGTTTTGCACCTTTCAAGACTTGCGCAATCATTTTACCTGTTGCCACACCAAGGTCATGTTGGTCAACTACAACTGATGCCAAACCACCAGCTTCTACCATAGCAGTAGCACTTGGGTAGATTGGTTTTTTAGCTGATTGGTTGCTTGATACAACAGTTGAGAAGGCTGAAGCAATAGTGTTATCGATTGGAACCCAGATAGCATCAACCTTGCTAGTCATAACATTTACTGTTGAAGCAATTTCATTTGTTGAAGGAACAGCAAATGTTTCCACTGTCAAACCTGCTTTTTCAGCATAAGCCTTAAATTCTTCGACCTGTGTTTTTGAATTGTCTTCGCTACTTGAGTAAAGAGCTCCGATTGTTTTCACATTTGGTGTTAGAGCCTTGATGAGTTCAACTTGTTGTTGAGCTGGATTGTGGTCAGACACTCCTGTAATGTTGCCACCTGGTTTTTTCAAATCTTTAACCAAGTTAGCACCAATTGGGTCTGTAATAGCAGCCATGATAACTGGTAGGTCTTTTGTTGCACTAGCCAATCCTTGAGCTGCTGGTGTTGCAATACCAACCACAAGGTCATTGCCATTTGCAACCAATTGTTTACTCATTGTCGCAACCTTACTTTGGTCACCTTCTGAGTTCATAAAGTCGATTTTAATTTGACCATCTTTATAGCCTTCTTCTGCAAGTCCATCTTGAATCCCTTTATAAATCAAGTCAAGAGATGGATGGCTCACAAATTGAAGAACACCAACTTTAGCTACTTTCTTTTCATTCTTAGCTTCTGGTTTATTCATTGAAGAGTAAATCAAGCTTCCTGCTACTAAGACTGCTAAAGCAACAATAATTCCAATTAAACGTTTATTTTTCATTCTATTTCTCCTTTTTAATTCCTTTAAAATACTTCACTTATCTAAACAAGCGACGCCATCGTTTTCTTTCCATACTAACCTCCATCAAAAAAGTCCTCACACAAAAACTTGTGTGAGGACGTCGATGCGCGGTACCACCTCAATTATAGGGAATTTCCCTATCGCTCTGTCTCGCAATAACGAGATGCACTGTAAGGTGTGCTCACCGAATTTTTATGATTTCAAATTCTAAATAACATCCAGCCCAATTTTCATCATCACCACTTATCTGTTTTCAGCTACCACAGACTCTCTAAAAAGTTCGAATGATTACTTTTCTGAATGTTTAAATTATATCATTTTTCAATTACTTGTCAAGACTCTTTTGGTATTTTTTTGAAAGATTCAAAAACTTCCCCTATAGAAAAGAGGAAGTTTGAAAGGGATCAACCCGAATTACGCAATCCTGTTGCAATTCCGTTGATGGTTGTATGAATTAATTTTTCTTGGTCGCTTGATAATTCTCCTCGGCGTTGACGTTTAATCAACTCCAACTGGATATAGTTAAGGATATTAAAGTAAGGCATACGGTAATCCAAACTCGCTTTTAGATATGGATTTTCAGCTAATAATTCGTCATACCCTTCAATCTCTAGAATAACATTTTTAGTTAATTGCCATTCGTCTAAAATAGTGTCATAAATAGCCTTCACTTGATCATCTTCACATAACTTAGCATATTCAAAAGCAATATTCATGTTGGATTTAGATAAGACCATATCTACATTTGAAAGGAGAGACTGGAAGAAAGGCCAATTTTGGTACATATCTCGTAAGATAGCGATATTCTCTGGATTTTTATCGATAAACTCCTTGAAACTTGAACCAACACCATACCAGCCAGGGAACATGACACGACTTTGTGACCATGAGAAAACCCAAGGAATGGCACGTAAACCACCGATTTCAGTAATAGTTTTACGCGCGGCTGGACGAGAACCGATATTAAAGCTTGAAATAGCCTTGATTGGACTTGATTCAAAGAAATAATCATAGAAATGGTCATTCCCAAAGACTAAATCGCGATAAATATCATAACTACGGTCCACTACTTGGTCCATAATGGCTTCATAACGATTGGATGTATTAGTATCACTCTTCCACTGAGTAATCATACGGTTAATGGCTGCTGAAACCAACATTTCAAGGTTATAATAGGCAGCATCTTTATTACCGTATTTATTCCCAATCACTTCACCCTGCTCCGTCAAGCGGATGCGATCCTTGATAGACTTGAGCGGTTGAGAGGTAATAGCTTCATAGGTTGGTCCACCACCACGACCGACAGTCCCACCACGGCCATGGAAGAAGGTAACCTTAACGCCAAATTCATCTCCAATTGCAGTCAGTTGTTGTTGTGCCTTGTAGAGAGTCCAACATGATGATAAGTAACCGCCATCTTTATTACTGTCAGAGTAGCCAAGCATGATTTCTTGGTAGTTATTACGTGAAGCTATCCATTTCTTAGCTAGACCAAGAGAAAGGTACTCCCTCATGGTTTCTTCTGAGTGGTCCAAGTCCTCGATTGTTTCAAAAAGAGGAACAATTTGGACACGGGCTCTTTCTTTATCAACTAGCCCTACTTCTTTTAGTAAGATAGCCAATTCCAGCATGTCTGATACGCTGGTTGCATGTGAAATAATTGTCTGACGAATAACATCATCACCCAACTTATCTTTCAACTTACGAGCAGCTTTAAAGATGGCTAATTCTTTTTCAAGTAACTCTGATTTTTCAACATGAGTGGCAGAAAGAATACGTGGATCTTCTTCCAATTCTTTCAATAGAAGCTGGCATTTTTCTTCTTCACTTAGTTCGCTATAACGCGAATGAATTCCTGCTGATTTTAAGAGTTCTGCTACACAGGCCTCATGAACACTAGAATCTTGACGCATGTCGATGGATGCCAAATAGAAACCAAAAATTTCAACTGCCTGAATCAGCTCAACAAAATCACCAGAAATCAGTGCTTCACCCTTATTTTCCAAGAGGGAATCACGAATGGTAATTAAATCCTTATAAAAATCATTAGCTGTTTCATAGCGAGCCCCAACTTCCTTATCTTCAATGAGATAAGTTTTTGTTGCTTGGATTTTTGATTGAATATCAAACAAGGCACGGCGGTAAAGCTCTTTTTCACGGTAGATAGAGTTATCCTTAGATTGACGAGCCATTTCTCTGACTTGCTTGCTGACATTGACAATACTGGTTGAGAGGGAGAACTCACGATAAAGTTGGTAAATCTTTTCATCATAGTAATTCATGATGACTTCACACTGGGTCATGGCAGATTTCTTTAAGGTATCTGCTGTAACAAAGGGATTACCATCACGGTCTCCACCAATCCACATTCCCATAGTAATTGGTTTAGGATGTTTTAACTCCAGTCCATGTTTTCTAGCCAAACGCTTGTACTCAGCAGTCAAATGAGGAACAGCTTTCAGGAATGAACTATTGTAGTATTCCATAACATTCGTGATTTCATTGGTAACTTTCAATTTCTTTTCACGAATCATATCTGTTTGCATGATAATCTCGATGTAACGACGGAGATCATTATGCCATTTTTCCTTATTAATCAAGCCTAATTTCACATCACGATACTTACGCAAGAGGGTATGGATATGGTTAGTCAAATCCAACATACTCTTACGTTGCACTTGTGTTGGATGGGCAGTCAAAACTGGAACAACATTCAAATGTTCTAGAATTTCAACCGCATTTTCTTTTTCTGCAACCATTTTAATCGTTGCTGATAATTTACCAAGATAATCTTGATCGATATTATTTTGGTGGTTTATTTCATAGGCCAAATCCACGTCTTCTGAAATATTAATCAAAAGAGGTAAGATAGAGAAATAGCGTGAAATATAAGCCATTTCATCATTTGACAGACTAGTAACCAATTGGTTCAAGCCTTGATAATCTTCTTTAGTTGACAATTCCTTCAACTGCATGATTTTTTCAAAAGTCTCTGGAGCAAGCATATTTTTAGTAATATCTTCTAACAATTCTGTTAAAATCAATACTTCTTCTTGCACGACAGCTTTATTACTATAGTTTTCTAATTTTTGAAGAGACATAGGTAATCCTTTCCACTCTCAGCTCTACATATAGTGTGATGAGTGAGCTTCTAACTCCTCATATAATTGGGCACGCTTTTCACTTGCATCAATGTTTAAGACAAAGGCGATGGCTACAGACAAGACCAGCAGGCTATTCCCTCCTTGCGATAGGAAAGGGAAGGTAACTCCTGTTGAAGGAATAATACCAGAGATTCCACCAATATTGACAAAAACCTGTACCAACATCATCCCCCCAACCCCAATCGCCATCATGGAATTAAAGGGGTTCTTAGCACGAATTCCCACCAGAATAATTCGTAAAATAAGGAAGAAGACAAGTGCCAAGATCAAGCTGGCTCCCACAAAGCCAAATTCTTCAATGACAATTGAAAATACAAAGTCTGTATGGGCTTCTGGTAAATAGCCACGTTTTTCGATTGAATTTCCTAAGCCTAGACCAAACCAGCCACCATTGACCATGGCAAAGTAAGAATTTGCAAGTTGGTGGCCTGCTCCTGCCAAATCGGCAAAGGGATTAAAGTAGGCACTGAAACGCTTAGCCACATATCCAAATACTGGAACTTTTAAAAACTTATCAACCCCTATCATATCAATAGCTGTTAAGGAAAGGGCGGAAACACCAAACAAAAGACCGATAAAGGCTACAAACCAGCGATGAGCAATCCCACTAAGTGTGTACATAATCAAGGCAACCAAAGCTAGGATAGTAGCATTCCCCAAATCTGGGAAAATAGCCAAACTTCCTATCATGACCAAGAGGACAAAACGCCAATCATTAAAAGCACGAGGAATCCATTGATTTTGAGTTAAAACTTGGAAATCATAAACAGCAATTTCATCCTGTTGTTTTGAAAAACGTTGGGCTAAGTACCAGACGATAATAATCTTCAAATACTCAGCTGGCTGAATGGTCAAAGGTCCTACTGATATCCAACCATAGGCTCCATTGACTGGCGTACCAATTAAGCGAGCCAGAGCTAATAGAATTAGCTCAACAAACATAACAATAAATAAAAGTCGTTCTTTTCTTAAAAAATTCAGTTTCAGCTTATATATCAAGGCAATCAATATTAAACTAAAGCCCCAAAACATTCCCTGACTTCGAACTAATTGCAGGGCACTTTTACCTTCTTCGATAAGAATAGCACTGGTTGTAGAATAAACTACAATCAAGCCCAAAATAGATAAAAGTAAATAAGGAACTAGGATAGAATAGTTTAATAGGTGCCTCTTACTAATCTTCATAGTATCACCAATCTAATGAGAACAAAAGAAATTATTCCCAAATTCCGTTTATTTTCTAGTTTTGATTGCTATTATACCATTTTTTCCGAAAGAAAAAAACTCTTATCCTTAAGATAGAAGATTTTCTCATAAGAAAAAGAGCACTTGGCTCTTTTCTGTTTTATTCTTTTGATGAACTACTTGAGCTTGAATCTCCACCACCGATATATTGAGTGAAAATATTTTGGAAGGCTTGGTCTTTAACCTTGATATTGGCTGCTTGCAATTCTTTTCCGATAATGCTTTGAACAAATGTCGCATCGTTTTGTTTTTGAGTTAAGATAACAGTTTTTAATTTTTCTTTATAATCATCGATATTAGATGATTTTTCTGTTTTCTTAATGAGTTTTACAATGTAATATTGACTACTATAGGCTTGTGTGCCAGTGGCTTTAATCACATCAGAAACACCATTTACATCTAAAGCAAAAGCAGCTTTTTTAACTTGTTCTGGCACTTCTGTTGAAGCAGAATCAAAGGTGATTTCTCCACCGTTTGCTTTGGTTTTCTCATCAGTTGAGTTATCTTTAGCTAATTGAGCGAAATCTGCGCCACTTGCCTTGGCTTTTTCAAGAATTTCTTTCGCTTTATCCTCATTATCAAGACGAATAATTTGAGCAGTTACATCTGGAGTGTACTCATCAAAGGCTTTCTTATAAGCATCATCTGTCAATTCAGCTTCTGCTGCCTTCTTAACTGCTAACTCAACCAATTTACTTGTACGAATTTGAGCTTTACGTGTTTCAAGTGTCATACCTGCTTGTGACAAGACACGTTGGTAGTTTTCGCCATATTGTTTTTCTTCTTCGGCAATAGTATCGTTGACTTCTTTGTCATCTACTTCTGAACCGTATTGTTTCTCAAATACTTTTTGGATGGTCAAGTTCAACAACACTTGTTGGGCTGAAGGGTTGCTTTTCACTTGCTCATAAAATTGATGTTCTGTGATGACATCCCCTTTCATGCTGATAAGGTCTGCCCCTTCTGAACCTTTCGAACAAGCTGCTAAAGTTGCTACTGATAATAGTGTAATGGCTCCTGCCAATAATTTTTTCTTCATGTCTACTCCTTTGAGATAAGTGTTACCCTATCTATTTTACTATATTTTCTTAAATTTTTCTGAAAATCATTCGCTGTCAGGTAATTGAACATCTGCTAGATTTTTACGAAGCATGAGAATGCCGTCCCCCAGAGGTACTAATGTTGCAGTGAGTCCTGGATTGTCTAAGGTTGCATCAAATAGTCTTTGAAGTCCTCTGTAAATAGTTCGCTGACCTCGACGAACTTCCATAATGTCCTTGGCAACATCACCACCTTGGAAAATATCATCCAAGACAACCACACCACCGACTTCCAAATGTTTGAGGATTTCTGGCAGAAAGACGATGTATTTAGACTTAGCAGAATCCATAAAGACGAAATCATAGGACTCTGTCAGTGTCGATAAGACATCTACCGCATCTCCTTCTAGGAGTGTAATTTGCTTACGACTGTCAAACTGGGCAAAATTTTCCTTGGCAAAACCAATCATTTCTGGATTGCGATCAATGGTTGTAATCTTGGCCTTTGGCGCATGTTCTGCCATCAAGAGAGCTGAAAAACCAATTGCAGTACCAATTTCCAGAATATTTTTAGGTTGTATGGTTTCCATGAGAAAACGGAAATAAGCTACTGTTTCATGGGGAATAATAGGAATATTTTCCTTGCGGGCAAAGTCTTCCAATTCTTTCAAGGAACCTGTGACTTGCTTTTGACGCTGACGCATCAAGTCTACAATTTCTTCTTTGACGACAGGACGACGCATGTTATGGTTGGCATTCTTACTATACGATTCAACCATCTTATGCCAATCCCAATTTTTCAACAAGGGCTTCAAACTCATTTAAACGGCGTTCAAAGACTGCAAAGGCATCGTTGAGGTAGTCTTCCTTCTCCATATCAACTCCAGCTTTTCTCATGACATTAAGTGGATAGTCAGATTTACCTGCCTTGAGGTAGTCGATATAGCGGTCACGGTCTTCTTGACTACCATGGACAATCTTTTCAGCCAAGGCTGAAGCTGCTGCAAAGCCAGTTGAATATTGATACACATAGTAGTTATAGTAGAAGTGTGGAATGCGAGCCCACTCGTATTGGATTTCAGGATTGTCTTCCTTACTCAAACCATAATACTCTTGGTTCAAGTCTGCGTAGAGTTTATTTAGGAAATCGCTTGTCAAGACTTCCCCATTTTGGTCCGCTTGGTGAATGGCGTGTTCAAACTCAGCAAATTGAGTTTGGCGGAAAACTGTCCCACGGAAACCATCTAGGAAGTTATTGAGAATCGCAAAGCGCGTTGCGTCGTCTTCCACTTCTTCCAATAATTTCTCCGTCAAGATGTTTTCATTGGTAGTTGAGGCAATCTCAGCCAAGAAGATAGAATAATCACCGTAAACATAAGGCTGCGTTTCACGAGTATAGCTGGAATGCATACTGTGACCAGTCTCATGGACAAGAGTAAAGAGATTGTCCAGATTGTCCTGCCAGTTAAGAAGCATAAAGGCATTTGTATCGTAAGAACCACCCGAGTAAGCCCCTGAACGCTTGCCTTGGTTTTCGTAAACATCAATCCAACGCTCGCTGAAGGCACGTTTAACACGGCTCAAGTAATCCTCACCCAAGACTGCCAAGGCATCTTCTGCTTTTTTCAAAGCTTCTTGGTAGGTAAAACTGTATTCAACAGATGAAAGCGGTGTGTAGACATCGTACATCTTGAGGTCTGAAATCCCCAAAATCTTTGAACGAAGCTCAAGGTATCGATGCAAGAGTGGCAAGTGCTTGCGAACTGCTGCCACCAAATTGTCATAAACACTCTCTGGAACAAAATTGGCCGCTAGGGCTGCATGACGAGCACTCTTGTAGTTGCGAACTTTGGCACGGTAGTTTTGCACCTTAACATTGGTTTGCAAGGTTTTGGCATAGGTGTGTTGGAATTGTTCATAAGTCGCATAAAGGGCTTGATAGGCACCACGGCGCACCTCACGGTTTTTAGACTCCATCAAACGCATATAAACGCCATGTGACAATTGTACTTCGTTACCATCTTCATCTTTAACAAATGGAAAGACGATATCTGCATTATCTAAAATAGCAAAGGTTTCACTTGCTGAACCAAAGATTTCACCAGCTCCAGCCAATAATTCTTCTTCACGTTGTGAAAGAACGTGATCCTTTCCTTGCAAAAGCTTGTCAAAATAGTGTTGATAAACCTGCAATTTTGGTTGAGTCTCTAAAAAGTCAGCATACTGCTTTTCACTGATTTCCATAAATTCAGGCTCATAGAATGAAAAGGCTTGGTCTAGCTGACTGTAGAGAGTCATTGCCTTGGCATAGTACTCTTGATACTTGGCTTCACGTGTATCTTGGTCATTTTTCATATGAGCATAAACGTAAAGCTTCTCCATCTGACGTTCCATTTCAAGAGAAAATTCAGTGATTTCGAGTAGGCTATCCGCACTATCCAAGAGATGGCCTTCATACTGGGCTACTGTCTCCAGTTGTTCTGTTAAATCTTTTAAGGCTTCTTCCCAAGCCTGGTCAGTTGGGTAAATCGTTGATAGATCCCATGTATCTTTTTCATTTATTTCATTTCTTTGTAATACCATTAGATTCCTCCATCCTTTCTATTCTACCATATTTTTCAAGAAATATTGCTGATAAAAGGCTGGTGGATAAAGCTTTTGCCAATCATTTTGAGGATTTTTTTGATAATAAATTTGAAAATACTTATAATAGCTAGTCAAATCTTGCTCAATTTGGCAAAACTCTCCTACTAGAGGTCGAATTTGTGGATACCATGCTTTTAGCTTATAAGTCAGGAGATTTTCTCCCTTTTGATAGGCTTCTGCTTGTTCTTTCATCCAAATAGGGTTTTGATAATAAAGTTGTTGCTGAATATAGCGACAGATGTCCTTATCCTGAGAAACTGTAAAATGAGATATTTTTTGTTTCTTATAGGGAAGACGTAATATATCCAGTAAACTAGCTTGACCATAGGGAAATTCCTTGATTTGATAATGGAGTTTGCCACGGAGATCTTGGTGAATAAGATATTTGAGTCTTAAAAACTGTTTTTCCTTGTCTACTTCCCAAACATAAAATCCCATGTTTTGACTGAAATAAAGAAAACCTTCTTGCAGACGAGTCAATCGCTCCCTGAGCCAAAGTTTTTCCCCCAACAACCACAGTACTTGGTAACCCTGACTACGATAGCCCTCACTACGCTCTTTAAGAAGTTTTTGTGGCAAGGGACTACACTGAACTTCTAAAGCTAGATTACGATTTACAAATACATCCGCAATCTGTTTAAGCTCTGGAAGCGGATATTCTAATTGCACCTCCGCCTCTGTTTTCAACCAGTGATAGAGGACTTCCTTATTTGCCAAGTGTTCTGGGCTTTCATTTTCAAAGGAGTAATCACAGTCTTTTAGGGATTTGTGGGCAAAATGGGTTCGGACACTTGGCCCTTGACGCAAACGGAGCTGACCTCCACAAGCTGGGCAAGTGTATGCTTGCTTTTCAAGCTTATCCTCTAACACATTTACCAAATCTCCCCTAACATCTCTTGCAACAAACATGATTTCCCTCCTTTTCTATATTATTCGTAAAAATTAATAATCGTATTTTTAATTGTAGAAGAAAAGTATAGTAAATTGAAATAAAATGTGAACTAAGAGATTAGGAAAGTCAAATTAATTTCTAACAATGCTTCAGAAGTCATGTCCTACTATTCCAGTTTCAATACCCTATATAATTGACAAATAACCAAAATCTCCTAGCAATCAATGGACTACTAGGAGAGTTTTTTTAAGGAATTCTATATAAGCTATAAAATCAAATACAGATTTTACTAAAAGATTAGATTAACTTATATATAAATTATGCTTCTTCGTCTTCTTTACGACGACGGCCTGCAAGACCAAGTCCAAGTACTGCACTTGCTACAGCTGCTACCATAGCTACTGTAGAGTCTGCTGTACCAGTATTTGGAAGTTGT
Organism: Streptococcus sp. M334; assembly: GCF_000187745.1. Taxonomy (GTDB): domain Bacteria; phylum Bacillota; class Bacilli; order Lactobacillales; family Streptococcaceae; genus Streptococcus. The sequence goes on along the minus strand of NZ_GL732486.1, from coordinate 262,670 downwards.
CGATCTTTATTTATTGTAGTTTCAGATACTGGAGTTCCATCTGACATTTCATTAGCACTGCCGTCCTTATGTGGCTGAGCTGGCATTTCTTCTGAAATACCATTCACACTACCTGTATAGGTTGGGACTTCTGCTGTTGGTGGAACAATAACATTGCCTTCACCATCTGTACTACTTGTGCCTACTGGTTCTGTATAAGCTGGGACTTCTGCTGTTGGTGGCGTAACTACGTTACCTTCACCATCTGTACTGCTTGTACCTACTGGTTCTGTATAAGCTGGGACTTCTACAGTTGGTGGAATAATAACATTGCCTTCACCATCTGTACTACTTGTGCCTACTGGTTCTGTATAAGCTGGAACTTCTACAGTTGGTGGTGTAATACCGTTGCCTGCGCTATTCGTACTGCTTGTACCTACTGGATTTACTGCTTCAATTGCTTTAACTCCTGTAGTTTGAGCAGCATCTACTCCATCTTGATCTTTCGCTTCATTGATAGCATTTACGGCTGCGATGGCGGCTTTCGCTACTTCGGCTTTCGCTGCTGCTTTTTCATCGTCTGACAATTTAGCGTTCTTATCAATTGAGGCAATCTTAGTTTCTGACGCTGTTTGGATTGCTTCTAGGGCTTTCTCTTTACCTACTGGAGTTACTGCGTTAATTGCTGTTGTTCCTGTAGTTTGAGCGCCGTCCACTCCATCTTGATCTTTCGCTTCATTGATAGCATTTACGGCTGCGATGGCGGCTTTCGCTACTTCGGCTTTCGCTGCTGCTTTTTCATCGTCTGACAATTTAGCGTTCTTATCAATTGAGGCAATCTTAGTTTCTGACGCTGTTTGGATTGCTTCTAGGGCTTTCTCTTTACCTACTGGAGTT
>NZ_GL732486.1:259995-260485 GCF_000187745.1 Streptococcus sp. M334 | reverse complement strand
TGCTTTTACAGTCTCTAAGTCACCTGGTGTGTGGACACCTGCAATTGCTGCAACACCTGCTGTTTTAGCTTCGGCTACTTTATCAGCGTTTTCTGCTGACGCAATCTTAGCTTCTTCTGCTGTTTTCGCTGCATCTACTGCTTGTTCTTTTTCTGTACGTTGCGCTGCTGTTAAGCTCTTATCTGATGCGATTTCTGCTTTTTCGGCTTGCGCTGCTTTTTCTAAGTCTGCTTTCGCTGCTGCTTTTACAGTCTCTAAGTCACCTGGTGTGTGGACACCTGCAATTGCTGCAACACCTGCTGTTTTAGCTTCGGCTACTTTATCAGCGTTTTCTGCTGACGCAATCTTAGCTTCTTCTGCTGTTTTCGCTGCATCTACTGCTTGTTCTTTTTCTGTACGTTGCGCTGCTGTTAAGCTCTTATCTGATGCGATTTCTGCTTTTTCGGCTTGCGCTGCTTTTTCTAAGTCTGCTTTCGCTGCTGCTTTTACA
>NZ_GL732486.1:242687-259443 GCF_000187745.1 Streptococcus sp. M334 | reverse complement strand
TTCTAAGTCTGCTTTCGCTGCTGCTTTACAGTCTCTAAGTCACCTGGTGTGTGGACACCTGCAATTGCTGCAACACCTGCTGTTTTAGCTTCGGCTACTTTATCAGCGTTTTCTGCTGACGCAATCTTAGCTTCTTCTGCTGTTTTCGCTGCATCTACTGCTTGTTCTTTTTCTGTACGTTGCGCTGCTGTTAAGCTCTTATCTGATGCGATTTCTGCTTTTTCGGCTTGCGCTGCTTTGTCCAAATCTAATTTTGCTTTTGCTTTTTGTAAAAGAAGTGTCTGTGCATTAATATCCGCTTGGTTTTTACGATTCGCTATTTCTACATTGTTTGTTTCTTCATTTAAAATCGCTTGAGCCTTAGATACTTCTGCTTGATAAGCAGCCCATGTCTCAGGTGTATAATCACTTTGATTTAAAGTAGCTGCTTTAGCCTCTTCTGCTCGTAAATCAGCTTTATACATATTAACTGTTACGGTTTGAGTAGGTGATGTTATAACACCTTCTTTTTTAGTAGTCGCAACTGTTGTTCCTGAAATCAAATTTCCATTCGTTTGATAAGTGACAGTCGGATTCAGTACAAATGTTTCAGCTTTTGTTGCAGGAAGTTCTAATTCGTACCAAAAGTCTTGAGAAGATTTCGGTCTTACTGAGTTAATACGCATAGATAATTGATTTCCAGAAGTAGATGGAACAATTTTAGATCTGTCATAACTTGCTAATCTTGCTCCCTCTGGAATTGCCAAAGAATAAACTGGGCTTGTTGAAGTTGCTTCACCTTTATTTTCAAGTCTTGCTTGAATTCTAACTGTAACTTTTTGTGCAGTAGCAGAAACAGCTGTTTTAGAAAAACTTGTTTCAGTAACAGTAGGTACAACATAAGCTCCACTACCTACTCGTACATTACTTACACTAGCACCAGCATATATACCATCAGGCGTTCTGTGAGTATTTGCTTCATCATGACTTCGATTGTTAATTGATTCAAATTGGAGACGAAGTTTTGTTACCCCATCAGGAACATTAACAATTTTTGAAAACTCTCCTAAAGGATAACCTCGGTAATCAGCTTTATCCTCTGCTATTTTAGTATCTGTATTTGCATCTTTTACTATTAATTTTGCACCATTTATCCCAGTAGTTTGACCAATACTTTGAGAACGATAGCTAACAATTACTTCCTGACCAGGAACGACATCTATATCTTGATAAATCGGTCCGTATTCTGTATTTGGTGTTCCACCAGCACCTCTTTCATTATATGCAGATAAGACTGCTGCGATCTTTGTTTTCGGTCCTGGAAGTTGTGACTCATAAATCCCTGTTTTAGCAGCCCAAATCAGCAACACTTTATTTGTACTTGAATCTACAGCATTCCAACCTTTTAATTTAGATAATTCTACAATAGTTGAAGCTATAGGTGACGTTGCTGTTGGTAACTCTGCACCTAATGTTGTATCTGAAAAATCACCATTGATAATGCTAACACCATGTTCATTTGCAGCTAGCGGATCTGTGCTTGCTGCCGTGCTAGGAGCTGCATCTGTACCTGTACGGAATGGATTATTTGTATCCAAGGCTTTTCCATTACGTTCATCTCTAGAACCTGAGTTTGCAATAGAATTAGACTCCAAAGTCTTTTCAGCGGTGGCATTTTTTTGGCCTTTGCTTCCTTTGTCACTTGTATTATCTACCGCTTGTTCTTTTTTCTTTTCAGATTTTGTTTGCAATTTTGATGTCGCTGTAATTAACTTTCTATATGCTGCAGTTAATTCAGTTTGAGTTGTTGCAGTACTTAAATCAGTTCTTGCTTCTTCTAAGACAGCTCTAAGATTGTTAACGCTTTCTTCTGTCTTAGTAGCATAAGTTCCTTTAGCAAACTTTCCATCAATTTCTTTGATTAAATCTGTTAATTCTTTCTTATCTAGAGTCTCCACCTTCTGAGGTGCTGATTCTGGAGAAGGACTATTTTCAACTGTTGAAGGTTGAGCATTTGTCTCTACTGTTGCAGCAGGACTAGTGGCTACTGTGTTCCCTTCGTAGGTCCCATTCTGGACATTCTGATCTTTAGGTTGCGGTGCTTGAGTCTCCCCATTAGTTGAAGGCACCCCTTGCTCTGCAGCAGATACTGCACCATTTCCTAAAAACATGAACAATGCAGCTACTGCGACACTAGCTGCACCAAAGCTGACCTTACGAATAGAAAAACGTAATTGCTTTTCACGATCGTGTTTACCTTTATGAAACATCTAATTTCCTCCAAAATAAATATTTTTATCACATCTTATAATACACTTTTGCTCTAATAATTCAATAGCCCCCTTTTTATATTTTCTAATCTATTATAATTTTTTATGCGTATATATATATATATACGCATAAAACTGTTTTTATTCTATAATTATAGCGATTCTTGAAATAAAAATTATATAGTCAGAAATATTACGTTTTTATAACATTTAGCATTTTTAAAAGAGTCTGGGACAAAAGTCTAACCTTAAATATAAAAAGCGAACAAAACGAGTTATCTGACATTCAGTATTCGGTCTTATTCGCTTTTTATCTAATCTATCGATTTTAAAAATTTATAATAAATAATTCCTAAAATCAAAATCTTTTTGTCCCAAACTCTTCATAACATGTTTACTTGATTTTCTTGGCTAGCATGGTCGCAAAGCGTAGTTGAATACGATTGCCATTTTCGTCACGACGGTGCAAATGGCCTGGATTTTCATTGTACTTGACCAATTCCCAGTCCTTGTAATAGTTCGCTAGTTCGCCTTCTTTAAAAGTAAATGGGAAGTTCACTGAGCAAGGGTAATCTTCCGTATCCATAGCACAAACGATAAGATTGTAGCCACCAATAGTGGTTTTCTCCTGCATATTTTTGATAATTGCAGGAATGCGGTCTGCTTGTAGAAACATGAGAACAACTGTTGAAACGATAAAATCATATTCTTGCCCAATACTGGCTGAATTGATATCGTAGAGACCAACAGGCATATCCAAATCTTCCTGCTCTACAATGCTTTGCAAGATTTCAAGAGATAATTCATTTTGATCCACAGCTGTCACATCAAAACCTTGCTGGGCTAGAAAGAGTGCATTACGGCCTTGACCACAGCCCAAATCCAAGACTTTCCCTGGTTTTACTGTCTGCATGGCCTCTAGAACCTCTGAATGAACAGGATTGGTATTGTATTTCTTAGGGAAATAATCCTCAGGTTTACAATAAAATTCCAAATACCATTCTACATCGTCTGTTACAGCCTCCACTCGGTGCCAGGCTTGTGGTTGTGCCATGGGATTGTCGGCTCCTGCTTCAAAGTGGTGCTCAGCTAAAACCTCACCATCTTCTGTCAATTCAATAAACTTGAGAGTTCCTTTTAAAACAGTAATCTTACCCCAAGTCCCGACCTTGGTATTGTGTTTCTGCTGAACCGCCTCTGGCATGGTTTCTTTCGTCCACAAGGGCATACGTTTATAGGCAACTAGTTTTTCCATCTTCATTCCTCTTCTTATCGCTGGTTGACTGCTTTCATCACGCGCGCAATATCGCGATTCTGCTCGCGTCGTTTGATTGACTCCCGTTTGTCATAGTCACGCTTCCCTTTGGCAAGTCCTAAAAGAAGCTTGGCATAGCCATCTTTGATATAGACTTTAAGGGGAACCAGGGTCATTCCTGTCCCTTTGGTCTCTTGCTCCAACTTCTGGATTTGCTTTTTATGGAGTAGGAGTTTGCGACGACGTTCTGGTTCTTGATTCCAGATATTGCCCTCTTCATAAGGTGCGATATGAACATTGCTCAACCAAACCTCCCCATTTTTCACTTGGGCAAAACCATCCTTGAGATTAATTCGAGCTGCTCGTACACTCTTGATTTCAGTTCCAGTCAGGACCATTCCTGCCTCTAGCGTATCTACGATTGTATAGTCGTGGCGCGCCTTTTTATTTTGTGCGACGACCTTTCCCTCGCCCTTTGCCATGCTTGGCTCCTTTCTTAGCTACTTCCTTGTAAAAGGGTTTCTTTCCTTTTTTCTTCTTGTCTTTTTGTGAATGCTTGCGCTTCTCATTTGAGCGTCCTGATTTTCTCTTATCTTCCTTCTTATCTGAACGACGACTTGAATCACGCCCTCTGTCACTGCGACTATACTGTTTCAAGCCTTTTTCGATCACATCAAATTCACTTGGAATGTAAGAGAAGTCGATCTCACCCGTCATCTTATCGGCTCTTTCAACGCGAATGCGAATCTGCTGACCTACACGGAAAGTTGTTCCTGATTTCTCCCCACGAAGGGTCAAATCACGCTCATTGAAATGATAAAATTCAGGTAAATTTGTGATGTGAATCAAGCCTTCAACCGTATTTGGCAATTCGACAAAGAGACCGAATTTGACAATACTTGATACAACCGCATCGTATTCTTCACCTACGTATTCTTCCATGTACTCAGCCTTTTTCATGGCTTCGACTTCACGCTCAGCCTCGATGGCACGACGTTCACGGTTGGAAGACTGGGTCGCAATCTCTGGAATCACTTGTTCAAAATGATCGGCTATTTCTTTAGAACGGCCGTAATCACGAATCATACGGTGAACAAGAAGGTCTGGATAACGACGAATCGGACTGGTAAAGTGAGTATAATAGTCAGCCGCTAGTCCATAGTGACCGTGATTGTGCTCCGAATAGCGAGCCTGCTGCATGGAGCGCAGAAGCATCATGGACAAGACATCCGCATAAGGCTCTCCCTCAACAGCACGCATGATGTCTTGAAGGGCCTCCTGGCTAATCTCACTGGCAGTCCCATAAATGCGCAAGCCAAAACTTGAAGCATAATCAATAAACTTCTGAACCTTTTCAGCCTTTGGTTCCTCGTGAATTCGATAGATAAAAGGCAAATCCAACTTGCTGAAATGCTCGGCAACTGTTTCATTAGCCATCAACATAAAGGACTCAATCATGCGCTCGGCAACACCACGCTGACGAAGAACAATATCAACAGGCTTACCTTGCTTATCCACTAAAATCTTCGCTTCATTGGTATCAAAATTGAGGGCTCCGCGTTTCACTCGCATATTTTCTAGAGTTTCATGGAGCTTAGCCATAAGTTCAATACTTGGAACAATTTTCTGATATTCTTGTCTCTTTTCCTTGTCTCCAGCTAGGATATCATTGACATCACTATAGGTCATACGGAAGCTTGTCTTGATAACCGTTTGTGTGATAGTGTAGTTGACTACACGGCCATGTTTATCAATCTCCATAATGGCAGACTGGGTCAGGCGGTCAACTTGAGGATTGAGAGAGCAAATGCCGTTTGACAGTCGTTCTGGAAGCATTGGAACCACACGGTCTGTCACATAGACAGAAGTTGCGCGGTTAAGAGCTTCCTTGTCAAGGGCAGAACCTTCGGTCACATAGTAGGAAACGTCTGCGATGTGAACACCAAGCTCCAGATTGCCATTTTTCAAGGTCTTGATATGCACCGCATCGTCCAAGTCCTTGGCGTCAGCACCATCAATGGTAAAGGTAATCTCATCTCTCAAGTCCAGACGCCCTTCCATATCCTTTTGAGATGGAACATCAGGCACACTTTCTGCTTCTTTGACAACAGCCTCTGGAAATTCTGAGACAATGTCCATAGACTCCAAAACCTCAAGAACATCAATTCCGACATCCGTTGAATGCCCCACCACATCGAGGACACTTGCGACAAAGAAATCATGTTTCTTGCTTGGGTATTTGTCAATAAAGACCTTGAGAACTTCTGTTCCCTCGAGTTTAAGGGCTGGTTTCTTAACATAAATCGGTTGACTGATTTTCTGATTTTTCGAACGAATGTAGCCAGCATACTTGGGTTTTTCTTGATCTAGAACGATTTGACCGACAACGGTTGTCAAACTGTGTTCTAGGATATCGATAATTTTGGCTTCTGCTGCTGTTCCCTTGTTACGATCAGCTACTTTCTTGATGACGACTTCAACGGTATCACCATCAATAGCATAGTTGACATCGTTTTTCCCTACAAAAAGGTCGTCCTCTTCTCCTTCTATGCTGACAAAACCAAAGCCATTTTTATGGGCATGAAAAACCCCCTTGAGAGTAATCTCATGTTTTTTCTTAACTTCCAAGGTCAGACTGCCATCTTCTTCAAAGCGAATCTGGTGCTTTCTTTCCATTAGAGACAAGGTTTTAATCAACTCACGAAAGTCCTTGGACCCGTCTTTTCCCAAAGCCTGAGCCAAATCATTGACAGTTACCTTTCCCTTTTCTTGTAAATATTCTTTTATTCTATCTTTCATATTTTCTTTCTAGTGATTTAAAGGAACTAAGTTTTTAATCTTTATCAGCGTTTAAAATATTATTTACCTTATTTTTTATCAGTTCCTCAGATATTTCCTCATCATAATTTATATAGACCAGATAAACATTATTTTCTTTACTCAATTCATACTTCTCTCTATCTCTAATTAATTGGCGCTCGAAATTTTTTTCACCACCAAAAAACTCTACCGGTTGGAAATGCTGAATCCCTTGATATTCAATTGCAACATTTAATCCAGATATAAAAATATCGTAAGATAATTGTGCTCCAGTTGTCTTACTGCGAAGAAAAAAAGGTCTCATCTGATATACTACCTTGTAATCTTTAAACAATTTTTTTGTTAAACGATAAACAAGTTCCTCCGATATCCATTTATTATTAGCTTGTAACCAACTACTTCTCTCTACGTTATCAAATTTACAACTATTTTCATTAAATTCATTCGCTAGCTCGTCTGCTCTTTCCCAAACTAAACTTTTTTCTTTGTGGTATTCTTCTATGAAAAAATATGTTAAATTTTCTTCTAATCTCCTAACTCTCCTAACTCCTTTCCATAAATTGAATGCTTTTTCCAATGGAGTCATCCATCCGTAATTACCTCCTCTCATAGTGTCTCTATATAGTTTGCCTGTTTTTATTGTATTTTTACAAAGTGTATTAATATATATTCGAGGAGCACTGACGGAATAAGCAACAGCTTTTGCATAAGTATTATCTGGTTTCTTAAATTCTATGTAAATAAAATAATATCGAATTCCTTCCCATTTTTCATATCTTTCTTTTAATCTTAATTTTGGTACTTTCTTATCAATATATTCAATTTCAGAAGGAGTATCCATAGACCAATAATTTCTTGACCACCCTTTAAATTTCACATACTCAATAGGCACATATATCAATTCTTCTCCAATAAAGTCAACTACTTTCCTCTTAAGTTCTTCATTATTATATTTCCATCCTATTTCATTATTCGTTAATTCAACAATCCGAAAAGAATAATAGTAATTCCCATATATACCTGGCTCTATATACTTATTATTCGTTAAATCTTCCTTACACAAGCCTTTATTATTAACGTAAGCCACCTTATTTCTATTAACTTCAAATAATAAGATTAATGAGTCATTAAGTATATATATGTTTGAATTCTGTTCAAAATCTAATACCTCAATAGAATATCCAGTTAAATAACTTTCAAAAAAATCATTTACTAATGAAATGGATTCCTCAGATAAATGCACTTCAAACCTCCTTTACAATAAACAAAAAGAGGCAAAGACCTAGTCCTGCCCATTATTTTCTTATCTACTTGATAATACCGTCAATGCTAAGGCAATGGCTAGCCAGAAAAAGACTAAAATCCCTGTCATACGCTGCATTACAGCTTCAAAACCGCGTGCTTTACTGCGTTCAAACAAATCACCTGAGCTGGCATCAAATACATTGCTGGATTGGTTTTTGGTTGGTTGCATGAAAATCGCAATCACAATCACAACAGATAATACTAATAAAATGGTTAATAATAGGTTATACATATCAAACTCCTTAAAATCCTTATTATTTTACCATAAAATCTACTTAGATTCAAGATGTAGGGTTACTTTTCTTTCCTTGGGACAATACTTTAAAACCTCAATCTTGTCTGGATGGGTTTTTGAATTTTTACTGGTTAGGTAATTGATACTGCCACAAGAGGAGCATTTGAGATTAATTTTTACTCGCACTAGATTTCCTTTACTTTTAATAATGTTCGAAATTGAAGAAGGTTAAAGAGACAACTAAAGGCAACACAAAGGCTTGTCGCATAAAAGACTGCATGGTAGCCAAATTGACCTGCTACTGCAGAACCTGCCATAGGCCCAACGACACCTCCCAGATAAAAGAATACCTGATTAAAGGCAAAGACCCTCGAAATACCAGCTTTGGGCGTCATCTTGCTGAGAAGGGCATTAACTCCTGGAATCAAGGCTCCGGTTCCCAAGCCAAAGAGGAAACGATAAAGTCCTAGTTGAAGGGGACTAGAGGCATTGGCACAGAGGAGATAGATGATAACTGAATAAAACTGGGCTACAACCAAGAGGCGATGGTTGCCCACCTTGTCACCTAGCTTTCCCATGACTCCTGCACTCATCATACTGGAAAAGCCCATACTGGATACAATCAAACCAGATACAAAAAGAAGATTCTCTATCTGGCCTAAGTCGCGTACATACAGAGCTAAGATAGGACCGATTGATTGGGCTGAAAATTGGATAACAAAACTGGTCAGAAAGAGGTTGACCAAGAGATAGGGATATTTAACTGATGTAAATAATTCCTTTGTTGGGATGGACTTTTCCTTGGCTACTGGTTGAAAATCTTCCTTGATAAAGAAAATAGTCAAAACAGCAGCTAAAAATAGAAAACTACCAACCAATAAGAAAACAGTACGAATACCAAATAATTCTGCAATAAAACCACCGATAAAGGGACCAGTTAGAGTGCCTGCAACTACGCCTGTAGACAAAGTGCCTAAGGCAGCACCTGATTTCTCCTTGGGAACCTGACTGGCTATCAAGGCCGTTGCATTGGGAACAAAACCCGCAAATACACCATTCAGTAAACGAAGAAAGATTAACCAATAGATATTTGGCACAAAGGCCAAGCCTCCCATAGTGATAGTCATGGCCAGACCAGCCCGAATCATCATGGGCTTTCGACCATATTTGTCAGCAAGGATGCCCCAGATAGGAGAGAAAAGTGCTGCAGAAATGGCAGAGACAGAAATAGCTAATCCTGCATAAAAAGCAGCTTGATCACTCCCTACACCTAGATTTTCCACAAAGATGGGCATAAAAGGCACAACTAAGGAAATACTGGCTCCTGTCAAAAAATTACCAAACCAAGCAATGCGCAGATTATCCTTCCAGTTAATCTCTGTCATCTTGCTTACCTCCCTCAAGAAGGGAGAACACCTGAGTAAGAAGCTGGACCTGATTCCCATTATTATCAAGAATTTGGCTGGCCAAATCTTTCTTTTTCTCTAAAGGCCACTGGGCTGCCAGACGCGACTTAGCTTCATCCTTGGATAGCTGATCCCTTTTCATTAGGCGTTCTACTTGGACATCTCGGTCCACATAGACCAACCATGTCTCATAAAACCAAGCGCTGTAGTCCTGCTCAAAAAGTAGGGGAATATCCATGAAGAAAATCTCTTCTGTCTGAGCCAATTGGTTTCTTAATGTAGCTAGTTCCTCACGGATAATCTCTCCTTGGATTTGCTTAGACCATTCTCGTTCTTCAGGATTTGAAAAGATGAGACTAGCTAGGAGAGGTCGATTGAGTTCTCCGTTTTCAAGGATGATTTCTTGCCCAAAGTGCTGGACTAGAGCCTGAAACAGACGACCGCCAGGTTTCTGTAGTTGGTGGACGACTGCGTCGGCATCCACTACTTGAAAGCCTTGCTGTATTAGAAAATTTGTCACAGTTGACTTACCAGAGGCAATTCCTCCTGTGATTCCGATGATTTTTCCCATTAATTCCTCCTTTGACACTGAGGACAAAAATGGGTACCTCGTCCGCCTAGTTGGATTTTCTCAATCACAGTGCCACAACGTGAACATTCTTGACCAGCCTTGTCATAGACCTGATGAAAATCCTGCATGGTCCCATCTTCACCAAAGGCATTGGTATAGGTCCGAATGGTGGAACCACCTTTGTCAACAGCCTGGCTCAAAACAGCAATGGTCTGGTCATGAATGGCTATCGCTTCTGCTACTGTTAACGTCTGGGAAGGTCTAGCTGGATGAACCTGAGCACGCCAGAGAACCTCATCCACATAAATATTTCCTAATCCAGCTACCAAGGTCTGGTCTAGGAGATGGGATTTGATAGGCTTTTTAGATTTAGTTAGAGCAGCTTGAAAGACCTGCACATCAAAGTCTTGCTCTATTGGTTCAGGACCTATTTTTTTAGAAATAAAATAGGCATCCAAAAGGTCAGGAGACAAGAGTTCCATAGTACCAAACTTGCGTACATCCTCATAAACAAGCGTCCCACCATCTTCAAAATGAATCAAAACATGGGCGTGTTTGCGTTCAGGTGCTTGGTCTGGATAGTAAAAATACTTGCCCTCCATCCGCAGATGGGAAATCAAGACCTTGTCTGTCAGGTAAAAAAGCAAATATTTCCCACGACGTCCCATTAACTCAACAACTTGACCAGGCACTTCCTTTTGAAACTCGTCTAAATCCGTTTTAATCATCTTGTGATAACGAATTTCTATACTGGAAATCTTCTTTCCCAAAATCAATTTTTCTAAGCCACATCGAACGGTTTCAACCTCAGGTAATTCAGGCATAAGTCCTCCTTCTGTAAAAACAAGAAGCAGGCATGAGCCCACCTCCACTTAGTATTCTTTTTCATTATAGCCAAAGTCAGCCAAATCTAGCTTTTTATCGCGCCAGTTTTTCTTGACCTTGACCCAGGTTTCTAGGAAGACCTTGTCTCCTAGCATGAGTTCGATATCACGACGTGCCATGCTACCGATTTTCTTGAGCATAGCACCACCTTTGCCGATGATAATCCCTTTTTGGCTATCTCGCTCGACCATGATGGTTGCACGGATGTGAACCTTGTCTGTCTCTTCATCTCGCTTCATAGAATCCACAACTACTGCGACAGAATGCGGAATCTCTTCACGAGTTAGGTGCAAAACTTTCTCGCGAACCATTTCTGAAACTAAGAAACGTTCTGGATGGTCTGTGATTTGATCAGACGGGAAATATTGGAAACCTTCGTCCAGATTTTCACTCAAAATATCCACTAGACGAGACACATTATTCCCCTGAAGAGCTGAGATTGGGACAATTTCCTTGAAGTCCATTTGGTTACGGAAATCATCAATCTGAGACAAAAGCTGGTCTGGGTGAACCTTATCGATTTTATTCACCACCAAAATCACAGGAACCTTGGCAGCCTTGAGGCGTTCGATAATCATATCGTCCCCCTTACCACGCGCTTCATCAGCAGGCACCATAAAAAGAACAGTATCCACTTCACGAAGAGTGCTGTAGGCGGATTCGACCATGAAATCTCCAAGTGCCGTTTTAGGCTTATGAATCCCTGGTGTGTCGATAAAGACAATTTGCTCCTTATCAGTCGTGTAAATTCCCATGATTTTATTGCGCGTTGTCTGCGCCTTGTCACTCATAATGGCAATCTTTTGCCCCATGACATGATTTAAAAAGGTTGACTTCCCAACATTGGGACGTCCTAAAATGGCTACAAAGCCTGATTTAAAAGTCATAATTTCCTCTTACTGTTTAAAATAATAAATCCCAGATTCGTGGGAGAAAAATCAATGCGCCTGTTAAGGCTGCGAAAAGAGAGACCACTAATACCGCGCCAGCCGCCATATCCTTGGCATTTTTAGCCAGCATGGAAAAGTGATAGTGACTGGCCAAATCCACCACATTTTCGATAGCAGAATTGATAATTTCAAAAGCTACTACCAAGAAAATGCTCAATAGGAGAAAGAGCCATTCGATTCGTGACACCTGAAAAACAAAACCTGCAAGGATGACTACTAGAGCAGTCACTGCATGTTTTCGCATATTGCGTTCTTCCTTGATGGCAGTCAAAATCCCTGTGATGGCAAATTCTAAACTGGATATCAGGTCACGATTTTTCCATTTTCGTTTATTGTCTTGTGAGTCCATAGGCTGTCAAAATTTCTTCTTGTAAACCGAACATCTCCGCTTCTTCTTCCGGAGTGTAGTGATCATAGCCGTTGATATGTAAAAAGCCGTGTACTGCCAAGAAGCCCATCTCACGCTCAAAGCTGTGACCATATTCCTCAGCTTGCTCATGAGCCTTATCAATAGAGATGAACAGTTCCCCAATATAGGCATCAAACTCAGACATCATCTCTGCCAATTCAGGATTTTCAAGTAAATCCTCTTCGTCAAAGGAAATTTCCAATTCTGGTTTATACTCAAGGCTGATGACATCTGTCGGACGGTCGGTGTCACGGTACTCCAGATTGAGTTCATGACTACGCTCATTGGTCACAAAAGTGACTGCCATCTCCTTGTCTTCTTTTCCTAATTTTTGGGCTGCAAATTCCAAAATTTCTTGGGTTTGTTGCAACATTTCTTTTGAAACTTGACCAGTTTCATCTACCATTTCAATATACATGTGCTTCTCGTTTCTCTTTACTTGGCTTTATTATACCACATTTCCATGATTTTATTCTACCTTTTTGATATAATACTATGGAATACAATCACAAGGAGAGAACGATGTCATTTGATGGATTTTTTTTACACCACATGGTTGAGGAATTGCGAAGAGAGTTAGTGAACGGTCGCATCCAGAAAATCAATCAGCCTTTTGAACAAGAGTTGGTCTTGCAAATCCGCAGCAATCGCCAAAGCCATCGCCTGCTCCTTTCTGCCCATCCTGTTTTTGGACGCATTCAGCTGACCCAAACGACTTTTGAAAATCCAGCCCAACCCTCTACCTTTATCATGGTTTTGAGAAAGTATTTGCAGGGTGCCCTGATTGAGTCGATTGAGCAAGTGGAAAATGACCGTATTGTGGAAATGACAGTTTCCAATAAAAACGAGATTGGGGACCATATTCAGGCTACCTTGATTATCGAAATCATGGGTAAACACAGTAATATTCTACTGGTTGATAAAAGTAGCCACAAAATCCTCGAAGTCATTAAACACGTTGGCTTTTCACAAAATAGCTACCGCACCTTGCTTCCTGGGTCAACCTATATCGCTCCGCCAAGTACGGAAGCTCTCAATCCTTTTACGATCAAGAATGAAAAGCTCTTTGAAATCCTACAAACACAGGAAACGACAGCTAAAAACCTTCAAAGCCTCTTTCAAGGTCTGGGACGCGATACGGCAAATGAATTGGAAAAGATTCTGGTTAGTGATAAACTAGCCACTTTCCGAAACTTTTTCAATCAAGAAACCAAGCCATGCTTGACTGAGACTTCCTTCAGTCCAGTTCCTTTTGCAAATCAAGTGGGAGAGCCTTTTGCCAGTCTTTCTGATTTGTTAGACACCTACTATAAGGACAAGGCTGAGCGCGACCGCGTCAAACAACAAGCCAGTGAACTCATTCGTCGTGTTGAAAATGAACTTCAGAAAAACCGCCACAAACTCAAAAAACAGGAAAAAGAGTTACTAGCGACAGACAATGCTGAGGAATTTCGCCAAAAGGGGGAATTGCTGACAACCTTCCTCCACCAAGTGCCTAACGACCAAGACCAGGTTATTCTAGACAACTACTATACTAATCAACCAATCACGATTGCGCTTGATAAGGCTCTGACTCCCAACCAGAATGCCCAACGCTATTTCAAACGTTACCAGAAACTCAAAGAAGCTGTCAAATACTTAACTGATCTGATTGAAGAAACCAAGGCAACTATTCTCTATCTGGAAAGTGTCGAAACTGTCCTCAACCAAGCTGGGCTAGAAGAAATCGCTGAAATCCGTGAGGAATTAATCCAAACAGGCTTCATCCGCAGAAGACAACGGGAGAAAATCCAGAAACGCAAAAAACCAGAACAATATCTAGCAAGCGATGGCAAAACCATCATCTATGTCGGCCGCAATAACCTGCAAAATGAAGAGCTAACGTTTAAAATGGCCCGCAAGGAGGAACTTTGGTTCCATGCTAAGGACATTCCTGGAAGCCATGTTGTCATCTCAGGCAATCTTGACCCATCTGATGAAGTCAAGACAGACGCAGCAGAACTAGCCGCCTACTTCTCTCAAGCTCGCCTGTCAAATCTGGTGCAGGTGGATATGATTGAAGTCAAGAAACTCAACAAACCAACTGGTGGAAAACCCGGCTTTGTCACTTACACAGGACAAAAGACCCTCCGTGTCACACCAGATCCAGAAAAAATCGCATCCATGAAAAAATCCTGATTTTACTTGAAATCAGGATTTTTAGCTTATACTCTTCGAAAATCAAATTCAAACCGCGTCAACGTCGCCTTGCCGTATATATGTGACTGACTTCGTCAGTCTTATCTACAACCTCAAAACACTGTTTTGAGCAACCTGCGGCTAGTTTCCTAGTTTTCTCTTTAATTTTCATTGAGTATTATACTCAAATCATATCCAATATTAGGACTAATCTTTTCCACCAAGTCGACTATTGATATTCATCATGATACTAGCTATTTTTTCACCCCAGTACGGATCTGATGCATAGCGTACATTCATTCCTGTCGCTTTATTTCCAAGGTGATCTCTTCCACGGTCAATATAGTTCTCACGAATCCACTTGGCCGCACCAAGAATTCCTTTATCTACATCATCAAATTTCTTAGCTGAATCATAGGGACTGGTATCGTAAGCAGCTATTCCGAAGAAGTTATTTTTATCATTAGCAATTTGGCTACGTCCCCAAGCACTTTCTAGCGCACTGTGAGCCATTAAATAAAGAGCATTGACACCGTAACGTTTTTCAGCTTCTTTAAAAATTGCTCCTTTACCAGCAAGACGGCTGTTTCGGATATTCATCATCGAATAAACTCTATTTAATTCATCCGCACTATAGTTGGTTGGTTCAGTCAAATTCTTAAAAAGAAAACGATTCTTGATAGTAAACCCATCAAAATGTTCTCCATCATTTGAATAATACTTCTTGCCAATTTTCATGGCTGAAGTATGTGGAGCTACCCGAATACTAGTGTATGGAGAAAGTTCATGATATAGGAATCTTCCGTCAGTAGTATAGTGAGGAATAAACTCACTTTCTTCATCAACTAAAGTCAAATCGTTTTGATTCATATAACCAGACAAGCCTGATATTGAAACAGCAAGGCGACTGCCCTTACTTTTAGAGCTATCATAGGTCACAATACTTCCCTGATTGACATAACTCAAAATATCTCCTGATTCGCTATAAATATAGGCTGTGATTGGTTTAACCTTAAAATATTTGGGGCTTTGAATCCACTTTCCATCACCCTGGAAGAAGTAGGATTTATTTTCGATGTTAAAAGCACCAGTAACATAACTTCCATCTTCTTTCAGGTAGTACCATGCATTGTAGTTAGGGTCAAAAATCCATTCATTCTTGGCCATATAACCACCAGATTTGAGGTAATAAGCATCAATCCATTCACGTGAAGCATAAGCACCACCTGATTTTAGGTAAAACCAGCTATTATAAGATTTATCAAAAATCCATTCTTTTTCAGCCATCGCTCCACTATTTTTTAGATAGTAAGCATCTTTCCACTGATTACTAGCCATCACACCGTCACTGTTAAAATAGTACCATATTCCATTAATTTTTTCCCATTTATTACGGACAATCTTTCCTGAATCTGTAGCATAATACCATTTATCAGCAATTTTTTCCCAATCATTTTGAGCCATTGCCCCACTGCTATTAAGAAGATAATCGTCAACTAGAGTATTGCTAGCCATAACTCCATCTTGGTTGAAGTAATACCAAACATTGCCAACTCTTTCCCATCTATTACGGACAATCTTTCCTGAATCTGTAGCATAATACCATTTATCAGCAATTTTTACCCAGGAATTTTCTACCATTGCTCCACTAGTATGAAAAGCATAGTCATTAACAATCCTATTGCTAGCCATGATTCCATTTTGATCAAAGAAATACCAGACACCCGCAATTTTTTTCCAGTTTTTGATTGGTTGATTATTCTCATAAAAAAGCCATTCCCCGTTCTCTTTCTGCCAACCATTCTTAGGAACTTCTTCAACTTTTTCTTTGTTTGAAATAGCCTCTTTTTTAGAATTATCTTCTTCTACAACAACTGGTTCTTTCTTTTTTTCCGTCTTTGCAGTCTCATTCTTTGTATATTCAACAACTTTTTTCTCTTCTGATGTTGGAGTCTGATTTTTATCCACAGATTGACTCTTATTTGTCGTTTGACTTTGGTCTGTTGTTTTACTATCTTCAGCAAATACTGATGTTGTTGGCACAATTGCCAATGCAAGCACTGCTGTGCTTACAAGTAGTGTTCTCTTCATTTTACTCCCCTAAGTAGAAATTCATCTACATCATTCATGATTAATTTTATTCTAACATAGTTATAAAGATGAAAATATTACAAAATGATGAAAATTCTGTGTCTTATTGACGATAAAGATGTTCTAGCTTATCTAAAGCTAGCTTTTACTTCCTGACGGAGATTTTCTAGACTGCTAATGCCGTATTTATCCATGACTTTTGGTAAATTTTCGATGATATCAGGACAGGCATAGGGATTGGTAAAGTTGGCTGTTCCAACTCCGATAGCAGAGGCACCAGCCAGATACATTTCTAGGGCAGCTTCTGCCGAATCCACTCCCCCCATTCCAATGATAGGCAGGTCTGTTGTTTGGGCTACCTGACGGATGAGTTTGAGGGCTACTGGAAGACTGCTGGACCAG
>NZ_GL732486.1:237542-242534 GCF_000187745.1 Streptococcus sp. M334 | reverse complement strand
AGAAATTACTATCTACATCATTCATGATTAATTTTTATTCTAACATAGTTATAAAGATGAAAATATTACAAAATGATGAAAATTCTGTGTCTTATTGACGATAAAGATGTTCTAGCTTATCTAAAGCTAGCTTTTACTTCCTGACGGAGATTTTCTAGACTGCTAATGCCGTATTTATCCATGACTTTTGGTAAATTTTCGATGATATCAGGACAGGCATAGGGATTGGTAAAGTTGGCTGTTCCAACTCCGATAGCAGAGGCACCAGCCAGATACATTTCTAGGGCAGCTTCTGCCGAATCCACTCCCCCCATTCCAATGATAGGCAGGTCTGTTGTTTGGGCTACCTGACGGATGAGTTTGAGGGCTACTGGAAAGACTGCTGGACCAGACATTCCACCTGTCCCATTGGCCAAGATTGGTTTTCTGGTTTTGAGGTCAAAACGCATTCCAACCAGAGTATTAATCATGGTCAAGCCACTTGCTCCCGCATCTTCTGCTGCTTTTGCAACGGTGACAATATCTGTCACACTAGGGGTTAGTTTGACATAAACTGGTACACCTGAGGATTCGACAGCTGCTTTCACCACATCATAAGCTAAATCTGGATCTTGACCAATCAAGAGTCCGTGATTACAGTGATCTACGTTGGGGCAAGAAATATTGAGCTCGATGGCCTTTACATTGCCTGCCTTAGAAATACCATGAGAAACGGCTGCATATTCTTGTTTTGAAAAACCAGCTACATTAGCGATAATAGGAAGATTTGGATATTCTCTTTCCAACCAAGGAAGCTTTTCAGCCAAAACAACTTCCAAACCAGGATTTTGCAAGCCAATTGCATTGAGCATACCAGCAGGTGTCTCTGCCACCCTTGGAGTTGGATTACCAAATCGTGGTTCAAGGGTTGTCGCCTTGATCATAATAGAACCTAAAAGGTCTAAATCATAGTACTTGGCATACTCTTGTCCAAAGCCAAAACAGCCTGATGCTGGAATAATCGGATTTTTCAAATCCAAGCCTGGTAGAGAAACTTGTAAACGATTTCTAGTCATGATTTTCTCCTTATAATAAAACTGTTCCTGTGCGGAAAACAGGGCCATCTTCACAGACGCGTTGGCTGACCGTCTCGCTTTCTGGCACTTTTAGGACACAGGCATAGCAAGCCCCCATCCCACAAGCCATACGAGATTCCAAAGATAGATAGGCTCTTGGATGGTCATAAAAGGTTTGATTGATATACTTCATCATACCTGGAGCCCCACATGAGTAAACAGCATCAAACTGACTGTCTAAATCATTGATGATAACAGACACATTTCCTTTAATGCCATAAGAACCATCATCTGTCGTTACAAAGACCTGCCCATATTGGGTCAATTCCTTTTCAAGGATAACAGCATCCTTATTAGCAAAACCAAGGACAGTCACTACTTTCACACCACGCGCATGCAATTCCTTGGCCACCTCAAGCAAGGGAGGAACACCAATCCCCCCACCAACGAGGAGTACCTGACTCTGCTCATCAAGGTCAGACAAGTCAAAACCATTTCCCTGAGGACCCATCACATCCAGAGTATCTCCCTGACTTAAGGTTGAAAAAATAGCTGTCCCAGTTCCCTCAATCCGATAAATAAGATGACACTGCTTATTTGCCTTATCGATAGACGAAATTGAAATAGGGCGACGCAAAAGATGGGCATCATCAGGCACACGCAGATGAAGAAATTGGCCTGCTCGCATAGCTTCAACCATTTCTCCTTCTAGGACTAATTCAAAGATTGCTGGTGCAATTTCCTCCTGTGCAACCACCTTCATGGTTTCCAAACGAATGGCACCCAAACGTTTCTTACATGTGGGATTCATGACTTTTCCTCCTTAAATTTTAAGGGGACCAGATAAAGAAAAGACCTTGCTAGTGCAAGGCCTCAGTTAAAATCATACAACACAAGAGAGCACACTCAAAAAGTCTCCTCTAGAAATTTGTACTATTCTTTTATCTGACACCTTGTGAGTCTCTCTGGACTCCCCTTAAAGGTTAAATTTTTATTAGTATACTCTTTCAGCTAAAAAAAGTCAAGTAGAAAACGAACATTCTACTTGACTTCATGAGATTATTTTTCACGAATGACTTCGACCTTGTAGCCATCAGGGTCTTTGACAAAATAATAGTTAGGTGCAGTTCCTGGCAGACCATTTGGCTCAGTCACTTCATAGCCTTTGGCACTGTGCTCTTGATGAAGTGCCTCAAGATCAGGTGTACTGAGGGCGATATGGGCAAAGCCATCTCCAACCACATAAGGACCGTGATCATAGTTATAAGTCAACTCCAACTCATAGTCGTCGCCCTCAAGACCCAGATAGACAATCGTGAAAGCTTGGTCTGGAAAATCTCTGCGACGCAATTCTTGAAAACCAAAAGCATCTTGATAAAATGCGATTGATTTTTCAAGATTTTCTACTCGCAAGCAAGTGTGTAGCATTTTTGAAGCCATATTTTTCTCCTTTATTTTTAAAAAGACTGGGACAATCCTGTTCCAGTCTTATCTGTTATTATTTACCAAGTTTTGCTTTCGCTGCATCTGCAAGAGCTGTGAAAGCTGCTGCATCGTTAACAGCCAAGTCAGCAAGCATTTTACGGTTAACTTCGATTTCAGCCAATTTCAAACCATGCATCAATTGTGAGTATGAAAGTCCGTTCATACGAGCTGCCGCATTGATACGAGTGATCCACAATTTGCGGAAGTCACGTTTTTTCTGACGACGGTCACGGTATGCATAGTAGTAAGAGTTCATTACTTGTTCTTTTGCAGTACGGAACAAGATGTGTTTAGCTCCATAGTAACCTTTTGCTAATTTAAGAATACGTTTACGACGTTTGCGTGATACAACGCCACCTTTAACACGTGCCATGTTTTATTTCCTCCAAATATTTCCTAGAATTCTTTACTTACAGTCAAGCTATTATTTCAAGCGAGTAAGCATTGCTTTGATACGTTTGTAATCTCCTGAATGCACCATAGATGCTTTACGAAGATGACGACGTTGTTTCTTAGTTTTTCCGTGGAAACGGTGAGAAGTGTAAGCACGGAAACGTTTAAGTCCACCAGAACCTGTACGTTTGAAACGTTTAGCTGATGCGCGGTGTGTTTTTTGTTTTGGCATGATTTTTTCTCCTTTATTTAACTTTCTGACAATTATTTTTTGTCAGTCGCTGGCGCCAATTGCATGAACATTTGACGTCCATCCATTTTAGCACGTTGTTCGATGATGGCAATATCTTGAGTTGCTTCAGCAAACTCGGCTAAAACTTTTGCACCAATCTCTTTATGGGTAATCATACGACCCTTAAAGCGAATAGATACCTTAACTTTATTTCCTTTTTCAAGGAATTTGCGTGCATTGCGAAGTTTTGTATCAAAGTCACCCTTGTCAATAGTTGGACTTAGACGAACTTCTTTCACAGTAACAACACTTTGTTTTTTACGTTGTTCTTTTTGCTTCTTCTGGTACTCAAATTTGAACTTACCGTAGTCCATAATTTTTGCAACAGGCGGTTTGGCTTGGGGTTGAATCAATACTAGGTCAACATTAGCGTTATCAGCCAAAGCTTGCGCTTCACTGAGTGGCTTGATACCTAACTGTTCTCCCTCAAGACCGATTAAGCGAACTTCACGTACACGAATCTCATCATTGATGAATAAGTCTTGCTTTGCTATGGTTTTCACCTCTTTTGTTTTATTAGAGAAAAACAATAGCGGACTCGTAAATATACAAGCCCGCACGTTATGATAGCGTTTCTTAGAAACTTTTCATCCGTAGGGCCAGGCAACTTAATGTCACAAGGCGAGAAGCTCTCACTTCTGCTTTTCTCAACTTTTATATGATACCAAGTTTTCTAGCCCTTGTCAAGATAAAAAGTTATTTTTTTGAAAATTCCCTTTTTCTTCCCTACAGTTGAAAAACTACCTCAAAAAACAGTTAGCTACCATTCAATCGAATCGCAAATATCCAAGAAAGCTAAAAATTCAATCGGTAGTTGATTTGATCTATAGAGTAATATAAATCTCAAAAAACAAGGTAAAGAACCTTTATTTTTTATGCAAAAAAATAGAAGATGGGATAGATAATCTTAAACACATCTTCTATTCAAATAGTTAGTCCACTGACTTACTGACATTGGGAAACTTCCCAAATTTTTACAATTATTAAACTTTTACACTTAGTCTTCTTTACGGCGACGCCCTGTAAGGCCAATTCCAAGCAAAGCACTTGCTGTTCCTACAATCATCATTGCAGTTGTATCTGTAGAACCTGTATTTGGTAATTTATTTCTATCAACCTGAGTCGTAAATGATTGATTCTTTGAACCTCCTTCTTGTGCCTGATCTGAATCAACTGCTACAGTTGGGGCATCTGGCGTTACTTCCTTAGCTGGAAGGTTACCCTTAGCTGGACTACTTAGATCACTATTACCATGTTTCGCTGTGGCACTAATCACTGTGTTGGCATCTGCAGCGTTATGAGCGACTGTCACGACACCTGTGTTGGCATCAATGCTTACGCCGTCCTTAGGAGTTGCTAGACTCCATGTTGAGCCAGTTTTCGTTGCGACCACTGTTGAGTTTCCTACTGTAACTTCTACTCGGTCTGCATCTGCACTTGGCGTTACGGTTACTCGTGCGTTTGCTTCGTCACTTGCTACTGTTGGTGCATTTGGTGTTGTTTCTTTGGCTGGTAAGTTTGCTGTTGAGGCTGTACTTGCATCACTGTTTCCGTGTTTTGCAGTTGCGCTGACTTGTGTTCCTGCACTTGCTGCATTGTGTGCTACAGTGATTACTCCGCTTGTTGGATCTACACTTACACCGTCTTTAGATGGTGTTAGACTCCATGTTGAGCCAGTTTTCGTTGCGACCACTGTTGAGTTTCCTACTGTAACTTCTACTCGGTCTGCATCTGCACTTGGCGTTACGGTTACTCGTGCGTTTGCTT
>NZ_GL732486.1:208925-237259 GCF_000187745.1 Streptococcus sp. M334 | reverse complement strand
TTTGCTGTTGAGGCTGTACTTGCATCACTGTTTCCGTGTTTTGCAGTTGCGCTGACTTGTGTTCCTGCACTTGCTGCATTGTGTGCTACAGTGATTACTCCGTTTGTTGGATCTACACTTACACCGTCTTTAGCTGGTGATAGACTCCATGTTGAGCCAGTTTTCGTTGCGACCACTGTTGAGTTTCCTACTGTAACTTCTACTCGGTCTGCATCTGCACTTGGCGTTACGGTTACTCGTGCGTTTGCTTCGTCACTTGCTACAGTTGGGGCATCTGGCGTAACTTCTTTTAACTGTTCCTTAGCGTTTAATAAATCCAAAGATAATCTTTTATATTCTGCTGTTGTTTTTAAATCACTGGATTTCAATAAAGCATCGATCTCATTTAATTTATTTTCATAATTGCTAGCACTATCACCTGTCTTTTGACTTTTATCTGTAGACTCTGTTTCTTTTAATTTATTATATATTCTCTGCAAGAGATTCTTAGCTAGGTTACTCGTATCCTGACTAATACTAAATTCTAATCCAGAAATAGGAAGCGCATAATGGTTATGAGGCGATTGATATCCCATTCCTAAACGTTGATTATCAGCAGAACTAATACGAACAGTATAATCTGTTACTCCTTTTGGTAGAACAATATTTTTACTTGTGAATGTCCCTGGTGTTCCATTTGGCTTGTTCTGCTCCTCTGCCATTTTTGCTTCAACTTGCTCTTTATCTAGTGTCTTGTTATTATATTCATTTCTTAGATACTCTCTCTTATTTCCGTCTTTCGCTGGTGTTATAATTGCATCGTCATCCTTCTTATTATCTGTTGGGGAAAAAGTTTTAGTATAAATTGTTTTCTTGACCCCATTTTCATCAATCATAACTTCTACTTTATATTTTGCTTTTCCTCCATTGATATCACCAGAATACCCTGTCTTGAAGGAAATTTTTACTGTAGAACCAGTTTCAGATGAATAGGCTTTAAATGTCTTTTCGATACCATTAAATCCCTTAACACCTTTTGCAATACCATTCCCTTCACCGTTTTCTTTATACGATTGACCATCAAATGTTGGTTCCTCTCGGTCCGCTAAAGTTCTAACTTTTGATAGAAATAGCATATAGTCACCAGTTCGATCAAATGCTTGTTCTCTAACATAGGTGTCATAATAGTATTCGTAATTTCCTTTGATTGTACGAACAGTATTTACTGTTTCTAATGGAAAAACTCCACCTTCTGTTTTTCTTGCAATTGCAAATTTTCCTGTTTCTCCATTTTCTGTTACAGCTTTCCACCCAGCAAATTCATTAATTTCATTAACTGCTCCTTTTTTTACTTGTTTAGAGTTACCAACAGTGTTCATATCTCTAATTTTGTCATTATTTTCAACTGAATCTTCCAATTCGTTTAGTTTTGCTTTCAATTCATCCAGACTAGCTCCCTCTGCTGGCGCTTCAAATACTTTATTTGCCGAAGGATCATCATTAGTGGTAGAACTATCCATCCCACTATCTGGATTTGATCTACGAACTCGTTTCAAAACCGCAGGTTTCTCTTGATTTTCCTCAGTATTTAATGTTGTTGGAGTATCAGTAGAAATTACTGATTCCCTATTTTCTTTTTCAGATTTAGCAAGAGGGTGATTGTTTTGTTCTACGGGATTTTTTTTATCAGCCTCTGTACTTCCTTCATTTGTTTTAGATACAGTCGATATACTTTCATCTCTATTTGGGCTTGTAACTTCCAAAATAGCTTCATTTGTAGAATGCTGTTGCTCGGATGCCTCTACAGCACCATTGCCTAGAAACATCAAAAGAGCTGCTACAGCTACTGAAGCTGCACCAAAACTTACTTTACGAATAGAAAAACGTAATTGTTTTTCACGATTGTGATTATCTTTATAAAACATCTGATTTCCTCCATGTTAAATATCTTATTATATTCTATAATACTCTTCTTATTAAATAAATCAATAGATTATTTTCAAAATTTTTTACCAGAAAACCAAATCTATTCGTATATATATATATATATATATACGAATAGATAGTCCTTTTATTTTATAATTATTATATTTGATGCAAATAAAGAACTATTGTCTGAAAAATTACGTTTTGATAACATTTTCGAATTTCAAAAAATTATAATATTCAACTTGTTCATTTTTATATTTTATCCCCTGATTTCTATGGAGTCTATTTTGTTACAAAAAAGTATCATCTATAATGAAAACCATCAAATTCACATTAAAAAATCTTTTCAAGGCTATACAAACAATCTTTAAAATCAGCAAAAACGCATAGTATCAGTTGTCTAAAAAACTTGATATTATGCGTTTTATTATTAAAAGATTTTCTTTCTTATTTTTGATTACATGAAGTGATAATTAAGTGGGAATAGAAATCTAACACCTTTTTAAAACTTGCTCTTCCTATCGAACGCTTTCGATTTTCCAACTATTCCAACCCTTAAAGCGTATAGCCCCTTGCTGGTCAGTTCGATATACTTTGCTATTGATACCTTCCAGTCGTGTCAAGGTTTCCTGATGGGGAAGTTTCGTTCGATTGTTCTTTCCAACTGAAATGAGAGTCATCTCTGGTTTGAGTTTTTCCAGAAAGGCTGAACTTGATGATTTTTTATTGCCATGTTGACCAGCTTTCAAGACATCCACTTCTAGGTCAGGATATTGCTTCAGCAAGTCCTTCTCTCCCTTCTCCTCCAAATTTCCTGTGAAGAGAAAGTGCTTATCCAAGAGTTTCCCATAAAGAACCAGGGAATCATCGTGTCCTCCATCTCCAATTTTCCTTGGAGATAGGACTTCTAACTGACTTCCAAAAATTGGCAAGTTCTCTCCCATTGTCACACTGCGTACTTTGATTTGAGTCGCTTGTAGTTCCGCTACAAATTGCTTCTGTTTCAGACTGCCTTTTGATACTAAGATCTCCCCTACATGGAAAGCCTTGGTCACCTCCAACAAATCTCCAACATGCTCCTTGTCCGTGTTGGTCAAAATCAGCTGGTCAATCTTGGCTACTCCTCGACTTTTGAGATAGGGAATCAAGGTTCGCTGGGCATTGCTGGTCGTCTTCTTTTCTTGCCATTTTTCGATTTTCTTATTAGATTCTGCCTTGCCACCGACATCTATGAGAATGGTTTTACCAGTCATATCCCGTAAGAAAATACTTTCGCCTTGCCCAACATCCAGCATGGTGATTTCATTTTCTAGTGGATACTTGGTTAGGAAAAAGAGACCTGTAATCAATAAGCTCAATACCGTTAGCTTTTTAATGTTTTTCCTCAAATCATAGGCTAAAGCCAAGGAAATTAACAATAGGATTAAAAGCCATGCATTGGGTTGTCCAAAGACAAGCGGTTTACTTGCCACCTGCGAGACAAAGCGAATCATTCCCTCCAACCATTCAAAGATAAAATTCAGATGAATGAATGGATAGAGAAAGGAAAGGGCAAATAGGACAGACAAGAGCGGTAAGAAAACCAAGTCAAATAGAAAGGAAAAGACAAAAGTCAAAAGGATGGACCAAGGCTGAAATTCTGCAAAATAGAAGGATAGAATGGGCAAGATTCCCAAAGAAATAACCAAACTTTCTCTAGCAACAGCCTTGAGGCCTTCTCCTTCTTTGCTGGTCATGGTCAAGATAAAAGCGTAGGCACAGGACAAAACTCCTCCTGCAGTCAGGAAAAAGTTGGGCATGATGACAAAGAGGACAAGTACCGTCAAGGCAAAATTATCCAAGCCCTTAACACCATGTTGAGCCAGTAACTTTTGCAAAAGACTGCGAATGACCGAAGCTGAAAATCCTGTCAGACCTGCATAAATAAGGGAAAAGGGATAGGTCAGCCATTTCAACTTTTCTTGGGTCAAACCCAATCGCAAGAGAAGTTTCTTAAATCCATCCATGAAAAAGCCTACCTGCATACCCGACAAGGCAAAGAGGTGGATAATTCCTAGACTAGAATATAGTTCATTCATCTCCTCAAAGTCGGTGTCCAGATGCCCTAATAGAAGCCCCGTCATGTAATTGCGAATAGGTTCTGGAAAATGCGTCTTAATCCAAACTACAGCCTTTCGGCGTAAACTGGATAGATTTTCTCCTATATCCCAACTGCTAACCTGTTTAAGCGACTGGATTCTTTTGATATTGAGAGTCTGGTAAATTCCCTGAGTCATCAGATAGGCTTGGTAATTAAAGCCACCAAAATTTCTCTGCCCTTCTGGCTCTGAAAGTTTTCCTTCTAGTTCCAAATCATGAAGGACTGTTAAAGCTTGAAAGGATTCTTTCTCCTCCTCGGATTGGAGTTTATAATAGACTTGGAAAATGCGTCCATCAGCCTTGCCACGAAAGGACAGACTATCACCATTGACCTTAATAGTGTCAGGCAAAATCCGTACCCTTTCAACAGAATCCGCCAAATTTTGACTCGCTTGACTCTGTTGCCAATTTTGAAACAGAAACCAGAAGGCAAAGACTCCACAAATCACTAGAACTTTGCCTGCTGATTTCCAAGGAAATTGGAAAAAGAGACAGACTAACAGAAAAACAAAGCCCAATAAAGCAAGATAAGATGCTGAGAAAATGGCGTAGTAAATCCAAAGTAATAGAAAACTCAGGTAAATTAAGGGAGTGGGGAAATTCTTAATCCACTGTAACATAATCTTTTAACTTTTCTATGGTCTTGGCACCAATGCCAGAGACTTTCTTGAGTTCATCAACCGACTTGAATTTGCCATTTGCCTCACGATGATCGATAATGTCCTGAGCTCGTTTTCCTCCCAAGCCTTTGACCTGCTTAAGTTCTTCCAGACTGGCCTTGTTGAGATTGACCTTCTTTTCCTTGCTTGTTGAAGAAGTCGTCCCCGAAGCAGTCTGCTGACTAGCTGCTTCTTCTCCCTTAGTGGGAACGTAAACCAGTGCTTCATCACTGACTTTCTGAGCTAGATTGAGCGACTTGCTTTCTGCTTGCTCTGTTAAACCACCTGCCTTCTGAACGGCATCATTGACCCGACTACCTACAGGCAAATCATAAATTCCTGGCGATTTAACAGCCCCCTTCACATCTACTGTGATTAGATCTTGTTCAACCTGTTCTTCCTTTTCTTCCTTCTTCACTTCCTTTTCGGATACCGAATCCTTGGAAACAGCTGCGACTTCAGCCTGCAAATTCGTTTCCTTGACAGGTGTTTGTGGAGCTGGTTTTAGCAGGAAAAATCCTCCTACAAGCAAGCCCAGACCAGTACAGATGACAATGATTTTATACTCTTTAATTTTCTCGATAATTGCTTCCATATTTTCTCCTCTCTTAGATTATTCGTAAAAGGAAGAAAAAACAGTTGAAAATGTCTTCTCAACTGCTTATTTATTTGCAAAATAGTCTTCCTTGGTCAAGACATAATGAACTCTTGTAACGATTCGACCTTTTTCATGCTGGTCCATACAAGCATAAGCTTCTTCGTGGGAAAAACGCATTCCTGATTTCTCCATAACCTTTCCAGACGCAGGATTGTCCTTATCGTGAAGGGCAATCAACTTATTCATCCCTATCTTCTCAAAAGCTAGCTCAATCACGGCACGGTTGGCTTCTGTCGTTAATCCTTGATTCCAATACTTTTTATTGATAATGTAGCCAATAGCTGCCTTCTTAAGAGCAGGATCCATCTTGTGCAAATCAATGGTTCCGATAAATTTGCCATTGCTTTTTAGTTCTATTCCCCACCGTCCCAAGGGATTGGCCAAGTAGAACTGAGCAATATTATTTTTGGTTTCTTCTAAATTTTGATTGGTTAGAAAAGTGTAACGTGTATTATCCTTGTCCGAGGCATAGGCAAACATTTCTTCCGCATCATCCAAGGTTACAGGTCTAAGCAATAAACGGTCTGTCTCCACTATTGGATACTGAGCTAGTTTTAAAAAGATTGATTCCATAAATTTCTTCCACTTGAAACGTTTCTAATCTAATATAAGGATATTGAATAAAACATTTAAAACGCAAATTTATAGTAGATTGAAATAAAATATGAACAAATCAATCAGGAAAGTCAAATTAATTTCTAGAAATGTTTTAGCAGTCACGACGTACTATTCTAACTTCAATCAACTATAGATTTAGCACTGAGATAACTTTAAGTTCAAAAGAACTATCCTTCAGATAGAGGTTGAGGATCTAATTCTTCACTCTCTTCTTTTTTAACCGGTACTGGTTCATAAGCTCGGATAATCTGAGCGACAACTGGATGACGAACCACATCCTTGGCTGAAAAGTGAACAAAGTCAATTTGGTGAATGTTCTTGAGTTTTTCTTGGGCATCAATCAAACCTGACTTGACGTTACGCGGCAGGTCAATCTGACTGATATCTCCATTGACAATCATCTTAGAATTAAAGCCTAAACGAGTCAAGAACATCTTCATCTGCATGATAGTCGTATTTTGCGCCTCATCGAGAATGACAAAGGCATCATCCAAGGTCCGTCCACGCATGTAGGCAAGCGGTGCAATCTCAATGATTTCACGCTCCATGAGACGAGTCGTTTGGTCTTTTCCCAGAATCTGATACAAGGCATCATAAACAGGTCGAAGGTAAGGATCTACCTTCTCCTTGAGATCACCCGGAAGAAAACCTAGACTCTCTCCTGCTTCCACTGCTGGACGTGTTAGGATAATTCGCTTGACCTGCCCACGTTTAAGAGCAGTCACTGCCAAGGTCACTGCAAGGAAGGTCTTCCCTGTCCCTGCAGGTCCGATTCCAAAGGTCACATCATGCTGTTTGACACTATCCACATAAAGCTTTTGACCCAATGTTTTGACACGGATAGGCTTTCCAGTATTGTCCTTGATAATTTCTTCTTCGTAAAGGGCGACAAACTTGTCGATTTCATCGTTTTTGACCATACTAATAGCCGTCACTACATCTGGCGTGCCAACGGTCATCCCACGATTGACCAAGACCATGAGAGCTTGAATAACCTGACGAGCTTCCTCGCAAGCAGACTCTTCTCCCAAAACCTGGACAATCTCCGTACGAGCATGAATCACCACATCAAGCTCTTCTTCCATCAAACGAAGATGGCGTTCATTGGAACCAAAAAGATGAAACAGGTCATCTGGATGATTCAGTTGAATGTCAATTGAATGTTCCTTCAAATAAAGAACCTCTCTAATCCTTTTATTTCTTTTTATTATAGCAAAGGGATGGAGAAATTACTAGCCCAAACCCAGTGACTCATGCTAGTGTTCTAAGTATTCTTGCCAGATAGCGTCAAAGTCTCCTAGGTTGAAAGAGAAACTGGCATGTTCTTCCAAAAAGCGACTCACCTCATCAAAATCATCTGTGTGTTTTGGGAAGGCTGACTCTTCAAAAGCGAGGTCTGCCAAGATAGCCTTGGGACTATTACTTTTAGGATTGCGCTCAGTCATGAGCCAAGTGTAAAATGATTTTCTCATAAGTCACCCTAGATCAACTCTGTCCCAAACTGGTCTTGCTTGATTTTACCAGCCTTCATCAAGCCACCAAGTGCTTTCTTGAACTGACCTTTAGAAATACCAAAGGTTGCCTTGATATCCTCAGGAGATGACTTATCATTTAAGGTCATGAAACCGCCATTGCTTTCCAAATAAGTCAAAATCATCTGAGCATCATTTTCCAACATTTCAAAAGAACGTGGTTTGAGGGAGAGATTCAAGGTACGGTCCACTTCACGGAAACCAATGACACGCGCATCTAATACTTGCCCCAAACGTGGCTCTGCGTAGCGCTCACTAGGATGGATAAAGCCAAGCATATTATTTTCTGGTAGGTAGACAAAGGTTCCTGACAGCTTAAGACGATACACAATGGCTGGCCAGTTTTGATTCTGCATATTGTTGTAGGCAGGACGAGCCAGACGTTGGAAGTCTTCTTGATAGGCCAAGAGTCCCCAGATACGGTCTTTCTGGTCCACTTCAAGACGTATGTAGAGTTGGTCGCCCTTCTTAGGCCAGAGTTCCTTAAGCTCAGGGAGGATATCGAGTGACACAACGATTTCCTTGTCAGGAAGACCTGTATCTACAAAAACACCCAAGTCCTTACGAACTTCCGTTACAGTTCCCCAACCAAATTGGTCCTGAGTGGCAGTCACTTCTATAGTGGTCAAGCGGAGTTTTTGCTTCATATCCGTGTAGGCAAAACCTTTAACCGTATTCCCTACTGTATGCTGGCCTTCTTCCTTGGCAAGTGCATAGGTTTGACCATCCTTTTGCACAAAGTAAAAACGGTCATTTTCATCGATGATGAGTCCAACGATAAAACTTGCAAGATTTGTATTCATATTTCCTTCTTTCGAATAAAACTCAGCCAGCAATGCCAACTGAGTTTTCCTGTTTATTTTTAGACTTCCAAAAGTTCTTTTTCTTTATTAGCAGTCATGTCGTCGATGTGTTTAACAGCATCGTCTGTTACTTTTTGAATATCTTTTTCAAGAGTCTTCAATTCGTCTTCAGTGATTTCTTTTGCTTTTTCTTGTTTCTTAGCTTCATCCATAGCATCACGGCGGATATTGCGGACAGCCACTTTAGCATTCTCACCGACCTTCTTCACTTCTTTAGCAAGGTCACGACGAGTTTCTTCTGTAAGAGCTGGGATCACCAAACGAATAACAGAACCGTCGTTAGCTGGTGTGATACCAAGATCAGAAGCGTTCAAGGCACGTTCGATGTCCTTCAATGAAGACTTGTCAAATGGTGTTACCAACAAAACACGCGCTTCTGGAATCGTAATGGAAGCGATTTGGTTAAGAGGAGTTTCTACTCCATAGTATTCTACATGTACACGATCAAGCAAACTTGCATTTGCACGACCAGCACGGATACCACCAAATTCACGAGCAAGTGATTGATGAGACTGAGTCATTCTCTCTTTAGCTTTTTCAATAATTGCGTTAGCCATAATCTTTCTTATTCCTTTTCTTAAATATTATTTGAAACAGTTGTTCCGATATTTTCACCAAATACAACACGTTTGATGTTACCTGGTTGGTTCATGTTGAAGACAACCAAGTCAATATCGTTATCCATTGAGAGGGTTGAAGCTGTTGAGTCCATGATACGAAGACCTTTATTGATAACGTCACGGTGGGTCAATTCTTCAAACTTAACAGCTGTCTTGTCCTTCTTAGGATCGGCATTGTAAACACCATCGACACCATTTTTAGCCATGAGGATGGCATCCGCTTCGATTTCAGCTGCACGAAGGGCTGCTGTTGTATCAGTTGAGAAGTAAGGTGAACCAATTCCGGCACCAAAGATAACGATACGACCTTTTTCAAGGTGACGAAGGGCACGTCCACGGACATAAGGCTCTGCCACTTGTTGCATGGCAATAGCTGTTTGTACGCGCGTATCGACACCAACTTGTTGCAATGAATCTGCCATCACAAGAGCATTCATAACAGTCCCAAGCATTCCAGTGTAATCTGCCTGAACGCGGTCCATTCCTGCTTCAGCAGCAGGTTCTCCACGCCAGAGATTTCCTCCACCAATAACAAGGGCAATTTCGATACCTAAGCTATGAACTTCTTGAATCTCTTTTGCGATTGTTTGAACTGTTTGGATATCAATCCCTACGCCACGTTCACCGGCAAGGGCTTCACCTGATAACTTGATTAAAATACGTTTATACTTGGGGTTCGCCATTTTCACTCTCCTTTTTTTATCCTACCTATTTTATCACAATTTCTAAGATTTTTATAGTATCATGAGCAATTCTTTCAAAAAAATTAGACAGTCAAAAATTCCTCTAAGTCGCTAAGGGCACGCTCTGCAATTTTTTCATAACGAGCCTTCTTATCACGGATACGTTCGCCTTCCAACTCCTTGATAATCCCAAAATTGACATTCATTGGTTGGAAATGCTTGCTGTCCGCATGGGTGATATAATGAGCCAGACTACCAATCGCTGTTGTCTCTGGGAAGATAGCTTCACTTTCTCCCTTGAAAAGACGAGCCGCGTTAATTCCCGCAACTAATCCTGACGCTGCTGACTCTACATAGCCTTCCACACCCGTCATCTGACCAGCAAAGAAGAGGTTGGGCTGTTTCTTAGAACGGTAGGTCTGCTCAAGAAGATTTGGTGAATCCATGTAAGAATTGCGGTGCATAACACCATAACGAACAAACTCAGCATTTTCAAGACCTGGAATCATTTGGAAGACTCGCTTTTGCTCTCCCCATTTGAGGTGGGTCTGGAAACCAACGATATTGTAGAGACTACCAGCCGCATTGTCCTGACGTAGCTGAACAACCGCATACGGTGTTTTAAATTCTCCATCACGAGGGCCTGTGTAGTCGTCTGGATACTCCAGACCGACTGGCTTCATAGGGCCATAAAGCATGGTTTTAATACCACGTTTGGCCATGACTTCGATTGGCATACAACCTTCAAAGTACTTTTCTTTTTCAAAAGAATTGAGCGGTGCTTCTTCCGCATTGACCAAAGCTTCATGGAAATCCATAAATTCTTGCTTAGTCATAGGGGCATTGAGGTAGGCCGCTTCTCCCTTATCATAACGAGATTTTAGATAAACCTTGCTCATATCGATAGTGTTGACGTCGATAATAGGCGCTGCCGCATCGTAGAAATAAAAACCATCACCGTCATTAAGGGCATGAATCTTTTCAGCCAAAGCATCGCTGGTCAAAGGACCAGTCGCCACAACTGTGATAACATCTGTCGGCAATTCTGTAATTTCATCACGAACCACTTCAATCAAGGGGTGGTTGGCCACTTTTTCGGTCACCATTTGAGAGAAACCATCACGGTCCACCGCAAGGGCTCCACCTGCAGGAACACGGGTTGCCTCAGCAGATTCTAAGATAACAGAACCCAAGCGACGCATTTCTTCCTTGAGGAGGCCGACGGCATTTGTCAGAGCATCCCCACGTAGGGAATTGGAACAAACTAACTCAGCAAAATTGTCTGTTTTGTGCTGAGGAGTCGACTTGACACCACGCATTTCATAAAGTTTAACTGGAATACCACGCTCTGCGATTTGGTAGGCTGCTTCAGAACCTGCCAAACCAGCACCGATAACATTGATATAAGATTGAGACACGACACTAATACCTCTTTGGGTAGAACCTCAGTCCATCTCCAAACAAGCCACTGGATTGTTTGGCACCCACAAATCTTTCTAATTTTTTCTTCTACTAGTATAACAAAAAAAGGGAAGAAGGCAAACTTCCCTGTTTAGTCATTTTCTTGATTTTCTTCCCAGTCATGGTAGGCAGCATAGAGTTGACTCTTATTCCACTGGTAAATCTTAGCAACTTCCTTGATAGCTTGATTTTTCTTCATGCCTTGCTGGATACGGGCTTGGATTTCTAAGAACAAGTCCTCCTCGTCTTTTTCCTCCACATCCTGACTGGCACCTTCAACGATGAGAAGGCATTCACCCTTGAGAGGCGTTTCAGCGATACTTTCCAGCAATTCAGAAATTGTACCTCTTTGGTATTCTTCATAGATTTTAGTCAATTCCCTGACCAAGACTACCGAGCGGTCACCATAGACTTCTAGCATATTTTCTAGCGTATCTGCCACACGATGAGGTGATTCATAGAAAATTTGAGTTTCTGGATAGTCTTTTTTCAAGTCGAAAAATTGCTTTTGCTGGCCTGATTTTCTGGGTAAAAAGCCATAAAATATGTGTGGCTGTGGCGCTAAACCACTGGCAATCAAGGCAGAAATTCCTGCAGAGGCACCTGGAACAGTGACAACAGCAATCTCTTCCTCAATAGCTGCCTTAACCAAATCATGACCAGGGTCCGAGATGCTGGGCAGACCCGCGTCAGAAACCTGAGCAATACTTTGCCCTGCTTTCAGGAAATCAATCAAATCAGGAATCTTTTCCTTGGCATTGTGCTCATGAAAACTAATCTGCTTGATGGAAATATCAAAATGCTTGAGCAAAAGCCCTGTATTGCGCGTATCCTCAGCAGCAATCCAGTCCACTTCTTTCAAGGTCTGAATGGCTCGAAAGGTCATATCATCTAGATTGCCAATCGGCGTTGCTACTAGGTACAGCTTGCCGTAGGGAGACTGCCCCTTAAAACTTTTTTGAATCCGCATGCCTACTCCCTGTATAATAACTCGTCACAGAACATACATTCCTCGTCCTGCTCTCGACGTTGTCCATAAAAATCATTACATACATGAAATCCATCACGGTAAATGCGACGAACACTTTCACGAACATGCTTGGCCTTGACAGGAGCGTCTGCTTCCACCTCACCCAAGCGTTCTCGCAACTTACTATTTTCTAAGCGAAGAGCTGTATTTTCCTCTACTAGGCTCTTGAGATTTTTCTTGATGGCTTCCACATCGGCCAAGGTTACCAATAACTGTTGGGAAAAATCATCCAGCGCGTCAAATAATTCTTTTTTGTCCATAAAACAGCCCTTTCCTTTCTTTATCGTTCATTTTTGAGTTTATATTTCTTTCAAGACCAGATATTCCATGGCATTTTGAAAGCTGACATTAGCTTGCCACATTTTTCTAGCTTCTAGCAAATCTTGTAGAATCGCTCTTACTCTTGCTTGCAGGAGGTCCTGCCCACAGAGGACTTCAAGAATCCGTAAAACCTGATCTTGTTTTTCCTTGTCATCTCCCAAGCTAGCTAGTTTGGCAACTTGCAAATAGCTTTCTTTTTTCTTAGCTACTAACCAAGTCAGCAGGCGTTCACTTTCATCGACCAAGGTCCAAAAACTTGCCTGATTAGCCAACTTTTCTGCTTCAGCTCGCGATTGACTAAACTGAGCTAAAAGAGTCGCTTTTTTCTTAACCAGTCCCAGTTGTTCTAAGAGCAAGATGAGTTGTTCTTCCTGCTTTTTAAAATGGAAAATCTGGGTTCGACTGCGGATTGTTGGTAAAATCTTTTCCTCATCGCTGGTCAAGAAGAAAATATAAACCTCACTCTGGGGTTCTTCGATGACCTTGAGCAGAGAATTGGCTGCATTAGGATGCATTTTCTCAGCTTGCTCGATAATAAAGACCTGTTGTTGGTTTTCAATCCCTGCTTGGGAAAACTGGCCCACCAATTCTCGAATCCGTTCTGTCTTAATGACCTGATTGACTGGCTTAATCAAAGTGACATCGGGAAATTCTCCCTGTTCAATCAGCTTACAATTTCGGCATTTCTCACATGGTAAAACACCTACTTTATCTGTACAAAAGAGGCTCTTAGCTAAAAATTGCGCCATTTCCAAGCTTCCAAAGAAACCTGAAAAGAGATAGGCATGATTGAGCTGATTTTGTTCTAGGATACGTACAAAGCGGTCAAACTGGGCTGGTTGCCAAGCCTTTAGTTGATCTTGTTTCATTTTGGCAAGCCCATTCTGTCAAACAAGACAGCCTTGGCAGTTTCCACAACCTGCTCCAAAGGGAGACTAGCATCAATCTTTACAATGCGATTTCCCTCTTTTTCCAGAAGAGAAAGGTAGCCTTGACGAACTTTTTTATGCAAGTCCAACCCTTCCAAGTCCAAACGATTGACCTCGCGATTGCTATTAGCAGCAATACGAGCCAGTCCCTCTTCCACCTCGATGTCAAAATAGAGTGTCAAATCGGGTTTAAGGCCATCTGTCGCAAACTGATTGAGCCAATCAATGGCGTCAATATCCAAGCCACGACCAAATCCCTGATAGGCAAGAGAACTATCGATGAAGCGGTCCATAATGACCAACTTGCCAGCTTCAAGTGCTGGAAGAACTTTTTCCACCAAGTGCTGTCTGCGACTAGCAATATAAAGAAGCAACTCTGTCTTCGCATCCATCTGAGTATGACTTGGGTCCAAAATCACTTGACGAATCTTCTCTCCAATCAAGACTCCGCCTGGCTCACGGGTCGTCAGCACCTCTACCCCTTTTTCCTCTAAAATTGGGAGCAGAGCCTCTAAAACACTGGTCTTGCCTGCTCCCTCTGGTCCCTCAAGAGAGACTAAAAATCCTTTTGACATATCTAACTCATTTCTTTTTTACTACTTCTATTCTATCAAAAAAATAGGGGTTTGTGACAATCTTTTTGTTTTCTCATTTAATACTCAATGAAAATCAAAGAGCAAACTAGGAAGCTAGTCGCAGGTTGCTCAAAACACTGTTTTGAGGTTGCAGATGGAAGCTGACGCAGTTTGAAGAGATTTTCGAAGAGTATCAACCACCATAAAAGAGGCAGACAAAGCCACCTCTTATTTACCTAGTTCTTGTGTTCGTCTATAGGCTTGACCAACTGCATCCATGACTGTTCCTCGAAAAGCATGCGCTTCTAGGCTTGCTACACCAGCGATAGTCGAACCGCCTGGGCTACAAACTTGGTCTTTCAATACTCCAGGATGTTGCTGACTTTCAAGAACCAATTGTCCAGCTCCTACCACAGTTTGAGCTGCCATTTTCAATGCTGTTTCTCGTGGTAATCCCGTCTGAACACCTGCATCTGCCAAGGCCTCAATAAAGAGATAGACAAAGGCTGGGCCACAGCCTGCAAGACCTGTCGCTGCGTCGATTAAACCTTCCCCGAGTTCAACCAAGAGACCAGCCTTGGCTAACAGCTGACAAAAGAGTTCACTGTCCTCAGCCCTGCAATTAGGGGACAAGGCATAACTAATCACTCCTTGACCAATAGAAGCAGGGGTATTTGGCATCATTCGAATAATTCTGTGTTGGCTTGGTAAGAGACTAGCGAGTTTTTCCAAGGTCAATCCAGCTGCCATAGAAATCAAAAGAAGACTTTCTCGTTTTTCAAGGATAGTCTGGTATTGAGAAAGCAAGTCTGAGAACTGTGCAGGCTTTACTCCTAGAAAAATCACATCTGCTTCTGCGAAAATTTCTTCATTGCTGGAAGCCTGACCACCAAAGTCTGCAATGAAAGCATCTACCTTGGCTTGACTACGATTGGCAAGGAGAAGGTCATCGCCCGTCTTGGCCTGCAAAACAGCCTTGGCCAAGCTAGCACCCATATTCCCCAAACCGATAAATCCAATCTTCATCTCTTACTCCCTTATCTGTCCGTCACCCGTAACCACATACTTGTAACTGGTCAACTCTTTCAAGCCCATTGGACCACGCGCGTGCAGTTTCTGAGTAGAAATTCCCATTTCACATCCAAGACCAAATTGACCTCCATCTGTGAAACGAGTTGAGGCATTGACATAGACAGCTGCAGAGTCCACTTGATCTGTAAAGTAAGCTGCTGCTTCAGCATTTTCAGTCACAATGGCATCCGAGTGATGGGTACTGTGGGCTTCAATATGGGCAACCGCTTCTTCTAAACTGCTCACGACCTTAACAGCTAGGACATAGTCTAAAAACTCGGTGTCAAAGTCTTGGGCATCAGCTGCTTGACCTGAAACAAACTGGCTTGCTTTCTCATCTAAGCGGAATTGAATTGGTTCCAGACCAGATTCTTTTCGATCTGCAACCAGTACTTGCTCCAAGCGAGGAAGGAAGCTTGCTGCCTTGGCTTCATGAACCAGCAAAACCTCCATGGCATTGCAGACAGAAGGACGACTTGTTTTAGCATTATTGATGATAGACAGTGCCTTGTCTTCGTCTGCGTCCTTATCCACATAGACATGGACAATACCAGTTCCTGTCTCGATAACAGGTACGATAGCATTCTCAACTACGGCATTTATCAAGCCAGCTCCTCCACGAGGAATGAGGAGGTCTAGATAGCCCTTGGCCTTCATCATGGCATAGCTGCTTTCTCGGCTAGTATCTTCCACCAGTTGAATCACATCTGGGTGAATAGTAGTCGTCTCCAAGCCCTTCTTCAAGGCTGTGACAATGGCATGGGCAGTTTGATAGGCATCCTTCCCACTACGAAGAACAACCGCATTTCCACTCTTGAGAGCCAAAGCAGCTGCGTCAGACGTCACATTTGGACGACTTTCATAGATAATACCGATAACACCCATAGCCACACGTTTTTTGGTGATAACTAAGTCATTTTCAAGCTGACTGGTTTCTAAAACTTCACCGATTGGATCTGGTAAAGCAACCACTTCACGAATCCCAGTTGCCATCGCTTCTATACGACCTGCATCCAAATAAAGACGATCCAGCATCACATCTGAGATTTTACCCTTTGCTGCTTCCATATCGAGGGCATTGGCCGCTAAAATCTCCTCAGTAGCTGCTAATAAGTGATTAGCCATGGCTAACAATGCTTGGTTTTTCACCTCTTCACTAGCTGTGTTGATCGATTTTTTAACAGCCTGTACCTGTTCAAATTGTTCTTGTGTACTTACCATAGTTTACCTCTAAAATTCTGTAAAGAGTAGTTGGATTTCAGGAGTAATGGAAATCCAGTCATCACGGTGAATCAAGACACCCTTGGCTTTTTGAGAACGCAACATATCCTCCAAAGCAGATGCTCCAAATTGCACGCGTCCTTTTCCAAGTGATTTTCCACTTTCCTTATCACATACTGTCACAATATCACCGTAAGAAAAGGCTCCTTCTACTTCAACAACACCAGATAAGAGAAGACTCTTTCCATGTTGAGAGAGAGCTTCTGCAGCCCCTTTATCAACCCAAATAGAACCTTGGCTCTGAGCATAAAAGGCCAGCCATTGTTTCTGGGTACGAAGTCCCTTCTCTTGCGCAACAAAGTAAGAACCATCCTTGGTCTCCTCTGCTGCCTCAATCATGGCATCTGACTTCAAGGACGAGCAGATATAAACAGGAACTCCTGATTCTGTCGCAATGGTGGCAGCTTTGATTTTTGTCAGCATACCACCTGTCCCATTAGACGAACCTGCTCCACCAGCCATATCAATAATCTCACGATTGATAGTCTCTATTTTCTCCAAGCGTTTGGCTCTTGGATCTGAATTAGGATTTCCTGTATAGAGACCGTCTACGTCTGTCAAGAGGACCAAAAGGTCAGCTTGGACCATGGCCGCAACCTGAGCACTCAGAGTATCATTGTCCCCAACCTTGAGCTCATCAATAACGACACTGTCATTCTCATTGATGATAGGAATCGCCCCACGGCTAAGTAGAACTGACAAAGCCTGATGGGCATTCTTATAACGGCGCTTATCCACAAAGTCATCCTGGGTCAGCAAGATTTGTGCAGAAACGATTTGGCGCAAGAGAAGATTAGTCGTGTATTCTTCCAACAAAAGCCCTTGCCCTACCGCTGCTGAAGCCTGTTTATCAGCAATCTTAGTCGGACGCTTTTTAAATCCTAAGGCCCCAAAACCTGCAGCAATGGCACCTGACGACACTAAAATCAATTCATGACCAGCCTCGTGCAACATAGCCAACTGCTGGGTAATAGCCTTTACTTTACTACGTGAT
Organism: Streptococcus sp. M334; assembly: GCF_000187745.1. Classification (GTDB taxonomy): domain Bacteria; phylum Bacillota; class Bacilli; order Lactobacillales; family Streptococcaceae; genus Streptococcus. The sequence goes on along the minus strand of NZ_GL732486.1, from coordinate 219,917 downwards.
AAACTTCCATCCTCATTTGTCAGAGAAGAAGTCCCCACCTTAAAGATAATCCGTTTGTATTTCATAGTCTCACTCCGATTCTTCATATTTATCCATTATAACATGAATAGCAGGAAATAGAAAAGAGTTGATAGGAAAAAGGTCGAGACAAGTCATCTCAACCTTTTAACACGTCTAATTCTTTCTCAATCTCTCCAAGGTTTCCTTAAAAAGCTCTGGGATATCTGCTGTAAATTCCAAGGTCTCACCTGTGCTCGGATGGGTAAATCCTAGAGTCTTGGCATGAAGAAATTGTCCATGTCCCTTAAGTGTCTTACGCGGACCATAGACCTCATCCCCGGCAACTGGATGACCAATGTAAGCCATGTGAACACGAATCTGATGGGTGCGTCCTGTCTCTAGCTGCAACTCCACTAAGCTATAATCACCAAAGCGTTCCAAGACGTGGAAACGGGTAACAGCAGGCTTCCCTTTAGCAGTCACACCCTGTTTTTTACGGTCTTTTTCACTCCGACCAATCGGTGCTTCAATTACACCCCGATCATTGGGCAGATTTCCATGAACAATCGCCCAATATTTTCGGAGAGACTTTTTATCCTTAAGTTCTTGGGCAAGTGCTAGATGCGCCTCATCGTTTTTAGCAATCATGAGAAGGCCTGACGTATCCTTATCAATACGGTGAACAATTCCTGGACGCAAAACCCCATTGATACCCGATAAGTCCTTAATATGATACATGAGGGCATTTACTAGGGTCCCACTGGTGTGACCAGCACTCGGATGCACAACCATCCCCTGAGGCTTGTTAACGACAGCCACATCCTCATCTTGGTAGACTATTTCTAGCGGAAGATTCTCAGCTACATACTCTAAAACCTCTGGTTCTGGCACATGGTAAGTGACGACATCGCCCTCTTGAACTGTGTATTTAGCTTTCTTGACTTGGCCATTGACCAAGACCTGGCCTGATTTGATTTGTTCATTCGCGAGACTGCGTGATAATTCTGTCAAATCCGACAAAGCCTTATCTAAACGCAGGCCACCAGTTTCAATTTTAATTTCCATTTATTTCCTCTTTTAGCATTGCAATCAATAAAATAATCACTCCAACAGTCAGATAGCTATCTGCCACATTGAAAATTGCAAAATTGATAAAGTCAAGGTGAAACATATCCACAACAAAGCCCTGACTGATCCTGTCAATAAAGTTTCCAAGACCACCTGCGATAATCAAAGTCAAACCCAAGACCATCCAGAGTGACTCCTCCATGTGTTTATGTAGATACCAAATGGCACCTACCACGACAACCAGAGTAATGATAGCAAATAAGAACTGCTGATCTTGTAGGATAGAAAAGGCTGCCCCTCGATTTTGTAGGTAGGTCAAGCTAACGAAATTGGGAATCCAAGAGCGCACTTCACCCAGTGGAATCTGCTGGACGATATAGGATTTGACTAACTGATCCAGCCCAATCAAAAGCAGTACAATGACTGCCACTATTCCTCTTTTTTTCATGATTTCCTCTTTTGATCAAAATATTCTTGCATGACTTCTACGAAGAGAGTCCCAGCTTGACTCAGCTCCACTTCCTCACGTTTAACATAAACCATATGATTATCCAGGTCATCCTTGAGTCGAATAACTGTGATACCATTGACACTGTCACTATCTAAAAAACCAGAACCTGTCGCATAGGCGTCCGTCCGCTCCAAAATACCATTCAAGGTAGCACGGTCTGTCACATTGAACATCTGTGAGCTCGCACTAGTATCGACAAAGTTCTCCGAATAATAAAGGTACTCGTCTTTCTCTTGAGTAAAACGAACCGTTGGTAGATCCGCTAAATCCTCCATGACCAATTCCTCTTTCTGGGCTAAAGGATGCCCCTCACGGAGATAAATGTGGGTATGGAAGGGAATCAATTCAATGACCTCCAGACCAAGCTTTTCAACCCGTTGCATAATACCTTTTTTATTTTGATTGTTGAGGTAGATAATCCCAATCTCACTATGCCCTTGCGCCACTTCATCTAAAATTTGAACAGTAGTTGATTCAAAAATACGGAAGTTCTTATAGTCCGGATAACGTTCTGAAAAGGCCGTAATGGTTGGTGGCAAGAAGTCATAGTGCTGGCTAGCAATGGAAAATTCATCTTTTTCTTCTTCAGGATTGGCATACTGATTTTGAAAAATATCAAATCCTTTAACCAATTCTTGCGCTTTTTCATAGAATTCCATACCACGACGAGTCAAGAAAGTCCCTGAGCTGGTCCGACGGAAAATCTTAAAGCCCAACTCTTTTTCCAAATCACGAACAGAAATAGACAGACTCGGCTGACTAACATACATCTTTTCAGCAGCTTCACGGAAAGTACCACTATTGGCAATGGCAACAACATAGCGTAATTGTTGAATGTTCATCTTCTACCCCCAACTTCTTTATCTTTTCATTATACCATATTTTAGAAGTTTTCCAAAAAGGAAAAAAGTTAGGAAATTTTCAAGTCTCAATGAATACTCTAACATCCTAAGACAAGAATTAGAATAATGTCTTTTTTCAGTCTTTATCTGATTTCAAGCAAATAAAAACAGCAAATCTTTTTGATTTACCGTTTATAATATGATGCAAATTCAATTCCCATAATATGGGTACCAAAATGGGTACCAAACCAAAAAAATAGACTCTCCAAAATCTCGGAAAGCCTTATTTAATGCTACTTCTAGCTTCCTCGCCTTTACATTTCAAGGCTCGGGATAAAAAGGTTCACTGGACCTTTTTATTTAGCGATTGGGTAAACAGAAACTTGTTTTTTATCGCGTCCTTTACGTTCAAAGCGTACTACGCCTTCAACTTTAGCGAACAAAGTATCGTCTCCACCACGTCCAACGTTTACACCTGGATAGATGTGTGTACCACGTTGACGGTAAAGGATTGATCCACCTGTTACAGTTTGTCCGTCAGCTGCTTTAGCTCCAAGACGTTTCGCTTGTGAATCACGTCCGTTTGATGTAGAACCTCCACCTTTTTTGTGGGCGAAAAGTTGCAAGTTGTTAAGAGTCATTTTTAACATAATGTTTTCCTCCGTGTTAGTTTTCTGTGATAACTCTGGTTTGGACGAACTCAGAAGAGTTCTCCGATAAGTTTGCCATACCTAAGAAAAATGATTCAAAGAATAACTGGGTCATTTCTCTCTGGTGTGAAGGAAGATCTTTTGGAATCTCAACCATCAGATAGCCACCTTCATCTTCGTTTAATTCTAGGATTGGTTCATAGCCTGCAAATTTCTCAATAGAATTGATAAAGTTAATGGCAAGCGTAGAAACCGATGCACACACGACATCTAAGCCGTATTCGCCACTCTCGGCGTGTCCAGTAATTTCCGCACTCCTCAGCTCGCCATCTTCGGCTCTCTCAAAGACTGCCTGTATCATGTGTTCTCCTTAAAATTAAGCGTTGATTGCGTTGATGACAACTTTAGTATATGGTTGACGGTGACCTTGTTTACGATGGCTACCTTTTTTAGGTTTGTACTTGTAAGTAACAACTTTCTTTTGTTTTCCTTGTTTTTCAACAGTTCCAACTACAGTAGCTCCAGCAACAAGTGGAGTTCCGACAACAGTGTTTTCACCACCAACAAGAACAACTTCGTTAAAAGTAACTTCTTGACCAGCTTCAACGTTCAATTTTTCAACGTAAACTGCTTGACCAACTTCAACTTTAACTTGTTTTCCGCCAGTTTTGATAATTGCGTATGTGCTCATTATGCACCTCCTATGATTTTTATGGGTTTCCCCGAATTTTTTGTGAAGACTCGCCTAGCATCGTGGGACGAACCACTTAAAAGAAGAGCTCTAAGTATAACAAAGAATAAACTAGGCATTGAGCCGAAGACTTAACTTATGTTAGGCAAGGCGACAATGATGAAGTTTAAATTTGTTATACGACGAGCAACGATGTTCGTGCGGTTGCACAGGAACGTGCATAGTCAACTCTTCAAGTATAGCATATCTCCTGTTTTCTTACAAGTAATAACACCTAAAATGAAGCTTTTTCTTTTACTTTTTTCTGCAGCTTGGCAAAAAGCATGCTGAGGTAAAAAATACTCATCATAATAGGAACACCAAGAATGGTCTTTTCATGATAGAAAATCGTCAAATAGGCTGAAAAGACAACGCCAAGGACAAAACTACTAAGCAAGCTAACAAATATAAACCCTTCACGCAAAAAAGGAGTGTGCTTGGTCCGGAAATAATCTCCAAAAGCCAGCATGGTCCGTTTGATATTCCCTGTCATAAAGGCATTATTATAAGCAATACCCGACACTTCTCCAAAAGTAGTTGTCACCAGCCCCATACAAAAGGCCAAGGGAGGTACTAGGTAGATATTATCTACAGTCTGTGGCACAAAACCAATAATGATTGATAAGATCGCCAAAGGAAACAATGACAAAATTGGTTTTTTCACAATCCTCAATTTTTCCTTATAAACAGTTAATAAAAAGACTCCCATCATAAAAGCTAACAAGGTGAGAACCTTGTCCCTAACATCTGAAACATTATTTTGAATTAATTCTACTGAAAGAAAGACAACATTCCCAGTTTGTCCAGCTACAAGAGTATTCCCTCGGACAATAAAAGTGTAAGCATCTACATAACCTGCACAAAAAGTCAAAAAAAGCGCTAGCCTCTTAGACTGACGTGATATTTTTCTTATCGGTAATAACCTCATTTTCACTCCCATTTCATTTACTCATCTCACTATTGTACCACTTTCTTTGGAAAAGACCTAGTAGCTTATTTGAAATTTTTTACCCGCTGTTGGATAGTCCCGTCTATCTATGTTATAATGAAAGAAGGATTTGAAATCGGAAAAGGAGTATCTATGCTTAAATTAGGTGTCATTGGAACAGGAGCTATCAGCCACCACTTTATAGAAGCAGCCCATACCATCGGAGAATACCAGCTGATCGCAGTCTATTCTAGAAAGTTAGAAACCGCAGCAACCTTTGCTTCTCGCTATCAGGATATCCAACTCTTTGAACAATCAGAGGACTTCTTCAAAAGCTCCTTTGATGTTGTCTATATTGCCAGTCCAAACTCCTTGCATTTTGCTCAGGCGAAAACTGCATTATCTGCTGGTAAGCACGTCATTCTTGAAAAGCCAGCTGTCACTCAGCCACAAGAATGGCTGGATTTGATTCAAACAGCTAAGGAAAATCACTGTTTTATCTTCGAAGCAGCTCGTAATTACCACGAGGAAACTTTTACTACTATAAAAAACTTTTTAGCAGACAAGCAAATTTTAGGGGCAGATTTCAACTATGCCAAGTATTCTTCCAAAATGCCTAACTTGTTGGCTGGGAAGATACCAAATGTCTTCTCAGATCGTTTTGCTGGCGGTGCTCTCATGGATTTGGGTATTTATCCTCTCTACGCTGCTGTTCGTCTTTTTGGAAATGCTGAGGACGCGACCTACATGGCTCAACAGCTTGACAATAGCATGGACCTGAATGGAGACGGAATCCTCTTTTACCCTGATTTTCAAGTTCATATCAAGGCTGGAAAAAACATCACTTCCAACCTTCCTTGCGAGATTTATACGACAGATGGAACCCTGACGCTCAACGCAATTGAGCATGTTCGCTCGGCTATTTTTACCGACCACCAAGGAAATCAAGTCCAGCTCCCTATCCAACAAGCTCCCCATACGATGACTGAAGAAGTCGCTGCATTTGCACACATGATCCAGCAACCAGATTTGAATCTCTACCAAACTTGGCTTGAAGATGCAAGTTCAGTTCATGAGCTACTATATACTATGCGCCAGACTGCTGGCATTAGATTTGAGGCAGAAAAATGAAAAACAAACTACCGACTGAATGGCAAACATTGAGTGATCAACTCGGTTTCCAAGAATTTACTCCCATTCAAACTCAACTATTTGAGCCCCTTTTTGCTGGAGAAAACCTCCTAGGAGTGAGCCCAACAGGAACTGGTAAGACCCTAGCTTACCTCCTACCAAGTCTTCTAAGAATACAAAAGAAAAAAGCCCAGCAACTCTTGATTCTAGCACCTAATACTGAGCTTGCTGGACAGATTTTTGATGTATGTAAAACGTGGGCTGAAGCCATCGGCTTAACTGCCCAACTCTTCTTATCGGGTTCGAGTCAGAAACGCCAGATTGAACGCCTAAAAAAAGGACCAGAAATTCTGATTGGAACCCCTGGTCGTATCTTTGAACTAATTAAATTGAAAAAAATCAAGATGATGAATGTGGAAACCATCATTCTAGATGAATTTGACCAATTGCTCGATGATTCTCAGATACACTTTGTCGAGAAAATTACTCACTACGCACCTCGTGACCACCAACTCGTCTACATGAGTGCGACAACCAAGTTTGACCAAAAGAAGATTGCGCCTAACACACGTACCATTGATCTCTCTGACCAAAAATTGGACAATATCCAGCACTTCTACATGCAGGTAGATCAACGTCACCGAGTGGATATGCTACGAAAACTGGCTCATGTAGAGGATTTCCGTGGTCTGGTCTTCTTTAACAGCCTATCAGACCTTGGAAGTGCAGAAGAAAAACTACAATATCGGGATATCTTGGCTGTTTCCCTCGCTAGTGATGTCAATGTCAAATTTAGAAAAGTCATCTTAGAAAAGTTTAAAGACAAGCAACTAACCCTACTTCTTGCAACAGACCTTCTGGCACGTGGAATTGATATTGATAGCCTAGAATGTGTCGTAAACTTTGATGTTCCTAGAGATATTGAAACCTACACTCACCGTGCTGGGCGTACTGGTCGTATGGGTAAAGAAGGCTATGTTATCACTCTCGTCACTCATCCAGAAGAAATCAAAAAACTCAAAAAGTTTACAAGTGTACGAGAAATTGTCCTAAAAAACCAAGAACTCTATATCAAATAAAGTCCCCCTTTGCTCTATGCACATCAAGTGTATAGGGCTTTTTTATGTACAATTCTTAAATTTTAGTTCAATATTCAAAAAAAGAACCTCGCAAAGCAAGGTTCTTTTAGTGTCTGACTTAAATAATTGTTCTTCTGGGAACTAAATCGAATTAAGCTTCGATTTCTGTAACCATACCTGAACCAACAGTACGTCCACCCTCACGGATAGAGAATGTAGTACCTTGTTCTACGGCGATTGGGTGGATCAACTCAACGTCGATTGTCACGTTATCACCAGGCATTACCATTTCAGTACCTGCTGGAAGTTCGATTGAACCTGTAACGTCAGTAGTACGGAAGTAGAATTGTGGACGGTAGTTGTTGAAGAATGGAGTGTGACGTCCACCTTCTTCTTTAGTAAGGATGTAAACTTCACCTTTGAATTTAGTGTGTGGGTTGATTGAACCTGGTTTAGCGATAACTTGTCCACGTTCGATTTCATCACGTTGAACACCACGAAGAAGGACACCTACGTTATCTCCGGCAAGACCTTCGTCAAGTTGTTTACGGAACATTTCAACACCAGTAACAACTGCTTTTTGAGTTTCTTCTTTGATACCAACGATTTCGATTTCGTCGTTGACTTTAACGATACCACGGTCGATACGTCCTGAAGCAACTGTACCACGTCCAGTGATTGAGAATACGTCTTCGACTGGAAGAAGCAATGGTTTGTCAGTGTCACGTTCTGGTTCTGGGATGTACTCATCAACTGTGTTCATCAATTCCATAACGATGTCTTCGTATTTAGAGTCACCTTCAAGGGCTTTAAGAGCTGAACCTTGGATAACTGGAAGATCGTCACCTGGGAAGTCGTATTCTGACAATAGGTCGCGGATTTCCATTTCAACCAATTCAAGCAATTCTTCGTCGTCAACCAAGTCAACTTTGTTCATGAAGACGATAAGGTGTTTAACACCAACCTGACGTGAAAGAAGGATGTGCTCACGAGTTTGTGGCATTGGTCCGTCAGTTGAAGCTACTACAAGGATAGCTCCGTCCATTTGAGCGGCACCAGTGATCATGTTTTTAACGTAGTCCGCGTGTCCTGGAGCGTCGATGTGAGCGTAGTGACGTTTTTCAGTTTCGTACTCAACGTGCGCAGTGTTGATAGTGATACCGCGTTCGCGTTCTTCTGGAGCAGCATCGATAGACGCATAGTCTTTAGGTTGGTTAACTGATGAAGGCAAGCGACGTGCCAAAACAGTTGTGATAGCTGCAGTTAGGGTAGTTTTACCGTGGTCAACGTGTCCGATAGTACCAATGTTAACGTGTGGTTTACTACGATCGTATTTTTCTTTTGCCATTTGAGTAAAAGCCTCCAATAAAATATATTTTATAGATAGACAGTAGGCAATACAGTCTAACTTTCCTTACTATTTTATCAAATTTCAGCTAAATTGCAAGTGTTTTACAAAGTTTTTGTGAATTATTCTTAATCTACTAATCTAAACGGCACTTCTAGTCCTATAATTTACCTAAAGAAAAAGAAAAATCAGGAATTTCCTGACTTTTACTTAGCTAACTCTCTTTCTCGTTCTTTCATTATTTTATGATTTTCATACAAGCGAGATAAGAACTTAGAAATCTCTTTTAAGATAGAATAGGTTGGTACTGCGACAATCATGCCAATGACACCGTAGATATTGCTTGATAACAAAAGTAATACTAAAATCGTAATTGGATGAACCTTCATTACCCCACCTACGATTCGAGGGTAGAGGATATTTCCATCCACTTGTTGAATGATTAGCATGTAAACAACTGCAATTAGCATTCTATGAGGATCCGTAAAGACATTGGCAATAATCATCGGAATCAAGCCGATACTTGGTCCTACATAAGGAATGAGATTGGCCAAGCCTGAAAAGATGGCGAAGACCAAAGCGTATTTTAAACCGATCACGCTATATCCGATAAAGGTCAAACAACCGATAATAATCGCATCAATGGCGACTCCACTAATATATCGAGCAATTGTCGCATTCAAATTTTTTAAGAGGCCTGCAATATGCAACTTATCTCTCTTTAAAACAGTACGTTCCAGCATCGGTAAAAATTTGTGACCATCTAACAAAAAATAAACCAAAAACACAGGTGTCATGATAATAATTAAAACAGTACTAAAGAGAGCTGATAGGATACTTCCGACACTATTCGTCACACTATTTAGTATATTTTGTAAAATATCTACATAAGAAAGATTTAATTGTTGAATATTCGCTTGAATATCCAAATTTTGAAAGGCTGGATAAGTAGATAAATCCACAATCAAATCTTGTAAACGACTGTAGATAGTCTGGCTAGTCGCAATCAAGCTGGTCAACTGATTGACCAAAATCGGTAAGAGATAGACTACCCCAATAACTAGCCCCCAAACCAAGGCACACAAAGTTAGTAGAATACCAATGATACGATTAATTTTGAAATACTTTTGTAAAAAACTAACAAAGGGATTTGTTAAATAATATAAAAAACTACCTAGAAGAAAGGGAATCATTATGGTGTTTGCGACACTTACAAAGGGCGTTATAATCCCACCCATCTGTCTCCATAAATAAAAGATGATGGTTAATAATAAAATCTCACTGGTCCAAAAAAATAATTTATTCTTACGAAACATGGGGTACCTCCATTCATCTATTTTACCACACTTTCAAAAAAGCTTCTTTCTTCTATCATGAAACTGGGAATATTTTTTCTTTATGTTAGAATAAACTTACTATGAAAAAAATAATTTTAACTCTACTAACCTTATCCGTAATTGGATCAGCTTCTACTGTTGCCGCTCAAGATTTTAATATTGCCGCAAAACATGCCATTGCTGTTGAGGCGAATACTGGAAAAATACTTTATGAAAAAGATGCAACTCAGCCAGTCGAAATCGCTTCAATCACAAAATTGATTACAGTTTATCTTGTCTATGAAGCCTTGGAAAACGGCAGTATTACACTATCAACTCCGGTAGATATTTCTGATTATCCTTACAGATTAACGACAAATTCCGAAGCAAGCAACGTCCCTATGGAGGCTCGTAATTATACAGTCGAGCAGCTACTAGAAGCAACACTGGTATCCAGTGCTAACAGTGCAGCCATTGCTCTAGCTGAGAAAATTGCTGGCTCAGAAAAAGATTTCGTCGATATGATGCGGGCAAAACTCTTGGAATGGGGAATTCAGGATGCCACTGTTGTCAATACGACGGGTCTTAACAATGAAACTCTAGGGGATAACATTTACCCAGGTTCTAAAAAAGATGAAGAAAATAAGCTTAGTGCTTATGATGTCGCTATTGTTGCTCGTAACCTCATCAAAAAGTACCCACAAGTCTTGGAAATCACCAAAAAACCTTCTTCTACTTTTGCTGGAATGACAATCACTTCGACCAACTACATGTTAGAAGGAATGCCTGCTCATCGAGGAGGCTTTGACGGACTGAAAACAGGAACGACAGACAAAGCTGGTGAATCTTTTGTTGGTACTACTGTCGAGAAAGGAATGAGGGTTATTACAGTTGTTTTGAATGCAGACCATCAAGACAATAATCCTTACGCTCGTTTCACAGCTACATCTTCACTAATGGATTATATCTCTTCTACATTCACACTTCGCAAAATCGTTCAAAAAGGCGATGCCTATCAAGATAGCAAAGTCCCTGTACAAGACGGAAAAGAAGATACAGTCACTGCTGTTGCCAAAGATGATATCTCTCTAGTTGAACGTGTTGGGAATCAATCTTCCAAATCTGTTCAATTCACACCTGATTCCAAAGCAATCCCAGCACCACTTGAAGCTGGAACAGTGGTTGGCCATTTAACTTATGAAGACAATGACTTGATTGGTCAAGGTTACATTACCACTGAACGTCCTAGTTTCGAAATGCTAGCAGAAAAGAAAGTTGAAAAAGCCTTCTTCTTAAAAGTTTGGTGGAATCAGTTTATCCGCTTCATCAACGAAAAATTATAAAAAAAAATCGCGATTTAAACCGTACGATTTTTTAGTTTACTAAGTT
>NZ_GL732486.1:98250-208531 GCF_000187745.1 Streptococcus sp. M334 | reverse complement strand
TTAAACCGCGATTTTTTTGTTACAAGTTCATCTTCAAAGTCCTTGATTTTTAGTAAATCTAAAATCAAATTTTATCCGACTGACCCTTCCATTTCATAGCTAATCAAGCGGTTGAGCTCAACTGCATATTCCATTGGAAGTTCTTTCGTGAAGGGTTCGACAAATCCCATGACAATCATCTCTGTTGCCTCAGATTCTGACAATCCACGACTCATGAGGTAATAGAGTTGTTCCTCTGAAATCTTAGATACCTTAGCTTCGTGTTCCAAAGCAACTTGCGAGTTATGGATTTCATTAAATGGAATAGTATCTGATGCTGACAAGTCATCCATGATAATGGTATCACACTCAATGTGAGAAACAGATTTCTTAGAGTTTTTGTTAAAAGTTACTTGTCCACGGTAGTCAACCTTTCCTCCACCTTTAGCGATGGATTTAGACACGATAGACGAGCTTGTATGTGGTGCGTTGTGAATCATCTTGGCACCCGTATCCTGGTGTTGTCCTGCATTAGCAAAGGCAATAGAAAGCATGGTACCACGCGCCCCTTCTCCATCTAGGTAAACAGATGGGTATTTCATAGTTGTCTTGGCACCCAAGTTTCCATCAATCCACTCAACAGTGGCATCCTTTTGAGCCTTAGCACGCTTTGTTACCAAGTTATAGACGTTATCAGACCAGTTTTGGATGGTCGTATAGCGCATATAAGCTCCGTCCAAGGCAAAGATTTCTACGATGGCAGCATGCAAGCTGTTACTTGAATAAGTAGGCGCTGTACATCCTTCTACATAATGAACACTTGCTCCCTCATCAACGATAATCAAGGTACGTTCAAACTGACCTGTATTTTCGTTGTTGATACGGAAGTAAGTTTGAAGAGGAATATCTACCTTGACCCCTTTTGGTACGTAGATAAAGGTTCCACCTGACCACACTGCCGAGTTAAGAGCAGCCAACTTGTTATCTGTTGGTGGTACCAACTTCGCAAAGTATTGTTTAAACAAGTCTGGGTATTCCTTGAGGGCAGAATCCGTATCTGTAAAGATAATCCCCAATTTTTGGAACTCTTCCTTCATGTTGTGGTAAACCACTTCTGACTCGTACTGGGCAGAAGCTCCGGCCAGATAGGCACGCTCAGCTTCAGGAATTCCGATACGTTCAAAGGTTTCTTTGATTTTTTCAGGAACCTCATCCCAAGAACGGGCTGGTTTATCAGATGGTTTTTGGTAGTAGATCAAGTCATCAAAGTCAATCTCTGACAAGTCTGCTCCCCAAGTTTGCATGGGCATTTTTTTAAAGGTTTCGTAAGACTTCAAACGGAATTCTAACATCCACTCAGGTTCTCCCTTTGCAGCTGATAGTTCACGAATGACATCTTCATTCAATCCTTTTCCTGTCGATAGGACAGGCTCTACATCATCATGGAAACCAAATTTATATTCACCAAGGTCAATTGGTTTTGGTTCTACTCTTTCTTCAGCCATAATATCCTTTCTTTCATTCTTCATTTCTACTGATTCATAAGACAAAAGAAACTTGTCTTACTGATTTTCAATTGTTTTCTTCAGGGCGTTCCAAGCTAGGGTTGCACACTTGATTCGTTGCGGGAATTTTGCAACACCTGACAAGAAGGCGCCATCCCCGAGTTGGTCTTGACGCTCATCTTTTTGTCCTTGAACCATTTCAGAAAAAATAGTCGCAAGTTCTAAAATTTCTTGTTTGGTTTTTCCTAAAACGGCATCTGTCATCATACTAGCAGAGGCAGTTGAGATGGTACAGCCTGAGTTTAGAAAAGCGATATCCTCCAAACGATCCTCTACATCAAACTTGACAGAGAGATTGATAACATCTCCACAGGTCGGATTGTTGAGACTGATTTGTTCAGCATCTTCCAACTTTCCTTGGTGATGTGGATTTTTCGAATGGTCCGCTACCACTGCCATATAAAGGCTATCTAGTTTAGAAAGTGCCATTGAAAAACTCCTTTGTCTTTTGTAAGGCATCGACTAGCTTGTCGCAATCTGCCTTGGTATTGTAGATATAAAAACTTGCGCGAGCTGTTGCTGGGACATCCAAATACTGAAGCAAGGGTTGGGCGCAGTGGTGACCTGCACGAACAGCCACTCCTTCATAATCCAAAGCAGTCGCAAGGTCGTGCGGATGAAGGTCACCTAGGTTAAAGGCAATAACACCTGAACGTTGAGCCAAGTCCTGCGAACCGTAAATAGTCAATCCTTCAATCACCTGCAGTTTTGGATAGACATATGCAATCAATTCCTGTTCATGGGCTTCAATGGCATCCATACCAATCTTTTCTAGATAATCCACTGCTGCTGCCAGTCCAATTGCTCCAGCCATATTGGGAGTTCCTGCCTCGAATTTCCAAGGTAATTCCTTCCAACTAGCAGATTGTTCATAAACGAAATCAATCATCTCGCCGCCAAATTCTACTGGTGACATTTGTTCCAGATACTTTTCTTTACCGTACAGAACACCGATACCAGTTGGACCCGCCATCTTGTGACCTGAAAAGGCAAAGAAGTCCACATCCAAGTCCTGGACATCAATCTTCATATGAGGCGTAGATTGAGCACCATCCACCACCATGATGGCACCAACTTGGTGGGCCAATTGAGTAATTTCTTTGATTGGATTGACCACACCAAGAACATTTGAGGCGTGAGCAAGGGAGACAAACTTGACTTTATCAGTCAATTTACCTCGCAAATCATCCATATCCAGAGCTCCATTCTTAAGATAGACATAGACAAGCTCTGCCCCAGTCTTGCGGCAGGTTTCCTGCCAAGGAATGATGTTGGAATGATGTTCCATGACAGAAATCAAAACCTGGTCTCCCTCAGTCAAGACTTCCTCTGCAAAGCGCGCCACCCAGTTCAGACTGGTTGTCGTTCCTCTAGTAAAGAGAACTTCCTTTGTAGACCCGGCATTGATAAACTTACGAATGGTTTCACGAGCCGCCTCATAAGAAGCTGTCGCTCTTTCTGCCAAGGTATGAACGCCACGATGAACATTGGCATTGTCGTTCTCATAGTAGCGGTTAATCGTTTCCAGAACAGCTAGTGGTTTTTGTGTCGTCGCAGCGTTGTCCAAATAAACCAATGGTTCATCATTAACAATCTGGTCTAAAATTGGAAAATCCTTGCGAATCACTTCTACATCTAACATAGGCTACCCCTTAGCGTTTTGACAATTTTTCTTCGATAGTCGCAATCATTTCATCACGAACTTCCTTGACTGGAATCTCAACGATAACGGAGCCAAGGAAACCACGAACAACCAAACGTTCTGCAGTTGCCTTATCCAAGCCACGGCTCATGAGGTAGTACATATCTTCTGGATCTACCTGACCGATAGAAGCCGCGTGTCCTGCAGTTACGTCATTTTCATCAATCAAAAGAATTGGATTGGCATCTGAACGCGCTTGGTCTGAAAGCATAAGAACACGGCTCTCTTGTTGCGCATCTGCTCCCTTAGCACCCTTGATAATGTGGCCAATACCATTGAAGGTCAAGGTTGCTTTTTCAAGAATAACCCCATGTTGAAGGATATTTCCGATTGAGTTGCAACCATAGTTAGTCACTCGCGTATCAATCCCTTGTACCTGACGACCACTTGAAAGAGCTACAACCTTGAGATCTGCATGGCTACCATTTCCAATCAAGTCACTATCAAAGTCCGCAACAACGTTCCCTTCGTTCATAACACCAATCGCCCAGTCAATGCTTGCATCGTTGCCTAATTTACCACGACGGCTAATGTAGGCAGTGACGTTTTCACCTAGACGGTCAATCGCCGCAAACTTGACTTGAGCACCTGAACGAGCGATCACTTCAACAGTAATGTTTGCAGTCGCTTTTGCACTACCCTCACCGCGTGACTCTAGACGTTCAAGATAACTAATCTTAGAATTTTTACCAGCGATAATCATAATATGCTTGTTAAACGGCACATCACTATCACTATCTTGATAGAAAATCCCTTCAATTGGTTCTTTAATCTCAACATTATCAGGAATATAGAGAACAGCACCACTATTGAAATAAGCTGTATGGTAGGCTGCCAACTTGTCATCGTCATACTTGACAGATGACATGAAGAATTCTTCTACGAGTTCTGGAATTTCTTCTAAAGCTGAGTGGAAATCTGTAAAGACAACACCCTGTTCAGCCAACTCAACTGGAATTTGCGCAAAAACAGTTTGAGTACCTACTTGGACCAACTTCAAGTGGTTATCTAGTGCAGTGAAATCTGGAACATTTGCTGATGGCTCACTTTCTGTAATCGTTCCATCACCCAGATTCCAACGGTGGAATTTGACACGCTCAATAACTGGTAATTCCAAACTCTCAATCTTGTCAAAAGCTTTTTGACGGAGATCAGCCAACCAGCTTGGTTCAGCGTGCATTTCTGAAAAAAGTTTAATAGTTTCTTTAGTCATTTACTTCTCCTAAAAGATACGAGGGAATTACAATTCTTCCTTGTAGTCGTAGCCAAGTTCTTCAGCTAGTTTTGCGTATCCTTCACGTTCCAAACGTGCAGCCAATTCTGGACCACCTGAAAGGACAACACGACCTTCCATCATGACGTGTACCACATCAGGTGTGATGTAGTTCAAAAGACGTTGGTAGTGAGTGATAATCATAGCACCAAAGCCTTCACCACGCATGGCATTCACACCTTTAGAAACAACTTTAAGGGCATCAATATCAAGACCAGAGTCAATCTCATCCAAAAGGGCAAAAGTTGGTTCCAACATCAAAAGTTGAAGAATCTCATTACGTTTTTTCTCACCACCAGAGAAGCCTTCGTTGAGGTAACGCTCTGCCATTTCTTCTTTCATGTTGAGCAATTCCATCTTCTCGTCTAGTTTAGTAATAAACTCACGAACTGAAATCTTCTCATCGTCTTCTTTACCAGCATTCATAGCTGCACGAAGAAACTCAGCGTTAGTAATACCAGGAATTTCTGATGGGTATTGCATAGCAAGGAAAAGTCCCATACGCGCACGCTCATCAACTTCCAATTCAAGGATGTTTACGCCGTCAAACAAGACTTCACCTTTGGTAACTTCATAGTTTGGATTTCCCATGATAGCGGCAGAAAGAGTCGATTTACCAGTACCATTTGGCCCCATGATAGCGGCGATTTCTCCTGTTTTCAGGGTCAGGTTAACCCCTTTTAAAATTTCTTTTCCTTCAATCTCAACGTGAAGATCTTTGATCTCTAATACTGACATGATAGTTCCTTTCTTTTTCAAGGCCTTTACAGTACTTACTAGAAACATACTTGATTTCCCTAGAAAACACGGTAAAAGGTCAATAAATATACTTTTATAGTATAACAAAAAAAAGCCCAAAAGGCTTTGATTTTGTCTAGAAGCTGAGGACTAGTCTTTTCCTTTTAAATGTTGGTCAATAACATCTACAATCTTGCCCATCAAATAACTAACTCTAAAGTTTCTAAAGAGCAAAATGGCCCAAAAGGTTGCCATAATATAGCGACCAGTCATCCAGGCTTCATTGAAAAAATAGGTCTCAGCAGCTGTAAACAGTGCGATGATAATAAATTGTTGTCTATTCATAAACTTATTGTATCATGAAATCTTTCTTTAGTCTTCCTCTACCTTCACTTTATCAGCCAAAAATTCAAATCCTTCAGGAATCAGACTTTCTTCTGCTTCTTTTTCAGTTTGGGAAGATTTGGCTTTGGCTGAAAAGGCTGCGCGAACTTCTTTCCATTCCTCCATGGAAATAGCTAAAATCTCAGGTGAAAAACCTGCTGCCTGACTGAGGATGTTGCCAAACATGGTATTGAGATTATCTCGTTTCATAGTTTGACCAGCATTGAAGTTAGACTCAAAAGCAAGAATAGCATGGTGTTCATTGGCCGCAACTGGTTGAGAACCAACTAGCAGAGCCTTGTCTGGCCCACCAAGACTTTCAATTACCTCTCCCCAGGCATTTTGTAAACGAATCAGATTTTGACGTGCTAAATCAGGATTTTCGACGGCCTCTTGTAAGATCGATTGAACTTTATTGCGATCCACACGATAGACTGTCTTGCTCGCTGCTGGTCGGCTAGGCACTGGACTTGTTGGCTTGGGTATAGTTCCTACATTTGCGAGTTCTTGTTTGAGACGGGCAATTTCCTGTCTCAGTGCAGAAATCTCATGTTCAACTGCCCCAGAAAGAGCTGGTTCAGGCTTAATCTCTGCCAATCGAATAGTCATCATCTCAGCATAAATCTTGGGCTGCAAACTAGACTTAATATCTGCTAAACTGACTGTCGCCAAGCGAATCATTTCAAACAGATTTTCCTGAGGAAGTGCCAAATTCTCAACAAAGACTGGACTATGATGAGTGTTTTTCCCCCCTGTTTGAACAATTAACAAATCTCTTAAATAGTGCAAAAGGTCGGTCACAAAACGAGTCATGCTCTTACCATTGTCAAAGAGAAGATTTAAGCAAGCCAAAGCCTTGGGAACATCCTGTTGAGACAAGGCAACCACATAATCATCCAAGGCTGATAGACTAATGGTACCAGTAATTTCTTCAGAAATGGCAGTCGTCAACTCATTTCCCTGTGTCAAACTCAGTGCTTGATCCAAAATAGACAAGGCGTCTCGCATTCCACCTTCAGCCCGTCTGGCAATGATTTCCACAGCCTCTGGTTCAGAACTGATATTTTCTTTTTCTAAGATATAGTGGATATGCTCCTTAATATCCTGTGTCTTAATTGATTTAAATTCAAAACGTTGCACACGGGATAGAATAGTGGCAGGAATCTTGTGCAATTCAGTAGTGGCCAAAATAAAGACCACATTCTGTGTTGGCTCTTCCAGCGTCTTTAGGAGGGCATTAAAAGCCCCTGTAGACAGCATGTGAACCTCGTCTATGATATAGACCTTATAACGGGCAAGACTAGGGGCATAAGTAGATTTATCACGAATTTCACGGATTTCATCTACCCCATTATTAGAGGCCGCATCCATTTCAATGACATCTTCTAAACTACCGTCCGTCACTGCTTGACAAATATAGCAGTTATTACAAGGTTCCCCACCCACTTGATTTGGACAGTTCATAGCCTTGGCAAAAATCTTAGCTACACTGGTTTTTCCCGTTCCACGAGGACCAGAAAAAAGATAAGCGTGACTTATTTTTTCTTGCTCCACAGCTTGTTTAAGAGTCTTAGCCACAACCTCTTGACCAACCAACTGGGAGAAGTTTTGACTTCTATACTTTCGATAAAGTGCTTGATACATTAGGCTTTCTCCCCAAACATTGTAAAGTCCCATTCTGTCTTTTCAAGCAAAATAGCGACAAATTGTTCCAAATAATCTCGATCCATATCATCATAATCATCAACCTTTGAAGAATCCAAATCCAGAACTCCAAGTAATTGACCATTCTTTATCATGGGCACAACAATTTCACTTTTAGCTCGACTATCACAAGAAATATAGTTGGGATAAATTGTTACATCTCCAACAAGAACAGTTTCCTGAAAGTGAGCTGCCTCACCACAAACACCTTTGCCTAGTGCAATACGGATGCAGGAAACCCCTCCTTGGAAGGGACCTAAAACTAATTCCTTTCCATCAAACAGATAAAAGCCTGCGAATACGGTATTAGGAAAGCGTGATTTTAAAAGAGCACTGGCATTGGAAAGATTAGCCAAAACATTACTTTCGCCTTCCAATAAAAAAGAGAGTTCCTCATTTAACATTTGATAACGTGATTGTTTTTCTGATTCTAACATAGAACTATTATATCAAAAAAGGCTTACAGACAAAAGAAAAATCCCTTGTTTAGGAAACAAAGGATTTTGTGAATTTTCAATTTGATTAAAGTTCGATATCACCGAACAAGTCAGCCATTGAGAATCCTGTTTGTGTTTCTGGAAGTTCGAAATCACGTTTTTCTTGACGTTTTGGACGACGTGGACGAGCAGCACGTTTTTCTTCTTTTTGTCCTTCTTCTTGAGCTGGACGCTCTTCAAGAGCTTTGATAGAAAGTGATACGCGCTCTGCATCTGCGTTAACTTCAAGAACTTTAACTTGAACTTCTTGACCAACTTTAAGTGCTTCTTTAGGATTTTCAATACGTTTGTGTGAAATTTGTGATACGTGAACAAGTCCATCGATACCTGGCAATACTTCAACAAATGCACCGAAGTCAGTCAAACGTTTAACTGTTCCTTCTACTACATCACCTTTAGCCAATTTTTGCTCAACGCCATCCCATGGTCCAGGTGTTGTTGCTTTAAGTGAAAGTGATACACGTCCTTCTTCTTCGTTAAGATCAAGGATTTTCACTTCAATTTCTTCACCAACAGTTACAACTGATTTTGGTGATACGTTACGTTCATGTGACAATTCAGTCAAGTGAACAAGTCCGTCAACACCACCAAGGTCGATGAAAGCACCGAAGCTTGTGATACGTGCAACTTTACCAGTTACTACATCACCAACAGCCAATTTACCGAATACTTCAGCACGAGCTGCTGCTGTAGTTGCTTCAACAACTTCACGACGTGAAAGGATGAAGCGGTTTTCTTTAGCGTCAACTTCTTTGATTTTAGCGTCAAATTCTTGACCTACAAAACGTTCAGTGTTACGTACGAAACGAGTATCCAACATTGAAGCTGGGATAAATCCACGAACACCTTCAAATTCTACTGAAAGTCCACCTTTAACGGCACGAGTTCCTTTAACAGTAACAACTTCTTCTTCGCGACCAACAAGCTTGTCCCATGCTTTGCGAGCTTCAAGGCGTTTTTTAGATACAAGGTATGTAACTGTATCAGTATCTTTACCAACTACTTGACGAAGTACAAGAACATCCAATACTTCTCCTACTTTAACAAAGTCATTGATATCTGCATCGCGATCGTTTGTCAATTCGCGAAGAGTCAAGACACCTTCAACACCAGTTCCAGAGATTGCAACGTTAGCTTGAGTCGCATCAACTGTCAATACTTCAGCACTAACAACATCACCAGTCTCAACTTGGCTAACGCTATTTAGCAAATCTTCAAATTCGTTCATCTAAAAAATCCTCCAACAATCAAGTTTTTTCTTAAACTTGACATACTTATAATTTTTTTCCTAAGCACCCGCAAGGACATGTTCATATCGTTCACGTCTTTCAATTATAAAAATAAAATACCCTAAGATATTTTGCTTTTTATCTTGATCATTACCTAAGAACTGGGGTAGCTGGATTCGAACCAACGCATGAGGGAGTCAAAGTCCCTTGCCTTACCGCTTGGCTATACCCCATTGATGAAATGGAGAGAGAGGGATTCGAACCCCCGAACCCGAAGGAGCGGATTTACAGTCCGCCGCGTTTAGCCTCTTCGCTATCTCTCCTACAATCAACATGGACTATTATATCATGAAAATTTCAAAAAAACAAGACTTATTTTGCTAAATTATAATTTTCAATCAAAATTTCCACAGCTTTTTCCAATTTTTTATAAAAACTATCGACATTCCCATTCTTTATGATGGCAAATTGTCCGTCTAATTCGGCAATTTCTCCGATAACTTTTTTACCGATAGTCAATGTATAACCTTCAAAACTATCTTTTCCTACATTAACTTTAGCATCCGCTACTTGAATTTCAATTTTTTTATCTTTCTTGCTCATTTCATACCTCTCTTCACTTTTTCTATTTTACAAGAAAATCCTAAAACTAGCAAGAAAAAACTCTATATCATTCTGAGTCTGATATAGAGTTTTCTGCTTTATTTAACGTGTTTTTCTAGTTCTTTTTGGTACTTACCATTTGATTCCAATTTTTCTTTTTGCCATTTTTTCAGTGCTTCTTCATATTCCTTTGTCGTAACGATATCTTTTTGCAATTTCATTCCTTTAAAGATATATGGGTCACCTTTAATACCAACTTGTGAGTATGGTTTTGAGAATGGCACGACATTACTTACAACTGGAGAACCACCAGATGAGGCTGTCGGCATCAATAATGAACTATCTGTCAACCAAGCTTGAGCCTTGGCATATTTTTCATAGCGCTCTTCAAGATTAGTAGTTTCTGAATCAGCATCATCCAATAATTTCTTATACTGGTCCAAACCAAGTTTCGCTACAACATCCTTATCTTTCCCTTTAGTAATACCAAGGTGTTTCATAGCAGAACCTGATTTAGGATCCATGATATTCAAGTAAGATGCTGGGTCTTGATAACTTGGAGCCCATCCTGTACTGTTCAAATCATAGTCTTTTTGAGAAGGAACACGCGCTTGTGAAGTGATTGTTTCCTTTTCATTATCTGTCATTTGAAGAACGTCGATAACAACATTTTCAGCACCAAGAGTTGATTCGATAGACTGTTTGAAAGAGTTACTTTGTTGAACGGCGATGGTATCTGTTTGTTCAACTGGGACATCCAAGTGAATTGGGAAAGTTACCCCTTTAGATTCCAAGTCTTTCTTAGCTTTTTCGAAAGCGGCTTTAGCCTTGTCAGGGTTGTAGATAGAGTCCTTACCGTCAACTAGCTCAACACCTTTCCATTGATCACCGTAGTTCACCAACTCTGCTTGAGCGATTTGACCAAAGTTCTTACCATCTGCTTGTACAAAGTTGTCAGGAACGAGGCTGTTACGAATAATCTTGTCCGCACCGTCTTCACCATTTAGCTGGGCAGCATAAGAATGGCGGTTGAAGGCAAAGTTGATAGCCTGACGGAAGTCCTTATTAAGCATAGCTTCTTTAGTTGAAGTCTTTTGCTCCTCACTTGTTTTCGCAGTTTTATTGTATGACTGACGATTTACGTTAAATGTGAAGTAATAACTACTTGAGTCCTGTGGGCTATAAGTGATTTTATCTCCGTATTGCTCTAAAGTTGAAGCAAAGTTTGAACTACTTGGGAAGAGACGAGCTGTCGTATAGGCACCAGAAGAGAAACTACGGATCAAGGATTCTTGATCAGAACCATCATAGTAAGTCAATTTAATCTTCTCGATTTTTACCTTTTCTTTATCCCAATAATTTGGGTTTTTCTCATATTCAATCAACGATTTAGAAGTCAAGGTCTTCAAGATATAAGGACCATTGTAGAGAATTCCTGCTGGAGTAACTGCTCCATAATCTTTACCTGATGCCTTCAAAAACTCTTCATTTACAGGCAACATCGTCGCTGTTGTAACTTTAGAGTTCCAGAAGCTTTCTGGTTTGTTTAGGGTATATTCAACTGTGTAATCGTCCAAGGCCTTGACACCAACTGTAGAGAAATCGTTGGTTTCACCAGTCATGTAGGCATCCAAGCCCTTGATTGAATTTTGGATGAGAGAGACACCGTCTGACTTACCGTCAGCTACGTGTTTCAATCCTGTCACAAAGTCATGGGCTGTTACTTCGGCATATTCTTCACCCTCAGAAGTGTACCATTTCACTCCTTTACGAAGTTTGTAGGTATAAGTCAAACCATCTTTTGACACAGACCAATCTTCAGCCAAGGAAGGAATAACATTTCCGTATTGGTCGTTTTCCATCAAGCCATCAACCACATTCCCGATGACATCTGTTGTCGATGTACGAGTCGCTATACTATAGTCCAAAGATGCAGGATCTACTGCATAGACATATGAAAATGTTGTCGGTGCATCTGCTTCTTTATCAGCTTTTCCACAAGCTACTAAAAGAGCTGCTGTGCTCAGGACCACTCCTGCTGTTAAGAGCCACTTTTTCGATTTCATCAAAAATCTCCTTTTGTTTATTTTAATCTACTTTTACAATCCAACCTTCTGGCGCTTCAATATCACCAAACTGAATACCTGTCAATTCATCATAGAGTTTACGAGTCACAGGACCAACTTCTGTTTCGCTATAGAATACATGGAAATCATCACCGTGCTGAATTCCACCAATAGGTGAAATAACTGCTGCTGTACCACAGGCACCTGCCTCTACAAAACGGTCAAGGTTATCAATTGGGACATCCCCCTCAATAGGAGTCAAGCCCAAGCGGTGTTCTGCCAAATAAAGCAAAGAATACTTGGTAATAGATGGCAAGATAGATGGACTCAATGGTGTTACAAATTCATTATCAGCTGTAATTCCAAAGAAGTTAGCTGAACCGACTTCTTCAATCTTTGTATGAGTTGATGGGTCTAGATAGATAACATCTGAGAAATGACGTGATTTCGCCAATTTCCCTGGCAAGAGACTTGCAGCATAGTTTCCACCAACCTTAGCCGCACCTGTACCATTTGGAGCGGCACGGTCGTATTCATCCTGAATCAAGAAGTTGGTTGGAACCAAACCACCCTTAAAGTAATTACCAACTGGCATAGCAAAGATGGTGAAAATGTATTCCTCTGCTGGTTTAACCCCGATAATATCTCCAACACCAATCAAAAGAGGGCGAAGATATAGGGTTCCACCTGTTCCGTATGGTGGTACGTATTCTTCATTTGCGCGGACAACTGCTTTACAAGCCTCAACAAACATTTCTGTTGGAACTTGTGGCATCAAGAGACGGTCACAGGTACGTTGCAAGCGTTTAGCATTTTCATCAGGACGGAAAAGTTGAACACTGCCATCCTTAGTACGATAAGCTTTCAAACCTTCAAATGCTTGTTGTCCATAGTGAAGACTTGGAGAAGACTCAGAAATATGCAAAGTTGCATCTTCTGTAAGCTCTCCTTGATCCCATTGTCCATTTTTAAAATGAGCAATATAGCGATAAGGTAATTTCATATAGGAAAAACCAAGGTTTTCCCAATCAATCGTTACTGTCATATTCCACTCCTTATTCTAAAAACCTATTTCTTATATTCTACACTATTTTTCTAAAATAGCAAGTATATTTTGTAATTTTCAGAAAATTTCTTCAATAAAAAGAACCAGCCCTTAGAACTGATTCCTTTTACAAGTGAAAAATTAATTATTTTCAACTTTTTCATCGTATTTTGGTCTGATTGTTGTACCTGAGTTAACAATGGTACGTTTTTGAACAAGAGGCAAATCACTACGGTTATATACTGTACGCCATGGTTCCCAAACAAGACCTGTTTTTTCTTGAATCTTCACACGTATATTGCGCACATTTCCTCTAAATTGAATTTCAGTTTGGAAACCAGCTGTTCTACTTTTACCATTATCTTCCCATTGACGTGAGCGGATGCTTTCGATGCCATCCTTGTCATAAGTTACTTCATCCCAGTAAACATAGTAACGAGCGATATAGGCTCCCTTATGATGTAAATTGAGGAAACCATTTTTGTATGAAGTGACTTTCGTTTCAATGTAGTCTGTATTGCTTTGAATTGTGGCCACTTGATTATCTTTCAAGAATGCAGTCTTATAAGAAATTGGAACAGCAGGGTTTTGTGTACTAAAAGTAGCTCCTTCTTGAATCAAACTCTTCAAATCTTCTACTGTACCTGTCACAACACGTCCAGCTCTATCAGCATTTCCTCCTACGATTGATACTGTTACCTTGGTATCCTTCAATACACGCGCCCATTCAGATTCGGCTTTAATCGGTACTCCCTTAATTACAGCATCGATAGCTGCTTTCAACTCTGTACTCTTGCTTGTTGTTTCAAATTTGACATACATTTGACGTCCGTATGAGACACTTGACACATATACAGGAGGTGTCTTTTCATCAATTCCACGTGCTTTCAATTGATCAACCGTTACTCCTTGGGCAAATACATCTGACGGATTTTTTGGAGCATCAAAGTTTGCAGTATAGTAAATTTGTTTAAAATCGACGACCTCAATTTGTTTCTCACCCTTGTTCACAGCCTCAAAGTCAATTTTTAAATTAACTCCAATCTTTTCAAAATCACTTCCAAATTTTGCTTTCAACTGATTCATGCTGTAAGCAGAAGTTGATTCGTATTGCATACGTGCTGGAGCAGGATTTTTCGCAGCATATTTTTCATGCCAACGATTTAACAAGGTATTCACACCTTCCTGCATACCACTTACAGTTGGATTAGCATCTACATAGCTATCTCCGCCTACCATTCCTGGTAAATCAACACTAATTCTACCTTTGCTTCGATCTAAACTAATTTGCTGTGGTTTATTTTCTAGAAGGTCTTGATTTGCTTTAAACAAAGCACCTAGGTAAATATCCCCATTGCTATTAATGGCAACATCAGAAGAACCATTGGAAAGACTCTTCTTCACTTTCTCTACAACCACAAACTCATTCCCTTGTTGCCTTGTGCTTGTATTCGTGTAATTTTCTAGCGCCTCACCTCGTCTAGTTAAAATATCTGTTTTATCATAATTCAAATCAAACAAATAGTGATTGAGTTCAGCAGTAAAATCTGTTTTTGAGCTATTTTCTGATTTATTGCTTGTTGCACTCTTGTCTTTTACAGTGCGATACACTTCGACTTCTGCTAAGCTAAGTGGTGTTTTTGAATTATTTAGCTCCACTTTAACATATCGTGCATTAATTCCTGAGAATTGAACATCAATTGTTGGTTGATTGTTTAAGCTATCGATATGTTGACGAGTTACTTCATTTCCAGCTTTATCCAACAAAATAACATCAAAATTAGATAAACGCTTTGCTACATCCCCATCTCCACGATTGTAGATACGAACAGTTCCTACTGATTCTTCTTTCTCTAAATCAACTTTCCACCAAGAATGATCTTGAAAATCTGTATGGGTAACTGAACGGTGGCTCCATGCGTTATCACGATTGCCATCAACCGCTCTAGACGCTTCTCCTCCATACGCAATTGAACTTTGACTTGCAGGTTTGTGAGCAGCAATGTTTTCACCCGAAACTGCAGCTACACTTTGCTCTGTAGCTTTTACTACATTTGATTGAAAAATCAGTCCAGAACCTAGTAAAAATGTTGCAATGGCAACGCCACATACTCCAACACTACGCTTACAAATAGAAAAATGAAATCCTTTATCTTGCTTATTTTGAGACATACAAAACTCCTTTAGCATTAAAACTACGCTTAAAACATGTTCATTGTAACATAAATACAGATGTTAAACAATCATTTTCTTGTCTATTTCACAATTATATAAGCGTCAAAAACTTCTTCATCTGAAATCGTGTCAGAAATGAAGCTTCCGTTACTAGTCCGTTCTGACAGATTCAAGTCTTGCAATCGGCTTTCATAGATTGTTCCTTTGTTGGATTGAACAAGCAGAGTTTGGTCGTTCTCTTCTACTTCTGTACTGAAGAGATCACCTACAAATCCTTGTTCTGCAACTGCTCCTGCTAAGAAGACACGATGCGGTTTGTTTTTCAACTCACGCAAGACTTGTAAGCCACGTTTGGCACGGCTGGTTGCCGGAATTTCGTCAATAGAAACACGTTTCAAACTTCCACGTTGGGTCAAGAGGTAGAAGGATGAGGTGTTACAGATAAAGGCGGACTGGAGAGTATCATCTTCTTTCAAATTCATAGCCTTGACACCTGCAGCCTTGGCACCGACAACTGGAACCTCTTCGATATTGAAACGAAGCGCATAACCATTTAGACTAATCAAGAGTACATCATCCAGTTTAATCGGAGCCACTGCTACAATTTGATCTGTCTCATCTTTGAGCTTAGCATACTTGACAGACTTAGATTTATAGGTCCGCCATGGAGAGAATTCTTTGCGTTCTACACGCTTGATTTGACCAAGACGAGTCGCTGCAAAATAAGTTGTCGCATCATCAAACTGATCCACGACTTCCACATAAAGGATTTCTTCGTTCGTTTCGAAGTTTGTAATGGTTTGGCTCAAATGCTCTCCGATGTCCTTCCAGCGAATATCTGCCAATTCATGGATTGGTCTGTAGATGACATTTCCAAGACTTGTGAACATCAAGAGGTGCTGGGTTGTCTTGGCAGCTTGTACAAAGATCAAGCGGTCATCATCACGTTTGCCAATTTCTTCCAAGGTGGAAGCTGCAAAGGAACGTGGGCTGGTACGCTTGATGTAACCTGCCTTGGTCACGCTGACATAGGCATCCTCCTCAGCAATCAAACTAGCTGTATCAATCTCAATTGCTTTCGCAGTGTCTTCTAAAGTACTCAAACGTGGAGTCGCAAATTTCTTCTTGACTTCACGAAGTTCTTTCTTCATGAGATTGTACATAGTCCGCTCATCACCAATGATCGCTGCAAGCATGGCAATCTTTTCACGAAGTTCTGCTTCTTCTTCCTGCAAGACAACTACGTCTGTATTGGTCAAACGGTACAGTTGCAAGGTAACGATGGCCTCAGCCTGCTCTTCTGTAAAATCATAGCTGACCTTAAGGTTTTCCTTGGCATCAGCCTTATTCTCAGAAGCACGGATAAGGGCAATGACTTCATCCAAAATCGAAATCACGCGAATCAAACCTTCGACGATATGGAGACGTTTCTCAGCATTTTCCTTGTCAAAGCGGGAACGCGCCAAAATCACTTCACGACGGTGGGCAATATAGCTAGACAAGATTGGAACGATCCCAACCTGACGAGGGGTGAAATTGTCAATTGCTACCATGTTAAAGTTATAATTGATTTGAAGGTCTGTGTATTTGAAGAGATAATTGAGAACAAGCTCTGTATTAGCTTCTTTTTTGAGCTCAATAGCGATTCGAAGACCGTCACGGTCAGACTCGTCACGAACCTCAGCAATACCTGCCACCTTGTTATTGACACGAACATCATCGATTTTCTTGACTAGATTGGCCTTGTTGATTTCATAAGGAATCTCAGTAATAACGATTTGTTCCTTACCACCTTTTAGCTTTTCAATCTCAGTCTTGGAACGAACAACCACGCGCCCCTTACCAGTTTCGTAGGCCTTCTTGATTTCATCACGACCCTGAATGATTCCTCCTGTAGGGAAGTCTGGTCCCGGCAAGAATTCCATGAGTTTATCAACCTTTGCAGTTGGATGATCAATCATGTAAACCGCTGCATCGATGACCTCAGCCAAATTATGGGGAGGAATGTCTGTGGCATATCCAGCCGAAATACCAGTAGAACCATTGACTAAAAGGTTTGGAAAAGCTGCTGGCAAGACTGTCGGCTCTTTCTCGGTATCGTCAAAGTTCCAAGCAAAAGGAACAGTCTTTTTATCGATATCTTGAAGAAGGTAGCCAGCAATTTCAGACAAACGCGCCTCAGTATAACGCATAGCCGCAGGCGGATCTCCGTCCATAGAACCATTGTTACCATGCATTTCGACTAGAATCTCACGATTTTTCCAGTCCTGTGACATACGAACCATGGCATCATAGATAGATCTGTCACCGTGTGGGTGAAAATTCCCCATGATATTCCCGACAGACTTGGCCGACTTGCGGTAGCTCTTGTCAAAAGTATTGCCATCCTTATTCATAGAATAAAGAATGCGACGCTGAACCGGCTTCAATCCATCACGAATATCTGGCAAGGCCCGGTCTTGAATAATATACTTGGAGTAGCGACCAAAGCGCTCTCCCATGATGTCCTCCAGGGACATATTTTGAATGTTAGACATAAGATACAAAGGGACGATTCGGCTTACCGAAAATTTCTGCAGAAAAATAGGAAATCGATTCAGGGCTCGACGAACCCAAGGTGATTTCTCTTTTTTCCTAAGTCTTAGTCCCGTGTTTAGTTACAATAAGTAACCAAACGACCCTTTCTATAGTTTAAAGTGTTTAAAATTTATTGATTAGGTTAGTATTAAGGAATTTCACACAGCATTTAGGGCGTGTTCAACTCCTTTCGAAAAATGGAGAGTACATATTATGGAAAAAGAAAAAATATAGAGTAAGTGAGTTTTATCCAATTCCTGTATCGTCATTTCCACTTGAAATGTCTACTCCACAAATCCTCGTTTATACTTGATATGACTGGCTATATTGCTATCTACATCTTTCTTATCCCAAAGTTGAAGTTCCCAAGGGTAGTAAAAATTACTTTTATTTTTAAAATAGATATGAATACCGACATAGCCATCTTTATCACGTAAATACCAGTTTTTTAGTCCGTACATCTCTTGCCAATCATCTAATTTCTCCATGACTTGAGCTATCTCTTTGGAACTCAAAATCATACGAGCACCAAAAATATCATTAAGAATTGAATTCACAGGATAGCCCTCTTGACGCTCTGAAAAACGTGTAATTTTATCTAAAATAGACTCAGAAGTTTTGACGCGATAAACATAGGCAATATTTTGGACATCCGCTTTCATCAGATAGTCATTAATCGACTCATGTAAATTCAGACGGTAGGCCAAAATCGCTTTCGTAGGAACTTTAGAAAAGGTATGCTTGAGATTGATTTTTTCCACCTTACCCGTTTCAAAATAATCTTTAGAATATTCTAGATGAATACGATTAATCTCTGTAATAAGGCGTTCCACTTTTTCAATCATGAGTCTTCTCCTCTCGCTTTTTCATTTTTCTAATTACTCCCAAACTTCTTCACTCTTTCCTCAGCATATCTCATCATCTTCTCAGCTACTTCTTTATCGTAGTCAAATCCCATCTTTTGGGCAAGGGACTGAGCCTCTCGGTGGAAAAATTTCATCGTAGCAAACAATGACTGAGTGATTTTATCTAAACTTGAGAAGTCAAGTAGACTTGAGAATTCCTTTTCTTTCTCAGCAGGCAAATACTGAAAGAGGTACTTGTAGTTCTTGCCAACATCGACCGTTCCCTTATTTGCTGCCACTTGCCAAGCTAAAATCTTGAGCAATTCTTGCTGACAGATTCCATATAGATGATCCGTCGCATAGACAAGGTGGTTCCGATGAATGCCTTTGACCACGTAAGCCGACACCCACCAAAATTCATTGCAGGCTTTTTCAAAATCAATCGGGCTAGCTGGATTCATCCAGTAACGTTGAGGACTTGTAGTATAAGACTCAAACAAGCCTTTCTCATCTTTTAATACTGTATAATCAGCTTCACTATCCGCCCACTCTTGAATGTGTTCTTTGGGGCAGAGAGTTAAATCAATACGATTGCCGTCTTCAAAGAGCATGAGATAAAGACGACGATGGTCAAGAGTAACCTCTTGCTCGATAATTCGTTTCCCAAACTGGTCTAGCCAAGAAAGGTCACTCGTCAGATTATCTAAATCGTCCACGACATAGACCACGTCATAGTCTTGAAACTCATCTTTTGGTGCTTTTGTATCAGTTCGTGAACCAGACATGGCGACAGCTTCTACTTGTGTAGTTTTGGCAGTTTGTAAAATCAGATCTATCATTTCTGTTTCAGCTCTCATGTCAGTACCTTCTCATTTTATAGATCACTAGGTGTCTTCTTACTGGATAGTTTTTATACTATAATTCCTCTGTCTGGTAAAGGCTATATCCTTCGTAGTAGTATGAAGCATCCACTCCCTTAAAGAAATTGGTCTGACTGAGGTCATCCGTCAAGTTATTGAGGAGCAAATACTTGAGTTCTCCAGTCGATACTGCACTACGCTTCATGGCATTCAGGTATTCATCCTTATCAATGGCGTTCCAATCTACCACCTTACCCAGCTTCTCACGAAGCATACAATCTAGCCAAATCCGCATGGCGCGTCCATTTCCCTCACGGAAAGGATGTGCAATATTCATATCCGCATACTTATCAACCACTTGATCAAAATTGTCATGAGGAAGTTTGTCAATATACTGTAAGGATTGCTCTAAAAAAATACGGGGGGCAAATTGAAAGTTATCCTTTGCAATATTAACATCACGGATTTTTCCAGCAAAATCATAGATGCTGAAAAAGAGATAGTGGTGAATAGCTGACAGCCCTGCAAATGTCCCAACTTCCATCTTGAACAAATCTCCTGTCTGAAAAAGCAGGGCGGCTTGCTTTTTTGTCAGTTTTTCTTCTGCATCTGCCAGCTGGGCTGAGTTTATAATGCCTAGTTTATTTTCCAATACCATATTTTCCCCTTATTAGCGCCATTTTGTGTAGAAAACAGGGTGTCCTTTAGCAATATGTTCTTTCAGTTCATCTGGCAACTTAAACTCTACAATATCTGTAGTAACCCTTGGTAAGTAAGCAAAATCTCCGTTGAGTCCGCTAAAATAGAAACCATTTTCCTTAGCCTCTTTGTCCAATGAAAATATCACTTTTGGAATAAAATACTCATAATCAGGCTCTCTATTAGAAATCATATTTCTTACATCCAAAATAGATGTTTTCGCATCCAACACATCAAGTACTTTCCCATACTCTGCATGACTTATTTTGAACAATCTAATCTTTGCCGCTCCTTTAGGTTTCTTATTCACCATTCACTAGATACTCCTTCTTACTTTTTTTAATGTAAACTTTTTGTAAGTTGTAAATAAACAGCTGTTATCAAAACTCAACTTGTCCTTTTTAGGGAAAAGCTGCCTAAAAGTCAGGACAGCTACTCCCTAAAAAGGACAGATATCCTGAACTATCTTGCTACTACTTCCTTAGTCGTAGCAATTTTTTTGTCAGCCCAGATGACTAAATCCTTGATAACCAATTTCTCCACTGCTCGAATAAAATCAGACATAAATGTATAGTCGATTTGTCCATTTTGGATTGGAAGTTGAATCTCTGTTTCTTTTAACCCAATTTTGGTAGCCTTGGCATTATAATTAAATCTCTTCTCAATAACTTTTTTTATTGCAGTCATTAAGTAGAATGCCGTATATTTGTCCAATTTCTCTGATTGTAGAACACTTGTTGCACCATGTCCATCTTTTAGATAAAATGGTGACTCTAAATAGACAATATTTTGATTATTAGAATGAATTAAAATTGTTGGTCTTCCATCTGGATTATTTAGAACCTCTCTTCTCAAATTGTGATAAGAAATAATACCATTATTAATTATTGCCTGTCCATAGAAAGGATATTTATTTTCGCTTTCATCGGATAATTCATCTAATTTTAACGGATTTAACTCTTTAATTCCAGAACACCATTTCAATACATCTTGCAATTTGAAATAAGCATAGTCCTCCGACTCCTCTACTCTACTCTTAGTATCGGAAAGTTTTGCAAACTTGTCAAGTACTTTTTCATCATTTTTTGTAAGATGATAATCTCTGAGATTTGTTACAGTTAGATAAGCCTCGAGCGTCTCGATGCGTTCAGCCTCGAGCGCTTTGATGTAGTTTTCCATATATAAAAACGCTATTTCATTATTTAAAAATGGTAATTCCAGTTCTAATTTTTCAAGACGAGATTTTTGTACGCTAGGTCTATCATTACCGGCCCACATCGGACGTACTTTATTAATGAGAGCTGCAATATATAGTTTACTCTCATCAGACATTGTTTTATAGTTTTTACTAGCAAAAATCCCCATGCAGTGTCCTCCGACAATGAAAGGTTCTGTCTGTAAGAAAACTGTTCCTGCATACTCACCATCTTTTGATATTGTCAACTCATGATTATAACTAAAATCGCTATACGAATAAAAATTTATCCCATTTCGAGTTGTCGCTCCAGTAATTGTATTTACCATTCCTTCTTCTTTTACATTAAAACGATTACGAAGAGGCGGCTGATTCCCCGATACAATATCAAATAAATCGGATACTTTATATTCTTTAAACTTTCCCCCAGCTTTGACAAAGTCATCCTCTAACTTTGCGAGTCTGGGGCTTAGGCTTTTTTTGAGCTATCTTCTCCCTTACTCTTCAGGAGTTGTTCTACTTCCCAAGCTAGGTAGTCAGCAACAGTCTTTTTAAAATCGTCCAAGGTTGGTTTTGTATCAATGTTCTGGTGCTGTTCGAAATTCCAATCGTTACCCTTGTCAGTGATAAAGTCCTCTATAAAGATAGCATCCAAATCCCACAGTTCTTTACTTACCTCTGCCCTCTTGCCAGCCTTATAAATTTTAATTACATCTTGGTATCGTTGGATAGGATTATCAACCTCTGAAATCCCTCGCTTAGCACGTTTAAAACCGTCATTTCTAAAATCAATAAATTTAACTGTCTGGTCGTAATCGTGTGCCTCATGTGCCTTAAAAATATAGATAGAAGTCTGGACCCCTGCCATGGGAATAAAAAGGTCAACAGGCATTTTGATAGAAGCAAGCAGGGTATGCTTTTTCAAAATAGCTTGAGCTGTCTTTATCGCCTTACCAGAACCAGCACTATCTTGAATGATAATAGCACCAAGACCGCCACACTCCATCTTATCCAAACCATAGGCTATAAAAGGTAGACCATTTTCTTCATAAGAGAAAGGTGGATTCAGCAAGACACGATTGGCTTTAAAATCCATAAACAGACTCTCAGGACGATTGAAGGCCGAACCTTTTTCAATTCGACTAGACCCATCTCCACGAAGAATCATATTGGTTGTCGCTAATGTATACATCTCTGCATTAAGTTCTATTCCTAGCAGATTATCTTTCTTGAGATTCGCAATCTCCTCGTTGGCTCGAGAAGTCCCCTTCCCAAAACTGGCATTTGCATGATCTATCATCAACTCCATAGCTGAAATGAGGAAACCAGCCGAACCAGTCGCCAAATCCATAACCTTGCTCTCACTTGTTATCCCCAGAATTTGCGCCATCATTTTGGTAACATAAGGAGGGGTCAGGACAATACCAATTTCTTTTCCATCTCCCAAAGCATACTTGAGAAATTCGGAGTACATCTCCCCCATAATATCGATATGTCCCCCAAAACCATCAATGGATTTGAAAATATTCTCATAGATAAAAGTGAAGATTTGCTTGGTAACAGAGTTTTCCTTTTGAGGGAGAAGTTGTGCTACTTCTTTATCATTGGTAGTCAACTCATCACGCTGGCTATCTTTGGAAATTTCTCCAAAAGAAGCTAACATGAGAGTTTTCTTGTCTTCATTGATTTCACGTTCATCTAGGAAAGCCTTGATTTGATCAACTACTTTCTTACCATCACGCTTGGTTTCAGACTGTACACCCTTTAAATCATCAGGTATTAAGCCCTCATCAACCTTGTTGCCTTTACAATCTACGATATCCTGCATAGATAATAGCATACCAGACACATAAAGCACCCGTTGAGGAGCTGTGATATTATGGTTGTGCATCAATTTATTGAGCTTTTTAGCATAGCCTTGCAAGGTCGCTTGACTATCAATCAGAATTTGGTGTTTTTCTTCTTCGCTCAAAATAGCATCTTTGTAGAATGTCTCAAAGGTGGACTCATTTTCCAAAAAATCAAAAGTCGTTACCTTTGATAGCTCTTTATAGGCATTAGGAGCAGAACCAAAGACATAATAAACTTTGATAGTCACATTTTCTTCGTTATCTCCTGCAACACCAACTGCGACGGCTTCATGATATTTACCACTATCAATAACTGCCCTCGCATAATGCAAAGCCCCATTCACTGCAAAATCACTAATTGATTTATCATCAAACTTAATACCGTCCTTTGTTTGAGCAACTAGCTTAGATAATTTGAGTTTGTTTTCAATCAAGATAGGAACTTGTTTGTATTTTTCAATATGAAAATCTGGTTTTCCAAAATTAGTCTTAGTTTGCGTCTTAGCCGCCCCCTTAAGCGCCTCTTTGAGATAAGCACTCATCGCAGATTCTTCATTATAATCCTGTAATTTTTTCAAACCAAGATTTTCAAACTGCTTTTTCACATAGTCATTCACATCCGACTCTAATTTCCAGTTTACTAACATATTATTTTCTTTCATTAAAACACTGTCGCTTCTTCTAGCGTAAACTTGACATTGTCTTCAATCCACTTACGGCGTGGTTCGACCTTGTCACCCATGAGGACATTGACACGGCGTTCGGCGCGTGCTAGGTCTTCAATCGTAACACGGATGAGGGTACGAGTTTCTGGGTTCATGGTTGTTTCCCAGAGCTGGTCCGCATTCATCTCACCAAGTCCTTTATATCGTTGGAGAGTAGCGCCTTTACCGAACTGCTTGCGGAGTTCTTCTAGCTCTCCGTCCGTCCAAGCATAGGCCACTTCTTCTTTCTTGCCTTTTCCTTTGGACATCTTATAGAGAGGTGGGAGGGCAATATAGACATGTCCTGCTTCGACTAGCGGACGCATGTAACGGTAGAAAAATGTCAAGAGCAAGGTCTGGATATGGGCACCATCAGTATCGGCATCGGTCATGATAATGATCTTGTCATAGTTGGCATCTTCAATAGAGAAGTCTGCCCCAACACCCGCACCAATGGTATAAATCATAGTGTTGATTTCCTCATTTTTGAGGATATCCGCCATCTTGGCTTTAGCTGTATTGATAACCTTACCACGAAGAGGCAAGATAGCCTGAAACTTACGGTCACGGCCTTGCTTGGCAGAACCGCCGGCAGAGTCCCCCTCGACTAGATAGAGTTCATTCTTAGCTGGATTCTTAGACTGGGCTGGGGTCAATTTCCCAGACAACAAGCCCTTGTCCTTCTTGTTCTTCTTACCATTTCGACTCTCATCACGCGCCTTACGTGCCGCCTCGCGAGCATCACGCGCCTTGATAGCCTTGCGAATGAGATTGGAAGCCAGTTCCCCATTTTCCATAAGGAAGAAGGTCAACTTATCAGCCACAATCCCATCTACAACGGGACGTGCTAGGGGACTTCCAAGTTTATCCTTAGTCTGCCCTTCAAACTGCAAGTGTTCTTCAGGAACCAAGATAGAAAGAACGGCCGCTAGTCCCTCACGATAGTCTGACCCTTCAAGGTTTTTATCTTTTTCCTTGAGAAGACCTGTCTTACGCGCGTAGTCATTCATGACCTTGGTAATGGCAGACTTGAGTCCTGTCTCGTGCGTCCCTCCATCCTTTGTGCGAACGTTATTTACAAAGGACAGAATGTTATCTGAAAATCCATCATTGTACTGAAGCGCTACTTCCACTTGGAAACCGTTGTCTTCACCTTCAAAGTAAAGGACTGGCGTCAAGATTTCCTTGTCTTCGTTGAGGTAAGAAACAAAGTCTTGTACTCCATTCTCATAGTGGAACTCAATCGCTTCATCTGTTCGTTTGTCAGTCAGAGATAAGGTCACATTTTTTAAGAGAAAAGCTGATTCATTAAGGCGCTCTGAAATGGTATTGTACTTAAAGTCTATCGTAGAAAAAATCGTCGCATCAGGCATAAAAGTAACTTTAGTACCTGTTTTAGACTTGGGCGCTGTACCGATTTTCTTCAAAGTCGTAACAGGTTTGCCACCATTTTCAAAACGTTGCTTGTAAACTTCACCATCACGAGTAATTTCAACTTCCAACCAGCTTGATAGGGCGTTTACAACGGAAGACCCTACCCCGTGAAGTCCACCCGATGTCTTGTATCCTCCTTGACCGAATTTTCCTCCAGCGTGGAGAATGGTAAAGATAACCTCAACGGTTGGAATTCCCATAGCGTGCATACCTGTCGGCATCCCACGACCATGGTCTTGTACAGTCAAACTACCATCTTTATTGATAGTCACATCAATACGATCACCAAATCCAGACAAGGCCTCATCGACAGCATTATCGACGATTTCCCAGACTAGGTGGTGGAGACCAGCTCCATCGGTCGATCCGATATACATCCCTGGACGTTTTCGGACCGCATCCAACCCTTCTAGCACCTGAATGGCATCATCATTATAATTATTAATATTGATTTCCTTTTTTGACACAAGGAACCTCCTATTCGTTCATCTTTACTATTCTACAGGTTTTCCAAGGATTTTGCAAAATTTTTCTTTCTCCGGTGTGACAATTTCAGAAGAGATTCTATGCCTTTCTTTTCCATTTCATGATATAATAGTAGTATGATTACAATAGTTTTATTAATCCTAGCCTATCTGCTGGGTTCGATTCCGTCTGGTCTCTGGATTGGACAAGTATTTTTTCAAATCAATCTGCGCGAACATGGTTCTGGTAACACTGGAACGACCAATACCTTCCGCATTTTAGGAAAAAAAGCGGGAATGGCAACCTTTGTGATTGATTTTTTCAAAGGAACCCTAGCAACGCTTCTTCCGATTATGTTTCATCTGCAAGGCGTTTCTCCTCTCATCTTTGGACTTTTGGCTGTTATTGGCCATACCTTTCCAATTTTTGCAGGATTTAAGGGTGGCAAGGCTGTCGCAACTAGCGCTGGAGTGATTTTCGGATTTGCGCCTGTCTTCTGTCTCTACCTTGCAGTTGTTTTCTTTGGAACCCTCTATCTTGGTAGTATGATTTCACTCTCTAGTGTCACCGCATCTATCGCAGCTGTTATCGGGGTTCTACTCTTTCCACTTGTTGGTTTTATCCTGAGCAACTATGACCCTCTCTTCATCGCTATTATCCTAGCACTCGCTAGTTTGATTATCATTCGACATAAGGATAATATCACACGTATCAAAAATAAAACTGAAAATTTGGTCCCTTGGGGATTGAACTTAACTCACCAACATCCTAAAAAATAAAACGTCAGTTTGAACAGAACTGACGTTTTTTGTATGCTTATTTTGATTTGATATAGTTAATACCATCTGCTTTTGGTGCAACTGCTTTTCCAAAGAAGGCTGCCAAGACAAGAATGGTCAAAATATAAGGTGCGATTTGAAGGTAAACCGCAGGCACTCCTTGTAGGAATGGCAATTGAGAACCGATAACAGCCAAACTTTGTGAAAGCCCAAAGAAGAGACTAGATAGCATGGCTCCGATTGGATTCCATTTTCCGAAAATCATCGCAGCAAGGGCGATAAATCCAGGTCCAACAATAGTTGTCACTGAGAAGTTAACTGAGATTGATTGAGCATAAATCGCTCCACCAATTCCACCTAGGAAACCTGAAATAATAACTCCAAAATATCTCATCTTGTAGACATTGATTCCCAAGGTATCCGCTGCTTGAGGATGTTCACCGACAGAGCGGAGACGAAGACCAAAGCGAGTTTTGAAGAGGATAAACCAAGCAAGGAATGAGAAGGCAATGGCCAGATAACCAAGCAGACTAGTTGACTTGAAGAAGATATCTCCGATAACTGGGATATTTGCCAAAACTGGGAAATCAAAGCGTCCAAAAGTCTGACTTAAGTTGTCGGTTTGTCCTTTGTTATAAAGCACTTTCACCAAGAAAACTGCCAAGGCTGGCGCCATTAAGTTCAATACCGTACCGCTGACAACATGGTCTGCACGGAAATGAACCGTTGCTGCTGCGTGGATGATAGAGAAGAGGCCTCCAACCAATCCTGCTACAAGCAAGGATAGCCATGGAGTTGCTGCTCCAAATTGTTCTGCAAATTCAAGGTTAAAGACAACTCCAGAAAAGGCTCCCATAACCATAATTCCTTCAAGGCCGACGTTTACCACACCACCACGTTCAGAGAAAACACCACCGATACTTGTAAAGATGAGGGGTGCTGAGTAAATCAACATAGAAGACACCAAGAGGGTGAGCAAGGTTGTAATAGACATCTTTACTTACCTCCTTTAACTTGTTTTTTCGGTTTGACAAAGCGTTCGATAAGGTAATGAACACTGACAAAGAAGATAATAGACGCTGTTACAATGCTGACAAGCTCAGACGGTACCTGCGCCGCATTCATACCAGGGGCTCCAACTTGGAGAACACCAAATAGGAAGGCTGCAAAGAGAATACCAATTGGTGAGTTGGCCGCAAGCAGACTAACCGCCATCCCGTTAAACCCGACAGCTAATGATGCCCCTTGAACATAGACGTTCTGGAAGGTTCCAAGTCCTTCAACAGCTCCACCAAGACCTGCCAAGGAACCTGAAATAATCATTGAGAGGATGATAGTCCGCTTGGCAGAAATACCAGCGTATTCTGATGCGTGGGGATTGAGACCAACCGCACGAATTTCAAAACCAAGAGTTGTTTTCTTGAGCATGAACCAAATAACTGCAACTGCAATGATTGCAAAGAAAATACCAATATTCATCCGCGAGTTACCAGTCAACTCAGCCAACCAAGGTGTCTGATAGGTTGCATTAGCCCCAACACGAATGGTTGAATCTGTACTTTGCATAAAGTCTTTAGGGAAGGCATGGATAAAGGCATTCCCTACATACAATACGATGTAGTTCATCATAATGGTTACGATAACCTCTGACGTCCCTAGATAGGCTCTAAGAATACCTGGAATCGCACCGACAATCCCACCAGCAATCAAGGCAATCACGATGGTTGCTAAAATCATCAAGGGACGGGGCATATCTGGATGCGACAGGGCAAACCAACCACTGAGAATCCAACCTGCCAAAGCCTGACCAGGAAGCCCAACGTTAAAGAAACCAGCGCGACTGGCAACAGCAAAACCAAGACCAATCAAGACCAAAGGACCCATAGCACGGAAGATTTCTCCAATCCCACGCAGGCTACCAAAGGCTGTATAGAACAATTCTTCGTAGCCCCAAATAGCATCATAACCAAAGATCCACATGACAATGGCTCCAAGTAAAATTCCTAGGAATACAGAAATCAAGGGAACCGAAATTTGTTGTAATTTTTTAGACATCACTCTTCTCCTTTCCCAAGTTTCCACCAGCCATCAAGACACCAAGTTCTTGTTTATTGGTTGTTTCTGGTGCTACAATACCTTGAATCTTACCATCGTGGATAACAGCAATCCTGTCTGAGACGTTTAAAATCTCATCCAATTCAAAGCTGACAACAAGGACAGCCTTGCCATTATCACGCTCTTCAATCAAGCGCTTGTGGATATATTCAATGGCACCGACATCCAACCCACGAGTTGGCTGGCTGACGATAAGGAGATCAGGATCTCGATCAATTTCACGAGCAATAATTGCTTTTTGTTGATTTCCTCCTGAGAGTGCAGCTGCAGGAACAAACTCACTAGCAGCACGAACATCAAATTCTTTCATTAGCTTTTTAGCATAAGAAGTAATATTCGCATAGTTCAAAATTCCATTTTTACTATGTGGTTCTTTATAGTAGGTTTGAAGGGCAATATTTTCAGAAATCATCATTTCCAAAATCAAACCATCACGATGACGGTCTTCTGGAACGTGCCCAACACTCAACTCTGTAATCTGACGTGGGTGTAATCCTACAATTGAATCTCCTTTTAGCTCGATGCTACCAGATTCAACCTTGCGAAGACCTGTAATGGCTTGAATCAGTTCAGACTGACCATTTCCATCAATCCCTGCAATACCAACAATCTCTCCAGCACGAACATCCAAGGACAGATTTTTCACAGCTGGAACACCGCGGTTTTCATTGACCACCAAGTCTTTAATAGACAAGACCACTTCTTTGGGTTGAGAGGCTTGCTTCTCTGTTTTAAAGGAAACAGAACGACCTACCATCATTTCTGCCAAATCAGCATTGGTAGCCCCTGCAATTTCGACGGTTTCAATTGATTTCCCACGACGGATAACTGTAACGCGGTCAGAAACTGCGCGAATCTCGTCCAACTTGTGGGTAATCAAGATAATTGATTTTCCTTCTTTGACAAGATTTTTCATAATAGCCATCAACTCATCAATTTCTGATGGAGTCAAGACAGCCGTTGGTTCGTCAAAGATAAGGATATCAGCCCCCCGATAAAGGGTTTTTAAAATTTCTACACGTTGTTGGGCTCCAACTGAGATGTCTGCCACTTTAGCAGAAGGATCAACAGCTAAGCCATAACGTTCAGAAAGAGCCTTGATTTCTTTGCTAGCTCCAGCGATATCTAACACACCATTTTTAGTTAATTCACTACCTAAAATGATGTTTTCAGCCACTGTGAAGGCTTCTACCAACATAAAATGCTGGTGAACCATTCCGATTCCCAAGCTAGCCGCTTTTGATGGTGAATCGAGATTGACAACTTGACCGTTGACCACAATTTCACCACTGGTTGGTTCAAGAAGCCCTGCTAACATGTTCATGAGCGTGGACTTACCAGCCCCATTTTCTCCCAAAAGTGCATGAATTTCACCTTTTCGTAGGTGCAGGTTGATTTTGTCGTTGGCAACAAATTCACCAAACACCTTGGTAATATCACGCATCTCAATGACATTTTCGTGTGCCATGTGCTCTTCCTTTCAGAGTCTTATTTTATTTCAATAAAACTTGCTAATTTGTCTAGTAGCAAGCTTTACTGAGACAAAATGACTTTGTCTCAACTCTTAAAAAAGCGGCCAAGGGCCGCTTCCTAAGAAATGACTTCCATCCATTATTTTTCAGGAACTTTTACGCTTCCATCAAGGATTTTAGCTTTAGCAGATTCAACAGCTTTTTTACCTTCTTCTGAAAGGTTTGTCACTGCCAAGTCAACCCCTTTATCTTTCAATGAGTAAACGATCACTTGACCGCCAGGGAATTCACCTTTTTCTGCCTTGTTCGCAATATCTTTTACAGTTGTACCAACTTGTTTCAAAGTAGATACAAGAACAAAGTTTGATTCTTTACCATCTTTAGAAGTGTATTTACCTTCTGCTACTTGGTCACGGTCAACACCGATAACCCAAACTTTTTCACTCTCAGGACGGCTTTCGTTGAGTGATTTTGCTTCTGCAAAGACACCAGCACCTGTTCCACCTGCTGCTTGGTAAACAACGTCTGCACCAGCTGCGTATTGTGCTGCTGCAATTGTTTTACCTTTAGCAGCATCACCAAATGAACCAGCGTAGTCTACTTGAACTTTGATAGATGGGTCTACCGACTCAACACCAGCTTTAAATCCAGCTGCAAAACGTGAGATAACTTCAGACTCAATACCACCTACAAAACCAACTTGTTTTGTTTTAGTTGTTTTAGCTGCTGCAACACCTGCAAGGTAAGCAGCCTCGTTATCAGCAAATGTTACGCTAGCAACGTTCTTTTGATCTTTAATCACATCATCAATCAAGACATAGTTCAAATCAGAGTGGTCTTTCGCTGCTTCTTCAACCGCATTGTGAAGGGCAAAACCAACACCGAAGATTAGGTTGTAACTTCCAGCCGCTTGTTGCAAGTTGTTAGCATAGTCAGCTTCACTTGTTGATTGGAAGTAAGTAAAACCTTTATCTTTTGAAAGATTGTGTTCTTTACCCCAGTCTTGCAAACCTTCCCAAGCTGATTGGTTGAATGATTTGTCATCAACACCACCAGTATCAGTGACGATTGCTGCTTTTGTCTTCACATCAGAAGATGAAGCTGCGTTACGAGAAGAGCGGTTACCACATGCAGCAAGTCCAACTGCTGCCACTGCAACTAGACCAAGGCCTAGCCATTGTTTCTTGTTCATTACTGAACCTCCTAAATAAGATATGCAACGATGTTGCAAGTATGGATTGGTTGGCCACAAGGACCGTGCCACTCAGAGAGTGACTCAGACTAGTTTAAGTCTGTAAAAGAGTATGGAAGTAATTCCCCGACCGTCATCTCGACCGTCGATTTATCTTTTGCGACTAAGGTCACTTTTAAATCTTGTTCAAAAAATTCAGCCATCACTTGGCGACAAGCACCACATGGTGAAATTGGTTTTTCAGTCCGTCCATAGACAATTAATTCTGAAAACTCTCTTTGACCTTCGGAAACTGCTTTAAAAATGGCTGTACGCTCTCCACAGTTGGTCAAAGGGTAGCTAGCATTTTCGATATTGACACCTGTATAAATGCTACCATCTTTCGCCACTAAAACAGCTCCGACTGGAAAATGAGAATAGGGCACATAGGCTTGCTTGCTGGTTTCAATTGCCAGTTCAATCAACTCAGTAGTCGCCATCAGCCAATTCTCCTTTTAGAATTGCTACCCCAGCTGACGTTCCAATACGGGTCGCCCCAGCTTCCACAAAGGCAAGAGCATCTGCATAAGAACGAGCTCCG
This sequence comes from Streptococcus sp. M334, assembly GCF_000187745.1. GTDB lineage: Bacteria > Bacillota > Bacilli > Lactobacillales > Streptococcaceae > Streptococcus. The sequence goes on along the minus strand of NZ_GL732486.1, from coordinate 176,804 downwards.
CCAGCAGCCTTGACTCCCATATCAGGTCCAACTGTTTCACGCATTAATCTAACATCTGCTATCGTAGCGCCACCAGTTGAAAAGCCAGTAGATGTTTTAACAAAATCAGCTCCAGCTTTTTGAGCCAATTGGCAAGCCACAACTTTTTCTTGGTCTGTCAGCAGGCAAGCTTCAATAATGACTTTCACTAACTTGTCACCACTTGCTTCTACTACTGCGCGAATATCAGACTCAACCAAGGATAAATTACCTGATTTGAGAGCTCCAACATTGATCACCATATCAATCTCATCTGCACCATTTTGGATAGCTTCTTTTGTTTCAAAAGCTTTCACAGTTGAAGTTGTTGCTCCCAAGGGGAAACCAACTACTGTGCAGACCTTGACATCTGTTCCTTCAAGCTCTTTTTGGGCATGTTCAACCCAGGTCGGATTGACGCAAACACTGGCAAAATCATACTCCCTAGCCTCAGACAACAAACAATCAATTTGATTTTCTGTTGCATCTTGTTTTAAAAGCGTATGATCGATATATTTATTTAATTTCATATTCGGATTCTCCTGCGGTTTATGAGATAATTTCTATAATTTCTCGTAAACTTTGCACCCTATCATTTATTTTAACATATTTTTGAAAATCTGTAACTAGCTGAGGAGAAATTTTTCCATTTGTGTATACTTTTGCAACAATTTCTCCCTTTTGAACGGAGTCTCCAACTTTCTTTTCAAAAACAATTCCTGTTTCATAGTCCAAGGCATCAGACTTAACTGCACGACCAGCACCCAGTCTCATAGCATAAAGCCCAAATTCCATAGCTGGAAGAGCTGAAATGACACCCGTTTCCTGAGCAGGGATTTCCACCACATGGGCTACATTTACAGGACGATAGAGGTCTTCCAAATCTCCACCTTGGGCTTGGACCATCTTCTCAAACTTAGCCAGCGCTTGACCATTTTCAAGATGTTGGCGAACTTCTTCAACTGTCTTGTTTACATTTGCTAAACCAAGCATAATTTGAGCCAGTTCACAGATGAAGTGGGTAATATCCTGACGACCTTGACCTTGTAAAATCTCCAGTGCTTCAAGGATCTCCAGACGATTTCCAATCGCTCGTCCCAAGGGTTGACTCATATCCGTAATCACTGCTACCGTTTTTCTACCAACTGCCTTACCAAGTTCCACCATGGTTTGAGCCAATTCACGCGCCTCATCAACCGTCTTCATGAAGGCACCCTCGCCAACAGTCACGTCTAGCAAAATAGCATCCGCTCCTGCCGCGATTTTCTTGCTCATCACCGAACTCGCAATCAAAGGAATCGTGTCGACAGTTGCGGTCACATCACGGAGGGCATAGAGAAGTTTATCTGCTTTGACCAGCTGGTCTGATTGCCCAATGACAGATACTCCAATGTCCTGCACCTGTCCAATAAAGTCCTCTTGACTACGTTCTACTTGATAACCCTTAATGGACTCCAATTTATCAATTGTTCCACCCGTATGGCCGAGACCACGACCACTCATTTTGGCTACAGGCACACCAAAGCTAGCAACAAGAGGAGCCAAAATCAAGGTCACCTTGTCACCAACACCGCCCGTGGAATGCTTGTCAACCTTAACCCCATCAATAGCGGATAAATCAAACTCTTGACCTGTCTGAACCATATTCATAGTCAAATCAGAGATTTCTCGAGTCGTCATTCCTTTGAAATAAACAGCCATAGCAAAGGCAGACATCTGATAATCAGGGACAGTTCCTGACACATAGCCTTCTACCAGCCATTCAATTTCACTCGAAGTCAATTCTTGACCGTCTCGTTTTTTTTGGATTAAATCAACTGCTCTCATTCTTTCACACTTCTAAGGATATAGTATCCCTTATCTTTTTTGACAATTTCACAATTACCAAACACATCTTCCATCTTGGACTTGGCACTTGGAGCCCCTTGTTTTTTCTGGATAACAATAGTCAAATCCCCACCAGTTTCCAAGAAATCCTTACTTTTCTCAATGATTTCATGAACCACTTGCTTGCCCGCACGGATAGGAGGATTGGAAATCACATGGTCAAATTTCCCTTCAACTTGTTCATAGATGTTGGACTGGAAAATCGTCGCTTCTACTTTATTTCGTTCAGCATTTTGTCGCGCCAAATCCAAGGCACGATTATTGATATCAACCATGGTCGCCTGAACCCCATAAGCCTTAGCTAAAGACAAGCCCAAAGTTCCGTAACCACAGCCTACATCAAGGACAGTCTCTCCTTGGTTGACCTCAAGACACTTGAGCAAGAGTTGACTGCCAAAGTCAATCATTTTTTTGCTAAAAACACCCGCATCCGTCAAAAAGGTCATTTTTTCTCCCAACAAGTCCACTCTCAACTCATGAATGTCGTGAGCAGCGTCAGGATTTTCTGCATAATACATTTTACTCATGAAACTATTTTACCATAATTTGACTTAAATTGTAAATCGTTTACAAATTGATCATAAAACGAAAAAGACTGAAGAAAGCTAGTCAAGAAGACCTTTTCTTCAATCTCTTTCAACACTTATAAATAATAAGCCATTTAGAACTAGAAATATCATAATCAGGATAAAACAACAAATTTATCATCTATAATTAGGCTCATTTTTATGACTATTGCTTAACCTTCAAATACTTTATTATCAACAAAATTCCCAATAGGATGTTTAGATAAAAGCCCAACTGATACGTTTGTGTCAGAATTTCCAAACTTGTCCAAAGTCGTATCAAATCTTCTAGTGACATGCGGAAGAAATAACCCTCTGTAGCAATCCATAGAACTAAGAAGAAATAACTACCAGCAGCAAGCCATTTCGTCCACCGTTTTTTTAGGAAGAAAGCAATCAAGAGCGAACAGATAAAGACAGCTGTTACAATGGCATGTTCCATCAAAAAAGTAAAACCGTAATAGGTTTCCACAAAACGTCTACCATTATCCGCATTTGCTCCTTTTATAAAAGGTAGTGCAAAACTTAAAATAAAACAAAGTTCCAATGTGTAACGTTTTAAGATTTTCATAGTACACCTCCTATAAGTTGTGAACTAAAATGCCCCCTTTATAAGCTTATAAATCAGCAGAAACTATCTCCTACTTCATCATTAAATTGTTCAGTCTCTATCTATCTCTATTATACGATATTGGCTTGCTATCATCAAGAAACCGCTTTATTTTTTTAGCTTTTTATGGTATGATAGACAAAATATCTAGGGGAAAACAAATGACCAACGAATTTTTACATTTTGAAAAAATAAGCCGCCAGACTTGGCAATCTTTACATCGAAAAACCACACCTCCTTTGACAGAAGAGGAATTAGAATCCATCAAGAGTTTTAATGACCAGATTAGCTTGCAGGATGTTACCGATGTCTATCTCCCCCTAGCCCATCTCATCCAGATTTACAAGCGTACCAAGGATGATTTGGCCTTTTCAAAAGGGATTTTTCTTCAACGTGAAAGCAAATCCCAACCTTTTATCATTGGGGTTTCTGGGAGTGTTGCCGTTGGAAAATCCACAACCAGTCGCCTACTTCAAATCCTACTATCCCGTACGCTTACAGATGCTACAGTTGAGTTGGTAACAACTGATGGCTTTCTCTATCCCAACCAGACCTTGACTGAGCAAGGGATTTTAAATCGCAAGGGATTTCCTGAAAGCTATGATATGGAAGTCCTTCTCAACTTCTTGGATCGCATTAAAAATGGACAAGATGTGGATATTCCTGTCTACTCTCATGAAGTCTATGACATCGTCCCTGAAGCAAAACAACGAGTAAAAGCTGCTGACTTTGTGATTGTCGAGGGGATTAACGTCTTTCAAAATCCACAAAACGAGCGTCTCTATATTACTGACTTCTTTGACTTTTCCATCTATGTTGATGCTTCAGTTGATGACATCGAGAGTTGGTATCTAGACCGTTTCTTGAAAATCCTGAGCCTAGCCCAAAACGACCCTGATAGCTACTATTATCCTTTTACTCAAATGCCAATCGGAGAAGTGGAATCCTTTGCCCATCAAGTCTGGACTAGTATCAATCTCACAAATCTACAAAATTATATTGAACCAACCAGAAATCGTGCAGAAGTGATTCTGCATAAAACAAAGAACCATGAAATCGATGAAATTTACTTAAAAAAGTAATTTTCCCTTGTCAAAACGTAAGTTTTCAGATATAATGGTATAGTTAGTAAATATGGAGGTAAGAACATTGGCAAACATTAAATCAGCTATCAAACGCGCTGAATTGAACGTTAAACAAAACGAAAAGAACTCAGCTCAAAAATCAGCTATGCGTACTGCTATCAAAGCTTTCGAAGCAAACCCATCTGAAGAACTTTTCCGTGCTGCTAGCTCAGCTATCGATAAAGCAGAAACTAAAGGTTTGATTCACAAAAACAAAGCAAGCCGCGATAAAGCTCGTCTTTCAGCTAAACTTGCTAAATAAGAAACAGTCCATAGAGGCTGTTTTTTTGTCTCCAAATAGGAAAGGGTAGAAAATGAAAATCGCAATTATCGGATATTCTGGTGCTGGTAAGTCAACGCTAGCTGAAAAGTTATCTCTCTACTACTCCATCCCAAAACTTCACATGGATACACTCCAATTTCAACCTGGTTGGCAAGATAGTAACCGCGACTGGATGCTGAACGAAATGAAAACTTTTCTAGTCAAAAACGAAAACTGGGTCATTGATGGCAACTACTCTTGGTGTTGCTATGAGGAAAGAATGGAGCAAGCTGACCAGATCATCTTTTTAAACTTCTCTGCTTGGAATTGTTTGCTAAGAGCCTTTAAGCGCTATTTAAAATACAGAGGAAAAGTGAGAGAAAGTATGGCAGCGGGATGTCCCGAGCAATTCAACTGGGAATTTATCCGTTGGATTCTCTGGGATGGTCGAACAAAAAATGCTAAGGATAGATACCAATACTTAAACAATACTTACCCAGAAAAGATGCGTATTCTCCATTCTCAAGCAGAGATTGATTGTTTCTTGCAATCTCTTAATACTCAATGAAAATCAAAGAGCAAACTAGAAAGCTAGCCGCAGGTTGCTCAAAACACCGTTTTGAGGTTGCAGATGGAAGCTGACGTGGTTTGAAGAGATTCTCGAAGAGTATAAAAATAGACGATAGAGTAACATTTTATTAAGGTCAGCATGTACTGATTGACTAAAAAGGAAGTTTTTCATCCAGAAAGTCTTCCTTTTTTCCTTTTATTCAACAATTAAAAATAACTCGAGCAATTTATAAATCAACAATAAAATTCCCCTAGAAATGAAGAGAATCTTGTTCATAGTTTCTGAGTTCGTGATACAAAAAAACTGAAGGAAGTATAGTCCTACTTCTTTCAGTTTGTTATTATCTCAATTTAGAAAAAACTTCTCCAATCTTACCTTCGATAACTAAATCAGCTTGGCTGTCTTGAGGAGTGCTGGACTTGTTGATAACGACAAGATTTGACCCTGAAAAATAATTGACTAGGCTAGCTGCAGGGTAAACAACTAAGGAAGTTCCACCAATGATCAACAAATCTACTTGCTGAATGGCTCGAGCTGCGCAACTAAATACATCCATATCTAGCGCTTCCTCATAAAGGGTCACGTCAGGTTTGACCACCTTGCGACAATCTAAGCAGTAGGGAACTGGACCTTCAAGTTCCAAAAAGGCAGTCAAATCATAAAAGCGATGACAGCCCAAACAGTAATTACGATCTGCACTACCATGCAGTTTCAAAACTTTCTGAGATCCTGCCATTTCATGGAGACTATCGATATTTTGCGTCACAATCGCCTTTAATTTATCTGTTTTTTCCAACGACGCTAGATAATCATGTGCTAAATTCGGCTTGGCATCAGGATAGACCAAATACTTTTTGTAGAAATCAAAAAAATCCTCTGGATAGCGCTCAAACATAGTGCGTGAAACCAGTTGCTCGGCAGTAAAATGGCGACCTAGTTTCAGACTATATATACCATCTGAACTACGAAAATCTGGAATATTAGACTCTGTAGAAACCCCTGCACCACCGAAAAAGACAATTCTCTGACTTTGATCAATAATACCTTGTAATTGTTCAATCTTATCCATTTTGTACTCCTAGGAATTTTCAAGTTATACTCAATGAAAATCAAAAAGCAAACTAGGAAGCTAGCCGCAAGCTGTACTTGAGTACGGTAAGGCGACGCTGACGTGGTTTGAATTTGATTTTCGAAGAGTATTAAAAAGTTGAAAGCCTTGACTTCTTGTCAACTTGGCTTCCAACTTTATTTGATTATGATTTAGATATTAAACTGACTAGTCTCGATCCTTTGACACAATTAGGCTTCCTTCAATTTCCTTATTCTTACCTATTTCAGGATTGATTCATTGTTGATAGTTATCATTTTAAGAACAAGAGAAATCATTCTGAATATAGCCTACCTTTAGTCTTCAATCAATGTTTCCAAACCAACCTTCATCATATCAGTGAAGGTGTTTTGACGTTCTTCTGCAGTTGTGTCTTCGTCTGGATTGACCAAGCTATCAGAGATAGTCATAATAGCAAGAGCATCAACATGGTGCTGGGCTGCCAGATAGTAGAGTGCCGCTGCTTCCATTTCCACAGCCTTGACTCCCCATTTACCAAGCTCGATGTTCTTTTCAAAGTAGTTTGAATAAAAGACATCAGATGACAAAACGTTCCCAACGTGCGTTGTCATACCAAGATTTTTAGCGATATGGTAGGCCTTATCAAGCAAATCAAAGCTAGCGATTTGTGGAAAATCGTACTGTGGCCAGTCATTACGGACGATATTTGAGTTAGTTGCAGCTGCCTGTGCCAAGACCAATTCACGAACGTGGACATCTTCATTCAAAGAACCCGCAGTTCCCACACGAATCAATTTCTTCACACCGTAGTCAACAATCAACTCACGCGCATAAATCGAAATAGATGGCATTCCCATCCCAGTTCCCATGACAGATACACGGTGACCCTTGTAAGTACCAGTATAACCAAACATGTTACGCACTTCGTTAAAACAAACAGCATCTTCAAGGAAGTTCTCCGCAATAAACTTAGCACGAAGAGGATCCCCAGGAAGAAGAATTTTATCAGCAATTTCACCCTGCTGAGCAGCAATATGGATAGACATAATATAAGATACCAAACCCGTCAAAAAGCAAAGGGAAAATAGGAGTTGGGTGCAGTGAGCGATGCTCGCTAGACCAACTATCTTTTTCCCACTGCTTTTAGGGTGGGTTCAATTCCTTTCTTTCTTAATTTTGATGATATTAAGAAGATTTGAGCGGATTCAATTCAATCCCGAACTCTCCTTCTCTTCTGAGTTTTTAGAAAAGTTTTCCGCTCGTGTTCAAATCAAAACACACGCTCTACCTTTCTTTTTTGCATATTTAGGATAGCGACAGAGAACAAAGTAAAAATAGGAAACTGACGAGCATCGCAGATGCTAGACAGTTTATCTTTTTTACACAGTTCTCCGCCCGTATTCAGTTCAATGAATACAGTTTACCCATCCTTTCTTTATTTTATGAAGATTAGAGAGCGACAAGAAAACGACTGAAAATTAGGAATCTGACGAGAAATCCTGATTTCTCAGTCAGATTATCTATTTTCCAAGTTTTCCGCTCGTGTTCAAATCAAAACACACGCTCTACCTTTCTTTTTTGCATATTTAGGATAGCGACAGAGAACAAAGTAAAAATAGGAAACTGACGAAGCATCTCAGATGCTAGACAGTTTATCTTTTTTACACAGTTCTCCGCCCGTATTCAGTTCAGCAAATACGGTTTACCCATCCTTTCTTTTTTCTAAAATTTATAATCAGAAAGATACCAAACCCGTCAAAAAGCAAAGGGAAAATAAGAGTTGGGTGCAGTGAGCGATGCTCGCTAGACCAACTATCTTTTTCCCACCGCTTTTAGGGTGGATTCAATTCCTTTCTTTTTTAATTTTGTTCTTTCACAGAGAGCTACCTAAGTTCCATTAAAACTCAGGTAATGCTTTCCTTATAAGCTAGACAACCTAACTGTCATTGTATCATCAGATTACAAGACATCGTCATCACTCACCTTAGAATTCAATGTTGTTCCCCAGTGAGTGATTTTTCGATGGGCTTGTGCAAGAATTGGTCTATTATCATAGATAGTTTGCCATCTATTCCAAAAAAGACCAGTTCTTTTCTCAATCTTAATTCGAAGATTACGCATATTAGACTTAATTGGGAGATTGAGGATAGAGCCTGCGATCTGATTGCGTCCATTCCCTTCCCAAGAACGACTTCGGACAACTGATTGACCATTTTTATCTACTGTAACTTCTTCCCACGATATTGAATAACGTGCAATATAAGCACCACTATGTTGGATAGTTAGGGTTTTATCTTTTACAGGAGTGTAGTTTAACAGTTGTACAGGCTTAAAAGCTTGTGCCGTTACATTATTTTTAGCTACAAATCGAAAAACCTCTACTTCAGCAAGACTGAGAGCTTGATTTTTTTGACGCAATTGAATGCGAACACGGCGCCCTAGTTTACCATTCAACTGGAGATCTAAACTGCTTCCTTCTAAGCGAGAAACATATTGTCGAGTAACTTCTTGCCCTCTTTCATCATATAAAATTACATCAAAGTCTGCCAAACGTTTGGAAAGTTCGCCATCCCCACGATTATAAAGTCGGACAAGCCCAACCTGTTCCGTACGACCTAAATCAACTTCCCACCAAGGTTGATTTTCAAACTTAGTATGCGTGATAGATTGTTGGCTATAATTACTATTGGTATTACCATCTAGAGCACGACTAGCATCTCCTCCAAACTCGGTAGAGCTTTGACGTGCTTGTTTTTTCCAAGCAATATTTTCAGCACGAAAAACCTGAACTTCTGCGAGACTGAGAGCATTATATCCATCTAACTCAATGCGTACAAAACGAGCTTTCTTATAATCAATTGAAATCTGAGCGGAACTATCTCGCAAGTATGCAATACGCTTTCTTTCAATTTCTTTTCCAAAACTATCCAAAAGAATCACATTAAAATTAGTCAGTCTATCTTGAGCAGCATCTGTTCGATTGTAAATATTAATCTGGCGAATCGTTTCTTCCTTGTCTAAATCGACTTGCCACCAAGGTTTTGATTGAAAATCTGTATGAGTGACAGAGTTATGTCCGTAATTCCCATCTAATTTCCCATCAACCGCTCTTCTAGCATCTCCTCCAAAAGCTGTCGAACTTTGAGTTACTCGTTTTCCTAGAGCTATGTTTTCAAATGATTCTGAACTAGGTTGAGTAGACAAGAGGGGAACTTCCTTTTTCTTAAAGAAATAAACTTTGTCCAATTTTTGATCACGATACCCCTGTTTATCAAGTGTATCACGTTTTCCAATATTAAAATTCGGGATAGCGTTCATTCTACTTTCAAAATAACCACGCGAACGGTGCTTGAAACTAGAGTTACCTGTAAAAGTTACAATATCATTATCATTACGAATCAAAGATGTCACAACATTATCATTATCGACCACATAATGTTTTATTTTACCAGATAAAGCCAACTTACGACTTTCTAACCCTACATCCCAGAAACCATTTTTAGCATTCCAAATAGTTCGAGAAGTAATTACTTTAGGAGCGCTAAATGTCGTAACTTTTTTCAAAACATTATTATAAAAAGTAGGATATTTCTGATAAGCTTCAACTGCCGCTATTTGAGCTAAGTAGCCTCCTAAAGAATGCCCTGTCATATAAAGATTGGTAATACTTGAATCTAAAGCAAGCTCTCTCACAACATTACGAATATCATCTGCTTGCGCTGGTTTATTTCCTCCTAACAAAACAAAATCTGCACTTAAATCTTTCGCATCATTCAGTCTTGTTCCACGTATAGCCAACATTTGAACAGTATTGTCTTTTAAATAAGGAAGATCACTCTTAGTTTCAAACAAAAAAGCATCCATCCCACTTGCTGTATGATAAGCCTTTTTCATCTTCCAAAATGGGGCTAACTCATTGTGCATCATTTTATATTCTTGACGATCAAGATAAAGACTTGGAAAAGGGTTTTTATGATCTAGAATTTTGTCAATGTAATCATCATCACGATAGGCCAACTCCATAAAAAGGAGGGAATCACGATCTGTGACATACCATTGTTTCTTGTTATCATCTTCTCCGTCTGCTAATCCATCTCCATCACTATCTGCTAGTAATGGATGGCTATGGTATCCTAAGTAGTCTTTCCCATCTTTATTGTAAATATACAATTCATCCTTATTTTTTATTCCATCATGATCATCATCGCCATCAGGATCTAAAAATTTTCCACCGTATAAAGAATTATCTACAAGATCCTTCTCTACATGGAGTTCACCTTTAGAAATTTTGACAAAGTCTGCCTCTGTTACTGGACGAGAATTTTTCGGCTCATCCTTTAGAATTTCCTCTTTCTTCAATTCCTCATGAGGCACAGCAGATTCTCTTTTATATAATCCTTCTCCTGCTTTTTCTTTCTCATGTGTAATAACTTCTTTTGTTTCTAAAGTTGATTGAGCAGCTGTTGTTTTCTCCTCTATAATGGATATTTCCTGTTTTTTATCAGTACCTTCTTTTACGGGAATATCCTTTGCTACTACTGATACAGAGCCTTCATTTTTCAGACCATGATTTCCTTCATTGGCAGAAATTCCTGTCGGTGCTAAAAAAGCAAAACCAACTGCTACAGATACAACTCCGATACTTAATTTTTTTATGCCAAAACGCATAATTTGTTGACCGATTTTCATTTATACATATATCTTTCTTTTATTTTTTTTCACCCTCTTTACCAACAATATTCTCCAATCAGCTAATCTCCTTTAGCATCACGATTTCGTTTTTATACTTTGTTAGCAAGAATTTGAAGAGGTTTATAAAAGTATAGGAACCTCATTCATTTTTATATCATACTTCTATATAGAAGTTAATTATTTCATTCATCTTCCAATTTATATAGATGTTTTCACACTTATTTTTCTTTCTCATAGTGCTGCAAGAATCGCTTTCAGCAAGCCTTTGAAATCGCCTTTGACACGTTCAGTTACTTCTACAACTTCCTCGTGGTTGAGTTCTTCTTGGAAACCAGCCGCAAAGTTAGTAATACATGAAATTCCTAGAACTTTCAAGCCAGAGTGGGCTGCCACAATCACTTCAGGAACAGTAGACATACCAACTGCATCAGCTCCCAGTGTCTTATAGGCACGAATTTCTGCTGGTGTTTCATAAGTCGGACCAGTAACACCGATATAGACACCTTCATCAAGTTTGATACCAAGTTTTTTAGCCACTTCATGGGCAGTAGCACGGTATTCTGGTGTGTAGGCCTTAGACATATCTGGGAAACGAGGACCAAAATCATCCAAATTTTCACCCATCAATGGGTTTTGTCCCGTCATGTTAATATGGTCTGAGATAGCCATCAAGGTACCAGGGCCATATCCAATACCACCAGCGGCATTGGTTACAATGACACCTTCACATCCTAGAACCTTCATAACACGAACTGGGAAGGTCACGACTTCCAGAGGGTTTCCTTCGTAGAAATGGAAACGCCCTTGAAGAGCTAAGACCTTGCGACCTGCAAGGTCACCGTATACCAATTTACCAGCGTGACCAACTACTGTTGAACGGCCCCAGTTTGGAATATCCGCATAGTCTACTACAACTGGATTTTCTATTTCTTCTGCCAATTCTCCCAGTCCTGATCCAAGGATTAGACCGAACTCAGGTGCTTGTATTCCCTTGTCTTTCAGGAAAGCAGCTGTTTCCTTGATCTTATCTAAAAATGTCATTGTGTGTCTCCTTTATTATTTTTTAGCATTTGACCGATTTTGTCAAAAGTTTTAGCATTGCGAATAGTGATGTTGCGATAAAAGGGCATCTTGAGCAAGTACTTATGATAGGCAGTTGCATAGTAGGATTCTTCAGAGAATTTCCCCCAGAAAATCCCAAGTTTTCCAAAATGAAGCACCTCATCTTTCAGCTCTAAACTTTCAACTGTCGCGATGACTTGTTCCACATCCAAACCCTCCGTGTAAAAGAGGACATCTTTTCGCGCCAAGTCTTCATTCCACCAAGCTGGTAGATTCTCCACTTCTTCTTCATAATCTTCCTGACTCAGCAAGGAAAAGCTCTGAATAAATGGATAATGGACTGCAAAGAAAGCCTCTAACTTTTCAACCAATCGAACTTTGGGAACAGTCGAAGTAAAGAAAATATTGCCACTGTTGATGTAGGTCTCAACCTTTTCCAGTCCCAATTCTGTCAGTTCTTGACGAAGTTGCGCCATGACAACCTTATTTTTCCCTCCGACATTAATGCCCCGAACAAGTAAAGCATATCGCGTCATCTTATACCAATTTATCTAAGAAACTTTCCCCAATCATGGCAGTTTCAACACCAAAGTTATCCGCAACAGTCGCTGAAATATCTGCAAAATGTCCTACTGGAATGACACCATTGCCTTTAAAGGCAGGGCTGTAGGCCAAAAGTGGAATATATTCACGAGTGTGGTCAGTTCCAGCATAGGTTGGGTCATTTCCATGGTCCGCAGTAATCAAGAGAAGGTCATTTTCTCTCATAGCTGCGATAATTTCAGGCAAGCGCTCATCGAACTCATGCAAGCAATCACGGTAACCGTGAGCGTTGCGACGATGACCATAAAGGGCATCAAAGTCAACCAAGTTTGTGAATGAGAATCCTTTTTCAAACTCAGCAAGGCCCATAGTCTTCAATAGTGTATCAATTCCGTGGCTGTTTGACTTGTTGTGGCCCATGTCATGGTTGATACCAGCACCGTTAAAGATATCGTTGATTTTACCAACAGCATAAGTATCGATACCTGCTTCGTTCAATTTATCCAAAACAGTTGGTGTAAATGGGGATACCGCCAAGTCACGACGGTTTGCTGTACGAGTGAAGTTACCTGGCTCACCAACATATGGACGGGCAATGATGCGACCAAGAAGGGCAGGACGCTCAAGGGTAATCGAACGAGCGTATTCACAGATACGGTACAATTCATCCAGAGGAATGATGTCTTCGTGGGCAGCAATTTGCAAAACAGGGTCAGCTGAAGTATAGATAATCAACTCCCCAGTTTCCATCTGACGTGGTCCAAAATCATCGATAACGGCTGTTCCTGAGTAAGGTTTGTTAGCTTCACGAATAACCTTGCGTCCTGAGAATTCTTCGATTTTTGTCAGGATTTCTTCTGGGAATCCGTTCCAGAAAGTATCGAAAGGCTCCGTAATGTTGAGTCCCATGATTTCCCAGTGTCCAGTCATAGTATCCTTACCAAGAGATACTTCTTCCAATTTTGTTGCATATCCTGTTGGATTGCTTTCAGCTGGAACAGTCTTAAGAGGAGTTTCTCGAGGAATATTTCCTAGCCCGATTTTAGCCATGTTTGGCACATTCAAACCAACTGTTTTGGAAATGTGTCCCAGTGTGTCAGAAGCTCCATCTGGAACCCCTGCATTGACAAAGTTATTGGCATCTGGTGCAGCACCGATTCCTACAGAATCCAGTACCACCAAGTGAATACGATTAAATTTTGACATAGTGTATCTCCTTATTATTTTGCTTATTTTGATTTTGTTGAAGTTAAAATCTGAACTCCATCTTGTCCAGCAACGATGACCTTATCCACCATTTGGTTGAATAAGCCGTGCTCCACGACACCAACGACATGGTCCAATTCTTGTCCGAAAGCAATTGGATCTTCAATGACATCCAAGGCAAGGTCAATGATAAAATTCTGCATATCAGTCACAAAACGTTGACCGTCTTTTTGACGGAAGCTTGGTTTGTAGCCAGCACGTTCAAAACGACGAAAAACCTGTTCTGCGCCATACTGAACCACTTCTACTGGCAATTTAAAAGCACCCAGTTTCTCGACCAGCTTGCTTTCATCTACCACCCAAATGTATTCTTTTGAGGGCGTTGCCACAACCTTCTCCATCAGAAGGGCACCACCACCGCCTTTGATTCCATTAAACTGGCTATCCACTTCATCCGCCCCGTCAACCGTCACATCAACAAAGTCTACTTGGTCAATAGACTTGAGTGGGATATTAAGCCCTTCAGCCTGTTTACTAGTCACACTAGAAGTCGTTACAGCTGTAATCTGCAAGCCTTCTTCCTTGATACGACGACCAATTTCTTCGACAAAATAATAGGCAGTAGAACCTGTTCCCAGTCCGACAACCATCCCATCCTTGACAAACTCAGCAGCCTTGATACCTGCCATTTTCTTCAGATTTTCCACTCAAACACCTCCATTAGAGAGCTACTTTCATTATATCATGTCTACCTTTATTATTCAAAAGTTGGAAACATCAAATATTCTATTTTCGGCAACATTAAAACAAGAAAATGAGATTGAAAATATTTTCATTTCAGAAACTCTTTATTATCATTTTTAAAAATTTATAAAATGAATAAAAAAGCAATTAAACAAGAACATTCATTATTATAAAATTATTTTCGTTTCTTTTTTCCATTTAAACTATTTTTCCAAAAATTTTCTCATAATTGACCTCCTGTAATACAAAAAATGATTAAATAGAGTCATAAATAAAATAGGGAACATATTTGGCAAAGTAAAGGTCTTTAAAATTTTTTCAACAACCTATCGAAGTTGCAGTAAAAGGTTTGGATTGAGAATGAATCTGATTATGAAAATGATTGGTTTTAAAAGTAATTAACGTTCCTCAGGATGTCTACTTGAACTAAGATATAGTAAATTGAAGCTAGAGTAGTACAAATTAACTTCTAAAGCATTTTTAGAAATTAATTTGAATGCACCAAGTGATTTATCTAAATCTTATTCCAATCTGCTATATTTTTTATGGAATTATCAACAAAAAGGTACAGTATCATTTTAAATGAGTATAAAAGATCACAGAAATTTCAAAATTATAAAAACGCATATTATCAGTACAAAAAACTTGATATTATGCGTTTTATCTTGGAAAATTTTTCTAAATTTCCCACTCAAATTAAATTCTAGCCCAGCCTATTTTGAGACATTTTTCATTACTTCTGGAAGATAATTACTGATTTCCGTTGGTAAGACCACATACTGTTCTTGAGCTAGTTCTTGAGCAATAGCTGAGTGAAGATGGGTCGCTACTACCACACGCTCGTAGAGACTGGCTTGTTTAAACTGACCTACAAATCCTGCAATCATTCCAGCCAGAGTATCTCCCATTCCCCCAGTCGCCTGATAGGGACCGCCAACCTGTAACTGGTAAAAATCAGATTGACCAACTTGCCAAATACGAGTAGCTGGACCTTTCTCCACTAAAATCGTTCCTTGAGGGAAGGAAGTTAGGGCACTAGCCGTTGCATCTTTGTTTTGCTTTTCAATAGCAATACCAGACAGTTTTTCCCATTCTTTTTGGTGAGGAGTTAGGATAAGCTGGTTAGATGGCAACGACAAACTTGTTCTAGCAAGAATGGTCAAGGCTCCTCCGTCTACAATCAAAATCTGATTTTGGCTTAAATTAACAAAGACTTGTTTTACTAGATTTTCTCCAAAAGCATCGTCTCCTAAACCAGGCCCTAGCAAGATAACTTCTGCCTTCTCCAATTGCTCTTTTAACAAGTGCTGGTCTTGAAGAGAAAAGGCCATAGCCTCGGGTAAATGGCTGTGCAGAGCTGGAATATTTTCCCTGTCCGTTCCAACTGTCACCAATCCTGCACCGCTTTTTACAGCTGCTAAAGTAGCCATGATGATGGCACCACCATAAGGATAAGTTCCACCTAACAGAAGCAAGCGACCATAGTCTCCTTTATGACTGGTACGAGAACGTTCAATAATGACTTTTTTTAGTAAGCTTTTATCAATCACTTTCATCCTTTTTCCTCAACTATCCTTTACCTGATTGTTTTAAGACAATCCGATACACTTTTTTAGTCCACTCTTCCAAACCTTCTCCATCATGGTCAAGATAATACACCCTATCTAGTAATCGACTTGGAATAATATTTTCAAATTGGCTCTTATTATGAGTTGGAATAATGCAAATATACAACTCACTAAATAAATTCAACATATCCTTAATTTTTGCAACATGATAGCCATCAAACATATAACCTGGTGCTTGAATTAATTCTTCATACAGAAAATGAAAACTAACGCCAGGAATGAACTTTTCTTGCAATTCCTCCTCAGACGGTGCCCGTCCTAACAAACGCTCCATCGCTAATCGATAACCAGAACTTGTATTTGACCACCCTAACATGACATAGTCAAAATAATCTATCGGATCCGATGCAGCATTTCGACTATCCAAAACCAACTCCTCAGCATCTCGCCCAAAGGCTTTCACAGCAGATAAGATCTGACCTATTTTAAAGATAGAAATCGCTGCACCTATAGTCGTAGTATGACTACAGTAGTCTGAAGTCACTAAGCTTTTATGTAGATCATAAGTCGAGGCTACTCTTTTATCTGTAGGCGTAAATGGTGGCAGAAAGGGAGGCTGATAGATGTAATCTAAAATCTCTTTTTTTAAACAAGAATCAGCACACTCAATACTTGTTTGACGTTTATGAAGTTTTTCGTAAGCTATAAATTTAGCAATTTTTTCTAATTCCCACTCTTGAATATTTGGATAATCAATTAGTGCTAAGTAGTATATCCCATCCCATTGTAAACTATATTCTCCATTATAAATTTTTAAAATCATCTAATCACCTCACTCCATTATACAACAAAAAGGAGGCGCAGACCTCCTTTTGTAATCTTATATCTAAAATTTAATACTCATTTCTACAATTTTAGATATAGCTATAGAAAATAGACTTTCTTCAGCGAATTTGTTCCTATTTTATATCCAATGTCCGAAGTGCTGCCTGATAGGTTTGCTCCATTAGCATGGTAATGGTCATAGGACCGACACCTCCAGGGACTGGCGTGATGTGGCTAGCAAGTGGTGCAACTGCCTCATAATCCACATCCCCACAGAGCTTACCATTTGCATCACGATTCATCCCAACGTCAATGACTACCGCACCTGGTTTGACAAAGTCAGCAGTCACAAACTTGGCACGGCCGATTGCTACTACAAGAATATCCGCTTTAGCAGCAACCTTAGCGAGATTATGGGTGCGTGAGTGAGTCAAGGTCACTGTTGCATTCTTGGCCAAAAGAAGCTGGGCCATAGGTTTTCCGACGATATTGGAACGACCGATGACGACCGCATTTTTACCTTCCAAGTCAATCCCATATTCATGAAACATTTCCATAATTCCTGCAGGTGTAGAAGGAATCATGACTGGATGACCAGACCAAAGACGCCCCATGTTTAGCGGATGGAAACCATCTACATCCTTTTCGGGATCAATGGCCAACAAAACCGCCTCTTCATCGATATGTTTGGGTAAAGGTAACTGAACCAAAATCCCATGCCAAGCTAGATTTTTATTGTATTTAGCAATCAAATCTAACAATTCCTCTTGAGTAATAGTCTCTGGAACTCGCACTACTTCGCTACGAAAACCAGTCGCAAGGGCAGAACGTTCCTTGTTGCGAACGTAAACTTGACTTGCTGGGTTGTCTCCCACCAAAATCACTACCAAACCAGGTACTAGAGCTGTTTCTTCCTTTAATCTTGCAGTCTTTTCAGCCAACTGCCCTTGTAACTTAGCTGCTAGAGCCTTCCCATCAATAATCTGTGTCATATCAATTCTCTTTTCTTTCAAATATCTTCCATTATACCAAAAACTGCTAGTACCCTCTAACACTTCTTTCCTAGGCAATCCTATAGTTTCAAACTATAAGAAAAAGCTCTGGTTGAGCTTTTCACTAATCTTGTCTTGAAATTTTAAAATAGATTATAAAACCTTACTCAAGAAATCCTTAGTCCGTTGTTCTTGGGTTTGTTCAAAAATCTGCTCAGGTGTCCCATCTTCAACAACCACACCGTCTGCCATAAAGATAACACGATCTGCCACCTCACGGGCAAATCCCATTTCATGCGTTACGATAACCATAGTCATTCCTGACTTGGCTAGGTCTTGCATAACAGCCAGCACCTCACCTACCATTTCAGGGTCCAGGGCTGAAGTCGGCTCGTCAAAGAGTAAAACATCTGGTTCCATTGCCAACCCACGCGCGATGGCAATCCGTTGCTGCTGCCCACCTGACAAACTCTGTGGATAAGCAGTTGCCTTATCTGGTAAACCAACTTTTTCCAAAAGTTCCTGGGCTCTCTTCTCTGCAACTTCCTTACTTTCACCTTTGGTCTTGATAGGAGACAAGGTGATGTTTTCCATCACAGTCATATTAGGAAAGAGATTAAATTGTTGGAAAACCATGCCCATCTTCTCACGCATGGCAAAGAGGTCATTCTTCTTGTCCGTAATATCGACTCCCTCAAAGATAACTTTCCCCTTGGTCGCTTCTTCCAACAAATTCATAGAGCGAAGCAAGGTAGATTTCCCGCTCCCTGAAGGACCGATGATAACGACAACTTCCCCCCTTTTAATCTCGAGGTTGATGCCCTTCAATACTTCATTCTTTCCGAAAGATTTATGTAAATTTTCAATTTTTATCAAGGTTTCTGTCATTATTTCTTATCTCCTTGTCCCATACGTTTTTCAAAAGCTTTCAAGGCTACGGTCAAAATAGAGGTCATAATCAAGTAGTAAAATGCAGCAAATAAAAGTGGTGTTAAAGGTAGATAGGTTGTTGTAGAAACTGTTGTAGCCCCATTCCACAACTCCATGACACCGATAGCTGATAAGAGGGAACTATCCTTGATAATAGTGATAAATTCGTTCCCCAAGGCTGGCAAGATATTTTTGATTGCTTGTGGCAAAATCACATATCGCATCGCATTTTTAGGACGAATCCCTAAAGAATAGGCCGCCTCTAACTGCCCCTTAGGGACCGCATTAATCCCAGCACGAACAGTCTCAGAAACATAAGCACCACTGTTCATAGAAATAATCAAAATCCCTGGAATCAGACGAGAAAAATCAACACCCAAAATCCCAACCTGAATAGTCGGAGCATTGATGTGCATAAGGGCAAAGGCAATCATAATCTGAACCATCATTGGTGTCCCACGGAAAATCCAAACGTATAAGTTGGCGAACCAAACAAGCGGTTTAAACTTTGAACGTTGCCCAAAAGCCAAGACAACACCCAAAATAGTTCCCAAAAAGACAACACAGATAGAAATGAGAACCGTCACAACAGCCCCATAGTTAAAATAAGGTAAATACTTAGGTAAAAAAGAAAAATTCATAGTCACACCGCTTTCTAAAATAGAATACTGTATGATTATAACATGCATTGAATTAAAATTCAAACTTTTTATCCGATTTATTCAAAAAAGTTTAAGCTGGTAGATTTAGCGAGAAATCTTAGTTTTTTCTAGTCAAGTTGGCCTCCTTTATGGTAAAATAGTAAAGATAAGAAATGAAGGAGAATCAAAATGGAATCACATTTGGTTAGAATCATCAACCGCCTTGAAGCAATGGCTAAAGACGGTGGAAATTTAAAACGTAATTTTGAACGCGAAGGAGTTGTTGTTGCAGAAGTTGCATACAGCCACGACGAAGAAAACGGTTCAATCTTTACCCTTCGTGATGTCGAAGCTCGTGAAACTTATACGTTTGACAGCATTGACTTGATTGCAATGGAGATTTACGAACTCCTTTACTAATATAAAACAAGCCGGGATTGCCCCTGCATGTCTAACCAAAATCCTCTTTGTCTCACAAATAGGATTTTTTTAGTCCAAATTCACAAAGATTTTCATTGTAACAACTTCTCAAAGCTGCAATCTTTTTACTTGCTTTACACCCCAATCCTGTTATAATGAGAGTATAGAAATTTGACTATTTTTGACCTTTAAACAGGTCAAGCTAAAGAAAGAAATGAGGTAGATGTATGCTTTGTCAAAACTGTAAAATCAATGACTCAACAATTCATCTTTATACCAATCTCAATGGAAAGCAAAAACAAATTGACCTCTGTCAAAACTGCTATAAGATTATCAAGACAGATCCTAACAATAGCCTCTTTAAAGGTATGACAGATCTGAACAATCGTGACTTTGATCCTTTTGGCGATTTCTTCAATGACCTAAACAATTTTAGGCCTTCTAGCAATACTCCTCCGACTCCCCCAACTCAATCAGGTGGAGGTTACGGTGGAAACGGCGGTTATGGTTCCCAAAATCGTGGACCTGCTCAAACTCCTCCACCAAGCCAAGAAAAAGGCCTGCTGGAAGAATTTGGTATCAACGTAACTGAAATTGCCCGTCGTGGAGATATTGACCCCGTTATTGGGCGCGACGATGAGATTATCCGTGTCATCGAAATTCTCAATCGCAGAACCAAGAATAATCCCGTTCTTATCGGTGAACCTGGTGTCGGAAAAACGGCCGTTGTCGAAGGTCTAGCTCAGAAAATTGTCGATGGCGATGTGCCACATAAACTCCAAGGTAAACAAGTCATCCGTCTGGATGTGGTTAGCCTGGTTCAAGGAACGGGGATTCGAGGACAATTTGAAGAACGCATGCAAAAACTCATGGAAGAAATTCGCAAACGTGAAGACATCATCCTCTTTATCGATGAAATCCATGAAATTGTTGGTGCTGGTTCTGCGGGCGATGGCAATATGGATGCTGGAAATATCCTCAAGCCAGCCCTTGCTCGTGGCGAACTGCAACTGGTCGGTGCAACTACCCTCAATGAATATCGTATCATTGAAAAGGATGCTGCCCTAGAACGCCGTATGCAGCCTGTTAAAGTCGATGAACCAACGGTGGAGGAAACAATCACTATCCTCAAAGGGATTCAAAAAAAATACGAAGACTACCACCACGTTCAATATACCGATGCTGCGATTGAAGCAGCTGCAACTCTTTCCAATCGCTACATCCAAGATCGCTTCTTACCTGACAAGGCCATTGACCTCCTAGATGAAGCTGGTTCTAAGATGAATTTGACCTTGAATTTTGTGGATCCTAAAGTCATTGACCAACGTCTGATTGAGGCCGAAAATCTCAAGTCTCAAGCTACACGAGAGGAAGATTTTGAGAAGGCAGCCTACTTCCGTGATCAGATTGCTAAATATAAGGAAATGCAAAAGAAAAAGGTTACGGACCAAGATACTCCTATTATCAGTGAGAAAACCATTGAGCATATTATCGAGCAGAAAACAAACATTCCTGTTGGTGATTTAAAAGAGAAAGAACAATCTCAACTCATCCATCTAGCCGAAGATCTCAAGTCTCATGTTATTGGTCAAGATGACGCAGTCGATAAGATTGCCAAGGCTATTCGACGTAATCGTGTCGGACTTGGTACTCCTAATCGCCCAATCGGAAGTTTCCTCTTTGTCGGCCCAACTGGTGTCGGTAAGACAGAACTTTCCAAACAACTAGCTATCGAACTCTTTGGTTCTGCTGACAGTATGATTCGCTTCGATATGAGTGAATATATGGAAAAACACAGTGTGGCGAAATTAGTTGGTGCCCCTCCAGGTTATGTCGGCTACGATGAGGCTGGGCAATTAACTGAAAAAGTCCGCCGCAATCCATATTCTCTAATTCTCTTGGATGAAGTAGAGAAAGCCCATCCAGATGTTATGCACATGTTCCTCCAGGTCTTGGACGATGGTCGTTTGACAGATGGGCAAGGACGTACCGTTAGCTTCAAGGACGCAATCATCATCATGACTTCAAATGCAGGTACAGGTAAGGCAGAAGCCAGCGTTGGATTTGGTGCTGCTAGAGAAGGACGTACCAATTCTGTTCTCGGTGAACTCGGTAACTTCTTTAGCCCAGAGTTTATGAACCGTTTTGATGGTATTATCGAATTTAAGGCTCTCAGCAAGGACAACCTGCTCCAAATCGTCGAACTCATGCTGGCAGATGTTAACAAACGTCTTTCTAGCAACAACATTCATTTAGATGTAACTGACAAGGTCAAGGAAAAGTTGGTTGATCTCGGTTATGATCCAAAAATGGGAGCACGCCCACTTCGTCGCACTATTCAAGACTATATTGAGGACGCAATCACTGACTACTACCTTGAAAATCCAAGCGAAAAAGACCTCAAGGCAGTTATGACCAGCAAGGGAAACATTCAGATTAAATCTGCCAAAAAAACTGAAGTAAAAACTTCTGAGAAAGAAGTATAAATCCTATAGAAAAGGAGTAGAAAATGAAAATTTTCTGCTCCTTTTTACAAAAGTAACTATAAGTTCTTGACAGCTCGGCCTTTGTCCATTATGATAATAATAACGATACTAGATAATGAGGAAAATGCAATGGCAACCCCAACTTTCGGAGAAAAAAAAGAGAATGTGACTTACCAACACCGCTATGGTGTTTATGCTGTTATCCCTGACACTGAACAAAAACAAATTGTTCTTGTTCAAGCACCAAATGGCGCTTGGTTCTTACCAGGTGGTGAAATTGAAGCAGGTGAAAATCATCAAGAAGCTCTAAAGCGTGAATTGATTGAAGAGCTTGGTTTCACAGCTGAAATTGGTACTTATTACGGACAAGCTGACGAATATTTCTACTCTCGTCACCGTGACACCTACTACTACAATCCTGCCTACCTCTATGAAGCGACTTCTTTCAAAGAAGTGCAAAAGCCACTAGAAGACTTTAATCATATCGCCTGGTTCCCTATTGACGAGGCTATTGAGAACCTCAAACGTGGTAGCCATAAATGGGCTATTGAATCTTGGAAAAAACAGCATAAGATTGACTAAATCAAGCTACTTTATTCAAAAAGTGCTATAATAGTATTAGAAAATCGGAGGAAATGTTATGAAGCTTATCAATACGACAAACTCACACTCGCAACTTGTAAAAAGCCAGCTAGAGAGTACAGATGCAACCCTTGTTGAGGTCTATTCTGCTGGAAATACTGATGTTATTTTTACCCAAGCTCCGCTTCACTATGAAATCCTCATCTCAAACAAACACCGTGCTATTCGAGAAACTGAAATCGAAGCTATTCAAGAATTTTTCTTGAAACGTAAAATTGATAAGGACTCTATTGATGAGGCCAATATCAAAACCCTCTATTCAGAAAAATTAATTGGAATTTCGATTCCAACCAAATAAAATCTTGGAGAGATTAGAAAGCTATTGAACCTAATAAGCCAAACATAGGTTCGGACTTGCTTTTTAAATCGTCTCCAATTTTTTATCTTGAAATCCTATTATACATAATTTTATAGGTAATCAATAAATCATGACCACCCGTCAAACGGGTGGTTTGTACCAGGACTATAAGTCCAAATTACCAGCCAGCGCCTAAAGACGCTGGCTTTCACGTTGTTCAAACCTTATTAATCTTGACTCGTCACTTGCTTCTCAAAGAGGCTTTAGTATTACTTACCACTATCCCTAAAGGAATCCTCATATTCTTTTACACTCAATTTATCTAATGATATATCATGCTTTACTCGTTTTCAAATTTTCATACTCGTGAAGAAATCATCCACTGGATAATTACTTTAATCTTGAATATATTTCTTAATTGTGACTTCATTAAGCCCTACTGTACTTACATAATAATCTTCCGCCTAGAAATGCCGATTCCCAAACTTGTACTTGAGATTGGCGTGTTTGTCAAACATCATGAGTGCACTTTTTCCTTTTAAATAACCCATGAAATTCGAAACACTTATCCTTGGTGGAATACTTACTAACATGTGTACATGGTCTGGCATTAAGTGACCCTCGATAATTTCAAATCCTTTATAACTACACAAACGATGAAATATTTCTCCTAAACTACTTCGATATTGATTATAGATGACTTTTCGTCTATACTTAGGGGTGAACACAATGTGATAGAACAGTGCCACTTTGTGTGCGATAAACTATGAGCCTTTTGTGCCATATTTTTCTCCTTTCGCTTTACAATTGGCTTGAACACCTTTATTGTATCGCGTTTGGAGTTTTTTGGGTATAACCTTCGACGCACACCCGCATAGCGGGTGGTTTTTTTGTCTCGCACCTAACGGAGCGAGACGGACTAATAGTCGCATAATAAAAAAGATTTGCTTCTGCTTCTCACAGAATCAAATCTTTTTTACTATCTTAGAAACGAATTATCTCACGTGTCTTTTCATATGAAGTAACGAAACGGTTGGTTACACCAGGTTCTGCGACTTCCAAAGCTTGCGAAATCTTATCAAATGAAGCATGGTAATCAAATTCTTTTTCAAAAATTTCTAATGATTCATTAAAGGCTTCCTGAATTCGTTCATCAAATGAGCGGTAACGGTTAGAATATTGCAAGAGTTGCTCTGTTAAGGTTGCATACTGTACAATATTATAAGTTTCCGTTTCTAAAGCTTCCATATCATTCGTTGCAATTTCAAGAACTCGGGTAACAGATTCAATGTTAATCATTTTCTGTTCTAACTCAACCATTAAATCCTCGGTATTATTGCTTGCCGTAAAGAATAACTTCAAGAAAGTTTGTGGAATACCTGGCAGATTGCGTTTTTCCATGTATCGCTTGATAGTATGGAGACGATTGACATAAACATTTGCCTTTTGGCGAGCATTGATATCATCTTTTTCAATCTGAGCAAGACGTTGACTAAGTTCAACTTGCTCATCCTCAATTTCTTTCAAAGTCGCTTGTAAATTTTCCAAACGTTCTTCAAGTAATGAATATGGCTCAGAATGTTCCTCTTGTTCTGAAGTTAATTCTATTACAGATTCTTCCAAAGAGTCTAATTCAGTTTGCAATCTATGAACATGACTAACATCTGTTTCAGAAAGTAGATAATTCTGACTCAATCGTTTAATATCTTCGACTAAAACAGCATTACTATCTTTCATGTGTTGAAGATAAGTAGGAAGTGTTGCTACTAAAGCTTCTACAACTTTCTGAGCAGCAATTTCTCGTGTAAAAATATCATAAAGTGCATTAATCTCTTCCTGGATTTGAGTATTTTCGTACTCAGCATTATCCAATTCTAATTGCGCAATATTCTCATGATTTTTCTTAAGAGCTTCATGAAGCAATTGGAAACGAGCTTCAATATCCGTTTCAGCAAAATGATAGTTAGCATCTAAAAGCTTACGGTAACCATCCTCCAAATCTTCTAGCTGATCAGGTAGCTCTTTAGATAATGTTGTTACAACTGCTGGTATACGATCAACAATATGTGTCAAAGCCAAGATATGATTTTCAGCATTATCTAAAATCACAGCAGCTTCTACTGGGTCACCAGACGAGTTTAAAGTTACAAACTGAGAAAACTCTGATTGGATATTTTCCAATTGTTTTTCGATTTCAGACAAACCTTGGCCATATTCTTCAGAATGATCAGCAACTCGGTGTTGCAACTCTTCAAACAAGTCCAAGGTATGGAGAACACGTCCACTATTTTTAGACTCTTGTTTCTCCAAATCTGCCAAGGCATTGCGAATTGCTGCAATATCTTCTTCAATCAAGGTAATTTGGCTCTCGATTTGATCAATTTGATGACTGGCCTTGAAAAAACGGAATGAGTTGTTATAGCCTTCTGCCTCGAAAAGATTATTTTCGATATCTGCAAAAGAATTAAGAGATAGGTCAACCCATTTTTGATTCCATTCGCGGAAAGTCACTTGACTTTGTCCAATCAAGTGCATGTTTTTTACTGCTTCAACTTCATCATTAACTGGAAGATTGTACAACTCTTCTTTTTTCTCTTCTAAAATTGCTAATTTACTTTCATTGCGTTTTCGTACGTAGATTGCAATAGCATAAGCAATCACGAAGAAAACTGCAACTGCAATTGCAAGATAAATTACTAGTCTAGCAGACATATTAAACTCCTTTTTTACTTGAAACAATCGTAATGATTATATCATATTTTTTAGACCAAGGGAACTACTTCTCCCGATTTTTAGACATCCAGTGTACTATAGACGGCATTTTCTTCGATAAATTCACGACGAGGCTCTACTCGATCCCCCATCAACATATCAAAGATTTTATCTGCTTCTGCAGCATCATCCACAGAAACTCTGGCCATCAAGCGATGCTCAGGATCCATGGTTGTTTCCCATAACTGATGGTCATCCATTTCACCTAGCCCCTTATAACGCTGAATAGTTGGTTTGGTACGTCCCTCACTATAACGTGCTAAGGCTTCTTGGAGTTTGATTTCTTGATCTGCACCTGGCTGGATATATTCTTTAATCTCACTTCCAACCTTGACACCATAGATTGGTGGTTGGGCAATATAAACATAACCAGCTTCTAG
Source organism: Streptococcus sp. M334 (assembly GCF_000187745.1). Classification (GTDB taxonomy): domain Bacteria; phylum Bacillota; class Bacilli; order Lactobacillales; family Streptococcaceae; genus Streptococcus. The sequence goes on along the minus strand of NZ_GL732486.1, from coordinate 150,496 downwards.
GATTGGTTTCATATAACGATAAATCAAGGTTAAAAGAAGGGTGCGAATGTGGGCACCATCGACATCGGCATCGGTCATCAGAACTAGTTTTTGGTAACGGGCTTTCGAAACATCAAATTCTGCACCAAATCCTGTTCCCATAGCTGTGAAAAGACTACGAATTTCTTCGTTAGCAAGAATCTTATCCATGCTAGCTTTTTCAACGTTCAAAATCTTACCACGAATTGGAAGGATTGCTTGAAATTCACGGTTACGACCAGATTTGGCTGATCCACCAGCTGAGTCTCCTTCGACGATGAAGAGTTCTGTTTCAGCAGGATTGTTAGAAGAACAGTCTGCTAGTTTCCCTGGAAGATTGGAAATTTCCAAACCAGATTTTTTACGAGTGACTTCACGCGCACGCTTGGCAGCCACACGAGCCTTAGCAGCCAGAATCCCTTTTTCTACGATACGTTTGGCAATCTGTGGATTTTCCATAAGGAAATCAGAGAAGGCATCGCTGAAGAGACGATTGGTAATCTTAACCACTTCACTGTTGCCCAATTTGGTCTTAGTTTGTCCTTCAAACTGTGGATTTGGGTGCTTAACTGAAATTACCGCAGTTAATCCTTCTCGGACATCTTCCCCTGTTAGGTTGTCTTCATTGTCTTTCAATAACTTATTTTTTCTAGCATAATCGTTGATGACACGTGTCAAGGCTGTACGGAAACCTTGTTCATGCGTTCCACCTTCATGGGTATGAATATTGTTGGCGAAACTCATGACATTTTCATGGTAACCCGTTGTGTACTGCATGGCTACTTCAACTGTGATATCATCCATCTCACCATCTGTATAGATTGGTGTCTCAAAGATAACATCCTTGTTCTCGTTAATATATTCAACGTAACTAGCAATACCACCTTCATAATGGTAATGCTTGGTTTGTTCCAAACCTTCGCGCTTATCTGTGATGGAAATTCGTAAACCACGATTTAAAAAGGCCAACTCTTGAATCCGTTTATTTAATTTATCAAAATCAAAGGTTGTTGTTTCAGTGAAGATTTCTGGGTCTGGTGTGAAGTGAACCGTTGTTCCAGTTCTATCTGTATCTCCAACCACCTCAAGATCCGCAACAACATGACCACGGCGGTACTCTTGATAATGAATCTTGCCGTTTTTGTGGACATGAACATCTAATTGAGTGGAAAGGGCATTAACTACTGATGACCCTACTCCGTGAAGACCACCTGAAACCTTGTAGCCGCCACCGCCAAACTTTCCTCCGGCATGAAGGACAGTAAAGACAGTTTCTACGGCAGGTCGACCTGTTTTTTCCTGAATATCGACTGGGATACCACGTCCATCATCGACAACAGTGATCGAATTATCTGGCTCAATAAAAACTTGAATATGGTTGGCAAATCCTGCCAAGGCCTCATCAATTGAGTTATCAACAATTTCCCAAACTAGATGATGAAGACCTTCTTTTGAGGTTGATCCGATATACATCCCTGGACGCATACGAACAGCCTCTAAGCCCTCTAAAACTTGAATTTGACTGGCATCATAATCCTGTGCCTGCAGATTTTTGATTTCTTCTGTCATCTTATTCCTTTTCTTACATGTCTAATACTTGTCTTAAATTCACGATACTGGTAAACAAATGGGTAGCTAGTCCAGCAGCTTGCCCGGCTTCAATATCAATCGGTCGATCACCAATGACTAAGCCAGAGCTAATCTGATACTTTTCTCTTAAATAAATCATGGACTCAGGATCTGGTTTTCTCTTAAAACCTGAGCTAGAAGTCACCACTTCTGTAAAGTAGGTTGCTATAGAGGTTTTTTCTAAAATTTCTAAGACCTGATCATTTCTGTGAGAAACCAAGAAATGACGCCCACCTTGATTTGAAATGTCGTCCAATAAGTCAGAAACTCCATCAAACAAAATCGGATGTTCTAGCTCTCTGGCTTCATTTTCCTTGTACTTTTCTAAAAAATTCTCTAAATTAGGAGCGAATGTCTCAATCGCAAAATCAGTAGAAACCTTTAAAGCTTGATAGACACTGTCATGATCTTGTGTGATACCATACAGCGCTAATGTTTCAACAAATGCAGCTGTTGAAGTTTCATAATTATCTAGTAAAGTTCCACCTAAATCCCAGATGTAATCGTGATATTTCATAGCTTTCATTATACCATTTTTTCCTTAAAAAAGCGATGATTTCCTAGATTTTTCCAAGTAAAAAAACGAGAGTTTGACTCCCGTTTTACTGATTGTTACCAAAGACATCTCGATAGAGCATTCCTGTTCGTAAACTCTCTGCGTCTCCTCCTAATTGCTCTACCAACTCGTAGGCAAAGGCAAGGGCTGTTGAGGGGCCTCGACTGGTTGTCAATTGCCCATCTACCACTACTGTTTCCTTGACGTAGTGACCATCAAGGATTTGCTCTTGAACACCGTCATAACAAGTGTATTCCTTGTTTTTCAATAGCCCTGCTTTATTGAGAGCAACTGGTGCCGCACAAATGGCTGCCAGTTTCTTCCCTTCTTGCTCGAAGTTTTGCAACTCTTGAATCAAGGCCTGATTATCGCGCAAATGTGCAGATCCAGGCATCCCTCCAGGAAGGACAATCATATCATAGTCTGATAAATCTCCATCAAAGACACGATCTGCTCTTACTTGGATTGCATGCGAACCCGTCACTTGCTCCTCAAATCCTACCATATCACAAGTGATATTTGCACGACGCAAGACATCTACAACTGTCAAAGCTTCAATTTCTTCAAAGCCCTGAGCTAACATAACGGCTACTTTAACCATGATTTTCTCCTTATTTGATTCGTTTTAATACAACCTTTTTCCGCTTGAATGGGACTTTTCCACTCTTTTCTTCAGCTAGATTAGTCTGGTAACTCATCGATAAAAGCAAGCCAACACCAATCAAGTTACTGATAATAGCCGATCCTCCTTGCGAAATAAAAGGCAAGGGAATCCCAGTCAAAGGAAGCAAGCCCGTCACAGCGCCGATATTTTCAAAAATGTGGAAGAGCAACATCATAATCAAACCTGTAGAAATATAGGTGTAGAACTGATTATTTGATTTAAGTGTAATCTTCAACATACGGTAAATCAGCATGAGATAAAGGGCAATAACAAAGACAGAGCCAATAAAGCCAAAATCTTCTGCAATGACCGTGAAAATCATATCCGACTCTCGAACTGGAATAAGCAGATTAGAAGCATTAAACCCCTGACCAAATAAGCCACCGCTCCCAATCGCGATTTGCCCTTGAGCCTGCTGGTAAGTGGTTGTTTGGGCAAAGTCAAACGGATTGAGCCAAGCCAAAATACGATTGATTTGGTAGGTCGGCATTCCCAGTTGATGAAGAAAAGCACGACCACCCTTACTGATAAAAACGGCTAAGAATCCAGCAACTCCTATTACAGCAGTCACAAATACTGGGATAATAATTTTCCAAGAAACCCCTGATAATAAAACGATTCCTGAGAAAATAGCCACAAAAACCAAAGCCGTCCCCAAGTCACTTTGAAGTGCCAAAAGGACTAGGACTGGAATGGTAAAGAGAATCATCCAAAAAATCAACAAGAAGTCCAGCGGAACCGTGCGTCTCCATTCCTTATGTTTTTTTGTAAACTGGACAATGACACGGGCCAACATGAGGATATAGGATATCTTCATAAATTCTGATGGCTGGAACAAAGTAATACCATTTATCGATACCCAGTTTTTGGCACCCGTTGATGCCACTAAGCTTGGATTATAAAAAACAATCGGCAAGACCATAAGTCCCAAGCCTAAAATATATAGAAAAGGAGTCACTTTCCAAAGAAATTCTGTATTAAAGAGCATGACCACAAAACCAATCACAAGCCCCAAGACAATCCAGGCAACCTGCTGCCCTAAAATGGGTAAAATATTGTTTGGATAATCATGACTAACAGCTATATAAATAGCCACCACACCGATAACCAGTAGGAAAAATACTGGCAAGAGCAAACTATAATCGACTCTAGAGTCGAGAGAACGTTTCATATATACTAACCTTATACTTTCATACAATACTATTTATCAAAGTTCATTTAAAAATGTATCAATAGCTTCATTAACTTCAGACCGAGAGAGGGTTTTAACAGTCGCTTCTTTTGCGAGAGATGCCACTATTTGTTTGCCATATCTCTTTCCGACAATTCTCCTATCCAGAATGAGAGTTAAGGAACGTTGGTGTTCGCGTCTCATACTTCTTCCCAAAGCCTGCTTTAAACGAATAATGGCCATTGGCAACTGATAATCATAAAAGGCATTTTTTCCTTCTTGAATTAATTCCTGATTGATTTTTTTCGTCAAGGGCTCTTGTGGATTTTGGAAAGGGAGTCTTGGTACAACTTGAATTACAAAAGGATGGCTTGAAAAATCAACTCCCTCCCAGAAACTTACTGCACCAAGCAGGATTTGTTGTTCACCTTTTTCAAAGCGCTTCTTAAGCTGATGAACATCCCCATTTTTATACTGGGCCAGATGGCTAACTGGAAGTAAATCCGATACTGCTAGAAGCATGTCTTTGGCAGTAAAGAGAACCAAAATTGGTTGTTGGAAAGCTTGAACTCCCATCAGCAAATCAGCTACCTCCTTAGCATAGACTTCTAAGGAAGTTTCTGTTACTAGAGGAAAATCTTTGACCAAGACCACTTCTTGATCCTGTTTTTTACAAGCTTCAATCTTAACAAATTTAGCTTCGGGATAGCCTAACAGGTCTGCCAAAGAAACTCTTTGACTAATCTCAAGAGTGGCCGACACTCCCAAGACTTGACATGAATCAGGCACTAAGGAAGATAGAAGAATACGGCCTGATTTCGTAGAAGAAATCTGAATTTTCTTTTGACTCGTTTCAGTTGCTTCAAGCCAGTAATCTCGGTCAGCTGTAAAATAGCGAACCAGCTCCTCAAAGCCTTCTACTTCTAATTCTGAAAAATACTGGTGGAGATTGGCAAGAGAATCTAAGATATTTTTCTTAGATTTGCCAGACTGAAATTGTTCTATCAAGTAGAGGCACTCAAAGCGAATACTTTCTAGTATTCGTTGCTGAATCCTGTTTTCTTCTCCTACTAAAGCCTTATCAACTAAATCAATAATAGACTGGATATCATGGGTCTCTTGAAGCAGATTTTCTAGAGCCAACAAAACTTTTTGAACTTCATCAATAATCAATAAACGGTCTCTGACAAATTCAGGATTATCTTCAAGTCTGGTTACAAGATAGGCATGATTGGTCACTAAAAGCTTGCAGGTCTCTGCCCTTTCTTGACTACGTTTCCAAAAATCTTCCGTCACAAATAAGCTTTTAGCTGATAAATTCCCGTCATGACGAAGATCTGTTAGAAAATGTTGGTAACGGTAGAGTTGACCAATCTCATCCAAATCTCCTGTCTCAGTCTCTGTCAGCCAGACCAAGACTTGCATTTTAAAGCGTCTAAATAAGCGATTTTCATCATTTTCCTGCAAGGAACGATAAAAGGCATCCAACTTCAGGTAATTATGTGGGCCCTTTAAAGAATGAATATCTGTATGGAATACTTCCTTGAGATGTTTACCTTCTTCTTCCATGATTTGATTTTGAAGAATCTTTGTCGGAACACTAAGAACAATTTGACGCTCTGTCACTTGAGATAAAGCGGGTAAGAGATAGCCATAGGTTTTCCCAATCCCTGTCGGGGCTTGAATTAATGAGACAGGCTCATTTTTCAATAGCAAGTCAACCTCTTTAGCAAAACTTTCTTGTTCCTCCCTCACTTCAAGATTCAATAGAGAAATGTTTTTAGAAAAATCTTGAGATAATTTTCGTGACTCCAGAGGAGCTACAATTTTCTTGAAATACAGTCCTTGAACTTCGACCAAGTCAGAAGAAATCAGGATAGATTGACTTCGATAAATTTCTTCAATAACCAGGTAGGACTCATATAGGAGGGCGTCAGCCATCTCCAGCAAACGTTCCAAGAGTTCTTTAGGAAGTTGGGCCATCTTTTCTCGTAAAAATAAGAGTAATTCTGCTGTAGCTTGGGCATCGGAAAGGGCTGTATGAGCGTGCTTTAGAGGAATTCCTAATTCTCGACACAAAATCGGTAAACTATATTTTTCCAGTTCAGGGAAAAAGACCTGAGTCAATTCGACCGTATCCACACGAGGATTTCTTAGTTCATAGCCTTCAAAAAATAAATTTTCCGCCAAGAGATTAGCATCAAACTGAACATTATGGGCTACAAAAATCCCATTCTCCACCAAGTCAAAGATTTTTCTGGCAACTTGCGAAAAATCAGGTGCTTGCGCCAGACGTCGGTCTGTCAATCCTGTCAGTTTTTTGATATGAGCATCCAAAGGTTCATGTGGATTGACATCTGTCGTATAGCGATCAACGATTTTTCCATCCTCAATCACAACAATTCCCACTTGGATAATTTTAGCCTTACTACCTGTGCTAGTTGCCTCTAAATCAACCACAACATAGCGATTACCAATCGTTTTCATTATAAAAAATTATACCAAAAAAAGGGCCATTTGGCACCTGCAAACATATGATTAGTTTCAAACTCAAGAAGGTCACTTTTCTTAAAAATCTCAGTAAACAGAGCATACTAGCCTGATGATTTTTTGAAAATAGTGAAGAAATAAGAAAAATTGAGAGAAGAAATTTTAAATCTTCCTTCTCTCAATGAATCATTTACTTTATTTAACCATATCAGGATCGTAGTCATAGAATCCTGTATCAAGGAATCGGTTTTTAGGGTGAAGTTTACGCACTTCTTCATCCAGCAAGAAGGCTTGGTCATGGCTAAAGTTTCCCTCTTGAATCAAGCTACGCGCTTGGATAAAGAGTTTCGCAATCTCAACAAAGTTCTGACCTGGAGTGTAGAGCCCTTCTAGTTTCCAGTGAGTAAAACCATGCTCTACCAATTCTGTCAATTTGGTCATCAGATCAAGGTCATTGTTGGCAAAGATGTGGGTACCATGATTGTCTTCAAAGATAGAGTAATGGCTTTCAGGATCACTTGGCTCAGCCAAGAAAAGGTCACGCTTGCGGGTCTTTTCATCATCGATATGCGTAAAGTTATAGTAGTTTTGCAAGAGTGGACGTTTAGAATGGTGAATAACACTAGCACCGTAAACCAACACTTCAGCAGGAATTTCCAAAATCTCAGGCATCTTGAAGAGCTCAGCAGATGGAATTTCACGTGCCAAAACAGCCTCAGATGCACCAGCCTTTTGTCCCCAGAAGTTGATCTGACGACTGCTTGTTACCATTGTAGAAGCATCGTAGATGGTCTTAAATGAATAACCATCGCGATTGACCACGTAAAAGACACCTGCATCCCCAATCGTAATGTAGTCTGTCTTGATTTCTTCCAAGAAATCTAAGAAAGGCTTGATACTGTCCATCATATCTTGGTGCATGAGGGCATTAACTGCAACAATCAATTCCTTACCAGCATCATGAACCAACTCAGCGATTTCGCGCAATTGGTCATAACTAAAGGTCGTTGGCAGACGAAGGCCAAAATCTTTCTCACCAACATAGATACGATCTACGCCAGCCTCGAGCAGTTGTTTAACTTGTTCAATACTTTCAGCAGTTGCTGTAATGATAATCTTTTCCATAAGAAAGATTATACCATATTTCTCAAAAATCAGCTATTCTTTGAAAATGAAAAGGGACTTTATTCTTTTTGTAACCTTTCTGTAATAATTCTCTGCTGAAAAAATGATAAAATAGGTATGTACTGTTAAGGAGAGAATAATGCCCGTAAGAAAATTACAATCCTATGAGGTAGACTATCAAGAAGAATCAAACCATCAGGTTCCTCGCTATCAAGATTATACACCTGAAGCGCAATCTGATGCCAATCTCAAGGAAATCCTATTTTTTGTTAATATCGCTGTTTTTTGTATCTGTATTGCTATCTTTAGTTTTATCTTTTTAGCATTAAAATTATCAACTGCTCTTGCCTTTGCCGCAGCAATCGGATCCAGCTTACTTGTTTTAAAAGTTCAACGATCTATTATCAAACGAAAACGTAGAAGATAAATCCAAAATATCGCCCCATCTGGAGCGATATTTTTATTTTTTCTTTTTAGATGGTGTGTGGATGGCAATCTTCACTTCAAAGATTGTTCCTTTTGGTTTATTATCTTTAACAGTAATGCTTCCTTTTAAGGCATCTACAATCTGCTTGGCTAGGGATAATCCTAAACCAAAACCACCTTTTTGACGAGTTCTAGCCTTGTCCACTCGATAAAAACGGTCAAAAATTTTCTTCTTATCTTCTGCGGAAATACCGACTCCATTATCAGAAACAAGTAAATAGAGATTACGATCAGTCGCTGAAATCACAAAATCAATTTCACCATCCTCTTCAGTATACTTGACAGCATTATCAAATAGGATGGTCATCAGTTGTTTCAAAAGGAGCTGATCTGTGACAATCGTTCGATGAATCCGATTTTCAAAACGGAAGACACGGTCATTTTCCGAAGCAATCATCTCATAGTTTGTGAAAGTCGTATTAAAAAAGCTAGTTGGAACTTCTCCAAGTTCTGGCTTAATCCCATCATCTCTACGTGCTAAATTCAACAAGTTTGTCGTCAAAAACCGCATATTTCTGACTTCTTCCAAACTCGATGCAATGCTTTCGCTCACATCCATAATGGTTGCTTCTGGCTTACGGAAAAGGGTTTCTAAGCGATTTTGCAAAACAGCAAGTGGAGTTCGTAACTCATGACTGGCATTTTCCACAAAGGACTGCTGCTTCTGCATGCTCTCAAGCAGGGGCCGAACACTGACCCTAGCTAGATAGAGACTGGCAAGCAAAGACAGAATCCAGAAACTTGCCATCACAACCACAATCAATCGCTCATGCTTTTGACTAGCTTGCTCCAACTGACTGGTATTAATCAAGACAGCCGCATACTTGATATTGGTTGAAACAGAACTGATATTCGTTTCCATCAAAATCATGCGATAGATTTCTTCCTGTCCATAGCTATTAAAAACCTGAATCTGGTAGATATGGCCTAGTTCTTTTTTCTCTAACTTAATCTTATCCAATCCCAAAAATCTATTTCCAGAAAGGAGCTGAGTGAAATTCTTATCAAAAAGAATAACCTCTGTATTGGAACTGACATTGGGTTTTACCTCAGTCTTACTAGTATCTGTAGCAGCATTCTCCAAATCTTTAATCTCTTCTGTCGCCCTATTTAACGCCAACTGAATAACTGCCTGAGGATTGTTGCTCAAGCCATGAAGCTTATCATCCACCGAAGTGTAGAGACTCGAATGCATGACCTGCAAAATAATCAAGGTCATGGTAGAGAAAATCAGAGTGAAGACACCAAAGTTGCGGATAAAATAACTAAAGTCATCCGCATACCATGTTTTTTTTAGTTTACTGAACATCTTTTAAAATATACCCAACACTGCGCAAGGTTTGCAAATTCTCTGCAAAAGTGGTTCCTTTTAATTTCTTACGGACTTTTGAAACATAGACTTCGACAACTGAAATCGTTGTATCACTATCAAATCCCCATAGACGATCAAAAATCTGAGTCTTAGGCAAAATAACATTTTGATTTTGAAGGAAATAAACTAGTAAATCGAACTCTTTCCCCAGCAATTCGACTGGATTATCTTCAACCTTAACGGTATTTGTTGACAAATTAACTACAATATTTCCATAAGTCAAGGTGTTTTCATTAAACTTGCCTGAACGTTTGAGAAGGGCTTGAATCCGCATTTTGAGTTCTTCTAGGTAGAAAGGTTTGGTCAGATAATCATCCGCTCCCAATTCAAATCCATGTCCCTTGTCATCCAAACTTTCCTTGGCAGTCATAATCAGAACTGGTGTCGTAATTCCCTTTTCACGCAATTCTTTCAAGACTTGGAAGCCATTTTTTTCAGGTAACATTAAATCGAGCAAAATCAAATCATAGACGCCACTTTCAGCTTCGTAGAGACCCTCTTCCCCATCAAACACCTGCATGACATCTGCAAAATCGTCTAAAAAGTCAAATACTGAATTTGACAGGCCTAGGTCATCCTCAACCAATAAGATTTTTATCATGAGAAACTCCTCCTTATTAAAACCATTATACCAAATTTGCCTTAAAGAAAACTCAACTCTCTGCATTTTACATGAGATAGCTGAGTTTTCTTTTATTTAGGCTTATTTATGCATTTCCGTATTGAAGAACGACTGCTTCCACTGCAGCTTTTTCACGGTTAATCAAGTCAACACGCGCTGCAATGTCCTTGATTCCCATACCGATGTTACGGCTAAGAGCAAGGTCAGAAAGTTGTGGTTCAAAGAATTCCTTGTATTCCGCCAAGCGTTGCTGAGTTTTAAAGATGTGTGATGGGAAGATAACAAAACTATCAAAACTCATATCACCACCAAGAGCTGCCTTAATCCAATCCCAGTTTTCACGTGCCCATACCCAAACAGTTTCTTGAGTAGCTTGGTGTCCGAGGAATTGGAGGTACCATGAAGAAAGGTCTTGTGGCTTAACGATAAATTTGTCTTTCCAAGTTGCAAGAAGGGTTTGAATGTTTTCGGCATCTGTACTGTATGCAAGAGCTCCTGCCAACTGGCGCTTAAAGACCGCATCCGTCGCATGAGTGTAAAGGTCAAGATAAATGGCTACCAATTCCTTAGTCTCGTGATGTTTCATTTCATTGATTAGGACTTGGGAACGGATTGCTGCTGGAAGTCCTGCAAGCTGATCCTTGTGAGCCGCGAAGATTTGGCTAGCGGCTTGGCTAGCTTCTGCATCATTTGAGCGAATCATCATGGAAATGGTCAACTGACGAACCAATTCGTCTTCATCTGATTCGCCATCTTTAGCTTCAAAACCAAGACGGTCATAATTATGACGAGCCAATTTAGCAACCAAAGCTTTGAAGGCTGTTTCAGCTTCTGTTCCTTCATCGATAAAGCGTTCAAGGGCAGAAATTACTTGAGAAACAGCTGAAACGACAAGGTAAGATTCTTCCTTAGCAAGTTTGTCAAGGACTGGGAGCAAGTCAGCATAAGAAATGTGCCCTGCTTCAGCAAGCAAACGACGTTCTTGAACGATTTGCAGTTTGCTTGTGTTATCAAGTGTCTCTAGCTCAGCCAGAACAGCTTCTAACAAGTCTCCTTGATAGTCGGTAATGTAGTGGGCTGTATTTTCAGTATTGAAACGAAGAGCTCCTTCATTTTCAGCAAGAAGAGCTGCGTAGCCTGGAATTTCGATGCTTTCAGTTTCGAGTGTATCAGGCAAGCCTTTCCAGTTACTATTGAGTGGCACAACCCAGAGACGGTTCTTATCTTCGTGCTCACCGATGAAGAATTGTTTTTGTGAGATCTTTAAGACATCATTTTCAACTTTGACAGTGAGAACTGGATAACCAGGTTGTTCCAACCAAGAATCCATGAAGGCTGCAACATCACGACCTGATGCTTGACCAAGAGCATTCCAAAGGTCACGACCAATTGTATTGCTGTATTGATGTTTTTCAAAGTAGGCATGCAAACCTTTGGCAAAATCGGCATCACCTAGCCAACGACGAAGCATGTGCATGAGGCGACTTCCTTTGGCATAGACGATAGCTCCGTCAAAGAGCGTATTGATTTCATCTGGATGTTTAACTTCGACGTGAACAGATTGAACACCATCAGTCGCATCGCGTTTCAAGGCAGACGGAACACCACCTGTTTGGAAATCTTCAAAGATATTCCAGCTTGGTTCAATAGCATCCACACAGACGTACTCCATCATGTTAGCAAAGCTTTCATTGAGCCAAAGGTCATCCCACCATTTCATAGTTACGAGGTTACCAAACCATTGGTGAGCCAATTCATGGGCAACAACAAGGGCAACTTGTTGGCGACTGGCAAAGGTAGAATTATCATCCACAACCAAGTAAACTTCACGGTAGGTCACAAGACCCCAGTTTTCCATAGCTCCAGCTGAGAAGTCAGGAAGGGCGATGTGGAGAGATTGAGGGATTGGGTACTTAACTCCATAGTAATCTTCGTAAAACTCGATAGAGCGAACAGCGATATCCAGTGAGAAATCAAGGTTAGATAATGGGTGAGCTTTGGTTGAGTAAACACCTACAAGGGTACCGTTTTTAGTTTTAGCCGTCACCCCTTGCAAATCACCAGCAACGAAAGCTAACAAGTAAGAAGACATGCGAGGTGTTGTCTCAAACTTCCAGATACCTGTTTCCTTACGGTTTTCAACATCGATTTCTGGCATGTTAGACAAGGCCAATTCACCTTCTGCTTGGTCAAAACGTAAAGAAAGATCAAAAGTCGCTTTGGCTTCTGGCTCATCCACACATGGGAAGGCTTCTCGCGCAAAATGGCTCTCAAATTGAGTAGACAAGACTTCCTTCTTGACTCCATCAACTGTGTAGTAAGATGGGTAAATACCTGTCATGTTGTCTGTGATTTTTCCTGAAAAAGCGATGACCACTTCAACTTGACCTGGCTCAGCCAGCTCGATATGCAGGGCTTCATTGTCATGATCAACTGTGAATGGGCGAGCTACCCCTGCAACTTCTACAGAAGCGATTTCCAAGTCTTTTTGATGAAGTGAAATACGGTCACTCTGTGCTTGACCAGTGATGGTCACTTTCCCTGAAAATGTCTTGGTCTCACGACTCAAGTCTAAAAATAAATCATAATGTCCAGGAACAAATTGCTGAATAAAATGTTCAACTGCTTGCATAGTTTTCTCCTATTCTAAGTTTCAGAGCTAGAGCTCTTCTTCAAACAAACTTATTATATCATGTTTTGCTTGAGAAAAAAGGATTGGACGGTCATTTCCAAAACTTTCTTCCTTCTAACAGTTTACAAGGGGTAGACCTTGCGAAATTCTTCTAAAACAATCTTGCTTTCAGGTGTAAAAGTTAGTCCAGCCTCTCTCAGCCACTCGGTGAAACAATCCTCATGAACCTGACGCCAATAGGCCAAGGATTTGTCACCTTCTCCTTCCTTGTAGGCATGGTCAGCAGAAACTTGATTGAAGGGCTGAACGGAAACCTTTGTAATTTCGACAATGCAGACAGCCTGATTTTGACTGTCTAAAATGACATCAAATGTTCCTTCTTGCGGAAGAGGTTCGCCTTCTAGTGCATAGAGGTCATAGGCTGATGCGGTTGCTGTCTTTTCTCCTTTTAAAACCAAATCTGCCAAGAGGTCGGCTTCTACTCCAAAAGTCCAAGCATCTATTTCATCTCCGATAGAAGGATTGATTTTCTTATATGCATTCCACATTTCTTGCGGTGTCATGGGTGCTCCTTTGTAATTTTTTACTTTCTTCTTTTATGTGTTTAAGATGATCTGGATAGTCAATTTCTAAATCAAAAATCTCTGGAATAGAGCTGTAATGGAGAATGCATTCGATACCCATCTGATTCATTTTTTGTATAAAAGAAAGATTCAGATAGCCTGCTACAGTAAAGTCAATCTTATTCTTCCTTGCTTTATCCTGCATCTGTCTCAGCATATCTAACATTATTGGACTTTCCATATCATGCCATTGACTCTTTCTCACAGTCGCAAAAATAAAAGAAGTCAAATCATTCATTCCAACTACAATCTTTGAAATACCCGTTTCCAGTATCCTGTCTAAGTCAAAATAAGCTGACGGTAATTCAATCATCGTGGCAATTTTCCCAGTAAAACCCTGCTGACGCAATACTGTAATAGCTTGCTTTAACTGCTCAGCATCATTGACAAAAGGAAAGATAAGAGACAGATTGGGATTGATTTGATAAACTTCTGTAACGACATGTGCTTCAGCCTGAAATTCATCCAGACACGCCAGCAAACGCCTAGTCCCTCTATAGCCAAACAAGGGATGATTTTCATCAAAATACTCTTTAGTCCCCACTAAACAATTGGCTTCTGTATTCGTTAATTCAGAAAAACGATACCAAACTTCTTCATCTGAGTACAGGGAGCAGATAGTCTCTAGATAATCTTTTACAAATTGCCGACAACTTGGTAACAGGATGTTTTGATTGAGCTCTCTCAACAAATATTCCCCACGAATCATGCCAATGTGGTGAAATAGTTGTGGGTAAACTTTTTCAATAATTTTTTCGCCACTAAGAGCTAGTTGGTTTCTCATCATTCACCTTCCAATTCATGTAAGAGGTCTTGTCCAGTTCTGGAAATCCTAATAGTTCAGACTTAACCTTCAAGACTAATGGCGATGCATTTTCTTCTGTGATTTCTTGAATATCCATCCAAATATATCCAAGCGAATCATTCGCACCATCAGACACAGCTTCCGAAATCGTAACTTGAGGTGCACTCTCATTCATTTCAACATCATACAAGGCCATGACATGGTGAACCATAAAGTTTTTTAACTCTTCCCTGACGAAAACATCGTAGATTCGAGGATTAGAGTAGTTTCTAACAGTAAATCCCGTCTCTTCCAAAACTTCCCTCTTGAGAGTTTCTGTCAACCCTTCACCAAGTTGCTGACTGCCTCCAGGTAGATCGTACCGATTTTAATAAGGGCCTATCGTTTTTTCAATGCAGAGTAACTTCCCATTTTCAAAGCAAACACCATAGACTCCAAAGTGATTTTTGATTTCCATCAGATCCTCCTACTTCAAAGACCAGCCACCATCTATTGTCAGAATTTGTCCCTGCATGGCAGATGCCTTTCCACTGGCCAAAAAGAGACTGACTTCTGCCACTTCCTCTGGCTCTATCCAGCGCTTGATTGGTGTTTCACTAGCCACCCAGTCCGCTAAACCACCTGGCTCAAAGTCCGCAGCAGTCATAGCTGTCTTGACTGCTCCTGGAGCGATACCAAAGACCTGAATCCCAGCTTCAGCATAGTCTAGAGCCAACTGCTTGGTAAATCCAGCCAAAGCATGCTTAGATGAAGTATAGGCGTGACCACCACCTCCTGCTAGACTCGAAGCTATGGAACACATATTGATAATGGTCCCTTTTTTATTCTCTAGCATTTGTGTCAAATAATAACGAGTCAACTCAACAGGAGTTATATAATTAATTTCAAAAATTTCTTGAATTTCCTGCGCTGTTTGTTCCAACAGTGGTTTGTAATTATCTAAAACTCCTGCAGTATTACACAAAACATCAACCTGAGGGCACCAGTCAAAAATTGGCTCCAAGTCCAAGGTCAAATCTCTCTGTAAAAAGTGAAAATCACCCTCTAAGAGTGGATTTTCACCTTGGTCAACTCCGTAAACTTGATAGCTATTCTCTAAAAAGAGGCGAGCTTGAGCCAGACCGATCCCTGAACTCACTCCTGTAATCAATACACGTTTAGTCATTCACTTCTACCCAATCTGTCGCCAAAACATCACAAGGTGTCGGACTCCACATGGAAAAACCTTCTCCTTCTCCAGACACGTTGATTAGGAAATAAGGTGTCACTTCAAGTGCAACCCCGTTTTGTTCAATGGTGTCAAAAAGTTGGACATAGTTTTCAGCACCTCCCCAACCAGTTCGTACATATTTTTTCTTAGCCTTTAACCCAGGTAGGATCTCTTCAAATGTCATGGTTTTCTCCTTTAATTCTATATTCTTCATTTAATTATAACAAAAAACCGCTTTGCAACGGCTTTTTGAATGTGATTTATTTACATCTGCTTCTACTTACGGCAAATTATTCCCTGCAGCAAGATAAATTTCATACCATTCTTTTCTTGTTAAGCTAAAGTTTGCCGCTTGGCTAACTTCTCTCAAGTGCTTAGGATTTGTTGTACCTACGACTGCCTGTATTTTTGCTGGATAACGCAATATCCAAGAAATGGCAATAGTTGAAGGGGTTACTCCATATTTAATAGCTAAACGATCAAGTACTTGATTTAAAGCTTGAAATTTCTCATTTCCAACAAAATTCCCTTTAAAATACCCGAATTGTAAGACAGACCATGCTTGAATGACCACATCGTGTAATTTGCAATATTCAAAAATGCTGCCATCTCGCATAGCTGCTTGACTATCTTCCATATTAACATGAAAACCTGATTCGAATCCTGGAGTAAAAGCCGCACTCAATTGTAGCTGATTAACAGCTAACGGCTGCTTGACATCTTTTTTAAGCAACTCCATCATCATAGGATTTTGATTAGAAACTCCAAAATCTCGAACCTTACCTTGTTTATAAAGGAGATCAAAGGCTTCTGCTACTTGGTCAGATTCCATCAAAGCATCTGGCCGATGAAGAAGCAAGCTATCTAAATGATCTATCTTCAATCTTTGCAAAATTCCGTCAACTGATTTTATAATATAGTCCTTAGAAAAATCAAAATAGGTAAATTCTTCAATGCGAATGCCACATTTGGACTGAATCCACATCTTTTCTCTTAAATCTGGACGATTTTTTAGGACAAGACCTAACAGTTCTTCACAACGACCACGACCATAAATATCAGCCAAGTCAAAAGCATTGATTCCAACAGAAAGTGCTGTTTCTACAAGCTCTTCAACTTCTTTTACAGACTTATTTTCTATTCTCATCATTCCGAGAACAATTTCTGATAATTCTTTGTCATCTTGACCAAGAGTTATGTATCTCATCAAATTTTTCTCCTTAAATTTCTAATATTCTTCCCTTCATTATAACAAAAAACCGCTTTGCAACGGCTTTTTGACTATATTTCACTCCATTTTATCTTCTTAAACCCACGGAACAAGAGAAAGATTCCAATAAAGAGAATTCCTAAAGGAATGAATTTTGTAAGAAAAACATTTGAAATTCCCATCCACTCATAGTAACGGAGCAGAGAGCCTACAATAAGGTGGGCAACAATCATACTGACAAAGGGACGAAAGACCGCTTCTTTCCAATTCCAAATACTGATGACCAGCGAAATCGTAAAGACAGATAAACTATCCCAGGGAGCAGGAAGATAAAAGGCTCCTTCTTGTATGAAGCTTGCCATTCCTACATATCCCAGAACAACTAGCAGAACAAGAACCCCAACGACAATATAGGTACCAATTTTCATTTTAGGAGAATCTTGGACTAGACTTCTTCGTAAAATTGTAGCCACAAGCCCAAATCCGACCAGAAAAAGAAGAAGTTGCCCTAAAAACGTAAGCAAATTGACTGTTAAGAGAGGACCTTTAGAAAAATCACCTAATAGTTGATAGTAGCGTAA
Organism: Streptococcus sp. M334; assembly: GCF_000187745.1. Taxonomy (GTDB): domain Bacteria; phylum Bacillota; class Bacilli; order Lactobacillales; family Streptococcaceae; genus Streptococcus. Next base: position 133,302 of record NZ_GL732486.1, on the reverse strand, counting down.
TACCGCTAGGACAAGAATTGGCGTCAAAAGGGACTCTTTGATAGAACTGCGAGGGGCTTCCTTGAGCATCTCTCTCATTAATTTTTTAGGATTCTTACCTAGATACTCCTCTGCACTCATGCCATCTCGTTCTGCTTCTGAGAAATCTAACATCATCAAATAAATCTGCTCTCTAAGATAGTCCTCATCATAGAGAAATCCAGCAAGATTAAAACTATCCCATAGCTCCTCAAAATACTGCTGATTTTCCTCAGAAAACTGATGCAACAAAGCACTTGTTTCTTCATAATACTTCATTTTCGTCATGGTTTACCCTCCATTCTTAATTCCTTCTACTTTTTGACTCAAATCGTCCCATTGTTGCCAAAAGACCGAGACACGCTCTTCTCCTTCTTTCGTTAACGAAAAATACTTCCGATCTGGACCATCTGGCGACGGACGCATGTCGCCTCTTATCCATTGATTTTTTTCTAACTTTTGCAACAAAGGATAAATAGTTCCTGGAACGATAGTATCAAATCCAGCCTCTCGCAAAGTCTGAACCAACTCATAACCATATCGCTCTTTTTGACCAATCATATCCAAGACGCAACCTTCAAGAACACCTTTTAATAGTTGAGTTTCCTTCATCCCTTCCCCCTTCTAATCTATTTTGTAATACCTACTAGCAGCTTTACAAACTAGTATACCACTTACACACTAGTTTGTAAAGCATAATAGTTAATACTCTTCGAAAATCTCTTCAAACCACGTCAGCGTAGACTTACCGTAGGTATGTAACTGACTTCGTCAGTCTTATCTACAACCTCAAAACAGTGTTTTGAGCTGACTTCGTCAGTCTTATCTACTACCTCAAAACGGTGTTTTGAGCAATCTGCGGCTAGCTTCCTAGTTTGCTCTTTTATTTTCATTGAGTATAAATAAAAAAACAGAACTAGCATGAACTAGTCCTGTATATTTTTACCCAATCACACTTCCGTTTGGTACAGCTGGATCAACTGTGAGAAGGGTTAATTTCCCATCATGTTCAGCTGAGAGGATCATCCCTTGGCTGACATATTTCTTCATCATTTTACGTGGTTTGAGGTTAGCAACGATTTGAACTTTCTTGCCGACCAATTCTTGTTCGTTTGGATAGTATTTTGCAATTCCAGAGAGGATTTGACGATCTTCTCCATCACCAGCATCCAAGCGGAATTGAAGCAACTTATCTGAACCTTCTACTTTAGACACTTCTTTGACTTCTGCGACACGAATTTCGACCTTGTCAAAGTCTTCAAACTTGATTTCATCCTTGTTTAGTTTGAGTTCAACTTCATCTGGATTCCATTCTTTTTCGACAGCTGGCTTGTTACCTTCCATTTGTTCCTTGATATAGGCGATTTCTTCTTCCATATCGAGACGTGGGAAGATTGGTGTTCCTTTGGCAACTACAGTCACACCTGCAGGGAAATCAGCCAAGCTCAAGTTCTCAAGGCTAGAGACTTCTGCTAGACCAAGTTGAGTCAAGACTGCACGACTGGTTTCCATCATAAATGGCTCAATCAAGTGAGCTACAACACGAAGGCTGGCTGCCAAGTGACTCATGACACTTGCCAATTGGTCACGGAGTGCTTCATCTTTTGCCAAGACCCATGGAGCTGTCTCGTCGATGTATTTATTGGTACGAGAGATCAGAGTCCAGACTGCTTCAAGTGCACGTGGGTAGTCGATTGCTTCCATATGGGTATGGTAGTCTGCGATTGATTGTTCTGCAACGTTAGCAAGAGCATGGTCAAATTCAGTCACGCCTTCTACATAGGCAGGTACTTGCCCATCAAAGTACTTATTAATCATAGAAACCGTACGGTTGAGGAGGTTCCCAAGGTCATTGGCTAATTCATAGTTGATACGACCTACATAGTCCTCGGGAGTGAAGGTTCCATCTGAACCAACTGGAAGGCTACGCATGAGGTAGTAACGAAGTGGATCTAGTCCATAACGCTCTACCAACATTTCAGGATAAACGACATTCCCTTTAGACTTAGACATTTTGCCGTCTTTCATGACAAACCAACCGTGAGCAATCAAACGATCTGGCAATTTGATATCCAACATCATAAGAAGGATTGGCCAGTAAATCGAGTGGAAGCGAAGAATATCTTTTCCTACCATATGGAAGACAGTTCCATTCCAGAACTTGTCAAAGTTACCGTGTTCATCTTGACCGTAGCCAAGAGCTGTCGCATAGTTAAGAAGGGCATCAATCCAAACATAGACAACGTGTTTAGGATTTGATGGGACAGGCACTCCCCATGTAAAGGTTGTACGAGAAACAGCCAAATCCTCTAAACCTGGCTCAATGAAGTTACGCAACATTTCATTCAGACGACCATCTGGAGTGATAAAGTCAGGATGAGCTTTGAAAAAGTCTACCAAACGATCTTGGTATTTGCTGAGGCGAAGGAAGTATGATTCTTCAGATACCCATTCAACTTCGTGACCTGATGGAGCAATACCTCCAGTCACATTTCCAGCTTCGTCACGGAAAACTTCCGCAAGCTGGCTTTCTGTAAAGAATTCCTCATCTGATACTGAGTACCAACCAGAGTATTCACCCAAATAGATATCATCTTGAGCAAGCAAGCGTTCAAAGACCTGTGCGACAACTTTTTCATGGTAGTCATCAGTTGTACGGATAAATTTATCGTATGAGATATCTAGTAATTGCCAGAGTTCTTTAACTCCAACTGCCATTCCATCAACATAAGATTGAGGTGTGATGCCAGCTTCTTCAGCTTTCTGCTGGATTTTCTGACCATGCTCATCAAGACCTGTCAGATAAAAGACATCGTAGCCCATCAGGCGTTTGTAACGTGCTAAGACATCACAGGCGATAGTTGTGTAGGCAGAACCGATATGAAGTTTACCAGATGGATAGTAAATAGGTGTTGTAATATAAAAATTCTTTTCAGACATAATTTTTCCTTTCCAGGCAAATGAAACCTGTTTTTCTAACACTTCATTATATCACATTTTTAAGGATTTTAGATAGGGAAATCCATACAAAAACAAGATAGACAAGTGTCCATCTTGTTGATCTTATTCATAACGAAGAGCTTCAATTGGATCAAGTTTCGATGCCTTGTTGGCTGGCAAGACTCCAAAAATCATACCCACACTAGCCGAAACCGCAAGACTAAATAGGGCAACTGGGATTGACACTCCCACTTCTATACCCGCAATCAAACCTTGTAAAAGTATACCAGCTATAGCGGTTAAGCCTGTCGCAATTGTCAAACCAATGACTCCACCAAGCAAGGTCAAAATCATAGATTCAATCAAAAACTGGATTAAAATATTGGCACGTGTTGCACCCAAAGCCTTACGAAGACCAATCTCACGAGTACGTTCCGTCACCGAAACCAGCATGATGTTCATAACACCAGTCCCTCCAACAAAGAGAGATATTCCTGCGATGGCACTAATAATCGTCGTCATAAAACTAAACAATTGTTGAACTTCTGCAAATGCAGCTGACTCATCTGCCACTTGATATTCTCCCTGTTGCAAGCCAGCAAGCTCTGTCATTTTTCGTGCTAATTCTGGCCCCAGAGTTTGAGTCAAACTTGTGTCATTCACTCGAAAGACAATATTAGCTATTTCATCTACATTAAAATTCGCAGCAAGAGAGATATTTGTGGTAATGGGTAAGCCGCCAAGACCATACATTTTTGAATTTTTAGATTCTTGGCTAGTATAAACACCAATGACTCGATAACTAAAACCATTGACTTCTACAACCTTGTTAATAGCCTCTTGAGGAGATCCAAATAGACTAATGGATAATTCTTCATCAAGCAAAATGACACTTGCAAATTCTTTGAAATCTTGTTCTCTCAGACTACGACCTGCAAGAATTTCATTGTTAACAGCCTCCATATAAGTTCTGTTACCACCTGTCAAATTAGCATTTTCAACCTTTTTATCTTTATAGGTCAAGATGGCGTTCGTTGAGTTGGTTACATAGTAATTATCCACTCCCTTCAGTTTGGCTGCCTCCTTGACCCAAGATTCTTGCGGTTTTGGTGGTTCAACATGAACTTCCTCTTCTTTTCCAGAAACCGTAAAAGCTGATTGTTTCTGAGTAAAAGATCCATCTTTACTTTTTTTAGAAGAGAAAAAGACACTGATATTTTTTTGAGATCTGGTCATATTTTTATTGAGCTGTCGAGACATAGAATCACCCAGAGCCATAATCACAACAACCGATGAAACACCGATAATAATCCCAATCATGGTAAGCAAAGAACGCATCTTGTGAGCCATAATAGATGAAAAGGCAAATTTCAGATTCTGCATCTTAGTTTTCCTCCTTTTCTAACTGAGCACTATCAGATGAAATAACTCCATCGCGAATGACAATCTGACGTTTGGCATAAGCAGCAATTTCAGGCTCATGCGTTACCATAATAATAGTTTTTCCTTCTTTATTCAAGTCAACTAATAATTGCATGATTTGATTCCCTGTTTTAGTATCCAAGGCTCCTGTCGGTTCGTCTGCTAAGATAATAGAAGGATTGTTTACCAAGGCACGCGCAATAGCCACACGTTGCTTTTGACCACCAGATAATTCCGAAGGTAAATGATGACTACGTTCTGTCAATTCAACCTTATCTAGATATTCCTCAGCTAACTTGCGCCGTTTTGAAGCCGAAACTCCTGCGTAAATCAAGGGCAATTCTACATTTTGCAGAGCATTGAGTTTGGATAAAAGAAAGAACTGCTGAAAAACAAATCCGATTTGTTGGTTGCGGACCTTGGCTAGTTGCTTTTCGCCCAGTCCAGCTACTTCTTGGCCTTCAAGATAATATTCTCCACTGCTTGGTGTATCCAACATGCCAATCGTATTCATCAGAGTAGACTTACCAGAACCAGATGGTCCCATGATGGCAACAAATTCACCCTCATTCACTTCTAGGTTGATATTTTTGAGAACCTGCAGTTCTTGGTCACCGTTACGGTAGCTTCTGCATATATTTTTTAGACTAATTAGTTGCTTCATCAGCCTTCACCTCTTTTCCTTCCTCTAGAGAAGACGTTGGGTTACTGATGACCTTGACTCCATTTGTCAGACCTGAAGTGATTTCTTGGTTGTCTGCATCAGCATTTCCCAAACCAACTTCCACTTTCTTGGCCTTTTTCTGCTCGTCAAGCACCCAGACATAGTTCTTATCATTTTCGGTCACAATACTTGTTAGAGGAACCAAAATAGCTTTACTCTTATTCTTGACCTCAACACTTACTGAGAATCCTTGTTTCAAGTCACCAATTTCACTTGTAACATCAATGGTATATGGATATTTAGAACCAGAATTACCAGCAGCTGCGGTAGCTGTACTTGCTGCTTCGCCATTGTTTTTAGGGTAATCAGAGATATAGCTAATCTTACCAGTCCATCTCTTATCTTGATAAACTTTAGAAGTAAAGGTTACTTCTTGACCTACAGATAGGTTTGCAAGATTGTATTCAGATAATTCCCCCTTAACTTGCAAGTTTTCATTACTTACGACATGCACTACCACCTGGCTAGCTCCTGTTGGAGATTTGGAAACGTTACGATTGACTTCGACCACAGTCCCGTCTAGGGTACTGAGAACCGTCATTGCATCCAACTGACTTTGAGCCTTGCTTAATTGCGCTGCTGCATCTGCACGGGCATCACGAGCATCACCTAATTGTGCATCAATAGAGGATACTGAATTTCCTGCGACTGGAGCTGGAGTTTGCGTTGCAGTTCCTTCGCCTCCTGCTGGTGTTGGTAACTGTGGAGCGGGAGCTGAAGCGGCTTCATTGCGTGCTTGGTTGAGTTCGTTGATATGACGATCTGCCTTAGCTACTGCTCGACTCGCTGAATCATAGGCCGCCTGGGCTTCTGAACTACTGTACTTGACTAAAGCCTGTCCTTCACTGACCTTATCACCCACAGAAACAAGGATTTCATCTAAATCACCCTTACTAGCATCAAAATAAACATATTGTTCATTTTTTGCTGTTACTGTCCCTGACAATAAAACAGAGGATGCCACGCTTCCTTCCTTGGCAACAACCAGATGAGTAGCCTCATCTTTTACAGCAGTCTGAGAAGGTTGTCTAAAGAGCAAAATGCCCCCAGCACCCAATACAACTACACTGGCAGCACCAACTGCTGCATACAATTGCCACTTTTTAGCTTTACCATTCTTTTTCATAATGAAACTCCTTTTTGATTTAAAGTTCTTAACAATATTATACAAAAATTATCAATTTGAAACAATAACATTTTAGAACGAAATAATGACATTTCAGGATTCACTTATTGTTCGGAAATTTTTTATCGTTGTACTAGATATATAATATACTTTATTTTTCCCTTTTGCAAGCCTTTTCTTAAACTTTTTTTGAACGTAGCAGATTTTTGCAATCAATTCAAAAAAAAGATAGAATATGACTATCAAAAAATGACACTCTACTATTTAAAAGAGTACAAAGGAGTTTTCAATGAGAGAATATGATATCATTGCTATCGGTGGAGGTAGCGGAGGAATTGCTACTATGAACCGTGCTGGTGAACATGGTGCCAAAGCGGCCGTTATTGAGGAAAAGAAATTAGGTGGAACCTGTGTCAACGTCGGTTGTGTTCCTAAAAAAATCATGTGGTACGGAGCACAAATCGCTGAGACTTTCCATCAATTTGGAGAAGACTACGGCTTTAAGACTACTGATCTTAACTTTGACTTTGCAACCCTACGTCGCAATCGTGAAGCCTACATTGATCGCGCTCGTTCTTCTTATGATGGCAGTTTTAAACGAAACGGAGTAGACTTGATTGAAGGTCATGCTGAATTTGTAGATTCTCATACTGTCATCGTAAATGGTGAACTGATTCGTGCTAAACATATCGTGATTGCTACTGGTGCCTATCCAAGTATTCCAAATATTCCTGGTGCTGAACTAGGTGGCTCTTCTGATGATGTATTTGCCTGGGAAGAATTGCCAGAGTCAGTTGCTATTCTAGGCGCTGGTTATATCGCTGTTGAATTGGCTGGAGTACTTCACACCTTTGGTGTCAAGACAGACCTCTTTGTTCGCCGCGATCGTCCTTTACGTGGTTTTGATTCTTACATCGTTGAAGGTTTGGTCAAGGAAATGGAAAGAACAAACTTGCCACTTCATACTCACAAAGTCCCTGTCAAGTTAGAAAAAACTGCTGAAGGCATTACCATTCATTTTGAAGACGGAACTAGTCACACAGCTAGCCAAGTTATCTGGGCTACAGGTCGCCGTCCAAACGTTAAGGGATTGCAACTTGAAAAAGCTGGCGTAACTCTGAACGAACGTGGCTTTATCCAAGTGGATGAATACCAAAATACTGTTGTTGAAGGAATCTACGCTCTAGGTGATGTAACAGGCGAAAAAGAACTAACTCCAGTTGCTATCAAGGCTGGACGTACTTTGTCTGAACGTCTCTTTAACGGAAAAACAACTGCAAAAATGGACTACTCAACTATTCCAACCGTTGTCTTTTCACACCCTGCTATCGGAACTGTTGGATTGACAGAAGAGCAAGCTATTAAAGAATACGGTCAAGACCAAATCAAGGTTTACAAATCAAGCTTTACTTCTATGTACTCTGCTTGCACTTGCAACCGTCAAGAAACACGTTTCAAATTGATCACAACTGGTTCAGAAGAAAAAGTTGTCGGACTTCATGGAATTGGCTACGGTGTTGATGAAATGATTCAAGGATTTGCTGTTGCTATCAAAATGGGAGCAACCAAGGCAGACTTTGATGCAACTGTGGCGATTCACCCAACTGCATCCGAAGAATTTGTAACCATGCGTTAATCGAAACAAAAGAAGCTGATACAAATATGTCGGCTTCTTTTTTGATGTTTTCGAATCAACAAAACAATTATCCAACTTAACCAGTACGCAAAATCGGCTGTTACAGTTCTTTGTTACCTTTGTTATAAAAACAGGTTGACAATAATATTAATTTAAGTATAATAGTTACTATACATAAGAAAAGAGGTTAACTATTTTGAAAAAAGCTCACGTTTATGCTATCCCTGCTATTGGGGCTGCTCTCATTGCTGTTTTAGCACAAATCAGTCTTCCAATTGGACCTGTTCCCTTCACTCTGCAGAACTTTGCAATCGGTTTGATTGCTACTGTCTTTAGACCGAGAGAGGCTGTACTTTCTGTTGGACTCTATCTTCTTCTAGGTGCTATCGGTCTTCCTGTCTTTGCAGGAGGTGGAGGTGGATTTCATGCTTTGATTGGTCCTACTGCAGGCTATCTTTGGTTTTATCTTGTTTATTCTGGGCTTACCTCTTCTCTAACTAACAGTGATAGTGGTTTTGTCAGAATTTTTCTAGCAAATCTCTTGGGAGATACACTTGTCTTTGTCGGTGGAATCATTGGATTGCATTTCCTAGCTGGAATGCCATTTGAAAAAGCTCTTGTTGTGGGGGTATTTCCCTTTATCATCCCAGATCTTGGTAAAATTATTGCTATTAGTTTTATTAGTCATCCATTACTTCAACGCCTTAAAAATCAGTCTTACTTCGCTAACTAAAAAAGGATATCGAGTTATCATGACTCAGTATCCTTTTCTTTTATTTTGAAAACTTAGTTGCTTTTAAAGGCATCCACCATGGTTTGAAATTCTTCATTGGAGAGAGTAATCCCTTTGCCCATTTTAGTATGGTCTGGGCTCCAAGCACGAATATCAAACTTTGCAGGGGCACCATTAAAGCTCACACGGTTGATTTCCTTGGTCCAACCTTTTTCGTTTTCAGAAAGAGTCAACAAGTGCTCTTCGATTTCAAATGTAAATTCTGCCATTTTCTTCTCCTTTTTAGCTTTCATTTGACTATTCGTAAAATCTTGTAGATTTTAGGAAAATTTTATATAATATTGATATAAAAGAAGGGAGGCCAATATGAGACATAAATTCCAGCAAGTTCTAGATAAAATACATGACTTTTTAAATGGACATGAAGAACCTGACCAGACTGAAACCAACTCCCTTACCGCTACTATTGAAGAGGCTATCCAGAAACAAACCGCTGTTCACCTTATCTTGTCTGAGACAAGCTTTACAGGTGACATCATCAAATACGATCAGCAACGCCAGCAAATTATCGTGAAAAATTTTGCCAAAAATGTGACCCGTATTATCCGCATAAGCGATATTCAACGCCTGCGATTTGTCCCTTCAACCGTCCAAACAGCCCAAAAAAATAGATTTAAGAAAGAGTGAGATGTAGTTGCTTCATCCCACTCTTTTTCTTAGCGAATTTGTTCAAAATGTAAATGAACAGCGATATGGTCTCCATAACCACTTCTTTCCAAGTCACGTTGTAGACGATAGGAAATGTAGTGTTCTGCAATGGTAATGTAACCTGCACCCAGTAAACGATGTTCAACCAAAGACTGAATCATGCTGATGGTAGCACGTTCCACCTTGGCTTCTTCCAAATCCAAAACCACTTTCTTAGTGACTTGTGCAAGGTTTTGACGCAAATCATCTGTCAATACATAGACAGTCTGGGCCGCCTTTAAGATGGCTTGGTAAATCTTGTCTGGATTAAATTCAGCAATTTCTCCATCACGTTTGATTACTTGCATAGGTTTCTCCTTTATTATTTGTTTTCTTTAATTTCTGCCAGCATTTTTTCTTCTTCTGCTGTCAGTTGATAATGGTCAAGCAAATCCGGTCTGCGTTCATAGGTTTTCTTTAAACTCTCATACAGGCGCCACTGACGAATCTTTTCATGGTGCCCGCTCATCAGAACATCTGGGACAACCATGCCTCGATAATCATAGGGACGCGTGTACTGAGGATATTCGAGAAGGCCAGAAGAAAAACTATCATCTTGGTGACTAGACTCCTTGCCAATCACTTCTGGAATCAGGCGTACTGTAGCATCAATCATGGTCATAGCTGCCAATTCCCCACCAGTCAAGACATAGTCTCCCAGGGAAATCTCATCTGTCACCAAGGTCTTAATGCGCTCATCATAGCCCTCATAGTGACCACAGATAAAGATCAGTTCCTCTTCTTGAGCCAAATCTTCAGCGTAAGCTTGATCGAACTGCTTTCCAGCAGGATCGAGGAGAATGACGCGCGGATTTTTCTTTTCAATAGCATCAAAGGCATCGAAAATGGGTTGGGCTCGGAGCAACATGCCCTGTCCGCCTCCATATGGCTCGTCGTCTACATGACGAGCCTTTTCAGCATTTTCTCGAAAATTATGATACTGGATATCCAAGAGCCCTTTTTCTCGAGCCTTTCCAACGATTGAGTGCTCCAGTGGAGAAAACATCTCTGGAAAAAGGGTTAAAATATCAATCTTCATCGTCTAACCCTTCTAAGATTTCCACATCGACCCGTTTATTTGGAATATCGACATTGAGAACTACTGGTGGGATATAAGGCAAGAGCAAGTCTCGTTTGCCTTTCCGCTTGACCACCCAGACATCGTTGGCACCTGGTTGCAGGATTTCCTTGATGGTTCCAATCAGGTTCTCTCCCTCATAGACTTCCAAACCGATAATCTCGTGATAGTAGAATTCACCATCGTCTAAATCGTTTAAATCTTCCTCAGCGACCTTGAGACTGTATCCCTTGTACTTTTCGATAGCATTGATATGGTACATATCTTTGAATTTGATAATGTCAAAGTTCTTCTGTTTACGGTGACTAGCGATGGTCACTGTTTGGACAAACTGATCTTTTTCATCAAACAAGGCCAGCTCAGCCCCTTTTTTAAACCGTTCTTCTGCAAAATCTGTCACAGACAAGATTCGCATCTCACCCTGTAACCCTTGCGTATTGACGATTTTCCCAACATTAAAGTAGTTCATCTTGTCTCCTGTAGTCTATTTCTATCCTTTATTTTATCACGTTCCAAGGATTTTCACAAGTTGGATAGATCCTATCTTATGGGTCTACTACTTCTTCAAAGAATTCACCAATTATCTGATTAAACTCTTTAGGATGGTCATTCATCGGTTGGTGTTTGCTATCTGAAATCGTTACTTGACGCGCATTGGGATTTAAGGCAATGATCCCATCGTAAATCATTTTTAGGTGTTTGGGAAAATCGTTTTCGCCTCTTACTAATAGCATAGGAGGATTGCCATGATAACCTTCTATCTCATGGACAGCCAAAAAACCTGTGATTCCAAGATTCAAAAAAACATCTCTCCCAGTTTCTATAATGGCCGTCTTGACTAATTCTCTTGTGATAGGATTATCTGTACACATTTTTGAGTTCTTATCTGCAATCAACTTCCAAGGAATCGTTTTGTACATAAGGGAACTATATTTTATGCGATTTCTCTCTTTATCTGATAGGTAACGATGCTGTCCCCAACTATCTACCATGACCAAGGCTAGAACTCTTTCTGGATGGCGATAGGTGTACTCTTGAAGTGGATTCCCTCCCCAAGAATGACCAACCAATATCACCTTATCCAACTGGAAATAGGACAAAATAGCATCTACATCTTGAACAGCACCTTCTAAGTCAGGTAAACCAACTTTCATAGGTGATTCACCCTGTCCTCTAACATTGACAAAGTAAAGGTCAAATTCATCAAAAGCATCATACTGGTGGGCCCACATCTGACTACGGCCACAAGCTCCATGATAAAAAATAATGTGGCCTTTACTTGCGTTTCCAGGACGATGATAAACAACCAAGTCACAATCTAAGACAAGTCACAATCTAAGACTGGTATAATGTGACGTACCAAAGTCTCAGGTTTTCTGTTATAAAAAGCAATAGCTTCAGCTATATCATTTTGCTTCATTATTACACTCTCTCCTCTTTATCCTAGTGTCATTCTTTTTATCTATTTTATCATGCTATATTAAAATCATCGTTTTCTAAACTTAAGTCCATTAAAAATTTTGAATTTTCTGTATCATTTAGATTAAGAAAAAGACTGCTCAGCAATCTTTACTTTTTTCTCATCAGATTCATGCCTAAAATTCCAGCAATAATCAAAGTTGCTCCGATTACATGGTAGCTATAAATTGGTTCGTGGAGGATAATAGCTCCGGCTACAATAGTCAAAACTGTTCCAAGATTTCCAAAGACACTGACGGTTGATGCTCCAAGTCGAACAATAGCATAGATAGAGAGACTACCAGTAACGATAGAGGCTAAAATTCCCAAATAAAGAATGGAAAACAGATAAGGAAGCTGTCCGAGAGGTGCAAAGTAGGCTAATACGTTCCCCTCTAGATAGTGCGAGGTCAGACTCAGCGTATTAAAGGTGACGAAGCCAACAAATATCACAACAGCTGTCATATCCATGGCCCGATAGCGACCTCCTGTGGACTTGCTGAGAATATTGTTTATCGCATTTGCGAGAACAGATCCCAACATCAAAAGAAAGCCAAAGCTAGCAGTCTCAGTACCAAAGTTAGCTCCTTTACTAAGGAAGATGAAAACTACTCCTGCTACGGATAAAAATAAAAAGAACTTTTGAAGCAAGCTTGTCTTTTCCTTGAGAAATGCCGATGCTAAAAGGAGCGTAAAAATCGGGACAAGAGCCTGTAAAATTCCAGCTTCAGAAGACGATATATACTGTAAAGCAAAGGATTGAAAAATAAAAAGAAAAGCGGATAGAAAAGACTCATAGGAAGAATAGAAAGAATAGCTTTTCTACTTAAACTCACTTTGATAAGTTTAGTCTGATGAAGAACAACAATTACTAAAGCTGCAATTGTATAGCGATGCGCTAAGTTCGTAAGAGGACTGGTATAGCTTAAAGCAATTTTAGTAAATAAAAAAGAAAATCCAATGATGGCTGAAAAAGATAAGGCTGCTAGATAAGCTTTTGTTTTCTCGTTCATAGACTGTTACTCCTTTTAAAAATAGCTATTCTCAAGATTGATTGACTAGAATTCTTTGAGACTGTCTTTCCATTGTAGCATAGTAGAATCCTAGATGCTATTTCTAGGATTAGTATTTTATGCCTTCTTTCACCGTTTATCTTTTTCATTACCTAAAAAGGATTCAGCAAGTCTGATCTGCTTTTCTCGTTCTTATCTCACAAGTTCTAGCTTGTATACCTCTTGGAAATTCCTTACTTTGATAGCATAATCCACCATTTTCCTTGCTTTATCTTTCTTATATTTACTAATACCTTCTTTATTAGTAAAAAATCATTTCTTATCGTCTTAGATGTCCCCTTCAAAAATCCTTCCAAATCTCGTTCATGTTGGTACTTGATGGCTGCAGTTTTATCTTTCTCAAAGATAGTCTTGGTAAGATTAATACGGTTGATAGCCGCGCTTGCGACGGTGTAGTGAATGACATCAGCCAGTTCTTTTGCTAGTTCCTCGTTAGAATCCTGAACGCCCTCTTTTCTACCAGAACGACTATTCAACACCTCAGCTACTTCTCCGACTTCCTCCACTAACTTCATAAAGAGACCTTCCTCAGTTTGAGACTACTGGTAATGTTCGAGTAATACTCTTCGAAAATCAAATTCAAACTACGTCAGCTTCACCTTGCCGTACTCCAGTACAGCCTGCGGCTAGCTTCCTAGTTTGCTCTTTGATTTTCATTGAGTATAACCAGTCTTGTAATTGTCTAAACGTTAAATCCTTCATATCCTGCTCCTTGCAAAAAAAGCGAGACATTCGTCCCGCCCTTCTTATTTTTCGTCAATAACGATTCTTACTTTTTTGTCTTCAGTTGGGACAGAGTAGACAATCGTTCTTATCGCAGAAATAGTGCGACCCTTACGACCGATTACACGACCCACATCGCTTTGATCAAGATCCAAATGATATTCCAAAAACTCTGGTGTATCTTCAATCTTGATAGTTAAGGCATCTGGTTGTGAAATCAAGGGTTTCACAATCGCAATAATGAGATTTTCAATCGTATCCATCTGTCAACCTACTTTAAACTTATTTTGAGAATTTAGAATCGTGGAATTTTTTCAACACACCTTCTTTTGAAAGGATGTTGCGAACTGTATCTGAAGGTTGAGCTCCATCAGCCAACCATGCAAGAACGCGGTCTTCTTTCAAAGTTACTTGGTTTTCAGCAACAAGTGGGTTGTATGTTCCAACTGTTTCGATGAAACGTCCGTCACGTGGTGAACGTGAATCTGCTACGTTGATACGGTAGAAAGGTTTTTTCTTAGAACCCATACGAGTCAAACGGATTTTAACTGCCATTTTTAAAGTCTCTTTTCTTATTTTTTATTTCAGTGAAATAGCTGAGCTATTTAGCACATGTTCTATTATAGCAGATTTCTGACAGGTGTCAAGAAAAAAACTTGACAGACTATAAAATTTTTAAACCATTTAGAAATTTGTTAGAAGTAGGAAATAAATGTTTGAAAGAGGCTATCAGTGAATACTATTTTAGAAACATTTTATAAAGACCATCAACTCAAACCCTTCATCTCGCCTGAACGAGATTTGGATGCTTGGCTCCTAAATCCCAAGCCCGTTCCCAAGCGAAATATCAAGGATTTTAAGAACGATATCTACTAATTAATTTATAAAATATGAATTAATAGATTCTAAATAGGGGAATAATTTAGTTCTATAAAAATTAACTTCTACACCTATAAAGCTTATTCTTACAGACTTTATAACAGTCTAAGAAAAAAAGTAGAGATTCATACAGTATCTAGATTTTTCAAAAATTCTTTATCAACAAATATTATTAACGAAACTATCCAAACCAAATCCGATGCATTGCTTCAAAGAATTCTTTAGTTGTTTGACTATCGAGGGCTTTTATTAAAAAATTTTTTCAAATAATTGCCACCTTGGCACATAAATTTTTGCTTTCCAAATTCAAATGTGATATATTTATAATATAAAATTTAAGTGTTATATATTTATAACACAAAAAAGGAGTCTATCATGAAAAAAAGTCAAAAAATGCATGGTCTCATTGCAATGATTGCCGTAGCTCTCTTTATTGATTTTATTGTTTTATTTGGTTCTAATCTTAGTTGGGGACCCAAGTTAGTTATTACTGGTATTTCAGTATCAGGTCAAATTATAGCTATTTGGAGCTGGCTACATATGAAACCACGGCCTCATAAGATTCAGAAAGGTAAGGGGAAGATTATTTTTGACTTGTCTGCTAAGCTTTACACGATACTTATTTTTGCAGCAAGCATTTTTTATACAGTAGGGATTTGGGTTGCGACCCCAAGCGAAAGTTCTGGTATTAGAGAATTGATTTTGGGGATTGGCCTCGTTATTGAAGTGATTGTATTTGGCTTTTTCTGTTTTAAAAATGTCAAGGAAACTCCGGACGAACGCTTTTATGCTAATTTAGCCAAGGCAGCTAGCTTGATGTTTGTTTTTATACTAGGCGCACTGATGATTCTAGCAGTTATCATTGGGTATATGGGGGCTCTCACTCTTTACATGGGCCAAATATTTATTAGCATAGCTGCCTTGATTAGCATCTTTGCGGTTGTCTATTTTATCTTGGAACGTAGAGGATAAGCATGGCCAAAGAAAGCAAGATTATTACTAATCTCAAATCTGTTCGTGAGTCCACAGGCATGACCCAGCAGGAGTTAGCAGACCGCATCGGCATGCGACGCGAGACAATTCTGCACTTGGAAAATAATCGTTACAATCCTTCGCTGGAAATGGCTCTTAAAATTGCTCAAGTTTTTAATCTGAAAGTAGAAGACCTCTTTGAACTCAGACAGAAAGAGGAAGCATAATTCTTTTCGAGACCTAGTATTAAGTTCATTGATTAATTAGGAATTGAAGCCAAAAGAAAAAATCCTTTGAAAATGTGCTCTTTTAAAATATAGTAATTCTTTCGAATTAACGTTTGCTAATTGTGATGCTTTACGAGCTTTCTTAAGATCTGGTTGGAAAAACTATGATTTGAATAACCTTCAGTAAATGCTTAAAATCAATGTTTTCCAACTTTTTCAGAAAACAGAATTTCATCTAATTTGAATAAATTTCAGTTGAATGGTGTGAATTTCACCCCAAAAAATCAAAAAAATGAGCTAGAATGTACCGAAAAGTTCACACCACTATTTAGATGATTTTTTATTTTGCCTGTTTTTACCTATGGTCTTACCCACGACAAAAATTATAGAGCCAAAAAACCCTAGTCACACATTTGAACTAGGTTTTTACGTTGCTTTGATTAACAAGATTACCAAATCTTTCAGAATTACATTTTCTATTTTATAGAAAAATATTAATAATAAATTATGTAAATTCAATCTAATTTCTATAAGTTTGCTCCCATTTTTTCATTTCTTCAACGATACTTCTTAGAGCAATACCTTTTTTTGTCATTTTATATTCAACCTGTGGAGGCGATGTCGGTAAAACTTTTCTTGATAAAATACCTTCTTGCTCGAAATCATGTAACCGTTGAGCTAATATTCTAGGATTAATACCTTCTACACTACGCAAAAGACTACCATAATGTATATTACCATTAATAATTTCAGATAAAATCTCAAGAGTAAATTTACCCTTTAGTAAATTCAAGACCCTTCTTGCTGGACAAATTGATTTTTTCAAAGGTTGCATCTTGCAAGTCTCCATTCATTTCCTCCTTTTTTGATAGTTACTATACTTTTTTTCCCTTCTTGTTTTATAAATAATTACATGATAAATTAATTATATCACTTGAAGGGAGAAATTACTATGGACATTATAACTAAGTTTGACCGTATTGAAGATATTCTCGGCAGTCCTGATGGAAGATACTTTGGTAATGGATATACACAAGTAAAATATTTTCAGAAAGTTAAACATATTACTTTTGAAGGAATTGAGTCAGTATTTGAAATCAACTATCCGAAGAGTTGGTCAACTAAGAAAAATATTGAGTCAATAAAACCACATTTTAGCTCTTTAGATTCTATTGTACTTGCTGTGAAACTAGTCAGCGATTTTCTTAGAGAAGAATTAGTCATAGAAGAGGACACAATCAATAATGCTCTAATTTCTAGTTTCTCGGTAAAAGCAGGAAAATCTCTTGTAGAAGATTTGAAAAATGTTACAGCAAAATTGAGCTTATCATCAGATGATAAGCTATCCTTCAAGGGAAGGATAGCTTCGTTTTCGGTTGAATTAGTTGTCGATTTATTTGATGACTCAAAACAACTTAAAATAAATTCTGGAGAAGATTACTATTTTTCAAACTTTAAAACAGTTGATACCAAACTAACTGATATTTCGGTGAAAACAGAATTAAATTCTATTTCAGCTACTACTTCTTTTTCCTATTCAGATAAATTTAGTGGTATTGAATCAGCACATCTCCTGAAAAAGAGATTACCATCTATCTTAGACCATATAATTGTAACAGCTGAACTTACGGAAGTGTTACATTCATATTTGGACAGAACCCCTAGAGAATTTTCGAAAACATTGATAATGCGTAAAATTAAAATCCTACGCAACCTTTCAAACGATTCACAGTTAAGTGAAGGCAACATTAAAGTTCAAGTTCTAAAAACTAAAATAGTACCTTTAAAAGGAAAGAATGTTCGAGTTAGTGATATGATTTCAAAACTTGGAGAGTCAACATTGATATATTCCGTGGCTCAAGAGCTATAAGATAAATAGAAAGAGGACTAATATGAAAATAGCAATTTCAGGAACTTATTCGACAGGAAAAACGACAACAACTTTAGCACTAGCTTTTTATACTGGTTTACCACGTACACACGCAAAAACTATGAGAGAGATTCTTCCCATAGCTTTACCCGGAAAAAGATTAGAAGACGCCACTGGTCCTGAGCTGGTTCAATTAGGAATTCGTCGTCTAATGGAGCGAGCAGTTAGGGAGTCTCATCTTGACTCTTTTGTTTCTGATGGCTCCTCTTTACATGAATGGGTATACGGTATGGTGAGAACCGAATTAGGAATGAATCCCAACCAAGAGACAGATAAAGGAAATATTATTTTAACTGATGACCTCAAATATCTTAGAGAAGTTATGAAAAATTTTGGGTCTGTTGCAAAAGACTATGCTAAAGAAACTTATGAATCATTTGTACATTTGCCTATTGAATTTCCTTTAGCTCCAGATGGCCATCGTCCTGTGTCAGAATTATTTAGAAAACGCTCAAACGATTTGCTATTAATAACACTGGATGAATTAAAAATTCCTTACCATATCGTGGGCGGTACTATCGAGGAAAGACTCCAGAAGATTTCAGAAATTTATCAACTAAAACCTGTAATAAGTATTGAACAAGCAGTTTCTTTAGCAAAAAAGGAAGCGCAAAACTATAATATCGTTCAGGAGGGTAAATAATATGGATAAAGATTTGAGAAATATCCTCTTTTCCAAGTTTGAGACATCCCAACTATCTTTAAGAAATCGGATTGTAATGAATCCAGTTCCAACAGGATTTGTAGAAAGTGGTGTTCCCAAACCAGAAATTGCCGAGTTCTATAAGCGAAGAGCAAAAAATGTAGGGCTATTTATTATAGGCGCTATAAATATTGAGCATGAAACTGCTACTAACAATGAAAATATACCAAATATTTCAACCAGTCGTGATATTGAGGTATGGAAACAAGTAACCAAGGCAATTCACCAAGAAAAAAGTAAGGCTATTGCTGAGCTTTGGCATAGTGGGAGTTCAAGAGCATTTTCAAAAACTGATTTATCTCTTAAGGTCTCTACTCCATCTGGATACATTGGAAAAAAGAAAGTGGGGTCACCTTTATCAGTTGAAGAAATTAACCTTATTGTCCAAAAATTTGCTGAAGCCGCCAGAAAAGCTCAAATATCTGGTTTTGATGGAGTTGATATTCATGCTGCACACGGTAGTTTAATTCATGATTTTTTAACAGCAGATACCAACCAGAGAACTGATGAGTTTGGTTTTAAAAATAGAACTTACTTTGCAGAAAGAGTTATTAAGGAATGTAGAAAAGTTGTTGGGGACAATTTTCCGATTTTCATTCGCCTATCAAATTTTAAAAGTTATGATCCTACTGCAAAATTAGCAAAAACTTTAGAGGAATTAAAACAAATCATAATACCAATTTCAAATGCAGGTGTTGATATCTTTGACTGCTCTGAAATAAACTATACAGATTCTGCTGTCACTGGAAAATCAGGCAATTTATCATACTGGGTGAAAAAAATTGCAAATAAGCCTACAATAACAACTGGAGGCATAGGTTCACCTGAAATTCTATACAAAGATATTCCAACACTTATTACAGAAATAACATCACAACCTAAAATGTCATATCTTCATTTACAAAGGAAAAAGGCACAAATTTTTTACTCGAATAATTTAGTTTCTGATTTTAAAGAAGGAGGGTTTGATTTACTTGCTTTTGGTCGTCCTCTATTGATAAATGAAAATTGGTTTGATGAAATAACGGAGGAAGATTGATGAAAAAAACAAATACAAAAGCGCCAGCTTATCTACTTTTTATTCTTTCACTAGGATACATTATGGCGGTCCTAGATACAACCGGAGTGGTTCTTGCTGTTCCCCATATTGAAACAGCTATGAGAGTCTCATTAGAGCAATCCATTTGGATTATTAACGCCTATACACTAGCTTTAGGGTCTTTACTCCTACTTTCAGGAAATCTAACAACAAAATATGGTGCTAAACGAATTTTATTAATTGGAATGACAATTTTTACACTATCCTCGTTTGGGTGCTCTTTTTCACCAAATATTGAAACATTAATTATACTTAGATTCATTCAAGGTTTCGGTGCTTCTTTGTTTATGCCAAGTTCATTAGCACTTTTATTCATTTCATACCCCGATTCTACTAAAAGAGCACGTATGTTAGGAATCTGGACAGCAATTATTTCTGTTGCAACCGGTACTGGTTCTTTTATTGGTGGACTAATAATTAACTACTTCGGATGGAGGGGTATTTTCTTGGTCAATATTCCATTTGGAATTTTGACAGTAATTTCAATATTACTTCTCGTGAAAAATAATATTGCCAATCTAAAGACCAGAATTGACATCTTTAGTAATATATTTCTGGTTACAACTATCGGAAGTCTAGTTATTTACCTTGTTGAAGGGAATCAATATGGTTATAGTAACTCAAATCTTTTATTGTTTCTTCTCCTATTTATATTATTTGCTATTGGTTTAGTAGTCCACGATAAAAAAAGTAAAGCACCTATTGTTCCCCACCAACTATTAAAAAATGCTAAGTTTATTGTCTCTAATCTATTAGGTTTAGTAGTTAACATTTCACTATATGGCATTGTTTTGGTGCTAGGACTCTATTTTCAAACTTATTTAAACCTTTCCTCAATGGTTTCTGGACTCCTCATTCTACCAGGAATGATTGTCTTAATTATTGGTAATTTATTTTACGCACGTGCTGTAAAACGATTTTCCGTGGGAAGCCTAGCTACTGTCTCAATTATTTTTGCCATTGTAGGAGCAGCAGGAATTTTTGGAATTGGAGTTCTTTTTCATGAAATTCAACTATACATCCTAATTCCTTTATTTTCTTTAATGAGTCTAGGTATCGGAGTGTTAACTCCAGCAACTACAACCATTCTTATGGAAGCTGCTGGTCAAGAATTATCTGGAATTGCTGGTGCAACTCTAAACGCTAACAAACAGATTGGTGGACTTTTTGGTACAACAATTATGGGGATTGTAACTACTAATTTATCCCATGATTGGAATATAGTCATCGTTATCGCATTTTTGGTTAACGTGATAATGTATATTGCTACTTGGTTAATTGCTAGTCGTTACCTTTATGGAAAAGAATAAAACTAAACAGAACGCAATCAATTTAAAAGTTGATTGCGTTTTATATTATTTCTCAGCACAATTACTCCAATCATCATAATTTGCTTAATAAATAACTCAATTACTTTTGTCGCAAAGATTGTAAAATACCAACTACCTCATAACCTTGATGAAACTGTGAAAAATGCATAAGCGTTAGTTCATATGATAAATTAGATAACACTCGTCGTGTTCCTTGGCTATCCTCAATATTGATTAAACTTCCCAAAAGAAGACCGTCATCATAATGAACTAGGCTACTATCAATTGCAATATCTCTTTTGAGTAGCTCTTCACTCATATCCTGAACCTCGCTAGCAATCGTTTCACTAGTCAAATCTTTTAAATCTTTTACTAACTGATAAGTAGTATAGATTGTATTTGATATATAATTAATGGCTTTTATTAGACTTCCTGCGAAACTAAAATCCTAGTTCACGATTGATAATTCCAGCAATCAAATTCATTCGTAATCCAAAGCGTTTACGTCGATTTCGATAGCTTGTTGAAAACATTTTAAACGTTTTTACTTTGGCAAAAATATTCTCAACCTTGATTCTCTCTTTAGATAGCACATGATTATAGGATTTATCTTTAAGAGTTAGTGGCTTAAGTTTACTTGATTTCCTCGGAGTTTGCGTTTGTGAATACATCTTCATGATCCCTTGATAACCACTGTCTGCTAAGATTTTACCAGCTTGTCCGATGTTTCTGCGACTCATTTTGAACAACTTCATATCGTGGCAATAGTTCACTGCAATATCCAAAGAAACAATTCTCCCTTGGCTTGTGACAATCGCTGAGCCTTCATAGCATGACATTTCTTTTTACCAGAATAATTGGCTAGTTGATTTTTTTAGGACGATTGATTTTTACCTCTGTTGCATCCACAATCACCGTATCCTCAGCACTAAGATGAGTTTTTGAAATCGTAAAACCATTTTGAATAAGAGTTGCTTCAACCCATTGACTCTGACGGATTAAGTTGCTTTCGTGAATACCAAAATCAGCCGCAATTTGTTCATAAGTGCGGTATTCTCGCATATATTGAAGAGTAGCCATGAGGAGGTCATCTAGGCTTAACTTAGGGGTTCGTCCACCTTTCGCGTGTTTACGTTGATAAGCTGTTTTTAACACAGCTAACATCTCTTCAAAAGTAGTGCGCTGAACACCAACAAGGCGCTTAAATCGTGCATCACTTAATACTTTACTTGATTCATAATTCATAGTTTTATTGTATCATATTTTTGTTTCGCAGGAAGTCTATTACTAATACCAACCTAAGGAAATAAAAACAATTTCCCGAATTCCTGTTGAACTAACTGATTTACTTCAGTCATGGGAAAAGCAACAAAAAAGAGAACTAGCAAAATTTGGAATTATCCAATCTGATGAACAGTATGTCTTTACTTATATCGATATGAAGAGCAATGTTAACGGTCCACTACACTCTGACTACCTCACGTCATCCAGAACTAACACATGCTACACCTCATAAATTACGACATACAGGAGCAACACTTGCTAAACAAGCAGGAATGAGCTTAGAAGCCATTTCTGAAGCACTAACGCATAGCGATACAGGCACAACTCAAATTTATGTCAACACCTCTAATGTAGTTCCTATGGCAGTTGGTGAATTTGCTTTAAAGTCTCTAAAACAATAAGGTAAAAATAAGGTGAACTTTGAGGTAAACTTTTTAAAAAAACACGAAAAAAGCACCCATAAGGTAAACTTTTGAGTGCTTTGAAACGTTGATATAATCGTATTGATTAACGTTTTGAGAATTGTGATGCTTTACGAGCTTTCTTAAGACCTGGTTTCCTAAATACTTCGAGTACACTTATGGTATTGATACCCCTAAACAAGCGACTTTCTGGTTGGCTTCCTCTTAAACTGTCTTGTCACTAATATTTGAAATCCACTTCCTTTTAGGGTACAATGGTAGAAATGAATTTTTGAGAGGAAAAGAATGAAAAAACTAGCAACCCTTCTTCTACTATCAACTGTAACCCTAGCTGGATGTAACAGCATCCAACGCAGTCTGCGTGGTGATGACTATGTTGATTCCAGTCTTGCTGCTGAAGAAAGTTCCAAAGCAGCAGCCCAATCTGCCAAGGAGTTAAATGATGCTTTGACAAACGAAAACGCCAATTTCCCACAACTATCTAAAGAAGTTGCTGAAGACGAGGCTGAAGTGATTCTACACACAAGTCAAGGTGATATTCGCATTAAGCTCTTCCCTAAACTCGCTCCTTTAGCGGTTGAAAACTTCCTCACTCACGCCAAAGAAGGCTACTATAACGGCATTACCTTCCACCGTGTCATCGATGGCTTCATGGTTCAAACTGGAGATCCAAAAGGGGACGGTACAGGTGGTCAGTCCATCTGGCATGACAAGGATAAGACTAAAGACAAGGGAACTGGTTTCAAAAACGAGATTACTCCTTATCTCTATAACATCCGTGGGGCTCTTGCGATGGCTAATACTGGTCAACCAAACACCAACGGTAGCCAATTCTTCATCAACCAAAACTCTACAGATACCTCTACTAAACTCCCTACAAGCAAGTATCCAAAGAAAATCATCGAAGCCTACAAAGATGGTGGAAATCCTAGTCTAGATGGTAAACACCCAGTCTTTGGCCAAGTGATTGACGGTATGGATGTTGTGGATAAGATTGCCAAAGCCGAAAAAGATGAAAAAGACAAGCCAACTACTGCTATCACAATCGATAGCATCGAAGTGGTGAAAGATTACAATTTTAAATCTTAAAAACCCAAAAAATACAGTATCCACATTCGGTACTGTATTTCTTTTACTCTCATTCTTAAGTTAAATTATTAAAATCCCAGATTTGGTCCATCCAACCTTCATAAAAGTCTGGTTCGTGGCAGACCATAAGAATCGATCCCTTGTATTCTTTAAGAGCGCGTTTGAGTTCATCCTTGGCATCCACATCCAAGTGGTTGGTTGGCTCGTCCAACACTAACACATTGTTTTCCCGATTCATCAAGAGACAGAAGCGTACCTTGGCTTGCTCCCCACCTGACAAGACCTGAATTTGGCTTTCAATATGTTTGGTTGTCAAACCACAACGAGCAAGGGCTGCACGAACTTCTGCTTGATTAAGGGCAGGAAAGGCATTCCAGACAGCTTCAAGTGGGGTTTGGCGATTGCCTCCTTCTACTTCCTGTTCAAAGTATCCAAGTTCTAGGTAATCACCGCGTTCCACTTCCCCAGCGATTGGCGGAATAATACCCAAGAGAGACTTCAAGAGAGTTGTTTTCCCAATACCATTTGCTCCGATAATAGCGACCTTTTGATTGCGTTCAAAGGTAAGATTTAAAGGCTTAGTCAGAGGACGGTCGTAACCAATCTGCAAATCCTTGGCTTGGAAGATAAAGCGCCCTGGCGTACGAGCTGATTTGAAATCAAAGGATAGTTTTGGTTTCTCACTTTGGAGTTCAATGATGTCCATCTTATCCAATTTCTTTTGACGAGACATGGCCATATTTCGTGTTGCAACACGCGCTTTGTTTCGAGCCACGAAGTCCTTGAGGTCCGCAATTTCTTTTTGCTGACGTTCGTAAGCAGCCTCCAACTGAGATTTCTTCATAGCATAGACTTCTTGGAACTGGTAGTAGTCACCAGAGTAACGCGTCAGCTGTTGATTTTCCACATGATAGACAATATTAATAACATCATTTAGGAATGGAATATCGTGTGAAATGAGGACAAAGGCATTCTCATAGTTTTGGAGATAGCGCTTGAGCCAGTCAATATGCTCAGCATCCAAGTAGTTGGTTGGCTCGTCCAGAAGTAAGATATCAGGCTTTTCAAGGAGGAGTTTGGCCAAAAGTACCTTGGTTCTTTGCCCCCCTGACAAAGAAGTTACATCCGTATCCATGCCAAAGTCCATAACACCAAGAGCACGCGCCACTTCGTCAATCTTGGCATCCAAGGTATAGAAATCACGACTCTCCAAACGGTCTTGGAGTTCGCCAACTTCTTCCATGAGAGCATCAACATCCGCTCCGTCTTCAGCCATTTCCATATAGAGATCATTGATACGAGCTTCTGCTTTGAAAAGCTCATCAAAGGCTGTACGGAGCACATCTCGAACAGATTGACCTTCAGCAAGGACAGAGTGTTGGTCTAAGTAACCGGCAGTCACATATTTGGACCACTCAACCTTCCCTTCATCTGGCAGCATTTTACCAGTCACGATGCTCATAAAGGTTGATTTCCCTTCACCATTGGCACCGACCAGGCCGATATGTTCTCCCTTGAGGAGACGGAAGGACACATCTTCAAAAATTGCACGGTCACCAAAACCGTGACTCAGATTTTTAACTTCTAAAATACTCATTTTAATTCCTTATCTTGTTTTTATGTAATTGTTTATAGAGGAGCCAAGCCAGATAGCCACCCAAGGTATTGGTCCACAAATCATCAATCTCAAAGACGCGATTGAAATCAAAGAAAAAGTCCAAGACTAACTGCGTACACTCGATTCCAAGACTCACTAGAAAACTGAAAAGAAGAACTCTTTTTGTTTTCCGCAAGTTTGGAAGGAGATAAAGGAGTTGGAAAATCAGAGGAAAAAGCAAGAAGACATTGAGGATATTTTGTAGAAAAAGCCAACATAATTGTCCTATGTCACTCACTTCACCCAGTTTCCAGAGAGAATTGAAAGGAGTCAAAAGAAAAACCAGGCGTCCAAGATGCTGAATACCTGGAGTTTCCACTCCCACGGGAGAATGTTCTTGAGGAGTAAAGCAAAAGTAAACGATACAAATGCTATAGAAAATGACTCCCCAGACCAAAATATGATTATAAGTTTTCTTCATCATTAAGGATTGACTACTGCGACTGCTTTCTGGCGGTCACGTTTCATTGTATTGGAACGCAATTGTCCACAAGCTGCATCAATATCAGTACCATGTTCTTGACGAACAACACAGTTGACCCCTTTTTTCTTAAGCGTATCATAGAAGGCCAGGACGCGCTCTTTAGGACTACGGCTATATTGGTCATGCTCACTAACTGGGTTATAAGGAATCAAGTTTACATAAGACAATTTCTTGATATTCTTGAGCAATTCAGCCAATTCCAAGGCTTGTTCTACACCGTCATTTACTTCATTGAGCATGATATACTCAAAGGTCACACGACGATTAGTTGTCTCGATGTAGTACTCAATAGCAGCAAAGAGTTTTTCAATCGGAAAGGCACGGTTAATCTTCATGATGCTTGAGCGCAATTCATTGTTAGGTGCGTGAAGGGAAACGGCAAGATTGACCTGAACACCTTCATTAGCAAAATCACGAATTTTATGGGCCAAACCTGAGGTTGAAACCGTGATGTGACGAGCACCGATAGCCATTCCCTTGTCATCGTTGATAGTACGAACGAAATTCAAGACATTGTTGTAGTTATCAAAAGGCTCACCGATTCCCATGACAACGATATGGCTGACGCGTTCGTCTTGTCCACGCTCATCAAAATATTTCTGAACCAGCATGATCTGCGCTACGATTTCCCCATTATTGAGGTCACGTTGCTTCTTGATTAAACCAGAGGCACAGAAGGTACAACCGATATTACATCCGACCTGAGTGGTCACACAGACAGACAAACCATAGTGCTGACGCATGAGTACAGTCTCAATTAACATACCGTCAGGCAATTCAAAGAGATATTTGACAGTACCATCAGCAGACTCTTGAACGATTCGCTGTTTCAAGGGATTGACCACAAACTGGTCATTGAGCTTAGCAATCAAATCCTTTGACAGGTTGGTCATCTCTTCAAACGACTGGACACGTTTACGGTAAAGCCATTCCCAGATTTGATCTGCACGGAATTTCTTTTCTCCCTGCTCCAAAACCCATTCCTGCATGGTTTGACGTGTTAAACTATAAATTGACGGTTTCATTTCTTCTCCTTATTCTCTACTCACTTCTGACGAATGACAAAATGACGTTGCCTCTTGTCCTCTTTCTGAGAATGCTGGTCTTTCTGACGACGTCTATTTTTCTTATCTGCATTCGGTTTTCGTTTTGTTTGAGCCGGTTTCTTTCCTTTTCTAGAAGATGTTTCTTCCTTCTTACGCATTTTCTTGTCAAATGATGCTCGCTTAGGGGCTTCATTTTCTAGAACAAAATAGGCACAACCATAACTACAATACTCTAAAAGGTAGTCTTGTAAACGACTGATTTTTTCAAGTTTTTCTTCTGTTCGGTCATCCTTGTAAAAACCGCGTAGGCGAAGCTGTTCGTTGCTCCAGTCTCCCACGATATAATCAAACTTGGTTAAGACTTCTGAAAAACGCTGATTAAAAGCCGTCACATCAAAGGCATCCTTGATGTTTTCCACCAAGGAAAAAGCTATCCCTTCCGTTTCAACCTTGTCCCCGTGTAAATGAAACTCAGGACCAGGAAACTTGTTATAGTTGTATAATTCAGGTGCAATTTCTTTTCGCATAGATATCCTTTTTCCACGATTACTTAATACTTTATTCTACCATAATTTCTAGCAGTTAGCACGTTTCTCATAAAAATGAAAAAAGTCTGACGATTTTGTCAGACCAGAATCATATAACCTAAAAAAGAGAAGAACAATTCTTCCCTCCAACTATCATTATTTAGTAGCTGCGTACAATTCATCTACTTTGTTCCAGTTAATCACTGAGAAGAAAGCTTTGATGTAGTCAGGACGCACGTTGCGGTATTTCACGTAGTAAGCATGTTCCCAAACGTCCAAGCCCAAGATTGGTTTTTTACCTTCTGAGATTGGTGTGTCTTGGTTTGCTGTTGAAGTCACTTCAAGTTTACCTTCTTTGTTGACAACCAACCATGCCCATCCTGAACCGAAACGAGTTGTTGCTGCTGCAGTGAAGGCTGCTTGGAATTCTTCAAATGAACCAAATGTTGCATCGATTGCTGCTGCAAGTTCTGCTGATGGAGCAGTTTTTTCAGGAGTCATCAATTCCCAGAAAAGAGCGTGGTTCAAGTGTCCACCACCATTATTGATAAGTGCCTGACGGATATCAGCTGGGATAGATTCTACATCAGCAAGCAAGGCTTCAAGATTTTCACCGATTTCAGGGTGTTTTTCAAGAGCTGCATTAGCATTGTTGACATAAGTTTGATGGTGTTTGTCATGGTGCAAGTGCATTGTTTCCGCATCGATGTATGGTTCCAAAGCGTCGTATGCATATGGAAGATCTGGTAAGATAATAGCCATCTGTAATACCTCTTTTTCTTTCTATATGAAAATGATAACGCAAACATTCACTTTTTTCAAGTTTTTTGCTTATAGATGAGGAAATCACTGACATACTTTCTAATAATACTAAATTCAAACCACGTCAACGTCGCCTTGGATTATATATGTGACTGACTTCGTCAGTCTTATCTACAACCTCAAAGCAGTGCTTTGAGCAACCTGCGGCTAGTTCCTAGTTTGCTCTTTGATTTTCATTGAGTATAAAACAAGCAAATCAGTAAGAAACCCACGACAAGCTAATCTTGACGCGGGTTGTAGTTTCAAAAAAATATCAATTTACCTGACTAGCAATCTGTAGGAGTGCCTTTTCAAAAAGGAAACCTTTTTCATAGAGTCCTGTTTTAATCTGATAGTCTGTCTCAATCAAATAGGAAATAGCTTGCTTCAAAAAACTCAAGGAAAGTCCTCGCGAATCCCTCAGCGCAAACTTGATTTGATAGGGATTGGGATTGCGTCCGAGAAAACCACCTAAACTACTTGCAATCTGAGATTCTGTTTGCCCAGACTCCGCCAAAATCTTCACCTGAGTAAAAGTCCGAAATTGTCCTAGCATGACTGCAATCAACTTGATTTCATCTTCCCCTTGCAAGGTCAAATCTCTCACCAAATCACGCGCCTTGTCCATCTTTTTAGTCAGAATAAACTGAGTTAAATCAAAAATATTGTCCTGTAAGGTCTTGGGAATAGCATTGACAATATCCTCTTCCTCGATAACAGAGTCTTCCTTATAGGACTGTAAAAAGAGGAGATTTTTCTGGACTTCGCTAAATTGAAAACCAGATTTGATAAGGAGATTTTCAAAAGAATGATTAGCAAACTGTAGACCTTGTTTCTGACTCCACTTTTGGAAATACTGGCGCAATTCTTGTTCTTTGGCTTCTACTGCATCAAAGACCTTGGCATCACGCTTAAGTAATTTAACCAACCGTCTTTTGCTATCCAGCTTTCCTTCCACAAAGATTAACAGCTTGGTTGTTGGTGAAGGATTGTCAAGATATTCTTCAAATGACTTGAGCTCATCATCTGTCAAAAAGCGCTTTTTAGCAGTCGTGACATCGACAAAATGATCTAATATCACGATTTTCTCATCTGCAAAGAAAGGAAGGCTGACCAACTCCAGTTCCACATCCTTGTAAGCTACTTCTTTCATATCAAAGTAGGCAAAGTTAAGGTCGGCAGAATCATAACCAATCTGTTTCAACACTTGACTCTTCATAACTTCAAACTGACCCTGATCTGTCCCTGTAAAAAGGCTCAGGCTCGGTAAATTTGATAAAGTCATCTTCTGACTTTCTTCAATGGCTAGCATCTTCTCTCCTTTCTTCTAACTTTTTAGTTCATTTAATCAATATAGCACAATTTCCCACGAAAATCTTCTAGGTTCTCATACCCTTTTTCCGCCATGATTGTCTTCAGTTCATTGGTAATGCGTTCAAAAGCACCGACGCCTTCTTTGTGAAGGGTGGTTCCCACCTGCACCATACTTGCTCCACAGAGGATATGTTCAAAGGCATCACGACCAGTCAAAACACCACCTGTTCCGATGATTTGGATTTGAGGATTTAAGCGTTGGTAGAAGGCATGAACATTGGCTAGAGCGGTTGGTTTGATATACTCGCCACCAATGCCACCGAAACCATTTTTAGGACGAATAACGACAGACTCATCCTCTATATAAAGGCCGTTTCCGATAGAGTTAACACAGTTGACAAACTTGAGCGGATACTTATTGAAAATAGCTGCCGCTTGGTCAAAGTGAACAATGTCAAAATATGGTGGCAATTTAATTCCCAGAGGTTTGGTAAAGTAGGCAAATACTTCTGCCAAAATCTGATCTGTTGTCTCAAAATCATAGGCAATCTGAGGTTTACCTGGAACATTTGGACAGGAGAGGTTTAGCTCAGTCAGACCACGAAACTCACTCTCTTGGACTTTTTTCAGGATAGTATGAGTTTCCTCTGGAGACATGCCAACTAGAGATAAAAAGAAAGTTCGGTTTGGCTCTTTTTCCTGCAAATCCAAAAGATAGTCCAAATAATAGTCTAAGCCATTATTCGGCAAGCCCATAGAGTTGATGGAACCAAGTGGAACATCTTGATAGCGTGGCTCAGGATTCCCCTGACGAAAGTCCAAGGTCGCTGTCTTAGTGACAAAGGTTCCTGCCGCTGAGTTTTTAACTCCTTCTAACTCTGCTATCGTCATACAAGCCACACCTGCTGCATTCATCAAGCAATTGTCAAACTCAAAACCAGCAATTTGCGTTTTCGTTGATACCATGATTCTGATCCTCCAGATTCCTTTTATTGCTAATATTATACCACATTTTCAGATTTTCTCTTTGAGAAAGATATTTCAAAGAAAAAGGTTCGTATTTTATGAATTAAAGAAAAATTTGAACTGAATTGATAGAATTTTTAGAAAATTTTTGTTTTTCTCTTTACAGTTAAAAAAAATTCTGCTATAATGACACACATAATTAAATTAGAATTTAAGGAGAACGATATGACATCTGCTAAAGAATATATCCAAAGCGTGTTTGAAACTGTAAAAGCTCGTAACGGGCACGAGGCTGAATTCCTCCAAGCTGTTGAAGAATTTTTCAACACTTTAGAACCTGTATTTGAAAAACACCCTGAGTATATCGAAGAAAATATCTTGGCACGTATCACTGAGCCAGAACGCGTGATTTCTTTCCGTGTTCCTTGGGTTGACCGTGACGGAAAAATTCAAGTAAACCGTGGTTACCGTGTTCAATTCAACTCAGCTGTTGGACCATACAAAGGCGGACTTCGTTTCCACCCAACTGTAAACCAAGGGATCTTGAAATTCCTCGGATTCGAACAAATCTTCAAAAATGTCTTGACTGGACTTCCTATCGGTGGAGGAAAAGGTGGATCAGACTTCAATCCTAAAGGTAAAACAGACGCTGAAGTGATGCGCTTCTGTCAAAGTTTCATGACTGAATTGCAAAAACACATCGGACCATCACTGGACGTACCTGCTGGTGATATCGGTGTAGGTGGACGTGAGATTGGTTACCTTTACGGTCAATACAAACGCCTTAACCAATTTGATGCTGGTGTCTTGACTGGTAAGCCTCTTGGATTTGGTGGTAGCTTGATTCGTCCAGAAGCAACTGGTTACGGTTTGGTTTACTATACTGAAGAAATGCTAAAAGCTAACGGCAACAGTTTTGCTGGTAAAAAAGTAGTTATTTCAGGTTCTGGTAACGTAGCTCAGTACGCTCTTCAAAAAGCAACTGAACTTGGTGCAACTGTTATCTCTGTATCTGACTCAAATGGTTATGTCATCGATGAAAATGGTATCGACTTCGATCTTTTGGTTGATGTTAAAGAAAAACGTCGCGCTCGTTTGACTGAGTATGCAGCTGAGAAAGCAACTGCTACTTATCATGAAGGTTCTGTATGGACTTACGCTGGTAACTACGATATCGCGCTTCCATGTGCTACTCAAAACGAAATCAACGGTGAAGCAGCTAAACGTTTGGTTGCCCAAGGCGTTATCTGCGTCTCTGAAGGTGCCAACATGCCGAGCGACCTTGATGCCATCAAAGTTTACAAAGAAAATGGTATCTTCTACGGACCTGCCAAAGCTGCCAACGCTGGTGGTGTAGCCGTTTCAGCTCTTGAAATGAGCCAAAATAGTCTTCGCCTTTCATGGACTCGTGAAGAAGTTGATGGACGTCTCAAAGACATCATGACAAACATCTTTAACACAGCTAAAACAACTTCAGAAACATATGGTCTTGATAAGGACTACCTTGCAGGAGCTAACATTGCTGCCTTTGAAAATGTAGCAAACGCTATGATTGCACAAGGTATTGTTTAAGATTTATTCGCTCAATCCCCGATCGCTCCGATTGGGGATTTTTATTTTGAGTTAAATAGTTTATAAATTACTTACTCGCCACCTTTTGTCCCTGTTAGAACAAAAAGAAAAGAGTCTGGGACAAAATAGTTCTCAGCCACAAAAAAGCTAGAGATTTCCAATTGCGGAATCTTCTATAAATTCTGTTGAAATGGTACTTGTTCCGTTTTTATAACAGCTAAGGGCTATTGCGTAAAATTTATACAATTCGAGCAAATCTGTTTTTGTCAGGCCGTGTGTCTTTAGTAGAATTTTATATTGTTACCAATTATAGTATGCTACTTTTAATTGATAACAATATTATAACATTTAAAAATTAAAAAACATGTTCTAAATTAATAGAAAGTATCATTCTAAAATTAGAATTTTTCGTGATAATCCTATAAAATGCTCCTTTTCTAATAAACTTGTACTTATTTCCTTCAAACTACACAATTCTCTAATTGTTGTAAGTTTGTAATCGACTCAAAAATATTCGATATAATTTCAAAACAGTGTTTTAATTTATAGTTGGCCAATATCATCTAATTTTAACTAAAAAAATTATTATACAAATCAAGCCACTAAAGATGAATTTATGGTATACTAGTGATAATAAATTGTTATTGGTAGGAGATTGGTATGAAAATAAAAATAGTCGATCAAATTCTCTCCCAAAAATGCTTTTGGACAGTTATTTTTTCTTGTTGGATTTTTATTGGGATTATAGTATCAATTTTTGATTCA
This sequence comes from Streptococcus sp. M334, assembly GCF_000187745.1. Taxonomy (GTDB): domain Bacteria; phylum Bacillota; class Bacilli; order Lactobacillales; family Streptococcaceae; genus Streptococcus. The sequence goes on along the minus strand of NZ_GL732486.1, from coordinate 100,577 downwards.
TCATTGAAAAATAATTATGTGTATGTTCTTGGTGTAAATTCTTTATTGTTAGCTCAAATCATCACATATCGAAACTTAATGAAAAAAGAAAGAAACGTTTCAACATCTATTTCAGGCACTAAAGTTAATGACCTTCCCCTGTTTTCAATACTTAGTAAAAATAGTGATTATTTAAATAAATGGTATAGCATAACTGTTTCTTTTACAATTGGAGTAACTTATTTCGTTTCACTAATATTATTAAAAGTTCTTATCTGGAACGAATTAATTACAATCTATGGCGCTATTACTCTAATCCTAACTGTATTTATTGCAATACAATTGTATTTAAAGTATCTACTCTATATTCTTACCTTAAGAAAGATTTCAAAATTAGAGTTTACTACATTGACACCAGTTTCTCTACATAATCCATCTGAATGTGATTGGATAGTTAAATTTACCGATAGTATGAGTTCATTTAGTAATTATTTTGGAATTTTAGGTATTGCTTATACTGCTCTATTCTATTTAACCACTCCGCTATCTGCTATTAAATTTACCGAGAATACATTAGTAATAGATACACCTAATAACCTAGTATTTAAAATTACTTGGGGAATAATTTTTATACTGATTGGTTTTGGTTATTTAATTTTTGACTATCTTTGGAAAAAATATATTAAAGATATAATAAAAAAAATAAAAAGAATGCAACTGAAGGAATATGATATTACCGATTACAGTAATAAACAACTTAATAAAGATTATATTGAGCTATTTAAACTCTATAAAGATTCCCCGAACTTTCCACAGTTATTCAATGGAAAAATATTCAATCCGATAGGTTACATCCCCATTTTGATAAATCTATATAGGTTACTTCAACCATTTTTATCACAAAATTAGTGTTGTTAAAAGAGCAGAGAATTCCAATCTCTGCTCTTTTATTTTAATAAATCCCCGCTCTCACCTTCGCTAATTTAATTGAATAATCAATAAAATAATTTAACCTTTCCATAGAGTGATTTTTTTCTAAAACTTCACATTGTTTTTTAATATCAAACTCAATTAACGAAACTTCATTTTTTATATGTTTTAACACACTATATTTATTCAATAAAATTTCTATATTAGTCACCTTATCTTTATTCTGAAGTCCCAATTTTTCTTTATTAGAGAGAAACTGTTCAAGGTAAACGTAACATAAATTTTTCCTACTTTTATTAATATCAAAATTATGATTCCCTTTGTATTTTATAGTGAACTCAGGATTAAAGTATGCTTCGCAATCATTTAGTAATTGAAATAAGTAGCCTAATTTGTAACCAATAATTGCTAAATGTTGATTATCTAACTCAGGATCATATGATTTCATGCCAATCACTAAACAATTTTGAATAACTTGTGAAGTTTGGTTATCTAAGATTTCTTTTATTTTATCAATACTTACATTCATATCAATATTCAATTCTTGTATTGTTCCTTGACACATTCTAATAATCATACGACTAAATACCCTAATTGTAGAATCATCAATTTCAGATAATAATTCAATACACTTTCCTAATAAAAAAACTGTGATTACTAGGGCTTCATCAATAGAATATTGCTTATGTACTGTGTATATGCTATGTCTTTTATCGTCTTGATCTATAATATCATCAATAATAATAGAGGATTTATGAATTAACTCAATAGCTATTGCAGACTTGTAAACTTTTTCATTTAGATTCTCAGAAAACAACTTATAACCATAATATGTTAATAACGGTCTAAAACGACTCCCATTCACCACTTGAAGTATCTCATGATATTGTACTGGTAGTTCAAACAGTATTGATTTAATCATAGAATCAATCCGGAACAAAAAATCTTTTTCTTCACTATTTAACGTAATGATTGGTGTCTTTTCCATAGTATTCTCCTACTGATAACAATTTATTATCACTATACAAAGCACCTAAATAGGTTTATAATAGCATGATTATTGATAAAGGAGATTTTTATGGATTATAAACTTATTTCTGCTTACTTAGATTATTGCAAAACTCATAAGCGTTTGAGTTCACACACAATTCGCGCTTATAAGAATGATCTTATGCAATTTTATAACTCAGACCATGATAATGTCGAATCCTATATAGAGCAGTTGACACAATCTAACATAAAACGAATACATTAAGAAGAAAAATTGCTTGTATGAAGGTGTTTTATAACTATCTAAAATACCAGAACATAATTGAAGAGAATCCTTCAATCAATTGCGCTTTCAATTTAGAACTGAAAAGTATTGCCTAAACGATTCCGCATGACATTCTGAAAAGCATTTTATATATTTAGAACAG
>NZ_GL732486.1:70131-98143 GCF_000187745.1 Streptococcus sp. M334 | reverse complement strand
TACCAGAACATAATTGAAGAGAATCCTTCAATCAATTGCGCTTTCAATTTAGAACTGAAAAAGTATTGCCTAAAACGATTCCGCATGACATTCTGAAAAGCATTTTTATATATTTAGAACAGAAAGTAATTGTATCTAAAACTGACTATCAAAAACAACACGCTGAAAGAAATCTACTGATTATTTCACTTTTACTTTCAACAGGCATCAGAATTTCTGAACTTTGCCACATTCGTCTCAAAGACATTAATCTTTCCAATAAGACACTCCATATTATAGGAAAGGGTAAGAAAGAACGTATCCTATTTTTAGGAGATCAAACAACCTTCAATTTATTAGAAACATATATAAATAAAACAAGAAATGAATCCAATGATTTCTTGTTCCCAGGGAAACATTCACTTAAGCCATTATCAGAGCAAAGTGTACGTTTAATTTTAAAGAGAATCGTTGAACAAAACAGCTTATCTAGAACTATTACACCGCATATGTTTAGACATAGCTTTGCGACAATGCTTCTAGATAGTGATGTAGATATTCGATATATTCAACAAATTCTTGGACATAGTTCTATATCAGTCACACAAATCTATACTCACGTATCTCATTCAAAACAAAAAGAAATACTTAGTTCTTTTAATCCCGTATCAGTAATTCATTCTGAAATTGAGTAAGAGCCATTTCCAAAGTATACAGTTCACTAAATATAATAAAAAGAGATGGACAAAATCTTAATTCCTGAAGAAAATGGAGTAAATCTTCCCACAAGAAAACGCATAATATCAAGCTTTTAACACCTGATACTATGCGTTTTTTTGATTTTAAAAACTTTTCACCCACCTCAAACAACTATCAAAAGTTATAAGTAGACTTTATTTTAAAATTCATAATCTAACAACCATTTCGATTCGTTAAATCTTTCAATTTTTCTTCTCCTGATTTAAGCATATCTTTCTCCACTTGATTCCATTCTCCAAATAGTAAATCCTGAAGATGGATTGCTGTTGAAGTTGTATTTTCTCCTGAATCATATACACAACTTCTATCTCGTTGATAAATTTGAATTCTTTCAAAGATAGCCAGTTCTTCCAATTGTCGTGTATTATCAACTAGATGATTTACAATGAAATCATGATGTTCTTTTGGAGTTGCGCGTGCTTGATTTGGATTGATAGCGTACAGTTCTTCGTATCGGATAAGAGTGCTCAGATAGGACAGCTTAGGCTTTGTCGCAATCAAGGCTAATTGTACTTCATATCCCTTATTTTTCAAGAGTTGTGCTGTTTTCTTTGGAACATCAATCGTTCGTAAAGTTCCCTCAATCAAAAGATTGTATCCCAAATGACTCAATTCTCTTACTAAAGACTCTACCATTTTTCCTGCAAAATCTTTGGTGTATTCTACACTGTCTTTGCCATATTCTTGCTGCAATTCTAAATAGTGTGGATGCTGAGAACGAAAACTATCGCCATCTATGATAACAATATTTCCTTGAAATTCTTTCTGTTTAATACGATGAATTGTAGTCTTGCCAGCACCACTTTGCCCTCCAAGCAAAATCGCTATAGGTTGTTTACTGGACTTTTTTCCTCTTGTCAGTGAACGAAGATTCCGTGCTAGAGCATGTTTGAATTCACTATCAGTATAATCTTGGATTCCCATTAGGCTACCATCCGTTTTTCAGATATCTCTAACATACGTTCAATTCCATCCAAATAGCCACTATATCTCTCTATTTCATCAAAAGTTTCTACTAAATAGATATTCGTATGAATCAAGTCAGATAGATCATCACTCATTAAAATCCAAGGGTTAGATTCATCATCAATGCTAATCCCCTGACTATCTTGATAACGATAGAGTCGTGATAATAGATTAGCACCTCTTTCTTTCACAATTTCAATTTTTAAAGTCAATTCATAATCTTCAACAGGATTCAGCATTTTATCTTCTCCTACAATATCGACATAAGATACATTAAACTTCTGGCAGATGATGTCTATTAGTTCCGTAGAGACTGAACTCGTTCCATTTTCATACCGGCTCAAGCTATTTCGAGAAATTCCTACAATTCGGGCAAAGTCGTCTTGTGTTAAGTCATGTGTTTTACGTAAGGATTTTATGTTCTTTCCAATCATGGCAAACTCCTTTATTTTTATAATTCAATTATAGCATAAAAAAGCATAATGCACCAAAATTGGTGCGTTATTGACTATTTTTCCTAAATCTCTCTAAATTCTTCTCCAATTGTTCTTTATGAAGTTGATTCTTAGCTTCTTTTAATGTGTCATCCAAAGTTTCTTCTCTGTAAGTTGCTTCTGTTTTTAGTTCTTCTGATCCTTGATCTGGAGTAAAAATGATATCTAGCAATCGGTCTATTTTTTCAAGATCTTGGACAGACATATCAGATAGTCTATGAATTAGCTTCTTAAATACATCACTATTGTCATGGTTTTTCTTAAAAAGTTTTGTAAACATCTATAACCTCTCAAAAAAAGCAGCCTCTTTAGACTGCTTAGTGTAATTCGGAAATCGCATCATAAATGGACTGCAATTTCTTATTGTCTTTATTCTTTGTGTCAATCAACGTATGTAGCTCTTCAATTTTCTTTTGACTGCTTTGAATATCGCTATTGTTATCCGCAATCAGTCTTTTAAGATGTTGCTGATAACTTGTAGTGATATCTGTCTCTTTTCCTGTTCTAACCTCTGTAACTTTGGGTTTAGAACTAGAATTTGATTCCGTCACAGGTGCTTGTTTACGCTTTTGAAAAGCTGCTTCATAATTTACATCATTACCTCCTTGATGATTTCCAAATAAGGCCGCAATTTCATCTGGATCTTCTTGATTTTCTGATTTACTTTCTAATGGTTGATTAAAATTCCAATCTTTTGTCATTCACTCATTTCATCCTTTCTAAATTCAGAATCATCGAATTGTCTTTCTCTACCGAAGGCATGGTCAAGAGCTTCTTCAAAACTCATGTGACTAATGCTTTGACGCCTTTTGAACGTCGCAAACATCGCTGTCTCCAGTTGTTCTTTGTAAGCAGCAAGTTTTTCTGTCTCTCTTGCTACCTTACTTTCTTGCCTAGTGACCTTTTCTTCTAAGCGTTCAATAATGGTCATATACGATCCTCCTTCATTCTAATATTAGCTAAAACATCTTGATTTTGTTATCACAATTCTAAACATTGAGAGGTTTGTCTTACTGGTGGATTTCCAAATGTCTCTTTTACAGTCTCAAGCTTAAATTGAAAATCTGATTTCTTTTCTCGAAGAATATTGTTCCAGTCTCTTTTTTCTTTCCCATATTCATTATCAGGTAAATCCAGTAAAACAGGAAATCCTGATCTAGATAACTTATCAGAAAAATCTTTTCCTGCATCATCACAATCTACTGCCAGTGTCAATAAATCAGGATGATTATCAAAATAGCTGGTGGTATCACGAATTGTATTGATCAAAGGCAATAACTTTGAAGGTATTACTGTATCTAAAAATTCCAACTTCTGATTTTCTTCAGCTATCAGTCGTAAAGTTTGATAAGCAACAACAGACCTTTTTAATCCTTCCATAGATACCAAACGAACATCAGTTAGACTTTGTTGATGAAGTTCGTAATAGCTCATCAAGTCGATAAACGATTCACAAAAGACCAGTCTATTTGGTTTACCAATGTCAAAGGATATTCCAACATGTCCATGGCTTCCTTTTAGAATCGTTTTTAACCTCTCTCTAGGAAGAGAGTGATTCTTATAAATCCCTTGTAAGCTTGCTGCCTGCAGCTTGTGACGATGATTAAAGCTTTTAAAAACGATAACAGGTTCAACTGTTTCATTTGTTTTCCAGCTGGCTTGTGCTATTAAACCTTGTTGAATCATCCTTCGTACGATTTCTTCTGAAATTCCTCTACATTCTGTTAAGTAATATCTGGCCAGACTACAGTTAGAATCTTCTATTCTCTTTAAAGGATAATAAAATGGTCTCTCTCTTTTTTCTTGAACAGCTTCTTTTTGAAAAGGTTCTTCAGAAAGAAAGGCTAGAGCTTCTTTAAAGGAAATTCCCTTAACAAGTCGAACAAAATCAATGACATCACCTTGAATATCTCTTGAAAACCATTTAAAAGTATTGGTAGTTGAAAAAATCCGAAATGAATCGTGTTCAGGATGTTCATAGACACTGCTCGAAACTTGTTTAAAGGAGATACCTAAACGATTGGCTACATCAAGAATTGAAATTTGCTTACATTCCTCTATTTCCATGCAATATCATCATTTTGTTGTAGTATTTGGCAGTGATGGAACAGATGAGGATTCTTCCAAAGTTTTGGGAGTGGCCTTATCCAAATCATCTAACCCAGATTTCCAAACCTGTACTTGATTGACCAATAACTTACCAGGTAGTTTAGAATAGGATAACTTAACTGTTCTTGTTTCTGTCTGATTGGTCTTTGATTGGTTTGCATTCTTTAAATCAGATACATAGGTTACATTATAAGAGACCATGGCAATGGCTTGATTCGTAGTCTGATTGACAAAGATATCAGCTTTTTCAAAATGATAATCCAAAATATAATCCTTATACACTTGGTTCATGGCATCATTTTGACTTGACAATTCTTGAGAATAAGCCGATTCAGTCATATAAGGTTGAATACGTGTATTATTTTCTCCGAGCTTTTCTTTCGTATAGTACTGTGTCAAAAATTCTTTTACAGTATCCGATGACAAAATGCTGGCTTTATCTTCTGCTTGTTTATCCTCTACAAGTTTAGCTGCAGCCAATTCGATTTCTTTGCGACTTTGTTTAGCAGTAGAATGTTGACCAGCAGTATATCCCATCATGAGAATAAAGCTAGTTGCGGCTACTGCTCCAACACTAATTAAGGCTTTAGTTTTGACTTTATTTAACATCTTAGACCTTCTTTCTATAAAAACTAGGTCAAGAATAACAAAAAGAACTTGTAAGTTTTATCACAAGAAAAAAGTATGGTATAAAACTCAATTTCAAAAGAAAATTAAGTAAATCTTCCCACAATAAAACGCATAGTATCTAGTTTTTTCAATGCCTGACACTATGCGCTTTTTCTTTTAAAGACTTTTTGCCCAGTTTAGCTTCTTAAGAAAGCCAAATGATATTCTCCATTCAATTTAACTGCTACTTGCTCGTGGATAGACTGGTTTTTTAAAGAATAAATTTCTCCATATTTCCAACTTTCACGCTCCCCTGATAATCTAGTGACTGACTTCACTTGATTATCTAAGTTAGCAACTGTAGCACTAAGCTCTTCTTTTGGAATAATTTCTTCAGTAATTGTAAATAATTGTTCCCCTATCTTCAACTCTCTGGCTTCTTGCTCATTGATAGCAAATCCTCCTACTAAGCGAACATTAAATAAGTCAGAAACTTTTAGTAGTTCTTCTTTAGAAATATTATCAAGTAGTCTACATTTATAGAAAGTACTATCAATTTTTATGGCAAATTCTCTATTCTTGGTCTGATATAAGTCACCAATCTCCAACAAATCATTCTTTATTTCATTATTAGAATCATCGTAAGATATTTCATAAGTATCATCATGATTGCTTACTTTACTTTCAATATCTTCATATGAAATTAATTGATTAGTTACACCATAATGCTCTCCTTTATAATCGAATCGATTATAACTTGAGTCGAGAAATTTAACATCATACTTCTCATATGTACATCCAGTCAATCCAAGTAAACTTAAGAAAAAAATTACGGAAAGATAGATCTTTTTGAATTTCATAGTTCTCCTCCTAATTTTCTATAGTTAAATTATCAAAAATCAATAACGCCTCTCTCCAATATGTCTTTACAGACTTATTTTGGATATGAAGTAAAGTCAAAACAATTCCCAAACTTCCATCCAAAAATTTAACACTTCCTTCATTTCCATCAGAATAGTAGCTATCTTCCTCAAAACCAAACTTTTTTGATATAGTAAAACTACTTAATATTTTTTCTTTAATTATGGACAAATACTTATCCCAAGGTTCTTCTTTGAAAATTTGTTTGTATAGAAAACCAATTTCATATAATCCGGAATATCTATGACATAATATAGAGGATTGTACACCCACTGGACATTCCAGTGAAGTAATCAAAATGTTCTTTGATTTTTCTACCAATTTTTGATCTTTCAAAAATATCCCCACATACAGATAGAGCAAACTGATACCTGGACTACCATAACACCAAGCATCTCTAAAATATTCTTTGTTATCTAAATCACTACCCTTACTATATTCGTCCATATCAATAGCTGATTTCCACTTATATTGATTAGTCCCATCTGCTATTTCTGATCTATCATATATTTCAATAATATTTTTTAAAAATTTTTTTATTTTTGTTCGAACAATTGAATTATAGAATTATTTTTTCAGAATATAATCAGAAATTGGCAATATAGAAAAAATTTTCGATACGTTTTAATAAAATATTTGTAATACTATTTTGAATCTACTATGGATTAAATACTCCACTTAGATTCGAAAACTATAAATTAATATACTGTAGTTATAAGAATAATATACTAAAAAAACTGTAACTAACTCCTTAGAACTTTAAATTATTGATTAGTGTCAAAAAGACGACTTACAAAATATGATATCCTATCTAGATACGACTTATAAATCCAAAAACTGCAAAGAAGGACGCCAAAAACATTAAGTCTAGAAGAACAGTTGATATTAACCTTGCGTTATTCACTCTATTACCCAACTCAACATCTTCTAGATTTTGAGTTGGGTAATGGAATAGCTACAGTCAACAAAACAATAACATGGGGAGAAGATACTCTTCTTTCTTCAAGTCGATTTTACTTAGACAACTTAGAAGAATAGCTATAGATGTCACAGAAAGTCCTTTTCAACGACCTAAAAGAAACACAACATAAAGACATAAATCAGACTCGCTTTAAAAATACATCATGCATACCACAATTAGTTTTTTTTTTTCAGATGGTCATACGCATGATTTTACTCACTTTAAAGAAAAAATGGGTCATAGTTTAACAGAAAAAATCACCTGTTTGTGTATATTTGAATTATTTAGGCATTGTAAATCTTCACGAGAATACCTTTATTCCTATTAAAAATTCTAAAAATCATCCATTAACTGAAGAGGATAAGCAGTTTAATAGAGAGAGGGCTACAATACGAATTAAAATTGAGTATTTTAATACTAAGTTTAAAACTTTTCAGATTAAGGAATAACCTTATCACAATCGAAAAAAATATTTGCGAATGGTCTATTTATTTCGCACTTTACTGAGCGAGACGTACTAATAATCATACTTCAAATATCTGATCCTTAACTATGCCATAAAAATACTTGTTAGAGTAATGTTCGCTTTAGTCTTTTATCATTAGAAAACTTATGGCGCCTATTTTAGATACCTAATATTATGTATTTTTTGCTTTTAAAGACTTTTTCCCAGTCTCTATTATCTTATTTTTATTTACATTCGGTATTAAGTTTTATGAATTTTTCTTTATTAATCGTTCTTATTGCTGGCTTACTATCTGTAATAATCTCCTTCACTATATTTTCATAAATCTGTTCTGGGATATCACTTGGTTTTTCAGGAGATAGATATAGTTTAGGTATCATAGTATTATTTAATTTAAAAATCTGTTTTTTATCCACTACTGTATTGCGGACAAATGGAACTTTATCCCCTGCCCTTATCAAAAAATAACTTTCTCTGAACTTTTTATTTCCTCCACATTTAGCTATCATCGTAGCCTTATGAGTTTGACACTTAAACAATATCTTGTTATTTTGAACATTTGAATGACAGATATAATAATGCCTTATTAAGGCTAAATCAGAATTTACATCGGGGAAAGGCATTAAAACCTTAATAACATCCTTCTTGCTAATCAATGACTAATCTCCCACTTGATTCGACTTCAACATAAACTGGATTCAACAATTCCTCGTTTGTACTTAACGAATCCAGCAATTCTAAATGTTCCTCGTTTAAATTCATAAAATCCTCTTTTGAAAATACAAAATTCTTTTGATCTATCCTTAAAATTTCATAGTCGTAGTCAGGCTCCGAACTTTTTAAAAGGTCTAAAATTTCAATATCATCATCTGTAATATCTTTTTCGCTCATTGGAATTTGTTTTTTTCCAGCATCAATTTCTTCTTTATGAGTAGACCACATTTTAAATTGATGCGTCAAATCAGATAACTCGGAATCTGTCAGTGTATTAATAATAAATTGACTTATTCTAGCATTACTTTCATCAATATCAAAATCACATTGTTTTTGTTTAAGATAATCTTGAACTTCAGCTTCTCTATAGGTGATATCACCGTAAAAATTTGAAAATACTGGTCCATTTTTATAAGCTTTTAAATATGTAAAATCAGAGTCTTTTTTTTCTACAAATTGAAACATTTCATATAGAAACAAGAATTTTTTGTAGTTGTAACTTTGAGAACTTAGTAATATCTTCTTGCTTGTTAAGCCAAGCAATCTTATCTAACATACTTTTGGAAGTATTTAAAACCATATTCTCCTCCTTATGATTACAAATAAAAACACAAGCACCACATCTGTCACCTGCGTTCATCTGTTTCCCTTCTATACTTATATAGTACAACTATGTATAACTTTTGTCAAGGAATTTCACTTAAAAAATCTAGTAGAGAATAGTTTGCCGGTAGTTTGGAACTTACTAGATTACGACATACCTGTTGTATGACAAATAAGCCACCCGTATGACGAATGGCTATGATTTTTCAGATATAAAATTACTCTACTTAGTATATGATTGAGCGCCTTTTCTGGTCACAATTACTAAATTAGCAACAAACAATAATACAACATAAAAAGTTAAAGCTAATAAATTAGTTGTGCTTCTAAAATTATTTTCTAAAATTATATTAACTGGTAAAATTACTGGAATCCAAAAAATATTAAGAAAAACTTTATTTGTTGCAAATAATATAAATAAACTTTCTACAACAGCAATAAGTAAATTGCCACCTTTCGCAATAAACAATGTCAATAGCATGTGGAAATGATTTAGCAATATTAGTAATAACCAACTAACTATTCCTACGTAAAAATAATATGAAAAGTGTTCTAACTCTATACCTACAACTACCCATAAAGGAATAGTAAGTAAAGATAATAGTAAATCTAACACAAAAATTTTCGCTCCCCATATACTGGCTGTATTTCTCGAGCCTTTAATATTCTGATAATTATTAGCATTGATTTCTTGTTCAGATACTAATAAAGTGATTATCGTAGTTATCATACAATAGCCTAACATGGGTAAAAAGATAATATTTTCCAATACAATTGTGTTATTTACAGATAATATGTAAATTGGAATTGTCAATAGTTGTATAGTAGACAAAATCAAAATAATGTATAGTTGATACGAACCTTTAAATTTAATCATTTCACTTTTTAGCAATTGGATCATTACTTAACCTCCAATTTAACATTAACAAAGAAACAATAAATAGAATCAATGATAGAAATACGGTAAATACTACCATTTTAACGTCTGTTACATGATTTGTTAAATCTAAATCTCCTGACGGTTTTATATACATAAGACTATAAGCAATTTTATAATGATATGTAAAAGGAAAGAAGAACCAAAAGCTACTTTGAGCGATAAAAGGTGCAACCAAAAAACAAATCAAGGAGTTAATCGATACTAAGATATAGGGGTTGATCCGTTTCGAAAATAGATACAAGAGTGGCAATACCCATATGGATGTTATCGAAATAAGTACTAAACAAATTAAGTCACCAATTATATTCAATGATATTAAGTCGCCATACAAAAAATTACTTGTAAATAATAATATAGCTAAAAACCATACGTTCGAAATGAGTAAATCTTTTAATTTTAAAAGTATCTTTACGATATATATTTTTATGCTATCATTTCGAAAGTATATATTCTGGAAGTTTCCTGCAGCTTCTTCTGCTTTATAATCATATAAAAATAACAATCCAATAAGCGTGTACAAAAAGACGGCTTCCCACCAATATATTGAAAAACTTTCTAGAATACTCGGTCCAACAAGTAATACAGCTATTAAAATCGACAATCCAGGAGCTATTATCAAGAATTTTTTGGATGTATTTTTTCGCTGTTTTAACCATTCTGATTTAAATATTTTTATCATATTGCGTCACCTCCATGAACAATTCTTATAAATAAAGATTCTAAATCATCACTTTGAACATTCGAACCATCGTAAAAAATTTGACCATCATGTAAAATAACAACTTTATCTGCCACTTTACTAACTTCATACAGTTGATGGCTAGATAAAAGAATTGTCATTCCTGATTTCTTTAAAGAAATCATTAAATTCAACAATTCCTTTATACCATCTGGATCCAATCCATTGGTAGGTTCATCTAAAATGAGCAAATCTGGACTAGTAATTATTGCCATACCTAATCCCAAACGTTGTTTCATACCTAAAGAAAAGCTCCCTGCTTTTTTCTTTCCCGTATTAGATAGCCCAATCAAGTTTAATACTTCATTAATTCGTTCGTCAGAAATGTCATATAACAATGCTCTTGTTTTTAAGTTATCATAAGCAGATAAGTTCATGTAGATAGCTGGAGTTTCAATAAGCGCTCCAATCTCATATATACCCGCATTTTTTTTCCCATTAAAAATAACCGTACCACTATCAGCATTTTCAAGACCAAAAATAATCTTCATAATTGTTGATTTTCCTGCACCATTAATACCTAATAATCCACAAATACTCCCCTCTTTTATTTCAAAAGAAATATTTTTCAGTACTTCTCTATCCTTATATGATTTTCTAAGTTTTTGAACTTGTATATTCATAACTATAATTCCTCCTTGTTTTATACTTGTATGTTATACTTTATTTTTCAAAATTTGTTCAGAATTTCCAATTTTACAAAATTAAAAAAATAGACAGTCCTCAATTTAGAAAACCATCTATTTTTATACATAACTATTATATGGAAGCTATCTAATATATCCTTACAGAATTATTTTTTAATAAGCAACGTCACTTGAGCGCCACCTCTATCTGGATTTGATAAAAACAATTCTCCTAAATGTCTAGTTGCAACTTGTTTAGCAAATGCTAACCCTAAACCATAGTGCTTATTATTCCTACCTTTATTCTCAGTATAAAATAACTTATCTGCATTTAATAAGGACTGTTCAGTAAAAGGCAGACCATTATTCCACACTCCAAAATTAATATACTCTGTTTCCTCAATGATAGTAAGAGTAACTTTTTTTTCTCCAGAACTATATCTTGCTGCATTTGCTAAAATATTAATTAATGCCCTATTTAAATTAAAACGATTTCCCTTAAAAAACATTAATGTTGTAGTATTAATAATTTTGAAATCAACCTTTGCATTATTCATTACAGATTTCGCCTCTACTGACAGATCACTTAAAAAATCAGGTAAATATATCTGTTCTCCATAATCTTTATCTTCAATTAGTAATCTTGAATAATCAATCATTGAACTAAAATATCTTTCAAAAATCACTATACTGTTATTCATTGACTGAGTATATTCCTTCTGTTGATCAGTCAAATTAGTTAATTCAAGCAACTCTAAATTTCCCTTTAGTACGGTTAAAGGAGTTTTTACATCATGAGCTAATGCACCAACTTGAAAAGATAAATCTTCCTTCTCCCTTCTCTCTGATTTGAGTAGATTAGTTAACTCGTCGTCCTTTTGATATAATACAGAAAGAATTTCATCGAACTCTTGTATTTGGGCAGGAATGTTTTTATCTTTAAATGTTAACTGCCCCATGTTTAAAGCTTTTTTTTGTATAAGTAGAAAATTTTTTGAAAATTCTTTTATTAATCTTGTAAGTGACCAAATGAGTAAAATTGTTTCGAAAACGAAGAAAAATAAATAAGAAAATAGATTAAATGAAATGTGACGCAAATTCGGATTAACAAACTCAGGTATCATGGGTTGCCTGACAGTAAGTACAATCTCTGAATTAGCATAATACCCATAATACACTGCACTATTACTTACAGATTCATTTTTAGCAAAAACTTCTCGATAGGCAGGCAAATCCTTTTTTTGATAATTACCCTCTTCAATTGTACCTGTCTTGCGATTAAATACAACATAGTCAAATATAGAGTTATTCATTGCTTGAACTACATCACTTAAATTGCTGGTATCACTCACTGAAATTTCAATTTTAGAGCCGTATACATTTAATTGTCCTGTAAAAACAAGTAAATAAGTAAATACAAAAAATAAAAGAATACTCAGTAACGTACCTGTTACTAGTTCTAAAACAGTCCTTATTATGCGTCCTCTAATTGTACTATTCTTCTTAATCATGCCACTTGTATCCCATACCTCTAACTGTTTTTATAGGATTAATTCCATAGGATGAGAATTTTAATCTTATTTGATAAATATACTCAGATATTGAACGAAAGAGGGTTTCAGCATCATCATCATAAACGTTTTCATATATATCTTGTACAGTAAAAATTTTTCTTGGATTGCTAGATAATAGCTCTATGATATCATATTCCCTACTTGTAAAAGCAAGACTATCTCCATTAATACAAACAATTTTTTCTTGTAAATAAATCGTTATTGGAGATAATTCTCGAACAATTTGATTACTTAATTCACCTTGTTTGTATCGTTCTTCTCGTTTAAGATTTGCTGCAACTTTGGCAATTAATTGATTGATGCTGAAAGGTTTTGTAATATAGTCATCTCCTCCTAAATTCAATCCTGATACTATATCATCTTCGGTATCTTTTGCACTAACAAAAATAATAGGGGAGCTTACTTTATTTCTAATCTGCTTACAAATTTGCATACCATCTATATTAGGCATCATTACATCTAATAAAATCAAATCAAATCCTTTGAAATTATTAATATTGATTGGTACGGTCACTTCTTGATACGTCGTTACCTGATAGTTTTTCATCTCTAAAATAGTTCGCATCAGTTTCAAAATTTCAAAATCGTCATCTACAACTAATATCTTATACATTCTATCACCTCAAAATATTATAGAGAACTACCTGCAAAGCTCCGTATTCTTGACAAAGAATAGTCTCAATACATCAATTTGTAATTGTTCTTTATTTTTTAAATTATATTTTTAAAAAATAGTACAAATCTATTTTACACTATCTTGAACAAAATTCGTAATATTTAATAATCTAATTTGAGTGCCGTCAATGTCATTACCTATACAGCAATTATCATACAATAATTTAATTACCTCATCTGGTTGATCTTTCAAATGATATTTCTCAATGATTAACCCAAGTGCTGCTGAAACCTTTGGTGTTGAAATGGATGTCCCATAAGCATAAGTATATTTCCCTTCAAGTGTCGGTACAATAACCCATTCTTTTTCAAATGTTTTATCATTTGCCCACTGTTCATATCCAACTGTTGCTAGTTTATGACTTCCTCCTCCTGTTGCATATATATCTATTACATTATTTCCTTTATTTGAAAAACTAGATACAAAATCGTTATCATTTACTGACCCTACTGTCACAACATTGTCTAATCCCGCAGGGATATCCATAACTTTCCCATCTATATGTGAATAATCCTTCCCCTTAAGTTCTCCAAGGTAATGTTTCAATGATTCTTGATTATTTAAATCTAGACCCTCATCACCTACTGAAGCAACAATTATTGAACCTTGACTATACGCATAATTGATTGCTCTCTGATAAATGTTAATTAATGCTGTTTGGTCATCTTCTATAGTTGAGTTTTTTAGCAAGTATTCACCCAAACTTAGATTAATAACATCAACATCATCTTTCGCTGCTTGAATAATTGCTTTTAATATCCACTGATCTTGTGCATTTCCTTTATCAAATACTCGATACATTCTAACTTTCATTCCAGGAGCAATACCTAAATAATCTCCGTTTGATGAAATCTGTCCAACCACAGAAGTTCCATGGCCTGTTTTATCTAATATATTTTGATTATCAATTAAGCCCGTTTCCAAATCCGCTGTAAAGTTCTTGACAGAAATAATATTTGAAGATACTTCTGGGTTATCGTAAGTAACACCTGAGTCTATCACACCAATAGTAGCTTCCCCCGTAGATTTATGACTAAATTTTCTACCTGTACCAATACTTTTTTGCATATCCCATTGATAATCCCAAAAATTCATATTGTTAGTTGTAATTACACTTTCTCCATACAGATAAGTGACATTAGGCTTTACATTCATCATACCATCAATAACTATTTCTTTTATCGAATTATTATTTTCTTTCTTTATCTCTTCTTTACTTTTTCCAGTCGAAACCGTAATAAGATTTATTTCAGGAATAATATCAATAATTTGCATACCCTGTTTAATAAATTTTTGTTGGATAGTATCAACTGCTTCTGTCTCTTTCAGTAATATATTATATTTAAAATCTGATCCAGTAGTCGCTTGAACTCCATGGACTGAAAAAAATAATGGAAATAATACTCCAACAGATAATAAGAACTTTCTATTCATATAATCCTCCTTAATGTTTTTGTTAGAGATTATATCAGAGAAAATTCAGATTTTATTCAGAGGAAAAATCATCTTTAGACTACTAGTGAAATTTAAATTTAAGAAAGAATCAATTTCTAAAATTTTTCATGTCCCAAAAAAACAGAATAAGTTTTGAACTTGTTCAGATTATTTTCTATCCCTTCTTCCACTTATACCCTGCCCAACCTACCAAGACAAGCAAAGAAAGGTTAAAGAGGATGAAGAAATGTGACCATTTCTACTTTTCTTCTCAAAATAGGTTGAGTATTCCTCTCCTCCTCATCCTCAAAAAATAAAGAATCAGTCTCACTATATTTAGTATCGCTAACTTCAGTCTCACTAGGGGCTGAATGTGAGACGGGGGCCGTTTCATTTTTATCCCGCCCTAGTCTTTTTTTTACACTAGGCCTGTTTGAATTAGCTACTGAGGTAGAAGATAACTCCCCCAAATAAATCTTATTAGCTAGTCTTCCTTTCTCACTTGAAGACTGTTGAACTTCATCAATTAAGTCATATTCTTTAAGAATCTTTTTGATGGACAATAATTTTTACTTAGAACAACCTAACAGCTTCATCAGTTTAGAATTAGAAAATACTAAATAGACTGCTCCTTCTTCATCTATCCAACCACGACTGAGAGATAATTCTAAGCGATCTTTTAAAATAGAATAAGCCACCTTTACTTCTAGTTTCATATCCATATATTTCTCATCCTCAAAAAGAATTTTAGGTAATTTGTAATACCGTTCTGAAGTTTGGTATTGATTTGCGGTAATTCGTTTCATAGCGCTCCTCCAAGTTCTTTGAGTATTAAATCTCCACTTGATTCCAAGCGAACCAAGCCACTTTTTTCTAATTCAGCCATAATAAATATGGCCTCAATAATATCTATTCCCATTTCACGTACTAAAAATGAAATGACAATATAGCGTGATGATTGTAATTCTTTTGTCATTTTTCCTCCAGAAAATAAAAAAAGGAGATCAATATTCAACTGTTCTCCACGATAAATCTGTTAAAAAGAAAAACCCTGCCAAATTAATTTTTGGTAGGGTTTTTGGTAGGAAACTAAATTAATTTATCAGTTTCTAAAATGTGTTCACGATTCTAAAAGGCTGATACTATCGTATTCCGAATTCTAATTGGTATATGCCTCTTATTTAAGAGTAACTGAAGCTCCAGCTTCTTCCAATTTAGCTTTGATTTCTTCAGCTTCTGCAGTTGCAACGCCTTCTTTAACAAGTGCTGGTGCACCGTCAACAAGTTCTTTAGCTTCTTTAAGACCAAGACCTGTGATTTCACGTACAACTTTGATAACGCCAACTTTTTTGTCGCCTGCAGATGTCAATTCAACGTCGAATGAATCTTTAGCAGCACCAGCGTCAGCAGCACCAGCTGCAGCAACAGCTACAGGAGCAGCTGCAGTTACACCAAATTCTTCTTCGATAGCTTTTACAAGGTCGTTCAATTCAAGGATTGAAGCTTCTTTAATTTCAGCAATAATGTTTTCAATGTTCAATGCCATTGTTATTTCCTCCAAATATGTTTTAAATTTATAATAGATTTTCGTAGCTAGGCTACGCTACATAGCTTAAAATTAAGCTGCGTCTTCTTTGCTTTCTGCAACCGCTTTGACTGCAAGAGCAACGTTGCGCACTGGCGCTTGAAGTACAGAAAGGAGCATAGAAAGAAGTCCTTCGCGGTTTGGAAGAGTTGCAAGTGCAAGAATCTCTTCTTTAGATGCGACAGCGCCTTCGATTGCACCACCTTTGATTTCAAGTGCTTCAGCGTTTTTAGAAAAGTCGTTCAAGATTTTCGCTGGTGCGATAACATCTTCGTTAGAAAATGCTACTGCAGATGGTCCAACAAATACTGATGCAAGTTCTTCAAGACCAGCTTTTTCAGCTGCACGACGCAAGATTGAGTTTTTAATGACTTTATACTCAACTTCGTTTCCACGAAGCTCACGACGAAGAACTGTATCTTGCTCAACTGTCAAACCACGAGCGTCTACAACGACGATAGATGCAGCAGCTTTCATTTTCTCAGCTACTACGTCAACTAGTTCCGCTTTTTTAGCAATAATTGCTTCACTCATTAGTGTGTTCACCTCCGTAATTATTTTGCTTGGGAAATTTTTCAAAAGAAAAACGCGCCCAAACCTAGACACGAAAGTACAATACGCTTCTTTTTACATGATACGTTTTGTCCTCGGTAGGATATTTATGAGTCGAGCTCCCCTACTGTCTTAGGCAGTTTTTTCAAACCGTATATAAGTATAGCATAGTTAAAAAAAGAATGCAAGATTTTTGCAAACTTTTTTAAAATTTTTTCGTGATTTTTCTTTTAAAGTTCTACTGTCAGAACTTGACCTTGCTTAACAACCTGTTCTCCAGCGATATAAACATCATCTACATCACTGGATTTAACTGCATAAACCAGGTGAGAAAGAATATTTTCTTGGGGTTGGAGATGGATTTTCCCTTGTGGTTGAATAACGAGAAAATCTGCCTGCTTGCCAACTTCTAGACTTCCTATCTGTTCTGCCATTCCTAAGACCTTAGCTCCTTCAATTGTCAGAGCCTTGAGAGCTGTTTCGATAGGAAATTGGCTGGCATCTCCACTTTTCATCTTCTGAAGAAGGGCTGCAGTCCTTCCTTCCTCAAACATATCTAGATTGTTATTGGAAGCGACCGAGTCAGTCGCAATCCCAACTGCTACTCCTGCTTTTTGGAGTTGGATGATTGGAGCAATTCCTGAGGCTAATTTGAGATTGCTGATATGATAGGATTGTGGGCGATAGCCACTTGAGAAGTCGCCAAACGTTCAATTTCTCGCTCGTTTAATTCGACCCCGTGAGCAAAGACAGACGGATGCTCTAAGTAACCCAGTTCTTCGAGAAAAGCAAGAGGACGTTTACCATATCGTTTCAGGATAATTCCTGATTCCTCCTTGGTCTCCGCTACATGAATATGAACAGGAATATTCAACTCTTTTGCCATACCTAAGCTTTCTGCCAGCAAGTCTCTACTACAGCTATAGGGAGAATGTGGGGCCACCATAACCTTGAAATTTGGATTTTCATATCCTAAGATTTCCTCGATGATGGCTCGTGTTCTAGCAATGGTCTCAGCAGTTGTTTCACCCTCTAAAGAAAAGAGGGTCGGTGAGAAATAACAACGCATCTTGGAATCTTTCACTGCCTGATAAATCCGTTCAATATCCACACCATTGGGATTATACATATCATTAAAGGTTGTTATTCCTGACTGGAGCATCTCTGTCAGCGCTTCTTTGACCGCCTTGGTAGTTATGTCGGGAGTAAATTCTGCTTCTGCAGGCCATATATAGTCATTGAGCCATTCATGAAGATTGCTATCATCTCGAATCCCTCTCAAACCTGTCATTGCAGAGTGGGTGTGGCAATTGACCAAACCAGGCATGATCCAGGCTCCCTGATAGTCTATAATCTGCTCAGCTTGATCTAAAATCTCTTGTTTCTCTTGACCGACATAGGTGATTTGAGAACCCTTAACGGCTAAGATTCCATCTAGATAGACATGGAAATCTTGATCACAAGTCACGATATTTACATGCTGATAGACTTTCATGGAGGCACTCCTTTTCTATAGATAATTTTACATCACATTTTTCTAGTTATTGTAACAAAAAAGTCACCCTAAGGCAACTTCTTTTGTCTATAAGATTTCAAAGTAGAAAGGATTATTCAGAGCTAAAAGCCGCAGCTTTCTGCATTTGGTAATACTTGCCCTTTCGAACCATTAGTTCTTGATGATTGCCATACTCAACAATATCTCCATCCACCAAGACTAGAATCAAATCCGCATCCTGAATGGTTGACAAGCGGTGGGCGATGATAAAGCTTGTGCGCCCCTTCATGAGTTTGGCAAAGGCATCCTGTACTAGAACTTCTGTCCGTGTATCGATGGAAGAAGTCGCCTCGTCTAAGATGAGAATCTTTGGAATAGCCAGAAAGACTCGCGCGATGGTCAAGAGCTGAGCCTGACCGACAGAGAGAGATTCTCCAGCATTTTCCAACTTGGTATCGTAACCCTGGGGCAACTGTTGAATGAAAAAGTCGGCATTGGCTGCTTTTGCCGCAGCAATCACCTGCTCCCGACTGGCTTCAGGATTTCCAAAGGCAATATTGTCATGAATGGTCCCTTGCTTGAGCCAGGTTTCTTGGAGCACCATGCCAAACTGTTGTCGTAAAGAAGCACGACTATAGTCATAAATGGATTTCCCGTCTAGCAAGATATCTCCCAAGTTAATAGGATAAAAACGCATGAGGAGATTGATAAGGGTTGATTTTCCAGCACCTGTCGGACCAACAATAGCCACCTTGCTACCAGCTGGAATATCAATAGATAAATCCTTAATCAAAATCTTTTCAGGATTGTAGCCAAAAGAAACCTGTTTAAAGGAAATAGCTCCCTTAACTTGGTCACTGGTCAAGACTTCCTTACCACTTTCAGCCACCTCAGGACTTTCTAAGACAACATAAACACGCTCTGCACAAGCGAGAGCACTTTGCAACTCAGCTAGCACGGAAGAAATATCGTTAAAGGGTTTGGTGTATTGCTGGACATAGTTCAAAAAGGTCACTAAACGTCCAATGGTCAAAGTAGAGCCTATCATGATACGATAAGCTCCCACTCCAGCTAGGAGAGCATAAATGAGCGCATTTACAAAGCGAGTCGAAGGATTAACCGTTGAAGAATAAAAGATAGCTGACTGAGAATAGCCTGCGTAGTGGTCATTAGCCTCACGCAGCCTTTGTATAAATTCTGCCTGAGCATTAAAGGACTGGATAATGGTCTGCTGGCTAAGAGATTCTTCAATCAACTGAGTTTGAATTCCCCTTGTCTCTGTTTGCTTTTGAAAGAGATGATAGGAGCGTTTGGCAATAAAGCGCGAGATTACCATAGACAGTGGCGTCAACAGCAAGACTAAGAGGGTCATAAGGAGATGAATTTGAAGCATGGCTAGAATACTCACCAAAATCATCAAGACGCCAATGAAAAATTGGTTAAAAATCATGGTCAAGCCAGCTGCCAACTGTTCTATGTCCGTGGTCACCCGACTGACCATTTCTCCACTGCCTTGGCGATCCACAAAGGAAATCGGTAAACGATGAAGTTTATGGATGATTCGCTCTCGCAAGTCTTTGGTATAAGAGAAGATTAGACGATTATAGAGGAGAGGATTGATCCATTGCACAAGGGTATTTCCTATGACCACCAAGATCATCTGAATGAAAATCTGCCAAAAAACTAGCGAAGAACCAGCCACTAGGACCTGATCAATGACCTGCCCAATCAGAATAGGTAGGTAGATTGATAAGCCAACTTGAGCAATAGTTCCTAGAAAGGCTAAGAAAAGGAGGAAAGGATGGCTTGCTAAATCTTTAGCCAAACGTTTGAGCGTCTGGTTTGCAGTTTGTCGTCTCATGCTAGTCCTCCTTTCCATGTTGGGATGCATTAATTTCACGATAGACTTGACTGGATTTCATCAAGTCCTCGTGCTTGCCGATAGCTAAAAGCTCACCTTTTTCCAAGAGGAGAATCTGGTCAGCCATCTGTAAAGTCGAGGTTCGTTGAGAAATCAAGATTAAGCTCGTGTTTGGCAAATTTTCTCGGATAGCTTTCAAGAGCTTGGACTCCGTAATGGTATCCAACGCGGAGGTAGCATCATCTAGGATGAGAAAAGGGGCTTGGCGCAAGACTGCTCGAGCGATCGACAGCCTTTGTTTTTGCCCGCCTGAGAAATTTCGCCCTCCTGCTTCAACTAGGGCATCTAAGAGACCTTCCTTATCACTGACAAAATCCTTAGCTTGCGCAATTTCCAAGGCCTGCAAGAGTTCTTGGTCAGTTACTTCTTGATGTAAACCTAGAGTCAGGTTGGAACGAATGGTTCCTTTAAAGAGCTCGACTTTTTGAGGCACATAGGCAATCCAAGACCGCCACTCCTCTAAATTACTAGGACTAGATCCATCTCGATAAGGGTAAATGCTCCCCTTGTCTGCTGGATAAAGTCCAAGGATGAGTTGCACCAAACTTGATTTACCGGAACCTGTTCCCCCAATAATACCAAGGATTTGCCCTTGAGTCATATCAAAGGAAATATCTCTCAGAGAAGGCTGAGCCGCATCAGGATAGGTAAAGGTCAGTTCTTGAACTTGTAAAACCTGATTACTGATAGCTTGCTTTTGTTCTAATTTTGAATGAATATCTTCTGGAGCCTCAGCAAAAACTTCCTCGATTCGCTTGGCAGAGATATAGGACTGGTTGAGAGAATTTATCAGCATGGCTAGCTTGACCAATTCCACCAAAATCTGTAGGAGATAGTTGATGAGGGCAATAAGAGCACCTTGACTGAGTAAGCCTCCTTGTATAGAAATATAGCCCTGCCAGATGATAACGAGAAGAGTTCCATTGACAATCAGATAGGTCAAAGGTGTTAATAAACTAGACCAGAAACCAGTTTTCTCTTGTAATCTAGCATAGACCTGGTTAAGGGTTTGAAAAATCTGTAACTCTCGTTTTTCTTGCCCAAAAGCACGAATAACTCGCATCCCTTGTAATTGCTGGCGCGTTTCCTGAACCAGTTGGTCCGTTTTCTTTCTGAGAACACTGTAGAGAGGATTGACCAGTCTAGAGAGCCCTACGATGACAATGGTCAAAATGACAACCATAACCAAAAACCAGAAAGTCAACTCAGCTGAGATTCGATAGGCCATAAAGATAGCCCCAAAAACGATAATAGGCGCTCTCAAAAAGAGACGCAGGAATTGATTGATACCAGTTTGAATCTGGTAGGTATCCGAAGTCAAGCGAGTGACTAAGCTAGAAGTGGTCAGACGGTCTCTGCTATCCTTGGGCAAGGAAAGAATATGTCGATAAAGGTCATCTGTCAGTCCTTTGGCAAATCCAACCGCAGCCTTGGCTGAGTAAAACTGGGCTATCAAGGCCACTACAACGCCAATCACTGCAAAGATAAGGAGCAAACCAATCTGCATCCAGAGATGTCCTTGATCTCCCTGAGGTAAAGATTGGTCAACAATCCCAGCAATCACCATGGGAACCAAGAGCTCAAACACAGCTTCTAACAGCTTGAACAAGGGTGCTAAAATCGATTCTTTGATGTAGGGTTTGAAGTAAGATAATAAGCGTTTCATAAATCCCTTCTATTTTCTAAAATGAAGAAAGTGGGAAGCACCCACCCTCTCAATTTTATTTGTTTAAGTATGGCAATAGATAGCCATATCCTGCCTCTTCCATCTCATCCTTGGCTACAAAATGTAAGGAAGCAGAATTGATACAGTAACGAAGTCCACCTAACTCCCGAGGCCCATCTGTGAAAACATGACCCAAGTGAGCATTACCTGACCGAGAACGAACTTCAATTCGCTCCATTCCATGGCTCATATCCTTGTAATAATGAATCAATTCCTTGGAAATCGGACGGCTAAAGCTTGGCCAACCACATCCTGAGGCAAACTTATCTTTGGCGAAAAAGAGTGGCTCACCCGTCGTAATGTCTACATAAATGCCCTCTTCAAAAGTTTGGTCATAGGCATTACTAAACGGAGCCTCTGTTACAGCTTCTTGGGTAACACGGTAAGACTCTGCTGACAAACTTTCCTTCAACACTTCTTGACTAGGCTTTTCATAGTTAGAGGCATCAATTAATGGCTGCTCAGCATCGGTCACATCAATATGACAGTAACCTGAAGGATTCTTCTTAAGATAGTCTTGGTGGTAATCTTCAGCTAGAATGTAATGACGTAGTTTCTCCACTTCCACTGCAATCTTTCGACCAAGCATGCGTTCCTGCTCCTGCACCACAGTGTAGATAGCTGGCAAGTCTGTTTCATCTTGGTAATAAATCCCAGTTCGATATTGGCGACCACGGTCATTCCCTTGTTGATTGATTGACAAGGGATCGATGACTCGGAAATAATAGAGCAAAATTTCTCTGAGTGACACTACCTTCTCATCGTAAATTACTTGAACCGTTTCTGCATGGTCTGTTTCCTTGAGTAACTGGTAATTGGTCGTTTCGACTTGTCCATTAGCATAGCCAACACTGGTTGCTAGCACTCCAGAAATGCGTGAAAAATATTCCTCTAGGCCCCAAAAACAACCGCCTGCTAGATAAATTTCTGCCATCTTTATTTCTCCTTTATCAAGTTCTTAACTAGACTTCTTTTCAAAAAAAGGATAGGAAGCCCTCTGGTCAAGTGGTTTCCCCATCCTGTCTTCTATTTTTTTATTTTGCTTGGACACGGACACCTTGGGTATCAACTTTCAAGTCATGCAGTTTTCCTTTGAAAGGTTGCTTTTCCAATTCTGCCTTAATCGTTGGCATCTTGTCATGAGAAGCCAAGACCATAACTGTCGGCCCAGCACCAGAGAGGTAGGTTGCATAGGCCCCATTTTCTTTGGCTACTTGCTTAATGGTTGCAAATTCTCTTACCAAGTCCTGACGATAGCGCTCATGGAAGAGGTCACCCTCGATTGCTTGCCCAGCGGTCACCATGTCTCCCGCCAACAAGGCCGCAACCGCCACATTGGCAATAGAGCTGGCCGCAACAGCTTCCTTGTAAGACAATTTCTTAGGCAAGACTCCACGGCTGTCTCTAGTACGCAATTCATAGTTTGGAATGTAGGCTAGGAAATCACACTCTGGGAAGTCTGCTATGATAGCTGAAACTTGCCCTTCAACAGAGCTCGCAACAACGAGATTACCATAAATAGCAGGAGCCACATTGTCAGGATGTCCTTCAATCTTGGTCGCTAATTGCAATTTTTCATGGTCTGACAAGTTGAGCTGGCCCAGTTGGTTGGCTAGTTCAATACCAGCAACAATAACCGAGCTAGAAGAACCCAAGCCACGCGCCAAGGGAACATCACTTGTCATTTTCAAACGTCTTGGTTGCAAGTCTGGTACAATTTGCAAAGCAATTTTGAGCAAGAGATTACGCTCGTCATGTGGAATCCATTTGCCAATCTGGTGTTCAATCAACCACTCATCTCGTTCTTCACAGACCTCAATTTGAAGATACTTGGTTACAGCTACACCGACCGAGTCAAAACCTGGCCCGATATTGGCACTGGTTGCAGGTACAATAATCTTCATTTTATTCTCCTAGCACCTTGAAGGTATTCAAGAGGTCGAATTCTGAAACCTTCTTCAACTCAGCTGAGACATTCTCAAGCTGGGCTTTATTAATTTTGTGTGTGATGATGACAACACGCGCCTTGTCACCTTCTTTGCCATCTTGAAGGATTTGCTTGAAGGAAATATCTTGAGCATTAAAGATTTCAGCCAATTTCAAGACCTGACCTTTTGAGTCTGGAGCCAAGATTGAGAAATAGTAATTTGCTTTAACATCTTCTGGATTAGCCAAGACCAAGTCACGGCTGTATTCGTTGAAGTCTTTGCCAATCGTTCCATCATTCAAACGACGAACGATACGGACAATGTCCGCCACAACACTTGTTGCAGTTGGTTTTTGACCAGCACCTGGTCCGTAGTACATAGACTCACCAATACCGATAGATTCTACAAAAACAGCGTTCATTACTCCATTCACACTAGCAAGTGGGTGCGCTTTTGGTAGGAAGGTTGGAGTTACTTCTGCAGCAATTCCTGAAGGAGTTTCCTCGATAGAACCAACCAATTTCACTACATAGCCAAGTTCTTGGGCTACAGCTACGTCTTCTGGTGTGATGTTGCGGATTCCCTTGTGGGCTACATCGTCAAAGGCAACCTTCATACCAAAGGCAAATTGGCTCAAAATAACCATCTTGTAGGCTGCATCGATCCCATCTACGTCGTTTGTCGGGTCGCTTTCTGCAAAACCTAGTCTTTGCGCTTCCGCAAGAGCATCATCGTAAGACCAGCCTTCTTCGACCATCTTGGTCATCATGAAGTTAGAAGTTCCGTTGACTACCCCAAGCACGCGCGTGATTTTATCAGAAGCCAAGGAATTTGCTAAAGTACGAAGAATTGGAATCCCACCAGCTACTGCTGCTTCATAGTAAAGTGCTACATTATGCTCTTTAGCGATTTCTAACAATTCTGTACCATGGACAGCCAAAAGGTCCTTATTGGCAGTAACAACGTGTTTCCCAGCTTCCAAGGCACGAGTGATAAAAGTCTTAGCAGGTTCGATACGCCCCATCAATTCCACTACGATCGTAATGTCTTGGTCTGATAAAATGTCATCCACATTGGTTACAAAGTTAAAGTCATTCCCAGCAGCAAGCAAGCGATTCTTTTCATCTTCATCCTTGACCAATACCTTAGCAACTTCAATCTCTGAATGTGCTGATTGATTGATTTTTTCTCCATTTTCCTTTAGGAGGAAAGGCACACCACTTGCAACGGTACCAAATCCTAGTAAAGCAATTTTAACTGTCATGTTTGTCTCCTCGAAATTTTCTAATATAGCCATTATAACAGAATTTTGTGAAAATTCCTATTATAGTAAATCACTATTTCAGTCTAAAAAAGAAAAAACGAATCAAACGATTCGCTCTTCTTAAAATCTGGAAATAGCTTTCCAGAAAGGGTTATCCAATCTTTTGCAGATTAATCACCGCATCGTGATTCATCAAGACTTGACCATACTCCTGCAAGACTGAGCGACTGATGTCACTATCATCTGCAAACTCGCGCATACGGGCCAAGAGCCAAGCTGGATATGGACTTGGATGATTTTCAATATCCACTAAAATGGTCAAATAATAGCGCTCATTCATCTTGTAAAGTTCAGAAGTTTCCATCTCAAAAGTCACTGTCTTGGCAAAAGCCACCAAATCAGCTAACTTAGAAAAAGAAAGGATGTAGTAGATGTAAGGCTCTTTCTTACTTTCAACTTCTTGTTCAGCCTGCTCCTGCTCTTCTTCCTTGGCTTCGACTTGCTCTAGAGATTGAATCGCTTCGATATCATCCTTGGTTTTATCTGCGATGCTTTTTTCCAAGGTTTTGATAAATTCATCTGGCGACATTTGAGCCAATTCTTCCATATCTGGTAAATCCGATAAATCTTCAAAATCTAGATTTTGGTCAATCTTTGATTTGGTTACAAAGACATCTACCTTATCAGGTTTTGGAGTCACACGGAAGCTCAACATACCTGTATCCAAAAAGCTCTCAGGCATCTCTAACTCATCTAAGATAGCATAAAAGAACTCTTCTGTTTTTTCTTGAGGAACGAGAAAGTCAGCAATCTCCATGCCACGATCCATCAAATCCTCTAAAGACATCGTTATTTTCAAAGTTGTATCACTAATTTGTTTCATTTTCATTGCTAGTAACCTCATACTTTCAGTTCTATCTATTATACTAGATTTTTACGATTTTATCAAAAGAATGAAGCGAGAATGTGATATAATACTAGAGACCATTTTACAATACAAGAAAGAAAGTACAATGAAAAATATAAAAATTAATGCACTGGCTAGCTTACTAGTCAATGTTCTCAATATCGTTTTTCCTCTGATAACCAATCCTTATCTGACACGGATTCTCAGCAAATCCATCTACGATTATTTCAATACCGCAAATACCTAGGCTAGCTTTGTCATTCCTTTAGCCGCCTTTGGAGTATACAACTACGGGATTCGAGCTATCAGTAAGGTCAAGGACGATAAGAATAAAATCAACTATGTTTTCTCTAAGTTGTTTTATATTTCTGTTTTCACTTCTATCCTGACAACTGGTATCTACTTCCTTATTATCTTTTTTGACACCAGCATTGAAAATCTTAAAGTTCTCTACTATATCTTAGGTGCACAGGCACTCTTCCAATTCCTCAATATCGAATGGATGAACGAGGCTTATGAAAACTATGCCTTCATCCTATATAAGACCTTAATTATCCGGATTTCTATGTTAGTTGGAATCTTCACCTTTGTAAAAACAGCAGATGATATTGTTCCTTATGCCATTGTCATGAGTACCACCACTATTCTAAATTATCTACTTAGTTTTCTTTGGATCAAGAGAAAAGTTTCATTCGTTAAGATTAGTTTTGTGGAATTAACCAAAGAATCTAAGCCTCTCTTTACTATGCTGCTATTAGCAAATTCCAGTATGCTCTATGGCCTGCTCGATAGAATATTCATAACCAATGGACCTGATGAAAACTATATTTCTTATTACACCATTGCTTCCAGCATCGTCATGTTGATTGCCAGTGTCCTGAGTGGAGCTATCAATGTCAGTATTCCACGTCTCGGCTACTATCTCGGTAAGAAAGACTACGAGTCCTATAAGAATCTTCTAAATCAAGGCGCTGCCCTCTTTTACTTCCTCATCATTCAAACCAGTATTGGGATTATGGTATTAGGGAACTACGCAACTGTCATCTACTCTTCTGAAAAATACCTTGAAGCTGGTATTGTGACTAGTGTCTTCGCTTTTCGGACTATCATTTGGGCCATTGAGTTAATCCTTGGTAAACAAATTATCTTCATCAACGACCACGAAAATCGTTTAACAGCCTTTTACTTTATTGGTGGCGGTGCCAATATCCTACTCAACAGTCTCTTGTATTTCAATAATATTTTTGCACCAGAGTATTACATTGCTACTACTATTATTGCAGAAACCGTAGTTGTTCTACTAGAAATTTACTTTATCAAGAAACATCATCTACTTGACTTAAAAGAAATCTTTACTACTTTAACACGCTATACTATTGTATCGCTCGGATTCATTCCCATCTATTTCACATTTAAATTCCTTTTCCAAATCAACTCTTATACAGTCAACCTCAATATAATCCTCATGGTTCTCTCGACTATTGCAACTTGTGGAATCTACTATCTCTTGATACTTTTTATCACAAAAGATAAAACATTCCACTATGCACTCAATCTTGTACTTACTAATATAAAAATGTCTCTATAATATTCGTAGTGGGTAAATCCCCTATAGATATTATGGAGCCTATTTTGTTGTAGAAAAAAAGTCCCATAAGATCTATAATGAAAAGCGACAAAAACATCATTAGAAAGAATCATATGGAACAATTACATTTTATCACAAAACTACTCGATATTAAAGACCCTAATATCCAAATTATAGACATCATCAATAGGGATACCCACAAAGAAATCATCGCTAGACTGGATTATGAGGCCCCTTCTTGTCCTGATTGTGGAAGTCTAATGAAGAAATATGACTTTCAAAAACCATCTAAGCTCCCTTACCTCGAAACAACTGGTATGCCTACTAGAATTCTCCTTAGAAAACGCCGTTTTAACTGCTATCAGTGCTCAAAAATGATGGTCGCTGAGACTTCTATCGTCAAGAAGAATCATCAAATCCCTCGTATCATCAACCAAAAGATTGCTCAGAAGCTGATTGAAAAAACTTCTATGACC
>NZ_GL732486.1:57182-70111 GCF_000187745.1 Streptococcus sp. M334 | reverse complement strand
GATCTATAATGAAAAGCGACAAAAACATCATTAGAAAGAATCATATGGAACAATTACATTTTATCACAAAACTACTCGATATTAAAGACCCTAATATCCAAATTATAGACATCATCAATAGGGATACCCACAAAGAAATCATCGCTAGACTGGATTATGAGGCCCCTTCTTGTCCTGATTGTGGAAGTCTAATGAAGAAATATGACTTTCAAAAACCATCTAAGCTCCCTTACCTCGAAACAACTGGTATGCCTACTAGAATTCTCCTTAGAAAACGCCGTTTTAACTGCTATCAGTGCTCAAAAATGATGGTCGCTGAGACTTCTATCGTCAAGAAGAATCATCAAATCCCTCGTATCATCAACCAAAAGATTGCTCAGAAGCTGATTGAAAAAACTTCTATGACCGATATTGCTCATCAGCTGGCCATTTCAACTTCAACTGTCATTCGCAAGCTCAATGATTTCCACTTTAAGCATGATTTTTCGCGTCTTCCTGAGATTATGTCCTGGGACGTTGAAACAGTCCGGGAAGTGACTGTTTCAATCGGGAGATGGAGATGAGTTTTATTGCACAAGATTTTGATAATCTCAACATCATCACTGTTCTCGAGGGAAGAACACAAGCTATCATTCGAAATCACTTTCTTCGCTACTATAGAGCCGTTCGTTGTCAGGTGAAAATCATTACTATGGATATGTTTAGCCCTTACTATGACTTGGCTAAACAGCTGCTTCGCTTTAGAATTTCTAGACTCAGACTAAAACAGTCCACTGGACTGTTTTACTCCAACATCTCAGCCGTGCTATGAGTCGTTTGCGTGTCCAAATCATGAATCAGTTTCATCAAAAATCCCATGAATACAAGGCCATCAAACGCTCCTGGAAACTCATTCAACAGGATAGTCGTAAACTGAGTGATAAACGATTTTATCGCCCTACTTTTCGTATGCACTTAACGAATAAAGAGATTCTAGACAAGCTTTTAAGCTATTCAGAAGAGTTGAAACACCACTACAATCTCTATCAACTCTTGCTTTTTCACTTTCAGAACAAGGAACCTGACAAATTCTTCGGACTTATTAAGGACAATCTAAAGCAGGTTCATCCTCTTTTTCAGACTGTCTTTAAAACCTTTCTAAAGGATAAAGAGAAGATTGTCAACGCCTTTCAACTACCCTATTCCAACGCCAAATTAGAAGCAACCAATAATCTTATCAAACTTATCAAACGCAATGCCTTTGGTTTTCGGAACTTTGAAAACTTCAAAAAAAGGATTTTTATCGCTCTGAACATCAAAAAAGAAAGGACGAAATTTGTCCTTTCTAGATATTAGCTTTTCTTCAACCCACTACACTTGACAAAGAGCCAAACTAAAAGGACTTAGTCCTGTGCAATACAGAACTAAATCCTTTCAATAATTATTTTTCCAACTTTTTGGGGTAGTACACAACGTTCTCTCTTAAACTTAAATCGTAACAGAATCTTTATCCTTGAGCATATAGCGTTTTAAACGAGTTAAGCTAGCTAACCAGTACAATAGACCTCCAAAAATTGCAGTGAAGCCACTACCAGTTGTGAGCAGGAACATAGGACTCTGGATGTGCTTTGTTATAGGGTTGTAAACAAATAGTACTGCAACTAACAAAGAAATGATTACACAAGATAATCCTACCATATTAAAGCCATTTGTAAACTCATAGGCGTCATGTCCTTCAACG
This sequence comes from Streptococcus sp. M334, assembly GCF_000187745.1. Taxonomy (GTDB): domain Bacteria; phylum Bacillota; class Bacilli; order Lactobacillales; family Streptococcaceae; genus Streptococcus. Next base: position 68,391 of record NZ_GL732486.1, on the reverse strand, counting down.
AAATAGGCTGAACGCAAATCGAGTTTTCGTTTTCTCAAGATAAAGTAGTCGACAACAATCATACCAATAATGGGGCCTTGAATATAGGCAGCCAGCGAGATGAAGGAACCGAAGTACTCTTCTACCCCTCCCCAGATGGTGAGTAGGCTCACGTAAACCATGGCAATCCAAACCATTAGTTTATAGCTTACTTTGGGCATCCCGCTTTTTACAATCATACAGTTCACATAAGATCCTGTACCTTGGGTTCCAATATTGGCAAAGGCTACTAGTAGTAGACTTAAGAGAGCAAAGGCTGGGGTACTTAGAGTTGATAGCATGGTTGTTGGATCACTTTCATAAACACCTGTTTTGACAAACATGGCTAGAGCCATAACTCCACCTGTCGCAGCAAAGAATGGAGCAACAACCCCATATGACAAGGCTGTAGCCCAATAGCCACTGCGTTCTGATTTTGCCAAACGTGGTAAGACAAAGGCTTGTGTAGACCAAGAAAAGGCTACGGCCACATTTCCTTCCCCTGACATCATAAAACGTTCAATCGGTGTCAAATTTTCTTGGATGGCAGGTTGGACATTCATAATATCCCTAATCGGAACCGCAACAAAACAGATTCCAACGATGATTAGCCCAACAAATAACAAGGCAACCACCAGAAAGCGATTAGTACCTTTAATCACATCTGGGCCCCCAAGAGCAATCAGCGTTCCAAGGAGAACACAGAGGGTGCCTAGAATCGGTGCCCATACTCCCTTGTCTAAACCAAGCCCAAAATTATTTGCCAAATGAATCATGGAGCTGGCAAAAAGATTAGCGGTAACGGCGTACCAACCAAAATTCGCCAGACTAATCACGGTTGATAGAATGGCCACCCCTTTTTTACCTAGAACGGCTCTCAACCAAATCCATAAATCAATTCCATATTTAACTGCAAACAAGATTGGGAGACATTCAATAAAGACCCAGATAATGTTAAAACTAAAAATATTAATCAACATTTGATTAAAGGTCAAATATTGAGCCACATAGGCTCCTTGGGTATAACACCAGGTTGCGATGGCAAAACCACTTGTCGATAGGAAGAGATCCCAGAAAGAATACTGACGATCCTTGTTGGTCATAGGAACGATTCCCGTTATCGTCTCCTGTTGAATAAAGTCATTCATCTTGGACATTTTATTGAATATCTCCTGTCATAGCTAAAATAATCAGAATAAGGTTAATTAGAACTAAGCCAATGACTATAATAAAATCACTTTTTAGAAATGGCTGAGCAAACACATAGTTTGGAGATTCCATTTCTTCTAGCCTTCTTTTCGTTTCATTTGCTACTAATTCTTCAATTTCAGATGTCGGTTTCATCTCAATTCTCCTCCAAATACAAATCTAGTGCAATTTGCCCATACTGCTTGGTATAACGATACCAGACATAAAGAAATTCACCTACGGGTTTTCCAACGCTTTCTTGGAACAGGGCCCACAAAAACCAATAATATGAAGTCACTGATACATAGGCAAAATAGTGACGTTTGGTGTTCTTATCTGGCACTTCTTGTAAATAGATTTCAAGTACCTTTTCAGCTTCTTCCACTGTATAATTTGAACATCCAATAAAGGTCCCTAAATCTCCCGCTGGATCTCCCATACCAGAATATTCCCAATCAATCAAGCTCATTTCGCCAGCTTCATTCAACAAGAAATTTGGGCTATAAGAATCTCCATGGCAGAGAACCTTTTTCGCTTGTTCTTCTTGTAAAAGCTTCTCGAGAACTGAGACATTCTGATCCAACTCTTCAAGCCCATCAAATTCAAAACGATTGCTAGCCTTTAATTTTTGTCTAAAATCATCAATTCCCTCAAATTGATCAAAAGAATAATCCGTTTTTTCTCCAGATTGGTGCAAGCGTCTCAAGAGCTCCATTGCTTTTGCTACATCATCCCAATTGTCATAATCCAGTTGCTTGGCATTAGGGATAAATTCTGAAATTTTCCAGCCCTCATCCTTGTTCATGGCAACAAAGGTACGGTCAATCTTTAATTTTGCAGCAATTTCCATGGAAGCCGCTTCACTAGCACGATTGATATAATTCTCCGTTCCTCTACCTGGATGACGGTAAACATATTTCTTCCCTAGGCAGTCAAATGAAAACGAAGTGTTGGTTAAACCGTCTTTTAGGGGTTTAATATTGACAATATCTGAAGCTATACATCCTAATGTCTTACAGATGTTATCAATGATTTCCGAATTAGTATTCAGCAAATAGTGTTCATCAAACTGACGCAACTCATCTAGTGAATCAAACTCCTTAACAATGTCTGCTGAATAATGCCGAGCTTCCAAAGGAAGTTCTTTGACGTGACGACTATAATAATCTTCCCAGAGCTGTTCGCGATACGGCTCATGTTTAAATTCAGTTTCCAAAATATCTACGAATTTTTCACTAAATGCACGATCAAAATAAACGTGCCCCACCATAGCCCAAGTATTCGTCCCACCGATTTGAATATCGATAATCGTGTGATTGGAATCTTCCTTAGAGCAGTATTCGTCTGTGTCCCCTTCTGCAAATATAGTCGAATAATAACCTCTGTAAATGTATCGTTCAAACGGATTTTCTACAAAATAATTATCCGAAGAGCAGATATAAGTGTTGGAAAGTTGATCTCTGACTAGCATGAGAGAAGAACAGTTATTGTATTTGTAGTAATCATTATTCACAACGATTTTAACGCCAAACTTTTCTTCCAGATAGAACATTTTTTCTTGTAGATAACCTACAATAACGGTTATATCTTCTATTCCTGCTTCTTGCAGTTGTCTGATTTGCCTCTCTATCAAGCGTTCCCCCTTGACTTGAAGCAATCCTTTGGGAATTTCATAAGACAAAGGAGCAAAACGACTACTCATTCCAGCAGCCATTATAATAGCATTTTCTACTCGATAGGGTTCTAAAACGTTCTTGCCTAGTTCATTTAAGTGATGTTCCTCATCAATCCACTTCTCTTCTTTAAGTTTTCCAACCAATGCATTGACTGTTCCTAAAGATAAATCTAGCTGTTCAGCCAATTGTCTCTGCGTAAAGTTTTCGTCTTTGTGAATCAACAAAAAACGTAAAAGTTTAAATTGTTTTTCTGATAGCATATCCTTAACCTCTTTCGTTCAATATTTCTATCCATTCGATTATACAATGAACATTTGTTTTTGTCAAGTTAGATTCTATATTAAGAAAATAGGGAACTATAATATTTGCAGTGGGTAAATTCCCTATAGATATTATGAAGCCTATTTGTTGTAGAAAAAGTTCCGTAATATCTAGAATGAAAAATGACCAAACCATCATTAGAAAGAATCGTATGGAACAATTAAATTAACAGGGATACCCACAAGGAAATCATCGCTAAACTGGATAATGATGCTCTATCTCGTCCTAATTGCGCTAACCAAATTAAGAAATATGAGTTTCAAAAATTGTCTAAAATTCCTTACCTTGAAACAATTGGTATCCCCAATAGAACTCCTTCTTAGAAAAGCTGTTTCAAGTGCTATCATTGCTCGAAAATGACCCTCTCCAAAACTTCTCTCATCAATAAAAATTGAGCAAAAGTTGATTGAAAAGACTTCTATGACTGATATTGCACATCAGCTGTCCATTTCAACTTCAACTGTCATTCGAAAACTCAATGACTTTCACTTTAATCATGATTTTTCTCGTCTTCCTGAGATTATGTCTTGGGACGAGTATGCCTTCACTAAGGGAAATATGAGTTTCATTGCGTAAGGTTTTGACAATCTCAATATCATCACTGTTCTTGAAAGTGGAACACAAGCTATCATAAGTAATCATTTTCTGCGCTACGATAGAGCCGTTTGTTGTCAGGTGAAAATCATTACTATGGATATGTTTAGTCCTTACTATGACTTGGCTAAACTGCTTTTTTCCATGTACTAAAATCGTTCTAGATCGTTTTCATATTGTACAACATCTCAGCCGTGCTATGAGTCGTGTCCGTGTTCAAATCATGAACCAATTCGAGCGAAAATCCCATAAATACAAAGCTATGAAACGTTACTGGAAGCTTATACAACAGGATAGTCGTAAACTGAGCGATAAGCGATTTTATCGCCCTACTTTTCGTATGCATCTAACCAACAAAGAGATTCTAGATAAGCTTTTGAGCTATTCAGAAGACTTGAGACACCACTACAATGTCTATCAGCTCTTGCTTTTTCACTTTCAGAATAAGAAGCAAGACAAATTTTTCGGACTTATCGAGGACAATCTAAAGAAAGTTCATCCTCTTCGTCAAACTGTCTTTAAAATCTTTCTAAAGAACAAAGAGAAAATCGTCAATGCCCTTCAATTACCCTATTCCAACGCCAAATTAGAAGCGACCAATAATCTCATCAAGCTTATCAAACGAAATGCATTTGGTTTTCGGAACTTTGAAAACTTCAAAAAACGGATTTTTATCGCTCTCAACAATCGAGTAGGGGATAATCTCTAGCCCCTCTCACACCACCGTACATGCCGTTCGGCATACGGCGGTTCAACTAACTTTTAACGCATGTCGTTCAAGGTAATAATCCAAACACGAAACCAGTCCACGTTTTTCAAGGACTGGTTTTGATATAGCACATTTAAGTACCGACTTCTGAGCTACTAATTGATAGTGGTCCCCCCAGCCAGATACCTTATCTGCTATCCATTTAGGAACCCCTAACTTCAGTAGTCCCCATAATCGTCTCGATTTCTTCTTCCATTGCTTCTAGATAATCACTCGTAGGCGAGTACGCAAGCGCTCATCTATGCTGGTGACTATACTTTTCATATTTCCCAATGAGAAATAGTTTATCCATCCTCGAATAGATAAATTCAGTTGCTCAATACGTCTTGTTAAGTCTATACTCCATTTCCTCTGTGTTAGTTTCTTCAATTTAAGCTTAAATCTCCGAACACTATCTTGATGGGGGTGGCTTTTCCAACCGTCTGATGATTTCCAGAACCCAAAACCTAGATATTTCAACTCTCTTGGTCTAGTAATCTTAGTCTTGGTCATGTTTACTTTCAAACCTAGCCGTTTCTCAATAAAACGACTGACTGAATACATCACACGCTTAGCGGAGGCCTCGCTTCCGACCGTAATCACACAATTATCTGCGTAGCGCACAAATCGAAGCCCTCTCTTTTCTAATTCCTTGTCCAGTTCATTAAGCATGACATTGGATAAGAGAGGAGATAAATTTCCTCCCTGTGGTGTGCCAACTAGCGTTTTATGACGCTGACCGTTAATGATAGCACCTGAATGAAGATACTTACGAATCAAGGATTCCGTATCTCCGTTTTCGATAATATTATCTACTAAGGACATCAATCTATCTTGAGGAACTGTATCGAAAAAATTTCTCTAGGTCTATATCCACTATCCATTCATAGCCGTCATTTAAGTACTCTAAGAGATTCATGATAGCTTTTTCACACGACCTATTTGGTCTGAATCCATAGCTCGTATCTGAGAAATGAGGTTCACAAATAGGGCTAATGACTTGAACAATAGCCTGTTGAATCATTCTATCCATAACTGTTGGAATTCCTAGTTGACGGATGCCTCCGTTTGGTTTAGGAATCTCAACTCTAAGAACTGGTTGAGGCTTATATTTTCTCTGTTTTATCAGTTCCTTAGTCAGGCGCCAGTTGTGTCTGAGATAGTCATCCATCTCTTCGATAGTAATTCCATCAATCCCAGCTGAGCCCTTATTGGATTTTACTTGATTGTAGAATTCCAGCATATTTTCGCGTGATAATATCTTATCTAGCAATTTTGACATGTGCGTATTCCTTTCTTGTTTTGGTGCCTGAGGGACATCTTATATTGGTGAACCTTCACCCAGTCAATATGTGACAGAGTCCAGTTCTATCAGACCGTTCGTTTTACAGACACAAGTGAAGTAGGATTACTTCGATTAGTTGGTCACCCCTTCGCTCCACTTCCATTACAGAAGCTTCCTCACTACTATGGGCTCGGCTGACTTCTCATAATTCGTTGTTACTACGCTTTCAGCGCTCATGAGACCTCACGGGATAAGTCGTACATCTTTCCTCGTTTATACAAGATACGAGGACGTTAAAAGGTTACAGTGAAAATAGGAAATCTGACGCAGAATCTTTAGACTCTAGGAAGATTTATCTTTTTCACACAAACCTTAGTCCGAATTCAATTACTCTCGTGATTTACGCATATAGATTACGACTACCTTTTTGTACTTTAGAGTTTTAAGCCCCCTTATCCACTATATACGCCTTACTATCACGTTCCTGTTCGTAGAGCCACGATTTCGCTATCCCTTCCTCTGACGATTCTTATTTCTAGCGTCAGACTTAAAACGGTCTATCCCCAGACCGTTTTAATCCGCTACCTCACGATAGTCAGGCTTGGGAATCGCTATTGGGTTCAGCAGTAGCGGGTGCCCACGGAGGACTTACACCTCAGATGCACGACATGCCCGTCGTACTTAAAAAAGAAAGGACAAAATGTGTCCTTTCTCGATCTTAGCTTTTCTTAAACCCACTACAGTTTACAAAGAGTTGACATATGTACATAATCTAACTGATAATTTCAACTTCCTTATAACTACACAAGCGATGAAATACTTCGCTTAAACTACTTCGATATTGATTATAGACTACTTTTCGTCTATATAAGATGTGATACTTACAGCGCCACTTTGTGTACGATAAACTATGAGACTTTTGTACCATATTTTTTCACTTTTCGATTTACAGAAACAACTTTATTGTATCGCATTTGAAGTTTTTAGGCTATAACCTTCGACGCGCACCTAACGGAGCGAGAAGGAGCGAGAAGGATCAATAGTCACATAATTAAAACAAAGTACCCTTAGCTTTCTAAAAGAATAGTATAACTCCCTGACTTAGATTTTACATTAATAAAGTGGATGCGGATAATTTGGCAGCCATATTTAAAGGACATACAAGAAAACTAAATAATATTAAATTTCTTATCATTATGTTCTTCATGTATATCACACTTTCCTTTACCATCTCTACAGACCACAATTTGCAATATTTTCTGCTGATGTATAAAAAATTGGTCTTAGTAAACTAGAACTCCTTTTTGTGTCCAAGCTTGTATAAGAATATCAATGTCCTAATCTCCTCAATAGACACTCACAAGATTTGTTCTCTCATAAAACAGAATTACTTCTCCACCTTGCGAAAAGCTTTTATACTATGACTATACCACTCCTGCATTTTTTTTGAAGGAAAAGTCATGTAATCGCCATACATCTGGGTTAAAAAGACATCATAATTTTTAGGAATTGGTAACATTCTTCCCTCAAACTCTGTTAAGATTAACTCTTTGAAAGTATTTATTTGGAAAACACCCTTCATTCCCTCTTTATCAACTCCAACCATTCCCTCATATTTCGGCTGTTCTACAACACTATTCTTAACTAACTTATCTATTTTCTTATAGAAGTATCTCGGATTGACAAATCTGAGAGCGTACCAGCTACATAATCTGAGAAAATCTTTTAATTTGCTGTCACCGTGAACTGCGCGTGATTTTTTGATATAAGCCAGTTGACGAAGAGCCACATACTTATAGCTCTTGTCGACAATGCTCAAATCTGTAAAGCGATCAATTGGGAAGACATCGATAAAGAGACTGGTGTCATGGCGCTTGTACTTAACATGGTCTTCGATAACAGTAGAAGTGTCCAAAATCGATGCGAAATTATGGAAGTACCAAGAAGAAGTGTCGTAGGAGAGAACCTTATAACGTGGATGGTCTTCTTCCTCAATAATCTTCAATAAGCGCTCATAATCTTCACGATAAAGGGAAATATCAATATCATCGTCCCAGGGAATCATACCTTTGTGGCGGATAGCTCCAAGCATGGTTCCATAACTGAGAAAATAAGGAATATCATGTTTCTTACAAGTCTCATTAATATAGTCTAGCAGGGCTAGTTGAATTTCTTTAATTTCTTCTTTTTCTAAATACTGCATCCTAATCCTCCAATTTATAAGCGTGAAATTCATGACTGTAGAAGCGTTTTTCTTCTGGTGGTAGGGTCATATAATCTCCATAAAATTGTGTCAAAATAGTATCAAATTTTTCAGGTGCTGGAAGGCTTAAATTCTCAAATGGGAGATTGATTGTTTTATCAAAGGTACCACTTGGGAAGACTTCCTTTTCCTTAGATTTAGAAGGGATAAAAGCCATATACTGCCCATTATCACGACTATATTTTTGAATTTCTTTCTCGATTTTATTTGCAAAATAACGAGGAGAAACAGGTCGAAGGAGCAACCAAAAGGCTGTTCGTATCCAATCTTTTAAAAGGCTATCTTTATAGACAATATTTTTATGTTTGCTGAAAGACAGAAGTTTGAAGCTTTCCAGCTTATAACAAATATCAATGACCTTAGGATCATCAAAGCGATCCATAGGGAAAATATCGATAAAGACACCAGAATCATAGGTTTTTGTATTTCGAGTATCGATTATTTTAGTCGTACTGTCGGTTATTTTGATAAAGTTGTTAAAGTAGTTTTTGTCTGTTTCTAAGGATAGGAGCTTATACTTGCTTTTCTCCTTTTGGAAAATGGTAATAAATCGTTGGTAGTCTTCTCGAGGCATGGATAAATCAATATCGTCGTCCCAAGGGATAAATCCTTGATGTCGAACCGCACCAATCAGAGTACCGTAGTTAATGATATAGTTGATATTGTGCTTTTTGCAGAGAGTATCAATATAATCCAAAATTTCTAATTCAATTTGTTTGGCATCTTCAATGCTAAGTTGTTTCATTCTAAACTCCTAAGATTTTTTGAATTTATTTTTTAAGGCTAGGACATGGTTTAAAAATTCATAGAAAATGCTATCTTTGGTGAAGACAAGTAGACCAATATAAGAGATGGCTGATAGCAAGACAATCAAACCAGTATTAAGCAAAAATGGCAAATTAATGACCATATCCACAGGATACAAGAAATTAATCAGGAAATAAATTCCTACAAAAGAAAGTGAAAAGAGCGAGTATCGAACAGTATAGCTAAAGATATGTCCCAAGTGAATAAGTTGTTTTCTATGGATGAAAATGATATAGAAAACAAGTAGAGAGGCCTCTGATAGCATGGTCGTCAGTAAGTAGTATTCAGGAGCCACGATATGGTTGAAAAAGAGGAGACTATTCAAGCCCAAATTGAGTAATCCCGCGAAGACTGTATAGACTGTGATACGTTTTTCATAGCCATTTGTAAAGAGAATTTGGGAACCAAGAATGGTATCCAGTGCCAGGATAATCGTCCGAAAAGCGAAGAGAGAGGTTAAGATACCGCCTCCGATATATTTTTCACTACCATAAAGTAGGATGGCATTTGGTCCTAAAACCATGAGTCCAAAACTCAGTGGAATGATAAAGAAGTTAAAGATTCGACTTCCTCTGTTAACAAGTGCGACATAGGCTTCCTTATCGCCTTTTCCTAGATAGTAACTGAGACGAGGCACACTCACTCCAATAGCTCCTGTTACAACCCCAGCTATAACGGTTACAATTCGCTGAGCCATGGTATAGTAACTAACGTTGACATCAATCCCTGTTTTAACGAGGAAGAGTCGATCCAAAAATGTGAAGAGCATATTGGCATTGGCGAAGACCAACATAGCAGTAAGAGGGAGAAAGAGGGGGTTAAAATCACTTATGTGAATCTTAACAAGCTTAATGTCTCTTTTAATCCAAAAATAACTAATCAGATAGTTAATCAGTGTCGATAAACTCATCACAAGTGTATAGACAACAATATCGTGTTCATTTTTGACAAACAGGAAAATAGATACCAGCATCAGGATACGGATGAAGGCAGTCTTGTAAAAGAGAAAACTGTAATTTTCCAGAGCTTCATTGACCCACTCGATTGAAAAAATCTGGGCAATGAGTTGAATCCCCATAACAAGGTAGACTTTTTTGATGATTGGATTATCAGTAAAGAAGAGAGGATAGGCAAGGATATAGACAGCGGTGGTCAAAATCGTACAAGCTATGCACAAATAAAAAAGATTAGAGAAGGTTCTATTCAGATCTTTTTTGTTATCCTTGACATTACTGATAGCTCGCAAACCGTAGTTATAGACTCCACATGTCGCAAAGGGCAAGAAAAATGACAAAATAGTGTCAACTGAGTTGAAGTAACCATAGTCAGTTCGGTCCAAGAGACGCGCGACGTAGGTACCAGTTAAGATGGGAAAAATAATATTCAAGACACGAATTCCCATGTAAGATAGAGCATTTAATTTTATACTTTTCATTCAATTTACCTCGTTTTTCATTATATCATAAAGTTAGTTAAAATAACTCTTTTGTTTTCAACAACTAGTCTTTAATTATTTTAAAAAATTTTTAGGAACTCAAATCCTCAAAAATTTAAGATTAAAAACTAACTTTTTGAGGATTTCAAATAAAATTTATTGAACTTTAACCAAGGACAAATATATCGTTAAAAAAGCAAAAACTCCAATTGGGATTGAAAATACAAAAATTATTAAGTCTTAATTATTTAGTTACAGTACGATAATTATAATAAGATTTAAAGTTTATGATTTATATCTTTCATAGAAGTCTTTTCAATTAACTTTTAAGTAATCTTTGAATTGAGAATCTAACGGATTTGTTGATATTCTTTACTAGAGGACTCTCCGTGACTACCATCTTCTAACAAGACAACAAAATAGACTCCATAATATCGGCTCTATAATATTTGTAGTGGGTAAATCCCCTATAGATATTATGGAGCCTATTTTGTTGTAGAAAAAAAGTCCCATAAGATCTATAATGAAAAGCGACAAAAACATCATTAGAAAGAATCATATGGAACAATTACATTTTATCACAAAACTACTCGATATTAAAGACCCTAATATCCAAATTATAGACATCATCAATAGGGATACCCACAAAGAAATCATCGCTAGACTGGATTATGAGGCCCCTTCTTGTCCTGATTGTGGAAGTCTAATGAAGAAATATGACTTTCAAAAACCATCTAAGCTCCCTTACCTCGAAACAACTGGTATGCCTACTAGAATTCTCCTTAGAAAACGCCGTTTTAACTGCTATCAGTGCTCAAAAATGATGGTCGCTGAGACTTCTATCGTCAAGAAGAATCATCAAATCCCTCGTATC
>NZ_GL732486.1:1332-57162 GCF_000187745.1 Streptococcus sp. M334 | reverse complement strand
CCCTATAGATATTATGGAGCCTATTTGTTGTAGAAAAGTCCCATAAGATCTATAATGAAAAGCGACAAAAACATCATTAGAAAGAATCATATGGAACAATTACATTTTATCACAAAACTACTCGATATTAAAGACCCTAATATCCAAATTATAGACATCATCAATAGGGATACCCACAAAGAAATCATCGCTAGACTGGATTATGAGGCCCCTTCTTGTCCTGATTGTGGAAGTCTAATGAAGAAATATGACTTTCAAAAACCATCTAAGCTCCCTTACCTCGAAACAACTGGTATGCCTACTAGAATTCTCCTTAGAAAACGCCGTTTTAACTGCTATCAGTGCTCAAAAATGATGGTCGCTGAGACTTCTATCGTCAAGAAGAATCATCAAATCCCTCGTATCACCAACCAAAAGATTGCTCAGAAGCTGATTGAAAAAACTTCTATGACCGATATTGCTCATCAGCTGGCCATTTCAACTTCAACTGTCATTCGCAAGCTCAATGATTTCCACTTTAAGCATGATTTTTCTCGTCTTCCTGAGATTATGTCCTGGGACGAGTATGCCTTCACTAAGGGAAAGATGAGTTTTATTGCACAAGATTTTGATAATCTCAACATCATCACTGTTCTCGAGGGAAGAACACAAGCTATCATTCGAAATCACTTTCTTCGCTACTATAGAGCCGTTCGTTGTCAGGTGAAAATCATTACTATGGATATGTTTAGCCCTTACTATGACTTGGCTAAACAGCTGCTTCGCTTTAGAATTTCTAGACTCAGGCTAAAACAGTCCACTGGACTGTTTTACTCCAACATCTCAGCCGTGCTATGAGTCGTTTGCGTGTCCAAATCATGAATCAGTTTCATCAAAAATCCCATGAATACAAGGCCATCAAACGCTCCTGGAAACTCATTCAACAGGATAGTCGTAAACTGAGTGATAAACGATTTTATCGCCCTACTTTTCGTATGCACTTAACGAATAAAGAGATTCTAGACAAGCTTTTAAGCTATTCAGAAGAGTTGAAACACCACTACAATCTCTATCAACTCTTGCTTTTTCACTTTCAGAATAAGGAACCGGATAAATTTTTCGGACTCATTGAAGACAATCTAAAGCAGGTTCATCCTCTTTTTCAGACTGTCTTTAAAACCTTCCTCAAAGATAAAGAGAAAATCGTCAATGCCCTTCAGTTACCCTATTCTAATGCCAAATTAGAAGCAACCAATAATCTCATCAAACTTATCAAACGAAAGGCCTTTGGTTTTCGGAACTTTGAAAACTTCAAAAAACGGTTTTTTATTGCTCTGAACATCAAAAAAGAAAGGACGAATTTTGTCCTTTCTCGATCTTAGCTTTTCTTAAACCCACTACAGTTGACAAAGAGCCAGAATATCTATAGGGAGGGTACCCACTACAAATATTATGGAGCCTCAAAATCGACTCTTCGCCAACTTTAAAGACACGATGTATCAGGATGCTTATAATTTAAAGGTTGCTACACCGAGGATAGAACGATTTAAGTTTCGAAGAATTTGAAGACTTTGTTCAAATTTCTTATAACGAGTCACTCCGTATTCTTCAACAAGAAGGACTGTATCTCTTTCTAAAAGAGATGGTACATCTTGTAAATCTACAAAATGCATTCCTTTCAAAATCTCTTGATTTTGTTTTAATTTATCTAGAATAGCTTTATTTGAGCTAACAATAGTCAATTCTTGTCCAGCATTTTTATATGATAGAATATCTGCTAGATTAGCAATTGTTGTAATCTCTGTTACAAAATCAATTTGATACTGAGAAAAATCACCTGCTCTATTGATTGTTGGATTAAAGAGATAAATCAATACATTTCCCATCACAACCAAAATCACACAGACTACTCCAATAACAGCTAAACGAAGAATCAAATTCTTGACGTTTAATCCAAGCGCTGTCTCACCATTTGCATTCAATTCTTTAGAATTGATGGTTTCCAATTTTTCAATTTTTACATTTGCATAAGTGTGTTTAAATTTCTCAATCAATCCATCAATTTTTCGCTCCAACAAGTCATTAGCATCTTTACTTGGTGTCAAAATTTTCACACCAACCCCTGCATCGTCAATCATATAATAGACGGTCAATTTTTTCCACCAATAGTCGCTTGTAGAATTTTTCAAGGTTGACTCTGTCGTATCCAATTCACTGGCAATTTTTTTCAACTTACTCGGTTCTACATCATTGAAAAGATAAGCTCCATTCAAATTCCCATCAATCAATTTCCCATAGAAATCACTATAACCACCAATTTGATGATTCAAAATCGTTTTAGCTGAATCTTCTGGAGGGGTGATTTTATAGCTGATATAAGTTGAATAACTTGTTGTGTCTTTGACAGTATTTTTATTCTTAACTGCTTTAATTGTAAATGGTACAGCAATAAGAGCAAATAAAGCGATGAGAGCTAAAATATTTGCTTTTCGTTTTTTGTAAAGATTTGCAAACAAATCAGCTACTGAATAATGTTCAAACATGATTTTTTTCTCCTTTGTTGAGTAGATACTGGTTCTCTTTTGTAAGCATTTTCGCTACGAATATAATCACAAGAACAATTCCCCAGAATTGCATTGTAAATAAATTGAAGAAACTTTCTGAAAAGCTACTTCTTGGCATAAAGAATAGATTATTCAAGATGAGTAGAGACAAGGCAAATAGGATTGTTCTTGAACGATAGGCTACTTGCAGCATGGCTATGAATAACATACCTAGTAAGAGACTAAGTAGAAAGACTCCTATCATACCATAGTCGGTATACAACTCCATAATATAGCTACTTCCGATACCATGTCCTTTCAAGTATTCCTTGTTCAAGACAAGATAGGATAGATTATGGGCATAACTATTACTATCAATAGCCAGTTCCACACTATTGGTTGTATGCTCAAAGGCTTTTCCTCCGAAAATGGCCCCCAAACTCCCCCTTGCAAAATAATCAAGGACAGGACCAAAAGTAAAATTACGGAAATCTCGGTAAGGGAGGCTACTGTTAAATAGAAAACCTCGAGCCAAGACACCAAAACTAGTCCCTTGTTTATAGATAAAGTCAAGTAAGATATCCCAGAAACCTGTATGGGAAACTTGGACATTATCCCGTACATAATTGAGCACTCCCATCGCTAACATGAGAATAGGAGAACCTACAAAAATTGCTAACTTTTCTTTAAACCCAATCCATTTTCCTTTTTCAGTTTGCTCCCGCATAAAGTAATAAACAAAAGCAAATAAAATACTTAAAATAAAGGGATTGCGTGTCCCGATTGCCAAATGAATGGTATTAGCTGCAATAAAGGAGACAAGCACTGCTGTAGCCTGCCATTTCTTTGGCTTGGTTGCCAGATACATACACATTGCATAGACCGTAAAGGTAGACAAGATATAGGTAATATAAGGCAGTTTACTTTCAAAATTTGCATAGTAGGCATAGTAGGAAGTCTGCAAGCGATATAGGAGTCGTTCAAATAATCTAATGAAATAGAAAGGATAGGTTAGAAGAAAAACTCCTAGCGATACAAAGCGCAACCGCTTGATGTAAACCTCTTTTAGAGAATTTCCTATATTTGCTACTTTTATTTTCTTCCTAGTTATGAAGTAACGAGCCAGGATGCCTCCTATGGTCAAGCCCAGAATCGAAACCATGACAACTATAAAGGCAAAACGATAGGCTATTGGATGATAGGTATCCAAAGCACCATCCCTAAAATAATCAATGGTCGGTCTTGATACTAGAAAGATAAAAATAGTTAAAAAGAAAATAAAATGGATTAAGTAATACTTGATATCATTCCAACAAGCAATTAAGCTACTAACCAGTAAGAACAATAAAGTAGAAAGCAAGCTAACATTGTCATTATTAAACAGATACACAATTCCACTTACTAGCGTCAAGGCATAGCTAACTATGGTCAAACTAAATAATAATCGTTTTCCATCAATCACTTGCTCACCCCCGTTCTAATGTAATTTTTTAGATTTTTCAATATTTTTCAGTAATAAGAATCGGTATAAGGAAATATTTATAAATAGAGCCAAGGCACTAATTCTTCTCCCCTTACGGAAAATTGGATTCCTAGCAATAGCAAAGGCATGGCCTTTTAAAAAACGATGAATCTGAGAATAGGCTTCAAACTGTTTATACTGATCATCTAGCAACATCTTATCCAGAATAAAAAAGTAGGCATAGGCTAATCTGAAAAAAGCAACCTCTTTCAAATCTGGATAGTTTTTCATAACTTCATTGTAAAACTTTTGGTAGATATCAATATAGGCTAAATCCTTCTCTGCATAGGGTTTAGTCGTAATACTATCCCCTCTATGGAAATAGTAATAATAGGGTTTGGTATTAACAACGTACTTCTTAGCCAACTTGATTAAATCAAAATGATAATAAGCATCTTCATAAATCAATCCCTTTGGAAAGGATAGGGCAGTTGCAATCTCTTTCTTGATTAGCTTATTGCAAATCGTTCCAGGAATTTTTTCACCTATGAGGTATTCCCTTAGAAATGTTTGGGAATCACAGACAAAATAGCCATCCTGATTGGCTGACTGTGGGCTCTCATCATTAGCATAGACATTCATGACACCACAGCTCGAAACATCCGCATCTTCTTGAATTAATTGCTCATATAAGCTCTGAATCATTTCTGGATGGATATAATCATCTGAGTCAATAAAAATCAGATAATCTCCGTGAGCCTGCTTCATTCCATCATTTCGTGCTTGCGACAATCCTTCGTTCTTTTTATGAAGCACTGACACCCTATCATCTTGTTCAGCGATTGCATCACACAAGCGATCACTTTCATCTGTTGCACCATCATCAACAAGAATAATTTCCAGATTTTGATAGGTCTGCTCCTGAATGGAAGCTATCGATTTTTCTAGGTACTGCGCCACATTATAGACTGGCACAATAACACTAATTAATGCAGTTTCCATGCTACTCCTCTAATAGTTTTTCTACTTGTTCGATTTGTTTGGCAATTGTAAATTGCTGAATGAATTGGCTAGCCTCATTGACATCGAAGTTTGAGGCAGAAGTCATGTATTCAATAATTGCCTGAGCTGCCTCTTGATTGCTCTCAATGATTTGTCCAAATCGTCCTTCTTGGGATAATTCCTCAGCCCCTCCGACATCCGTAGAGACAAAAGGAAGTCCCAGACTCAAGGCTTCCACATACACTCCAGGAAAACCTTCTTGTTTAGACATAGACAAGAGAACTTTCATCTGAGACAAATACTGGTATGGATTTTTTTGATAACCAATGAAATGTACATAGTCCTCAAGCCCATACTCTTTGACTCGTTTTTTCAGTTCCTCTTCCATATCACCAGCCCCTATGAAGTAGAGATGATAGTTTTTTCCCTCTTGGTGTAATAAGCGTATCACTTCCACCACACGGTCAGAACCCTTATTTTCCTCAATCCGTCCGATAGTACAGATACTTTGAGGCGCAATCTCGATATCGATCTTCTCTTGAGATGTTTCTAGAATACTCTGAAAATCATAACCATTGTAGACCGTCTGTAATTTGGAAGCATAATCTGGATAGACTTCCTTGATAGAATTACTGGTTTTTTTTGAAATTCCTACAATGGTATCCGCGGCATCCAACTGGCGTCTATGTGATTCTCTTTTGGAGCTATCCTTAAGAAATTCTTCGATACTTCCATGAATCCAAGAGATTTTCTTGACTTCTTTTCTTTTAGAAAACAAAAGTGGAGGATTCATAATGGTAAAGGAAACTTCAACATCATAGTCATCTTTCACCAGTAAGCGACGTGTCAATCTCGGAAAATAAATTCTCATTCTCCACAAAAGAGCTCGAATCCATCTTGCTTGGCGATAATCCTGAAGGGATTTTAAAATGCCTACATGCTTGGGAACAGATTCGTATCCCTTATCAAAATGTTCCATTTCAAGAATATCAATATCATACTTTTCTGGATCTAGATTTGAAACAATGGTAGATAGAATCTTCTCTGCTCCACCCCCGAGAGAAAAAGACCACATAAAAAATAAGATTTTTTTCTTAGCCACCATATTCTCCCTTGTATTCTGTATAAGACTTATCCATATCAGCGATGACAGCATCATGATGCGGTAGCTGTTTGTCTGCTGGTGGTGGTGTCATATAATCACCAAAAGCAGTGCTGAGATAGGCATCATAGCCGACTGGAACGGGCATTTCTGTCTCTTCAAATGGCAAGAAGAGATTATCTTCAAAGGATGCGATTGGGTACTTGTTTCTCATGTAGCCAGGACCTGAGCATAATTCGGTGATTCCATCACTCTCAGCTAGACCATACTTAGTCATTTCTTTCTCAGCTTTTTTCCAAATGCGATAACGGAGAGATTTTGGAGTCAAACCCAGTAAAATACGGCTTCCCCATTTCATAAGTGCGCCATGCTTTTCTGGAACAGTTTGCGCACAAAAGAGTGAATAAATCAAGGCCCAACGAACCTGTTTTTTCCGCTCAGCTGGATTTTTCGGATAATAATCCAAAGGCAAAACATCCAAAGCCAAACCATGGGGCAAATTCAAATCTTGCTGGTAAGGCTTAATACAAGTCGTTTCCTTGTCACGAATGGTAATAAAAAGATTGCGGTCGACAAAATCCTTATTACTCTTTGACAAGAAATAACGTTCCTCTGCATAACGAGGCCATAATTTTGCTAATTTTTCATAATCTTTGCGGGGCATAAAAAAGTCTAGGTCGTCATCCCACGGAATAAAGCCCTTGTTTCGAAGGGCGCCAATAGCACCTCCACCACAGAGATAACAGAGCAAATCATGTTCCTTGCAAAAACCCACAAAATATTCAGCCATCTCCAGACTACGAGCCTGAATTGCTTTTAAATCAGTCATATCTCTCCTCTTCTGTTCAATAACGAGTTATATTGTTTCATTATACCATAAAAACCCTTAAAAATCCATCAGACACTACGAAAAATCAAAGTCCAAACCACTGTTTTACTGGTGATTCGAACCTTGATTTTTCCTGTATTATTTTATCTCATCCTCATCTGAGAAAGTTTAGTTTGATATTTATTTTGGTCTACTAAAAGTGCCTGTCCTCCATAGACATCATAGGCATCGACCCAATCGCCTAGTTCCGGAACTGTTAATCTCTCTATACCATTTTGCGCTCCATTTAGGAAGGATAAGCCATTGGTCAGTAGGAAGCTATAAGGAACATTCGTAGAGGTCATACCAAAGACCTTACCAAGCGCTTCTGATCCAGTAAAGAGTTTGGTTGGATCCTTAAGTTGCTGCAGAACAGCTGTCAACACTTGCTGTTGTCTCTTGGTACGACCGTAATCACCTTCGTCATCATCACGGAAGCGAGCATAGTTGAGCAAGGTTGAACCGTTCATCTGCTGTTTCCCGACTTTAATAGTCTGGGTTGGAGACTCTGTTTCCGTAGCATGTAAATCATCTCCGACTGTAGCTTCTGTTAGCGGATGCCCATTCAATGTTGAAAATTGGGCATCAATTGTCACACCATCAGGGAACAGAGTGTCAATAGCGGTTGCGAAGGCCTGAAAGTCAACCAAGGCATAGTACTTAATGTCCAAGTCAAAATTATCTTTCAAGATTTGGCGAACCATTTCTGCCCCTTTTTGTCCCTCTTGTTCTCCTAACTCATAGGCCACATTTAACTTGTTATCGGACTGCTTTTTACCATTAATGACTTGGCTATAACCGTCTATATAAACCAAATTATCACGCATGAAGCTGACCAGCTTAATTTTCTTATCTGAGCCGCCAACATTTAGGACCATAATCGAGTCCGTTCTCGTTTCAGCACTGTTTTGGCCAATTCGTCCATCCGTCCCCATAATCAAAATATTGACCCCATCCTTGGTATCTTGACCATTAAAGACTTCTACTTTAGCAGCCTTAGCATTGGCAGGTTTGTTTGGATCAGCATTTGAATAGCCTTTTAGGAACATAAAAATCATGCCAAAACCGACACAGGCTAGAAGAGCAAGCAATCCAGCAAAAATACGCCCCCACCGTAGCTTCCTCTTTTTAGCTTGTTTCTTTGGAAGAGAATTGATCTTCTGGTATCTCTCAGAACGACTACGACTATTATAAGGAGGAATTGAAGCGTTAGTACTTGTCTTTCTATAATCCTCAGTCAATTCTTGACTTTCTGAGGTGGCGTCACTACTTGCCCTATTTAATTTGTCTTGCAAGTAAGCAAACTCTTTTTTCTCTCGCTCATTGAGGTAATGAATATTCTTAAAAAGATAATCATAACGCAACTGCTCATGATGGCTTAAAGGATTTTCTTTACTCATCTTCTCTCCTTTCCATGGTCTAATATTGGATAAATAGGATAGGCGCCCAATACTTTATATTGGATTCCAATCGCTTCTAATTCTTTTTGGGCAAAGTGGACCAAGTCCTTATCAGCATAGTCCACATCGATAATGAAAAAGTATTCTCCCAGTGCTGTCTTGAGTGGTCGACTTTCAATTTTTGTCAGGTCAATTCCCCGCCAAGCAAAAGTAGACAGAGCCTTATAAAGTGCGCCTGGAAGGTTGTCAGGTAAGGTCAAGGCCAAACTCATTTTTTCAGTTTGTGCTTGCAAGGGCATACTAGGCTTTTCAGCTCCCAGAACCCAGAAGCGTGTGAAATTGGCTTCCATTTCTTGAATATCCTCGGCAATCAGTTCTAAGCCATATTCTTCAGCAGAACTTCTTGGTGCAATAGCCGCAAAAGGCTGATTAGGATGTTCGGAAATAAAACGGGCCGCATAAGCTGTACTAGCTGTTACCTCGATTTGAGCCTCTGGATATTGTTCATCGATGAATTTCTTTCCTTGTGCCAAGGCTTGTGGGTGAGAAAAAATCTTTTCAATCTTAGTATGACCTGGAACCACCATCAACTGCTGATGAATGGGCTGAACGATTTCTGCAACTGCTTGGATGCGAGCCTGATGAAAAAGGTAGTCCAAGGTTTCATGAACACTACCCTCGATAGAATTTTCAACTGGCACCACAGAATAGTCCACTAATCCTTGCTCATAAGCCTTGATGACATCTGTAATGTTGGCAAAAGCCTGCAATTCCTCATGAGGAAAAGCTGTCTGCACAACATGGTGTGAAAACGATCCCTTAGGACCTAGATAAGCAATTTTCATCTCAGTTCCTCTATAATTTCCTCTGGGCTTAGCTTGGTCACATCCAAAATCCGACTAGCCGCTTCCTCATACCAAGCCTGTCTTTCTTGGAAAATAGCTGCTAATTCTTCCTTGCTATTATTGAGAAAAAGCGGGCGCTGATTGTCCTTATCAGCTGCTATGCGTTGGTAGAGGGTTTCAAAATCGGCTTTCAGGTAGATATTATCAGAATTTGTCTTGAGCAAATCACGATTTCGCTGAGAAATGACCACTCCTCCACCAGTTGACACAACTTGGTCCGTTTCTAGTAACTCAGCTAGGACTTCTGATTCTATCTGACGAAAGGCGCCTTCTCCCTTTTCAGCGAAAAATTCCGCAATAGACATACCTAAGCGCTCCTCAATCAGGGAATCCATATCAAGGTAATTAGGATCCAATCCTCTTGCAATAGTGGACTTGCCAGCTCCCATAAATCCGAGTAATACCTTAGCCATGAATCAAGCTCTCCAAATCATCAAAGAAGCTAGGGTAACTGGTATTAATGGCTTCTGCACGGTCAAGCTCCACTTCTCCATCTGCAACCAAGAGCGCTGCGATGGCTGTCATCATGCCGATACGGTGGTCTCCAAAAGTATTGACTCTAGCACCGTGAAGGGCTGATTTTCCTTTGATAATCATTCCATCTGCTGTAGGTGTGATATTCGCACCCATGCTATTTAAGGCGTCTGCCACAACCTGAATGCGGTCTGTTTCCTTGACTTTGAGTTCCTCAGCATCCTTGATAACTGTGACACCTTGGGCTTGGGTCGCAAGTAGGGCGATAATTGGCAATTCATCAATCAAACGTGGAATCAAGGCACCACCAATCTCTGTTCCTTTCAAGTCAGAAGATTCAACAGTCAAAGTAGCAGATTTAGCGACTGGGTCAATTTCAGTTATTTCCAATTTTCCACCCATGGCGCGAATGACATCAATAATACCAGTACGCGTTTCGTTGACCCCCACATTTTGCAGTACTAGACGAGAATTTGGAACAATCAAACCTGCGACTAGCCAAAAGGCTGCACTGGAAATATCTCCTGGCACGACCACCTTTTGTCCTGTCAATTTTTGTGGCCCTTGGACTGTGATTTTCTTGCCCTCCACACTTAAATGACCACCAAACTGTTGCAACATATCTTCAGTATGATTACGGGTGCACTCTTTTTCGATAATAACAGACTCCCCCTGAGCCTGCAAGGCTGCAAATATCAAGGCTGACTTGACCTGGGCAGAGGCAATTGGCAATTCATAATGAATAGGTGCTAGGTTTTTCGTCCCTTTTAAGTTAAGGGGAGGTAGATTTCGCTCAGTTTCCCCTGAAATGCTGACGCCCATTTTTTTCAGTGGAATCGTCACACGATCCATAGGACGTTTGGAAAGACTATCATCTCCGAACATTTCTACTTCAAAGTCTGCACCTGCAAGGACACCTGAAATCAGGCGAATCGAGGTTCCAGAATTTCCCATATCAAGGGCATTTTGCGGCGCTTTTAAGCCGTCCATACCGACACCTTGAATAGTAATAACCCCATCTTTGTCCTCAATCTCAACACCAAGGTCACGAAAAACCTGCATAGTTGAGAGCACGTCCTCACCACGCAATATATCATAAACCTTGGTCTCACCCTCAGCCAAACTTCCAAAGATAATGGAACGGTGGCTGATAGACTTGTCACCTGGAACTCGGATACTGCCATGTAAGTGGCTAATGTTTGTTTTTAGTTTCATACTGGACCTCATACTTGCAATACTTTTACTTATTTTATCATAAAAAGCCAGAAATTCCTTAAAATTTCTGACTTTATGATAGTTATTTTCTTATTTTAGCAATTCTGAAACTGGTTCGAAAACAATTTTTTCAATGTCAGAAAGGTAAATGGCCAATTGTTGTTGCTTGGTAAAGAATTCTGACAAGAGGCTATTTCCTTGAATCTGCTTGCCAAAGCCTTCCATCTTCGCTTGGAAGGAAGCGTCTGGCATTTGACCTGTCTGTGCCAGTCTTTGAATTTCGTCTTGGAAGGCAACATATTCTGTAAAGATTTTACTTGCCTCAGCATCTGCTGAAATAGCATCTTTAGCTGCTTTGACAGCCTTGTATTCTGGTAATTCGCGTAAAGCGCGACTGAGTTCGTTAGCGCTATCGTAAATATTTGACATGATGTTCTCCTTATTTGACAACGACTGTGTAGTCGGTATTTTCTGTTATTAGATGTTCAGCTCTTTCCAAGTCTCGAGCATTTTTAAATGAAATTTGTAGGATCCCGTGAATGTCTTCACGATTTTCCTCGTTGATATGGATATTGACCAAGGAAGTTCCACGTAGTAGTTCCAAAATCCGCAAGATGACATCTTCTTCATCGGGAACATCGACATAGAGGTCATAAGAGCTATCCACACCGCCACGCTTATGGATTTCCATGGCCTGACGTTGCTCACGCGCTTGGTTGAAAAAATTCCAGATTTGCTCCTCATCTCCCTTGCTGATGGCCTGACCAATCGCTTCCAAACGTTCCTTGAAATCCTCAATTCGGTCTATAATAGTCTCACGATTAGACAAGAGAATGGAAGTCCACATCCCCGGCTCGCTTTCCGCAATCCGAGTCATATCTCGAAAACCACCTGCCGCAAAGCGCCTTGCCATCTCATGTTCTTGAGCATAAACCGCGGTCTGCTCCATTAGACTAGAAGCTAGAATATGAGGAAAATGGCTAATCTGAGAAGTTACACGATCATGCTCCTTGGCATCAATCTCGATAAAGCGAGCATGAAGACCTGAAAGCAAGTCCTTCATTTCCTCAAGCGTATCAGAACTTGTCAGGCTCGAAGGTGTAAAGATATAATAGGCATTTTCAAAAAGATTGACATCTGCCGAAGCAGCCCCTGTCTTGTGACTACCGGCCATGGGATGGGCCCCGACAAAGCGAACAGGTTTGCCAGCCAAATACTGCTCCGCCACATCCACAATGGCTGACTTAGTCGAACCAGCATCTGAAATAATCACTCCTTCTTTCAAGTCCAAGTTGGCCAATTCCTTAATGAAAGCAATGGTTTGTTTGATTGGCAAACTGAGAATGATGATATCTGCCATAGGAGCAAAACTGGCAAAATCATCCGTTGCACGGTCAATCATACCTTCTTTCAAGGCAATATCTCTCGAAGCTTGACTACGATTATAACCTAAAATTTCATAATCTGGATGATCGCGTTTGATACCAAGTGCCATCGAGGCACCGATCAAACCAAGACCTGCGATATAGATTGTTTTTGCCATAGGAACTCCTTAATAGTTCTTTGTATAGTCTCGGTGTTTGGCTACCGCTTCTTTTAATTCCTCTAGATTATCTGATGAGAATTTTTCAAGGATTTCTTGTGCCAGAACCGTTGCCACAACAGCTTCCATAACTACGCCTGCAGCTGGAAGAGCAGTCGGATCACTTCTCTCAACGGTTGCCTTGTAAGGTTCATGGGTTTCGATATCCACACTCATGAGTGGTTTGTAGAGAGTAGGAATGGGCTTCATAACGCCTCGAACAACGATGGGTTGCCCATTGGTCATACCACCTTCAAAGCCACCTAAATTATTGGTACGACGGGTATAGCCGTCTTCTTTAGACCAGAGAATTTCGTCCATAACTTGGCTACCTTTACGGTAACCAGCTTCAAAGCCAAGACCAAATTCTACCCCTTTAAAGGCATTGATAGAGACGACAGCTTGGGCAAGTCTGGCATCTAATTTTCTGTCCCATTGGACATAGGAACCAAGACCAACTGGAACACCTCCGACGACTGTCTCTACAACCCCACCGATGGTATCACCATCACGCTTGATTTGATCAATATAGTCCTTGATTTCCTGTTCCCGTTCTTGGTTGACAATAGAAACTTCAGACTGGGCAGCTCGCTCCTTAATCTCAGCAACTGTGAGATTCTCAGGAACATCGATTTCCTTGCCACCAAAGACCACGACATGGTTGGCAATCTCCATATCCAGTTCAGCCAAGAGGCGTTTGGCTACAGCTCCAACTGCTACTCGCATGGTGGTTTCACGGGCAGATGAACGCTCCAAAGAATTTCTTAAATCATCAAAACGGTACTTGATCCCCCCAACCAAGTCGGCGTGACCTGGACGAGGATGGGTGATTTTTCGTTTGCTTTTAAGGCGGTCTTCAATGTCCTCCGCAGACATGATGTCCAGCCATTTTTGATGGTCCTTATTGATGACATCCATGGTAATGGGAGCCCCTGTCGTCTTCCCATGGCGAACGCCAGAAGTAAAGACAACCTGATCACTCTCAATTTTCATACGACCGCCACGACCGTAGCCACCCTGACGGCGTTTAAGGTCCTCATTGATGTCCTCTACTGTCAAAGGAAGCCCAGCTGGAATTCCTTCAATGATAGCTGTCAGACGCGGGCCGTGTGATTCTCCTGCTGTTAAATATCTCATACACTCTCCTTATTTTACCAAGTAGTCTTTCATCTCTTCTAGAGAAACTGGGTGTATGGTCGCTGAACCAAGCTCTGGTACCAAGACCAATTTCAAGGTATTTCCACGCGCCTTCTTATCATGAGTCAAAGCCTGATAAAGCTTATCAACATCCCAGTTTTCATAGTCAACAGGCAAACCAAACTTCTGACACATCTCGGTGATAGATTGGGTAATACCAGCTGGCATAAAACCTTTTTCCTCAGCAACTTTGGAAATCTGAACCATGCCCATGGCTACAGCCTCTCCATGCATGACCTTTCCATAACCGGCAGTCGCTTCAATGGCATGACCAATTGTATGGCCAAAATTGAGGTAAAGGCGAACACCATTGTCCAACTCATCCTCAACTACCATCTTGCGCTTGACCTGACAAGAATGTTCAATCAAAATCTCTGCATATTCCAGAATGCTCTCTACAGAACCGTCCAGCTCCGTCAAGAGAGCCCACAGTTCTGGATCCTCAATCAAGCCATACTTGATAACTTCACCCATTCCTTCAAACAACTCTCTTTTTCCAAGCGTTTCAAGGACAAGTGGGTCAATCAGAACCCCGTCTGGCTGGGCAAAAGTTCCTACCATATTCTTAGCAAATGGAGTATTGACGCCTGTCTTTCCACCGATAGAAGAATCAACCTGGGCTGTCAAACTAGTCGGAATCTGAACAAAGTGAATGCCCCGCATATAGGTAGAGGCCACAAAACCAGCCAAATCCCCAACGACACCGCCACCAAGAGCCACGATTCCATCGCTACGAGTCAGACCTTGCTTGACTAAAAATTCATAGACTTTCTGAACAGTGGTCAAATTCTTTCTTTCTTCCCCTTCCAAAAAGTCAAATACCGCTACCTGAAAACCAGCATCTTCTAGGCTGAGCTTGACTTTCTCTGCATAGAGAGAGGCTACATGGTTGTCAGTTACTATAACCACTTTTTGTGGTTGCCAAAGTTCTCGCAACCATTGACCAGCCTGAGCCAGACAGCCTTTTTCAATCTGAATATCATAAGGATGATGAGGAATATCGATTCTGATTTTCATAGGAGAATCTCCT
This sequence comes from Streptococcus sp. M334, assembly GCF_000187745.1. Lineage (GTDB taxonomy): Bacteria > Bacillota > Bacilli > Lactobacillales > Streptococcaceae > Streptococcus. The sequence continues at coordinate 42,403 of NZ_GL732486.1, read as the reverse complement.
TTTCTTTATTGGTATTTTTCTGTTAAAGACTGCCAAATTTCTTCTGTTGGCATTTCCTTTCCTGTCCACAGTTGAAAAGCTTCTGCAGCCTGATAGAGCAACATTCCCAGACCATTGACCGCTGGATTGCCCTGCCTCCTAGCCCATTTCAAAAATGGTGTTTCAAAGGGTTGGTAAATGATATCTGCTACTAAGAGAGTTTCTGGTAAGACTAAGTTTTCAGGAACTGGAGACGATTGGCCATCCATGCCCACACTGGTAGCATTGACCAGTAAATCCGACTCGGCAATCCTTTCTTGCAGTTCAGAAACATATTCTAAAGCATACAAGTCCACTTTAAAGCCTGTCTGCTCCTGTAACTTGTCTAGGTAAGGTCTTGTTTTTTCAATAGAGACTGAACGAACAAAGACTGAAATCTGACTGACGCCGTCCAAAATAGCTTGTGCCAAAATGGACTTGGCCGCACCACCTGCACCAAGCAGGGTCATCTTCTTACCTGTAATTGTAAAAGAAGGCAAGCTCTTAAAAAATCCCTTGCCATCTGTATTATATCCAATTAAATTGCCATTATGATTGACAACCGTATTGACCGCACCAATCAAGTGCGCTTCGTCACTCAGCTCATCCAAATAAGGAATCACCTGCTCCTTATAGGGCATAGACAGGTTGATGCCAAACATCTGGTAGCGACGAATATTAGCCACTGTGACTTCCAAGTCATCCGCTTCAATCTCCCAAGCCACATAAGCACCGTTGGTAGCTGTCGCCTCAAAGGCGCTGTTGTGAATAAAGGGGGAAATCGAATGCTTAATTGGATTGGCAACAACGGCAGCTAAGCGTGTATAGCCATCAAGCTTCATCCAAAATCTCCCTGATTTTTTTCATGTTAGCTAGAGAAATCTGACCCGGGGCACTTGCCTCATCTAGACTAGCAAAGGACCAGCTCGAACCAGTCACATCTGCAGTGATACGAGAGACCTTACCCACCTTTCCCATAGAAATAGTTACATATTCCTGCTCAGGATTGAGAGTTTTAAAGCCTCGTGTATAGTTCATCAAGTCTAGCACATCCTGCTCCGTGTGAGCCATCACCGCAACCTTAACAAGTTTTGGATTTAGGCTCGTCAACTCTGACAAGATTTCCATCATGTTTTCAGGTGTTTCTTGGAAATTGTGGTAACTCAAAACGAGATTTGGGAAGTCCAGCATTTCCTCAAAAACATCCTTGTAGCTGTAGTACTCAAAATCAATATAGTCTGGTTGATAGAGTTGCGCCACTTCCTTGATTAGATGGATATATTCTTCTGAAGAAAGGTCGATTTCTCCCCCTTCAGAGCGAGTTCGCAGGGTGAAAACCAACTCACGGCCTGCGAATTTTTCAAAAATAGCTGGAGCTACCTGCAAAATCGCTTCTTTAGGCAGATAGTCGGCGCGCCATTCAATAATATCAACATCTTGATACCTCGTGGCATCCAGAGCCTGAGCCTCCTCTAAACTTCTTGGCATTACTGAAACGATTAATTTCATTTACTAACCTTCATACTAATCACCTTGAGGTAATTACTACTTTCATCTTTTTTATTATAGGCGAAATCTGCTGGAAGACCGTATTTGTTTAAAATCTGGTAACTTCTTCCTGCAAAGCCTTTATCAATTTGTTCTGTAAATTTCTGACGGGAAACATTGGCAGCATTAGTACTAGCAATGATAATCCCTCCCGAATTTAAAATCTCAAGACTCTGGGAAATCAACTTGTGATAATCCTTGACCACAGAAAATGTTTGTTTTTTGTTCCGAGCAAAGCTAGGCGGATCTAGGACAATCACATCGTAGGTCAAGCCTTTTCGCTTGGCATATTTGAAATACTCAAAGACATCCATGACCACAAAACGATGCTCGTCTGTGCTGATTCCATTTGCCTGAAAATGCGCTTCCGACAATTCTCGTGAACGTTTGGCTAAATCAACCGAAGTTGTCTGGCTTGCTCCTCCCATGGCTGCAGCTACTGCAAAGGCTGCTGTATAAGAAAACATGTTGAGCAAGGATTTACCCATAGCCAATCCATCCACTAAACTACCGCGAACTTCATGCTGATCTAGGAAAATCCCTGTCATCAAGCCATCATTCATAAAGACTTGATACAGGACACCATTTTCCAAAACAGTGAAAAAGTCAGGTGCATCTTGGCCATAAATATGGGCAGATTCATAGTCTAACCCCTTAAAGCGGATCTTCTCATAGGCTCCTAAAACCTCAGGGAAAACCTGTCTAAAGGCTTCTGAGATAACCTTGCGAATCTGATAAACATAAGAGTTATACCAAGAAAAGACAGCATAGTCGCCATAAAGGTCCACTGTCAGCCCGCCAAAGCCATCTCCCTCTTGATTAAAGAGACGAAAGGCAGTTGTCAAATCATCTTGATAGTAGGCTTTTCTCTGTTCTTTAGCTTGTCTAAACAGCGTTTCAAAGAAAGCTTGATTAAAGGTCACCTTATCTTTGCTGATAAACCAGCCCAAGCCCTTGTTTTGTTGGGAAAGGTAGGCAGTCCCAAGAAAATTTCCATCTTGACTATGGACTTCCACTTCCTGTTCCTTAAGATTGACATTCTCAAGATCGCTGGCTTCTAGTAAAACTAGACCTTTGATAAGCTTTTTTTCAACCCGCTTACTGACTCTTATTCTATTCATAACTACCATTATATCAAATTTTTAGACAATTCTCAAAAAAGAAACTACCCTTGCTTTTTTACTCTCGTTTTAAAAAATGGTATACTAATACTAATTAAAAATTAGGAAGTAAATGTGTGAGAATTAATTTTAACAAAATCCAAAAAGCCATGGGTACCAGACTGGGTTTTGTCCTAACCCTTTTAATCCTCTATTGGCTCAAAACCTTATTAGCCTATACCGTTGATTTTAACTTAGATATTCAAGTAGGCAAATTGCAGGGAAATTACCTTGCCTTTATCGCCTTTTTCAACCCCCTTCCTTTGGGCCTCCTTCTACTAGCTCTAGCTCTCTATGCTCGGTCAACCAAGATTTTTTATAGTATTAGTATAGCTATTTATAGCCTTTTATTCATTTGGCTCTATTCCAATGTCTTTTACTATCGAGAATTTAGTGACTTTATCACGGCTAATAGCATGAAGGTTGTCAGCAAAGTTTCTGTTGGTACTGCGGAACTAGAGTTGCTGCGTCCTTGGGATTTTATCTATTTTATGGATTTCCCAGTACTGGCTTTTCTTTTCTTTAAAAAATTCATCCATTTGGATAGGAGACCTTTCAAATTTCGCTCGAGTGTTGCTATCACTGCTCTCTCAGCCTTGCTCTTTTCTGCTAACCTTTTCTTGGCCGAGATTGAACGTCCCGATCTCCTATCGCGAGGATTTTCTAATTATTACGTTGTCCGCGCCCTTAGTTTGCCAGCTTTTTTAGGCTATAGTGCCAACCAATCCTACAGTGCAAATAAGGAACGTGCCAAGGCTTCTGAGACCGACCTTCAACCTATTACAGATTATATTCAAGAACATGCTGCTAAGCCCAATCCAGACTATTTTGGCTTAGTCAAAGGGAAAAATGTAATCTACCTCCACTTGGAGAGTTTCCAGCAATTCCTGCTTGACTACAAACTCAACATAGATGGAACTGAACACGAAGTCACTCCCTTCCTTAATTCCCTCTACCATTCGCAATCAACCCTAGCCTTTTCTAATATCTTTAACCAAGTCAAGGCTGGTAAAACCTCAGATGCGGAAACTATGTTGGAAACTGGTCTGTTTGGACTTAACCAAGGTTCTTTCATGGTCAACTACGGTGGTACCAATACCCAGCAGGCAGCACCTTTTATCCTATCAAAAAACGGCTACCAATCAAGTGCTGTCTTTCACGGTAATATCGGGACCTTCTGGAATCGAAATACGACCTACAAACAATGGGGCTACCAATACTTCTTTGACGCATCCTACTTCACCAAGCAAGACAGTAGCAATTCTTTCCAATATGGTTTAAATGATAAAATCATGATGAAAGATTCTATCCAATATCTGGAGCATTTACAGCAGCCTTTTTATGCCAAGTATATCACGGTGTCCAATCACTATCCCTATGCTAGCAATCTGACTGGCGATGAGCTTGGTTTCCCCTTGGCTAAAACCAAAGATGAAACGATCAATGGCTACTTCCAAACAGCCAACTATCTGGATAGTGCCATCAAGGCTTTCTTTGCCTATCTCAAAGAAAGTGGCCTCTATGAAAAATCCATCATCGTCATTTACGGAGACCATTATGGAATTTCCAACTCCCGCAATCCTGAGCTGGCACCCTTGATTGGCAAGACTTCTGAGAACTGGTCTAACTACGATAATGCCATGTTGCAACGAGTGCCTTTTATGGTAGTCATGCCTGGTTATGAAAAGGGGCAAATCATCAATACCTACGGTGGACAAATCGATATCTTACCGACTCTCGAACACCTCCTTGGTATTGAGTCCAATTCCTTCCTTCAAGTTGGACAAGACCTTCTGTCTCCAGATCATCAAGAAATCGTTGCCTTTCGAACTGCCAATTCCTTCGTCACACCAAAATATACTAGCTATGACGGACGAACCTACTATACTGAGAGCGGTCTTGAAATCAGCAATCTTGATGAACAAGCTCAGACTGAACTGGAAAGTGTTCGTCAGGCAGCCAGTCAACAACTGAAAATCAGCGACCAGATTCAAACTGGTGATTTGATACGTTTCTACCAAGCAGATCATCTTGGAACAGTTGATACAGAAAGTATTTCTTACCTCAATTCCTTACCAATTCTGCAAAAGATTGAACAGGAAAAAGGTAGTCAATCAACTAGTCTCTTTAGCCAACGACAAGGTAAAACCAGTACTGACCTTTTCAAGGCACCAAGTTACCAAGAACTCCACCCCGAGTCTGCCGAAACCGAATCAAAATCACAATAAAAATGCTCTTCCATCGTGGAGGAGCATTTCTTTTTATCAATGAAAATCAAAGAGCAAACTAGGAAGCTAGCCTCAGATTAACTGCGAGATTGTAGGTAGAGAGGTTGTATCAGCAATATATGTCTGTCAAATTTAGTGACAAATTTAGTGACAAATTTAGTGACAAATATAGTAGAAGAAAGGATGAAGAAATAAATCAGCTTCAGCAGATATATGGAAAATTTGATTCTATAGAGAAGCCTTTTGTTACAAACTCAATATACTATCAATAAATAATATTATAGAAGCAACAATAATTATAATTTCACCTATCTGCATAATCCTATTTCGAACTCTAAATATATGTTCTATCAAAAATACTTGAAAAAGACACATTATAGGAATTAATGTTTTTGAAATTGAAAAATATCCAAATAAATAAACTATAAACAACAATAATAGAACTATATTATATTTCTTATTCAAAACATTCCTCCCTATATATTTTTGATTACCAATCTTAATCATTTACAACTACATTCTAACAAACTATAAAAGCGTTTGTCGAATTGACTTTATCAATCAAGCGACCAACTATCTCATCTTTTTTCTATCTCTGCCAATATGCGTGACAGGTAGTAATGATAGCCAAAAATAGCAAGACCAAGCAAGAGGATAAGAGATCCTACTCCCAAGCTAATGGCAAGGATAGGTGAGAGAGACCGAACCAAGAATAAGCTCCCAATTACAAGGGCCATCAGGATTGCAATATAAATAAACAGTAAAACTATTGCTACTATACGATTTGAACGATTCACTAGGTCAGTAATGCTACTCCAATTGGTTGACAGATTTTTCACATCCTTAAAATAATGGTGACAAGAAAGGATGACACTGGCAAGGGTCCAAACTGCAAGAAGGTAAATCATCGAAAGGATGGGCAAGCCTAAATATAGAGAAAGGCCAAGTAAAATCAGAACTGGTAAAAAAGACTGGACAGCAAATATAATCCAAAATTTCACTTTCACATAACGAGCAAAGTCAAAGGGTAAACTCTTAAGAAAATCAACATTTTCCCTCTCCAAGGACAAGGCAATTGAATGCAGGCTGGTGATATTGTTATTGACAACTGCTATAAAGAGAGCTATAAAAAACAAGGGTAACCAGTATGGAGGATGAATGTCTGGAACTATCTGAGAATCTCGAATTTTGGAAATCAGACCGATCATCATGAGATAAGGAAGAAAGGCACTTGTAAAAAGTACTGTAATTACGCCAGTTCCCTGTCCCAAGAGGGTGAGGTGGTAGCGTAAAACCATACGGAAAAAGCCCTTTTTATTAGTAGTTGAAATTCTCTCCTTATTGCGACGTTCTTTTTTGACTTTCTCCTCACTATTAAGCAGGATCACGTCATAAAAATGAGGAAAAACCTTCTTTTTGGTCAGGTAAAGCAAGAAGAGAGTTAGCCCTATCCAAGCTAGTAGACCCACTATGGCTTCAGTCGAAAAAGGCTGCACTGCTATTTTGTAAAAGATATGAATAGGATAAAGGAGAAATGGAATGTCTCTAACTTTGTCAACAATACTTCCAAAAGTCGACTGTAGAAAGAGGACAAATATTAAAGGTATGAGAACCCCTATCCCAATCATCACATTGGCAAAAATAGACTGATACTTTCTGAAGACCGTAGTCTGAGCCAAGAAATGTACTGCCACTACCATCACTAAAGTAACAGAGACAAATAATAAGGCCAAGGACAGCAGCATCAAAGGCAAGCCCAGCCAAAGAGAAGGAGCTAGCCTAATATAGAGGACTAGAAAATAAGCTAGGATTGGTACAATTCCAGCTAGAGCTGGCAAGAGAACAGACAGTCCTTTAGCAATTATAATCTCTGATTCTTTAAAGGCATAGGGCCTATACGATACCAAATCCTTACTCTCATAAAAGACATTGTAAAATGCAGTGAAAGAAGTTGAAAAGGCAAGCACCAGTAAAATAGCAACCATGCTACTAAAAAAACTTGGTATTTCCTCAAAAGGAAAACGAAAGGCTATATTTATAAACATGATGAGCATCAAGAGACTGGAAAAAATGTAAGAACTTAGGACTCTAGCGGAAACATTTACTTTTTTTCCAGGATTTTTAGCTTGCTTCTTTCGTAGGTTAGCCAGATTAGCTTCTTGAGATGAATAGAGGATATTGATATCAACTAATTTTTTAATGACCTTGAGACGCATCTGAAACCTCCTCTTTTCTACCAGCAAGACTAAGGTAGATACTTTCCAAAGACTGGTCTGGATGGTCTTTTCTCAAGTCCTCTACGCTACCACAATAAATCAAATGCCCCTTTTTCAAAATGGCAATCCGATCACAGACTTGCTCTGCCACCTCTAGGACATGGGTTGAAAACAAGACCGTCTTGCCTTTTTGTGCATGCTCCTTCATCATCTGCTTCAAATCAAAGGCAGCCTGGGGATCCAAACCAGTCAAGGGTTCGTCCAAAACCCAAATATCAGGATCAGACAAGAGTGCCCCGATGACAAAGACTTTCTGACGCATTCCGTGAGAAAGAGTTTCAATAACTTGATAGCGATTTTCAGCAAAGTCAAAAACGTCCAATAACCTAGCTAGACTAGCTTCCAAGTCAGAGCTAATCAGATCATAGGATGAAGCGATCAATTCCCAAAATTCATTGGCTGTTAAGCGTAAAAATAAGTCAGGCGAGTCTGCTACGTAGCCAATCTTTCGTTTAATAGCTAAACGATTTTCCGATAACTCCTGACCATCTACCAGAATACGACCACTGCTGGGTGAAATGATACTGACTAGGGATTTTATAGTGGTCGATTTTCCAGCACCGTTATGGCCAATCAAACCCATAATCTCCCCATTTTCAATCTGCAAATTGAGATTGCTCAAAGCCTCTTTATCACCATACAACTTACTAACATTTTGAAATTCAATCATGGGATGACTCCTATCTTTATCTATATTACATACTATTATACTAGCACTTTGATACAAAAAAATCAACACTTTATTTTAAGTAGTTAAAATAGATTTCTTCTATCTTACGCAAACGTTTGAGCTAACCAATACTTTATGATAGAATAAAGAACAAGATTGACAAGTAAGAGGAAACATCATGCAAAATCAAACACTCATGCAATACTTTGAATGGTATCTGCCCCACGACGGTCAGCACTGGACGCATCTATCTGAAGATGCTCAACACCTAGCCAATCTCGGTATCAGCCATGTCTGGATGCCACCAGCTTTTAAGGCGACCAATGAAAAAGATGTCGGCTATGGGGTCTATGACTTATTCGACCTAGGCGAGTTTAACCAAAAAGGAACTGTCCGCACCAAGTATGGTTTTAAAGAAGACTATCTTCAAGCCATTCAAGCCCTAAAAGCACAGGGAATCCAACCAATGGCCGATGTGGTGCTCAATCACAAGGCTGCGGCCGATCACATGGAAGCCTTTCAAGTTATTGAAGTAGATCCTGTAGACCGTACAGTTGAACTTGGAGAACCCTTCACCATCAATGGCTGGACTAGCTTTACCTTTGATGGTCGCCAAGATACCTACAATGACTTTCACTGGCACTGGTACCACTTCACCGGTACAGACTACGATGCCAAACGCCGCAAGTCTGGGATTTATCTGATTCAAGGAGACAACAAGGGCTGGGCCAACGAGGAATTGGTCGATAACGAAAACGGAAACTACGACTACCTCATGTATGCCGACCTAGACTTTAAACATCCTGAAGTCATCCAAAATATCTATGACTGGGCTGACTGGTTCATGGAAACGACTGGTGTAGCTGGTTTCCGCTTGGATGCCGTTAAGCACATTGACTCTTTCTTCATGCGCAATTTCATCCGAGATATGAAGGAAAAATACGGTGAGGATTTCTACGTTTTTGGTGAATTTTGGAATCCAGATAAGGAAGCCAATCTGGACTATCTTGAAAAAACGGAAGAACGCTTTGACCTTGTTGATGTTCGTCTCCACCAGAATCTATTTGAAGCCAGTCAAGCTGGCGCAAACTATGACCTTCGTGGTATTTTCACAGATAGCTTGGTTGAACTCAAACCTGACAAGGCTGTAACCTTTGTCGACAACCACGATACTCAACGTGGTCAGGCTCTTGAGTCTACTGTTGAAGAATGGTTCAAACCAGCAGCCTATGCTCTCATTCTATTACGCCAAGACGGCCTTCCATGTGTTTTTTACGGAGACTACTATGGGATTTCAGGGCAGTATGCTCAACAAGATTTCAAAGAAGTTCTTGACTGCCTCCTAGTCATCCGAAAAGATTTGGCCTATGGAGAACAAAATGACTACTTTGATGATGCTAACTGTATCGGTTGGGTACGCTCAGGTGCTGAAAATCAATCCCCAATCGCAGTATTGATTTCAAATGACCAAGAAAACAGCAAATCAATGTTTGTCGGCCAAGAATGGGCTAACCAAACCTTTGTAGACTTACTTGGCAACCACCAAGGTCAAGTTACAATCAATGAGGAAGGTTATGGACAATTCCCAGTCTCAGCAAGATCTGTAAGTGTCTGGGCAGCCAATACTATCTAATAGCTTATAATCATCAAGCCAGATCCAAGCGGATTTGGCTTTTTTGCATTCACAAAAAGACCTACCCAAGTGGATAGATCTTTACTTGATTACAATTTACCTGCTACGGCATCCAAGAGTTCTTGGATCTTAGCTTGGTTGCTTCCTCCTGCCATGGCCATGTCTGGTTTACCACCACCACGTCCATCGACGATTGGTGCCAATTCTTTGACAAGGTTTCCTGCATGAAGGTCTTTTGTCTTGCTTGCTACAAGGACATTGACTTTGTCACCGATAGCAGCAACAAGGACAAGAAGATCAGAGTAATCTTTTTGTTTCCAGTTATCTGCAAAAGTACGAAGGGCACCAGCGTCAGATACAGATACTTGGCTAGCGATATAACGGTGACCATTGACTTCCTTCACATCCTTGAAGATATCGCCCGCAGCTGCAGCTGCGGCTTTTTCTTTCAACTCAGCATTTTCTTTTTGCAATTGACGAAGTTGTTCTTGAAGTCCTTCTACCTTGTGAGGTACTTCTTTAAGTTGAGGTGCTTTCAAGGTTGCTGCGACAGCTTTAAGAGCATCTTCTTGTTCGCGGTAGGCTTCAAAGGCTTCCTTACCAGTCACTGCTAAAATACGGCGAGTTCCTGATCCGATACCTTCTTCTTTGACAATCTTGAAAAGACCAATTTCAGAAGTGTTGCCAACGTGGGTACCACCACAAAGCTCGATAGAGTAGTCACCGATAGTAACAACACGGACTTCCTTGCCGTATTTCTCACCAAAGAGGGCCATAGCTCCCATTTCCTTGGCAGTGTCAATATCCGTTTCAACTGTTTTAACTTCAAGAGCTTCCCAGATTTTCTCGTTGACTTGCTGTTCAATCGCACGCAATTCTTCAGCAGTTACAGCTTGGAAATGGGTAAAGTCAAAGCGAAGGAATTCAACTTCGTTAAGAGATCCTGCTTGTGTTGCGTGGTTTCCAAGGATATTGTGAAGAGCAGCGTGAAGCAAGTGAGTCGCAGTGTGGTTTTTCATAACACGGTGACGACGATTGGTATCAATTGTCAAGGTATATTCTTGGTTCAAGGCAAGTGGTGCAAGAACTTCAACCGTGTGAAGGGCTTGTCCATTCGGAGCTTTTTGAACATTTGTCACAATAGCCACAACCTTACCTGACTCATCCAAGATTTGACCGTGGTCAGCTACCTGTCCACCCATTTCAGCATAGAATGGCGTTTCCGCAAAGATAAGAGAGGCAGTTCCTTCTGACACAGCTTCTACTTCTGCATTGTCAGCCACGATAGCGACCAATTTAGAAGACAATTGAGATGCTTCGTAGTTAAAGCGGCTTTCCACTGTGATGTTTTGAAGGGTTTCATTTTGCATGCCCATTGAGCCACCCTTAACAGCTGAGGCACGCGCGCGTTCTTGCTGTTCTTTCATGGCTGCTTCAAAACCTTCACGATCCACAGTCATACCAGCTTCTTCAGCGATTTCTTCTGTCAATTCAACTGGGAATCCATAAGTATCATAAAGTTTGAAGACATCTGATCCAGCAATGACAGATTGACCTTTTTCTTTCAAGTCTGCTACGATGCCTTGGGCAAAGTGTTGACCTGAGTGAAGAGTACGGGCAAATGACTCTTCCTCGCTCTTAACGATTTTTTCGATAAAATCACGTTTTTCAAGCACTTCTGGGTAGTAGCTTTCCATGATTTTCCCAACAGTTGGAACCAGTTTGTAAAGGAAAGGTTCGTTGATACCCAATTTTTGACCATGCATAGAAGCACGACGAAGAAGACGACGAAGGACATAACCACGACCTTCATTTCCTGGAAGGGCACCATCACCGATGGCAAATGAAAGAGAACGGATATGGTCAGCGATGACCTTGAAGCTCATGTTGTCGCCATCTTGGTCGTAGACCTTACCAGACAATTTCTCCACTTCACGAATGATTGGCATGAAGAGGTCCGTTTCAAAGTTTGTCTTAGCCCCTTGGATAACGGCCACCAAACGCTCCAAACCAGCGCCCGTATCAATGTTCTTGTGTGGCAATTCCTTGTATTCGCTACGAGGAACAGCAGGGTCTGCATTAAATTGTGACAAAACGATGTTCCAGATTTCGATATAGCGGTCGTTTTCAATATCTTCTGCAAGCAGGCGAAGTCCGATATTTTCTGGGTCAAAGGCTTCTCCACGGTCAAAGAAGATCTCAGTATCTGGTCCAGAAGGTCCAGCACCGATTTCCCAGAAGTTGTCCTTGATTGGAATCAAGTGGCTTGGATCCACTCCCACTTCAATCCAACGGTTGTATGAATCTTTATCATCTGGATAGTAGGTCATGTAAAGTTTCTCAGCTGGGAAGTCAAACCATTCTGGGCTTGTCAAAAGCTCATAAGCCCAAGTGATGGCTTCGTCACGGAAGTAATCCCCAATAGAGAAGTTCCCCAACATTTCAAACATGGTATGGTGACGAGCAGTCTTCCCTACGTTTTCAATATCGTTGGTACGGATCGCCTTTTGGGCATTGGTAATACGTGGATTTTCTGGGATAATAGTCCCATCAAAGTATTTCTTAAGAGTTGCTACCCCAGAGTTGATCCACAAAAGTGTTGGATCATTTACAGGAACCAAGCTCACTGATGGTTCTACAGAGTGACCTTTGGTCGCCCAGAAATCAAGCCACATTTGGCGTACTTGTGCACTAGATAGTTGTTTCATATTGTCTCCTTATTTACTTGTTTAATGTGATTGGCTTTCCAGCATTTCCACATAGTCAATGGCGACACAGAGGGAAATGACTAGGTCTGCATAAGCGTCCTCCAGAACCGTTACGGTATAGGTAGAGGTCAGATGGAAGAGTTCCTTCTTAATTTCCGCAATCATCTGATTGCGATCATCCAGCAATTTGAAATTCAAATCCCAGATATTGCCCTCGATACGAAGACCTAGATTATCAAACTCATACTTATCTCGCCAGAAGGTCAACTTCTTACGAATGACGAAACTCGAGCCATTCCAAAGCTGAATCTCAAAACGAGGAAGCAAGGTCAAGATTTCTTTACTGATCTGACTGACCTGTTCACCATAGGCGTCATAGATGGTAAAAGTCTTAGGAATTTGGAAAAAAGATCCCTCCACCTGATAGGCGATTTCTCCCCTGTCATCCTTGATAGCGAAGCGTTCGCCTCCAAGACGAAACTTTTGTTTGACAAGAAATGTTTTCATCAACACCTCCAAAAAATCAAAAGACAAGCTCATATCACGAAGGGCGAAAAACCGCGGTACCACCTTCATTCAATGAACTTGTCATTCTCTTATTCTTATGCAATTGTATGATTGAGTAGCATGACTTTCTAGCTTAGATGGCTCGCAGCACCGCCATTTCTCTGGACTAAGACAAGAGAAAATCAATTCTCAACTCTCTTATTATAACGTTTTTTTAAGTCTGCGTCAACTGGAAATGATTCTAACCAATAGTAGTGAGTTAGGAGAGAAGATATTTTGAAAATTCACCTACTAGTTTTGAAATGTAAGTAGTAATATTTAATTTATTTCTAATACTTTTCCCTATTCTCATATATTGCCACTCAGAATAACCAACCTCAAGGATTTCTGGGACTTTTGTGAGTCCGTTATACACTACAATAAAATGTCCTTTATCATTCCAAAACTTGCCTAAAATTTCTGCATCTTCTTCTTTTGCTTTTAACTTGCTTTCTTGCAGATCTAAGCTTTCTGTTTGTACTGTTTTAATCTCTTCCTTGCTTCCTTGAGTTCCTAAAATATATCCCACAAAGTTTACCCAAAATAAGATAAAAAGCATAAATACGATTGTAGCATATTTCAAGAATTTCAACTCTTTCATTTTTCTATTATTCCTTTTAGTTTAATCAGTCTAAAATATTTTGTGTTCTCTAAATATTAAATAGTCTTCTAAATAGTGTCTTTCTTTATCTAAATCTAATTTCAAAGCCAATTTTTTCAATCACTTTTTGGATCTCATCTAGCGATACTAGAAACCATTCTTTAGGGACAAAGCTCTCTCCATTTGGTGATATTAATTCCACATCTAACTGCTTGTCTGCAAAATAATGATGAAGAGTCGTTTCTAATTTTCGAGCGCTGAAATTCTGAACCTCAAAACTAGCTACTAAACGGACAGGAGCATAAAGATAGGTTCCTTCTCTTTCTGCATTTGCTAACCGTTTTGAAATTTGATCCTCTGTAAAACCGATTTTATAGAGATTACTGATATTGGCAATTTGAGGATTGCTACTCAAGGATTTCACTACATAGATATATCCAGTTGTAATACGTTCGCTTGGACTAATACCAGTCATCACATCTTCTATCAATTCGGTTACCATTCGTCCATGTCGCGTTCTATCGTGCAGATTAGATACAAAAGAACGGAGTAAGGCCTTCTTGTTTTCTGTACCATTTTCATACACGAGATGAAGTTCAGCATTAGTATAGCCATTCTTGTCAGTGAAGTCTTCTCCTTTAGAAACAACATAAACCATTACTCCATTATCCACATAGAACATACCTGGTTTAATTTCTTTTTCTTTTATCACATCAGACTTTCTGACTTGACGACGACCTTCACTAATTTCATCATGAACACGAGTAAATAATCCTTGATAATCTTCAAAATTGCCCATTCGTTTGCGTGTTCGTGTTTTATCACGCGCTTGAATCGTTCGTTTATAACGTGAGATATCAAATAACGATTTTTCAGCACTATTTACTGACTCAAACAATTCATCTGATAAAATATCTGTTAAACTAGCAGGACTTGAAATAGGAGTCTCGGACTCAACAATATCTATTTTTAGTAGCCCAAATTCATCATAAGGTTCTAACTTTCGGATGCTATCAGGAGATTTTCTAATACCATTTAATCGAGAAAATAAACTGCGTTCTTTAATATTTCTAGACTTTTGTGGCTCTTGTCCATTATTTACTCTCACCCAGTCTATAATTTCTAAAAATTTCTCTACTTCATGATCTGTAACTATTTTTTTCTTAGGTTTTAAAGGAGCTATTAAATGTTCAAAATCAGAATCATTAAAAATGTCAGTTAAATTTTTGAAATCAATCATTACCATTCTCCATCTTCAACTTCATCTGAGACAATTGTAACAAAGCATAAGCCAGTCTCTGTTCGTACGTATCGTTACTTAATTTATCTGGATGACGACCATTTTCATTTAAAAACTGCTTAATTTGAGGATAAAGAATTAACAGTTCTTCTTCCGAAAACTCCATCTTCTGACCATCCATATAATCTTGTATTAGACGCAAAGTCGGAGCATCAATTTCACGTGATATAACTTCGTAAGCTCTCTGGAAAGGATTGATCTGATCAATCAAATCAATAGACAACTCATCAATATTCACAAATTTATCTGCCATTTTTAGGAAATCTGTTTGCCCTACTCCCTCTTTCCGTTCAGCTGATTGAACGACCGATTGACTAATAAACTGTTGACGAACTTCTTCAACTTCAGCCCCACTTAAGTCAGGATAGATTTGTTTAATGATGGCTGGAATCATCTGCTTATTAATGACTTCTGCATCCGTTCCTGAAGCAATCGCAGTTTGGATACGCGATTCTTGTAAGATACTAGCACGTAAGTCATTCATGTCATTTTCTATGATATCTTTTGTTCTTTGAGTAGTCGGCTCTTTTAAGCCTTTCACAAACATTTCGGCACCAGAAGATTTCTGGTCATCTCGGTCTTTGCGTTTGAACTTGAAATTTGGTGCTAAAACAGACTCCATCAATAGACTAGCTGTAATAGCCTTCATAACATTATTCACAGCAAAGAAAACTTCATCATCTTGAGCATCTGGTTGGGAAATAAGATTGGTAAATTGAGCATGCGATTTATTGGAACTATCTCGTGTTACTCGACCTATAATCTGAACAATTTCTGTTAGCGACTGACGATAGCCAATCGTTAAAGCATACTCAGCATAAGGCCAGTCAAAACCTTCTTTAGCCATACCAAGTGCGATAATGATATCGAGATCATCTAAACTGGTCATCTTGTTTAGATAATCCTGTACTTTTTCACGCCCTTCTTCTGTAACAAGGTCAGCAACCTTCAATACACGACCTGTTTCCTCAGTAACTAACCATAATCCAGTCTTAGGATCTGGAACAGCTTGCCCCAGTTCGTCTAAAATTCGGTCAACTTCATCATACTTATCCTTAGTTGACTCACCCGAGTTTACATTGGGAATATGAATGATGGTTTTCTTGCTTGTGTCCAATACTTCGTGCAAAACATCCGTGTAACGACCACGATAAAAGTTATAACCCATGGCAAAACTTTTCAGATATTGGTATCCCTCCAACTGTTCATAATAAGTATAGGATACCTTATCAAATTTTTGCTCATCTTCAGGTGCCAAAATAGGGACAGAATCTCCACGGAAATAAGACCCTGTCATAGCCACTACATGAGCTGTTGAATTGGCTAATATGTTTCTCAAGGCATTCCCTAAAACTGAATTATCATCTTGAGATACATGATGAAATTCATCGATAGCTAAAAGAACATTGTTAAAATCACTATCAGCCAGCTGTTCAAAGGCAAAACGCAAGGTGGCATGCGTACAGATTAAAACTCTATCATCAGGTGACTCTGAATGCATAAAGTCTACAAACTGTTTTACCTTACTTTTACTGGTTCCTTGTTCAGTCAAATTATTTTTGGAAAGAACTTCCCAATCCCAGTAAAAACCATAATCTGTCAATTTTGTTGAACGAAACGATTTTCCGATAGATCTTTCTGGAACAGCTATGATAGCTTTTTTCAGACCTTGAGCATGTAGTTTATCAAGAGCAATAAACATCAGAGCTCTCGACTTACCAGAGGCAGGAGGCGCCTTAATCAGTAAGTGTTGAGAAGATCTCTTAGCATATACCCGCTCCTGCATTTCACGCATTCCAAGTGCATTATTTGATTGACTAGCACCTGTACCATTATAATTAATTTCAAATATATTTGAGGTCATTTCGCTTCCTTTTCTGTCATTTCTTTATACAGGTTCAATAAGACACTGAGCCTTTCTTCATCTGATTCAAAAGGCTTTTGCTGGTAGGCACGTTCTACGATACCATCAATTTTTTCATGTGCTTGACGAAGACGTTCGTTCATCGGTTTATTGGCTCCACCGTACAATTCAGCCAAGGTCCCACCTTCTTCTTCTCGAACATCTAACATTTCAAAAACAGCTTCTTCAAGCATATTTTTCCGAGTATCCGAAAGTTCTGGAATTGGGAATGTATTATAGACCAGTCCAGCTGAATAACGCAAACGTGTCTCTAATTTACCACCTACTTCACGTAACCAGATATTATGCATACGCGACCCAATTATCCCTATAAGCCAGATTGGAGCATTGTAAACAATGCTTACAGCATAAGTGGCAATTGTACCTTTCTCCATGTAAGCGACTGGTATATAATCTCTACTTTCAGAAGATACTACAGGCATAACAATTGCATCTTCTTCACGATATTTATCTTGACCAAAACGCCACGGTTTATTAGCTACTGAATTTGAACTCTTACCTTTTGTATTCTCACGAAAATATTTCACTTTTTCAATACGACTCTTTATTTCAGGTATTTTTATAGCAAAATCTACTTCTTCATCATTAATCCAAATAGCAAATGAATACGTTCCATTCATGATATCAGTAGCATTAATTAGTTTTTTAAATAATTTCTCCGATTCTGGATATTTAGAAACAAACTTATTCTTTTCTTCAATAGTCAAAATAAGATTATCTTCACCAAATTCAGCACTTCCTTTTGTTATATTCTTTGGTAAACGACTTAATGGCTCTCTTCTTTTGTTTACTATAAAATTTGGCCCTTCTTTTAAATAGACATTTATATTATCTACTGCCTTTACTTCATCAAGTTTAAATAATTTTTTCTTTTCATTATTTATTCTTGAAATACCAACAATTGCAACAGTAACTCCAGCTTTATTTTTAGCACTATTTGACCAAGAAAACGATGGGTAAGCAAAACTAATTTCAAGACTATTTAAAATATTATTCAAGAAAAATGAGGCTTGTTCACCTTGAAAAATAGAATTTGTAGACACAAAGGCTAAATTAGTCAAATTATTTCTTCCTAATATGAATCTACTTCCTTTAACAAACCATCCTAAAATATAATCAATTTTTTTAGCACTAATTGGGAAAATAGCATTCTTTAAATCTTCTTTTTGAACCTTCGTTTGAGGATTTCTTCCCCCAGCCCCTATATACGGCGGATTCCCAAATATATAAACTTCGTCATCTTCCTTAGCATTCAACACAGTTTCCCAGTCAATTCTTAGAGCATTCCCACAGACGATATTTCCAGCTTCTCTTAAAGGTAATAGTCTTGGATGGACATCAGCAAGAGCTTCTTCCATTTCCACATTCATCTGGTGTTCTGCTATATACAAGGATAGCCTTGCTACTTCATGAGCGAAATCATCCAATTCAATTCCTGAAAACTGGGATAGAGAAATCTTAGATGCATCAGCAATCAATTCTCCTTGATAAACAGCTTTTTCATTCAAGGAGTCACGAATTTCACGCTGTTTGACTAAGATATTAATTTCTAAACGACGAAGTTCTTTATAGGTAATGATGAGGAAATTTCCAGAACCACAAGCAGGATCTAAAAACTTGATAGAGGCCATACGAGTGAGCAACTCTTCTAACTTAGGTAAGATTTGTCGTAATTCCTTGCGACGATGTTCCTCACTAAAGTCACCACCTCCTATATAGTAATCAGCTCGTTCTTCTAATTCCGTAAATGTTGCTCGTAGATTATCTAAAAATAGTGGTTTGATGACCTTCATAATATTAGGCACGCTAGTATAGTGCATACCCGATGTTGATCTTGCTTCTGCATTTGCCACGGTTTGAATCATTGATCCCAAAATATCTGGATTGATTTCATTCCAGTTTAGCAATTCTCCTGCTTCAATGAGTAATTGACGAGTTCTTTTATTGAAAATAAGGTCATGATGTGGCTCTGAAAAAAGCTTACCATTTACATAAGGAAAATCTGATAACCATGACTCCAAATTCTGACGACTACATTCAGGCATATCTAAAACAGTAAATAGTTTTCTAACACACTCATTCAAGTCAGAACCATCTTCGGATGTCCTCATCTTAATAACATTTGTGAAAGCTCCCTTGGAGATAATATTTGTATCTTCTGCAAATAGTAGAAAAAGAACACGAATCAAAAATAGATTAAATGATTTACCATCAGTTTCAGTGATTGCTAGTTCAGGATTGATAGAAATTAGTTCATCATAAAGTTTGGTGAAACGCTCTGCCGCTTTTACATCAGCAGGATTTTCCTTATCATAATCAATCTTTTCAATACCATTCCAAGGTAAGAAGAAATCACAATGGGCTGGTAAATCATTAAAAGAAATTGCTAGAGTTAGCCCTGTCTGTGTATCCTTTGCATATAATTCTTGAAAATCTGTTGTAATAATAAATCGAGATTTACGAACCTGATCCTCCAACTCTTTATCAATCTCAGTCAGAGTAAGTAATGGCTGATTTTCAACTTTACGAAAATACAATTTGTTTTTTATTATAAAATCATCAGATGCTACTTTACTTGCTCTTGTTATGGTCGTTTTAGTAATGTCAAACAATGAAACAAATTCAATGATAAATGTCGATTTATTAAGATTCTCTACTAAAACCTTGGTTCTATCCTCAATCTCGGTAATATTTAATAACTTTTTAGCCATTAGATACCTCCAAGAAACGCAAAAAGCCTACTGGATTTTCAGTAGGTTTCAATCTATATTTTTTACATTTTTTTATCAGGTTATATATATATATATATATATGCATTTGCGTAGTCTGACTCATTTTGAACTCCTTTGGAATTAAATTTTCAGAGATGCTATAAACAATTCTAATAACTCTCAACCTAAAACTATTATACCATGATTTCTATTTTTTCTAAAAAACGAACCAGCTTGACTGATTCGTTTCGTGACCGCTAACTGCTACTTCCGATACATTTTAAACTGTAGGAAGAGGTCGCTATATTTTCCTGTCCATTTATGGTCAAATTTCTCATAAACTTCTAGGTGTTTCATGGTTTCAGCATCAGGATAGAAGGCCTTGTCTTCTTTTTTCTCCTCTGGGAGCAATTCCTTAGCTGGTAGGTTTGGAGTTGAATAGCCGACATACTCTGCGTTTTTTAGAGCATTTTCAGGTTTCAACATAAAGTTGATAAAGGCATAGGCCGCATCTTGGTTTTTGACTGTTTTGGGAATGACCATATTGTCAAACCAAAGGTTGCTGGCCTCGGTCGGAACCACATAGCGTAGATTTTCATTTTTTTCTAGCATTTGGCTGGCTTCACCAGAGAAGGTCACGCCGATTGCAGCGTTGTTCTGAATCATGTAGCCCTTCATCTCGTCTGCAACGATAGCCTTGATATTTGGAGTGAGCTTGTAAAGCTTATCCACTGTTTCTTCTAACTGCTGGGTATCCTTGGAGTTGAGGCTGTAGCCGAGGGAATTGAGTCCGAGTCCCAGTACCTCACGCGCCCCATCAAAGAGCATGATAGAGTTTTTATACTCTGGCTTCCAAAGGTCGTCCCAATGCTCAGGCGCTTCATCTACCATGGTTTCATTGTAGACAATTCCCAGGGTTCCCCAGAAGTAAGGAATGGAGAATTTATTTCCTTTGTCAAAGGACTGGTTGAGAAACTCTAGTCCGATATTTTCAAGACCTTCAAGTTTTGAATAATCAAGCGGTACCAAGAGGTCTTCGTCCTTCATCTTGTTAATCATGTATTCACTAGGGATAGCAATATCATAAGTCGTTCCACCCTGCTTGATCTTAGTGTACATGGCTTCGTTGGAGTCAAAGGTCTCATACTGTACTTGGATTCCAGTTTCTTCTGTGAACTGAGTCAAGAGTTCAGGATCGATATAGTCTCCCCAGTTGTAGATAACCAGTTTTTGACTATCTCGGCTATTGATTTTACTATCTAAATGCGTCGCAATTCCCCACAAGACCAGGATAATGGCTACAATTCCTGCTAAAAATGAATAGAGTTTTTTCATGCTTGCTCCTCCTTCTCACGTGAGATAAAGTAATAACCAACAACCAGAATAATACTAAAGAGAAAGACTAGGGCAGACAGAGCATTGATTTCTAGAGAAATCCCCTTACGAGCACGAGAGTAAATCTCGACTGACAGGGTTGAAAAGCCATTTCCCGTTACAAAGAAGGTCACGGCAAAGTCATCTAGCGAATAGGTGAAGGCCATGAAATAACCCGCAATGATAGACGGAGTCAGGTAAGGAAGCATGATTTCCTTGAACATCTGAAATTGACTGGCTCCCAAGTCATAGGCCGCATGAATCATATCTCCGTTCATTTCCTTAAGACGTGGCAAGACCATCAAGAGCACGATAGGAATGGAGAAGGCCACGTGACTAGATAGAACGGTCAAAAAGCCAAGTGAAAACTTGAGTTGGGTAAAAAGAATCAAGAAGCTGGCACCAATCATAACATCAGGCGCAACCATGAGGATATTATTGAGAGATAGAAAGGCTTCTTGGTATTTCTTACGAGACTGATAGATATAGATAGCTCCAAAAGTCCCGATAATAGTCGCTATCAAGGCTGATAAAAAGGCCAAGAAAAAGGTCTGAGTCACAATCAACATGAGACGACCATCGCCAAACATGGTTTTAAAATGGTTCAAGCTAAAACCTGTAAAGCTGTTCATGTCGTTGCCTGCATTAAAGGCATAACCAATCAGGTAAAAGATAGGCAGATAGAGGACAAGAAAGACCAGTCCCAGATAAAGATTGGCAAATTTTTTCATCGTTCTCTCCTTTCCTTGGTCACCCACATGGTGATGAACATGGTCAGGATGAGAATAACACCGATGGTTGAACCCATACCGTAGTTGTCATTGGTTAGGAAATTCTGCTCAATGGCTGTCCCCAAGGTGATAACGCGGTTCCCACCAATCAAACGGGTCAGCATGAAGAGACTCAAGCTGGGGATAAAGACCGACTGAACTCCACTTCGCACACCATTCATAGACAGAGGGAAGATGACATGTCGGAATGTCTCCCACTTGGTCGCACCGAGGTCATAGCTGGCATTGATGAGATTGTTATCCATATCGTCCAAGACATTGAAAATGGGCAAAATCATAAAGGGAAGCTCGATGTAGCTTGCGACAAAGATAAAGGAGAAATCGGTAAAGAGCAACTGTTGCGAACCGATTCCGATAAATTCAAGGAATTGGTTAATAGAGCCATTCTGACCAAAAATCCCGATAAAGGCATAGGCTTTAAGGAGCAAATTAATCCAAGTTGGCAAAATAATCAGCATGAGCCAGAGTTGACGGTGCTTGAGACGAGTCAAAAAGAGGGCTGTTGGATAGCTGATAAGCAGAGTCACAAAGGTCACAATCCCTGCATAAAGCACTGAGTTGAAACTCATTTTTAGGTAGGTCAAGTTTTGTGACGCAAAGTAAGATTTATAATTTTCTAAACTAAACTGGCCTTCGATATTGAAAAAGGATTGACCGAAAATCAAGACCAAGGGTGCTAGGACAAAGAGGGCAATCCAGAGCATGTAGGGCACTACAAAGAGTTTAGAGCTTGTTTTCTTCATCTCTTTCCTCCTCGATTGCATTGATTAGACCTGCTTCTTGCTCTTCGATTTCCACGTACTCCTCGATACGAGCATCGAACTCTTCTTCGGTTTCGTTGAGACGCATGATGTGGATGTCTTCTGGTTCAAAGTCCAGACCGATTTCCTCACCAACGATGGCCTTACGGGTTGAGTGGATCATCCATTCATTTCCAAGTTCGTCATAGGCGATAATTTCATAGTGAACCCCACGGAAGAGCTGGGTATCGACCTTAACTTGGAGCTTGCCTTCTTCAGGAAGGGTAATACGCAAGTCCTCTGGACGAATCACAACCTCGACAGGCTCATTTGGCTTCATCCCCCCATCGACCGCTTCGAAGCGTTTGCCGTTAAACTCAACCAAGTAGTCCTCAATCATGGTTCCTGGCAAGATATTTGACTCACCGATAAAGGTGGCAACAAAGTGATTAATCGGCTCGTCGTAGATGTCTACAGGCGTTCCAGACTGGACAATCTCGCCATCATTCATAACGAAAATCCAGTCACTCATGGCAAGTGCTTCTTCCTGATCGTGGGTAACAAAGACAAAGGTAATGCCCAATCGTTGTTGCAGTTCACGCAGTTCGTACTGCATGTCTGTTCGCAATTTCAAGTCCAACGCTGACAAAGGCTCATCCAACAAGACCACACGGGGTTGATTGATGATGGCACGGGCAATAGCCACACGCTGACGTTGTCCTCCAGAGAGTTTACGAATGGAACGTTTTTCATAACCTTCCAACTGAACCATCTTGAGAACTTCCGCTACACGTTTTTCGATTTCTTTCTTGTCAATCTTACGCAAGCGAAGTGGAAAGGCAACATTTTCAAACACATTCATGTGTGGAAACAAGGCATAGGATTGGAAGACCGTATGGACGTCTCGCTTGTTGGTTGGGATGTCGTTGATACGAACACCGTCCAGCAAAATATCTCCTGTCGTCGCATCCAGTAAACCTGCAATGATGTTAAGGATAGTTGATTTCCCTGAACCAGATGCGCCTAGAAGAGTATAGAACTTCCCTTCTTCCAACTCAAAGTTGATATTTTTGAGAACCTTGGTGTTGCTGTCTTCAAAAACTTTAGAGACGTTTTTGAATTCAATAATTGGTTTTTTCAATTGTCATTTATTCCTTCTTTTTCATAGATTAACAGATCAGGGCTCTGTCAGGCCGCTACTACCTCGTGTAGGAGATTGAACTGCCTACATTCTTCTGCACTAACGATAGGCTTTCACCCCCTTTCCATGACATAGCAGCAGCTTTTCAAATACAGCTTCCTACTTGCTTTCACCTAAAATACGGACCTCTCTCTCAAGAGTAACGCCAGAGTGTTCCTTTACTTTTTCGATCACAGACTCAATCAAGTCCTCGTAGTCTTTAGCCGTTCCGTCAGCAACATTAATCATAAAACCTGCGTGTTTTTCAGACACTTCAACACCACCGATACGATAGCCTTTTAAGCCAGCTTCTGAAATTAATTGACCTGCAAAATGACCTACTGGACGCTTAAAGACCGAACCACAAGATGGATATTCTAAAGGTTGCTTGAGTTCACGTAGGTGCGTCAAACGGTCCATTTCTTGCTTGATAACCTGATGGCTTCCTGGAGCAAGGGCAAATTTAGCTGACAAGACAACTGCACCAGACTCCTGAATGGCTGAATGGCGGTAACCGAAAGCCAAGCCCTGGGCAGACAGGGTCTCGATTTCTCCATCCTTGGTCAAGACCTTACAAGACTGCAAGATGTGGGCAATCTCGCCACCATAGGCACCCGCATTCATAAAGACAGCACCACCAACGCTTCCTGGAATGCCACAAGCAAACTCAAAGCCAGTCAAACTATGACGAAGCGCAATGCGAGTTGTTTCAATCAAGTTGGCACCAGCTTCTGCTTCGATGGTATAGCCATCAACAGAAACGTTATTGAGCTTGTCACACAAGATGACAAATCCACGAATCCCACCGTCACGAACGATAATGTTGCTGGCATTTCCAAGAACCATCCAAGGAATATTTTCTTGATTGGCAAATTTGACAACGCGAGCCAACTCAAAACGATTTCGTGGAAAGACCAAATAATCGGCCTCTCCACCTACTTTTGTATAACTATAGCTATGCAAGGGTTCTTTAAAACGGATATCAATTCCTTCTAAGATTTCAAGCATTTTTTCTCTTACAGACATGTCACTCTTCCTTTTACAAAATTCATTCCATTATACCATTTTTAGAGACATTTGACGACCCTAAAAAAATCTTGGACTTATTTTAAACAAAAAAGAGGTTACCCCCTTTTTCTTATGATTTTTTACAAAAGATTGCCTTGGTTCCATAGGCGACCAGAATGAGCTCAAGTGCTAGGACAACTTCAACCAAGACTGGACTTGTAATCCATCCTACTTGAGCTAGAGATGGTACTAGGTCAAAAAAGGCATGTAGGCCATAGGCTGCTAGGAGATAAATCCATTTCTTCTGGCGAACAGCTTGGTAAACCCAAACAGTCAAGAGTAATTGGAAACCTAGGGCCAAGATTCTCTCAAAACCAAGCAAATAAATCTGCCAGACTGATAGCGACTGGATAGTTTTCAACATATTTTCAGACAGTAATTGCATGACCTGTGGATCCTGCGTTTGAACTGCTGAGAGAACGAAGTAGAGATTAAGCAAACTAGTAAGACCTAGGAAAATCAACTCCAAGCCACCATGACCTAACCCATAAGCCAAGGCATCTGCCTTTTCCAAACTTCTCTTTTTCTCCAACCATTTGAAGAAAACAAGACGAGCTGTTTCCTCAAAAAATGCTGCCATGGCTAGGCCATAGAGGATATAGAAAAGCGGATAGTCTTGCAAGAGGGCAATACTGCCGTCTTTTTGAGGATGCAAAACCAAGATATGCACCAGTTTTTCCAAAATCTGTGAAGAGACAAAGAAGGCAACAGCCCCCAAGCCCAAGACAGCTAGATTAATCTGGTATTTCTTTTTGGCATACCAAATACTTCCTATCAAGAAAGCCAGCAACAGCACCATGGCAATGATAATATGAATAGTCATTTTCTTCTCCTATTCCGCCTTTTCAATGTCTTTTTTCATCTCGTCAACATTGAACTTAGCAAACAAGTATTGGCGGTCTTGGACTGGAAAACGTTGGTCCAACTGGTCAACAGCGCCTACCTCGATAATCCCTTCCTTGATGACAAAGTCCATGACATGACCACCGAAGGTCAAATCATCTGAAATGAAGTGCAGATGATAGCCTGCCACACTGACCCCATGGAAAATCTCAGGCGTCCAGAAACCAACGATGGTTCCCGCCACATTGTCACGACTATATTCCGGTTGATGGGTTGCGACATCAGCAAACTTGGTATCTGGTGTCGACTTGGGAATCATGCGCACATGCATATGTGAAAATTCCCCCCGAATCTTGATAGAGCGGAAAAGATTTTCTCCATCATAATAAGACTCAATTCGCTCTTCCAATTCCTTGTCCGTCATCTCAAAGCGCTGGCGAAAAATAACCTCTGCCTGGTGCGGTACTACTGCTGCATAAGGAATAAGGGCATCTGGAGACACTTCTACAATTTCCGGTTGCTCTCCTGAGCCTTTGGCCTGATAGGCCTTGCCATCCAATACAATCAATTCCCCATCAATGGAATCCAAGGTTCCCAAACCAAGGTCACCATGCTCTAGTAATTCTCCTACTGTCATAGTACCACCATAAAGGCCTGCCATCAAGGCTCCGAGGGTATTGTATTGAAATAATTTCACTGGTTCCTGCACGTTCTTATCCATTCTCTTTCTTGTCTGTTATTCTATAAATCTTACTCCTAAGTATACCACATTTGCCCCTAGATGTGAACGAGAGAAACACCCTAGACATTGCCAAGAAGGAAAAAAAAGGGTACAATGTAACAAAATCAAGGGAGGTCTGGAATGAAGAAACAAAGCAAGTACCAAGAGGTCGTTTCCTATCTGAAAAATGCTATCGAGTCTGGACGCTTTCCGACGGGTAGTCGCCTGCCTTCTATCCGTCAGCTGAGCCTTGACTTCCACTGTAGCAAGGACACTATTCAACGCGCCCTGCTGGAATTACGGCACGAACAATACCTCTATGCCAAGCCCCAGAGTGGCTACTATGTCTTAGAACAAGGGCAACACCAAGACCTAGAAATCGAGGTTACAGACGAACATGCCAGCGCCTATGACGATTTCCGACTCTGTGTCAATGAAACCTTGATTGGACGGGAAAACTACCTCTTCAACTACTATGACAACCAAGAAGGATTAGAAGACCTAAGACGGTCCATTCACAAATTACTCTTTGACCAAGCTCTCTACTGCAAGGCTGACCAACTAGTACTGACTTCTGGGACCCAACAAGCCCTGTTTATCCTCTCTCAAATTTCCTTTCCTAGCCAGGCTAAGGAAATCTTGGTGGAACAGCCGACCTACCATCGGATGAATCGCCTCTTGATTGCTCAAGATCTAGACTATCAAACGATTGAACGAGGCATTGATGGGATTGACTTGGAGGAACTGGAAGTCCACTTCAAAACAGGAAAAATTAAGTTTTTCTACACTATTCCTCGTTTTCACTATCCCCTAGGCCATTCCTATTCTGAACAGGACAAACGAGCCATTCTTGACTTAGCTGCCAAGTACGGTGTTTATATCGTAGAGGACGACTATCTAGGTGACTTGGACTCCAAGAAGGGCCAGACCTTTCACTATCTGGATACAGAGGAGCGCGTTATTTATATCAAGTCCTTCTCAACAAGCCTCTTTCCAGCCCTGCGGATTACGGCACTCATTCTGCCAAATGCTATCAAAGAAGCCTTTGTGGCCTACAAAAATATCCTAGACTACGACAGCAACCTCATCATGCAAAAGGCCCTGTCACTCTATATTGACAGTCAATTATTTGAGAAAAATCGTCTAGCTCGCTTGTCCAATCAGGAAATTTACCAAAAACAAATCAAGGAAAGTTTAACCAAAACACCTTGTCCCCTTCCACATTTTCCCCTACATGATGGTTTATTGCTAGACCTGAGACATTATCCTAAAATTGCTAGTCTCAAACATAGCCAACTGAGCTTGGACTTCTTTGAAGAGGCTTACTTGGGTGCCTGCCCTTATCAATTTGCCAAGGTGTCCTTAGACAATCTGGAAAATGTTTTAAACTATTTAAAAGCAGAATTGGAATGACTTCCAACTCTGCTTTTTTCTTATACTCTTCGAAAATCAAATTCAAACCACGTCAGCGTCGCCTTACCGTAGATATATGTAACTGACTTCGTCAGTCTTATCTACAACCTCAAAGCAGTGCTTTGAGCAACCTGCGGCTAGCTTCCTAGTTTGCTCTTTGATTTTCATTGAGTATTATTCTTCCACTTCTGTTAAGGTTGCCGCTTTTTCAAGATATTTTTGGTAGGTGCCGTCATCCTTGAGTTTTTGGATGACCTTGTCCACCACTTCTTTCAAATCAGCACTATTTTTTCTAAGGGCAACGGCATTTGCTTCGCCGTCTTTCATCTTCAAGCTGACAGTTGCGACAGCTAGGTCCGCATTTTTAGCAGCATAGCTAAGGGCAACAGGCTCATCCATGTGAACAGCATCTACTTTTCCAGCCTGTAATTCATTGACTGCTTCACCCATATTGGTTAGGGAAGTCAGCTGAGCTTTTGGCAATTGTTCCTTGACCATTGATTCTGGAACAGTTCCTTTTTGGGCTGCAATATTAGCACTTTCTAGGCTAGTTAGAGCCTTATATTTTTCTACATCAGCCTTACGAACCAAGAAACTAATCTTGTTCTCATAGTAAGGGATTGAAAAATCAAAGACTTCTTTTCTCTCGTCAGTAGCGCTAATTCCCGCAACTGCTAGGTCAGCCTTACCAGTTTGAAGACTGGTCAAGACATTGTCAAAACTCATGCTTGAGATTTCCAACTTCACCCCAAGTTCATCAGCGATAGCTTGGGCCATATCAATGTCCGCACCGACTACCTGATTTTTTCCGTCAACTAAGGATTGGAATTCAAAAGGTGCATAGTCAGGACTGGTCGCCACAACTAATTTTCCCTTTTGCTTAATGGCCTCAACAGCTGACTGAGAACCATTAGAACCTGACTGGCAAGCCACTAAGAAGAAACTTGCAAGAAAACTACATAAAACAAATATCCATTTTTTTGATTTCATAAATAAACAACCTCTCTGTTAATTTTGTATAATTATAACGCTATCCAAGTTACTTGTCAAGTGTTTTTTGAATTTTTATCTCAAAAATATTTTTTTCATTCAAGAAAAGGAGCTATCAGTTGATTTCAAGCTCCTTTTTATACAAAATAAATCTATTTTATAGTTCGACAATCTTACCTGTTTCAAAGTAAACAACCCATTCACAGATATTCTTGGCATAGTCTCCGATACGTTCCAAGAAGGCAATCACTTGGAAGTAATCACGGCCTGTAACGATGGCATCTGGATTTTTCTTAATTTCTTCTGTAGCCAAGTCACGAATGCTATCAAAGTAATGGTTGATTTTTTCGTCCATGGCTGCTACTTCATAGGCCTGATCCACTGAACCATTGAGATAGAGTTCAAGGGCTGCTTCAACGAAGTTCTTGACATCGCGCCCCATTCTCTTGATTTCTTCTTCAACAGCTGGGATGCGTTGCTCACCTTTCATACGAATTGCCGCCTTGGCAATGGAAACGGCATGATCACCCATACGTTCCAAGTCAGATACAGCCTTCAAGACTGTTAGAACTGTACGCAAGTCTTGAGAAACGGGTTGTTGAAGGGCAATCATTTCAAATGATTTTTTCTCCAATTTCACTTCGTATTCGTTTACTTCTGCATCGTCTTCGATGACTTCCTTGGCCAAATCACGGTCATGCGTAACAAAGGCACGCACTGTACGATTGATTTGGGATAGCACTTCTTGTCCCATAGCATAGAACTGGTTGTGCAATTTCTCTAAATCTTCCTCAAATTGAGAACGTAACATCATTTATCTCCTTATCCAAATTTTCCTGAAATATAATCTTCTGTTTCCTTGTGTTGTGGGTTGAGGAACATCTTCTTGGTATCGTTAAACTCAATCAAATCTCCATCTAGGAAAAATCCTGTCTTGTCAGAGATACGAGAGGCTTGTTGCATGGAACGCGTAACCAAGAGCATGGTGTATTTATTTTTTAGCCCATACAAGGTTTCCTCAATCTTCCCAGCAGAGATAGGGTCCAAGGCTGAAGTCGGTTCATCCAAAAGAATGATTTTAGGACTAGTTGCCAAGACACGGGCAACACAAACACGTTGCTGTTGTCCACCTGAAAGCCCGATAGCTGAATCATGTAGGCGATCCTTGACTTCATCCCAGATGGAAGCTCGTTGCAAGGCTTTTTCTACCGCTTCATCCAGAACCTGCTTGTCTTTCACTCCATTGATACGAAGCCCGTAAACAACATTTTCGTAGATAGACATGGGGAAGGGGTTTGGTTGTTGGAAAACCATACCGATTTCTTTACGCAATTCAACTGTATCTGTACGTGGGCTGTAGATATTGTGGCCGTTGTAAACTACTGAACCAGTTGTAGTCACCTCTGGATTAAGATCCCCCATACGGTTGATAGCCTTTAGGAGGGTTGATTTCCCTGATCCAGATGGACCAATCAAAGCTGTAATTTCCTTAGGTTGGAAAGATAGGGAAACACTATTCAAGGCCTTTTTTTGATTGTAGTAAACGGACAGGTCTGATACCTGTAAAATCGCTTCTGTCATACTGTTTCCTTCCTATCCAAAGTGTCCTGTTACGTAGTCATTGGTTGACTGTAGTTTGGCATTTTGGAAAATATTAGAGGTCTTATCGTACTCAATCAAGTCACCCAAGTAGAAAAATCCTGTGTAGTCACTAGCACGCGCAGCCTGCTGCATACTGTGGGTTACGATGATGATGGTAAAGTCCTTCTTCAATTCCAACATGGTTTCTTCCAGCTGGGCTGTCGCAATCGGATCCAAGGCTGACGCTGGTTCATCCATCAAGAGAATATCTGGTTTAACAGAAATAGCACGAGCGATACAGAGACGCTGTTGCTGACCACCTGATAGGGTCAAGGCTGACTTGTGCAAATCGTCTTTGACCTGATCCCAGAGAGCTGCTTGACGAAGAGAGGTTTCCACAATTTCATCCAAGACTTGCTTGTCCTTAACCCCTGCACGTTCATGAGCAAAAGTGATATTGCGGTAGATAGACTTGGCAAAGGGATTTGGTCGTTGGAAGACCATTCCGATGTGCTTACGCATTTCATAAACGTTAATTTCTGGACGGTTGACATCAATCCCTTGATAGAGGATTTGACCTGTTACCTTGGCAATATCAATGGTATCATTCATTCGATTGAGACTGCGGAGGTAGGTTGATTTTCCTGATCCAGATGGGCCAATTAAGGCAGTAATTTTATTTTTTCAAATTGCATATCGATGCCCTTGATGGATTCTTTTTTACCGTAGTAAACATGTAAATCCTTAGTAGAGAGGGCCACTTTCTCTTCAGGAAAGGTGATGATATGCTTTTCATCCCAATTATATTTTGACATGGCTTCTCCTTTAGGCAGCGGTTAATTTCTTATGTAGGTAACTTCCGAGTTTGCGGGCTCCAAAGTTAAAGATGAGGATAAAGATGAGGAGCACGGCCGCAGAACCTGCTGATACGATGGTTCCATCAGGGATAGTTCCTTCGCTATTAACTTTCCAGATGTGGACAGCCAAGGTTTCTGCTTGACGGAAAATAGAGATTGGGCTGGTTACACTGAGAATATTCCAGTTAGACCAGTCAAGGGCTGGAGCGGATTGTCCTGCTGTATAAATCAAAGCAGCCGCCTCACCAAAGATACGACCAGATGCCAAGACAACCCCAGTCACAATACCTGGAAGGGCTTCTGGAATGACCACATGGACCACTGTCTCCCAACGAGAAATTCCAAGGGCTAGGCCAGCCTCACGCTGCGTATGGTGAACGTGTTTCAAGCTGTCCTCAACATTTCGAGTCATCTGAGGCAGGTTAAAGACTGTCAAGGCCAAGGCACCTGAAATGATTGAAAATCCATACTCAAACTGAACTACAAAGATCAAGTAACCAAAGAGACCTACAACCACTGATGGCAGTGAAGACAAGATTTCAATACAGGTTCTGACAAAATTGGTCACAGGACCTTTTTTGGCATATTCAGCTAGGAAAATCCCAGCCCCCATAGATAAAGGCACAGAGATAATCAAGGTAATAACCAAGAGGAAGAAGGAATTATAAAGCTGAATTCCAATCCCTCCACCTGCTTGGTAAGAAGATGATTTGCCAGTCAAGAAAGACCAAGAGATGTGGGGCAAACCACGAACCAAGATATAAAGAATCAAGGATGCCAAGATGGCAACAATAATTCCTGCAATCGAGTAGAGGACAGCTGTTGCAATTTTATCTAATTTCTTAGCGTGCATAGTTTTTCTTTCCTCTTTCTTTCGTAATCAATTTAATCACACTGTTAAAGGCCAAACTCATCAAGAGCAAGACTAAGGCCAGTGACCAGAGAACGTTATTATCAACTGTTCCCATAACAGTATTTCCGATACCCATGGTCAACACAGAGGTCAAGGTCGCAGCAGGTGTTGTCAATGAAGTTGGGACTACGGCTGAGTTTCCGACCACCATCTGAATGGCCAAAGCCTCTCCAAAGGCACGCGCCATCCCAAAGACCACTGCGGTGAAAATCCCTGAACGCGCTGCCTTCAAGGTCACACGCCAGATGGTCTGCCAACGAGTGGCTCCCATAGCCAAACTAGCTTCACGATAGTGACGAGGCACCGCACGCAAGCTATCCGTTGTCATAAAGGTTACCGTCGGTAAGATCATGACAAAGAGAACGAAAATCCCTGACAAAATCCCAAAACCAGTACCACCAAAGACACTACGGACAAAGGGAACTACGACCTGCAAACCGATAAATCCATACACGACTGAAGGAATTCCGACAAGCAATTCAATGGCTGGTTGCAAGATTCTAGCACCTTTTGGTGAGACCTCGGTCATAAAGACTGCCGCACCAATGGCAAAAGGAGTGGCGATAAGGGCTGATAGGATTGTGACAATAAAGGAACCCAAAATCATAGGAAGGGCACCAAATTGCTTACCTGAAGGATTCCAAGTTTGTCCAAAGAGGAAATCAAAGATGTTGACCCCATTGACAAAGAAGGTCGACAAGCCTTTTTGGGCTACGAAAATCAAAATCATGGCCACAATGATGACAATCAAAGACAGACAGGCAAAGGTCAAGCCTTTTCCTAATTTCTCTAGACGAGAGTTCTTTGAGGGAGAAAGTAATTTTTTAGCTAATTCTTCTTGATTCATTATTGACTCCCTTCTAGTGCTGTCACCGTTCCTACAGCATCTTTTTCAACCTTCATTTCCTTAACAGAAATATAGCCCATCCCCTTAACGATTCCGCTTTGCGCTTCATCTGAGAGGACAAAGTTGAGAAACTCTGCCACCAATTCGTTCGGCTGACCTAGGGTATACATGTGTTCATAAGACCACAAAGGCCAGTTATTGGTCGTAACATTTTCTGCAATCGGCTCATAGCCATTCAACTTCATGCGTTTAACCGAGTCATCCACATAGGCAAAGGCTAGGTAAGAAATAGCTCCTGGTGTCTGGGAAACAATGTTTTTGACCATCCCATTTGAATCCTGTTCTTGACTCTGCACAGCAGATTGACCATCCATGATAACACTATCAAAGGTTGCACGCGAACCAGAACTTGCCGCACGGTTAATAATAGAAATAGCTAGGTCTTTCCCACCGACTTCTTTCCAGTTGGTCACTTGGCCTGTGAAGATGCTACGGAGTTGTTCTGTTGTCAGATTTTCAACGTCAACTTCCTTATTTACAATTACCGCCAAGCTTGCTACTGCAACCTTGTGATCCACAAGAGCGGATGCGTTGATACCGTCTTTTTCCTCGGCAAATACGTCTGAATTTCCTACATCAACGGCTCCAGACTGAACCTGAGACAGACCTGTACCAGATCCTCCACCTTGAACGTTGACTGTTTTTCCAACGTTCATAGCTCCAAATTCATCTGCTGCTGCTTCGACCAAGGGCTGGAGAGCCGTTGAGCCAACAGCTGTCATGGATTCTCCACGATCAATCCAGCTAGCACATCCCGCCAAAGAACCTGCTAGCAAAAGAGCCGCAAGTGATAGAGCGAGTTTTTTCCTTTTTTTCACTGTTTTTCTCCTTGAAAATAATGGTGAATGCTGTGAATTTTTTCAACTATTTATTTATGTTTTTCTTTTGAAAATTGGGAGCTAACTGAAGTTCTTATACTCAATGAAAATCAAAGAGCAAACTAGGAAACCAGCCGCAGGCTGCTCAAAGCACCGCTTTGAGGTTGTAGATAAGACTGACGAAGTCAGTCACATATATACGGCAAGGCGACGTTGACGCGGTTTGAAGAGATTTTCGAAGAGTATTAGCTTGGTTTAACTAGAAATTTGCTTAGTTACCTTTTCCACCAATTTTGACTTAAAATGAAAGACAATTTGAAAAAAATCCATACTTCCACTATAACATAGACAAGCTACTTTGACTAGCATTTTCACTTGAATCTGAGGCCTTTTGGAAAATAATTTTTCAAAACATTTCCAGTCACCTTAGCAAAGCCCAACCCATTGCCTTGAACCAAAACTTGGTACCAACCATTTGGCAGACTTTCTGCCAGCTGAACGGTTTCGCCAGCAACATACTTTACAAACCCTTCTTGGTCAATTTCAACCGACTGCTTGACCTGACTTGGTTT
Source organism: Streptococcus sp. M334 (assembly GCF_000187745.1). GTDB lineage: Bacteria > Bacillota > Bacilli > Lactobacillales > Streptococcaceae > Streptococcus. Next base: position 8,312 of record NZ_GL732486.1, on the reverse strand, counting down.
CAAGGCTAGTCCAAGAGCGAAACTGGGCTCAAAGCGTTTCTTCTTAAAGGTACCCAGATGCAGACCATTGCGAGCAATCTTGAGCTTCCCTAAATCTGGTAAAAGTTCTGGTAAGAGATAAAGCTGGTCTCCAAATGTCTGCAAGATACCCGGTAGATTGATGTTTAGATGTTTTTGGGCAAATTCCTGCCACAAGGCAACTTGCTCACGGCTGAGATTGCTCTTGCTAGCCTTAAATTTAGGGGCTGGATTTTCACCTTTAAACTGTAGATGGGCTACAAACTGCCCCTCTCCCTTAAAATGATGAGGGTACATTCGAGCCGTTTCTGGCAGGTCAATACCAGCTACCATTCCATTGATATGTTCAACTGGCAACAAATCAAAATCATACTCTTCCAGCAACCACTTGATAATCTCTTCGTTTTCCTCGGGGGCCCAGGTACAGGTTGAATAAACCAAGCGACCACCTTCAGCTAGCATGGTTACTGCATCTTCCAGAATTTCTCTTTGCAAGCTAGCGCATTGACTCGGATAATCAAGGCTCCAATAATCCATAGCATCTGGTTGCTTACGAAACATCCCTTCACCAGAGCAAGGGGCATCAAGGACAATGAGGTCAAAATAGCCCTTAAAAACCTTGGCCAAGCGGTCAGCAGATTCATTGGTCACTACGACATTTGTCGTTCCAAAGCGCTCCATGTTTTCTACTAAAATCTTAGCCCGTTTGCTTGAAATTTCATTGGAAACAAGGAGACCCTCTCCTGCTAGATAGGCTGCTAGTTGAGTTGATTTGCCACCTGGAGCAGCAGCCAAGTCCAAGACCTTCATACCAGGACTGGGCTGGGCTACCTGAGCAACCATCTGAGCAGCAGGTTCTTGCGAATAAACCAAACCAGTAGCATGCTCAGGCGATTTCCCTGATACCTTTCCGTAGTGGCCCCAAGGGGTTTGAGGAATGGGATCAGAAAAGGAAACTGGCGCTTCTTTTAAAGGATTGACCCGAAAGGCCGAAACCGCTTCCTCCTCAAAAGAGGCAAGAAAATCTCTTGCCTCATCTCCTAGTATCTCTTTATATTTTTCAACAAATCCTTCTGGAAATTGCATTTAAGTTCTTTTCCTTTCATAAATATAGGACTGAATTTCCTCCTGCATCTCAAGAGGGACCATCATGACTGGCTGTCTGGTTTGAAAATCAAGCGGTTGACCAGATAGGGTCACAACCCGATAGCCCAGACTTTCCCCTAAAATACTAGCCGCAGCATAATCCCATGGTTGCAGATAGGTGACGTAGGTCAACAAATGCCCTGATAAAATCTTGGCAAAACTAATGGCCGCACTCCCATAGACACGAACACCGAGGACCGCACGAGCTAAATCAGCCAGACCCCATTCGTTGGTTTCCAGCATGCCACTATTGCCTGCAATGAGAAAATCTCCAAGTGGTTTTGCTTTAAAGGGAGCTAGGGGCTTATCATTTAGACAAACGGGAAAGGCTCCACCCCCGTGATAACAATCCCCTTTGACCACATCATAAATCAGACCAAACTGTCCCCGACCATTTTCAAAATAAGCCATCATAACAGCAAAATCTTCTTGCTGGGCTACAAAGTTACTGGTACCATCAATCGGATCAATGACCCAAACCTTTCCTTCTTGAACCGAAGCTCGCAGACAACCTTCTTCAGCACAAATCTTATCCTCAGGATAACGGGATAGAATTTCACCAACCAAAAGTTCCTGAACTTCCTTGTCCAGTCTGGTCACCAAATCTGTCGGAGAGGTTTTAATCTCAACCTGCAAGTCTTCCTGCATATGGTCAAGGATATACTGGCCTGCTTTCTTAACAAGCTCTTTAGCAAATTCAAATTTACTTTCCAAGAGAAATCTTTCCTTCCCCTTTTTCCTTGGCAGTCTGAACTGCTCGGTAAAGCGAATAGCCACTAACCGTTTCAAATTCTCGTCCCAAACGTTTTTCTTCACTCTTGCTTGGCACGACCGCTTTGAATCCCTTATAGGAGTCCAGTAACTTTTTAGCCTCTACCTTGCCTTCATAGGCAGCTTCAACATCATTAAAAAAAGAAAGCACTGAAGCAAGTTCTTCAGTGCTCCACGACAAATCTAGTGGGTAACTATACTGTTTGTTCATTAACTAATACCAGCTCTCATTCTTGCTTCTTTTAGTTCTTGCTTACGGTAACTACGAGGGAGAAAAGCACGAATCTCATCTTCATTAAAACCGATTTGCATGCGCTTGGCATCAATAATAATGGGACGACGCAAAAGACTAGGGTACTGCTCAATCAAATGAAGCAATTCCGATACCGAAATACTCTCTACATCAATATTCAATTTTTGAAAAATTTTTGAACGAGTTGAAATGATGTCATCAGTACCATTTTCGGTCAAGGAAAGGATGTGTTGCAATTCTTTTCTTGTTAAAGGACTGGTCATAATATTGTGTTCTACAAAGGGAACCTTATGTTTTTCTAACCAGGCCTTAGCCTTACGACATGATGTACAGCTCGGTGATAGAAATAGTGTAATCATGCTTTTCTCTTCTTATCTATACTTTGCTACTTCTATTATACAAAAAAATAAAGCGCTTGACTAGGGATTTTTAGAAAAAAAGCCTATTTTTTCAAGAAAAATAGACTGTTTGCGAACGATTGATATATTCTGGATTTAGTTAATTCACTCTTAACGATGGTTTCAAATCGTATACAATTTTATATATACAAATTAAAAACATCTTTCGTTTCACTTCCTACGACTTTTTAGATAAAGATAGCCAAAGAAGCTTTCATAGAGGGCAAAAAAGAGGAGGAAGGCATGAAGGAAGAAAGTCTCTGGCAAAATCAGTATAACAGGATCCTTGGCTGGATCAAAAAGCCAGGTATCATCTCCCACAAAGAGAATTTGATGGAACAGAGTAAAGAATTGGTCAAAACCAATCAAAACTCCCCCAAGCCCAATCAACAAAGGCAAGACTACTAGAGCCAAAAGCCCTTTACTAAATAGAGACAAGAAGCCCTTTTTCACAATCCCTTTAACAAAGAAATAGAAACTTGGCAGTGTCACTAGAGCAACTAGCTGAACCAAGTGAAAGAGGTTCTTCACCACTGCAAAGTGGTGCAGACCTGCTGCTGACGAACGAAAATCAGGCATCTCTAGAACCTGACTAAATGGATTGGTCAGGTAATTCATCAAGACATGAAAGTCGTACTGAATGGTTTCTGGTTTTAGATAAACCCGATCCGTTAAATTCAGCCACTGAACTTCCAGCGGATAAAAAATCCAAGCTAGATAGATGGTCAGAAGGATTGAGAGGGAGAGGAGAAAAATCATAGAGCCCCAAAAGGTCAGTTTAGTTTTCATCAAAGTTCCACTCCGCAAGGCTAGAAACCACATGAGTCGGTGCGATTGGCAGGCCAGCTACTTCTTCTTCCTTGGTAAAACCAGTCGTTACCAAGAGCGTTGGAATGCCATTATCAATCCCAGCTCGAATATCAGTCAAGTAATTATCCCCAACCATGATTAACTCTTCACGTTCCAAGCCTAAGTGCTCAACTGCCTTGTCCATAATGATGGCATTTGGTTTTCCGATATAAACAGGCTTCACTCGTGTTGCTACTTCAAGGAGAGTTACTAGCGAACCTGCTCCTGGTAAAAGCCCTCGTTCTGTCGGGATGTTGAGGTCAGGATTGGTTCCAATAAAGTGAGCACCTTTTTGGATAGCCAGAGTTGCTGTGGCAAATTTTTCATAGTCAACTTGCCAGTCCAGACCTACTACCACATAGGCAGGATTTTCCTTGTCTTCAACATATCCAGCCGTCTTGATGGCTTCCTTGAGCCCTGCTTCTCCGATGACATAGACGGTCTTTTCAAGCCCCAAGTCATTCATATAATCGATAGTCGCCAAAGTTGCTGTGTAGACAGTCGACAGGGGCGTATCGATATTAAAATTCTGAGCCAACATCTGCTGAACACTCTCAGGAGTGCGGGTTGTATTGTTGGTCACAAAGAGATAGGGAATGTCCCGCTTTTGCAATTCATGGATAAAAGCCTCTCCTGCTGGGATTCTGTCTTTCCCCTTATAAATGGTTCCGTCTAAATCAATTAAATAGCCTTTATATTTCATATTTTCTCTAATCCTTTTTCATTTCTTGCCAAGTGATGATAGCTTGGGCATTGGTAGCCCCGTCGCTTGTAATCTCATGCTTGCTTTCCAGTCCAGTCCGTTCAACAGCCGATGTAATCACCCCACCTGGTCGAACTTCCTTGACATACTTGAGGTTGATTTTCTTGGGAATATAGTGGGTCAAAAAATCCGCTCCCATGACCTCAAAAATCCAATCCAGGTATTTACTATTATTGACATGGCCATTCATATCCAAATCGTAAAAACGGACATGGTACTCCTTGCTGACTGTCTCTTCCAAAGGCTCATACTTTGGGCCACGGATAAGTTTTTTATCAAACTCAGACTGGTAAGGAGCCACAATCTCAGATTCAACAGCATGGACTTTTCGACTGTCTCGGTTCATGAGAACAAAGGTCGCCATCATGTGAATGAGCTCCTGCTCCGCTTCATCATAAATGGTAAAGCGACGGTAGCAAAAGAGCCGATTGTAGCTCAAAGCTTCCGTTTCGATGGTGATTTCTTCCGCAAAACGAGGCAAACGAACCACCTCAATATCATAATCTGTGATAATCCAGACTAGATTATAGTTTTCCAAAATTGCCTTATCACTAACTCCTAACTCAATAGACTGCATCCCTGAAACTTGTAGGGATAGCAAAATCACATCTGGAAGTTTGATATGACCGTTCATATCAGCCATATCAAAAGGAATTTTCATTTTCATTTGATAAGTTAAGCCCATCATTCTACTCCAAAATAAATCGTTCTGCTACAGTGTCTCCCAAAAAGAGACCTCTTTTTGTCATGCGAACTCGGTCACCCTCTATTTGCATGAGACCTTGTTGAACCAAATCTCTGACAATTTCTCCATAAAGTCCATCGAAAGTTCGTCCAAATTTTTCCTCAAATCGCGCCATGGAGACTCCTGATTTCTTGCGAAGGCCCAGGAACATTTCTTCTTCCATTTGCTCTTTTTGACTCAGGTGCTCTTCTGTGATCCGAGCATTGCCTTCCTCAACTGCACTTAGATAATGGCGAATCGGACCGTGGTTTTTATAGCGTACTCCATTAACATAACCAGATGCCCCAGCACCGATACCATAGTATTCAGCATTGTCCCAGTACATGAGATTGTGACGACTTTCAAAACCAGACTTGGAGAAATTGGAAATCTCATAATGCTCAAAACCAGCTCGCTCCAGCTCTGCAATGATGTACTCAAACATCTCAGCCTCCAGTTCCTCCTTAGGCAGAGGCAATTTCCCTCGTCGCATACGGTTCATAAAGACCGTGTGGTTTTCCAAAATCAAACTATACAGACTCATATGGGGAATATCCAGTCCAATGGCCTTAGCCACATTGTCCTTAACTTGCTCCATGGTCTGACCTGGCAGTGCATAAATCAAATCGATGGAGATATTGTCAAAACCAGCCAGTTTCAGGCGGTCGATATTTTCATAAATATCCTTCTCCAAATGACTGCGCCCAATCTTTTTCAGCATCTTATCATCAAAGGTCTGCACACCTAGCGAAACACGATTGACAGCCGAGTTTTTCAAAACAGCAATCTTATCCGCATCCAAGTCGCCTGGATTAGCTTCAATGGTCAACTCTTCCAAGGCAGACAAGTCCAAGTTTTTAGTCAAGCCATTCAATAACACCTCCAGTTGCGGAGCTGATAAAGCTGTCGGTGTCCCACCACCGATATAGAGGGTTCGCAACTTTTGAATATCATAAGAACGAAACTCTTCTAACAGATGTTCCAAATAACTATCTACAGGCTGATTTTTTATGAAGACCTTTGAAAAGTCACAATAATAACAAATCTGGGTACAAAACGGGATGTGCACATAGGCTGACGTTGGTTTCTTCTGCATAGTCTTATTATACCACAAAAGCGAACAATACTTAGAATTCCGTTTAACAAAATCCTAGCATTGTTCGCTTTCTTTATCTAAACATTTTTTGTATTTTATGACGAACACGATTCCCAGAAACAATCTAGTTTGTCTTTACAATACAAAAGAATGAATATTCATTTGACTAAATTTTTAGTCTTCTTTTTTCTTGCGAGCTACAAGTCCAAATCCACTCAATAGTCCAAGAAGTCCAAGAGATGCAAGAGTCGCATTTGATTCTGTTCCTGTATTTGGCAATACATTTTGAGAATCATTTGATTTAGCTCCATTATCATTAGTAGCAGGTTTGACTGGCGTAACTGGAATTGTATTTGTGTAGTCTGGGGTTTCTGTTTGAACTTCTGGTTCACCTTTTGAACTTGAAATTTTACCTGGAATTGTGATGTCACTTGTGCCTTCTTTTGGAAGTTTGCCGTCTTCTTGCGCACGTCCTTTTCCGGTCTGAGGTGTTTCTGGTAATTCATCATTTGTTAATGTTACTTTTCCACCTGTTACGACTTTCTCTCCATTAACACCTGGTAATGTCACTTTTGTGCCATCTGGTACGCCGCTTACTGTTACATCTACATGACCGTCTGTTGGATCTTGGTTACCTACTGTAAACGTTGGTGTTTTTGTTACATCTCGTTGGACCACTACTGGAATGGTTACGTTGATTTTTTCATTTCCTTTTGTGATGACTACTGGAATATTGACTGTTTGTTCTGTGTCATCGCCATTCCATGTTAAGCCTGTTGGTGTTCCTGTAACTTTGCCGCTTGTTCCATCAATTGTTAAACCATTTGTTGGTGTTGGTGTTACCGTTGTTCCTGGTTTATTTGGATTGATGACTTTTTCCTTGCTTGTATATGGTTGTCCATCTACTGCTTTGTTTGTCGGTGTTACTTTACCTGATGTTAATCCATCTTTCACTCGTGGAG
>NZ_GL732486.1:0-516 GCF_000187745.1 Streptococcus sp. M334 | reverse complement strand
CCATCTACTGCTTTGTTTGTCGGTGTTACTTTACCTGATGTTAATCCATCTTTCACTCGTGGAGCTGGGTCTTGGTCATTTGGAATACCGTCGCCATCAATATCATCATCTGATACGTCTGGTGTGCCGTCGCCATCTAAGTCTCGTTGGACCACTACTGGAATGGTTTCGTTGATTTTTTCATTTCCTTTTGTGATGACTACTGGAATATTGACTGTTTGTTCTGTGTCATCGCCATTCCATGTTAAGCCTGTTGGTGTTCCTGTAACTTTGCCGCTTGTTCCATCAATTGTTAAACCATTTGTTGGTGTTGGTGTTACCGTTGTTCCTGGTTTATTTGGATTGATGACTTTTTCATTGCTTGTATATGGTTGTCCATCTACTGCTGGGTTTGTCGGTGTTACTTTTCCTGATGTTAATCCATCTTTCACTCGTGGAGCTGGGTCTTGGTCATTTGGAATACCGTCGCCATCAATATCATCATCTGATACGTCTGGTTTGCCGTCGCCATCTAAG